>NZ_JAILXZ010000029.1 GCF_020179475.1 Novosphingobium huizhouense | reverse complement strand
GTGCCGCGCAGGGCCTGATCGTCGCGCCGGACATCCAGGACCGCGTCCTGCACGCTTTCCAGAATATTTTCGGCATGGTGCAACAGCCGTTCGCCTTCCGAGGTCAGGCAGACGCTGCGCGTGGTGCGGTGCAGCAACCGTGCCCCGATCGCGGTTTCAAGCGACTGGATCCGCTGGGTCGCGCTGGTGGGCGAAATGCCGAATTCCGCGCCCGCCTTGCCGATCGCGCCCAGCCGCGCCACCCGCACGAACAGCTCCAGCAGTTTCAGATCGTTCAGCATTCTGCATT
>NZ_JAILXZ010000028.1 GCF_020179475.1 Novosphingobium huizhouense | reverse complement strand
CACCGTCACGGGCGGCGTGGTCGTCGACAGCGGAAAGTTCGACTGGTCCGCAAGCGACAAGTTCCCCAGCCTTTCTGCCCCCGAACCCGCCTATCACGGTCTAAAATTCCACGAGACCTTTGGTGCGCTGGCCTTTACCTTCCATGGAATCGCCATCTGCCTGCGCGATCTTGGAATGACGATGAACCCACAGGGCGCACATTATACCCTGATGGGGATCGAGACCCTTGGCCTGCGCATGCCGCGCCATGTCGAGAACGCCCAGAAAATCGCCGAATGGCTTGAAAAGG
>NZ_JAILXZ010000027.1 GCF_020179475.1 Novosphingobium huizhouense | reverse complement strand
AGCGCGACGATCGCGCCGTCGGCGTCGGCGCCCACCCACACCGCGCCCGCGCGCCGCACCGTGTCGAACCCGGGGCAGTTCCAGCCGGCCGCCTCGGTCGCGCCCGGGCCAGCGAGCGCCGCCAGCACCGCGGTGCGGTCGGCATAGGCCGCGCGCAGGCAGGCGGTGTGGTCGGAGCGCATCGCGCAGAGCGAGCGGCGCCGCAGCCAGGCCTCCTGCGGCTCGATCCCGGGCGAGGCGGGCACGAGCGCCTGCGTGCCGGCGCGGGCCAGCACCGCGACCATCGCCGC
>NZ_JAILXZ010000026.1 GCF_020179475.1 Novosphingobium huizhouense | reverse complement strand
GCGGCGGCGGGCGGTCACGATGATCGCGCCATCGTCGACCGCCGTGGCGTCGGCCTGCGCGGTCTGCGGCGCCTGCGCCGGTTCGTCCGCGGCGAAGGCGGGCGCCGAAAGTGCGATTGTCGAAATGCCAGCGAGAGCGGCCAGCGTGGCCCTCCGCGCGAACGCGTTCCCCAGGTCATCCTCCCCTGGCCGCAGGGCGCATCGTTGACGCCGTTTCCACGCTGCCAATCCTGACACCCCCGCTGCCCGAACCAACTGCAACTTGTTACAGGTGTGTCCCGTGCGCCGCAGGGCA
>NZ_JAILXZ010000025.1 GCF_020179475.1 Novosphingobium huizhouense | reverse complement strand
GACCCAAGTCGATTGGAAACCATCCATCTCGTTGGCGCCCGCCATGAAGATGTCTTCGCGCCGCTGAATGTGCCTCAGGGCCTGACGCAAGGGCCGCCAGAATCGCTCCGCGACTGCCTCGGCACCGTACTGTTCATCAAAAGGATGGAAACCGCGCCATAGATGATTCGGCGCATAGTAGCGCGCCAAAATCGCCCCAAGGTTGTCTCCTTCGGCCTGATCCAATTCGCCATAAAATGCTTGGATCATTCGTTTTTCGGCTGAGAAATCGGACATCGATGCGCGCCTCCTGCATA
>NZ_JAILXZ010000024.1 GCF_020179475.1 Novosphingobium huizhouense | reverse complement strand
ACGGCATTATTGCCGGGACCGGTCCTGTGGCCGAACTTGAAGCGATGCCGGTCGAGGATGGGCGGGGCGCGATCCTTTGGCCCGGTCTGATCGATGCGCATACCCATCTGGACAAGACGTGCTGGGGGATGGGCTGGCACGAGAACAACCGTGCCGCAATCCTGCGCGAACGGATCGATTTCGAGCGCGAGAACCGGCTGGATCTGGGCATGGACCCCCACCGCCAGTCGATGCGTCACGCGATCGGCCTGATTGCCCATGGCAGCAGCCATATTCGCAGCCATGTCGATATCGACCCG
>NZ_JAILXZ010000023.1 GCF_020179475.1 Novosphingobium huizhouense | reverse complement strand
GACAACATCGGCGCGTGCGCGGTCGAGCTCACTGCCGACGAACTGGCGCGGCTCGATGCGCTCTCGGCGCTGCCGCGCGAATATCCCGGCTGGATACCTTCTTGTCGTAATTGACGCGGAAGCCCGGCTGGATCTTGAAGGCGTCGGTGATCTTGAAGGTCAGCTGGCCGAACACCGCCGCGCTGGTGTTCTTGAGGCTGATGTCGTTGCGCGCGGTCAGCCCGTCTAGCACGGTCGGATCCTTCGACAGCGGATCGCTGGGCTTGATCAGCCAGGCCGAGGCCGCCGGACCCTGGCTCT
>NZ_JAILXZ010000022.1 GCF_020179475.1 Novosphingobium huizhouense | reverse complement strand
AACTCTACCCTAAACTCTTTTCCTTTCTCTCTATACTTCTATTATAATTTTTATTTTTATTTTCAAATTTACAACTCAATTTAAATTTTTTCCCTAAATTTTAAACACATTATTAAACTAACTATATAACATCTTCCCTTAAATAATATTTTAAACACTTCTAACTCAACTATCACAAACTAAATTCGTAATCTTTCCCATCCCTAAATCTCTTATCTTTTCCCAATTTCCTTTTCTCAAAAATTCCAATCCAATTACTCAAATTTCAAAATCTTAAAAATCATTCACGATACCATCCTTATCCCCT
>NZ_JAILXZ010000021.1 GCF_020179475.1 Novosphingobium huizhouense | reverse complement strand
CCGAGGCTCGCCCGGTCGAGCGTGGCGGGCACGTCGACCGCCACGCCCCACGGCTGGCCGGGGCGCCAGCCCGCATCGCGGACGTAGTTGGCAATCGAGGCGAGCGTGTCGGGCGTGCTCGACCATATGTCGGCCAGGCCGTCGCCGTCCGCATCCTGCGCCACGCGCAGGTAGACGCTTGGCAGGAACTGCGGGTTGCCGAAGGCGCCGGCCCAGCTGCCGACCAGCTTGGAACGCGGAACGCCGCGGTCGATCATCTTGAGCAGCGCGACGAATTCGTCGTCTAACAGCTCGCGCCGGCGGCCCTCGTAGGCGAGCG
>NZ_JAILXZ010000020.1 GCF_020179475.1 Novosphingobium huizhouense | reverse complement strand
AAACCATAATTCACCTCAAAACTCCCCAATCACTAATACTACTAACACTACTCATCACCACTATCCTTCAATATCAAAACCAAAATATCCATAAATCTTCCCCCACCACTACCTACCTACCTACTTTCCATACATCCCTCAACATCCTTCTCCCCAACCCACTCCAACTCTAAAACCCACAACTCCAAACTAAAACAACTCCCAAAATCATAACACACCAACTTAAACACAAAACACACAAAAATTCACCAAAAAAAATTCTACCAATCAAAAACTCTATCCCAAAATCCTCAATACCCATCACAATTACAAATATTTAC
>NZ_JAILXZ010000001.1 GCF_020179475.1 Novosphingobium huizhouense | reverse complement strand
CTGAGCCTGTCGAAGGGCCGCCCTTCCTTCAGCACAACCCCCGAAGCCCCCCGCACCCCGCGCCGCATCCGCAAGGCCAAAGCCGGAAGACGTCCCGGGAGCGCGAGGGGCCCTGCCCCTCGCCCCTCTCTTCCTTCTCCGCGCCTCTGCGCCTCTGCGCGAACCCAACCCTTCCCAACCCATCTTGACACGACTAACCATATAGGTTATACGCCGCCCCACGGACCGGGAGCGGCATGGCCGGCTTGCTCCTCGCTCCTTCGGGCTGATCTCCACGCGGGGTGAGGCCCGACGCGACCGGCGCGGGTCGGCGCTGCGGGAAGCCGGATCTCTCACCAGATGCGGCGAGCGGGGGCGTAAAGCCCCAAGTCCCTCAGGGCACACCCCAGCCAGTGCAACGGACGGGCGGATGTGGTGCGGTGGTTCAGCCGCGTGGCAGCGCTCCCATGAAGTCCGGTTCCGGTCCGGCCTGGCCCCCTCGTGCGGCCCTGCTTATCCCGGAACTTATCCTTAGGGACTCGCTACGGACCCGATGCGGCACGCGAGCCGTCGCAAGGGATACGAGCCCCCGTCCGAACAAGGCCGAGCCGTGCGGGATCCAACGCCCCGCAGGCCACTCGCCACAGCGTTCACCGCCCTCCTTCGCGCAGCGCCACGCAATGGCGCCCGCGCCGGTCGCGCAGGTCCGCATCGCTTCCCCAAGGCGCAAAGGTCCGGGTTCGCCGCCGGATGGCTTCGTGTGTGCGAGCCGTCGAACCCCCACCCCCGGCCCCTCCCCACCGGGGAGGGGAGCAGGGCTTGCGCTGATACCACGCCACTTCTCCCCCCCCCGGCTGTCGCGGAGCAGGGCTGGCGTTGCGTTGTGCTACCCCCTCCCCGCCTGGCAGGGAGCATGATAGCGCACCGCTTCATCCCCCCTCCCCGGTGGGGAGGGGCCGGGGGTGGGGGTTCGACGCTGGCGGCAGGGCGAGCCGCCGGTCGCTTATTCCGGCAGCATGTCCTGCAGGCGGCTCAGCAGCTTCTGGATGTTGAGCGCCGCGTCCTTGAACATCTCGACATCGCCGCCGCTGCCCGAGCCGCGCGCTTCCTGCGCCGCTTCGACATAGCCTTCGAGGTCGGCCTCGAGCGCGTCGACCAGCAGTTCGAGTTCGTCGCTGGTCACGGTCAGGGTAAAGGTCTCGGCCATCGGAATCGCTTTCGCATTGGGGGAATGCGCCCGCCCTAAGCGCAGCCCAGCGGCAGCGCAACCGCGCCCTTGCCCGCCGCCCCTCCCCCGCACCCCGCCCCCATACCCACCGCGTCGCCCCGCGCCGGGTTCGCCACGCCCCGGGTTTCGCCGCGCGCGCGCCTCGCCTAAGGGCAGAGTGATGAAGGTAGAGGGAAATCCGATCACGCCGGCCGGGCTCGCCGCGCTGCGCGCGCGCTACGACCACCTGCTCGGCACCGAGCGACCGGCGATCGTCGAGATCGTCAGCTGGGCGGCGGGCAACGGCGACCGCAGCGAGAACGGCGACTATCTTTACGGGCGCAAGCGGATGCGCGAGATCGACCGCGAGCTCGCCCACCTCGCCCGCCGGATGAAGGCGGCGCGCGTGGTCGATCCGGCGCGGCAGGAGGACCGCACGCGCGTGCTGTTCGGCGCCACGGTGGAAATCGCCGACGAAGACGACAACCGCCGCACGCTCACGCTGGTCGGCGACGACGAGCAGGACGCGAGCAAGGGCCTGATCGGCTGGAGCGCGCCGATCGCCCGCGCGCTGCGCGGCGCCCGCCTCGGCGATTTGCGCGTGGTCCGCCTGCCGGGCGGCGAGAAGGAGTGGGAAATCGTCGGAGTGCGCTATCCCGAAGCCTGATCCGGACGCGCAGGCCATGGCGCTCGCGGTGCGGGCGCGCTATCGCCTCCGGCCATGACCTCTTCGCGCTTCTTCATCATGCGCCACGGCGAAACCGTCTACAACGCCGCGCGCCGCCTCCAGTCGAACCACATCCACACGCCGCTGACCCGGCTCGGTTGCGAGCAGGCGACGCAGATGGGCGTGGTGCTGCGCCAGGAACTGGGCGAGCGGCCGCCGGTGGTGCTCCACGTTTCCGAGACCGGCCGCGCGCTGCAGACCGCCGCGCTGATCGCCGAGGAACTCGGCATCGACTGGTTCGCCGCCAGCCGCACCCCCGATCTCAAGGAGATCGACATGGGCTCGTGGTGCGAGCGCTCCTATTCCGACGTCGAGGCCGAGCACGGCCCGATCGTCATCGAGGACCATCTGCTGCGCCCCGCTCCCGATGGCGAGGACTATCCCGCGATCGCCGCGCGCCTGCGTCGCTGGATCGAGCGCACCGGCGACGATGGGCGCGACCATGTCGTCGTGATGCACGGCATCTCCAGCCGGGTGCTGCGCGGGATCATGGCGGGCTATCCGGTCCATCCGGCGCACGGCGTGCCGATCGCGCCCTCGCTGGTCCAGGGCTCGGTGGCGCTGGTCAAGGACGGCGCCGAATGCGTGCTCTATGGCGCAGAGCGCGGAACCGAGCACGCCTGATGGCCGAGATCGTAAATCTTCGCACCGCGCGCAAGGCAAGGCAGCGCGCCGATGCCGCGGCGCAGGCGGCGGGCAATCGCGCGAAGTTTGGCCGGACCGCCGCCGAGAAGGCGCGCGACGGCGCCGAAGCGGCGCGCGCCGCCCGCCTGCTCGACGGCGCGCGGCGCGAGCGCGAGGGCGACTGAGCGGCGATGCGCACGACTTACGGCGAAGCGACCGTGCGGCTCTATCACCTCGGCGACGGCGTCGAGGGCGGGCAGGCCGAGACGCTGTTCTATGGCCCGCTCGACGAGGCGATGGCGATTGCCGCGGCGCAGAGCGAGACGGTGCAGGACGGGCTCTACCTCGCGACCGACAACGACGTCGTCGCCTATCTCGACCTGCTCGAGGGATGACGTGAGGTGACGCGCGCCGTTGCCGCCGCGCTGGCGCTGGCGCTGGCCCTCCCCCTCGCCCTCGCCCCGGCCGCCCGGGCGCGCGATGCGCTGGGGGTGTGGAACGACTGGGCGGCGTTCCGCGATCCCGGCGTGCCGCGCTGCTATGCGATCGCGATGCCGCGGCCGGCGCCGGGGCGCAAGCGCGACTTCCAGCCCTACCTGACGGTGGCGACCTGGCCGACGCGCGACGTGCGCGGGCAGGTCCACGTGCGCTTGCCCCGCGTCGCCCCGGCCGCGGCGCAAGTCACGCTGTCGCTCGGCGGGCAGAGCTTCGCGCTGCTTGCCGGCGGCAACAGCGCCTGGGCGCCCGACCGGCGCAGCGATGCCGCGATCGTCGCGGCGATGCGCTCGGCGGCCGAGCTTACCGTAACGCTGCGCGAACCCGGCCGGGTGACGCGCGAGGTGTGGCGGCTCGCCGGCCTGCCCAGCGCGCTCGACGCCGCCGCGCTCGCCTGCGCCCGGCGCTAGGCCGTGAACTCATAAACGGCGCCTTCGAGGCGTCAAAATGGCGAACAGCGCGGGCCAAGGCGCCCGCCGGGAGGGCTGGTTGCCCTTCCAAGGGCGGCTTGGTTCGCGATGGAAGCCATTTTGACGTCCCTTCGGGATTTGACCGGAAGGGCCATCTGCCGCGTCGGGAAGGCTTGAAATATCGACATATTCCTGCGCCTTCCCTCCTTGCACCTGGCCCTTCTGCCTCAAACCTCGAAGGCGCCGTTTATGAGTTCACGGCCTAGACGGCAACGGGCCGGGGTTGCCCCCGGCCCGCCACACGCCCGGGCCTTCGCGCCGGGCGATCGAAGCAGGCGATCAGAAGCGCACGCCGACCGCGGCAACGACCTGGTGACGGTCGGTGTCGATGTTGAAGCGGCCGCTGTCCGGCACGTCGTCGTTGAAGTCGAATTCGCCCTTCTGGTAGTTCGAGTAGCGATATTCGAGACGGCCGAAGCCGTGGTCGCCGAGCTTCTGCTCGATGCCCGCGCCCGCGCGCCAGCCGTCGGTGTCGAGGCGCCGCTCGCTCGAGAAGCCGCCGCCGTTGCCGCGCAGCGCGAAGCGGGCGTTGGTGTAGCCGCCCTTCACGTAGAGCAGCGTCTTGGGCGACATCGCGAAGCCGAGGCGGCCACCGGCGTAGAAGTCGCGCTCGGCCTTGACCCGGCCGAGGTTGAAGGTGTTGGGCACGCCGTTGTTGTTGTCCCAGCGGGCCGAGCTCGTGGTCCCTTCGGCTTCGGCGCCGAGCGTCAGGCGGTCGCCCAGCGGCACGTCGAAGCCGATGCCGCCGCCGAACACGATGCCGTTAAGCGACTGCTTGACGTCGGCGTTGCTATCGATGTCCCTGGTGCTGCCCGAGCGCAGGTGGTCCCAGCCGATCACGGTGTTGATGCTGAGGCCGCTGAAGTTCCGGGCGGGCGACGTGGTCTCGTCGGTCATCGCATCCTGCGCAAAGGCGGGAGCGGCGACGGCGATGGCGGACACAGCGGCAAGCGCTGCAATGAACTTCTTCATAAATGAAACTCCATGCTCTTACTTCTGCCGACAACCGGAAGGTGGCGACCCGGCCGACAGTCCCCTCACGAATGACTTTGAGAGCAAAGGGTTTCCTGAAACGAATACAACAAATGATTGTGCCTATTTAGCAACACTACTTTATGGCAGGCACGACAAGGGGCGAGCCGGACTGCTGCCCGACCCGCCCCTGTGCTGTCGGCGGTCAAACCGTCAGATGCTAGTCGGTTCCCCGATCAGAACCGCACGCCGGCGCCGACCATCACCTGGTGGCGGTCGGTGTCGATGTTGAAGCGGCTGCTGTCGGGCGTGTCGCCGTTGAAGTCGAATTCGCCCTTCGAATAGTTCGAGTAGCGGTATTCGGCCTTCACGTAGGCATTGGTGCCGACCTTCTGCTCGACGCCCGCGCCAAGCCGCCAGCCGTCGGTGTCGAGGCGCTGGCGCAGGTTGGTGGTGCCGTCGCTGCCTTCGAGGTTGTAGCGCGCGTTGGTGTAGCCGCCCTTCACATAGACCAGCGTCGAGGGCGACACGGCATAGCCCGCGCGCGCGCCGAAGTAGAGGTCGCGGCCGGCTTCGACGCGGCCGAGGTTGAAGGTGTTGGGCACGCCGTTGTTGTTGTCCCACTTGGCGCTGCTGTCGGTCACCTCGGCCTCGGCGCCGATGGTGAAGTTGCTGCCCGCCGCGACGTCGTAGCCGACGCCCACGCCGTAGACGACGCCGTCGATCGACTGCTTGATGTCGCGATTGGTGTCGATGTCGACGCTGCTGCCCGAGCGGTTGTGGTCGTAGCCGACCAGGCCTTCGACCCTGAGGCCCTGGAACTCCTGCGCGGGCGTGGCATCCTGCGCGAATGCCGGGGCCGCGATCGCTGCCGCACCGGCGGCAAGGAGGGCGCTGATCTTCTTCATACTGAAACTCCGTTCAAATACCCCTGCCGGACTGCACAACGTGCACGGCGGCATTGGTCCTTCGAACGGCCTCGCGCAGCGGCGGTTTCCTGAACCTCACACAACGACGACCTGTGACGAAACTGTCACACTGGCCCTCGAGCGTTTGCGCATCCGCGCGACATTCCTTATATGCCGCCCATGCACACCCCCCTGATGCCGATACCCGGGCACACGGACCCCGTTCCGGTGCCGCGTGACGTGACCCCGCGCGACGATGGCCGGATCGACCTGATCGGCCTGCCCAAGAAGCGGATCGTCGAGCTGTTCGGTGAAGCCGGGCTCGACCCCAAGGCCGCCAAGCTGCGAGCCAAGCAGGTGTTCCACTGGCTTTACCACCGCGGCGTGACCGATTTCGAGGCGATGACCGACATCGCCAAGACGATGCGCCCGTGGCTGGCCGAACGGTTCGTGATCGGCCGCCCGGAGATCGTCGAGGCGCAAGTCTCGACCGACGGCACGCGCAAGTGGCTGCTGCGCACGGCGGACAAGCACGACTTCGAGATGGTGTTCATCCCCGACGCCGACCGCGGCACGCTGTGCGTCTCGAGCCAGGTCGGCTGCACGCTCAACTGCCGTTTCTGCCACACCGGCACGATGCGGCTGGTGCGCAACCTGACGCCGGGCGAGATCGTCGGGCAGGTGATGCTCGCACGCGATTCACTCGGCGAATGGCCCAAAGGCAGCGGCACCATGGCCGGGCTCGACTTCGACGACGAGGACGAGGAAGCCGCCAGCGCCTATACCCCCGACGGTCGCCTGCTGACGAACATCGTGATGATGGGCATGGGCGAGCCGCTCTACAATTTCGACAACGTGCGCGATGCGCTCAAGCTGGTGATGGACGGCGACGGCCTTGCCCTGTCGAAGCGCCGCATCACGCTGTCGACCAGCGGCGTCGTGCCGATGATGGCGCGCGCGGGCGAGGAGATCGGGGTGAACCTTGCCGTCTCGCTTCACGCGGTGACCAAGGAGGTGCGCGACGAGATCGTCCCGATCAACCGCAAGTACGGGATCGAGGAACTGCTCCAGGCCTGCGCCGACTATCCCGGCGCCTCGAACGCCCGGCGCATCACCTTCGAATACGTGATGCTCAAGGACAAGAACGACAGCGACGACGACGCGCGCGAACTGGTCCGGCTGATCAAGCAGTACAAGCTGCCGGCCAAGGTCAACCTGATCCCGTTCAACCCGTGGGACGGGGCGGTCTACGAATGCTCGAGCCCCGAGCGGATCAAGCGCTTTGCCGAGATCGTGTTCGAGGCGGGGATTTCGGCGCCGGTGCGCACGCCCCGCGGGCGCGACATCGACGCGGCCTGCGGGCAGCTCAAGACCGCTGCCGAGAAGAAGAGCCGCGCCGAGCTCGACCGCCTCGCCGAAGAGAAGCTGGCCGCGCTCGGCTGACGGCGGTGGTCCGCGCCGGGATCAGGACGCGGTATAGCTGCTCGACAGGCGGAACACGGTCTGCGCGCTGGCGCCGTTGACGTAGCGCACGCGGTAGAGCACGCCCGCGCCGAGGCCGCCGCACAGGCGGACCGAGAGGTTGGCCGCGCTGCCCGCGGTGACCGCCTGGCTCATGACCGGCTGATAGGTCGTGCCGGTGTCGGTCGACTGGTCGATGAACAGCGTGCCCGCCTGGTCGGCATAGGCGCAGGCATTGAAGAAGCAGTACTGGGTGCCGTTGGTGTTGCGCGCGGTGCCGGTAAAGCTCGCCGAGGCGCCGAGCGCGGTCTGGGTGTCGGTGTAGCCGGTCGTGGCGTTGATGGTGCCGGTCACCGTGACCGAGCCCAGCGCCGAAGTGCCGCCGGCGAGCGAGACGCCGCTGAAGCTGCTCGACTGCTGCTTCTGGGTCAGGGTGATCGCGACCGTGCCGCTGCCGTAGGTCGAGACCCGGGCGCGCACGAACGCGGCGGACGAGGTGAAGCTGTAGAGCCCGGTCGCGGTCGAGGTGGTCGTCGGCGCGCTGGTGGCGGTCGCGGACGAGATCACCGGCAGCGTCACCCAGTTGGTGCCGTCGTTCGACTGCTCGTAGGTGACGGTGCACGAGGTGCCCGCATTGGTCACCTGGAACGAGCCGCCCATGTAGAGCGAGTTGCTCGCCGAGACGACGGTGGTCGCCGAGGTCGCACTGCCCGAGATCGCCGCGCCTTCGCTGCACGAGCGGTAGATCGCCGACAGCCAGCCGGTCAGCCCGACGCCGCCGGTCGGCATCGTCGTGCCCGTCACCGGAACGCCGGCCGGCTCGGCATTGGCAAGGTCGCTCGCCGGCCCGACCGACAGGCTCGCCGCCGCGGTCTTCGCTCCGAGGCTGGCGGGAAGCTGCGCCGAGATCGCCGACAGCGTGGTCAGCACGTTGGCCTGCGCGGCGGCGGTGGCGGCGCCGCTCGGCAGCGGCAGGCTGGCGGCCGAGATCGCCTGCGTCGCCGGGAAATTACCGACGTTGACCGCCTGGCTCGCGGGGAAGTTCGACACCGTGACCGTCTGGTTGGTCGGGAAGTTGCCGACGCTGACCGTCTGGCTCGCGGGGAAGTTGGCGACGTTGACCGTCTGGCTCGCGGGGAAGTTCGACACCGAGACCGTCTGGCTCGACGGGAAGTTCGAGACCGTGACGGGCTGGCTGGCGGGAAAGTTCGAGACCGTGACCGCCTGCGCGGCGGGCAGGTTGGTCACCGCGACCGGCAGCGGCGCATCGAGGCTGACCGTCTGGGCCGAGTTGTCGGGGTTGGCGAAGGCCACCGCATTGGCGGCGGTGAAGGTCGAGGGGAACTGGATCGGCGGATTGGGCATCACTGTGGCTCCTTGCAAAGGAACCCGTCAGATAACCAAATTGGCTCGTGTAGGAAAATGCACTATCCAAATTGTAACATCCCATCGCGCGACACCATGTCCGCGCGGCCGCCGATCCACACCCCGTCGGCCTGACGGCGCACGCTGATCCGACCATCGGCGCCGACCTTGCGGCCTTGCGCGGCGACATAGCCTCCGCCCTCGCCGGCAACGCCCGGATCGCCGCGCTCGACCAGCGCGAGCGCGATCGCCGCGTTGAGGCTGCCGGTGACCGGGTCCTCGGCCAGCGTCCCGTCGGGCCGCGCGAAGAAGGCGCGCACCTCCCATGCCGCCGCGCTGCCCGGCGGGCACGGTCCGACCAGCCCGATGTCGGTCGGCACCGATGCGCGGGCGACCGGTTCGGCCGCAAGCACGTCCGCCGCCGAGCGCAGCATCAGCAGCTGCCATCCCGGGCCGTTGTCGGCATGGACCGCATCGACCACCTGCTCGGCGCGGACCCCGGCGATGCGGATCGCCGCCGCGCGCTCCTCGTCCGAAAGCGCTCCGGCGCGGCGCAGCGGCGGGGCGCGGAAGGCGAGCGTTTCGCCCTCCTCGCGCACTTCGACCAGTCCGACGCCGCACTCCTGCACGATCGTGCCCGCCGTGCGCGGCACCCCGCCTGCCGCCCGCCAGGCGCGCGCGCTGCCCAGCGTCGGATGCCCGGCGAAGGGCAGCTCGCCCGCGGGGTAGAAGATCCGCACGCGATAGTCGGCGGCAGGATCGGTCGGGGGCAGCAGGAACGTCGTCTCGGAAAACCCGAGCCAGCGGGTCAGCGCCAGCATCTGCTCCGCGCTCAGCGCATCGCCGCCGCGTACGACGGCCAGCGGGTTGCCGCGCAGCGGCTGCGCACCGAAGACATCCACCAGATCGAGTTGCATCGTCGCCTTCTCCATGGCCCGGGGTCGGGATCGCGGTCGGGGTCCGCGCCTGCGGCGTCGACCGTCGCGCCACGGCCACGGCTCGTCGCGCAAGGCAGCGCCCCTGCAGGCGTTCATCCGGCGTTGTGGATCGCAAGTCCACCCCCGTCGTTGCCCGTCTCGTTCGACTTTTCGCTGCATGGAGCAGGGAGCTTACCGATGAAGAAATTCGTTATCGCCGCGGTACTTGCCGCTGTCGCCCTTCCCGCCGCGCCGGCTCTGGCCGACCCGCCGGCGTGGGCTCCGGCGCATGGCCGCCGCGCGCATGATCGCGACGACTGGCGGCGCGACGACTATCGCCGCGACGCGCGTCCCCAGCGCTATTACGCCGGCACCTACGACCGCTACGGCCGCTATGTCGAGCCGCGTCGCCTGTCGCGCAACGACCGCGTCTGGCGCGGGCGCGATGGCCGCTACTACTGCCGCCGCGGCAACGGCACGACCGGGCTGATCATCGGCGCCGGCGTCGGCGCGCTGCTCGGCCGCACGATCGACACCAGCGGCGACCGCGCGCTCGGCACGATCCTGGGCGCGGCGGGCGGTGGCCTGCTCGGCCGCGAGATTGACCGCGGCGGTCTCAAGTGCCGCTGACCCGACGGCGGCGCTGAGCACGGCGTCGTCCTGACGAGGGCCGTCCTTGTCCGACGCGCGGCTTGCGGGAACGCTCGCCGCGCGTCATGCATTGCAGGGCGGGGATCTTGCGGGAGATGCACATGAGCATGCTGTTGCTGGACCAGGCGCTCAAGCGCCTGATCCGCCGGGGAACGCTGACCGTCACCGAAAGCTCGGGCAAGACCCGGGTCTATGGCACGCGCGAGGAAGGCTGGCCCGATCTGGGGCTCAGGCTGATGGACGCCAAAGTGCCGGGCGCCATCGCGCGCGATCCCTCGCTTGGCTTCGCCGAAGCCTACATGGACGATCGCGCCCGGATCGAGGGCGGCGACATCATGGACTTCGTCGGGCTCGTCCGCCGCAACAATCCGTGGGAGCGCGGCGGCAACCTCGACAATCCCGGCCCGGTCAAGAAGGCGCTCGACCATCTCGCCTTCCTGCTCGACCAGCGCAACCAGCGCGTCGCCTCGCGGCGCAACGTCAAGCACCACTACGACATCGGCAACGATCTCTACGAGCTGTTCCTCGATCCGCTGCGCCAGTATTCGTGCGCCTACTGGACCGACGAGACCGCCACGCTCGAAGCGGCGCAGGAAGCCAAGATCGCGCATATCGCGGCCAAGCTGCGCCTCTCGCCCGACGTGCGGGTGCTCGACATCGGCTGCGGCTGGGGCGGGCTTGCCATCACGATCCACCGCCTGACCGGGGCGCGGGTCCACGGCGTGACGCTCAGCGAGGAGCAGATCTCCTACGCCAAAGCCTGGGCCGAGCGCGAAGGCGTGGCCGACAAGGTCACTTTCGCCCTGACCGACTACCGCGATGTCGAAGGACGGTTCGACCGGATCGTCTCGGTCGGCATGTTCGAGCACGTGGGCGTGCCCAACTATCGCACCTTCTTCCGCACCTGCCACGACCTGCTGGCGGACGACGGGGTGATGCTGATCCACACGATCGGCCGCGCCGGGCCGCCGACCGGCACCGACGGCTTCACGCGCAAGTACATCTTCCCGGGCGGCTACATCCCGTCGATGAGCGAGATGCTGCGCGCGATCGAGCCGAACCGGCTGATGGTCAGCGATGTCGAGGTGCTGCGCCGCCACTACGCGCTGACGCTGCGCGAATGGTACCGGCGCTGCGTCGCCAACGAGGCGCGGATCGTCGAGCTCTACGACGCCCGGTTTTATCGGATGTGGCTGTTCTACCTCGCGGGCGCGGCAACCGCGTTCGAGCACGCCGATCTCGTCAACTTCCAGTTCCAGATCGTGCGCAACCGCGATGCCGTGCCGCTGACGCGCGATTACATCGGCACGGCCGAGGCGGGTCTGGCGGCAGAGGGGGCGGCGGGCAACGTGGTCCGGCTCGACCGGAGCGGGCGCGCACGCTAGTCGCCGTGGCGCGGCGGCTGCCGCTCAGGCGCGCGCGGCGCGTCCTGGCTTGCCGCGCTCCGGCGGCGCGCGGCGCGCGCGCCAGTCGGCGATCGTGCCCCAGGTCATCAGCAGGAGCGCAGGCAGCGACCAGACCGCAGCGAGGTTGGTGAACACCAGATGGGGCACCGCCACCGCGAGGGCTGAGACAAGCTGGGTGACAATCGCGAGCGATTGCATCGCGGCGAACCACAGCGGCCAGTAGCGATCAGAGCGCAGCGCCACGGCCCAGGCCAGCAGCAGGATCGCGCCGTCCGACGCGATCCCGATGCCTGCCAGCACGGCCGGCGCCACATAGGCCGATGCCGCCAGCACGGCCACGCTGATCAAGCAGAGCGTGCCGGCAAAGATCCGCTCCAGCGCCCGGCCGAAGATCGCCGCCGAGGCCATGTTGGCAAGCAACATGAGCCAGAACAGGATCAGGACGGCGAGCGTGAACACGGGTCGGCCATCGTCAGCAGGTGACCGGCTCGGCCGTGTCGGCGATCGCCGTCCACAGGCCTGCGGGGCAGCCGAAGCTGACTTCGCGCAAGTTGCTGTGCTTGAGGATGCGGGTCATCTCGCGAACCGAATTGGATACCTTGGCCCGCCCTTCGACAAGGCAGGCGAGCCCGTCGGCGAGCGACTGCAGCGCCGGCTGGGTCATAGGCATGGCCAGCTTCGATTCCTGGCTCGCCTCGATGAAGCTGGTGGCGAGCCGCATCTGCTGCAGCAGCGCCCGGTCGATCATGCCGCCCATCTCTTGGGCATCGCTGGCCACGACACGGGTCGAACCTTCACGCAGGTTGATCATGGAATACCTCCTGTCTCGCTTCGAGGTCCATGATTGTACAATCACATATGCAATTTGAGCACGAAGATCAAACCAAGAACAAAAGTGATCGCGGCAGATGCGGCCATTATCGAGAGGATCGAGACCTGCGCGATCAGAAAAATCCTTTCCTTCAACGAAAGTGAATTGCGAATCCCTCCCACCGGGATGGGCAGGATCCACCGACGCCAAAGCGGAGACGCGGCCTCGTCCTTGTCTGTCAGCTTGCGCGATTCGCTCTGCTCGCGATACCAGCGACCGACTGCGCCGCGGTTCGGGAAACCGAACTGGTGCATTGCCGTGGCAATGTGGTTGTCTACGGTGGAGGGCGAGATGCCCAGCTCGCGCGCGATCTCCTTCGAACTCATGCCCTGGGCGACGAGCGCGATGCAGTCTTCCTGACGCGCCGTGAGCCTGACATCCTCGAGCCGGTGAGGTGCATCGTTAACCATGGCAGTCAAATCAATGCCATGGGCCCTTGCTGCGCGCATCTTCAACAACGCCCAATTTGGCACGATAAGCTCCGCAACGGCGCAATGATTGCGTCACGGATACGCGTAATGTCGCCAAGGACTTGGCCGAGGTATTAACCGTGACGAGCGCGCGTTTTCGGTTATCTCCACCCGATCTCCAGCGATCTCCGGTCGATCGCCAGCCGATCTCCGGCAAGTCTCCAGGCAGGCCGCACGGGAACTAGGCAATCTCCGCTTTCCTCCAGTCAGGCGCCGCCAATGGCCTGGAGATGCCCGATCCTGCGACAAGGCGGCCAGCGAAAGGCGGATTGGCCATAGCTCCGGAGGGTTGCCAGCGGCGTGGGTAGTCGTGGCAGCTGCTATCCGTCGGGAGGTCCACGCTCCCGACCCGCCAACCCTGAAGCGACCGGCCGCCTGCCTGCGCAAGCGGCCGGGTGATCGAACACAGGCCACTGTCGGTGCGGTGGGCCAGGATGCACCCGCCGCACCCGGCCCCATGGACCGACGCAGGCGGACCAGACGGGGATGGCGGCGCTCCCCCGTGCCGCCTGTCGCCTGCCTGCCGCCCCGTGCTGCCTGCCGCCGCGTGCTCCCTGCCTGGCGTGGCCAACCGGCCCGCCCTTCCCTGCCGACCCGCCCTGCCGCCCCGCCCTGCCGATCCGCCGCGCGCCGGCCGCCCGCCGCGCGGCTCGGCGCGACGCGCCCCGCGGCGCCGCCCGGATCGACGGATCGCGCTGGGCCTTACGCCCGGCAGGGCGACGCCCGGTTCACGGGGCAAGGCGACCGCCCGGTTCCCGGGCAGGGCGACCACCCGGTTCTCCAAGGGTTCCCGATGCGGTTGCGCCCCCGCCCCCTGACTGTTAGGCGCGCGGCGCGAAAAATTCTGGCGCGCAAACGGGAGTCGCCCATGACCGATATCAAGCGGGTCGTCCTTGCCTATTCCGGCGGGCTCGACACCTCCGTCATCCTCAAGTGGCTGCAGGTCACCTACAACTGCGAAGTGGTGACCTTCACCGCCGACCTCGGGCAGGGCGAGGAACTGGGGCCGGCGCGCGCCAAGGCCGAGCTGATGGGCGTGAAGCCCGAGCACATCTACATCGACGACCTGCGCGAGGAGTTCGTGCGCGACTTCGTCTTCCCGATGATGCGCGCCAACGCCCGCTACGAAGGCGACTACCTGCTCGGCACCTCGATCGCGCGCCCGCTGATCTCCAAGCGCCTGATCGAGATCGCGCGCGAGACCGGCGCCGATGCGGTCGCCCACGGCGCCACCGGCAAGGGCAACGACCAGGTCCGCTTCGAGCTGTCGGCCTATGCGCTCGACCCTTCGATCAAGGTGATCGCGCCGTGGCGCGAATGGGACCTCGCCAGCCGCACCGCGCTGATCGCCTGGGCCGAAGCGCACCAGATCCCGGTGCCCAAGGACAAGCGCGGCGAAAGCCCGTTCTCGACCGACGCCAACCTGCTCCACACCTCGTCCGAGGGCAAGGTGCTCGAAGATCCGTGGGAAGAGACGCCCGACTACGTCTATTCGCGCACGGTCAATCCGGAAGACGCGCCCGACCAGCCGGAATACATCACCATCGACTTCGAGAAGGGCGACGGAGTGGCGCTCAACGGCGTCGAGATGAGCCCGGCAGCGCTGCTCACCGCGCTCAACGAACTCGGCCGCAAGCACGGCATCGGCCGGCTGGACCTCGTCGAAAACCGCTTCGTGGGCATGAAGAGCCGCGGCATGTACGAAACGCCCGGCGGCGAGATCTACGCCCGCGCCCACCGCGGCATCGAAAGCATCACGCTCGATCGCGGCGCCGCGCACCTCAAGGACGAGCTCATGCCCAAGTATGCCGAGCTCATCTACAACGGCTTCTGGTTCGCGCCCGAGCGCGAGATGCTGCAGGCGGCGATCGACCACTCGCAGCAGCGGGTCAACGGCACCGTGCGCCTAAAGCTCTACAAGGGCAGCGCGCAGGTCGTCGGGCGCAAGTCGGTCGACAGCCTCTATTCCGAGCGCCACGTGACGTTCGAGGACGACGCCGGCGCCTACGACCAGAAGGACGCGGCGGGCTTCATCAAGCTCAACGCGCTGCGCCTGCGCCTGCTCGCCCAGCGCGACCGCCGCTGATCCTGCGCGCGGACGACCGGCCGTGACCGACCTCGACGTCGACCCGTTCCACCTGTTTCTGGTCGCGGGGCTGGTCATGGCCGCGCTCTCGGTGCTGTCCGGCTGGCTCGACCGCCAGCAGAACCGCCGTCGCAACCTTGACCGGGTCAGCCTGGTCAACTGGCGGCTGCTTTCGACGCTGTCGCTGCTGACCGCGATCGTCGCGCTCAGCGTCGCCGCCAAGCTGTGGTTCACCACGCCCTAGCGCGGTCTGCGCCAGCGCATAGAAATTCTTGATTGCCCGAAACCCCTCCCAGATGGGAGGTGGGCACTGGCGGCACGCGTGCCATCTGCGGCGCCACCAGGTTCATCAAGGGTTGCTCATGTCCGACAGCACTGTCCTCACCCACCTGCAACGGCTCGAGGCCGAGGCGATCCACATCATGCGCGAGGTCGTGGCCGAGGCGGACAACCCGGTCATGCTCTATTCGGTCGGCAAGGACAGCGCGGTGATGCTGCACCTTGCGCGCAAGGCGTTCTACCCCTCGCCGCCGCCCTTCCCGCTGCTCCACGTCGACACCACCTGGAAGTTCCAGGCGATGTACGAGCTGCGCAACAAGATGGCCGCCGAAAGCGGGATGGAGCTGCTCGTCCACCGCAACCCCGAAGCCGAGGCGCGCGGGATCAATCCGTTCGACCACGGCGCGCTCCACACCGACATGTGGAAGACCGAAGGGCTGAAGCAGGCGCTCGACAAGTACGGCTTCGACGCGGCCTTCGGCGGCGCGCGGCGCGATGAGGAGAAGAGCCGCGCCAAGGAGCGCATCTTCTCGTTCCGCACCGCCAGCCACGGCTGGGACCCCAAGAACCAGCGCCCCGAGCTGTGGAACCTCTACAACGCCCGCAAGAACAAGGGCGAGAGCATCCGCGTCTTCCCGATCTCGAACTGGACCGAGCTCGACATCTGGCAGTACATCCACCTCAACGACGTGCCGATCGTGCCGCTCTACTTCGCCGAGGAGCGCCCGACCTACGAGTGGGAGGGGCAGCTGTTCATGGCCGACGATATCCCCCGGCTCGAACGCGTCCTCGGCTATACCCCCGAGATCACGATGAAGTCGGTGCGCTTCCGCACGCTCGGCTGCTTCCCGCTGACCGGCGCGGTGGAAAGCACCGCCACCACGCTGCCCGAGGTGATCCAGGAAACGCTGCTGACCACCACCAGCGAGCGCCAGGGCCGCGTGATCGACAAGGACGCCGGCGGCGCCGGCATGGAAGTCAAGAAGCAGCAGGGGTACTTTTGACGCGCTACGGCAATGCCGCAAGGCGTTGCCGTAGCGTCAACCCCGGACTTGATCCGGGGCCTGGCTGCCTTCCGGATCGACAGAGAAAGCCCAGCCCCGTGTCGGGCACGGGGCGACGAGGATGAAGACGATGGCCGATAGCGAAGCTACCACCGACGTGATCTACAAGACCGACGACCTCATCGCGCAGGACATCGACGCCTATCTCGAGCAGCACCAGCACAAGACGATGCTGCGCTTCATCACCTGCGGGTCGGTGGACGACGGCAAGTCGACGCTGATCGGGCGGCTGCTCTACGATTCGAAGATGATCTTCGAGGACCAGCTCGCCGCGCTCGAAAGCGACAGCAAGAAGGTGGGCACGCAAGGGGCGGAGATCGACTTCGCGCTGCTCGTCGACGGCCTTGCCGCCGAGCGCGAACAGGGCATCACCATCGACGTTGCCTATCGCTTCTTCGGCACCGAGAAGCGCAAGTTCATCGTGGCCGACACCCCGGGCCACGAACAGTATACCCGCAACATGGTCACCGGCGCCTCGACCGCCGACCTCGCGGTGATCCTGATCGACGCGCGCAAGGGCGTGCTGACGCAGACCCGCCGCCATTCCTACCTCGCCCACCTGATCGGCATCCGCCACATCGTGCTGGCGGTGAACAAGATGGACCTCGTCGGCTACGACCAGGCGACCTACGACGCGATCGTCGCCGATTACGCCGCCTTTGCCCGCTCGATCGGGATCGAGCGCTTCGTCGCCATGCCGATTTCCGGCTTCAAGGGCGACAACATCACCGGCCCCAGCCCCAACACCCCGTGGTACACCGGGCCGAGCCTGATCCAGCACCTCGAGACGGTCGAGGTCGACACCACCGCCGACCAGGCCAAGCCGTTCCGCATGCCGGTGCAGTGGGTCAACCGCCCCAACCTCGACTTCCGGGGCTTTTCGGGCCTGATCGCGAGCGGCGCGGTGCGTCCGGGCGATGCCGTCCGCGTGCTGCCCTCGGGCAAGACCAGCACCGTCACCCGCGTGGTCACGCTCGATGGCGACCTTGACGAAGCCGTTGCCGGCCAGTCGGTGACGATCTGCCTTGCCGACGAGATCGACTGCTCGCGCGGCGACGTCCTCGCCACGGCCGACGCCCCCCCGCAGGCCGCCGACCAGTTCGAGTCCACGCTCGTGTGGATGGCCGACGAAGCGCTGCTGCCCGGCCGCGCCTACTGGCTCAAGCTCGGCACCCAGACCGTCTCGGCCACGGTGCAGGCGCCCAAATACACCGTCAACGTGAACGATGCAGGCGGAGCGGGGTCGCATCTTGCCTGCAAGACGCTCGATCTCAACGCGATCGGCGTGGCGGAGATCACCACCGACCGCCCGATCGTGTTCGAACCCTATGCCGAAGGGCGCACGCTCGGCGGGTTCATCCTGATCGACAAGATCACCAATGCGACCGTTGCCGCCGGCATGCTCCATTTCAGCCTGCGCCGCGCGCAGAACGTGCACTGGCAGGCCCTGGACGTCAGCCGCGCCGCCCATGCCGCGCTCAAGAACCAGCAGCCCGCCGTGCTCTGGTTCACCGGCCTTTCGGGCTCGGGCAAGTCGACCATCGCCAACCTTGTCGAGAAGAAGCTTCACGCACTCGGCAAGCACACGTTCCTGCTCGATGGCGACAACGTGCGCCACGGTCTCAACAAGGACCTCGGCTTCACCGAGGCCGACCGCATCGAGAACATCCGCCGCGTGGGCGAAGTCGCCAGGCTGATGACCGATGCCGGCCTCATCGTCCTCACCGCCTTCATCAGCCCGTTCCGCGCCGAGCGCGAGATGGTGCGCGGGCTGCTTGCGGCGGGCGAATTCCTCGAGGTGTTCATCGACACCCCGCTCGAGGTCGCCGAAGCGCGCGACGTCAAGGGGCTCTACAAGAAGGCGCGCTCGGGCCAGCTCAAGAACTTCACCGGGATCGACAGCCCCTACGAAGCGCCGGAAAACCCCGAGATCCGGGTGGACACCACCAGGGAAAGCCCCGAAGACGCGGCCGAACGGATCGTCGACCACCTGCTCGGCTGGGCGCCGACGATCTGATGGGAGAGAAAGCGATGACCGATGCCGACCTTGCCGCGCATCTCGCCGAGGTGGCCGGGCGCCTGCTGCTGACCGTGCGCGACAGCCAGGTGCTCAGCCTCAAGGCGCTGGGCAAGGCGGGCGACGCCACCGCCAACCAGTTCCTCTGCCACGCCCTGCGCGAACAGCGCCCCGACGACGGCCTGCTCTCGGAAGAGGAAAAGGACAACCTCGATCGCCTCGCCTTTTCGCGCACCTGGATCGTCGATCCGGTCGACGGCACCCGCGAATACGGCGAGGAACGCACCGACTGGGCGGTCCATGTCGGCCTCGCGGTCGATGGCGTCGCCACCACCGGCGCGGTCGCGCTGCCCGGCGCCGGGATCGTGCTGCGCTCGGACCAGCCGCGCGCGCTGCCCACGGCGCCCGCGGTCTTGCGCATGGTCGTCAGCCGCACCCGGCCGGCCAAGGAAGCGCTCGCCGTGGCCGGAGCGCTCGGCGCCGAGCTGGTGCCGATGGGCAGCGCCGGCGCCAAGGCGATGGCGGTGATCCTCGGCACCGCCGACATCTACCTCCACTCGGGCGGCCAATACGAATGGGATTCGTGCGCCCCGGTCGCGGTTGCGCTCGCCCACGGCCTGCACTGCAGCCGCATCGACGGCAGCCCGCTGGTCTACAACCAGGCCGACACCTACATGCCCGACCTGCTGATCTGCCGGAAGGAACACGCCCCCCGCGTCCTCGCCGAAGTCGCGAAGGTGAAAGACTAAACCAGCGCGAGCACGCTGGTCAGCAGGCGCCGCACCAGGTCGGATTGGCCGCGCGCGCCGGTCTTGGCGTAGACCTTCTTCGAATAGTTGCGCGCGGTCTCGACCGTGAGGCCAAGCTCTGCCGCCGCCTCGGCGATGCCCTGTCCCTGCGCCAGCGCCCAGGCAAGCCGCGCCTCGCTCGGGCTGAGGCCGAACAGCGCGGCGACGAGGGCGCTGCGGTCATGGTCGGGCATCCCGCGTTCGCCGATGTAGGCGGTCGCAACCGCGCCCTGCCCTGCAACCGCGCCCTGCCCTTCGACCAGCGCCGCGTGCCGCGCCGGGAGCACGAGCAGGTCGACCGGCGGGTCCTGCGCCAGGGGCAGCGCCAGCGGCTCGTCGCGGCGGTGATCCGCCAGCGCACGCACGCCCTCGACCAGCTTCGCGTCGCTTTCGGGCGCGGCGAGCAGCAGGCGGCTGCGCGGCCCGCGATGGATCACCGGCGCGCGCGCCAGCAGCGCCTCGGCCCGCGCATCGCAATCGACGATGCAGCAATCGCGATCGAGCGTGATCCAGCCGACGCCGAGCCGATCGAGCACGCCGGCGCTCGCTTCGGCCCGCGCGCGCGCAGCCTCGAGCGCACCCAGGGCCAGCAGCGCGGCGCGGAAGAACGGCGCCAGCAGCGTCAGCATGCGCCCTTGCGCGGCGCCCAGTTCGCCCTTGCCGACCAGCGCCAGCCAGCCGTCGATGCCGCCCGGCTCGCGCAGCCGCATCGCGCGCACGTCGGCGAGGCCGGCCGGGGCAAGCTGGCTCGCGACGAAGGCCGCCTGCGCCTCGCCGCCGCTCTCGACCAGTTCGGCCAGGCCATAGACCCGGCCTTCGCGCATGAACCGCAGCCGCTCCGCCGCCTCGGCGCGGCCCGCCGTGAAGAAGGCGGCGAAGTCTTCCGCGCCGAGGCCCGAGCGGATCTCGATTGCCCTTGCCGGGTCCGCGCCCATCACCACGATCACCGCCTGCGCGACCCCGGTCGCGCTGCGCAGCCGCGACAGGAACGTCTGCCACATCGGCCGCTCGAAGATTCCCTCGACCAGCGGCAGCAGCAGGTCGGTCTCTCCGGGCGTGGGAATGCGCATGGCGCCGATCCTACCGCCGCGCGCGCGCCGCCGCCACTCCGCTTGCGCCCGCCCATCGGCGCAGCCCGCCCCCGCGCCAGCCGGGCGACGCGGGGGCGGCGCCGGGCGCCGGCCCTACTTGACGATCAGCCCGCTGGCGTTGGTCTGGTAGGTGATCGCGTAGTTGTTGGCGCTGCCGGCCGAGAACACCGCGTTCGAGCCGAACAGCGAGTAGGTCCCGGCGAGCGAGGCGAGCGTTGCGTCCGAGGTCACCGAGATGCTCGACACCGTGTCGCCATTGACGAGGCCGGTGGTCGCGGTCGCAGCGGTGGCGGTCGCGGTACCGGTGGTCGGGTTGGCGGCGCCGATCGCGCGGGTCAGCTGGTTGGGCGTAAGCACCAGCGTGCGCTTGGTGATCGTCAGCAGTCCGGCGTTGGCGAAGGTATAGGTGTAGTTGGCGTTGGTCGCGGTCAGCCCCGAGCCGGTGATGGCGTATGTCCCGACCCCCGAAAGGTTGGTCGCGGCCGTGGCGAAGCTCGCCGTGCCCGAGACGGTGTTGGCAAGCGTATCGCCATTGACGAGGCCGCTCGCCACGACCGTGCCCGACAGCGCCGGGTTCGCCGTGCCGTAGATCTTGGTCGCGGCATTGGCGGTGTAGGTGATGGTGAGCGGCGCGGCGATCACCGAAAGCGCCGTGGCATTGCCCGCAGCCTGGACGAAGGTGAAGGTGTAGTTGCTGCTGGCGCCGGCAAGGCCCGAGCCGGTGATCGCATACTTGCCGACCGGCGAAGTGGCGGTCGCCGTGGTGCTCCACCCCGCCGTGCCGGTGGTGACGCTCGCCAGCGTCTGGCCATTGGCGAGGCCCGTCGCGCCGATCGTGCCGGTGACCGCCGGCAGTGCGGCGCCATAGGTCTTGCTTGCCGCCGTGGCGGTGTAGGTCACCGTCACCGGCGCTGCCGTCACGCTGAGCGCGGTGGCGTTGCCCGCCGCCTGCACCGCGGTAATCGCGTAGTTGCTCGCGGTCAGCCCCGCCCCGGTCACGGCATAGCTGCCGACGTTCGAGGTGGCGGTCGCTGCGGTCGTCCATGTCGCCGCACCGCCGAGGTTCGCCAGGGTCTCGCCGTTGACGAAGCCGCTGCCGGCAACCGTCCCCGTCAGCGCAGGATTCGCCGCGCCGTAAATGCGGCTGGCCGCGCCCGCGGTATAGGTCAGCGTCAACGCCGCCGGCGTGATCGACAGCGCGGTGGCGTTCCCTGCCGCCTGGACGAAGGTGAAGGTGTAGTTCGCGCTGTTGGCGGCGAGCCCCGCTCCTGCGATCGCCACCTTGCCCACCGGCGTGGTCGCGGTCGCTGCCGTGGTCCAGGTCGCGGTGCCGGTCGTCACGTTCGCCAGCGTCTGCCCGTTGACGAGGCCGGTCGCCGTCACCGTCCCGGTGAGCACCGGGTTGGCCGCGCCATAGGTCCGGCTGGCGGCGGTGGCGGTATAGGTCACCGTCAGCGCTGCCGGGTTGATCGTCAGCGCGGTGGCGTTGCCCGCCGCCTGGACATTGGTCACCACGTAGTTGCCGTTGGCGACGAGTCCCGCGCCCGTCACCGCGTACTTGCCGACGTTCGAGCTCGCGCCCGCCGCGGTGGTGAAGGTGGCGGTGCCGGTGGCTACGCCCGCCAGCGTCTCGCCGTTCATCAGCCCGGTCGCGGCGACCGTGCCGGTCAGCGCCGGGTTGGCCGCGCCGTAGATCCGGCTGGCCGCGCCGGCAGTGTAGGTGATGGTGAGCGCGGCGGGGGTGATCGACAGGGCGGTTGCGTTGCTCGCGCTCTGGGCGAAGGTGAAGGTGTAGTTCGCGCTGTTGGCGGCAAGGCCTGCGCCGACCACCGCCACCTTGCCGACGGGCGTGGTGCCGGTCGCCGCCGTGCTCCAGGTCGCAGCGCCCGTGGTCACCGTGCCCAGCGTATCGCCGTTGGCGAGGCCCACGGCGGTGAGCGTGCCGGTCAGCGCCGGATTGGCCGCGCCATAGGTCCGGCTCAGCGGATCGGCGGTATAGACCACCACCAGCGCCGCCGGGTTGATCGTCAGTGCGGTGGCGTTGCCGGCGGCCTGCGCAAACGTGAAGGTGTAGTTTGCGCTGTTGGCGGCGAGCCCCGCGCCCGTCACCGCGTAGCTGCCGACGCCCGAGGCGGTCGTGGCAGTGGTGGTGAAGGCGGCCGTGCCGGTCGTCACCGAGGCGATGGTGTCGGCGTTCTGCAGGCCGGTCGCAACGACCGTCCCGGTCAGCGCCGGGTTCGCGCCGCCGTACGTCCGGCCGAGCGCGGTGGCGGTATAGGTCAGCGTCAGCGGCGCGGGCGTGACGGTGAGGTTCGCCGCGGTCGGCACGATCACGCGGTAGGCGACGCCGAGGTTCGACTTGGCCGCAGGATTGCGCGTGATCGCGTAGGTGCCGACGTTGCTCGTCGGCGTGGCGGTGGTGGCGAAGAGGTTGCCGATGGTGAGCGCATCGCCCGCCGGGCCGAAGGCGTAGTAGGCCGCACCCCCGCCGGTGATCGACCCGCCGAAGGTCGGATTGGCCGCGCCGTAGGTCCGGCTCGCCGCCGCCGAGTTGGCGACCACCACCGGGGTCAGCGCATAGAGCTGCGGATAGAACGCCGCGGCTTGCCCCGCCTGGCCCGAGAGCGAAGGCGGCGACCAGGTGCTGGTGAAGTTCCACCCGGCATAAGTCGTCGACGCCAGCGTGTAGTCGGTCATCTGCGCGGTGGTGAAGCCCTTGGTGTTGTCGCAGCCCGCGCCATTGACCTGGCCGCACATCACCGCGCCGCCCCCCTGCTTGTTCCACAGCGACTTGGAAATGCTGGAATTGGACGCGGCCCAGCCGACCAGGCCGCCGACCGAGGTGCTGCCCGCGCCGACGGACAGGCCGCCGCCGGCGTAGGTCTGGTTGAGCCGGGCATAGTAGAGATAGCCGACCAGCCCGCCGACATTGGCCGAGCCTGCGCCCGAACTGACGTTCCCGGTGGCATAGGCCTGGAAGATCGTGCCGGTGTCGAAGGCACCGGCAAGGCCCCCGACGCTGAACGCGCCCGCGCCCGCCTTGACCGCGCCGCTCGCATAAGCGGTGGTGATGCTGGCGTTGGAATAGCCGACCAGCCCGCCGACGTTGTAGGTGCTGCTGCTCACCGCATCGCCCACGGTGACCGCGCCGGTGGCGAAGACCTGGGTCAGCGGCGCGGTGTTGTAGCCGATCAACCCGCCGATGTTGCTGCCGGTGACCGGCGCGGCGGTGGTGCCGATCGTCACCGCCCCGTTCGCCTTGGCCTGCGTGATGGCGGCGGCATTGTAGCCGGCGAGGCCACCGATGTAGCCCGATCCGGCCCCCGCCGACACCGCGCCGATCGCCGAAAGCTGCGACCCGCTGCCGCTCTCGAACGATCCGGCAAAGCCGCCGACCGCGTTCGCGCTCGCGCCGACGCTGACCGCGCCGACCGCGTAGGAATTGGTCACCGTCCCGCGCATCAGCCCGGCGAACCCGCCGACCTGGTATGCGCTCGCGCCGAGCGCGCTGACATTGCCGGTGGCGTAGGACCCGGTGATCGGAGCGTAGTCGTTCTGGCCGATCAGGCCGCCGACCTGCTGGAGGCCGCTCACCGCGCCTTTGGCGTAGGATTGCGTCACGCTACCATAGCTCTGGTAGCCGACCAGGCCGCCGACGTAGCGCCCACCCGAGACTGCGCCGATCGCGTAGGACTGGATCACCGTGCTACTTGGATTGCTGCCGACGAGGCCGCCGACATAGTTGGTCGCAGAGGTGCCGATGACCGCACCGTCACCGTGCGATCCCTGGATCAGCGAACCTGCCGAACCGACGAGGCCCCCAACATAGTCGACCTCGGCAGGAAGGGCCGAGATCGTCACCGACCCGGTGGCATAGGAGTTGTGGATGGCGCCCACGCCGCTGCTTCCGACAAGCCCGCCGATGTTCGAGTAGGAGATGCCGGCGCTGCCGATTTGGACCACGTTGCCCTTGGCGAAGCTGTTGCTGATCGTGCCGTCGGAGCTTACACCGGCTAGACCTCCGACGTTGGAACTGCCGGTGACCGCCCCGATCGCGTAGGAGTTATCGATATCGGAATCGGACGCGTAGCCGATCAGGCCACCGACGTAGCTGGATTCGACACCCGTGGTGACCGCGCCTTGGGAATTGCTGCCACTGATCGAAACTGTCCCGGCATATCCCGCAAGTCCGCCGATGTTGCTGCTGGAAAGGCCGGTCTTCACGGCGCCGGCTGCATAGCTGGCGTTGATCGCGCCATAGTCTTTCTGGCCGACGAGGCCGCCGACCTGCTCGCTGCTGTCTCCTGCGGTCACGTTGCCCTTGGCGAACGAACTCGCGATCGTGGAGTTGGCATGATCGTAGCCGATCAGCCCGCCGAGATACTGGCTCTGGAAGCCCGCAGAGACCGCACCGATCGCGTTCGAGGTGCCGATCGTGACCGGCGCTCCGCCATCGAGATACCCGACCAGTCCGCCAACGCGAGCGCTACCGGTCCCGACCGTGACCGTACCGATGGTGTTGCTCCCGGTGATCGAGCCACCGAAGTCATAGCCGATCAGCCCGCCGATCGAGCCGCTGTCGTTGCCTGCCTTGACCGCGCCATTGGCGTAGCTCGCACTGATCGTGCCGAAGGTCGTGCTGCCGTCGCCGTAGCTGTAATTGCCGACGAGACCGCCGACATCGTAGGACGAAGCGCCGACCGTGACGTTGCCCTTGGCGAACGATGTGTCGATCTTGACGACATTGGTCGCACCGGCCAGGCCGCCGACGTAATAGCTGCCGTCGCCCACTGTCACCGCGCCGATGGCGTTGCTGCCGGTCAGGACGGCCGCAGTGCCATTGGCTTCGAGATTGCCGACGAGGCCGCCGACATGCTCGCTGGTCGCGCCGGTCGTGATCGCGCCGCTTGCGCTGCTGCCGGTGACCGAAGCTCCGTATACGTTGCCAGCGAGCCCGCCGACGTACCGCGCGTTGGTGCCGAGCGTGATCGCGCCCGTAGCCGACTGCGACGCGATCGGGCCGTCGATGGTGCCGACCAGACCGCCCACCTGATAGGCATAGCTGCCGCCCTTGATCGTGCTGCTCGACGAACTGGTGGTGAGCGTCGCGCCGGCGATGCCGCCATTGGTGAAATAACCGACCAGCCCGCCGACGTAGCTTATTGAACTGCCGAGCGTGATCGCGCCGCTGCTGGTGCTGCCCGAGATTGCCGCGGCGTACTGGTAGCCGACCAGGCCGCCGACATTGCTCGAGTTGTCGCCCGCGGTGATCGTTCCGGTCGCCTTGCCGCCGCTGATCTTGACGCCTTGCGAACTACCCACGAGACCGCCGAGGTACGTCCCGGACACCGGCGCCGTGGTCGTGCCGAGCAGGATGGCGCCGCTGGCGGTCGAGTTGGTGATCGCCCCGGTGATCGATTCCGCCGAGCCGATCAGCCCGCCGACATTGGTGCTGCCGGCGCCCGCCAGCGTCACCGCGCCGGTCGCGGACGATCCGGTCACGTTCTGCGCGCAGAGGCTGTCGCACTGGATGCGCCCGACGAGGCCGCCGAAGTACTGGCCACCCTGCGCGGTGCTGACCGCGCCGCTCGCCGACGAGTTCGTGACCGAGGCGTTGTAGAGGTAGCCCGTCAGGCCGCCGAACGCGTAGGAACTGCCGCCGGTGGCGCTGTCGCTGACCGCGCCCGTGGCCGAGGAGGCGGTGATCGTTGCCCGCTCGGTCCAGCCGATCAACCCGCCGACATAGTTGCCGGCGACCACATTCACCGTCGCCGACGAGCTGAGCTTGTTGATCGCCCCGCCCACATCGACGCCGATTGCGCCGCCGATGTAGGAGGAACTGCTGGTGGTGGTCACCTTGCCCGCCACGGTGATGTTCGAATAGTCGGCGCCGCCGGTGCCGTTCTGGTAGTTGTAGTTCGAACCGACCAGCGCGCCGGTGTAGGAGCCGCCCACGACATTGGCGTTGGTGAGGGTGAGGTTCTCGATCGTCTTGCCGACGCCGCCGACCACGCCGAACAGGCCGATGTACTGCACCCCCGCCCGGTTGATCGTCAGCTTGTCGAGGGTGAAGCCCTGCCCGTCGAAGCTGCCGGCAAAGCCCGCCCCGCCATTGAAGTAGTTGCCGTTGCCATCGGTGCCGAGCGGCACGAAGTTGGTGATCGCCGAGAGGTCGAGGCTCCTGCCCAGCGCGTAGTTCTCGTTGAGGTTGCTGTTGATGTTCTGCAGGTCGCCCGCGCGGTTGACCAGCTCGTAGGCGGTCACCTTCGTGGCGGTCACCGCCGGGAACGCCACCGCCGTGCCGAAGACGGGCGCATTGTAGTAGATCTTCGCGAACGAGCCCGCGCCGGTCAGCTTGGCGGTGATCCCGCTGGCGAAAGTGACCGTGCCGGTGCCGGTGCCGGTGTTGTCGGCGCGCAGGACCAGCCCAGCGCCCGCGCCGGTCGCGGCGATGTTCTTGTTCACCGCAACGTTGCGGAAGGCCGAAAGCGTCAGCGCATTGCCGCTGGTCCAGCTCACCGCATCGTTGACGATCACGTCGCCCGCGGTGCCGGTGAGGCCGGTGCCCGCCGCGATCGTCACCGAGGTGGTGGCGAGCTTGGTCGCCAGCGCCGCGCCGGTGATGTCGCCGCCGCTCGCCGCAACAACGTAGTCGGTGGGATCGATCAGCCAGGTGCCGACCTTGCCCTTGGCCGAGGTCGTGTCGACCGACAGCCCGCTCGCCGCGACATGCTGGCCCGAGGTTTCGACGAAGCCGCCGTTGCCGGCAGCGCCGGTCGCCTTCGCGCTGATCGCGCCGGTGCCGGTGACGGTGCCGCCCGCGCCGCCCAGCAGCACGACCTTGCCGCCCGCGCCGGTCGCGCTGTCGGCGTTGATCGTGCCGGTCAGGTTGACGACGTTGCGAACCAGGTCCTTCACTGTCGCCGCCTGCAGCGCGACATAGCCGCCGCTCGCGCCGATCGTGCCGGCATTGGAGACCAGCGCGCCCGTGCCCGCCTGGGTCGAGGGCACCGAAAGCTGCATGAAGTTGCCGCCGTTGAGATCGAGCACGACCTTCTCGGCCGAGGCGAGGCCGACCTTGCCCACCGGCACGGTGATCGTGCCGGCATTGCTCACGCTGCCGCCGAGCAGCGCGACGTAGGCGCCCTGCGCCGCCGCGATCTTGCCGGCATTGCTCACCGCCGCCGAGCTGCCCTTGCCGGCAAAGGCGAGCTTGCCCGCCATGAAGTCGGCATCGGCGATGTCGAGCGTCGAGGCGACGAAGCCGCCGCCGGTGCTGACCGCGCCGGTCGCGGTGATCGCGATGCCGTTGGGATTGACGAGGTAGACCGCGCCGTTCGCATTGATTGCGCCGGCGATCGTCGATCCGGCGCTTCCGGTCACGCGGTTGAGCGTAGCGCTTGCCGCCGTGGGCTGCTTGAAGGTCACGCTGCCGCCCTGGCCGACCGAGAAGTCGGTCCAGTTGATCACCCCGCGCGCGCTCGTCTGCGTCACGGTCACCGCGCCGGGCGCGGTGGCGATCGACGCGGAACCGGCGGCGACGACGCCGCCCGTCGGCACGGTCTGGGCGAGCGCGGGGCTGGACGCGAGCACGCTGGTGGCGAGCAGGGCAAGACGCAGGGGACGCTTGGTGCGGGTCATCGAAGGTCTCCGGGGATCGAGGGCGCTGCTGGTCACAGCGAAAGGCCGAGGGTGAGGTTGAAGCGGGTCGCCCGGTCGAGCGGGCGGAGGCGGGAAAATCCGAAGGCGAGCTCGCTCGCCAAGCTCAGCTTGCCGCCCAGCGCACCGGCGCGAAGCCCGGTGCCGAGCGCGAAGGCGGTCACGCGCGAAGGCTCTGGGCCGGTCGGGCGCGCGATGCGTCCGGTTCCGGCCGCGCCGAACAGGTAGGGGTTGAGGCCGAGCGTCCGCGCCGGCAGGCTGGCGACGAGCTCGCCGCGCGCCACCGCGCCGCTGTCGACCGCGGTCTGACCGCCGACATAGGCCGAAAGACCGTCCGCGCCTTCGAGCGAAAGCTGCTCGGTGCGCAGCAGCGCCGCGCCGAACGCGCTCTGCGCGCGCACGTGGAGGGACAGCGACAGCGCCGGCGCGACCGGCATCACCCCGGTCAGCTCGGCATCGACATGGCTGAAGTCGTTCGCCGCGCCCTGGCGCGAGAACGGCACGAAGCTCGTCGCGACGTCGTGCGCCGTGCGCGCGCCGAGATCGCCGAGGCCCTGGTTCCAGCGCAGCGCCAGCGTCGCCGCCGGACGGCCGGCGCCGCCGAGGCTGGCGCTGAGCCCCAGCCGCGCGGCGAGGAAGCGGTCGTGGCTGAGGTCGACGTCGAAATCGGTCGCGCTGTTGATCGAATCGGTGCGCTCGAGCGTGGCGGTCAGCACCACCGTGCGCGCGCGGCGGCGCACCGCGACGTAGCCCAGCCGCAGCGTCTCGCGCTCGAGCCGCCCGAGCGTGACCGGAGCGCCCGGCGCGGGGTCCGGCCGGGTGCGCGAGAACGTCGCTTCGGGGTTGAGCGTCAGCGCGCCGCGCGCAAGGCGCAGCAGCGCGCCGCCGCCGAGCACCCGCACGCGTCCGGTGCCGTCGACGAGCCGGCCGAGATCACGGCCCGAAGCGACGTAGCCGTACAGCAGTTCGCCGCCGCCGAACGGCGAGTTGAGCGAGGCTTCGGCGCTCAGCCCGAGCGAGCCGAGCGCCGGGTCGTAGTCGTTGCGCAGCCCGAGCGATGCCCCGGCGGAGCGGAATTCGCCCGCCAGCAGCAGCCGCGTTCCGCCCGGATTGGCCCCGCGCTCCAGCGCCGAGCGCAGCGCGAGGCCCGGCACGTCGCCCGCCAGCAGCAGCGCCCGCTCGACCTCGCGGGCGCGCAGGTGCGGCTTGCCGCGCAGGCCCATGACGCTTGCCGCGACCGCGCCCCGCGCCGCCGCAGGCACGCCGGTCAGGTCGATGTCCTCGAGGAAGCCGTCGGTCACGACAAGGCGCAGCGTGGCGCCGGGCGCCAGCTCCTGCGGCGGCACCGACACGCGCACGAGGAAATGGCCCGCCGCGGCATAGGCCTGCTCGAGCGCGCTCGCCGCGGCATAGACCTCGCCCAGCCGCACCGGCCGGCCGACCAGCCTCGCCAGCAGCGGCCGCGTCCGCTGCGCCAACGGGCCGAAGCCGCCGTCGACGACGACGTCGCCGAGCCGCAGTTCGAGTTCGTCCGAACCAGGCGGCGCGCGCAGGCCGTCGGATGGCGGCAGCGGCGGGGCGGAATCGTCGGGGCGGGATTGCGGCACCAGCACCCGCGGGGTCACCGTCACCGTCGCCGGCGGCGCGCCGGGCGCGGCGGCCAGGGCCGGCGAGCCTGCGAACAGCGCAAGGCCGGCCACGACCCGCAGGGCATCGGTCGCGCTGGCCGGACGAAGTCGCTGCGGTCGACACTGCACGGGATCCGGCCCTTCTGGTTACGCGTCGACTGCAGGAAACCTGCAGAAGCGCAGATTCACGAAATAATCGCGCACCCAGAAGTTCGGTTTGATTGGTAGCTGATCTTCAATTCGATTGATTCGCTACTTGAGGCGATGATTGCTCCAATATGAACCGAAGTCTAACCCTTTTTCATAACAAATCCACATCGGTTAATATTTCAGTTTTATTTGTCTATGTGCGGAGCAGGCACAAAAGCGCGCCAGCTCGACGTACCGCTCGCGCGTCGATTGGGCGGGAAGGAAAATCAGGAGATTGCAGATCGCCTTTCGCGCCGGCGCAGGCAGCCGCAGCGGGCCGCTTGCCCCGCGCCGCGGCGCGCGCGGCCGGTTTCCGCGATGGTTAAGGCGCCCGGCAGCCCACGCTGCGCTGCGGCATCGAGTCCGGCGGATTGGGCCGGATCGGGCCGGATCGGGCCGGATCGGGCAGGACCGGGCTTAGTCAGGCGCCCCAGTGCCGCCGTCGCTGTCGCTGCCGGTGCTGCCGACGTGGCGCCGCCCGCGCGCCGCGGCGAGGCGGACCTGGCGGTGGCGCTCGCGGTACCCTGCGCGCTGCGCCGCGTCGCGCCGGTCGTGGCAGGCGGGGCAGCTCACCCCGTCCTCGTAGAGCGGCGAGGCGCGGTCGGCGGCGCTCACCGGGCGCCGGCAGGCGCGGCACAGCCCGTGGCTGCCCTCGCGCAGCCCGTGGCCCACCGCGACGCGCTCGTCGAACACGAAGCATTCGCCCTGCCACAGGCTCTCGTCCTCGGGCACCGTCTCGAGGTACTTCAGGATCCCGCCCTTCAGGTGGTAGACCTCGTCGATCCCTTCCTGGCGCAGGAACGCGGTCGACTTCTCGCAGCGGATGCCGCCGGTGCAGAACATCGCCACCTTGGGCGTGCGCCCTTCCCCCAGCAGTTCGTCGCGGTGCGCGCGGAACCAGCCTGGAAAATCGCGGAACGTGGCGGTCTTCGGGTCGATCGCGCCGGCGAAGGTGCCGATCGCCACCTCGTAGTCGTTGCGCGTGTCGATCACGATCGTTTCGGGATCGGCGATCAGCGCGTTCCAGTCCTGCGCATCGACATAAGTGCCGACGCTGGCGCGCGGATCGATGTCGGGCACGCCCATCGTCACGATCTCGCGCTTCAACCGCACCTTCAGCCGGTGGAACGGCATGGTCGAGGCCTGCGACAGCTTGACGTCGGCGTCCGCGCAACCGGGCAGCGCGCGGATATGCGCGAGCACCTCGGCAATGCCTGCATCCGGCCCGGCGATCGTGCCGTTGATGCCCTCGTTCGCCAGCAGCAGCGTGCCCTTCACCTTCGCCGCGCGGCAACGGGCCTCGAGCGGCCCCTGCAGCGCCGCCGGGTCGTCGAACGGCGTGAAGCAGTAGAGCGCGGCGACGGTGAACGCAGGAGAAGCGGCGGCGGTCATGACGCGCCGCCCTTCCCCGATCGCGGCCCTTTCGTCAATTCACGCGGCACCGATCATCCCGCGCCTGCTCAACCTCCCCCGAACGCGCGCTCGAGCAGCGGATCGTTCGTCCCGCGCGGATTGCGGCGGATCTCGGCCTCCTCGCGTCCGATCGCGCGCCAGATCGCATCGTCGGCCTGCCGGGCAAGGTCGTTGGCAAGGCCGTTGACGTCGACGCCCGTCGCCAGCTGCAGCGCCTGGCCCACCAGCGGGTCCGAGGTCGCGTGGAGCAGGTTGCCGAATTCGGGGAACATCACGTCGATCAGCCGCCCCGCCATCTCGCCGCGCAGATACCTGGTCGCCTCGTCCGGCCGGCCGCGCACCAGCGCCAGCGCGTCGCGCACGCCGATCCCGCGGATCGCCTCGGTCACCGCGGGCGCGGCGCGATAGGCGGCACGCTCGGCCATTTCGTTGAACACGCGCGCCAGCCGGTCCTTGAATAGCGGTCCGGTCAGCAGCTGCTGCAGCGCCCCGCCCCGATTGCCGAGCTGCTGCGGCAGCGTCAGCCGCGCCATCTGGTCGTCCCAGAACCCGCCGGGCGCGAGCAGCCGGTCGAACGCGCGATTGGCCGAGAGCTGCAACAGGCGCCGCACCACCTCGACCAGCGAGAAGCCGCCATAGCCGGCGCATCCGCCAAGCCCCAGCGCCGCCGCGCCGACCAGCGCGCCCGTCCCCAGCATCAGCCTCCTGCGGGTCAGAACCGTCGTTGCCGCCATCGCCTCACTCCTCTTTTTGCCGCGGTGCCCTTTCGCCCGACAGCCATGCCCGCCATATGCGATCCCCACGATGAACCGCGTCCGCTGCCTCGTCTTCAACGCCGCGCTTGGGGCCCTCGACTACCGCGTGCCCGAAGGCATGGCGGTCGAGCCGGGCAGCGTCGTTGTCGCGCCGCTGGGTCCGCGCCAGATCGTCGGCGTGGTGTGGGAGAGCGAACGGCTCCCCGCGACCGAGGTTCCGGAGGCCAAGCTGCGCCCGCTGCTGCAGGTCCTGCCGGTGCCGCCGATCGCCGCCCCGTTGCGCCGGCTGATCGAATGGTGCGCCGATTACTACGTCGCCGGCCTCGCTTCGGTCGCGCGCATGGCGCTGTCGAGCAGTGCCGCGCTGCGCGGCGGCGGCACCGTCACCGAATACCGGCTCACCGGCCACGAACCGGCGCGCCTCACCCCGCAGCGCGCGCAGGCGCTCGACCTGCTCAACGGCCAGCAGGGCACGATCCGCGAGCTGGCCGAGATCGCCGGCGTGTCCGACGCGGTGCTGCGCGGCATGGTCAATGCCGGCATCCTCGAGCCCGTGCTGGTCGACAGCGACCGCCCCTACCCCGCGCCCGATCCGCGCCATGCCGAGCCCGACCTTTCGGCCGAGCAGGCCGAAGCAGCGGCGAAAATGGTCGCCGCGGTCGAGGCGCACCACTTCCGCCCCTTCCTGCTCGACGGCGTGACCGGCTCGGGCAAGACCGAAACCTACAGCGAAGCCATCGCCGCCGCCATCGCAGCTGGGCGTCAGGTCCTCGTCCTGCTGCCCGAAATCGCGCTCACCGAAAGCTTCCTCAAGCGGTTCGAGGCGCGCTTCGGCGTGCCGCCGGTCACCTGGCACTCCTCGCTCAAATCGTCCGAGCGCCGCCGCGCCTGGCGACAGGTGGCCTTCGGCCAGGCCCGCGTCGTGGTCGGCGCGCGCTCGGCGCTGTTCCTGCCGTTCGCCCGGCTGGGCCTGATCGTGGTCGATGAAGCGCACGAGATCAGCTTCAAGCAGGACGACGGCGTACGCTACAACGCGCGCGACGTCGCGGTGATGCGCAGCGCGTTCGAAAGCGTGCCGGTGGTGCTGGCCAGCGCCACGCCTGCGCTGGAAAGCCTGCAGATGGCCGAAGCCGGGCGCTACGAACGGCTCGTCCTGCCGAGCCGCTTCGGCGGCGCGACGCTGCCAGACATCCGCGTGGTCGATCTGCGCGAACAGCAGCCGCCCCGCGGCCAGTGGCTCGCCCCGGTGCTGGTCGAAGCGCTCAAGGACCGGCTCCTGCGCGGCGAGCAGAGCCTGCTGTTCCTCAACCGGCGCGGCTATGCGCCGCTCACGCTGTGCCGCACGTGCGGCCACCGCTTCCAGTGCCCCAACTGCTCGGCCTGGCTGGTCGAGCACCGCCTGTCGCGCCGCCTCGCCTGCCACCATTGCGGGCACGAGATCCCGCCGCCCGACGCCTGCCCCGAATGCGGCGAGAAGGACTGCCTCGTCGCCTGCGGCCCCGGCGTCGAGCGCATCGCCGACGAAGTCGCCCACATTCTCCCCGACGCCCGCGTCGCGCTCGTTACCTCCGACACGCTGACCAGCCCGGCCAAGGCCGCCGAATTCGTCGCGCAGGCAGAGGCGAAGGCGATCGACGTGATCGTCGGCACCCAGCTCGTCACCAAGGGCTTCCACTTCCCCGACCTGACCCTCGTCGGCGTGGTCGATGCCGACATGGGGCTGGAGGGCGGCGACCTGCGCGCGGCCGAGCGCACCTACCAGCAGGTCGCGCAGGTCGCAGGGCGCGCCGGGCGCGGCGAGAAGCCGGGCGAAGTGCTGATCCAGACCCGCCACCCCGATGCTCCGGTGATCGAGGCGCTGGCGAGCGGCGATCGCGACGCCTTCTACGCCGCCGAGACCGAAGCCCGGCGCGAGGCCAACGCCCCCCCGTTCGGGCGCTGGGCCGCGATCATCGTCTCCAGCGAGGACGAAGCCGAGGCCCGCGACGCCGCCCGCGCCATCGGCGGCACCGCGCCGCGCCTGCCCGATGTGCTGGTGCTCGGCCCCGCGCCCGCGCCGCTCTCGCTGCTGCGCGGCCGCTACCGCTATCGCCTGCTCATCAACGCCCGCCGCTCGACCGAGCTGCAACGCGTGATCCGCGAATGGCTCGATCCCTTGCGCTTTGCCCCCGGGGTCAGGGTGGCGGTGGACGTCGATCCCTATAGCTTCGTCTAGTGAAGAAGCCCGTCCTCGTCCTGATCCTCGGCGACCAGCTGTCGCCCGCCATCTCCTCGCTCGCCGACCGGACGCCCGACGACACGATCGTGCTGATGGCCGAAGTCGCCGACGAGACGACCTACGTGCGCCATCACAAGGCCAAGATCGCGCTGGTGCTCTCGGCCATGCGCCATTTCGCGGCCGAGCTGCGGCAAGCGGGCTGGAGCGTCGATTACGTGCGGCTGGACGATGAAGGCAATTCGGGCAGCCTCACCGGCGAAGTCGCGCGCGCGATTGTCCGGAACCATGCCCGCGGCGTGCAGGTGACCGAGCCGGGCGAATACCGCCTGCGGCAGGCGATGGAGCAATGGCGCGAGGACTTGCCCGTCCGCCTGCGCATCCTGGCCGACACGCGCTTCGTCTGCCCGCTGCCTGATTTCTACGAATGGGCCGCCGCGCGCCGCGAACTGCGCATGGAGTATTTCTACCGCGACATGCGCCGCAAGACCGGCCTGCTGATGGAGGGTGACAAGCCGGTCGACGGCCGCTGGAACTTCGACGCCGAAAACCGCTCAGGGCCCGAAAAGGGCGCGAGCTTCCCCGCCCCGCCGCGCTTCGCCCCCGATGCCGTGACGCGCGAGGTGAACGCCATGGTGGAAAGCCGCTTCACCCGCCACTTCGGCACTCTGGATGCGTTCAACTGGCCGGTCACGCGGTCAGACGCCGAGACACTCCTTGCCCACTTCCTGAAAAGGCGCCTGCCCCACTTCGGCCGCTGGCAGGATGCGATGGTGGCGGGGCAGGACTTCGTGTTCCACGCCCTGCTTTCGCCCGCGATCAACCTGGGCCTGCTCGACCCGCTCGCCGTGTGCCGGGCCGCCGAGGCCGAATACCGTGAAGGGCGCGCGCCCATCGAGGCGGTCGAGGGCTTCATTCGCCAGATCATCGGCTGGCGCGAATACGTGCGCGGCATGTACTGGCTCGACATGCCCGCCATGGCCGAGGCCAACTTCCTCGACGCCACGCGCCCGCTGCCCGACTTCTGGCGGACGGGCGAAACGAAGATGCGCTGCCTGTCGGAAGCGGTGCGCACCACGCGCGACAATGCCTATGCCCATCACATCCAGCGGCTGATGGTGCTGGGCAACTTCGCGCTGCTGGCGGGGCTCAAGCCGCAAGAGGTGGCCGACTGGTTCCTCACCGTCTATGCCGATGCCTACGAATGGGTCGAACTGCCCAACGTCGCCGGCATGGCGCTCCACGCCGACGGCGGACGCCTGGCCTCCAAACCCTATGCCGCGAGCGGCGCCTACATCGACCGGATGAGCGACTATTGCGGCACCTGCGCCTACAAGGTGAAGGTCAAGACCGGCCCGGACGCCTGCCCCTTCAACGCGCTCTACTGGCACTTCCTCGCCCGCAACGAGAGCAAGCTCGCCCGCAACCCCCGCCTGTTCCAGCCCTACGCCACCTGGCGCCGCATGACCGCCGACAAGCAGCGCGAATACATGGAGAGCGCCGAGGCGTTTCTGGCGACGCTGGAACCGGCGGAACCGGGCTGGGCGCGGGGGTAGTGGGGGGGGGGTGACTGTTCGGAAACGCCGACTTGCGGACGTTTCATGGCGGCTGGGAGAGGCCAGCTATCCGGCGTCGCCGCACAAAAGGCGCTGTTCCGCACACGACGACATGGCGGACGTCGGATGGCACGGGTTGTGCGGCTGGGATACAGATGGTTGATTGGAGGTGCTATTCTTCCGCAAGTTGCCACGGGAACCGCCGACTGACCAACCAGCATACCCCAACCATGACCGCCCAACTCCCCAAACAGTCGAGGACGAACAAGCCCTTCACAGCACCTTTGGAAGGCAGATCCGGGTTCGCGACGTAATTACGTTCGACATAAAGCAGGACTAGATTGGCCACCTCGAGCAGCACAGTGGTCGGCCAGAACCAAACTGAGCCGCGAAGTCGCCAGAATGGGGCGACTGCGAATCCGACAGCGGTTAAAGTTCCGGAAATCCAGAAGTATTGGCTAGGATAACCCCACCCACCCACGATGATGAGACCGCAAATCCAGACCGCAAAGAGGCCGAAAACGACGAGCATTTTCTTCGTCCAGCTCACGTTTCGTCGCCTCTGATGTGGATCCCCTTGATTGCCTATCTGAGCGATCCACATTTTGAAAGTTCAATGGGCGGTTCGGCATACACGCTGAGCCAGCGACCGCTTCCCACCAAAACCAGACGGCGTCCTCCGAACAACACGCCGTCATCCCGGGCTTGACCCGGGATCCCGCTTCCTTCCTGCAACCTCGCCAGAAAAGCGGGACCCCGGGTCAAGCCCGGGGTGACGGGAGGGGGTATGGGCAAGCAGCTTCTGCGTGTGTCCACGCGCTGACGCACCAGCGCTCCCCTACCCCTCCAGCAGTTCCGCCGCCGCCAGCAACCTGTTGCCGTGGTCCACTTCCTCCGCCCCGTTCTGGCGCAGCAGCGCGGCGGCTTGGGGGTTGTCGATGCGCGCGGCCCAGCTTTCGTAGAGCGCCTGCCCGCCGAATTCGCCCTGCGCCTGTTTGCGCAGGCCTTCGGGCGTGATGGGGGTGACCGGCAGGTTGTCGGCGGCGAGGTAGGGATTGTCCTCAGCCGCCGGCGGCTCGAACGCGCCGCCGCCGAGCAGGCCGACCACTTGCGCGGCGCGGCGGGCGTGGACCATTTCCTCAGCACCGTTGCTGTGCAGGATCTGGATCACCCCGGGATGTTCGGTGCCCTTGGCCGAAAGCTGGTAGAGCGTCTCGCTCGCGGCCTCGACCAGCGCCATGATCTTGATGTCGTCGACGCTCGGGCTGGTCACCGTCCCGATATGTGCAAAAGCCTCGCGCAAGCTCTGCGGCCAGCCCGGTTCCAGTGTAAAGGCCATCGTTTCTCTCCCCGATTGTCGTTCGCGCGCAGCCTGCCCGAAACCGGCCCGTGCGTTAAGCGCTTTTCGCCTCGTCCGTCGGGGGAAGCCAGCCGAACGGCACCCAGTGTCCGCGCCTGATCGCGATGCGCAGCATGATGAGGCCGGCGATCGTCGCGATCACCAGCGTCACCGCCGACGCCTCGAGCCCGAAGGCGCCGCCGGTCAGCCAGTCGGGGCCGTTGCGTTCGGTCAGGAACAGGCCGTCGCCCGCCGGATTGCCCGAAACCGGGATCGACCAGATGAACCCTTGGGTGAAGTTCCAGCCGGCGTGGAGCCCCACCGCCAGCCACAGCCTCCGCGTGACCATGTAGGCCGCGCCGAGCAGGATGCCCGCCTCGACCGCGATCGCCACCGCCGCGAACAGCGACGCGCCGGGATTGGCAAGGTGCGCCACGCCGAAGAACTGCGAGGCGGCGAACAGGCCGACGATGCTGCCGCCCAGCTTTTCCACGAAGCGGAAGCCGATGGCGCGGAACATCACTTCCTCGTTGACCCCCGCCGCAAGCGACATCGCCGCAATGGGGAAGAAGATCGTGCCGTGCCCCATGCCGGTAACCTTCAGCCCGCCCATCAGCGCCACCGCGCCGACAAGCAGGCTGAACAGCGCAACGCCGAGCGCGAAGCCACCCGTCACCTCTTTCAGCGAACCCATGCCGAGCGGCAGTTCGCCATCGGGCTTGCGTTCGATCCATCGCTTGAACGCGCGGTACGCCAGAAACGTCGCCATTACCGCCGCGACGGTGAACGGGAACACCAGCGCCGGGTTGATCGCCCGGATCTGGTTGGGACCGAAGCTGGCGAGAACGATCGCCGGAAAGCCGACCAGCGCCTCGCCAAGGATCAGCAAGGTCAGCGGATGGGCAAGGATGCGTGAAAACGTACCAGGCGCAAGATCGCGCGCAGAAGTGGCCATGGTTACCCCCCTACGTCGCGTCCGCCCTCCTTATCGAGCAGCGCCTGCTTTATCGCAAGGCCATAGGCATAGCCGCCAAGGCTACCGTCCGATCGCACCACGCGGTGACAGGGGATCAGCACGGCGACGTTGTTGGCCCCGTTGGCGCTGCCCGCCGCGCGCACCGCGCCGGGCTTGCCCACTGCGGCCGCGATCTGGGCATAGCTGCGCGTCTCGCCCGGCGGGATGCGCTGCAGCTCGCGCCACACCGCCTCCTGGAACGCGGTGCCGCGCACATCGAGTGGGATGTGCGCGGCACTCCCCGGCGCCTCGACCGCCGCCACCACTTGCGCCAGCAGCGCGGCGAAGTCCTCGCCGCCTTCGACCAGCTCGGCCCTGGGGAAGCGCCGGGCGAGCGCCTCGGGCCCTTCGGCGAAGGAGAGACGGCACACCCCCTTGTCGGTCGCGGCCACCAGCATCGCCCCCAGCGAGGTATCGACGACCGCCCAGCGGATCGTCACCCCCGCCCCGCCGTTGACCCACGCCGATGGCGCCATGCCCAGTCTCCCCTCGTTTGCGGCGTAGAACCGCGACGGCCCCGAAAATCCCGCCTCGTAGATCGCTTGCGTCACGCTGTCCTCGCCGCTCAGCGCCTCGGCCGCGCGCTCGGCGCGCAGCGCGCGGGCATAGGCGGCGGGCGAGAGGCCGGTGTGGCGGGCGAAGACCCGTTGGAAATGCGTCGGCGAATAGCCCGCCTGCGCGGCGAGATCGGCGAGCGCCAGCGGCTGGCCAGCGCTGCGGATGGCCGCTATCGCCGCCAGCACCGCGCGTTCATCGCGCGCCACGTCGTCGGGCGAGCAGCGCAGGCAGGGCCTCAGCCCCGCCGCCCGCGCGCCCGCGCCATCCGCGAAGAAGCGCACGTTCGCGCGCCGCGGATGCCGCGCCGCGCAGCTCGGCCGGCAATAGATCCCGGTGGACAGCACGCCGGTGACGAAGCGCCCGTCGAACGCCCGGTCGCGCGCCAGCACGGCGCTCCACGCTTCGTCGTCGGCAATCGCGGTCGTGGCGCTCACGCAGCGTCTCCCTCGCGCGCGATCCGGGCGACGAAGCACCCGTGCGCGGCGTTGTGCGCATCGATATAGGCGATCGCCGGATCGGCGAACAGGTCGCGCACCGGCCCGTCGCCCTGGTCCGGCAGCATCAGCCGCGCCGCGCGCAGCATGCCCGCCTCGTCGAACCCGCGCAGACCGATCGGGCGCCCGGCGAAGACCGGCGGCAGGCGGTCGACATGCGGCGCCGCCCGCGCGTCCGCCCCTTCGCGCACGTAGATCGCATAGGCGCTGCGATAGGGCGTGGCGACGTCGTGGCTGACATGGTGGAGCAGCAGCAGCGCCTCGCCCGCCCGCGCGTCCTCGAGCGTCACGCGGCAGGGAAAGCCCCGGTCCGCCGCCGCGACCACCCGCCGCGCGCCTTGCGCCGCGAGCGCGTCGTCGGAGAGTCCGAACAGCGGGGCGAAGGCAGCGGGATCGAGTCCCTCGATGCGATAGGTCATGGCATGGTCTCCTTCAGGGGGGCCTCGTCGGCCGCGACCGCGACCGGCCGCCCGCTGTTCTTGCCGCAGCGGACGCATCGGCGCGTCCTGCCGCTTGCGGTCAAAGCGAAAGGCGGCAAGAAGTCCGCGCATGTCGAAGCTGGTCGCCCGCCTTCTCGCCGCGCTCGCGCTGGTCCTCCTCGCCCCGTCGGCGCTCGCCGATCCGGCGGACATCGCCGCCGCCAGCCGCAGCGTGGTGCGCGTGGTGATCCTCGAGACCGACGGAACGCGCGCCAGCATCGTCGGCCACGGCACCGGCTTTGCCGTTGCGCCGAACCTCGTCGTCACCAACGCGCATGTCGTCGAGCAGCTGCAGGAGGACGATTCGCTGCTCGTCGGCGTCGTCCCGCCGCAGGGCCGCGCCGGCGTGCAGGCAAGCCTCGTCGCCACATCGCCGCGCAACGACCTCGCGCTGCTGCGCATCGACGGAAAGGGAATGCTGCCCGCCGCCACGCTCTATCCCGGCGCGGTGCAGGACAGCGCCGAAGTCTTCGCGGTCGGCTACCCCGGCAATGTCGACATGGCGCAAGGCCTGTCGATGGCCGACCTCGTCACGCCACAGGCCGCGGTCAAGACGCGCGGCTATGTCTCGGCCGGGCGCTCGTCGAAGCAGTTCGACACGATCCTCCACACCGCGCCCCTGGGCTCTGGCAATTCGGGCGGGCCGCTGCTCGATTCGTGCGGCCGCGTCGTCGGCGTGAACAGCTTCGGCACGGTCAGCGACAACGGCACCGATTCCTCGTTCTTCTTCGCCATCTCGATGCGCGAACTCGCCGCCTTCCTCCGCCAGGCCGGGGTCGAGCCGCACACCAGTGGCCTTCCCTGCACCTCGATCGCCGATCTCGACCGCGCCGACGCCACCCGCGCGATGGGCGAGCAGGCGCGCGCCGCCGCCGAGCAGCAGGGCCGCCTCGAAGCCCGCCAGCGCGCGCAGGACAAGGCGCGCCGCGATGCCGAGCTTGCCGTGCTGGCGGAACGCGACAACGGCCTCGCGCTCGCCGTGCTGCTGCTGGTCGGCGCGCTCGCCATGGGCGGCTGGGCGTTCCTGCAGGGCCAGCGCGGCGAAGCGCGGGCGATGAAGGTGTTCGGCGGCCTCGCCGGCGCGCTGGTGCTCGGCGCCGTCGTCGCCTGGCTGCTGCGCCCCTCGCTCGCCAGCATCGACGAGCGGGCGCAGGACATGCTTGCCGAACCCGAAGCCAGCGCGTCTGCCAGCGCCGAACCGCTCCCTGCGCGCGCCGCCGGCACCGGGCCGATGACCTGCGTGATCGACACCAGCCGCAGCCGCGTCACCGTCTCGGACATCACCGACGTGCCGCTCGACTGGAGCGCCGACGGCTGCGTCAACGGCCGCACCCAGTACGGCCTTGCCGAAGACGGCTGGAGCCGCGTGCTCGTCCCCAACGGCGAGGACACGATCTCGGTCACCCACTACGATCCCGCCAGCCGCGGCTATACCGTCGAACGCTTCCTGATGGGGCTCGACGCGATGACCCAGGCGCGCGCCGCGCGGAGCAAGATCGTCGCGCCTGCTTGCGGCGCGGGCGAGGACGCCGCCCGCCAGTTCGGCGCGGCGCAACGCGCGATCACCGCGCTGCTGCCCGCCGAACCCAACGAACGCATGCGCTACAACTGCCAGCCGACGCCCTGATCGCGCCCGGGGCAATGCCCCACCCCCGTCTGCCCTGAGCCTGTCGAAGGGCTGCCCTTTTCTTCACGTGGCGCCCCAGGCTCGCAAACCCGCACTGCCCGACGGCAAGCCCGCAAGCCGCAAGGACGAACCCCGGCGCACAGCCCGCGCGCATACGTCTGCGCGCGCTTCGCCGCCGCCTGGCATCTGCTCTCTTGTCATCCGGGGTCGACGTTGCTAGGCGCGCCCCGTCTGCGGGCCGTTGCGTGAGTTTTCGCGCGACATGCGTGCCTGCCCGACTCATCGGTACGAAGGGGACACAGGCGCGTGGAGATTTCCGGCGGCATTACGGCCAGCTTGGCAGGGCGCTACGCTTCGGCGCTCTATGAACTGGCGAACGAACAGGGCTTCGTCGCCGCGGTCGAGGCGGACCTGGAAAAGCTCGCCGCCGCGGTGCGCGAATCGGACGATCTCGCCGCGCTGATCCGCAACCCGCAGGTCGGCCGCGAAGCCGCCGCCCGCGCGGTCGATGCGGTCGCGAACCTGCTGGCGATTTCGCCGCTGACGAAGAACTTCCTCGGCGTGCTCGCCGGCAACCGCCGCCTTTCGGCGCTGCCCGACGTCGTGCGCGCCTTCGTGACCATCGCTGCCGCCATGCGCGGCGAAGTCACCGCCGAAGTGACCACCGCGCACCCGCTCGACGATTCGCAGCTCGCCGCGCTCACCGAAAAGCTCGCCGCGCGTGAAGGCAAGGCCGTGAAGGTCAAGGCTTCGGTCGATCCCGAGATCCTCGGCGGCCTGGTCGTGCGCATCGGCAGCCAGATGATCGACAGCTCGATCCGCACCCGTCTCAATTCTCTCGCCCAGGCGATGAAGGCCTAACGGCCCGCATAAAGTTTCAGGAAGGACTGAACATGGAAATCCGCGCCGCTGAAATCTCAAAGGTCATCAAGGACCAGATCGCCAGCTTCGGCGCCGAGGCGCAGGTCTCGGAAGTCGGGTCGGTGCTGTCGGTCGGTGACGGCATCGCCCGCATCCACGGCCTCGACAAGGTCCAGGCCGGCGAGATGGTCGAATTCGCCAACGGCGTGAAGGGCATGGCCCTCAACCTCGAAGCCGACAACGTCGGCGTCGTGATCTTCGGCTCGGACGCCGAAATCCGCGAAGGCGATACCGTCAAGCGCACGGGCACCATCGTCGACGTGCCCGTCGGCAAGGGCCTGCTCGGCCGCGTCGTCGACGCGCTCGGCAACCCGATCGACGGCAAGGGCCCGATCGAGAACGCCACCCGCCAGCGCGTCGAAGTCAAGGCGCCGGGCATCATCCCGCGCAAGTCGGTGCACGAACCCGTGCAGACCGGCCTCAAGGCGATCGACGCGCTCGTTCCCGTCGGCCGCGGCCAGCGCGAGCTGATCATCGGCGACCGCCAGACCGGCAAGACGGCCGTCGCGATCGACACCTTCATCAACCAGAAGGACGTCAACAAGGGCGACGACGAGAGCAAGAAGCTCTACTGCATCTACGTCGCCGTCGGCCAGAAGCGCTCGACCGTGGCGCAGATCGTCCGCCAGCTCGAGGAAAACGGCGCGATGGAATACTCCATCGTCATCGCCGCTACCGCTTCGGAGCCCGCGCCGCTGCAGTACCTCGCGCCCTACACTGGTGCGACCATGGGCGAATTCTTCCGCGACAACGGCATGCACGCCGTGATCGTGTACGACGACCTTTCCAAGCAGGCCGTCGCCTATCGCCAGATGTCGCTGCTGCTCCGCCGCCCGCCGGGCCGCGAAGCCTACCCCGGCGACGTATTCTATCTCCACAGCCGCCTGCTCGAGCGCGCCGCGAAGATGAACGACGAAAACGGTGCCGGCTCGCTCACCGCGCTGCCGATCATCGAAACCCAGGCGGGCGACGTTTCGGCCTACATTCCGACCAACGTGATCTCGATCACCGACGGCCAGATCTTCCTTGAAACCGGCCTGTTCTACCAGGGCATCCGTCCGGCCATCAACGTCGGCCTCTCGGTGTCGCGCGTCGGTTCGTCGGCCCAGACCAAGGCGATGAAGAAGGTCGCCGGCTCGATCAAGCTCGAGCTCGCGCAGTACCGCGAAATGGCGGCCTTCGCGCAGTTCGGCTCGGACCTCGACGCCTCGACGCAGAAGCTGCTCAACCGCGGCGCGCGCCTGACCGAGCTGCTCAAGCAGCCGCAGTTCTCGCCGCTCGCCTTCGAAGAGCAGACCATCGTGATCTTCGCCGGCACCAACGGCTACCTCGACGCCATCCCCGTGTCGCAGGTCACCGAATACGAAGCCGAGCTGCTGCACCACCTGCGCAACGACAAGCCCGAGCTGCTCGCGGAAATCCGCAACGCCAAGGACCTGACCGACGCCGCCAAGGCCAAGGTCATCGAAACGCTCGACGCCTTCGGCAAGCAGTTCGCCTGACGCCCTTTTCCCGTCACCCCGGCCTCCGCGCCGGGGTCCCGCTCTTGCGGGGCAAAACCAGGCGGGACCCCGGATCAAGTCCGGGGTGACGATTTAGAGGAACCGATAGAGTGGCTTCACTCAAGGAACTCAAGGGCCGGATCAACTCGGTCAAGTCGACCCAGAAGATCACCAAGGCCAAGCAGATGGTCGCCGCGGCGAAGCTGCGCAAGGCGCAGGCCGCGGCCGAAGCCGCGCGTCCCTACGCCAGCCGCCTCGCCGAAGTGATGGGCAGCCTCGCCGCCAAGGTGGCAGGCCAGAACAACGGCCCGCTGCTGATGCGCGGGACGGGCTCGGACAAGCGCCACCTCCTTGTCGTGGTCAACACCGACAAGGGGCTGTGCGGCGGGCTCAACTCGAACATCGTCAAGGAAGCCAAGCTCCGCGCCCGCGCCCTCGCAGCCGAGGGCAAGGACGTGACCTTCTACCTCGTCGGCAAGAAGGGCCGCGCGCCGATCAAGCGTGACTACCCGACCGCGATCGCGAAGAACTTCGACACCAGCCTCGTGCGCACGCCCGGCTTCGACGAAGCCAGCGCGATCGCCCACGAACTGATCGCCATGTTCGAAGCCGGCGCATTCGATGTCGCCCACCTCGTCGCGCCGAAGTTCCGCACCGCGCTGTCGCAGGACCCGGTCACCACCCAGCTGATCCCGGTTCCCGCGCCCGTCGCGAAGACCGAAGGCGGCGCCGTGGTGGAATACGAGCCGAGCGAGGAGGAAATCCTCGAGGAGCTGCTGCCGCGCTACGTCACCACGCAGCTGTTCGGCGCGCTGCTCGAGCGCGAGGCATCCGAACAGGGCGCCTCGATGACCGCGATGGACAACGCCACGCGCAACGCGGGCGAGCTCATCAACAAGCTCACCATCCAGTACAACCGCAGCCGCCAGGCGGCGATCACGACCGAACTGATCGAGATCATCGCCGGCGCCGAAGCGCTCTGATCGAACAATAAGGCCGGGGCTCGCTCCGGCCTTTTTGTTTCAGGGTCGCCCGCGCCCCCCAGCCCCGGCACAGCCCATGACCGAACCGCTTTCCGCAGAGGCAACCGGCAACCGCGACGGCGGCCCCTCCTTCTCGCTTCGCAACCGGCTGTTCCGCGTCATCTGGGGCCTTGCCTGGCTGCTGCTCTGCCGCTGGACCCCGCCGCCGCTCCACGCCTGGCGCGCGCTCGTGCTGCGCGCGTTCGGGGCGCGGCTGGGGCCCAGGTGCCGCATCTATGGCTCGGTCGCGATCTGGCACCCCGGCAACCTCGTCTGCGGGCGCAACGTCACCGTCGGCCCCGGCGCGCGGCTCTACAACCAGGGGCGCATCGTGATCGGCGACGATGCAACGATCTCGCAGCGCGCCCACGTCTGCGCCAGCACCCACCGCGTCAACGACTTCCACTTTCAGCTCGTGCTGCGCCCGGTCACGATCGAGAAGCTGTGCTGGGTCGCCGCCGAAGCCTTCGTCGGCCCCGGCGTCACCATGGGCGAAGGTTCGGTCCTCGCCGCGCGGGCCGCGCTGTTTGAATCGACGCAGGCCTACGGCGTGTACCGCGGCAATCCCGCCACCCTGCTCAAGACCCGCGTGCTCTCGAACGTGCCGCAGGAATGACGCAATTGCGCCGCTCTGCCCCGCGCGTGGCGCAAGATCGTGCATACCAATGCACGGCTTATCCGCGACTGCGTGCGCGGCCCGCCAATCGAGAGTGGACGCAAGCGCCAGGTTGTGCTTAGGGGCAGCCCGACTCATTCGCCGTTTTGGACCGTTGCATCGGCCACGCCACCCGTGTGGACCGAGCGAAGAAAGATAAGGAACTGACGCATGGCAACCGCCCCCGTCATCAGCACCACTGGCAAGATCAGCCAGGTCATCGGTGCTGTCGTCGACGTGACCTTCGATGGCGAGCTTCCGCCGATCCTGACCGCGCTTGAAACCGACAACAACGGCAACCGCCTCGTTCTCGAAGTCGCGCAGCACCTCGGCGAGAACACCGTCCGCACCATCGCGATGGACTCGACCGACGGCCTCACCCGCGGCCAGGCGGTTTCGAGCACCGGCTCGCAGATCTCGGTGCCGGTCGGCCCCAAGACGCTCGGCCGCATCATGAACGTCGTCGGCGATCCGATCGACGAGCGCGGGCCCGTCGGCGCCGACCAGTTCGCCCCGATCCATGCCAAGGCGCCGGAATTCATCGACCAGTCGACCGAAGCGGCGATTCTCGTCACCGGCATCAAGGTCATCGACCTCCTCGCCCCTTACGCCAAGGGCGGCAAGATCGGCCTGTTCGGCGGCGCGGGCGTGGGCAAGACCGTGCTCATCCAGGAGCTGATCAACAACATCGCCAAGGGCCACGGCGGCGTGTCGGTGTTCGCGGGCGTCGGCGAACGCACCCGTGAAGGCAACGACCTCTACCACGAATTCCTCGACGCCGGCGTCATCGCCAAGGACGCCGACGGCAACCCCACGCCCGACGGCTCGAAGGTCGCGCTCGTGTTCGGCCAGATGAACGAGCCCCCGGGCGCCCGCGCCCGCGTCGCGCTCTCGGGCCTCACCATGGCCGAGTACTTCCGCGACCAGGAAGGCCAGGACGTGCTGTTCTTCGTCGACAACATCTTCCGCTTCACCCAGGCCGGGTCGGAAGTGTCGGCGCTGCTCGGCCGCATTCCCTCGGCGGTGGGCTACCAGCCGACCCTCGCCACCGACATGGGCGCGCTGCAGGAGCGCATCACCTCGACCACCAAGGGCTCGATCACCTCGGTCCAGGCGATCTACGTCCCCGCGGACGACCTCACCGACCCGGCGCCGGCCACCTCGTTCGCGCACCTCGACGCGACGACCACGCTCAACCGCGCGATCTCGGAACTCGGCATCTACCCCGCGGTCGACCCGCTCGACTCGACCAGCCGCGTGCTGTCGCCCGCCGTCGTCGGCGAGGAGCACTACCAGACCGCCCGCCGCGTCCAGGAGACGCTGCAGAAGTACAAGTCGCTGCAGGACATCATCGCGATCCTCGGCATGGACGAGCTTTCGGAAGAAGATAAGCTCACCGTCGCCCGCGCCCGCAAGATCCAGCGCTTCCTCAGCCAGCCGTTCCACGTCGCCGAAGTGTTCACCGGCATCCCGGGCAAGTTCGTCCAGGTCGAAGACACCGTGCGCTCGTTCAAGGCGGTGGTCGACGGCGAATACGACCACCTCCCCGAAGCCGCGTTCTACATGGTCGGCGGCATCGACGAAGCCGTCGAAAAGGCCAAGAAGCTGGCCGCCGAGGCCTAAGGCTCACTGGCCCTCTCCCCTTCAGGGGAGAGGGTTGGGAGAGGGGCGAGGCGCCAGAACCCCCTCTCAACTCCGACTAGCCGCTCAAGCGGCAAGTCTGCGTATCTCTCCCCTGAAGGGGAGAGAGCTTGCGAGGACCACAGATGTCGCTGCACTTCGAACTCGTCACCCCGGCCCGCCAGGTCCGTTCGGAAGAAGTCTACATGGTCGTCGTGCCCGGCACCGACGGTGAATTCGGCGTGCTCGAAGGCCACGCGCCGTTCATGTCGACGATTCTGGACGGCACCATCCGCATCTACCGCGCGGCCGGCGCAAGCCCCGAAGAAATCAAGGTCCAGGGCGGTTTCGCCGAAGTGGGCGACAAGGGCCTGACCGTCCTTGCCGAACACGTCGAAGGCTGATCCTAGCCCCCGAGACCTGACGAAGAGGCCGGCCCATTGGGTCGGCCTTTTTCGTTTCGCCCCCCTCCCCAAGCAGCGCCACTCTCTCCCCTCCCCGGCGGGGAGGGGCCGGGGGTAGGGGTCCGGCGCCCGCTCCAAAAGACAGGTTCGCGCAGAGCCCGCAAAGCCCGCAGAGACACCGCGCCACCCCGCGTCGCCGCCCCACCTCCTCCGCCCGTCCTGAGCTTGTCGAAGGCCCGCCCTTCTCCTTCATGCCACCGCTCGACAACCTCATGCCCCCTTCCCCCAAACTCTAAAAGACCCTCGTCGCCCCGTGCTCGACACAGGGCTCGGCTTCTTTGCATTCCCGCGCGAAGACCTCGCCATCGCGCCACCAGAAGGCGGCTGCGAAACGCGGTTTCCTTCACGCAAAGCCGCAAGAGAAGCGGACTGCGAGCAAGCGGCGATGTAGAAGGATGTAAAGCAGTCGGGACCGGACAAGTTATTGGGCCGTCGCTCCTTTCGCCTTGCCTTCTATTGCGTCCAGCGAACACATTGCCTTGACGGGGTCGATTACCGCCAATAACCCCATGATAAATCCCAATTGGAGGTGGTATGGTGGTACGGCGCCCCAGTTCTCTCACTGATGAAGATTGGCATGCAAAGCGGTGGGAGGTCGCTGAACTGTTCACGCCCTCAGCGCCAGTGACGACCGCCGACCTGTTCGCAGGTCGGCACGCCCAAATAACCAAACTGCTCGACGTGATAAGCGAACGAGGACGCCATGCAATCATCTATGGAGAACCTGGAGTTGGTAAAACCTCACTCTCGCAAATCATCAAACTTATTGTTCCGACAAAAGCATCACGGATAAGATATATAAGAAAAACAGTATTTTCATCTGATACTTTTTCGTCAATTTGGATGGATATATTCAGAGATATTAAGTTCGTCGCTGACATCGGTGAAGGCAACAAGGAATTTTCGGTATCGGACCTCTATCCAAGAGAAGGGGTCAAGCCAGCAGACGTTGTTCGCGAACTATCCATTTTCAGCGAGAACGACATTCCGATTATAGTGATTGACGAGTTTAATCTGATCCGCGATCAGAACGCATCACGCCTCATGGCTGAGACAATCAAAGCTCTTTCCGACGAGGGCGCGAAGGCAACGGTTGTCGTGGTAGGTATTAGCGATAGTGTCGCAGACCTCATCGACGGACATCAATCAATCACCCGATGTACAGAAGAAATTCTCATGCCGCGCATGGATAAAGAAGAAATGCGTGACGTGGTCGAAGGTAGAATTAGACGTCTTGGAATGGAAATTGAGGGAAATGCTAAATGGAAGGTGATAAACCTGACGAAGGGCCTCCCGGCATTTGCCCACGGACTTGGAAAAGAGTCCGCAATAGCTGCTATTTCAAAAAAGCGTCTGCGCGTTTTAGAAGAGGACGTAGATAAAGCTATAGACGCCATTCTAAACAGCAACCAAAATAGCCTCAAGCAAGATTATGAAAACGCCACGCACAGCAATCAAGCGCGCGCGCGATATCGCCAGATACTTATGGCTTGTGCTTTAGCGCAATCAGACGAAGTTGGATATTTTACACCGAAGCAGGTGGTTGATCCTCTTAGTTCCATATTAGGCAAAGATACACCCGTTGATTACTTTAATGATAATTTGAAGGAATTTACAGAAGAGAAAAGGGGGCGGGTACTTTATAGACAGGGATCCTCTCGGATCTATCGGTATAGGTTCCGAAATCCGGCAATGCAACCATACGTGATAATGAAAGGCATCAGGGATGGATTTTTAGGCGACGATGCAGTCAAGGCTCTAGCTAGTCCTGAGCAACCTGATCTTTTTTCAACGATGTAGCTGGCCTTTTCTTCGGATTGCGGTGGCAGATTACGGTGCCAGTTTTCCAGATTCCTAAGTCACTCCAGCAGCCGCCCCAAGGCACCCCCTTCTCCGCCCCTCCGCGCCTCTGCGCAAAACATGAACCCTTCCCCGCCATGCCCCTCCCCCAACCTACCATCCGCCCCGCCACCGCCGCCGATGTCCCCGCGCTGCTCGATCTCGTGCGCGCTGCCGGCACGCTCGACCGGCACACGCCCTACACCTACTGGGCGCTCGTCAATGCCGGGCTAGTGCTCGTCGCCGAGCGCGAGGGCGCGCTGGTCGGGCTGCTCACCGCCATGCGCGCAGTCGAGGGCGAGGCGATGCTGCTCTGGCAGGTCGGCCTGCGCGAGGCCGAGCGCGGCACGGGGCTGTCGCAGCGGCTGCTTGACGCCTTCCTTAGGGAAGCGCACGGGCTCGGGGTCGGCGCGATCACGCTGACCATCGCCGAGGACAACCGCGCCTCGCTGGGCATGATGCGGCGCTTTGCCGAACGGCATGGCTTCGCGCTCGAACCGGTGGGCGACACCGCGCCGGCAGCGTCGGTGATGGCGCTCGAAACGCTCTATGCGATGAAGCTGACGCGCGCGTCAGTTTAGATATTGCATATGCAAGGCGGACGCGGCGCTGTCCTACAGCCGCGAGATGCGCTAGACGCCTTCCCCTCGCTCCTTGAAATCGCCGGCAATCAGCGCCTTGCGCCAGGGCTCGCGAACAAAGCGCCGGGGGGGCTCGGAGTTTGCGCCCAGGACTGTGTAAACCCCGTCAACCCCCTGCCCTCCGGCAAGGCGAAAAGAGCCCGCTTGCGCACGGCCGCTTCCCGTTCGATCCGCTGGGGCGCAACGGCACGGTGAACGCCGAGGGGTTGGACCTCGCCCGCCGGAATTGCCACCGCCTCCGTGCGGTTGCGGATGGCCCCGCGGACAGGGGGTGTCGTCATGCAGAAGTCACAAAATCGCGACAGACAGGCCACGCTTCCAAGTCGCGGGACCCCATGCGCCAGATCGACATCCTGCTCACCGAAACGCTGCCCGGCGGGCACGATCCGTTCGTTCACGGCGACTTGCGCGTGCAGTTCCACCGCTGGACCTGGGCGAGCCCGCTGCCGCTGCTCGACGGCCAGCCCTGGGCCTTCGTCGACTGGGTGCTGCCCGAGATGTCCGGGCTCGAGCTGTGCCGCCGCCTGCGCTGCGATCCCGCGACCGAGCAGGCGCACGTCACGATGATCCTCGAGGAGGACGAGGCCGAGGCCAAGCGCCGCGCGCTGCGCGCCGGTGCCGACGACTACATCGTGGGGCCGGTCGATCGCGGCGCAGTGCTCGACCGCGTGCTTTCGGTCCAGATCCCCGAGCGCGAGACGCCCGGCCGCACGCTCCAGCTCGGCAACCTCAGCCTCGACCTCGCCGCGCTCCAGGCGCGCTGGAAGGACACCCCGATCGCGCTGATGCCCAACGAGCTGCGCCTGCTGCGCTACCTGATGGAGCAACCGGGCAAGGTGTTCAGCCGCGGCCAGCTGATCGCCGCGCTCGGCAAGAACGACCAGCCGATCGACGAGCGCACCGTCGACGCCTGGGTCAGCCGCCTGCGCCGCGCGCTGCGCGAAGTGGGCGCGGGATATCCTTTGCGGACGGTGCGCTCGCTCGGCTACGTGCTCGACAAGCCGTAACCGAGCGCCCCTCTTTCCGCTGTGCCTAGAACTTCGCGCCGGCGCGCAGGCCGATCGTGCGCGGGGTGATCGGCACGTAGTACGGCCGCTGCGTGCAGGCGCCGCACTGGACGAAGCGCGAGAGCTGGCCGCGTTCGTCGAGCACGTTCTGCATGAACAGCTCGAGCGAATAGTTCGGCCAATCGGCGCCGAGCGCGAGGTTCATCGTCGCGAAGTCGGGCAGGTCGCCCTGGGCCTTGGCGAAGTTCACCCGGATGTCCGAGGTCGCCTTGGACTGGTAGGCGAGGTTGAATTGGCCGTAGACCTTGGCGCTGTCGACCGGCACGGTGTAGCGCACGGTCGTCGTCGCCTTGAACTGCGGCGTGATCGGCAGGCGGGTGCCCTTGGGCGCCTGGATCGCGCTGGTCGCGCAGGTGAACGTCGGGTCGAAGCTGGCGCACAGGTTTTGGCGCGTCTTGGCGTCGGTGTAGGCCGCCGCCAGGTTGACGCTCAGCCGCTCGATGTTGAAGCCCGCATCGACATCGAAGCCGCGGATCCGCGCGTCGGGACCGTTGGTGATGACGGTGAAGCTGTTCTCGCCGAGGAAGGCGAACTGGAAGCTCTGCCAGTCCTGCTGGTAGATCGCGGCGTTGAGCCTCAGCACCCCGCCGAGCGTGGTCTTGAGCCCGAGTTCGTAGTTGATCAGGTAGTCGGGCTGGTAGGCGCCCTTGTCGCCGCGGCGGTTCTGCCCGCCCGGGCGGAAGCCCTTGGACACCGTGGCGTACATCATCAGCGTGTCGCTGGGCTTGTAGGTCGCGTTGAAGCGCCAGGTCACGCCGTCGCCCTTGGCCACGACCGGGCGGACCTTGCCGTTGCTGAACTCGCCCAGGTTGGTGCACGGGCTGCCCGCCACCACCGGCGGCAGCAGCACGCGCGAGCTGGCGTAGGTATCGCTGTCGCGGTCGTAGAGCCGCTCGCCCGACTGGGTGAAGCACTGCGCGACGCCGGTGCGGTTCGAGCCGACGCCGTTCGGCGGCGAGCCCTCGAAGTCGCCGGCGGGGCCGGGGTTGCGACCGAAGCCGAAGAAGCCGACCAGCGAGTTGTCGTACTTGAACAGGCGCGCGCCGCCGGTCAGCGAGAACTTGCGGCTGATGTCCCAGGTCAGTTCGCCGAACGCGGCATAGTCCTTGTCGACGCGCTCCTGCTGGGTCAGCCAGAGCGTGCCGGGCACGCCGTTGACCGACAGCGCGGGCGCCAGGCCGGCGACCTGGTAGTCCTGGTGGATCGCGTTCGACTGGCGCTGGAAGAAGGCGCCGGCGACCAGCCGCAGCGGCTTGTCCGAAGGCGAGGCGATGCGCAATTCCTGGCTGATCTTCTTGAAGTGGTCGCTGCCGATCACCTTCTGGCGCGGGTCGATGGTGTTGCCCGCCGCGTCCTGGAAGTAGAGGTAGCTGGCGATGCCGCCCGACGAGGCGTAGATCTGGTCGTAGGCCTCGGCATAGTCGGTATAGTCGCTCGACGAGAAGGTCTTGCGGTCCATGTACGAGCCCGCATAGGTCACGTCCCAGTTGCCGATCCGGCCCTCGATCGTCAGCGCCGCGCTCCAGAAGCGGTCGTCGCGGTATTCGGGGAAGAAGTGCTGCACGGCCAGGTCGCCGACGCTGGCGTCGGTGCCGTAGGAGCCGTGGCTCTTGGTGTCCTGGTACATGACCGTGGGCGTGACGGTCCAGTTGTCGTCGAGATCGACCTTGAGCGCGGCGCGGCCGCCGTAGATCTCGGTGTCGTTGTAGTCCTTCTTGACGAAGGCCGAGTTGTCGACGGTGATGCCGCCGTTCTTGGCGGGCGGGCAGCCGAACGGGTCGGGCTCGGGCAGGAAGGCGCGGCAGCCGGGCACGTTGTCGATGAAGCCGGCGTCGCGCTGGTAGTAGCCGATCACGCGCAGCGCTGCGGTAGGCGAGAACGGCACGTTGATCATGCCTTCGAGCTTGCCGCCCTGGCCGCCCTTGTTGACGGTGTTCACCTCGCCATCGACGCGGCCGTAGAAGCCGCTGGTGTCGGGCTTGTTGGTGATGATGCGCAGCGTGCCGGCTTCCGACGAGGCGCCATAGAGCGTGCCCTGCGGGCCCGACAGGCTCTCGATGCGGGCGACGTCGTAGATGTGGACATCGAGGTTGCCGCCGACCGTGGTGACCGGCTGTTCGTCGAGATAGACGCCGACCGAGGGCAGCGAGCCCGAGTGGTTGCCGTCGCCGCCCGAGGCGACGCCGCGCATGTAGATCACGTTGGTGCCGGGGGTGCCGGCCGACTGCGCCACGACCGAGGGCAGTTGCTGGGTGTAGCTGTTGAAGTTGCTGACGTTGAGCTGTTCCAGCTTGGCTTCGCCCAGCGCCTGGATCGAGATCGGCACCTTCTGCAGGTTCTCGCTGCGCTTCTGCGCGGTGACGATGATCACGTCGGGGCCTTCGGCGCTTGCCGCACCGTCCGCCTGTGCGGCCTGCGGCGCCTCCTGCGCGAAGGCGGGGACGGCGAGCAGCGCGCCCGATGCGAGAAGCAGACCTTGCGCGATGCGCGCCTTGCGGGACATCCTCATGCGTACTTGCCCACCCTGTTGTGACTTTGTCCAAGAACGAGCCTGCGCCCGGACACATCCGATGGCAAGACGGCAACGCTTTGCAATTATTGTTCGTCCACAGGCGTGGCGAAATTACAACGAGGTTTCATGGCGCGTGCGGATAGGCCGCGAGCACCGGCCCCAGCGCCGCCTTGAGCGGGTCCAGCCACGGCTCGAACGGCTTCCAGCTGTCGGCGCCGTCGCGGTTGATCGGGCGGCGGACCTGTTCGGAACTGGCGGTGCGGACCGCGCGCTCGGTCTTGTGGAAGGCAAGGCACGCCTCCTCGAATGGCAGGCCGCAGACATCGAGCAGCCGGCGCACCTCGCCCTCGAAATCGTCGAGCAGCGCTTCGTGGATCACGCGGTGGACCGCGCCCGGGGCTACCGCATCGACATGCGCCATCAGCCGCACATAGTCGCGGTAGTAGCGCCCCATGTCGTCGAGGCTGTAGGTGAAGCCCTGCCCCTTGGCGAAGTGCTGCTTGAAGTTCGAAAAGCCGCAGGCGAGCGGATGGCGCCGCGCGTCGATGATCGTGGCGTTGGGCAGGATCAGGCGGATGAAGGGCACGTGCAGCCAGTTGTTCGGCATCTTGTCGACGAACCGCGGCCGCGCGGTGTGCCGCTGGATGCGCGTGCGCTCGACATAGCGCGCGCCGAGACGGCGCAACTCCGCGCCCGAAAGCCGCGCAAGGCCGGCCGGATAGTCCTCGACGCTGCGCGCGAGCAGCGCGATGTCGCCCAGTTCGCTGGTGCCTTCGACCTGGCTGTGGCTGGCGAGGATCTGCTCGATCAGCGTCGACCCGGCGCGCGGCATGCCGAGCACGAAGATCGGGTCGGGCGCTTCGCAGCCCCCGCCCTGCCCGCCCGCCAGCAGCGCGGGCGTGGCCGCGGCGATCGCGGCGTCGACCTGCGCGGTCGTGTCCGCCGCCTTGTAGGGCATGCGCCGCTTGCGCAAGGCATTGCCCGCGGCATAGTGCGCAAAGGCGCGCGCGGCCTCGCCCCGGTCCTCGAACGCCTTGCCGAGCGCGAAGTCGAGGTGCCAGCGGTCCTCGGGCGAAATGCCCGCGTCGCCGAGCGCCGCCTCCATCGCGGCGATGTCCTCGTCCGAGAACCGCACCGTCTTGAGGTTGGCGAGGCTCCACCACACTTCGCCCAGCGTCGGCGTCAGCGCCAGCGCGCGGCGATAGGCGGCAATGCCCTCGGCCTGGCGCCCCACGGTCTTGAGCATGTGGCCGTAGCTCATCCACACCTTGGGCTGCTCGGGCATTTCGGCGAGCACGTGCGCATAGAGCGCCAGCGCCTCGTCGAATTCGCCGATGCGGCCATAGGCGGCGGCCTGGAGGTTGGCGATGCCGATGTTGTCGGGGTCCTCGGCCGAGACGCGCGCCAGTTCCTCGAGCGCCTCGCCCGCGCGGTTGGTGCGATAGAGCACGAGCGCGAGGTTGGCGCGCGCAGGCGTGAACTGCGGCGCCAGCTCGATCGCGCGGCGCAGCAGGTTCTCGGCATCCTGGTAGCGCCCGATGCGGCCGGCAAGCTCGGCGAAGAGGCGGATGGCGCGCACGTCGAACGGATTGTCCTTGAGCAGGCTGCGCAGCAGCGGCTCGGCCACGGGCAGGTCGTTCGCATTCATCGCGTGCGCGGCGCGCACGAGGCGCGGGTCGTAGGAACGGGGGTCGAAGTCGGGAAGGCTCGCCATCAAGGCGCAACAAACACGGTGACGCGGCGCGATCAAGCGTTAGTCTGCACGTTTCGAGACGGCGGGGAGACTATTCGCTTGAGCACCACAGCCACCAGACCGGCCCGCCAGCTCGGCTTCCTGATGACGCTGGCGCTGGTCGTCGGCAACCTGATCGGTTCGGGCATCTACCTGCTGCCGGCGACGCTGGCGCCGCTGGGGGCGAACCAGCTGCTCGGCTGGCTGGTGACGATCGGCGGCGCGCTGTGCCTTGCCATCGTGTTCGCCCGGCTGGGCGGCAAGCTGCCCTTGGCGGGCGGCCCTTATGCCTATGCCAATGCCGCGTTCGGCCCGCTTGCCGGGTTCGCCACGGCGTGGTCGTACTGGACGATGATCTGGGCGGGCAACGGCGCGATCGCGGTGGCGGTGGTCAGCAACATCAGCCTGATCGCGCCGGTCATCGGCCGGACGCCGGGTCTGCCCGCGCTGCTCGCGGTCGCCTGCGTCTGGCTGCTGACCGCGGTGAACATCCGCGGCGTGCGCACCGCGGGCGAAGTGTCGCTGGTGACGAGCGCCCTCAAACTGATCCCGCTGGTGGTGCTGATCGCACTGGCGCTGTGGCTGGCCCTGACCGGCGCGCCGCACGTGGCGCAGCCGCCGGTGCCGATCGCAGCAGGCGCGATCGCGAGCGCCGCGGGGCTGACCTTCTGGGGCTTCCTCGGCCTCGAATCCGCAACCGTCCCGGCCGACAAGGTGGAGAACGCAAGCGCGGTGGTGCCGCGCGCGACCTTGATCGGCACGGTGCTGACCGGCGTGGTCTATGTCGGCATCAGCCTCGCCTTCTTCGCCTATATGCCGACCGGACAGGCGGCGGCCTCGCCCGCGCCCGTGGCCGACTTCCTTGGCCAGCATTTCGGCGGCGGGGTGGCGAGCGTGGTTGCCGTGTTCGCCGCGATCAGCGCGTTCGGAACGCTAAACGGCTTCATCCTGCTGCAGGGCGAAGTGCCCTGGGCGATGGCCAAGGGCGGCGTATTCCCGGCGTGGTTCGCCAAGGAGACGACGCGCGGCACGCCGGGGCGCGCGCACGTCGTATCCTCGGTTCTGCTAACCTGCGTGGCGCTGATGAACTATTCCAAGGGGCTGGGCGACCTGTTCCAGTTCATCGCCTCGGTCAGCCTGGCCGCCGGCATGCTGAGCTACCTGATGGTGATGCTCGCTGCCTTGAAGCTGCTACCGGGCGAGCGGCTCCTCGCCGTGGTCGCGCTGATCGCGGCGGCGTTCATCGTCTGGGCCTCGTGGGGCCTGGGCGCGCACGCGCTGGGTTATGGCGCGCTGTTCGTGGTGGCCGGGGTGCCGGTCTACTGGCTGGTGCGGCGGGGAGCGGCAGCATGACCCCCCCACCACCCGCTGCGCGGGCGGTCCCCCTCCCCGTTTGCACTGCGTGAAAACGGGGAGGATCTTGTTCCTCCCCATTTTTGCAGAAGGCACAAATGGGGAGGTGGCAGCCCGCAGGGCTGACGGAGGGGCTCACCGCCCGCGGTGCAGCACCTTCCACAGCACCGAGCGGTCGCGGATGATCTCGTGCGCGGCGTTGTGGCCGGGCGCGCCGGTCACGCCGCCGCCCGGGTGGGTGCCGCTGCCGCACATGTAGAGGCCCTTGATCGGCGCGCGATAGTCGCCGTTCCCCAGGAACGGCCGCGCGGCCCAGAGCTGGTCGAGGCCCATGTTGCCGTGGAAGATGTCGCCGCCGATCAGGCCGAACTTGCGCTCGAGATCGAGCGGCGAATGGATCTGGCGCGCGATCACGCTGGCCTTGAAGTTGGGCGCATGGTCGTTGACCGTGTCGATGATCAGGTCGGCAACCTTCTCGCGGTGCTGGTCCCAATCGACGTTGGGATCGAACTGCTGGCAGAACAGGCTGGCGACGTGGCTCCCCGGAGGGGCGAGGCTGTCGTCGACGGTGCTCGGGATCTTGATCTCGACGATTGGCTTCTTCGACCAGCCGTGCTGCTGCGCGTCGATGAAGGCCTGGTCCATGTAGTCCATGCCGGGCGCGATGATGATGCCGGCGGTGTGGTGCTCGGCCTTTTCCTTGCCCGGCAGCACGGTGAAGTCGGGAAGCTCCGACAGCGCGACGTTCATGCGGAACGTGCCCGAGCCGGTCTTGTAGTTCTTCACCCGGCGGTTGAAGTCCTCGTCGAGGTCGCTGGAATCGACCAGCTGGCGATAGAGCAGCGCGGGGCCGACATTGGCGGCGATCACGGGCGCATAAAGCTCCTCGCCGCTTTCGAGCTTCACGCCCTGCGCCTTGCCATTGTTGACGAGAACCTTGGCGACCGGCGCTTCGAGGCTGATCTCGACGCCGTATTCCTCGCAAGCCTTGGCCATCGCCTGGGTGATCGCGCCCATGCCGCCGACCGAGTGGCCCCAGGCGCCGAGCTTGCCGTTCACTTCGCCGAACACGTGGTGCAGCAGGACATAGGCACTGCCGGGGGTGGAGACGCCGGCATAGTTGCCGACCACCGCGTCGAAGGCGAAGGCCGACTTGACGTGATCGTCCTCGAACCAGCCGTCGAGGAAATCGCGCGCCGACTTGGTGAAGATGTCGAGCAGGTCGCGCTGCGTCGCAAGGTCGAGCCTGGCGAGCGGCCAGCCCTGCATCACCGCGTTCTTCAGCGCGGCGAGCCCGCCGCCGAGGTTGGGCGGGGTCTGCAGCGCGATGTCGCGCAGCACGTTGGCGACCTTTTCGAGCGCGGTGTCGTACCTGGGATAGGCCTCGGCGTCCTTCTTGGAAAAGCGCGCGAACTCGGCCTCGGTCCGGCCCGGCGCGCCGCCGAGCTTGAGGTAGGTGTCAGGGAACGGGAAGAAGTTGCTGATCGTCCGCTCGAGCACGCGGTAGCCGCGTTCGTGCAGCTTCATGTCGGCGATGACCTTGGGCCGCAGCAGGCTGACCGTGTAGCTGGCGGTCGAGTTGCGGAAGCCGGGGTGGAATTCCTCGGTCACCGCGGCGCCGCCAACCACGTGGCGGCGTTCGAGCACGCGCACCTTCATGCCGGCACGGGCGAGGTAGAACGCGCAAGTGAGGCCGTTGTGGCCGCCGCCGATCACGATGGCGTCGTAGCGATTGGTCATCTGGTGCTCCCGGAAACTCTATATCGTGTGCTTCAGCGCTTGCTCCACCCCGCCGGCGGCGCCTTGTGCAGGCGCGCTTCGGGGAAGATCGCGCGGATCTTGCGGGCGAAGCTGCGCAGGCAGACCTCGCTGCGGCCGATGGGGCCGGCGCCGTAGCTGCCGCTCGCCATGCCCTGCTGCACCCGCTCGATCAGCCAGGTGTCCTCCTGGTTGACCACGCGGTTGATCCGCCAGTTGGCATAGCGGGCGAGCTTCATCTCGCGCCGGTCATCCGGCAGCGCATAGGCCATTTCGCGCAGCACGCAGCTGGTCGGCCCGGTCGGGATCCACTGCATGAAGTCGATCTGGTCGGCGTAGATGTCGAAGGCGATGTTCGGCCACAGCTTGTAGTAGAGCCAGCGGCGCTGCGCCGTTTGCGACAAGTGCGGCACTTCCGGCAGGTGCGCCTGGTAGAACCGCTCCCAGAAGTTGGCCGAGGGCTTTTCCACCAGATCGCCCTTCATCCGGTCGGCCCAGCCGTGCGCCGAAATCTCGTAGGACCGGGCGAAGATGCGGGTGAGGCCGTCGTGCGCGACGGGAATGTGCAGGTTGTCCGAATAGTTGTCGCCCACGTTCTTCCAGTTCACCGCGCGCGGGCGCAGGCGGACATCGGAAATGCGCTGCATCTCCTCGAAGCGGTAAGGCGCGACTTCGTCTTCGAACGGCGCCATCATTTCGGCGACCGAGGGGAAGCCCTTGTCGACGAGGCGGACGAAGACGAAGCCGCGCCAGATCTCGACCGCCACGGCATGAAGCCCGTTCTCCTCCATCTTGAGCGCGGGGTAGTCGGACTTCATCGGCACGCCGGTCAGGCGCCCGTCGGTTTCGAAAGCCCAGGCGTGATAGGGACAGATCAGCTTCTTCGCGCAACCCGAAGGGCCCTCGACCAGTCGCATCGCGCGATGGCGGCAGACATTGGTAAAGGCGCGGACCTGTCCGTCCTCGCCACGGATGACGAGGACGCTTTCGCCGAGGTAGTCGAGAGTGCGGTAGTCGCCGGGGGCAGCGATGTCGTTTGCGTGACATACAATCTGCCAGGAAGGCCGGATAACCTCCTCGATCTCCTTCGCATAGTATTCGGGATCGGTGTAGAGCCAGCCCGGCAGGCTCCAGTCACCATCCGGGTCGACGTCGACCGACGCGATCTCTGCAAAGGCGGAAGATAGATCACCCATCGCTTGGTCCTTGCCGCCGGCTCCTGAACCGACTTATTGGACGATTGTATAACAAACCGAGGCCCGACACCAGCATGAAAGCACCCGCCTATCGCCGCTCGGTTCCCGATGCCCGCCGCCGCAGCCTGATCGAGGCGTGCATGCGCGTGCTCGCCCGCGAGGGCGCGACGCGCACCAGCGTGCGCGCGATCGCGGCCGAGGCGGGGGTCTCGGCCGGCCTCGTCAACCACTACTTCGAAGGTGTCGATGCGCTCGTCGCGGAAACCTACGCCGAAACCGACCGGCTGGTGACCGACCGGCTCGCCGAGGCGGTGGCCGCGGCAGGCCCCGACCCGCGCGACCGGCTGGCCGCCTTCGTCACCGGCAGCTTCGCCGCGCCGATCGCCAACCCCGACCTGCTCGCCACCTGGATCGCGTTCTGGTCGCTGGTCTCCGCCCGGCCCGAGATCGCCGCCCAGCACGAGGCGCACTACTGCGCCTTCCGCGCCCGGCTCGAGGAACTGCTCGCGGCCTGCGGCGTGCCCGCCGACCGCCTGCGCAGCGCCGCCATCGGCGTCACCGCGCTGGTCGACGGGCTATGGCTCGAACTGTGCCTTTCGCCCGGTCAGTTCGACCCGGCCGAAGCCGATGCGATCGCCCGCCGCTTCCTCGACGCGATCATTGCGTCAGGCGGGTGAACAGCGCGTTGTAGTAGACGAGGCCGGGGCGCACGTTCGACAGGCGCACGCGTTCGTTGAGCCCGTGCGAGAATTCCTCGCTGTCCTTGGTCATCAGCGGGCTGGCGCCATAGGCGGCGACGCCGACGCTGCGATACCACATCGAATCCGAAGCGCCCGAAGCCTGCATCGGGATCACCGGCACGCCCGGCCAGGCGGCGTGGATCGCCGCTTCGGCCGCGCCGACGAAGTCCGCCCGCATCGGCGAGGCGGGCGAGGCGGTCGAGCCTTCGCTGACGTCGGTGAAGGTGACCGAAGGCTCGGCCGCCACCCGGGCGAGTTCGGCCATGACCTCGGCCGGCTTGTTGCCGGGGAAGATGCGGCAGTTGATGTTGGCGGTGGCGCGCTGCGGCAGGGCGTTGAGCGCATGGCCGCCCGAGACCATCGTCGGCACGCAGGTCGTGCCGACCTTGCCCACCGTCGAGGGATTGGCGCGCAGCACCGCCAGCGCCTTTTCGTCGTTCGGGTCGGCGGCGAAGGCGCGCATCGCGGCGGCCGTCGCCGCATCGGATTCGAACGCGGCGGCGCGCTCGAACCACGCCTTGGTCAGCGGGTTCTGCTCCGCCGCGAAGTGATGCGCGCCGATCCGCTCGAGCGCGCGCGAAAGCTGGACGATGGCATTGTCGGGCCTCGGCGCGCTGCTGTGGCCGCCGGGGTTGGTAACCTCGAGCTTGAAGTCGGCATAGGTCTTCTCGGCGCCGTCCCAGGCCCAGTAGACCGGCTTGCCCGTGGCCTCGTCGAGCTTGCCGCCGCCGCCATCGACGTTGATCACCAGTTCGGCGCCCTTGAGCCGCTCGGCGATCGCGCGCGAGGTCGCCATCGTCGTCTCCTCGTCGCCCGAGAAGGCGATGACGATCGTGCGCTTGGGCTTGTAGCCCGACTGGCGCAGGTCGATCAGGCTCGACACCGCTTGCGCCGCGTTGAACTTCATGTCGGTCGCGCCGCGGCCGTAGAGGATGCCGTCCTCGACCACCGGCACGAAGGGATCGCGCTGCCAGTCGGCGCGCTTGGCTTCGACCACGTCCATGTGGCCCGAGACGACCAGCGGCTTGAGCTTGGCGTTGCTGCCCTTCCATGTCGCGATCAGGTAGGCGGTGTCCTTGAGCGGCACGATCTCGACGTCCGCGGCCGACCAGCCGCCGGCGACGAGCGCATCGCGGATCGCGGCCGCGACCCTGGGCGTCTCGTTGCCCTCGCCCACCACCGAGCGCATCGCCATGATCTGCTGCGAGAGCGCCAGCACTTGCGCCTCGGCGCGGGGCGTCGGCGCGGGAGCAGCGCCCGCGGCACACGCGACCGGCGCGCCCGCGACCGACAACGCCGCCGACAGCGACAGCGCGAGCGCGAGCGCGGCGCGACCGGACCGGCCGGGGGCAGGGAAACGGATGCGGGTGGAAACGGGGGTGGTGAACGAACGAGGCATGGCGGTGGCGACTCCTTTGCCCGGGACCTTGCGTCCGCCCCGCCGCCTTCGCAATCCCCCCGCGTCACCCTTTCCACCCCGCCGACGGTTGCGCCGGAAACCGGATGACGAAGCCGCCGGAGTGGATCCAATGCGGAAAAAACCTGTCCTAAAGGGCAGGCCATGCTGCACTGCACCTTGCGCGTGTTGCAATTTCCCAACGCGTAAACCCTGCCCACATACGAATGCACGGCCTGAAAACGCCCGGTTTTCCGCGATCGCTGCAAAAGCGCCGCTCCGACCGGCACAGAATGACAAAGCTATGATTGCAAAAATTTCAATTGAACGAGCGCGTTTCGCACTTGTCGGAATCGGTGCTGCAGCGCACATAGGACGGGCCTTTCAGGCATCCTCTCCCAAACTTTCCAGGGCCGCCCTCCGGGACGGCCCTTTCTTTTTGCGCATGGTCCGCGGGCGCACGCTACGCCTTGCGCGCAACGGAAAGGGCCGGCGGATCGGTCAGGCGTGCGGCAGGATGATCGTGCGGCCGACCACGCTGCGATCGCGCATCGCGGCATAGGCTTCGCGATAGGCGTCGAGCGGCACTTCGCGATGGACGGTCGGCGCGATCGTCCCGTCCTGCGCCATCTGCATGATCGCCGCGACGTTCTCGCGCCCCAGCGCGGGGAACTTGCGCCCGAATTCGCCCGCGCGCACGCCCACCACCGAAAAGCCCTTGATCAACGGGATGTTGGCGCGGATTTCGGGAATGCGCCCGCTGGCAAAACCGATCACCAGCAGGCGGCCGCCGAAGGCGATGCAGCGGGTGGATTCGTCGAACACGTCGCCGCCCACCGGATCGTAGACGATCTGCACCCCCTTGCCGCCGGTGATCTCCAGCACCCGCTCGCGAAAGCCGGTGGGGCCGAGAATGGCGTGTTCGGGCGCGAACAGTTCGCGCACGCGGGCAAGCTTGTCCTCGCTCGAGGCGACGGCGATGACTCGCAGGCCCAAGGCCCGCGCCATGTCCACCGCAGCAAGGCCCACGCCGCCGGCGGCGCCATGGACCAGCAGCCAGTCGCCCCGCTCGGCGCGACCGCAACGCACCAGCCCGACATAGGCGGTGAGATAGGCGGCGCGAAGGCCCGCCGCCTGCCCGAACGAAAGCCGCGCCGGCTTGGGCGATACCGCCGCCGCCGGATGCACCGCGTACTGCTGGACGCCCCCGGTCAGCCCGCCGACCACCACCTCATCGCCGATCGCGAAACCCGCGCCCTCGCCGACCGCGGCGATCGTACCGGCGGCCTCCATGCCGGGCACGAACGGCAGCGGGGGCTTTGCCTGGTAGAGCCCTTCGGTCATCAGCAGGTCGGGAAAGCCGAGCGCCGCCGCCTCGATCCGCACCAGCACTTCGCCGGGGCCGGGCACGGGGATCGGCTTCTCGACGATCGAAAGCCCGGCAAGGTCCGGGGCGAGCGCTCCCACTTCGACGGCACGCATCATGGTCATGGCTTTTCTCCCGCCACCGCCATGCAGGCCCGGCACCGATTAATCAACCGGGCAACTAAGGCGGGGCTTACGGAAGCGGCGCGCCCCGGCTCGCCACCAGCACCGCGTACCACTCCGCGCGGGTCCAGCGCACCTTGAGCGCCTCGGTCGCCTCGACCACCCGCGCCAGCTTCTGCGATCCGACGATCGGCACGATCCCCGCGGGATGCGCCATCAGCCAGCTGAACGCCGCGCTGCTGCGCGACACCCCTTGCGCCTGCGCCACCACGTCGAGCGCGGCGGCGACCGCCTTCTCGCGCGCGGTCTGCGGATCGAACAGGCTGCCCCCGCCGAGCGGCGACCAGGCGAGCGGCGCGAGGTCCATGACCATCGCCTGGTCCATTTCGCCGTTCTCCAGCGGCTCGATGCGCAGGGGACTGATCTCGGGCTGGGTCGAGACGAGCGGCGCATCGAGGAAGTGCGCCAGTGCGGCGATCTGCGCCGGGGTGAAGTTGGAGACGCCCAGGCTGCGGATCTTGCCCGCCCGCACCGCATCGTCGAGCACGCGCGCCACGTCCTGCGGATGGGCAAGGATGTCGGGGCGGTGGATCTGGTAGAGGTCGATCCGGTCGGTGCGCAGCCGCCGCAGCGAAGCGTCGATCGCGCCGGCGAGATAGGCCCGCGACTGGTCGTAGGGCAGCGGCGGCATGATCCCGCCCTTGGTCGCCAGCACCATCCGGCCGCGCAAGGACGGCGCGAGCGCCAGCGCCTGCCCCAACAGCGCCTCGGCCTCGCCGAACCCGTCCTTGCCATCGAAGCCGTAGATGTCGGCGGTGTCGAGCAGGGTCACCCCGGCGTCGAGCACGCCCTCGACCAGTCGCGCGACCCCGGCGGCGTCCAGCCCCGCCGCCGTCAGTCGCCACATTCCCCAGCCCAGCGACGAGATCGCAATGCCGCTGCGCCCCAGGGGGCGGTCGGCGGGCGGGAGCGGCAATTCGGACATCGGGACGCCTTTCGCATCGGTGGAACCCGCCGGCCATGCCAGCAAGCGCCGCCGATGCGAACGGCGCGGGACCTCATCGCATACGAATAAGGTCCGCGCCGGTGCCCCGCTTCATCGTCGCGGCCGCGCTCAGGCGGCCGAAGCCTTCTGGTGCAGGCGGGTGATCGCGTCGATCGAGGACAGCAGCGCGCCCTCCTGCCAGCAGCCGTAGTACGAGCAATGTTCGCCCGCGAGCACGATGCGGCCCTCCATCGAAACGAGGTTCTGGTAGTGCGCGGCGCGGCTTTCCTCGGTCCAGGCGGCGCAGCAGCCGAGGATCCACGGCATGCGGTTCCAGGCGACGCTCGCGCCCGACAGGAACTCGGCCTTGTACTCGGCCGGATGGAACACCGATCCCTGGTCGAGCGCGGCCTGGATGCGCTTTTCCGGGGTCATGCCGGCCAGCATGTAGGCGCCCGGCCCGAACGGATAGGCGCCGAGCAGCACCGCCGGCCCATCGCTGAAGCAGCCCGCGCTGGGATACGAGATCAGCGAGATGGCCTGATCGGTGAACGAGATGCCGCCGTAGATGGCATAGTCGGTCTCCCAGAAGCGGCGCTTCATCTCGAGCCCGATCTTGACCGAGTTGCCATAAGGCAGCGCGCGGATCGCCGCCTTCTTCTCCGGGCTCGCCTGGAAGTCGATCTGGTTGAGCACCGGCGCGGGGATCGTGCAGACCATCCAGTCGGCATGGGTCTCGCCGGTCTGGCCGGTCTTGGTGTCGGTCCAGCTGGCGGTGACGCCGCGCTCGTCCTGCGCGATCTTCGAGACGCGCGTGTTGAAGCGGATCAGCTTGCCGACCTTGGCCTGGAAGCCCTTGCCGATGTGATCCATGCCGCCCTTGGGCTGGAACATCGTCGTCTGCATCACGTGCTCGGCATAGAAGCCGAGCGACTGCCAGATGCCGCTGTCGAGCGTCTCGGTCAGGCTGAACGGATCGTTGGGGATCGGCGCGCCGTTGACCCCGCCGCCCGGCGGCCGCTCCCAGCCGCGCTGTTCGCCGACATGGTCGCTCTTGGTGTACTTCATGTCCTTGTCGAGCACGCCCCAGCCGCGCATCGCCTCGAGCAGCTTGGCCTTGTCCTCAGGCGTGACGGTGGTGTCGAGCGCGCCGGCGTTGAGCGACTTGCCCAGCAGCTCGGAAACGTGACCCTTCCAGTCGACCATCAGGTCGCGATAGGGCTGCGGCTTGCCGCCAAACGCCTTCTTGTTGTGGATCAGCGCGTTGTGGTTGATCTGCAGGAACGGCTCGAGCTCGACCCCCAGCTCCTTGCAGTAATGCAGCACGGTGCGGTGGTGGTAGGGAATGCGCCATGGCCCCGGGTTAAGGTAGTTGCCCGGAGCAAAGCTCACCTCCTGCTTCGAACCGATCTCGGTGATCGTGTCGCCGCCGCGCACGGTATAGTTGCGCCCGCCGGCGCGGCCCTGGAATTCGAGGATCTGGACCTTGTAGCCCGCCTTGGTCAGCTCGTAGGCGGCGAGCATCCCGGCAAGCCCTGCGCCCAGCACCAGCACGCTCGCCCCCGGCTTGGCGCCCGAGAGCTTGGGCGGGCCGGTGAACTGGCTGTCCTTGGCGTGGCCGAGCACGGTCATCGCCTGGTAGAGCGCGGCGGCGCCGCCCGCCTTGCCGATCATCGTCAGCAGCTGGCGGCGGGTCGGCGGGGTGAACTGGTCGAGCATTGCAATCCCTTCGTGGTCGGATCGGGAGAACTGGAAAGCGTTGGCGAGCGGCGGCTTCAGTGGCCGCAGGTGTTGCACTCGGGCACGGGCGGGTTCGTCGCGACGATGCGGTCGATGTCGGCGACGGTCACCGGATCGTGGTAGTCGTTGAAGTGGCCGCGCACGTAGGTGATCACCGCGGCGATCTGCTCCTTGGTCAGCACGCCGTTGAACCACGGCATGCCGCCGCGGCCCTTCATCACCACGATGATCGGGTAGTCCTTGTCGGCAAGGTTCTTGTTGCCGGCGAGCGCGGGGATCATCGCGCCGGGCTCGCCGCCGCCCTTGGCGTCGGCCATGTGGCAGGCCTGGCAGATCTGCTCATAGACCTCCTGCCCCTCGCTCGACACTTCCACCGTCGCCCCGCCCGGCCCCGGCCGGTCCTGAGCGAAGCCGGGGCTGGCAAGGCACGCCACTGCGGCAAAGGTCGCGCCGGCCAGCGCCAGCACGGCAACCCTGATCGTCTTGTTCATCGGATACTCTCGGCTGTGAATGGGCCCGTCACGCGCGCCACCCCTCGCGCGCATCCCCCAGCGCCTGCGACAGCGGCGCGAGGAACGGTTCGAACTTGCGCCATTGATCGAGTCCGGCGCGGTAGATCGGCTGGCGCACCTGCTCGGAACTGACCGTGCGCACCGCGCGGTCGTTCTCGAAGAAGCGCAAGGTCGCCGGGTCGAACGGCAGGCCCACTGCATCGAGCAGGCGGCGCACCTCGCCCTCGGTGTCCTCAACGAGGTCCTCGTAGACCAGCGTGTGCACCGCGCCGGGCGCTGCGGCATGGAAATGGCGGACGATGGCAAGGTATTGGCGATAGTAGGCGCCCAGATCGCCAAGGTCGTATGAGAACTCCTGCCCTTCGGCGAAGAGCTGCTTATAGCCCGAGAAGCACGCGGCCATCGGATTGCGCCGCACGTCGACGATCCGCGCGTTGGGCAGGATCAGCCGGATCAGGCCGATGTGCCGGAAATTGTTGGGCATCTTGTCGATGAACCGGGCCCGGCCCAGCCGACGATGGACCTGCGTGCGGGCAAGGTACTCCTCGCCCCAGCCACGCAACTCCTCCGGGGATGCGGCCGCGATCCGCGCCGGCCCGCCCTCGCGCTCGATCCGGCCGACGAGGCTGCCGATGTAGGGCAGCTCCATCGTCCCCTCGATCGCGGGATGGCTGGCGAGGATCTGCTCGACCAGCGTCGAGCCCGAGCGCGGCAGCCCGACGACGAAGATCGGCGCATCGTCGGCCGCGCCCTGCCCGGCGCGCGCAGCCAGGAACTCCGCGGAGTAGAGCGCGGTGACCGCCTCGGCCTCGGCGGCATAGTCGCGGGTCTCGCCGCCGAACTTGGCGCGCGCCAGCGCCGCGCCCCTGGCGTAATGCGCGAAGGCTTCCCCGGCCTCGCCCGCGTCCTCGAGCCGGCGACCGAGCGCATATTCGATGCGCATGCGGTCGTCGTCGGGGAGCGATCCGGCGAGCAGCGCGCGCATCTGCGCCTCGTCGCTCTCGCCCATCGCCCCGATCTTGAGGTTGGCGAGCCCCCACCACGCCTCGCCCGCCTTGGGGCTGAGCTGCGTTGCGCGGCGATAGGCGGCGATCGCCTTGTCGCGCAGACCCGCGGTGCGCGCGGCATGGCCGTGGTTGACGGCAACGCTCGCGTTCTCTGGGAAAGCCGCGGCAAGCTCGGCATTGATCGCCTCGGCGGCGCGGTCGTCCCCGAGCAGGCCGAGGCAGGCGGCCTGGAGGTTGAGGTAGGCGGGGTTGGCCGGCTCCGCCGCGAGCAGCGGGGCAAGCTCGGCCAGCGCCTGTTCGGCAAGGCGCGCGGCGAACAGCGCGTGCGCGAGATCGAAGCGGATGCGCGCCGAGCCGGGTTCGATGGTCAGCGCATGGCGCAGCAGCGTCTCGGCGGCATGGACGGTGCGGTTGGCGACATGGCACGCCGCCATCAATCGCGCGGCTTCGGCATGGTTGGGGTTGGCGAGGCAGAAGCGCCGCAGGATCGGATCGGCCTCGCCATGGCGGCCGAGCGCGACGAGTTCCGCCGCCCGGCCGAGTTCGGGGTGGCCGGCATCGAGCCGCGCCAGCGCGGCGCGGGCGCGGCGTTCGGCTTCCGCATCGCCGCGGGCGAAAGCGCGGTCGGCTATTGCCGCCCAGGCCTCGGCATGGTTGGGATCGAGCGCCACGGCGGCGTCGAGCTGCTGCTCGCCCTCGCCCGCGCGACCGACCGCGCAGAGCGCCAGCCCCAGCTCGTAGCGCGTGCGCGCGGCTTTGGGATAGGCGCGCGCCAGTTCGATCAACAGCGGCAGCGCCTCGCCCGCGCGGCCCAGCCGGCGCAGCGCCGAAGCGAGGATCAGGCGCGGGCGCGGATCGGCGGGATTGCGCCGGACCAGCTCGCGCGCGGTCCGCTCGGCGGCCTCGGGCCGTGTCCCCAGATCCTTGGCGGCCTGGTCGAGGGGATCGTTCATCGCGGCGAGCATGACACTTCGTCAGGAAAAGGGAACCGGATCGCAGCGATCCGGAAGAGACCGGGGCGACGCGCGCCCCGGCCCGAAGGACCGCGCCCCCCCGCCCGCGCCAGGCCGGTGCAAGGGGGCGCCGCCGTCATCGGCAACCGTCAGAAATTGAAGGTTGCACGGGCATAGTAGTAGCCACCGTTGATGCCCCACGGGGTGAAGGTGATCGGCGGATTGTAGACGTTCGCGCCGTTTGCCGGGCGCTTCGATCCCGACGGGTGATCCACCAGCGGCACGGTCGGCGCCTTCTTGTCGAACAGGTTGTTCGCGCCGACGTCGAAGCGGATCTTGGGCGTGATCTTGTAGCCGAGGTTGAGGTCGGTGATCGCGCTGGTGCCGATCCGCAGCACGGTATAGCCGCTGCCGTCGCCCGGCGCGCCATAGCCGCTGCCCGAGAAGCTGGTGCGCTGGTGCGTCACGCCATAGATCGATTCGCGCAGGTTGACCGAAAAGTCACCGAACGTGAGCAGCGCGTTGGCGATGATCTTGACCCGCGGCGTCGCGGTGGTCAGCCCGTCGATCGAGTTGGGATCGAGCAGGTTGGTCTGGCTGAAGGCGGTGTTCACCACCGCTGCCGGCAGCGGATAGATCTTCTCGATCTTGGTCTGGTTGTAGTTGAAGCCCAGCGTCCAGTTGGCCTTCGCCCCGTCGCCGAAGTCGCTGGTGTAGTCCACCGTCGCTTCGACGCCGCGGGTGCGGGTGTCAGCGCCGTTGGTGAAGATGTTGATGCCGGCGTAGCTGGTCGCGTCGGCAAGGCTGACGCCGCGCGCGATCAACGCGTCGATGACCGCCTGCGAGACGATGTCGCTGCCGAGCGAACCGAAGATCGCCGCCGAAGGCACGATGCGCTTCTTCAGCTTGATCTGGTAGGCATCGACCGTGATCTGCAGGTTGGACAGCGGGTGCGCGACGAAGCCGGCCGAGAAGCTGGTCGCCTTTTCGGGCTTGAGCGGCGCGAAACCGAGCACCGTCGCGGCGCTGGAGTTCGGCGGCAGCTGGCCGAAGGTCGAACCCGGGCCGACGTTGACCGACGAGTAGTAGGATTCGGCGAGCGTCGGCGCGCGGAAGCCGTTCGACACGGTGCCGCGGATGCCGAAGGCGGGGCTGAAGTCGTAGCGGCCCGTGAACTTGCCGTTCCACACCTTGCCGAAGTCGGAGTAGTGCTCGTAGCGGCCGGCGAGGTCGAGGTGCAGGCCTTCGACCGGGTCCATCGCGAGGTCGACGTAGGCGCCCCAGGCCTTGCGGCTGTAGGAGCCGGCGTCGGTCGGGGCAAAGCCCGGATAGGACTGGCCGCCGCCACCGAACCACGAGGCGAACTCGCCCGACTGGATCGCGTAGGTGTCCTTGCGCCACTGGCCGCCGAACGCCAGCGTCAGCGGCTTGGCCATGCCGACTTCGAAGTCCTTGGTCACGCCGGCTTCGACCGCCCACTCGCTGTTGACCAGCGTGCCGTCGTAGAAGTTGCGCTGCAACGAGATCGGATCGGGGTTTACCGACTGCTGCTGGGCGAAGATCGTCGGGTTGGCGGAATCGAGCGTGTAGAGCGCGACCGCATCGCGGCCATAGGTCAGCGACAGGTCCCAGACCCAGCCCGAGACCGTGCCCTTGAGCCCGCCGGTCAGCGAGAAGTCTTCCTCGTCGAGGTGCTCCTGCGGGTTGAACCCGGCCGGCAGCGGATAGACCTTTTCGCCCTCGCTGGTCGTGCCCGAGATGCGCGTGGCGCGGCGATAGTTCTCGTAGGCATAGGCCTTGCGCTTGCCGTAGCTGCCGAAGGCATAGGCCGAGACCGCATCCGAGAAGTCGTAGCCGGCGTTGAGCACGAAGTTGTACAGGCTGTACTTGGCATCGCCGTTGATCGTGTTCACGCGCGGATAGAACGGGTTCGCCTCGACGCCCGCCGCATCGATCGGATTGATGTCGGTGCGGGTCTTGCAGTCGAGCGTCAGGTAGCGCCGGTCGCAGCCGCCGCGCTGGGTATAGTCGTGGAACTTGTACTCGCCGGTCACGTTGACGAAGCCGCTGTCGCCGAGCTTGAAGCCCATGTTGAGCGCGGTCGAGAAGGTCTTGCCGTCGCCTTCGTAGTATTGGCCGCCGGTGGCGGTGAACAGGCCGCCTTCGGACTGGTCCTTGAGGATGATGTTGACCACGCCCGCAATCGCGTCCGAACCGTACTGCGCCGCGGCGCCGTCCTGGAGGATTTCGATGCGGCCGATCGAATTGGTTGGAATGAAGCTGAGGTCGGTGGTCGCCGCGCCCGAGTAGGGCGAGCCGCCCAGCACCGCGAGGTTGGCGGTGAAGTGGCGGCGCTTGCCGTTGACCAGCACCAGCGTGTCGTTGGGCGAAAGCCCGCGCAGCGCGGCGGTCAGCGTGAGGTTGGCGGTGTCGCCGCCGAAAGCCTGGAAGTTGAGGCTCGGCAGGCTCTGCGCCAGCACCTGCGTCAGGTCCTGCTGGCCGACGTTGGCCATCGCCTGGGTGCCCACGACCTGCACCGGCGCGGCGCTGTCGGCGGCGCGCATGCCGGTCACGCGGGTGCCGGTGACGATGATGTCCGACGGCAGTTCGTCGGCGGCGGGCGCTTCCTGCGCCATCGCCGCGGTCGGAAGCGCGGTCGAGGCAAGGAGCGAAATCAGGGCAGCTTTGGACAGTGGCGACATGAATAGACCCCCATTGAACGTGTCGCTCCCGGCATCCGCTCTCGATCGGGGTTCGTGTCCGTCGGGCTTCCTGCGCCCGCGCTGCCGACCCCTTGGTGTTTCGCGCGTGTTGTGAAATTTTTGCACGATGTTTCCGGCAGAGACGGCAAAGCGGGGGACTTGCCCATACGCAGATTGTCGTATCACCTGGGCCCGCACGCGCTTTAGGGTGAGCCCTGCCGGAAGGGTCGTGCCGCCCGTCCTGCTCCCGTCACGCCACGACCAGCCAAGGACTGCCCATGCGCTTCATCACCGGTAACCGGATCGCCGCCCCTGCTCTCGCCCGTGCCCTCGCGCTTTCCGCCACCGCCGCCGTCGCCCTGCTCGCCCCGCTCGGCGCCGCGCAGGCGCAGGTCACCAAGATCCAGTCGAACCCGCAGGCGCTGATTCTCGATGCCGCCGACGTGAAGGCGGGCACCGATATCATCTTCCTTTCGGGCCAGCTCGCCTCGCCCGTCGATCCCAAGAAGACCTTCGCCGACGTCAAGTCGGTCGATGATCTGGGCGACACCAAGACGCAGACGATCAGCGTGCTCACCAAGATCAAGGCGCTGCTCGAGGCGCGCGGCTACACGATGGCCGACCTCGTCAAGCTGACGCTGTTCGTCGCGGCCGATCCCAAGCTCGGCCACATGGACTTCGCCGGCGCCAACGAAGGCTTCAAGCAGTTCTTCAAGACCGCCGAGAACCCGACCACGGTCGCGCGCTCGACCTTTCAGGTCGCCGCGCTCGCCGGCCCCTACTTCCTGATCGAGATCGAAGGGATCGCCGCCAAGAAGAAGTGAGTTCCCCTGCCCGGGCGGCGCCAGGCGGGCCGGCCGGCGATCAGGGTGCGATCACCTTGATCGCGATCGCCGCCGCCGCCGCCCGGGTTTCCACGCCCAGCTTCTCGTAGATCCGCTCGAGGTGCTTCTGCACGGTGCGCGGGGATATCGTCAGCACTTCGCTGATGTCGGCGTTGGACTTGCCGTAGCTGATCCACAGCAGCACCTCGGCCTCACGCTCGGTCAGCCCCAGCTTGCTCTGCAGCCGCGCCGCATCGACGTGCGGGTTGAGCTCGTTCAGGCGGATCAGCACTTCGTTCTCGCGGTAATGCGCGATCAGCACCAGTTCGAGCGCGCCGTCGCCCTGCTCGATGCGCAGGCTCGCCCCTTGCGCGTCGCGGGTCAGCAGCCGCTCGACCGAATGGCGCAGTTCGACGGGCAGTTCGGCCTGGTCGCGGTTCCACCCGGGCGAGAGGCGGTTGATCGCCTGTTCGGCGAGCGGCGTGCACCACAGCAGGAAGCCGCGCGTGTCGGTGGCCATCATCAGCCGCCCCGTGGCGTCGAGGCTCGCCGTGCTCGCCTGCACCGCGCGCGCATGGCCTAGGTGGACGCGCACGCGGGCCAGCAACTCGTGGACGTTGACCGGCTTCCTCACGTAGTCGACGCCGCCGACCTCGAAGCCCTCGATCACGTGCTCGCTTTCGGTCAGCCCGGTCATGAAGATCACCGGCACGTGCGCGGTCAGCGGGTTGGCCTTGATCCGCGCGGTCGTCTCGAAGCCGTCGATGCCCGGCATCACCGCATCCATAAGCACCAGGTCGGGCACGACATGGCCGAGCAGGTCGAGCGCCGCCCCGCCCGAGGTGGCGACCAGCACCTGGATGCCGCCGGCTTCCAGCGTGTCGGTCAGCAGCCGCAGCGAATTGGGCTCGTCGTCGACCACCAGCACGGTGTCGCGGCGCTGGAGAAGATCCTCGGTCACGAAATCACAATCCTTCCAGCTTGCGCGACAGCGCGGCGAGGTCGAAGCGGTCGAGGCAGGCGTAGAGCGTGCCGGCGAGCGCCGCGCATTCGGGTGCGGCCTGTTCGAGCGCGCGGATTTCCGCCTCGATCCCGCGCACGTGGCCAATCCGCACGAGGTCGCGCAACCTGCCGACATGGGCGAGCGCCGCTTCGGGAAGGCCCCCCGCGCCCCCGCCGCCTTCGCCCCCGCCGCTTTCGCCCCCGCCCGTATCGCCCGCGCGCGCCGGCGCCGCGCCCTCGCGCAGCCATTGCAGGCCGAGCTGGCGACCGATCGTGTCGATCAGCTCGCCGATCTCGACCGGCTTCAGCAGGAACTGGTCGTGGGCCTGCTCCTCGTCGTCGCCGGCCGGGCCGTGGCGTTCGTGGGCGTTGGCCGAGAGCATCACGATCTTCAGCGCCCGGCCGTTGACGCTGCGCAGGTGGCGCGCGGTGGACCAGCCGTTGCGCGCGCCCATCTGCACGTCGAGCAGCACGAGATCGAAGCTGCGCGCCGCGCACAGCGCGATCGCGGTGTCGCCGTCGGGCGCGACCGCGACATCGAAGCCCGCGTCCTCGAGCGCCTGGCGCACGAACGAGAGCTGGCGCACGTCGTCGTCGACCGCGAGGATCTGCCGGCGCGGCCCCGCGTGGCCGACGATGCGGCCAAGATCGGGCTTGCCCGCGCCCGCCACGCGCACTTGCGGCAGGTGCAGCGATACCCGGAACATGGCGCCTCCGCGCGGCGCGTCGACGATCGCGATGTCGCCGCCGAGGATCTGGACGATGGCGCGCGTGATGGCGAGGCCGAGGCCGAAGCCGCTGCCGCGCCCGTCCGCGTCCTCGCCGCGCTCGAACGGCGCGAACACCCGCTCGCGGTCGGCGGGCGCGATGCCGGGCCCGGTGTCCTCGACCTCGAAGCGGGTGACTTCGCCGGTGCAGCGCAGGCGCAGCGTGACCGAACCCGCGTCGGTGAACTTGATCGCGTTGCTGATCAGGTTGATCAGCACCTGGCGCAGCCGCTTCTGGTCGGTGCGCACGAACTCGGGCAGCCGCTCGGGCAGGTCGAGGTCGAACGACAGGCCCTTGGCGTCGGCCGCGGGCGCGAACATCCGCGCGAGCTGGTCGAGGAACGCGGGCAGCCGCACGATGTCGCTGGCGACGCGGCTGACGCCGTTCTCGACCAGCGAGATGTCGAGCAGCCCCTCGACGAGGTCGGTGAGGTGCTCGGCGCTGCGGCGGATCACCTTGGCCGCCTCGCGCGGGTCGACCCCCGAGCCGCGCTCGATCAGCTGGGCATAGCCGTAGATCGCGTTGAGCGGCGAGCGGAGCTCGTGGCTGACGTTGGCGAGGTAGCGGCTCTTGGCCGCGCTCGCCGCCTCGGCGACGTCGCGCGCGCGCTCGAGCTCGGCGATCAGCGGCGGGCGCGGAGCGGCGGCCGCGGGCCCGCGCCAGAGGCGTCGCAACGCCGCCCGCGCCCGATCGGCGCGCACGGCAAGCGTGTTCCATGGTGAACCGTGCGGGGGCTCTCGGCCTTGCGCCGGACCCCTCTCCAACGCCGTCTGCATTTTTATGATGTGGACCCTGCGCGCCGTGGGTTGACCGACGCCGACACGGCCATTGTGCACTGCAAGGCGGCGGGCTTCAAGCCCCTGCCGTCGCAGGCGCCGCGGCTCCCTTGGCGGTTCGCCCGGATCGCGGCTGCCTGCTCAACGGTCCGTCAGATCAGCTGGTCGCGCTGCAGGCGCTGCATCAGCCGCTCCGCGACCGAGTGGCGGATCGCCTTGCCTTCGCGCAGCTTGACCCAGGTATTGAGCCCGATGCCGAAATGGGTCTGGATCACTTCGGGCTTCTGGCAGGTGATGACCGAACGCATCTTCGCCACGATGTCCGGTTCAAGGTGAGTGAGTCGCTGCGCGCGCATGGGTCCTCTTCTGATGATGCGGTGCACGCGAAATTATGCCGCAGCGCGGCACCGCCCATACGCAATTTCTCGCATGGGCAGACCGCGGCGAACCCCGCAAGCTGGTGCGATACGCGCGCAAGGGATGCTGACATTCCCGCACGCCCGCGCTAGGCGGCGCCAAGGCCATCGCGGCAGCACCATGCCGGCGGGGCCATGCTGATCGTGAGGGGTTTTCCATGCGCCGTCTCGTCCCGCTCGCCGCGCTCGCGGCGGGCAGCGCCAGTGCCGTCCCTGCAATCCCTGCCATGGCCGCGGACGCGCCGCCTGCCGAGCAGATCGTCGTCACCGGCCGCGGGCTCGCCGAAACCCCCGCCGCCCCGGCCTACGACGTGCAGCGGATCGAACGCGAGCGCCTGCTCGTCGCCGCCTCGGGCCGGATCGACGACGCGCTCTCGGCCGCCGCGGGCGTGCAGCAGTTCCGCCGCTCCGACAGCCGCGCCGCCAATCCTTCGGCGCAGGGGCTGACGCTGCGCGCGCTCGGCGGCAACGCCACCAGCCGCACGCTCGTCCTGCTCGACGGGGTGCCGATGGCCGACCCCTTCTTCGGCTACATCCCACTGTCCGCGATTGCCCCCGAGCGGCTCGGCGGCATCAGCGTGATCCGCGGCGGCGGCTCGGGCGCGTTCGGCGCGGGCGCGGTCGCCGGCACGATCGCGATGACCAGCGCCGGCCCCGACCAGCTCGGCCTGCTGAGCGGCAGCGCGCTCGCCAACGATCGCGGCGAGACCGAGCTGTCGGGCACGCTCGCGCCCAGGCTCGGGCAAGGCTTCGCGGTCGTCTCGGGGCGGTGGGACCGCGGCCGGGGCTTCTGGACCACGCCCGAGAGCCAGCGCGGGCCCGCATCCGTGCGCGCCCGCTTCGACAGCTGGTCGACCTCGCTGCGCGCGGTCGCGCCGATCGCCCCCGACATCGAGCTGCAGGCGCGCCTCGCCGCCTTCCGCGACGAGCGCACCTTGCGCTTCAAGGGCGCGGACACCGGGATGGAGGGGCAGGACGCCAGCCTGCGCCTGGTCGGGCGCGGGGCCTGGGCGTTCGATGCGCTCGCCTACCTCCAGTCGCGCGATTTCCACAACACGGTGATCAGCGCGACCACCTTCCTGCGCACGCTCGACCAGCGCAAGACACCCTCGACCGGCGCGGGCGCCAAGCTCGAGCTGCGCCCGCCGGTCGGCGGCGGCCATGTCCTGCGCCTCGGCGCCGACTGGCGCTCGGCGCAGGGCCACACCATCGAGGACACCTACCGCCTCGGCGCGCCCTCGGGCCACCGCCGCGCCGGCGGGACCAATTCGGATGTCGGCTTCTACCTGGAAGACGACTGGACCACCGGCCCGCTGGTGCTCACCGCCGGGGCGCGGGCCGATCGCTGGTCGATGCGCAGCGGGGTCTACGAGCTGACCGACCTTGCCGGCGCGATCCAGCCCGGTTCGACCGCCTACCCCGATCGCGCGGGCTGGGAAGGCAGCTTCCGCGGCGGCGCGCTGCTTCACGCGGCCGGCGCCATCGACCTGCGCGGCTCGGTCTATACCGGCCTGCGCCAGCCGACGCTCAACGAGCTCTACCGCCAGTTCACCGTGTTTCCGATCACCACGCTCGCCAATGCCCAGTTGCGCAACGAGACGCTGTTCGGCTTCGAAGGCGGGGTCGACCTGCGGCCGCTGCCGGGCCTGACGCTCGGCCTCACCGCCTTCGACAACGACGTGCGCCACGCGATCGCCAACGTCACGCTCAACGCCACCACCCGCCAGCGCCAGAACGTCGACGCGGTCCACGCGCGCGGGATCGAGGCGAGCGCCGCCTATGCCGCCCGGCGCTTCACGCTCGCCGCCTCGCTTGGCTATACCGACGCGCACGTCCGCGCGCCCGGCCAGCCGCTCGACGGCAAGCGCCCGTCGCAGACCGCGCGCCTCGCCGCCAGCGCCACCGCGAGCTGGCAACCGGCGGACCGCTGGCGCCTCGCGCTCACGCTGCGCCACACCGGCGCGCAGTACGAGGACGATCTCGAAACCGACGTGCTCGCGCCCGCGACCACGCTCGACGCCTTCGCGCAAGTGCCGCTCGCGGGTCCGTTCAGCCTCGTCCTGCGGGGCGAGAACCTCACCGACGAAACGATCGTCACGCGCAATTCCGGCGGCTCCCAGGATCTCGGGACGCCGCGCACGCTGTGGGCGGGCCTGCGCATGGATATGCGCTGAGCGCGCCGCGGGGCGCGCCCGCAGACGTATTCCCCGTCGCCACCGCGCCCCGGCCGTGCCAACCCGGTGGCGAGGGGGGATTTTTTCGCCGTGGGCCAGCCATCGCACCTTGTGGAACGCGCAGCGCCTCGCCTAGTCTTGCAGGCGGGAGAGCCGGGCGGGTCACGCGCGGCAGAAGCAACGAGCGGCAGATGCCGTCCTGACAGGCCAGGACAACCGGTTCGCCGGCGCGCGGGGGCTCGCCCTTGCGCCCGCCGCGACCCCAGCAGGTGGAGCGCATTGCCATGAGCCTCGACATCCCCTTGAGCACCGGCTCGAACGCCGCCGAGATCGACGCGCACATCATCGACGTGCTGCGCCATCGCGTCGGCAAGGACGAACGCGCGGCCAAGCCGCACGACTGGTTCACCGCCACCGTGCTCACCCTGCGCGACGCGGTGATCGACCGCTGGATGGAGAGCACGCGCAAGACCTACGCCGAGGGCGGCAAGCGGGTCTATTACCTCAGCCTCGAATTCCTCATCGGACGCCTGCTGCGCGATGCGCTGTCGAACATGGGCCTGACGCGCGAGATGGAGAAGGCGCTCGCCGCGCACGGCTTCGACCTCGCCCAGCTCGAGGAGCTGGAACCCGACGCCGCGCTCGGCAACGGCGGTCTCGGCCGGCTCGCGGCGTGCTTCATGGAAAGCCTCGCCAGTCTCGACATCCCCGCCTACGGCTATGGCATCCGCTACAAGAACGGCATGTTCCGCCAGCGCATCGACGATGGCTGGCAGGTCGAACTGCCCGAAACCTGGCTCAGCCACGGCAACCCGTGGGAGTTCGACCGGCGCGAGAGCGCCTACCGCGTCGGCTTTGGTGGCGAAGTGATCGACCGCGGCGACGGCGTCGAATGGAAACCGGCCGAACAGGTCGAGGCGAGCGCCTACGACATGCCGGTGGTCGGCTGGCGGGGCAAGCGCGTCAACACGCTGCGGCTGTGGACCGCGCGCGCGCTCGATCCGATCCGTCTCGACGCCTTCAACGCCGGCGACCACGTCGGCGCGCTGGTCGAGGACGCGCGCGCCGATGCGCTGGTGCGCGTGCTCTATCCGGCCGATTCGAACGCCGCGGGCCAGGAGCTGCGGCTGCGCCAGGAGTATTTCTTCACCTCGGCCTCGATCCAGGACATCATCCGTCGCCACGCGCAGTTCCACGGCGACGTGCGCACCCTGCCCGACAAGGCGGCGATCCAGCTCAACGACACCCACCCCGCGGTCGCCGTCGCCGAGATCATGCGCATCCTCGTCGACGACCACGGGCTCGAATTCAACGAAGCGTGGGAGGTGACGCGCAGGACCGTCGCCTACACCAACCACACGCTGCTGCCCGAAGCGCTCGAGACCTGGCCGCTGCCGCTGTTCGAACGGCTGCTGCCGCGGCACATGCAGATCATCTACGCGATCAACAGCCGCGTGCTGCGCGAAGCGCGCAAGGGCGGCATGGACGATGCCCAGATTGCCGCGATCAGCCTGATCGACGAGCATGGCGAGCGCCGCGTGCGCATGGCCAACCTCGCCTTCTGCGGCGCGCATTCGGTCAACGGCGTCGCCGCGCTCCACACCGAGCTGATGAAGTCGACCGTGTTCGCCGATCTCCACGCGCTCTACCCGGCGAGGATCAACAACAAGACCAACGGCGTCACCCCGCGCCGCTGGCTGCAGCAGTGCAACCCCGGCCTCGTCTCCGTGCTCAGGGACGCGATCGGCGACGGCTTCCTCGACGATGCCGAAAAGCTCGCCGAGCTCAACGCGCTGGCCGACGACGCTGCGCTGGGCGAGCGCATCGCCGAAGTGAAGCGCGCCAACAAGGTCGCGCTCGCCGGGCACATCAAGGCGATCACCGGCGTCCGCCTCGATCCCGACGCGCTGTTCGACGTCCAGATCAAGCGCATCCACGAATACAAGCGCCAGCTGCTCAACCTGGTCGAGACGGTCGCGCTCTACGACCAGATCCGCAGCCACCCCGAACGCGACTGGGTGCCGCGGGTGAAGATCTTCGGCGGCAAGGCGGCGCCGAGCTACCACAACGCCAAGCTGATCATCAAACTCGCCAACGACATCGCCCGGCGCGTCAATTCCGATCCTTCGGTCGGCGGGCTGCTCAAGGTCGTGTTCGTGCCCAACTACAACGTCAGCCTTGCCGAGCGGATCATCCCCGCCGCCGACCTGTCCGAACAGATCAGCACGGCCGGCATGGAAGCCAGCGGCACCGGCAACATGAAGTTCGCATTGAACGGCGCGCTCACCATCGGGACGCTCGACGGCGCCAACATCGAGATCAAGGACCGCGTCGGCGACGACAACATCGTGATCTTCGGCCTCACCGCCGACGAAGTGCTCGAACAGCGCGCGAACGGCTACGACCCGCGCGCGGTGATCGAGGGCAACCGCGAGTTGCAGCAGGCGATCAACGCCATTGCCAGCGGCGTGTTCAGCCCCGACGATCCCGACCGCTACGCCGCGCTGATGGGGGGCCTGTACGACAGCGACTGGTTCATGGTCGCCGCCGACTTCGACGCCTACCATGCCGCGCAGCGCAGCGTCGACGCGCGCTGGGAAGATCAAAAGGCGTGGCGCGCCAGTGCCTTGCGGAACATCGCCAATGTCGGCTGGTTTTCATCGGACCGGACCATCGGCGAATATGCGCGCGATATCTGGGGGGTCTGAGCAGCCACGATGAAGCCCGACGCGCGTGCCATCGAAGCCCTGCTGGAAGGCACGCACGCCGACCCGTTCTCGTTGCTGGGCGTCCATCCCGGCCCGCAGGGCGCGTTTGCCCGCGCGATCCTGCCGGGCGCGGAAACAGCCGAAGCCTTCGCGCTCGACGGCACGCCGCTCGGGGCCCTCGCCCGCACCGATCCGCGCGGCCTGTTCGAGGGCCTCGTTGCCGGCCCGCCGCAGCCGGTGCGCTACCGCTGCGGCGCCGGCGTCCACCGGTGGTCCGTCACCGACCCCTATTCGTTCGGTCCGGTGCTCGGCCCCACCGACGATTTCCTGATCGGGCAAGGCACGCATTTCCGCCTGTTCGACAAGCTGGGCGCACATCCGATCGAGCATGAAGGCGCAAGCGGCGTCCACTTCGCGGTCTGGGCGCCCAACGCGTCGCTGGTCAGCGTCGTCGGCGATTTCAACGACTGGGACCACCGCCGCCACCCGATGCGCAAGCGCGCCGACACCGGGGTGTGGGAAATCTTCCTGCCCGACATCGGCACGGGCCGCGCCTACAAGTACCGGATCGTGGGGCCCGACGGCGCCGCCCAGCCCTTGAAGGCCGACCCTTACGCCTTCGCCGCCGAGCTGCGCCCCGCCACCGCCTCGATCGTGGCGCGCCCCGGCAAGCCCGACTGGGCCGACCACGCCCACCGCGCGCATTGGGCGAAGGCCGATGCTCGGCGCGAACCGGTCTCGATCTACGAGGTCCATCCCGGCTCCTGGCGCAAGCCCGACGCGGCCGAGTTCTACAGCTGGGACGAGCTCGCCGACCGGCTGATCCCCTACTGCGTCGACATGGGCTTCACCCATATCGAGTTCCTGCCCGTCTCCGAGCATCCCTACGATCCTTCGTGGGGCTACCAGGCGACCGGCCTCTATGCGCCGAGCGCGCGGTTTGGCGAACCGGCCGGCTTCGCCCGCTTCGTCGATGGCGCGCATCAGGCGGGGCTTTGCGTGCTGGTCGACTGGGTGCCCGCGCATTTCCCCACCGACGCCTTCGGCCTCGCGCGGTTCGACGGCACCCACCTCTACGAGCACGAAGACCCGCGATTGGGCTTCCATCCCGACTGGAACACCGCGATCTACAACTTCGGCCGGCGCGAGGTGGAGGCCTTCCTCGTCAACAATGCGCTGTTCTGGGCCGAACAGTACCACGTCGATGGCCTTCGCGTGGATGCCGTCGCCTCGATGCTCTACCGCGACTATTCGCGCAAAAGCGGCGAATGGATTCCCAATGCCGAGGGCGGGCGCGAGAACTGGGAGGCGGTCGGCTTCCTGCAAGCCATGAACAAGGCGCTCTACGGCCAGCATCCGGGCGTGATGACGATCGCCGAGGAATCGACCTCGTGGCCCGGCGTCACCCTGCCTGCCCACGAGAAAGGGCCCAATGGCGGGGGCCTCGGCTTCGGCTTCAAGTGGAACATGGGCTTCATGCACGACACGCTGAAGTACATGGCCCGCGATCCCATCCACCGCCGCTACCATCACGACGAGATCACCTTCGGCCTGATGTACGCCTTCGCCGAAAACTTCGTCCTGCCCTTGAGCCACGACGAAGTCGTCCACGGCAAGGGCAGCCTGCTCGCCAAGATGGCCGGCGACCAATGGCAGAAGTTCGCCAACTTGCGCGCCTACTACGGCCTGATGTGGGGCTACCCCGGCAAGAAGCTGCTGTTCATGGGCCAGGAGTTCGCGCAAGCGCGCGAATGGAGCGAGGCGCGCGCGCTCGACTGGGACCTGCTGCAACACGAACCCCACGCCGGGATGCAGCGCTGGGTGCGCGATCTCAACGCCGCCTACCGCACGCGCCCCGCCCTCCACGCCCGCGATTGCGAGGCCGAGGGCTTCGCCTGGCTGGTCGTCGACGATGCCGCAGCCAGCGTGTTCGCCTGGCTGCGCAAGGCGCCGGGCGCCGCGCCGATCGCGGTCGTCTGCAACATGACGCCCGCCACCCACGGCTACTATCGCCTGCCGCTGCCGCACGACGGGGTGTGGCGCGAGGTGCTCAATTCCGATGCCGAGCCCTATGGCGGGTCGGGCCAGGGCAACCTCGGCGCGGTCGAAGCGAAGGACGGCGCGGCGCTGGTCGTGCTGCCCGGACTTTCCACGCTGATGTTCGAATTTGCCGGAACCGGAGAGGATCAATGAGGGACAGGACGATCGGCCAGCCGCTGGCGCGCGATGCGATGGCCTACGTGCTCGCCGGCGGGCGCGGCAGCCGTTTGAAGGAGCTGACCGACAACCGCGCCAAGCCGGCGGTCTATTTCGGCGGGGTCAGCCGGATCATCGACTTCGCGCTGTCGAACGCGATCAATTCCGGCATCCGCCGCATCGGCGTCGCCACGCAGTACAAGGCGCATTCGCTGATCCGCCACATGAACCGCGCGTGGAACTTCATGCGCCCCGAGCGCAACGAGAGCTTCGACATCCTGCCCGCCTCGCAGCGCGTGTCCGAGCACCAGTGGTACGAAGGCACCGCCGACGCGGTGTTCCAGAACATCGACATCATCGCCGCCCACGCGCCCAAGTACATGGTCATCCTGGCCGGCGACCACATCTACAAGATGGACTACGAACTGATGCTGCAGCAGCACGTCAGCTCGGGCGCGGACGTCACCGTCGGCTGCCTGGTCGTGCCGAAGAAGGACGCCAGCGGCTTCGGGGTGATGGCGGTGGACGACAATTCCACGATCACCGCCTTCGTGGAAAAGCCCGCCGATCCGCCGACCATCCCCGGCGACGATGCCCATTCGCTCGCGTCGATGGGCATCTACGTGTTCGAGACGAAGTTCCTGTTCGAACAGCTCAACCGCGATGCCTCCGATCCCCATTCGAGCCGCGATTTCGGTGGCGATATCATCCCGTACATCGTCCGCCACGGCAAGGCGGTGGCCCACCGCTTTACCGAAAGCTGCGTCCGCGCGGCGGAGGAAATCGAGGAATACTGGCGCGACGTCGGCACGCTCGACGCCTATTTCGACGCCAACCTCGATCTCACCGATACCGTGCCCAAGCTCAACATGTACGACCGCGACTGGCCGATCTGGACCGACCAGGTCGTCGCCGCCCCGGCCAAGTTCGTCCACGACGAGGAAGGCCGCCGCGGCATGGCGATCTCCTCGCTGATCAGCCAGGACTGCATCGTCTCGGGCGCGCTCGCGCGCCGCTCGCTGCTGTTCACCGGGGTCAAGATGGGCTCGTTTTCCTCGGTCGAGGAAGCCGTGATCCTGCCCTACTGCAACATCGGCCGCCACGCGCGACTGAAGCGGGTGATCCTCGATTCGGGCGTGCGCATTCCCGAGGGCCTCGTCGTCGGCGAAGACCCCGAACTCGATGCGCGCCGCTTCCGCCGCACCGAAAACGGCGTGTGCCTGATCACCAAGGCGATGATCGAACGCCTGCCGTGACCTTGCGCGTCCTCTCGATCGCCTCGGAAGCCGCGCCGCTGGTCAAGACCGGTGGCCTGGCCGACGTGGCGGGCGCCCTGCCCGCCGCGCTCGCCCCGCACGACGTCGCGATGACCACGATCCTGCCGGGCTATCCCAAGGTCATGGCCGCGCTGGGGGCGAAGGCGGCGAAGGCCAGGGCGATCCACGCCTGGCCGTCGCTGCTGGGAGAGCCGGCGCGGCTGGTCGCGGGCAAGCTCGGCCAGCACGAGCTGCTCGTGCTCGATGCGCCTGCCTTCTTCGCGCGCGATGGCGGGCCTTATGCCGATGGCGGCGGCCGCGACTGGGGCGACAACTGGCGCCGCTTCGCCGCCTTCGCCCGCGCCGCCGCCGATGTCGCCACCGGCGCAGCAAAGGGCCTCGCCTTCGACCTTGTCCACGCCCACGACTGGCAGGCGGCGATGGCGCCCGCCTACTTGCGCTACGACGGGTCGCCGCTGCCTTCGGTGATGACCATCCACAACATGGCGTTCCAGGGCCACTTCGGTGCCGAGGTGTTCCCCGCGCTCGGGCTCCCGCGCGAAGCGTTCGCCTTCGACGGAGTCGAATATCACGGCGGCGTCGGCTTCCTCAAAGCCGGGCTCGAAGCCGCGAGCGCGATCACCACGGTCAGCCCCACCTACGCGCGCGAGATCCGCACCGCCGAATTCGGCATGGGCCTCGAAGGGCTGGTCCGCAGCCGGGGCGCGCGCGTCCACGGGATCGTCAACGGCATCGACACCGCCGAGTGGAACCCGGAGACCGACCCCGCGCTCGCCCAGCGCTTCTCGCTCCGCAGCTTGCCCAAGCGCCTTGCCAACAAGCGCGCGCTCGAAGCCGAATTCGGGCTCGACAGCGATGCCGATGACCGAGGGGGTCCGCTGTTCGTCGTCATCACCCGCCTTACCTGGCAGAAGGGCATGGACGTTCTGCTCGAGGTGATCGACCACCTCGTCGGCCTCGGCGGGCGGCTCGCGCTGCTCGGCTCGGGCGATGCCGCACTGGAAGGCGCGCTCCACGCCGCCGCCGCGCGCCATCCGGGCAGGGTCGCGGTGCGCATCGGCTATGACGAAGGCCTGTCGCACCGGATGCAGGCGGGCGGCGACGCGATTCTGGTGCCGAGCCGCTTCGAACCTTGCGGCCTGACCCAACTCTACGGCCTTGCCTACGGCTGCGTCCCCGTGGTCAGCCGCACCGGCGGGCTTGCCGATACCGTGGTCGACGCCAACCTCGCCGCGCTCGCCGCCGGCGCGGCGACCGGCGTGCAGTTCAACGCGGTCAACTACGCCAGCCTCGCCGACGCGATCGACCGCGCCATTGCGCTCTATCATCGACCAGACCTCTGGCGCGGCCTCCAGCGCGCGGGGATGAAAAGCGACTTCTCGTGGCGGCGCAGCGGCAAGGCCTACGCCGATCTCTATCGCAGCCTGCTGCCGCAGGGATGACCGCCAGCAGCCGCTTCACCGTCCGCAGTCCCCGCGCGCAGGCGGTCTGGCTGTGCCTGTTCGACGGCTGGGGCGAACGCCGCATCGCGATGGAGCGCAGCGGCGAGGACTGGACGGTTGAGCTTCCAGGCGACCTCGCGGGCGTCGCCTACGGCTATCGCGCGGCGGGTGAATGGGCGCCCGAGCGCCGCCTGTGGTTCGATCCCGCCAAGCTGCTGGTCGATCCGCGCGCCGTCGAGCTCGACCGGCCCTTCGTCTACGATCCGCGCCTGTCGCGATACGGCGTCGACACCGCCGGCATCGTCCCCCGCGCGATCCGGCCGGGCGCGCTGCCCGAAGTCGCGCGCGCGCCCGCGATCCCCGTGCGCGGCGGGCTGATCTACGAGGTCAATGTCCGCGCCTTCACCATGCTGCACCCCGAGATCCCGCCGGCGCAGCGCGGCACCGTCGCCGCGCTGGCGCACCCGGCGGTGCTCGCGCACCTCCGGAAGCTCCACGTTACCGCCATCGAGCTGATGCCGATCGTCGCCTGGATCGACGAGCGCCACCTGCCTCCGCTCGGGCTGTCGAACGCCTGGGGCTACAACCCGGTCGCGCCGATGGCGCTCGATCCGCGGCTGTGCCCCGGCGGCCTTGCCGAACTGCGCGAGACGGTTGCCGCGCTGCACGCCGAAGGGATCGGCGTGCTGCTCGATCTCGTGTTCAACCACACCGGCGAAAGCGACGCGGCAGGGCCCGTGCTCTGCCTGCGCGGGCTCGACAACGACAGCTACGCCCAGGCGCGCGACGGCAGCCTCATCAACGACACCGGCTGCGGCAACACGCTCGACTTCGGCAACCCGGCGGTGCGCGCGCTGGCGCTCGATGCCTTGCGCCACTTCGTCCGCCATGCCGGCGTCGATGGCTTCCGCTTCGACCTCGCCACGATCATGGCGCGCTCACCCGGCTTCGACGCGCAAGCCCCGATTTTCGCCGAAATCGCCGCCGATCCCTGGCTGTCGGACCGCGTGCTGGTCGCAGAGCCCTGGGACATCGGCCCCGGCGGCTACCAGCTCGGCAGGTTTCCCGCCCAGTGGCTCGAATGGAACGACCGCTTCCGCGACGACCTGCGCCGCTTCTGGCGCGGAGACGGCGGCATCGGCGCGCTCGCCACGCGGCTGGCGGGCTCGGCCGACATTTTCGGCAAGGGCCCTTCCCGCTCGGTCAATTTCCTCGCCGCGCACGACGGCTTCACGCTCGCCGACACGCTCGCCTACGAACACCGCCACAACCACGCCAACGGCGAGGACAACCGCGACGGGCATGGCGAGAACTTCAGCTGGAACAATGGCGTCGAAGGCCCGAGCGACGATCCGCGCGTGCTTGCCGCCCGCGCTGCCTTCGCGCGCGCCATGCTGGGCACGCTGTTCGTCTCGACCGGGACGATCCTGCTTACCGCCGGCGACGAATTCGGCCGCAGCCAGCGCGGCAACAACAACGCCTATGCGCAGGACAACGCGCTGACCTGGATCGACTGGGAGGCGCGCGACACCGCGCTCGAGGACCATGTCGCGCGGCTCGCCGCCTGGCGCGCGGCCAATCGCGAAAGGCTGGTCGAATTCCCCGAGGACGGCCGCTGGCTCACGCCCGGTGGCGCGCCGATGACGCCGGAGCGCTGGGAGGATCCGGCCACAAACGGCGTCCGCTGGGAGCACGGCGAACCGGCGCGACCGTTCGGTTTCATCCTCGATCGCGCCGGCCCGTACGCAGAGCCTCTGGAGGACGGCTTCGCCCGGGGGCTTCGGGCGGCGTCAGGCTCCCAGCCGTCGTAGCGCGGGGTCGATGAACCGCCGCTGACCGGGTTCGTAGCGCGCCGGGCCTTCGTCCAGCGACAGCGGGCGCGGCAGCAGGCGGTTGAGCAGCAGGCGCCCGAAGGTCCACTCGCCCAGCTCCGAGCGCGCGTTGATGTGGCCCGCAAGGCCCGCGTCGGCAAAGCTCGCGCCCCAGGTCCGCGCCAGCGCCCGCGCGCTGCCGAACGGCATGTAGGGATCGTCGCGGCTGGCGACGACGATGCTGCGGAACGGCAGCTCGCTCCCCGGCACCGGCGCGAAGCGGGTCAGCCGCCGGTCGATCGGCGCGTCCTCGACGTCGGGCGGGGCGACCAGCAGCGCGCCCGCCACGCGGTCGAGGCTGCCGCCGCCCGACAGCCGCTCGTATTCGGCCCACCAGGCGACCGCGTGGCAGCCGAGCGAATGCGCCACCAGCACCACCGGCCGGTCGGCGCGCTCGATCGCGAGGTTGATCTTGTTGACCCAGGTGTTGCGGTGGGGGTCGTCCCACAGCCCCAGGTCGACCCGCCGGCAATCGGGCAGGGTCTCTTCCCAGCGCGTCTGCCAGTGCCCGGCGCCGCTGTTGCCGAGGCCCGGCACGGTCAGGATCACGGGGTCGCGCTGCGTTGCATGTGTCTGTTCGAAGGCCATTGCATCGTCTCCAATCGAAGAGGCGGCCGGTCGACTCGGATTACGTCCCGACAGAGTTCCAAGATAACTCCACCTTTGGAGTAGACAATGGCCTTGCGACCATCCGCGCCGCATCGTCGCCGGACCGAGCGCGCAAATAAGCGTTGCAAATCGCGCGGCGCTGTCACAGGCGGCAAGCCAAGCGGAGACGGGCCAGGCGCTCGCCGCCCTTGAAAGATCGCGCCGCGCCCGCCACCTGACGCATCGATCGCGCCAGAGCGCACGGGACCGGCCCGTCATGCGGATATTCGAACCTTGGACAGAGCGGCCCCACCGTCCCCGGCAGACACCAGCAACCGCCGCCTGCTCGTCTCGATCCACGACGTCTCGCCCCGCTCGGAGGCCCAGGTCGACCGGCTCGCCGCGCTGATCGAGCGCCACACCGGCCCCGCCCGCTTCGCCATGCTGGTGATCCCCGACCACTGGCGCGAGGCGCCGATCGCCGGCAACGCTGCCTTCGCCACGCGGCTGCGCGGCTGGGCCGACACGGGCATCGAGATGTTCCTCCACGGCTGGTGCCACCGCGACGAGACCCCCGCCCGCGACGGCCTCGCCGGGTTCAAGGGCAAGCACATGACCGCCGGCGAAGGCGAATTCCTCAACCTGCCGCGCGCGCAGGCCCTGTCGCGGATGCGCGAGGGCAAGGCGCTGCTCGAGGACATCCTCGGCCGCCCCGTCACCGGCTTCATCGCCCCCGCCTGGCTCTACGGCGAAGGCGCGCATGCGGCGATGCGCGAACTCGGCCTGCCGCTCGCCGAAGACCACATGAAGGTCTGGCGCCCGACGACCGGCGAAGTGCTCGCCCGCGGTCCGGTGGTCACCTGGGCGAGCCGCAGCCGCGGCCGCATCGCCAGTTCGCTCGCCTTCGCGCGGCTTGCCCGCACCGTCCTCCCGCTCGCGCTGCCGACGCTGCGCCTCGCGGTCCACCCCGGCGACACCACCGTGCCGGCGCTGATGGACAGCATCGAGGGCACCCTCGCCCGCTTCGTCCGCAGCCACGCGCCATCGCGCTACGCCGCGCTCGGCGCTCCGGGCTGAGGCGCGAAGGGGACCGATGGCCCGCGACGAAACTCAGCCCTCGCGCAGCTTGCGCGTGCTCACCTTCCTGCACAGCTTCGCGCCAGGCGGGGTGGAGCGCGTCGCCTTGCGCCTGCACGCCGCCTGGGTCGCGCAAGGGATCGACGCGCGGCTGGTGATGGGCCGCGATGAAGGCGCTATGCGCCACGAATGGCCCGGGCTCGCCTACGACCTGCTCGATTCCGGCAACCGCACCGGGCCGTTCGAAACGCTGTGGATGATCGCCTGCCTTCCCGGCGCGATCCGCCGCCACCGCCCCGACGTGCTGTTCTGCGCGGGCAATTCCTACACGATCGTCTCGGTGGCGATGAAGCTGCTGCTCGGCCGCCGCTGTCCGCCGATCCTCGCCAAGATCAGCAACGATCTCCAGCGCCCCGACCTGCCGCGCCTCGCCATGCCGTTCTACCGGCTGTGGCTGCGCATCCAGGGCCGCCGGCTCGACCGCATCGTCGCCATCGCCCCGGCAATGGCCGAGGAGATCGCCGCGATGATGCAGGCGCCGCGGACGCGGATCGCGGTGATCGACAACCCGGCGCTGTCCGAGGCCGAGCTCGATCACCTCGCCACGATGCCGCGTCCGCGCCACGACGGCGCCGGCCGCCGCTTCCTAGCGATCGGCCGGCTCGCGCCGCAGAAGAACTTCCTCGGCCTCGTCGAGGCCTTCGCCCGCATCGCCCGGGCGCACGACACGCTGACGATCTGCGGCGAAGGCGGGCAGCGCGCCGCGATCGAGGCGCGGGTCGAACGCCTCGGCCTTGCCGGCCGGGTGCGCCTGCCCGGCCACACCTTCCCGCTCGACGGCGAGCTCGCCCGCGCCGATGCGCTGGTCCTGTCCTCCGATTACGAAGGCCTGCCCACGGTCGTGCTCCAGGCCTATGCCGCCGGCCTGCCCGTCGTCGCCACCGATTGCAGCGTGTCGATGCCCGCGCTGCTCGGCGAGGGGCGCTTCGGCGCGCTCGTGCCGCCGCGCGATCCGCACGCGCTCGCGCGGGCGATGGACGCGGTGCTCGACCGCCCGTTCGACCTGTCCGCGGCGCGCGCGATGGCGCGTCGGTTCACCGTAGATTTAGCTGCACGGCGCTACCGGCAGGCGATGGAGGACCTCATTCCGTCGGCGGCGCTTTCGCGCGCACCGCGCATCAAGTTCCGCTAAGGGTCCGATTCGATGTCCGATTCCACGATGATCCAACCGCCCCTGCCGGCGACGGCAGCCCCCTCCCAGACCGCCCTGCGCAAGTGGGGGGCCTATGTCGGGCCGGCGATTTCGGCCGCGATCCTGATCGCGGTGCTGATCGAGCTGCGCAAGCTCAACTGGGGCGTGGTCACGTCGATCCTGCCGACCAACCCGCTGATCTGGATGGTGTTCCTGGTCAGCTATTTCCTCAGCCCGATGGGCGACTTCCTGATCTTCCGGCGGCTGTGGTCGATCCCGGCCACGGGGATCCTGCCGCTGCTCAAGAAGCTCGTCGGCAACGAACTGCTGCTGGGCTACATCGGCGAAGTCTATTTCTACGACTGGGCGCGCCGCCACGTGAAGATGGAAGGCTCGCCCTTCGGCGCGGTCAAGGACGTGGCGATCCTCTCCGCGCTTGCCGGCAACATCATGACCGTGATCATGCTCGCGCTGACCTGGCCGGTGATCGGCACCCTGGGCCTCGGCGTCAGCGCGAACATCATGGCCGCCTCGCTCGGCCTCGTGCTGATCACCTCGGCGGTGATCATGTTCTTCCGCAACGGCCTGTTCAGCCTGTCCAGCCGCGACCTGTGGTTTGTGTTCGGCGTGCACTGCGCGCGCATCGTGCTCAAGACCGGGCTGACCGCGCTCGCCTGGGCGCTGATCCTGCCCGAAGCGCCGCTCAGCTCCTGGCTGCTGCTCTCGACCGTGCGCCTGCTGCTCTCGCGCCTGCCCTTCCTGCCCAACAAGGACATCGCCTTCGCCGGGGTCACCGCGCTGCTCGTGGGCGCGCAGGTTAAGACCGGAGTCATGATCGCCATGCTTTCGATGCTGACGATATCGATGCACGTCGTGCTGTTCATCGCACTGATGCTGATCGATCTCGCCGCAAGGGAACGAACTGCATGACGATCCGCCCGCCTGTCCTCGCCGCCGCGCCGATGCTGCTGGCTGTCGCGGCCGCGCCGCTGCTGCTCGGCAACGGCCCGCTGCGCTCGACGCCCGATCTGGGCAAGGCCGAGGGGCAGTGCCGCGCGGGCGAAAGCGGTCCGGCCTTCCTCGTCGACGTGGTCGGGCTCAAGGACCGCTCGGGACACCTCAAGCTCGAGGTCTATCCCGCCAACGACGCCGATTTCCTTGCCGACGACAACCTGCTGGTCATGGCCGGCAAGACCTTCCGCCGGGTCGAGGTGACGACGCCCGCCACCGGCACCCCGCGCCTGTGCGTGCGCGTGCCCGGCCCCGGCGCCTATGCCGTGACGGTGCTCCACGATCGCGACGGCAACCGCAAGTTCAACTGGACCCACGACGGCATCGGCTTTTCGGGCAATCCCCGCCTCGGCTGGTCCAAGCCCAAGGCGCGCAACGTCGCGGCGCAGGCCGGCGCCGGGCCGACCCCGTTGCGCATCGTGCTCAATTACCGTAACGGCCTCGCATCGGTGGGACCGATCAAGGGGAGCTGAGCCGGCTCTATGAAGCTCGTCGATGTCTGCGCCTTCTACGCGCCCAAGGGCGGCGGCGTCCGTACCTATGTCGATCGCAAGCTCAAGGCCGGCGCCGCCATGGGCCACGAAGTCGTGGTCATCGCGCCGGGCAGCCACGATCATGTCGAACACCGCGGCCCCAACGCGCGGATCGTCTGGCTGAAGTCGACGCTGTTCCCGCTCGATTTCAACTACCGCTACTTCTCTGACATCCCCGGCCTCTATGCCGCGCTCGATCGCGAACAGCCCGATTTCGTCGAGGCGTCCTCGCCCTGGCGCAGCGCCTCGGTCATCGCCGACTGGCCCGGCGCTGCGCCGCGCGCGCTGATCATGCACGCCGATCCGCTGTCGGCCTATGCCTACCGCTGGCTCGATCCGATCGCCACGCGCCCGACCATCGACACGATCTTCGATCGCTACTGGCAGCACCTGCGCCGGCTCGACACGCGCTACGACATGATCGTGAGCGCGAGCCAGGGGCTCAGCGACCGGCTCGCCGCCGGCGGCGTATCGCGCGTCGTCACCAATCCGATGGGGGTCGATCCCGGGGTGTTCTCGCCGGGCTTGCGCGACGAAGCCCTGCGCGCAGGGATGCTGGCGATGGTCGATCTGCCGCCGCAGGCCACGCTGCTGCTCGGCGTTGGCCGCTTCGCGCCCGAAAAGCGCTGGCCGATGCTGGTCGAGGCGGTCACCGCCGCGGGCACGCGCACGCCGGTCGGCATGGTGCTCGCCGGCCAGGGGCGCGACCGCAAGGCGATCGAGCGCAAGATCGGCGAGAACCCGCATATCCGCATCCTCGCCCCGATCACCGAGCGCGCCGAACTCGCCCGCGTGATGGCGAGCGCCGACGCGCTGATCCATGGCTGCGAGGCCGAGACCTTCTGCATGGTCGCCGCCGAAGCGCGCGCCAGCGGGCTGCCGCTGATCGCGCCCGACGAAGGCGGCGCGGCGGACCAGGCCCGCGCCTCGGGCGGCTTCCTCTATGAAAGCGCCGATGCCGCCGCCGCGGCCGACGCGGTGGTCGACTATGCCACGCAGCGCCTGGCCGGCCTTGCCGGCCCGCGCGCCGACCTCCCGCCCCCGCGCACGATGGACGATCACTTCGCCGAACTGTTCGCAAGCTACGAGCGGATCATCGCGCAAGGCAAGGCAGGCGGCCTGCGCGCCGCCTGACGCCCGCGCCGCTCCCGCCCCGCTCCAGGCGTCCCCTGCGCCGGCGGGCGCCCCCTCAAGGCCTAAGGCAGCCCTTCGACAAGCGCAGGGCAGGCGGTCTTCGAGACCGCAAACTTCCCTCACCCGTGCCGGCCTGTCGAAGCACTGGGCTCCCCTTCGCGCCTCAGCCCGCGTCCGAACCGGAAGCAGCCGTTCGACAGGTTCAGGGCAGATGGTCCTCGCACACCAGGCATCCTCCGTCCGCCCGTGCTGAGCTTGTCGAAGCACTGCCCTTCCCTTCGCGCCCCACCCCGCGATCCGAACCGGAAGCAGCCGTTCGACAGGGTCGAGGCAGCTGGTCCTCGCCCCCCAAACAACGCCACCCCCGCCGGTGCCGGCCTGTTGAAGCACGGCCCTTTTTCGGTGCCCCGCAGCGCCGCCCCGCACCCTCGACCGGGATGCCTTCGCACGGGCTGGCGGACATATTGCATATGCAACGATCACCGCGCGCTGTCCTACAAGCCCGCGCCGAGCTATAAGCGCGCGCAACCGCTCCTTGAAACCCACGTGAATCAAACGCTTGTCCGCGAAGGGAGAGCTTTCGCGAAGGGTTCGGATTTCATCCCTGGACTGTGTAAACCCCGTAAACCCCCTCCCCCTCGGCGCGCCCCGGGACCCAACGAAAAAACGGCGGCAGGATCGCTCCTGCCGCCGCCAGTCTCAGGGTGGATTCGTGACCGGTCCGGCGCGCCTTGCGCGCGCCGGCACGGGGGTCCGTCAGAAGTTGACGGTCGCTTCCAGACCGTAGGTCCGGGGCGCGTTGAAGTTGGCGTAGTCGCCCAGCACGGCCGCGTTCGCGTTCGAACGGCGGTAGATGTACTGGGTGTTGAACAGGTTGCGGGCCCAGGCCGCGATCGTCAGCTTCTGGCCGCCGGCGCTGCTCATCGGGATGTCGGCGAGGCTCAGGCGGGCGTTGACGACGAAGCTCTTGTCGGTCTTCACGTCCTCGTTGTCGAACGAGTAGACCGGGTCCGAGTAGTTGCCGTCGAGGTGGAAGCGCACCAGCGCGCCGGCGCCGCCCACGGGCAGGTCGTAGTCGATGCTGCCCGACAGCGCGTTCTCCGGGGTGAACACGATGAACACCGGCTGGAACACCTTCACGCCGTCGTTGTTCTGCTGCTCCTGCACGGTGTTCTCGGCGAGCGGAACCTTGGTGTAGGTGTAGGCATAGGACAGGCCCAGCGACAGGTTGTCGATCGGCTTGACCGTGACGTCGGCCTCGATCCCGCGGATCTTGGTGGTGCCGGCCGCATTCACGGTTTCAAGCGTGTTGCGGATGGTGCCGTCGGCCTGCGGGATGAAGAAGTTGAAGTCGACCTGGCTGTCCTTGCGGTCCATGATGTAGCCGGCAAGGTTGAAGCGCACGCGGCGGTCGAACAGCTCGGACTTGAGGCCCACTTCGTACGACTTGACGCTTTCCGGGCCGAACGAGCGGTAGGTCAGCGAGCGCGAGCTAGCCCCGCCCGCGCGGTATCCGGTGGCGTACTTGGCGTAGAGGTTGACGTCGGGGGTCACGTCGTAGGCGACGATGGCGAGCGGGTCGAACCGGTTGTTCTTGTACTCGAAGGTGCAGACCGTCGGCGCCGCGGCGGTGCCGCAGTTCGAGGCCGCGCCGTTGACCAGCTCGAGCGTGCCGTGCTTCTCGTCGCGGGTGAAGCGGCCACCCAGCGTGATGTGCAGCGGATCGATCGGGCTGTAGGTCGCCTGGCCGTAGGCCGCGTAGCTCTTGGCATAGGCGATCGACTGGCGGGCGATCGTCGCGTTGAGGTACTGGCTGGGGTCGTTGATGGTGTAGCCGGTGATCGCGCCGGTGACCGGATCGACCTTCCAGGTGTTGCTGTTCGGCGTGCGCGCCCAGTCGTTGGCGCGCTCGTTGAAGTAGTAGAGGCCGAGCACGTAGTCGAGCTTGTCGATCGAGCCGACCGCCTGGAACTCCTGGCTGAACTGGCGCTGGTCGAGGTAGGCGAGCGAGTAGCGGCTGAACGCCTGGCCGACGTAGCTGCCGGGCGCGCCCTTGACGTTGAACGCCGGGGTGCGGTGCGCGCCGCCCGAGTTGTCCCACTGCTCGTCGGTCACGGTGCGCCACGCGGTGATCGAGCGCAGCTCGATCTCGGGGCTGACCTTGTACTTGATCGTCGAGGTGAAGCCCTTGGTGTTGTCGATCGAGGGCTGCTGCGGCACGCCGATGTCGGCGGTGCTGACGCGCTTGTCCGAAACGATCACCTGCGAGGGCAGCGGCGCGATCTTGCCCGAGGGCACCTTGCCGCCGTTGGCCGCGATCTCGGCGACGGTGGCGACGGTCTTGCCGAGCGGGTTGTAGTTGATCAGCTGGCTGTAGAACGGCGTGTTCTCGTCGCGGCTGCGGTCGAAGGCGAGGTCGACGGTCAGGCCGTCGATCGGGCGCCAGCGGGCGGCGATGCGACCGCCGTAGCGCTGGTACTGGTTCCAGCCGGCCTGGCCGGGGAGCGGGTTCTTGACCGTCGGGTCCTGGTGCTGGACCACGCCGTCGAGCTTGAACGCGACGTTGGCGATCTCGGGCAGGTCCATGTGCAGCTGCGCGGTGTAGCTGCCGTAGTTGCCGAAGCCGGCGGTCAGGCGGCCGCCGAATTCGCCGGTCGGCGCCTTCGACACGATCGACAGCGCGCCGCCTTCGGTGTTGCGGCCGAACAGCGTGCCCTGCGGGCCCTTGAGCACTTCGACGCGCTCGACGTCGAACAGGCTGGCGTTGAGGCCGTGCTGGCGGCCGAGGTAGACGCCGTCGAGGTAGACGCCGACGCCCTGCTCTCGCGCGGGCTGGTTGGCGTCGAGCGGCACGATGCCGCGGATGCCGATGGTCAGCGCCGACTGGCGGGCTTCGAAGGTCGCGACGCGCAGGCTGGGCACGGCGCCGTCGGCGAGGTCGATCAGGCTCTGGACGTGACGCTTCTTGATGTCGTCGTTGCTCATCACCGAGATCGAGATCGGCGTGTCCTTGAGGTTCGTCTCGCGCTTGGTCGCAGTGACGACGATCTCGGTCAGGCCCGAGCTGTCACCGGCGGCCGCGGTTTCGGCGGCGGCGGCGTCGGCCGGTGCGGTCGCGGCGGCGGCTTGCGCGAAGGCAGGGCTGGCGGCGAGCGCAAAGACGCCCGCTCCGGCCAGCAGGCCGGCGCGAATCTGGTAATTGAAAGTCATGGTTCCCTCACTTGCGAAGACGGCATGTCCCCCCGGGCGAGGCCCCATTAGGCGCGCTAAAAGACAGTTATGTGACAGGTTTGCTGAACGGATTGTAATGTTGCGCCAAAATTGACCGAATTGTGACTTCCCACCGCACCGCAAGCGGCAAGCCAAGCTTTTCCAACGCACAAGGGTGCGGGACCCTTCGCGCGTTGTCGCAATCGGACGGCTATCTGACCTTCTTTTGACCAAAATCGATCGGTCTGTCCTCCGCCGAGGGCAGTCCGACGCCCATCAATGCGGCCAGGGTCGGGGCGACCTGGCGCATGTTTATTTCACCCACGTTCGCACCTGCGGGAACATTCGGCGCCGTGACGAGGAAGGTCGCGTTCATTTCGGCAAGTCCGGGAAAATACCCGTGCATGCCCTTGACCCGCGCCGGTCGGACGAACGGGGCGCTGGCCCCCGCGAAGGGCGAGGCGACCGCGCCGGCGGACAGATCGAGGTAGAAATCGGCCTGCGGATTGCCCCCTGCGGCAACGATCTGCGCCGCATCGAGCACCTTGGCGATGCGCGCCTCGGGATCGGCGGAAAGTTTCGCGACCAGCGCGCGGACCTTGTCCCGCAGCGCCGAATCGTCGCGGCGGGCGAGCACGATCGCCACCGATCCCCCCGAACTCCACGGCATCGCGTCCCAGCCGCTGACCTTGCCCTCGCCGTCGAGCGTGATCAGCCCGGCATCGATGAAGGCGCGGAAGAAGTTCACCTCGGTGTCGGTCGGCGCAAAGCCATGGTCGCTGACCACCGCCACCGCGGCGTCGGGATGCGCGGCAAGCTCGGCATCGCGCAGCTTTCCGACCACCGCGTCGATCCGTTCGAGCACGGCATTGGCCTCGCTCGAGCCGGGACCCGTCGCGTGCTCCTGGTGGTCGAGCCCGGCGAGGTAGACCGTCACGAAGCCGGGCTTGTGCCGCGCGATCAGGTCGGCGGCGAAGGCCGCGCGGTTTTCGTCGCCATCGACCGATTCATCGATGCCCTGCGCATAGGCGCGGCCGCAATCGTGCTCGAGCTCGTCGACCAGGCCCGGACTGGCGAGCGCCTTCAGCAGCTTGGCGTCGTCCTCGTGGCCCGAGCGCCAGATCTGCGGCAGGTTCCAGGTGAGCGCGCGCGCGCCGACGCTGACCGGCCAGTGGACGTTGGCGGTAGTGAGCCCGGCATCGTGCGCGGCGTCCCACAGCGTGCGCGCCTTCTGGTCCTGCGCGTACCAGAACCAGCCGCCATAATTGATCTGCCTGGGATCGAACGTGGTGTTGCCGACGATCCCGTGGCGCGCCGGGGCGACGCCGGTGAGCAGCGTGGTGTGGCTGGGATAGGTCAGCGTCGGCAGCACCCCGGTGACCCCGGTCGCCGACGCGCCTTCGCGCACCATCCGCCGCAGGTTGGGCACCTTGAGCCCCCGCCTGTCCGCTTCGAGCACGTCGCCCGGGCGCAGCCCGTCGATGGAGATCAGCAGCAGCGGCCGTGCCGGCGCGAGGCCCGGCGCAACAAGAAACGCCGCGCTGCAAAGCAGCGCGGCGCTCTTGAGGAGGCGACGATCGACGAGACGATGCTTCATCGCTTCCTTGTGACGCATCAGAAGCCGGCCTTCAACGTCACGAACACCTGGCGCGGCGCCCCGGCGAGGAAGGTCTGGTTGTCGCCGCTGTTGCCGAAGCCGTTCGACCCGATCGTCGCGATGTAGCGCTTGTCGAACAGGTTGGTCACGTTCGCCTGGATCTCGATCGGCTGGCGCAGGCCCGCATCGAAGCGATAGCCGAGCGCGGCATCGACCAGCGCGCGGCTGGGGACGAAGCCCTTGCCGTCGCCCGCGGCATAGAGATCGTTGGTGTAGGTGAAGTAGCGCTTCGACATGTAGTTCACGCCGATCCGGCCGAACAGCGAGGTGCTGTCGTAGGCGATCTCGGCATGGGCGAGGTGCTTGGGGCTGTCGACCACGGTCTTGCCCTTGGTCAGCACCGTGCTGGTCGGGTTGCCGGCGCTGTCACGCACGACGACGTTGTTGCGGTAGGTGTTGTCGTTGTAGCTGTACGAGGCGAACAGCGACAGGCCGAAGTCGAACTTGTATTCGCCGCTGGCCTCGATGCCCTGGGCGCGGACGTTGCCGACGTTCTGCAGCGCGTTGGCCGCGCCGACGATGCCGACCGAGGTCGGGATGGTCAGCAGGCGGTTGCGGAAATCGACGTGGTAGCCGCCGAGGACCCCGCGGAACGCGCCTTCGGTCACGCGCAGGCCGGCCTCGTAGGTGTCCGACTGCTCGGGCTTGAGGTAGGGCTTGATCGCGTCGAAGCCCGCCTGGGTCGACGAGAACGGACCCGCCGTGGTGGCCGAGGCGAAGGCGCGGGTCACCTGGGTGAAGCCGGCGAAGGCTTCGACGCCGCCGCCGAACTTGTAGTTCACGCCGGCGTGCGGCTGGAACCAGTCCTTGGTCGAGAGATCGCCGACCGTGCGGCCGCCCGAGACGATCGCGCGGGCCTTGTTGTCGACCTTGAAGCCCTTCCAGCCGAGGTTGATCGTCGCGTCACCGAGCTTGATCTCGTCCTCGACGAAATACTGGTAGGTCTTGGTGTTGAACGCGATGTCCCATTGCGTGAAGAACGGGTTGCGCATGAACTTGAGGTGGTCGCGACCCGGATTCGAGCGGCTGGCATAGGCGTAGAAGCGGCGCGCCTGCTCGAAATCGTTGTTTTCGTACCAGCCGCCGACGGTCAGCTTGTTGAAGGCGACGTCGAAGGCGAGGCTGCCGAACACGCCCTTGCGGTCGATGTCGTATTCGGTGGTGCGCACCGCCATCGGCACGCCGGTCGGGCTGCCGACATAGGGCGTGCCCCAGGTGCCCTGGCCCTCGTTCTTGTGCAGGTAGGTCTTGAGCTTGAAGGTGACGTTGTCGCCGATCGGCGCCTTCATGCCGATCGAGGCGAGCGTGTCGCGACGCAGGCCCGAGGCATCGTAGTAGGCATCGTCGATCGACTTGATCTTGCCGGGATAGGTGGTGCCGGCAGCGGGGTTGCTGGGCGCATAGCTGGTCACGTCGGACAGGCCGTCGGGGCCGGGCGCGCCGGTCGTGTTGTTGACGTTGTCGATGTTGTTGGCGACGTCGGCGACCTTGATCGCGGTGGCGTAGCCCGAGGGGCCGAAGTTGTCCCAGTCATAGCCGAGACGCTTGATCATCTCGAGGCTGAGATCCTGGTAATCCTGCTCGGCGCGGTCCGAATGGCTGAAGAAGCCTTCGAAATCGACGTTGCCGACCGGCACGATCGCCTTGGCGTTGACCGCCCACTGGCGCTGCTTGCCGTCACCCTTCCACTTGTCGGCGGTGCCATAGGCGAACGAGCCCATGAGCCGCGAGCCCGAGGCGTCGCCGATCGCGGCGCGCACGAAGCCGCGGTAGGTGTTGTCCGAACCGGCGGTGCCGTTGATGTCGAGCGCCTGGTTGGCGCTGCCGAGCATCGAGGCAGGGTCGATCGAGGTGAATTCGAGCGTGCCGCCGAGGTTGTTGGTCGACTGCGTGTCGATCGAGCCCGAGCCCTGGCTGACGATGGTCGAGGCGATGTTCTCGGGGCTGATCGCGCGGCTGATGTGCAGGCCGTTGTAGTTGCCGTAGCTCATGTCGCCGAGCGGAATGCCGTCGAGCGTGAAGCCGAGCTGGTTCTGGTTGAAGCCGCGGATGGTGATGCGGGTCGACCATTCGTAGGCGCCGAACGGATCGGCCGACTGGAAGTTGACGCTCGGGAGCTTCTCGACCGCCTTCAGCGGGCTCGAACCGCCGGCGAGGATGGCGATGTCGGCGGCGCCGAGTTCCTGGACCTGGCGCGTCTGGCCCTGGCCGAACACGACGATCTCCGACGATTCACCGGCATCTGCTGCAGGTGCGGCCTGCTCCTGGGCAAGAGCGGGAACGGCCGAGAAGAGCGCGGTCGTGGCGAGGAGATAAAATCCTGAACGCATTATAAATTCCCTCATGCGCAGTTGTTCTGCGTCGCGGCAGCTAGGCTTGCTGCATTGCAAGGAGGTTCCCGTTGCATGACAGATCCATGTCATGACCCGATGGGCAGACCCTGCGGCACGAACGCCACACATTTCCATTTCATCGAACAATCGAGATCATTTTATCCGGATTTTGCGAAGCGTCGAAACGTCATAGCCAAGGTGCATCGGACGGACCTGCCCCGCCCGGCTCCTCGCTCCCTCGTTTTGCAAAGGACCCGACCCATGACGCTTTCCACCACCGCTGCTTCCGCACCCGTTCCTGCCGCGCCGGCAACGCTGCGCGATACCCCGACCGGCAACGCGCTCGCCTTTGCCGGGCGCGTGCTGATCGCCGCGATCTTCGTGTTGAGCGGCCTGTCCAAGGTGACCGCGCCCGCCGCCACGATCGGCTACATCGAGAGCGCCGGGCTGCCCTTTGCGCAAGCCGCGCTGGCCCTGGCGGTGCTGGTCGAACTGGGCGGCGGCCTTGCCCTGATCGCGGGCTACCGGGTGCGCCTCGTCGCGCTGCTGCTCGCCGGCTTCTCGCTCGTCACCGCTTTCGCCTTCCACGGCGCGATCGGCGACCAGAACCAGTTCATCCACTTCTTCAAGAACGTGGCGATGGCCGGCGGCCTGCTCCAGGTCGCGGCCTTCGGCGGCGGGCGGATTGCCTTCCACCGCGACTGAGACCACGATGCCCGGGCGGGGACGGCGAGCGCCGCCCCGCCTCCATTCCTGCCGGTTTCCGCTTCTACTTCTCCGCCCTCATCCAAGGACTTCGCCATGACCGCCCGCAGCGCCAATCCGCTCGTCCTGCCGCTGATCGTCGACCGTTGGTCGCCGCGTTCGTTCGACGCGACTGCCGTCCCGCAAGCCGATCTCCACGTGATCCTCGAGGCTGCGGGGCTTGCCCCCTCGGCCTACAACCACCAGCCCTGGCGCTTTCTCTACGCGCTGCGCGGCGACGCCAACTGGGATCACTTCGTCTCGCTGCTCGTGCCCGGCAACGCGGTCTGGGCCAAGGATGCGGGCGCGCTGCTGTTCGTGCTGTCGCAGAGCACCTTCCCCCGCCCCGACGGAGCCAAGGCCAACCGCAGCGCGAGCTTCGATGCGGGCGCGGCCTGGGCGTTGCTCGCGTTGCAGGCGACGCACATGGGCTACCACGCCCACGCCATGGTCGGGATCGAATTCCCCCGCGTGCGCGAGGAACTGGGCATTCCCGAGGACGTGCGGGTCGAGGCCGCCGTCGCGATCGGCCGGCGCGATGCGCCCGCGAAACTGCCCGACGGCTACCGCGAGCGCGAGGCGCCCTCGGCGCGCAAGCCGGTCGGCGAGATCGCGGCCGCCGGCAGCTTCGCCAACCTGCCGGCCTGAGCCGGAAACGCCGATTCGCGCCCTGCGCCACCGCCCGCGGACCACTGCGACGGGCGGTGGCGCACGCGCGACCGGCGCATTCGTTCCCCGGCCCGGCGAACGCCCGGCGGCGCTGCGCGCACGGCCCGTCGCAGGATCCGGGCGGCAGGGGTTTGCTTCGCCGGCTGCTTGCCTAAGTCGGATGCAAAGAACACTTCGGGGTCTCGCATCATGACGTTCGGCCGGCGCCGGTTCCTCGGCGCCATGGCGGCTTCGGCCACTACCATGCTTTTTCCGCGTACCGCAGCCGAGGCGATCGCACCGCAGGTGCCGGCGGGCAACGGTCTCGTCGTGCCGCCGGCTGCGCCCTGGGGCATCGGCGGCCAGAGCGCGGGCGCGGCGCCTGCCGGGCTCGACATCCCGGGCGCCCCGGCGCTGCTGCCGCGCGCGCTGGCCGCGCTGCAGCAGCACCACGCCCGGCTCGCCGAACGCGACGTGATCGGCATCGTCGATTTCTCGATGCCCTCGCGCGAGCCGCGCTTCCATCTCGTCGACATTGCCGGCGGACGGGTGCTCTCCACGCATCTCGTCAGCCACGGCAAGGGCTCGGACCCCGCCAACAGCGGCTGGGTCGAGCGGCTGTCGAACCGCATGGGCTCGGAAGCCTCGTGCAGCGGCGCGTTCCTCACCGGCCCGACCTATGTCGGCAAGCACGGCCGCTCGCGCCGCCTGCTCGGTCTCGATCCCGAGAACAGCCTCGCCAGCGAACGCGGCATCGTGATCCACGCGGCGAGCTACGTCGACGCAGGGCTTGCCGCGGCGCAAGGGCGGATCGGGCGCAGCCAGGGCTGCTTCGCGGTCTCGCAGGACGAGATCGGCCGCGTGCTCGCGGCGCTGGGTCCGGGCCGGCTGCTGTTCGCCGCGCGCTGATCGCGCGACGCCACTCGAGCAAGATGTAACATTATGTCGTAGCGCGGCAATCTCCCGACAAAGGGGGATGGCGCGCGGCCGATCTGTGATAACCCGCCGGCGTCGACTCGCAGCGTGCCGCACTGCACCATGGTGCAGGAAGGCGCGCGGCGGGAACCGGATCCGCCGAAAGCGCTTTCGTCGCCGTTGCACCCCGGGGTGCGACCCGCTCGCCCCGACGATTTGCCTTTCCTGGCGGACACAGCATCGAGAGTACCCGTTTTGCGCCAGTCATCCCGCCTGCCTGCGTTCCTCCCCGCGCTTGCGCCCGCTGCCCTGCTTGCCACGATGATCGTCTCGCTCTCCGCCTGCGGCGCGAAGGCGGAGGACAAGCAGATGCCGCCGCCGGTCGTCGGCGTGATCATCGCGCGGACCGAGACGGTCCCGCTCGAAACCGAGCTGTCGGGCCGCACCGAAGCCTCGCTCGTCGCCGAAGTGCGGCCGCAGGTCTCGGGCATCGTGCTCGACCGCCTTTTCGCCGAGGGAAGCCGGGTGCGCGCAGGCCAGCCGCTCTACCAGATCGACAGCCGCCTCTACGCCGCATCGGCGGCGCAGGCGCGCGCGGCGCTCGCGACCGCCGAAGCGACGGTCGAGGCCAACCGGCTCAAGGCCGAACGCTACCGCCTGCTCGCTGCCGAAGGCGGCGTGAGCAAGCAGGACGCCGCCGACGCGCTCGCGACCTACAACCAGAGCCGCGCGCAAGTCGCCGCCAGCCGTGCGGCGCTGCAATCGAGCCAGGTCAACCTCGGCTTCACCCGCGTCACCTCGCCGATCACCGGGCAGATCGGGCGGTCGAGCGTGACCAAGGGCGCGCTGGTCACCGCGAGCCAGGCCGATCCGCTCGCCAAGGTCCAGCAGCTCGACCCGATGTTCGTCAACATCCAGCAATCGAGCAACGATTTCATGAGCTTGCGCCGCTCCTTGCAGAAAGGGTCGCTGGCGCCGGTAGGGTCGATCCCGGTGCGCATCGTGCTCGCCGACGGCAGCGCCTATCCGGTCGAGGGCCGGCTCAACTTCGCCGATGTCGACGTGGCCGAAGGCAGCGGCACGGTCACCCTGCGCGCGACCGTGCCCAATCCGCAAGGGCTGCTGCTACCCGGCCTGTTCGTCAAGGCGCGGCTGGCGCAGGCGAGCGTCCCGGGCGGCATCCTGATCCCGCAGCAGGCGGTGACGCGCACGCCGCGCGGCGATGCCTCGGTGCTGCTGGTCAACGGCAAGGGCGAGATCGAGCCGCGCCCGGTCACCGCCGACACCGCGATCGGCGACAAGTGGCTGGTGACGAGCGGGCTCAAGGCCGGTGACAAGGTCGTGGTCGACGGCCTGCTCAAGGCCAAGCCCGGCGCGAAGGTCAAGGCCGTGCTGGCAACCACGCCGTCCGCTTCGGTCGCACGGTAAGGGCGCGCGCCGATGCTTTCCCGCTTTTTCGCGCACCATCCGATCTTCGCCTGGGTCATCGCCATCGTCATCATGTCCGCCGGCGCGCTGGCGATCACGCGGATGGGCGTCGAGCAATATCCCGACATCGCCCCGCCGACGATCTCGATCAACGCCACCTACCCCGGCGCCGATGCGCAGACGATCGAGAACAGCGTCACCCAGGTGCTCGAGCAGCAGCTCAAGGGCATCGACGGGCTGCTCTACTTCACCTCGAGCAGCAACCAGGGTTCGGGCTCCATCACCGCGACCTTCGAGAAGGGCACCGATCCCGACACCGCGCAGGTCCAGGTGCAGAACGCCACCAGCCGCGCGCTCAGCCGCCTGCCGCAGGCGGTCCAGCAGCAGGGCGTCAACGTCAACAAGGCGCAGGCCGACATGCTGCTGGTCGTCGGCCTCTACGACACCACCGGCAAGAGCACCAACGGGGACATCGCCGACTACCTCGCCACCCACTTCCAGGACCCGCTCTCGCGCGTCGAGGGCGTCGGCAGCGCCGACATCTACGGCGGCCAGTACGCGATGCGCATCTGGCTCGACCCGGCAAAGCTCGCCGCAGTCAGCCTGATGCCCTCGGACGTGATCAGTGCGCTGCAGGCGCAGAACACCCAGGTCTCGGCGGGCGAAGTCGGCGCGCAGCCCGCGCCCGAGGGCCAGCGGCTGAGCGCGACGGTTACCGCTCGCTCGCGCCTGCAGACCGTTCCCGAGTTCGAGGAGGTGATCGTCAAGACCGACGCCAACGGCAACACGGTGCGCCTCAAGGACGTCGCCCGGGTCGAGCTCGGCCAGGAAAACTACGGCAGTTACAACCTGTTCGACGGGTTTCCTTCGACCGGACTTGCGGTCAGCCTGTCGTCGGGCGCCAATGCGATGAAGACCGCGCAACTGGTCAAGGACAAGGTCGCCGAACTGTCGAAGGACCTGCCCGCGGGCTATGCCGTGTCCTATCCGCGCGACAGCAGCCTGTTCGTCAAGATCTCGATCGAGGAAGTGGTCAAGACGCTGTTCGAGGCGATCGTGCTGGTCGTCATCGTGATGTTCCTGTTCCTGCAGAACTGGCGCGCCACGCTGATCCCGGCGATCGCGGTGCCGGTGGTCCTGCTCGGCACCTTCGGCATCCTTGCGGCGGCCGGCTATACCATCAACACGCTGACGATGTTCGGCGTGGTGCTCGCCATCGGCCTGCTCGTCGACGACGCGATCGTGGTCGTCGAGAACGTCGAGCGCGTGATGCACGAGGACCACCTCTCGCCGCTCGACGCCACGGTCAAGTCGATGGACGAGATCACCTCGGCGCTGATCGGCATTACCCTGGTGCTTTCGGCGGTGTTCGTGCCGATGGCCTTCTTCGGCGGTTCGACCGGCGCGATCTACCGCCAGTTCTCGGTGACGATCGTCTCGGCCATGGCGCTGTCGGTGCTGGTCGCGCTGACCCTGACCCCGGCGCTCTGCGCCACGCTGCTGCGCCAGGTGGAAAAGCCGAAGGGCCGCTTCTTCGAGGGCTTCAACCACCGCTACGAGCGGCTGCAGAACGGCTACCACGGCCGGCTCGAGCGCTTCGTCGGCAAGCCGCGCGCCTGGATGCTGGTGTTCCTCGCACTCAGTGCTGCGATGGCGTTCCTCTACGCCCGCCTGCCGACGAGCTTCCTGCCCGACGAGGACCAGGGCAACCTGATGCTCTCGATCACCCTGCCCGCCGGCGCGACGCTCGAGCAGACGCAGAGCGTCGCCGCGCGCGTCAACAAGTACATCCGCGAGAGCGAGAAGGAGGATGTGGTCCACGTCTTCACCGCCGCCGGCCGCGGCAACCAGGGTTCGGGCCAGAACATCGCGATGGGCTTCGTCATGCTCAAGGACTGGGACGAGCGCCACGGCAGCGAACACAGCGCCGGCGCCATCGCCCAGCGCATTTCGAAGCACTTCATGGGCGATCGCGACGCGCAGATCCTCGCGCTCTCGCCGCCTGCGATCCGGGGCCTGGGCAATTCGAGCGGGTTCGAGATGTGGCTGCAGGATGCCGCAGGCAACGGCGTGCCGGCGCTGACCGCCGCGCGCAAGCAGCTGGTCGAGGCCGCCAATGCCGATCCCAAGCTCGCGCAAGTGCGCTTCAACGGGCTCGAGGACACCCCCCAGCTCAAGGTCGATCTCAACGACGATGCGGCAAGCGCCTACGGCATTGCGCCGGCCAACGTGAACGCGACGCTGGCGACCGCCTGGGGCGGCACCTACGTCAACGACTTCGTCGACCGCGGGCGGGTCAAGCGCGTCTATGTCCAGGGCGATGCGCCCTACCGTTCGAACCCGTCGGACCTCGGCCAGTGGTTCGTGCGCAGCGACAGCGGCGCGATGGCGCCGTTCTCGGCCTTCGCCACCGCCAAGTGGGGCAGCGGCCCGCCGATCCTGCGGCGTTTCAACGGCATCGCCGCGCAGCAGCTGCAAGGCGGCGGCGCGCCGGGCACCAGTTCGGGCGAGGCGATGGCGCTGATGGAGCAGAAGGCGGCGCAGCTCGGCAGCGGCTACTCGGTCGCATGGGGCGGGCTGTCGTTCCAGGAGCGCGCGGCAAGTTCGCAGTCGGGCCTGCTGTACGCCGCCTCGATCTTCTTCATCTTCCTGTGCCTTGCCGCGCTTTACGAAAGCTGGTCGGTGCCGGTCTCGGTGCTGCTGGTGATCCCGCTCGGCGTGATCGGCGCGGTGCTGGCGGTGACGCTGCGCGGGATCGACAACGACATCTACTTCCAGGTCGCGCTGCTCACCACCATCGGCCTGTCGGCCAAGAACGCGATCCTGATCGTGGAGTTCGCCGAAGCCGGGCTCGCGCGCGGCCTCTCGCCGTTCGAGGCGGCGATGGAGGCGGCGCTGCTGCGCTTCCGCCCGATCGTGATGACCAGCGTCGCGTTCATAGCCGGCGTCGTGCCGCTGGTCGTGGCGAGCGGCGCGGGCGCGCACGGTCGCCAGGCGATCGGCACCGCGGTGATGGGGGGAATGCTTTCGGCGACGGTGCTGGCGATCTTCTTCGTGCCGCTGTTCTTCGTCTTGGTGAAGCGCCTGTTCGCGCGCCGGACGAAGCTGTCGCCAGACGTCCATGGGCCCGACGTTCATGGGCCCGACGTCCATGGGGAGCCCGCGGCATGAGCGCGCTGCGCACCCTGGTGGCAACCGCATCGGCGCTGGCGCTCGCCGGCTGCAGCCTTGCCCCGCGCTATGTCCAGCCGGCCGCGCCGGTGCCGCCCGCGCTGCCGCAGGGCCAGGCCTTCCCCGCGCTCGCCCCCGGCGACGGCGCGATCGACGCGATGGGCTGGCAGTCGTTCTTCACCGATCCCCGGCTCAAGGACACGATCGCGCTGGCGCTCGCCAACAACCGCGACCTGCGCGCGACGATCGCCAATGTCGAGCGCACCCGCGCGCTCTACCGGGTGCAGCGCGCCGGCCAGTTCCCGACGATCGGAGCGAGCGCCAGCGCGAGCGTGACCCACAACGCCTCGAGCGCCGCCGCGGCGGGATCGGGCACCGGCGCCGCCTTCGGCGCGGGCACCAACGAAAGCTACGGCGCTTCGGCGAGCATTTCGTCGTTCGAACTCGACCTGTTCGGGCGGCGGCAGAACCTGACCCGGTCGGCCTTCGAAGCCTATCTGGCCAGCGACGAAGGCCGCAAGGCCGCGCAGATCGCGCTCGTCGCCGAAGTCGCCAACGCCTGGCTGACCTATGCCGCGACCGGCGATGCGCTCGCCGTCGCGCGCGAGACGCTGGCGAGCCAGGAGCAATCGCTGCGCGTCAACCAGCGGCGCGAAGGGCTGGGCATCGGCACCGGGCTCGACGTCGCGCAGGCGCAGACCCAGGTCGACACCGCGCGCGCCGCGGTCGCCGACTACGAAACCGACCTTGCCCAGGCGAAGAACGCGCTCGACCTGCTTGCCGGAACCACGCTCGGCGCCGAGCTGCTTCCCGCAACGCTCGGCGCCGGGGACCAGGTGCTGGCGAGCCTGCCGGTGGGCCTCGATTCGAGCGTGCTGCTGCGCCGTCCCGACGTGCTCCAGGCCGAGCACCAGCTGCGCGCCGCCAATGCCGACATCGGCGTCGCGCGCGCGGCGTTCTTCCCGACGATCTCGCTGACCGGGCTGCTGGGCTTCGCCAGCCAGAGCCTGTCTTCGCTGTTCAGCGGCGACCGCTTCCGCTGGAGCGCCAGCGGATCGGCGAGCCAGACGCTGTTCGACTTCGGCGGCAATGCGGCCAACCTCGCCGCGAGCAAGGCGGCGCGCGATGCCGCGGTGGCGACCTACGAAGGCGCGATCCAGACCGCGTTCCGCGAAGTCGCCGATGCGCTGGCGCGACGCGGCACGATCGACGCCAAGCTCGCCGCGCAGCAGTCGCTGGCCGACAACGCGACCCGCGCGGCGCGCATCTCGCAGTCGCGCTTCGCCAACGGCATCGCCAGCTACCTCGAGCCGCTCGATGCGCAGCGCACCGCTTATGCCGCGCGGCAGGCGCTGGTCAGCGCGCGCCTTGCCAGGGCGAGCAACATGGTCACGCTCTACCGCACGCTCGGCGGAGGCCTGCGGCCCTAGCTCGCCGGCGGGGAATCCCCGCTGCGCGTGCCCGGCCACTTGAGCAGGAAGCTGCCCGCCGCGGACACCTCGGCGCAAAGCAGCGCGCCGTCCTTGCGGAAAGCAAGGTCGCTGCCGTCGTAGGCGCGCAGGCCATAGGCCGAGGGATCGGGCGCCCCGCCGTCGAACTGCAGGAACAGGCGCGCGGTGCAGCCGTCCTGCCCATCCAGCCGGAAGGCGATGGTGGTCTCGTCGAAATGCTTCCAGGCGCGCAGGAAGTGGTCGCTGAACAGGACGAACGGCGCCCCCTCGATGCGATGGAAGGCGCGCGTTGCATAGACCAGCGCCGCGCCCGCGCCATAGATCTCCTGCCCCACCTGCCCGGCCTGCTGCCCGTCGGGATAGAGATCCTCGAGCGGGAAGTTGAGCGCGGGAGCGATGTAGCCGTTGCGGGGGCTCGCGGCGATGGCGTCGGCGGGCAGCGCGTCGGGGTAGTAGTACCAGGCCCGGTCGAGCGCGTGGCGGCAGTATTCCCCGACCAGCAGGCGGACCGAGGTGATCAGGTCCGGTCCGCCGAGGTCGAGGTAGCGCTCGAACGCGGCGTAGCTGTCGAAGCACTCGTAGGCGGCCATGTACGGCGCATCCTGGAGGCAGGTGACGCCAAGGAAGTTGGTGTAGTTGCGCGCGAGCGCGATCTCGCTCTCCCACAGCTGCGCGTTGTGGAAGAAACCCGCAAGGTAGACGTAGCTCTGCGTCAGGTAGCTCTTGTCGCCGGTGATCCGCCACAGCCGGATGCAGGCGGCAGCGCCCCAGGCGGTCAGGTTCGCCTGGTAGTTGAGGTCGAAGCGCATGCCCTTGGCCGCCTCGATGGCCGCCACCGCTTCGTCGAGGAAACGCTTCTCGCGGGTCAGCTCGAAGGCCTGGAGCATGACCCAGGCATAGATCCCGCCGACGTCGGTCTGGCCGCGCTGGTCGGCTTCGGCGACCGCGCGGATCACGCTGAAGTCGCGCATGTTGTACATGATCGGCCAGCGATAGGCGAAGTGCTGCGCGGCGCGGATGCCGTAGTCGACGCTGCGCAGGAAAAGGTCGCGCGCCTGCGCGTTGCCGGTCAGCGCCACGTTGGCGAGGTTGAGCAGCGGGTGGTAGAGATACCAGGAATCGACCGCGTCCGGGTCCTTGTCGCTGCCGACGTTGGGCAGGTAGCGGCGGATCGAGCCGACCTGCGGATCGTAGAACCGCTCGATCCCGGCAAGGATCTCCGAGGCCAGCGGCTGGTGCTCGCCGCTCCAGTCCTCCCACTCGCGGATGGCCGAGAGCAGCGAGAGCTGGACCATCACGTCGGGATATTCGCTCGCGGTATAGCGGTGGAAATAGTCGCGCCCGTAGTGCTCGATCCGCGCCTCGGGCGCCTCTGCCAGGTCGGCCAGCGTGCGCTGCGAGCGCTCCACCCAGTCGTGGTAGGACAGCGCCGGCGCGCCGAGCCAGCGATAGGCGGCGCCGAGCATGTCGAGGAACTGCCAGGCCGAATCCGCTTCGCCGTTCTCGCTGTAGCGGCGGATCACGAGGATGGTGTCGTAGAGCGTCACCTCCCGGTGCGCGAGCAGCAGCGCCTTGCCGCTTTCGGGATCGAGCGGCGGGCGGTAGCCGAGGTCGGGCCATTCGCCGCCGACGGCGTCCTCGGGCTTGCTCCCGGTGCGGTTGAAGTAGTCGTTCAGCGACGAAAGGTTCTGGATATACAGAACCTTGCCGAACGAAGGCCGCGCGAATTCGAAATAGAGCAGGCCGGTGTTGAGCCGCCGCTGCTTCGCCTCGATCCGCCCTTGCGCGCCGGCGGGATCGTCGTGCTCGTCGTGCTCGTCGAGCGGCACAAGGTCGCGCGGCAGTTCGCGCAAGGCGATGTCGTGCGCCGGGCGGAAGCGCAAGCCCACCCGCAGCTGTTCGAGATCGAAGCTGTCGCCCTCGAGCGTGATCGTGCTGGTCCCGGCGCTGCTGCGGCACACGACTTCGACGCGCCCGTCGCGCTCGGTGCAGGTGCAGTCGTCGGGCGCGGCGAACAGCGGCAGGCGCAGCGCGAGGCCGCCCAGGTGCGGCCGGCGCATCACCACCCAGGCCTCGGTCGCATGGTGCGCGAGCGTGATCTCGAGCCCGCCCTGGCGCGTCCGGTGGAGCGTCTCCGCCGCCTTGCTGCCCAGCGCGGCGGCGGCGGAAAGCGTATCGGCGGTCGGCACCGATCGCGGGTCGGCATCGGCCATGGCAAGGTCCTCCTTCGCTGTCGTGCGACGGAGGAACGTTTGTATGTCAGATGTTTATCCCGCGATGCGGACCGGCTCGCTGCGCGTCTCGCCCGCTTGGCCGGGTTCGCCCGCGCCGGCTCTCGCACCATTGCCGAGCGGTACGGCGCCCACCGACCAGGCGCGTCGGTCCAGTTCGCCGATCGTGCGGTCGGGTGCGGTGCGCGCCAGCTCGCGCAAGTATTGCACCTTCAGCGGGAGCACCAGCACCGCCAGCGTCGCGGTGGTCACCGCCCAGCGCCAGGCGTCGAAGCCGCCGGTCTGCACCGCCGACATGAACTCCGCCGTGGTCGCCCAGATCGCGATCGCGCCGAGCAGCTCCGACGCGCGCTGGTCGGGAAACGCCATCATCAGCAGCATGCCGAGGCCGAAGGCGCCGAGCGCCGCGGTCTCGAGCGTCAGCCAGCCATCGGCGTACCCGATCATCAGCAGGACAAGGGTGACCAGCGACAGTGCGCGCGCAAGGCGGACGAGGAGGGCGGGCGTGAGATGCGCGATCAGGCTGTTCATGGCCCCACTTTCGCCGGGAAAGGTCCTCATCGCCCTATCGAACATGGTTAACGGCGCGGTCGGTCCCCGCGATGCCCCGGCGCCACGCCCTCGCAAATTTATATTGTGTGCAGTTTAATTGTGAACTATTTAAATCCCATCGTACGCACAGTGAAAGGAAGCCTGCCATGTCCACGCTCTATACAACCCGCGCCAAGGCGGTCGGCGGCCGCAGCGGCCGCGTCGCCACCGACGACGGCCTGCTCGACGTCCAACTGGCGATGCCCCAGTCGCTCGGCGGCAAAGGCGGGGCCACCAACCCCGAACAGCTCTTCGCCGCAGGCTATGCCGCCTGCTTCGGCAACGCGGTGATCCACGTCGCGCGGGGGCTGGGCGAGCGGATCGCCGACGACGCCATCGTCGTCGATGCGGTGGTCGGGATCGGCCCCAATGCCGGCGGCGGCTTCGCGCTGAGCGTCGACCTCAACGTCGCGATCACCGGCCTGTCGCAGGACAAGGCCGAGGAGATCGTCGCCGCCGCCCACGCCACCTGCCCCTACTCGAACGCGGTGAAAGGCAATATTGACGTCGGCCTGAACGTCACTACTGCCTGAGACATGAGCGAAACGGAAAGCACGGCCAGCCCCGCAGACGACGTGCTGCGTCTCGACCGCCAGCTGTGCTTTCCGCTCTACGCGGCCTCGAACATCCTCACCCGCGCCTACCGTCCGCTGCTCGACGGCCTCGGCCTGACCTATCCGCAGTATCTCGTGCTGCTGGTGCTGTGGGAGCGCGCCCCGCGCGCGGTCGGCGAGATCGGCCAGCAGCTGTTTCTCGACACCGGCACGCTCACCCCGCTGCTCAAGCGGATGGAAGCGGCTGACCTCGTCCACCGCCAGCGCGATCCCGAGGACGAGCGCCGCGTGATCATCTCGTTGACCGCGCGCGGCGAAGCGCTGCGCGCCCAGGCGCGGGCGATCCCCGGCCAGATGGCCGCCACCCCGTGCCTCACTCTCGACGAGGCGCAAAAGCTCCACGAAACCGTGTGGAAGCTGATCCGGGGCCTCACCCCTGCGGCCTGACGGCAATTGTCGCCAATCCCGTGCCATCTGCCGCACCGTTACGTTGCAGTTCGGTGACAGCAACGATATTCTCTCTGTATCGCGACGCACTGCCGCTAGGCTTCCGGTCGGAAGCCCGCAGTGGCGGGAATCCGGCGACGACTGTCGCGACGAGAACACAAGGGACCGGGCCGGGGGGCCACGGTTGATGGACGGGACGCACCAATGGCAAAGGCATTCAAGGCACAGCACACGCTGTCGGGATCGGAATCGCGCTACCCGGTCGACCCCGAAGGCGTCGAAACGACGCGGGGACTGCTGATCGGTTTCGCAATCAGCCAGGTGCTGTGGATCGGGATTGCGCTGCTGGTCTTCTGATCCCGTCGGTTTTTTCGGGCGCGGACGGCTCTTCGGGGCACGAAGGCTTTTTCGGGCCAGGCCGTTGCTCAAGGCCGGACGCGCCGACGCCGTCACGCCCGGCGCGGAAGTCTCACCACAGCGCGCGGATGCCCCAGGCGATCGCCGCCCACAGCAGGGCCGAAGCGCCGATCGGAAAGCCTACGCGAAACCAGCCGGGATAGAGATCGGGGCGCCGCGCGACCTGCGCCCCACCCGCCATCGCTGCGCCCTGCTCGAAGATCGCCAGTTCGTGCTGCAGCCGGTGGACCGGCGAGACCACGGCCACGTCGCCTTCGCCGGCAAGCCGGGCGACCCGCGCCGCCTCGCCTTCGGGATCGAAGAACCGCTCGGTGGCGGGACGCAGGGCGGGCTTGGTCTTGGGCATCGAAATGGGCTGGGGAATGGGCTGGGGCATGGGGGCAAGACCTCCGCTGCCAGTGCTATCCCGTGCCCGCTTGACGGCTCCTGACACCGCCTATGGCATTTATCCTAAGGGATTTTACTAGGACGCCCGGCCCGCGCGTTTGCGCCCTCCCGCGCCCGCACGCCCTCCCCCGTCAGGCGCGGCTTGCCTGATCCAGCGGTTCGCCGTCGTAGGGGTAGCCCGCCTCGGGCGGGATCGTCAGCCACTTGACCCCGTCGCGCAGCTCCACCCGGGGGGTGATGATCGACACCGGCGTCGCCAGCGCATGGGCCCGCGCGCTTTCGAAGTCGGGATAGACCGCCAGCCGCTCGAGATTGCGCCGGGTCGGGAAGATCACCTTGATCGCGCCCTCGTCGGCAAGGCGCAACGCCTCGTGCGCGCTCGCCCAGAACAGGTGCCGGTTCTCGGTCGCATCGACCGCGATCTCGACCGCGCCGGTGCCAAGGTCGGCGAGATAGAAGCGCGTATCGAACACACGGATATGGCGGTGGCGCGGCCACCATCGCGCCCAGGGCACCAGCCGGTCGAGATCGAGCGCCCAGCCCATCGCATCGAGCGCATCGCCCAGCCGCCCGGTCGAAATCGCGATGCGACGCGCCTCGGCCGCCCCTTGCGCGCTGACATCGCCGGCGATGCCGACGGCAAGGCCGGTCTCCTCCAGCGCCTCGCGCACCGCGGCCACGCGCGCGGCAGCGTCCTCGGGATCGAGGTGCGCGCCGAAGCGCTGCGCCAGCGCGTGGTCGTCGGGATCGACCTTGCCCCCGGGAAACACCGTCGCGCCGCCGGCGAACTTCATTTCGCTCGAGCGCTCGACCATCAGGATCTGCGCCGGGCCTCCCGCCGGATCGCGGCGGAACACCACCACCGTGGCGGCCGGGGTGGCGGTCGGCGGGGCTTCGTCCTCGCCCCAGGCGTCGTTCGTGTCATCCATCTCCATGCGACGCACCATGCGCGCGCGCCATGGCCTTGCCAAGGGGCTCGTGCCCCCCGCCCTGCCCGCCTCCCTGCCGCGCGCCATCGCCGCAAGTGTCGACCAGCTTTACAAACTCCATGCATGGTTGGCGGGCATTAACTATCGTCGCGCGCCGCATTCCATCCCGCGACGAAATTGGCACGCTCCGTGCAATGAATGTTGCGTCCCGAAGATGTCTTCTTCAATCGGGGCGGAGCCGGTCCCTCAGTCTTCCCGGCTCCGCCCCTCCCGGGACTTCCCCGAACCGCTCCAAACCCTTGGCCGCCATACGAAAAAGCGCGACTCCAGCAGGGAGCCGCGCCATCGTGGCCGGTGGGTGAAGGCAGGATCGGCGGCCAAAGCCTGCCGATCGCCCGGCAGGCTTTGGCCGGCGGGGCACGATCAGGCCGCGCCCTTGATCCCGTGCTGCTGCATCAGCTGGCCGAGTTCGCCCGCCTCGTACATTTCCATCATGATGTCCGAGCCGCCGATGAACTCGCCCTTCACGTAGAGCTGCGGGATCGTCGGCCAGTCGGAGAAGGCCTTGATCCCCTGGCGGATTTCCTGGTCCTGCAGCACGTCGACGCTGGCGTATTCGACGCCAAGGTGATCGAGGATCGCGACCGCGCGGCTCGAAAAGCCGCACTGCGGGAACAGCGGGGTCCCCTTCATGAACAGCACGACGTCGTTGTCGCCGACGATCTGGGAAATGCGGTCTTGGGCCATGGCGTTTCTTGTTGTCCTGGAGGGCGCGGATGCGCCGGATCGATGGTTCAGGTGGGGACCCCGGTGGTCAGTTGCAAGGCGTGAAGCACGCCGCCCATGCGCCCGCCGAGCGCGGCATAGACCGCCTTGTGCTGGGCAACGCGCGAAAGGCCGGCGAACGCCGGGCTGACGACGTGGGCGGCATAGTGGTCGCCATCGCCGGCAAGGTCGGTGATGGTCACCTCGGCATCGGGCAGCGCCGCCTTGATCATCGCCTCGATGTCTGCGGCCGCCATCGGCATCAGGCTTCGCCCATCAGCTGGCGGCGGGCATCGATCGCACGCGCGTCCATTGCCGCGCGGATTTCGCTTTCGTCGATCTCGACCCCGGCCGAGACGAGGTCGCCGAGCAGCTTGCGGATCACGTCCTCGTCGCCGGCTTCCTCGAAATCGGCCTGGACCACCGACTTGGCATAGGCCTCGGTCTCGGCGGCATCGAGCCCCATGCGCTCGGCCGCCCACTGGCCGAGCAGGCGGTTGCGGCGGGCGTGGACGCGAAACAGCATTTCCTCGTCACGCGCGAACTTGGCTTCCTCGGCGCGCTCGCGGTCGTCGAACATGGTCATGGCGCATGGTCCTCTTTCGGCGGGCCGCGGGGCGGCCTCGCGTGCTGGTGCTTGTCCTTGCGGATAGTCGCAGGGCGGGCGGGCGGCAAGCACCGTCCGCATCGGCGGCGCGCAAAGGCGGCCCCGCGCCCCGGACCCGAAACGATGCGACGGCATCGCGCGGCGGCGGCGCCTCAGTCGAAGGTGACTCAGTCGAAGGCGACTCAGTCGAAGGTTACCGCGGGCCTTGCCGGATCGGGGCCGGCGCAGGTGAAGCGCACGGCGTCGTAGCCGCGCAAAGCCGGTGTCCAGCCGCGGAAGTCGCCCCGCCAGCCGCGCCCGTAGACGCGGTCGCCTGCCTGCCAAGGCCGGCCCAGGCGGTTGACCGCGACCCGGCCGGCGATGCGGTAGCCGCCGGCGCGTGGCTCGACCTGCGTGACGTCGATCGCGTCGGCGCCGCTCCCGGGCGCGGCCTGCTCGGCCGCCGCGATGCAGGCGGCGATGGCGCCGCGCACCCGGCCGTCGTCGGCGAGCGGGATGCGCTGCGCATCGGTGGCGCGGGCGGGCACGCGCACCACGGCGCCGCCAATGGACTCGCCCCGCGCGACAACCGTTTGCGATATCGAAGCAGAGCCCGCGCCGGTTGCGACGACGGCCAGGGCGACGAGAACAGAATTGATCAAGATGCGTGCGACCGTTTTACTTGAAGCGCCTGACCCGATGGCGGTGAAAGGCTGCGCTCGACGACTCCCTTAGTCGCCGCTCGGTTCCCGTTTGCCCACCGCAATTTCCTCCGATGCGGTTGGTTCGTCACGCGTCCGCTGCGCAACCGGCGCCGGCGCGGCGAGCCCGGTCCAGTAGGCGAGGAAGGCGAGCGTGTCGGCCCCGCTGGCGATGGTCTTGTCGAGCGGCTTGCCCGCGCCGTGGCCGGCCCTGCTTTCCACCCGCAGCAGGTGCGGACGCTCGCCGATCCGCGCGGCCTGGAGCGCGGCGGCGTACTTGAAGCTGTGCGCCGGGACGACGCGGTCGTCGCTGTCGCCGGTGGTGACCAGGATCGCCGGGTACTCGGCGCCCTCGCGGATGTTGTGGTAGGGCGAATAGCCCCGCAGCACGCGCCAGTCGTCCTCGCGCGCCGGCTGGCCGTAGTCGCCGGTCCACAGGCGTCCGGCGGTGAAGCGGTCGAAGCGCAGCATGTCGAGCACGCCGACGTCGGGATTGGCGGCGACGAACAGGTCGGGCCGCTGGTTGACCACCGCCGCCACGAGCAGGCCGCCGTTCGATCCGCCTTGCGCGGCAAGGCTGCCGCTGGCGGCGATCCCCTCGCGCACCAGGTATTCGCCCGCGGCGATGAAGTCGTCGAAGCTGTTCTGCTTCTTGTCGCGCCGCCCGGCGTCGTGCCAGGCGCGCCCGAACTCGCCGCCGCCGCGCACCCCGGCCAGCGCGAAGACGCCGCCCGCCTCGAGCCAGGCCATCCGCACCGGCGAGAAGCTGGGGGTCATCGCGATGTCGAAGCCGCCGTAGCCGTAGAGCAGTGTCGGCGCCGCCCGCCCGGCCAGCGCGCGCTTGCGCACCAGGTAGAGCGGGATCCGGGTGCCGTCCTTCGAAGGGTAGAAGCGCTGCTCGACGAGGTAGTCGGCCGGATCGAAGCCCATGCGCGGCTGGGCGAAGGGCGTGGTCGCGCCGCTGTGCAGGTCCATGCGGTAGATCGTCGGCGCGCGGTTGAAGCTGGCGAACTGGTAGAAGGTCTCGCCTTGCCCCGGGCGGCCGGCGAAGCCCGAGGCCGAGCCGATGTCGTTGAGCGTGATCGCGCGGCTCGGCCTGCCCTTGAGGTCGGTCACCACCGCCACGCTCGCCCCGCCGTTGAGGTAGGACAGGATGAACCGGTCGCCCACCGCATTGGCGGCGGCGAGCTGCTGGTCGCGCTCGGGCACCACCACCTTCCATTGCGGCGGACCCGACAGGTCGAGCTCGACCAGGCGGTAGCGGGGGGCGCCCTGGTTGGTGACGAACCACAGGCGGTCGCCGATGCCGTCGACGAACTTCCAGTCGTTGTCGAAGCCCTCGGCGACCTTTCCGCTGGCCCATTGCCCCGGCTTGCCGCTGCGCAGGTCGAGCAGGTGGATCGCGCGCAACGGCTGCGTGCCGATCTCGCTGGTGATCACTGCCCAGCGCCCGTCGGCCGAGACCGCCGCCTTGTGCCCCTGCTCGGGATGGTCGGGCGTCGCGAAGACCGGCAGGTCGTCCGCCTGCGGCGTGCCGACGCGGTGATACCACACGGCCTTGCCGTAAGTCGGCGCAAGGTGCTCGGCGCCCGGCGCGGGCGCAGGATAGCGCGAATAGAGGAAGCCCTCCTCGCCGACCCAGGCGATCGCGGTGTCGTTGGCCCAGGCGAGGGTATCGTCGAGCACCCGCCCCGAGCGCACGTCGAGCAGGCGGATCGTGCGCCAGTCGCTGCCCGCCACCTGCACCGTATAGGCGAGCGAGCGGCCCTGCGGGCTCGGCACCCAGGCGTCGAGCGCGACCGTGCCGTCGCTCGACCAGGCGTTGGGATCGAGCAGCAGCCGGTCCGGACCGGCGAGGCCCGCGCGCACGTAGAGCCCGCTCTGGTTGGCAAGGCCCGGGTTGCGCAGGAAGAAGTACGACTTGCCGGCGCGGCGCGGGAGGCTGATCCGCTCGTAGTCGTAAAGGCTGCGGATGCGCGCGGCAAAGGCGTCGCGGCCCGGCAGCTGCGCGAGGTAGGCGGCGGTCGTCGCGTTCTGCCGCGCGACCCACTGCGCCACCTCCGGGCTTGCCGCCGGGCTCTGTTCGAGCCAGCGGAACGGATCGGCCACGTCCTGCCCGAACAGATGCTCGACCAGCGGCAGGCGCCGCGTCGGCGGATAGGCGAGCGGGGCGATCGGCGGCAGCGCGAGCCGCGGCGCGGCCGCCGCCGCGCCCGGCCGGGGCGTGGCGATGGTGAGGCCGCCCGATGCCGCGACGTGGGACGCGCCCTCGGCTTCCTCGGCCGCGGGCATCGCCGATTGCGCATGCGCCCAAGGCGGCGCGCAGGCGAGCAGCAGCGCGGGCGCCAACCCGCTCCACACCTTCGTGGCGCGGCCTCCCGGCCTAGCTGTCCTCTCCGCACGTCGCATCTTTTATCCTGCACGCCTTAGCACCCCGGCGGGGCTTCAGGCGAGAGGCAAAACGGCGAAAGTCGCGCCGCTTTCAGGGCCTTGGCCGAAGGCCCGTCCAGTGCGCGAGGAAGGCGTAGACATCGGCGCTTTCGGCGATGGTCTTGTCGACCGGCTTGCCCGAGCCGTGGCCGGCGCGCGTCTCGATGCGGATCAGGTGCGGCTTGTCCCCGATCTGCGCCGCCTGCAGCGCGGCGGCGTACTTGAAGCTGTGCCCGGGCACGACGCGGTCGTCGGTATCCGCCGTGGTGACGAGGATCGCCGGGTAGTCGGCGCCATCGCGGATGTTGTGGTAGGGCGAATAGGCGCGCAGCACCTTCCAGTCCGCCGCGCGGTCGGGGTGGCCGTAGTCGTCGACCCAGTAGCGCCCGGCGGTGAAGCGGTCGAAGCGCAGCATGTCCATCACCCCCACCGCAGGATGCGCCGCGGCGAACAGGTCGGGGCGCTGGTTGACCACCGCGCCGACCAGCAGCCCGCCGTTCGAGCCGCCTTCGACCGCGAGCCCGCCCCTGGGCGCAATGCCGTTGGCGAGCAGCCATTCGCCGGCCGCGATGCAATCGTCGAACACGTTCTGCTTGTTCGCGCGGCGGCCGCCGTCGTGCCAGGCATCGCCGTATTCGCCGCCGCCGCGCAAGTTGGCGACGGCATAGGCCCCGCCGCTTTCCAGCCAGGCCATCCGCGTCGAGGAGAACGCCGGCGGCAGCGAGACGTTGAAGCCGCCGTAGCCGTAGAGGATCGTCGGCACCGGCCCGGCGGCGTCCTTGCGGCGGATCACGAACATCGGGATCTTCGTGCCGTCCTTCGACGGGTAGAACACCTGCTCGCTGACGTAGTCGGCCGGATCGAACTTCAGCGCGACCTTTTCCCACACGCTCGCCTTGCCGTCGGCCTCGCTGAAGCGGAACACGGTCGAGGGCATGGTGAAGCCGGTGAAGCCGAAGTAGCCCCCCGCCCTGCCCGGCTTGCCCGACAGCCCGGCGAGCGCGCCGACGCCCGGGAGGGCGAGCGCGCCGGCGGGCGCGCCGTCGAGCGTGAACAGCCGGACATCGGCCTTGACGTCGCGCAAGTAGGCAACGACCAGCCGGTCGCCGACGATCGCCGCGCCATCGAGGTTGGCGTCGCTTTCGGGCACGATCGTGGTGAACACCGGCTCCACGCCCGACAGGTCGACGCGGACGATCTTCTTGAGCGGGGCGTCCTTGCTGGTGACGAACCACAGCACATCGCCCACGCCATCGATCAGGTCCCACTGCGCGGCAAGGTCGGGGATCAACGGGCGAACCTGCCAATCGCCCTTGCCGATGGGCGCGATGCCGACGGCGGTGGTGGGATCGGTGCCTTCGTGGCTGGTGACGACCAGCCAGCGCGCATCGCTGGTGACCTGCGCGCCATGGCCCCAGGTGGGCTTGTCGGGCGTTGCGTAGACGAGCCGGTCCTGGTCCTGCGGCGTGCCGAGGCGGTGGTAGTAGACCTGCTGGTCGTAGTTGCGGGCCTGGAACGCCTCGCCCTCCTTCGGCGCGGCGAAGCGCGAATAGAGCACGCCGTCGTTGCCGACCCAGGCGATGCCGCTGAACTTTACCCACTTGAGCTCGTCGGCGAGCGGCTTGCCGTGGGCGGCGGCGACGAACTTCATCGTCCGCCAGTCCGAGCCGCCATCCTGCACGGTATAGGCGAGGAGGTTGCCATCGGGCGACGGCTCCCACGCATCGAGCGCGGTGGCGCCGTCGCTGGCCCAGCCGTTGGGATCGAGCAGCACGCGCCCGCGGGGCGAGGCGGCATCGCGCACGAGCAGCTGCGCCTGGTTCATCAGCCCCGAATTGAAGGCGTAGAACAGCCGCCCGCCTTCCTCGCGGGGAACGCCGAAGCGGGCGTAGTCGAACAGGCCCTTGAGCCGCGCCTCGAAGGCCGGGCGTTCGGGCAGCGCCTTGAGATAGGCGTCGGTGAAGGCGCTTTGCGCAGCGACCCAGTCGTGGACCCGGGCATCGGTGCGCACGTCGGCCTCGAGCCAGCGCCAGGGATCGGCCACCTGTTCGCCGAACGCGGTTTCGACGACGTCGCCGCGCGGGCTGGCGGGATAGGGCGGCAGGGCAGGCTCGGACGACATCGCGGCGGGACTCGTGTTGGCAAGGACCGGCAGGGGGTGGAGCAGCAGCCCGCCGACGGCAAGCGCGAACCGCAGCCCGGCGATCCCTTTCGCCCGCAGGGGTTGACGGGGTTTACACTGTCCTGACGAAAAAACCGCAGGCCCGGCGCGGGCCTCGTCGCGATCGCGGGAAATGGCGGAAGCGTGCGGTCTTGCGGGGGCCTGGCGGTGCGTCATGGCCCATGCATACCGCGCGCCGCGGCTGTAGGACAGTCCCCGGCCGCGCCCTTGTGGAGTTGCATATGCAACAAGGCCGGACCGCCCTCGCTGGACCACCCTCGCCGGGCGCGACCGCAGGACGCCCGCCGCGCCGCGAACGGCAATGGCCGGCAACGCCCGCCAAAGGCAAAAAAGGGGCGGCAGCCTTGCGGCGCCGCCCCTTTTCCGTGGATGTCGCTTCAACCGAAGCGCTGGTCAGGCAGCCCGACAAGACGGGCCGATCGGACCGCCGGCCGGGAAGGCCCGATCAGGCGGCTTCGTATTCGTCTTCGTCCGCGGTCTGCACCGGACCCGAGTCCAGGCCCTTGGCGGCGGTGTCGCGGTCGACCAGCTCGATCACCGCGATCGGCGCGGCGTCCGAAGCGCGGAAGCCGGCCTTGATGATGCGGGTGTAGCCGCCGTTGCGATCGGCATAGCGCGCGGCCAGCACTTCGAAGAGCTTCTTTTCCTGCGCTTCGTCGAGCAGACGGGCGTGGGCCAGACGGCGGTTCGACAGACCGCCCTTCTTGGCGAGGGTGATGAGCTTTTCGAGGTAGGGGCGAAGTTCCTTCGCCTTCGGCAGCGTGGTGGTGATCTGCTCGTGCTTGATCAGCGCGGCCGCGAGGTTGCGCAGCAGCGCGATGCGGTGCGAGGAAGTACGGCCGAGCTTACGCTGTCCCAGCTTGTGACGCATGTTCTTGTCTCCGTTCGTAGGGGGGCCGTGTCAGGTACCCCGATCCAGGTCGGTTGAGGGGCCGACCAAATCCCCATTCCCAAAGCCTAGTCGCCTGAAGTTTCAGGCCTTGGCTGAAGCCATTTGGGCCAGGTGGGAGCGAGAAGCGTGGTTTCCGAGTACCGGAGCGCAGCGTACTTTCAGTACGTGAGCACCGGAACGCAGGAAACCGCGCTTCGCAGCCCCGCATGGGCCGAATGGATCAGCCAAGGAGCTCTTGCTCGAGCTTCTTGGCCATCTCTTCGATATTTTCCGGCGGCCAGCCGGGGATGTCCATGCCGAGGCGCAGGCCCATCGACGAGAGGACTTCCTTGATCTCGTTGAGCGACTTGCGGCCGAAGTTCGGCGTGCGCAGCATCTCGGCCTCGGTCTTCTGGACCAGATCGCCGATGTAGATGATGTTGTCGTTCTTGAGGCAGTTGGCCGAACGCACCGACAGTTCCAACTCGTCCACCTTCTTGAGCAGGTAGCGGTTGAGCTGGTTGGCATCGCTCTCTTCGGGCGTGTGCGCCGCGACGCCGCCCGCAACCGACGGCGCGTGGCCGGTCGGCAGCTGGTCGTCGAAGTGGACGAACAGCGAAAGCTGGTCCTGGAGGATGCGCGCGGCATAGGCCACGGCATCTTCAGGCGTAATCGTGCCGTCGGTCTCGACCGTCAGGTTGAGGCGGTCGTAATCGAGCTCCTGGCCGATACGCGCGTTCTCGACCTTGTACGAGACCTGGCGAACCGGCGAGTAGAGCGAATCGATCGGGATCAGGCCGATCGGCGCGTCGACCGGGCGGTTCGACACGGCCGGGACGTAGCCCTTGCCGGTGTCGACGGTCAGTTCCATGTTGAACGTCGCGCCTTCGTCGAGGTGGCAGATCACGAGATCCTTGTTCATCACCTCGATGTCGCCGGTGACGGCGATGTCACCCGCCTTGACCTCGCCCGGGCCGGTGGCCGAGAGCTGCAGGCGCTTGGGGCCTTCGCCCTGCATCTTGAGCGCGACCTGCTTCACGTTGAGGACGATGTCGGTCACGTCCTCGCGCACGCCGGCGAGCGAGGAGAATTCGTGCAGCACGTTCTCGATCTTGATCGAGGTGACGGCCGCGCCCTGGAGCGACGACAGCAGCACGCGGCGCAGCGCGTTGCCGAGCGTCAGACCGAAGCCGCGCTCGAGCGGTTCGGCGACGAAGGTCGCGCGCGCCTTGGCATCGGTGCCGGGCTTGATCTCGAGGGAGTTGGGCTTCTTCAGTTCCTGCCAGTTCTTGATGTTGACAGTCATGGAATTCCCCTGGGGTTGGTTCGGGAGCCGAAAGTCGGCCTGAGGGCAGGCCGCTTCCGGTCAAAGATATTGGGCGGCCGGCGCGGTGGATCCGCCGCGCCGGTCGCCGAAAGGCAGGTCAGACGCGACGACGCTTCGACGGGCGCACGCCGTTGTGCGGGATCGGGGTCACGTCACGGATCGCCGTGATGGTGAAGCCGACCGCCTGGAGGGCGCGCAGCGCGCTCTCGCGGCCCGAGCCGGGGCCCTTGACTTCGACTTCGAGGGTGCGGACGCCGTGCTCGGCGGCCTTCTTGCCGGCGTCGTCCGCGGCCACCTGGGCGGCATAGGGGGTCGACTTGCGGCTGCCCTTGAAGCCCATCATGCCGGCCGACGACCACGAGATGGCGTTGCCCTGGGCATCGGTGATGGTGATCATGGTGTTGTTGAAGCTGGCGTTGACGTGCGCGACACCACTGGTGATGTTCTTGCGCTCGCGGCGCTTAATGCGCTGAGGTTCGCGTGCCATGTGCTGAATTCCTGTCGAGAAACCGTTGGGAAGACCGGACCGTGAAGGTCGATCTTACTTCTTCTTGCCGGCGATCGGCTTGGCCTTGCCCTTGCGGGTGCGGGCGTTGGTGTGCGTGCGCTGACCGCGGACCGGCAGGCCCTTGCGGTGACGCAGGCCACGATAGCACGCGAGGTCCATCAGGCGCTTGATGTTCATCGCGGTTTCGCGACGAAGATCGCCTTCCACGGTGTGCTCGGCGTCGATCGTCTCGCGGATCTGCAGGACTTCGGCGTCCGACAGGTCGGCCACGCGGCGGGTATGGTCGATACCCAGCTTGTCGGCGATCTGCTTGGCCTTGAACGGGCCGATACCGTGAATGTAGGTGAGCGCGATGATCACGCGCTTGTTGGTGGGGATGTTGACCCCGGCAATACGAGCCACTTGTTTCTCCGTCTGCTCCACAGGACGCCGACGGCGAGTCGGGGTCCTATCTCATCGCTTCACACCCGGGCCGGAATGGGAAAAATCCCCAAGAACCAAAGCTCTGCCTTGACTGGGGAGAATCTGCCCGGTTGAGTGTGAAAGGCGCGCTTAGGACTTTTGGCGAGGAGCGTCAACCGCCAAGCCGCGCAAATCGGCGAAAGTCCGCCACTTCGGTGAAGGACGGGCGGTTCGGGCCGAGGTCGCCATGATACTGCATCGCCGCGCGGTCGTCAAAGGGGTGGCGATCGCGGCGCGAGACTCCGAAGCGGCGATCAATTGCATTGTGATTTCTCCGCAAGGGCGCAATGATGCGCCAATAGCGCAATGTAACGGATCGAGGCGATGGCGGAAATCGGAGGAACAACGGGGAACGACACGCTGAACGGCACAAGTTCCGACGACATCATCATCGGCTACGACGGCGACGACGTCATCCATGGCGGCGCCGGCAACGACCGGATAACCGGCTCGTCGGGCAGCGGCTATGGCAGCCACGACCTGCTCTACGGCGAGGCCGGCGACGATGTGCTGTACATCTATGCCGCCGACGGTCGGCGCGCCGATCCCTGGAGCCTTGCCGACGGCGGCGATGGCGACGACACCGCGGTGGTCAGCTTCTCGAACTTCGGCAGCGGCCTGACCTATGTCCACAACGCCACCTCGGCCGACATCCATTGCGGGCGGCTCGCCGGGCGACTGGTGGGAATCGAGCACGTCGTGTTCTTCGGCGGCTTTTCCAACGACAACCTGACCGGGGGCAATGCCGCCGACCAGATCTTCGGCAACGGCGGCGATGACACGGTCGACGGCGGCGGCGGCGACGACGTGGTGACCGGCGGCGGCGGAACCGACATCGTGCGCGGCGGCGCCGGCGACGATCTGCTGCTGTTCGACGGCTTCGGCAACGACAGCTTCGATGGCGGCACCGGCGACGACCTGCTCGACTTTACCCAGCAGTTCGACGCGGCGGCGGGCGTCGCCATCGACTTGCGCAACCGGTCGCAGAGCGTCGGCGGGACCACGATCACCGTCACCGGGGTCGAGAGCCTCGCCGGCACCAGCTATGGCGACACGCTGCAACTGGGCGCAAGCGCGGGCCGGGCGTTCGGGCTCGGCGGCGACGACACGCTGATCGGCGGCGCGGGCAACGACCGGCTGGTCGGCGGGACCGGCGCCGACACGATGCTGGGCGGCGCCGGCAACGACAGCTACGAGGTCGACGCGGCCGGCGACGTGGTGATCGAGACGACCACGGCGAACGCGACCACCGACGCCGGGGGGATCGACACGGTGCTGGCGAGCGTCGGCTTCAACCTTGCCAACACCGCCGTGGCGCGCGGCCGGATCGAGAACCTGACCTTGACCGGCAGCGCCGCGATCAACGGCACCGGCAACTATCTTGCCAACACGATCATCGGCAATGCCGCCGCCAACCTGCTCGACGGCCGCGGCGGCGCGGACATGCTGCGCGGCGGCGCGGGCAACGACACCTATGTCGTCGACAACGCGGCGGACCAGGTGCTCGAGACCGTCTCGGCGAGCGATGCGGGCGATGCCGGCGGGATCGACACGGTCCGCGCCGCGGTCTCGTTCACGCTCGGCGCCTATGTCGAGAACCTGGTCCTCACCGGCAGCGCGCAAGGCGGCACCGGCAATGACGCCGCCAACCGGCTGATCGGCAACGATGCCGCCAACCTCCTGTCCGGCAAGGGCGGCAACGACGTGCTCGACGGCGGCGCGGGCGGCGACACGCTGAACGGCGGCGCAGGCGACGACCGGCTGGTCGGGCGCGCCGGGCAGGACCTGCTCGAGGGCGGGACCGGCGCCGACCGCTTCGTCTTCGTGGCCGCCGACACCGGCAAGGCCGCGGTCGCGGCGCCCGACCGGATCGTCGACTTCAGCCACGCCGAAGGCGACCGCATCGACCTTTCGTCGATCGACGCGGTGGCGGGCACGGCGACCAACAACGCCTTCCGGTTCATCGGCGCCGCGGCGTTCAGCGGCCACAAGGGCGAGTTGCACTATGCGATCGGCGGCGACGGCACCACGCGGATCGAGGCGGACATGACCGGCGACGGGCTGGCCGACCTGATGATCGTGCTGAGCGGCGCGCACCAGCTCGTCGCGGGCGACTTCGTGCTGTGACCTGACAAGCGCGCGCGCCGCTGCTAGGGCGCGGCCGAAGCCCGCATCGGGCGGGCGCAGGGGATGGTGATGACGACAGCGGCGGCGCAAGTGCAATGTCCCGGCGCGGTCACCGGTCCGGGCCCGGCCGGGCCGCGCGTGGCGGTGCTGCTGCCCGCCTACAACGAGGCGCTGGCGATCGGCGCGGTGATCGAGGCATTCCGCGCCGCGCTGCCCGAAGCGACGATCTACGTCTACGACAACAACAGCCGCGACGCGACCGCCGAGATCGCCCGGGCGGCGGGCGCGGTCGTGCGCAGCGAGCGGCGCCAGGGCAAGGGCTATGTCGTGCGGCGGATGTTCGCCGACGTCGACGCCGACATCTACCTGATGTGCGATGCCGACGCGACCTACGAGGCCGCGGCGGCCCCGGCGATGGTCGAGCGCCTGCTGCGCGACGGGCTGGACATGGTGGTGGCGACGCGCAGCGCGGTGAGCGAGACCGCCTATCGCCCGGCGCACGCCTTCGGCAACCGGATGCTGACCGGGATCGTGCGGGTGATCTTCGGCAATGTCTTCACCGACATGCTGAGCGGCTACCGCGTGTTTTCGCGCCGCTTCGTCAAGTCGTTCCCGATCACCTCGCAGGGGTTCGAGATCGAGACCGAGCTGACGATCCATGCGCTCGAGCTGCAGATGCCGGTGGACGAAGTGCGCGCGCGCTTCACCGACCGGCCCGCCGGATCGACGAGCAAGCTCAACACCGTGCGCGACGGCTTGCGCATCCTGCGCACGATCGTCGGCCTGCTCAGGCTCGAGCGGCCATTCCAGCTGTTCGGCTGGATCGGCGCGCTGTTCATGGCGCTTTCGGTGCTGGCGGGATGGCCGGTGGTGACCGAGTTCCTGCGCACCGGCCTCGTGCCGCGCCTGCCGACCGCGGTGCTCGCCACCGGGCTGATGCTGATCGGCTGGCTGAGCGTGTTCAGCGGGCTGATCCTCGATTCGGTGACGCGCGCGCGGCAGGAAGTGAAGCGGCTGCGTTATCTCGAGCTGGCCGGGGTCCACGCGCTCGCCGCGCCCGATCCGCTGGCGGCCGCGGCGGCGGCGCCGCGCTGAGATGCCGCCCTTCGCCCGCTTCGCGCTGGTCGGCGCGGCCGGCTTCGTGGTCGACGCGGGCGTGCTGACCCTCGCCCGATCGACCGGCGCCGGGCTGCTCGCCGGGCGGGCGCTGTCCTATCTCGTGGCGGCGACGTTCACCTGGGGCTGCAACCGGCGCTTCACCTTTGCCGCAACGCAAGCGCCGAGCGTGGGCGAATGGGCGCGGTTCCTCCTCGTCAACGCGGGCGGCGGGCTGGTCAACCTTGCGGTCTATTCGGCGCTGGTGCTGGCCTTGCCGCCGGTCGCGCGGATGCCGGTGCTGGGCGTGGCGGCGGGATCGCTGGCGGGGCTCGCGGTCAACTTCGCGCTGTCGCGCCGGTTCGTGTTCCGCGCCTGATCGGGCCGCGGCAAGGCGACCGGGCAGGCATAGGGCGGCAGCCAGCAGGGCCAGCCGATCGTCAGCGCAGGCGCGTAGCGCGCGAGCGGGGCGCGCGGGAAGACGCCCGGCAGCGGAGCTTCGTCGATCTCCATCGGGTTGAACGGCCAGGCAACGCCGCGCGCGGGATCGAACCACTGCTCGTTCCCCGCGAAGTCGCGCCGCAGCGCCTCGGCGAGCACCAGCCCCTGCCCCGGCGCCGGGACCTGGTGGTATTCGAAGTAGTTGCGCATCGGCCCGGCCGCATCGCCGATCGACGAGCGGGCGAAGTAGACCCGGTTCACCTCGGCAGCGACCCCGGCGAAGGCGACGAGCCGCGCCGGGGCTGCGCCCGCCACGGCCACCGGCTCGAGCCGCAGCGCGCCCAATGCGAGCAGCGGCGCGAGCGCCAGCAGCGCGCGGGCCGGCGCGCGCCGCAGGATCGCCAGCCAATGCGCCAGCCCGAGCACGAAGACGGGCACGAGCCACTTGAAGTAGTGGACGTTGTTGAACTTCCACAGCCCGCTCGGCAGGAGGTCGATATAGGCGAGCATGACGGCGGCATAGGCGAGCGCGGGCAGCAGCAGCAGCAGGCCGAGCATCCGGCGGCGCGGATCGGCGAGCAGCAGCAGCAGCCCGGCGAGCCCGGCCGGCAGCCACGGCAGCACCCGCAGCAGCCCTTCCCCTTCGGGATACCACGGGCGCGGCTCGACCAGCAGCAGGTAGGCCTTCCATCCGATCCACGAAAAGTTGGCGCCATAGGCGCGTGACAGCAGCATGTAGGGCGAAGGCCGCGCACCGTAGATCGCGAGATGCAGCGCAAGGCCGGCGGCGGCGACGGCAAGGCCGGCGGCGGCCATCGCGCCGAGCACGCGCCAGCGCCGCCCGTGGCGCAACAGCCCGATTCCCGCGATCGCGCCGACGATCGCCGCCACCGGGGCATCGCCCGGCCGGCCGAGCGGAATCAGCGCGAGCATGGCGCCGAGCAGCGCGGCGCTGCGCAGCGGCATCGCGCGCGCCGCCTCGCGATCGAGCGTGCGGCTGGTCGAGGCGAGCGCGAGCCAGATCAGCGCGGCCGAAGGCGTGGTCGTCCAGGGCAGCAGCCACTGGCTGCCGAGCCGGGGCCAGAGCACCGTCGAGACCAGGAACAGCGCGACGAGCCGCCATCCGGCAAGACCGATCCGGCCCGCGACCTCGCGAAAGCCGAGGAACGTCGCGAGGAAGCAGACGAGATCGACCAGCGTCGTCTGGAGCAGCGAGGGCAGCCAGGCGATCGGCGCCAGCAGCAGCGGATAGAGCAGCGGATACCAGTGGCGCGCGGCGGCGAGATCGCCGTGGAGCAGCGCCCGCGCCGAGGCGAGGTACTGCCCTTGGTCGAACCACAGCGCGAACTTGGGCGGCTTGTCCAGCAGCAGCACCGGGATCGGATAAGTCAGGATCACGCCGACGACGAACACCAGGCCGACGAGGAGCAGTTCGGTCCGGCCGGTGGACTTCGCCGGGAAAGAGGGTGCGGTCATCGCTCTCCAGCCATCGTGGCCGGATCGGCCCTTGCCCGCCGGTGCATAAGCCAGCCCCGGCCCGCTGCCAATCGCAGGCGGACCGGGGCGCGGGCGGACCGGGGCGCGGCGGACCGGGGTGCGGGCGGACCGGGGCCGCGTGTCCGGCGCGCGCCGCGCCGGCTCAGACCACGCCGAAGGCCAGCATCGCGTCGGCCACCTTCTTGAAGCCGGCGATGTTCGCGCCCTTGACGTAATCGACATAACCGCCGCCCTGGTCGCCATAAGTAAGGCAGGACTGGTGGATGCCGAACATGATGTCCTTGAGCATCTGCTGCAGTTCTTCCTCCTTCCACGCGCGGCGTTCGGAGTTCTGGCTCATCTCGAGGCCCGAAACCGCGACGCCGCCGGCGTTCGAGGCCTTGCCCGGCGCGTAGAGCAGCCTGGCCGCCTTGAACACGTGGACGCCTTCGAGGTCGGTCGGCATGTTCGCGCCTTCGGCCAGCGCCTTGCAGCCGTTGGCGACGAGCGTGCGCGCGTCCTCGCCCAGCAGTTCGTTCTGCGTGGCGCAGGGCAGCGCGACATCGCAGGGGACGCCCCACGGCGTCTTGCCTTCGTGGAAGGTCGCCTTCGGGAACGCCTCGACATAGTCCTGGATGCGGCCGCGGCGGTGGGTCTTGTGGGTCTTGACCCAGTCGATCTTGTCCTGCGTGAAGCCGTCGGGATCGTGGACGAAGCCGCCCGAATCCGACAGCGTCAGCACCTTGCCGCCCAGTTGCACGATCTTCTCGGCGGCGTGCGTGGCGACGTTGCCCGAGCCCGAAATGACCGCGGTCTTGCCGACCAGATCCTCGCCCTTGGTCGCGAGCATGTTGGCAAGGAAGTAGACCGCGCCATAGCCGGTCGCCTCGGGCCGGATCAGCGAGCCGCCGTATTCCAGCCCCTTGCCGGTGAGCACGCCGGTGAACTGGTTGGTGATGCGCTTGTACTGGCCGAACATGAAGCCGATCTCGCGCCCGCCGACGCCGATGTCGCCCGCCGGCACGTCGACGTCGGCGCCGATGTGGCGATAGAGCTCGGTCATGAAGCTCTGGCAGAAGCGCATGATCTCGCGCACGCTCTTGCCCTTGGGATTGAAGTTCGAGCCGCCCTTGCCCCCGCCCATCGGCAGGCCCGTGAGCGCATTCTTGAACGTCTGCTCGAAGGCGAGGAACTTGAGCACGCTTTCATTGACGCTGGGGTGGAAGCGGATGCCGCCCTTGTAGGGGCCGATCGCGTTGTTGTTCTGGACGCGGTAGCCGCGCTGGACGCGGATGTTGCCGTTGTCGTCCTCCCAGCAGACGCGGAAGCTGACGACGCGATCGGGCTCGGCGATGCGGCGCAGGATCTGCTGCGCGTGGTACTCTTCCTTGTCCTCGATGAATTCGTAGATGTCCTCGGCAACCTCCTGCACCGCCTGGACGAATTCGGGCTGGTGCGGGTTGCGCTTCCTGACGCCTTCCATGAACGTCGGCAGGTCGACGTGATCGCTCACGGCCATTGATACTCTCCCCCGGTGGCCGGCGCCTGCGCGGGTGCAGGCAGGCCGGCAGTCGTTACGACGCGTGCGACCGGTGGAGCGTCTGTGGCGATCGAGGCCGAGTCGCGCTCCTTGTGAGCTGGAACGTAACGATTTTTTGCGCCCTGGGTAGGCGTTCGCACCGAGTTGGATGCAGCTTGGGCGGGCGCTGCCCCTATTGCGGCGTCGGCGCAGGCCCGAGCAGCGCATCGAACGCGGCGTTGGCGTCCTCGTGCTCCTGGTCCACCGGCTTGGCGACCGGCTTTGCGGCAGGCTTTGCCGGCGGCCTGGCGGCAGGCTTTGCTGCGGGCGCGACAGCAGGCCTGGCCGGCGGCTTGGGCGCGGCGGGCTTCGCGGCGGCGGGAGCGGCAGCGGCAGCGGGCGGCGGCGCCAGAGGGGCGGCACGGCGCGCGGGCTTGCTGCCCGGCCCCGGCGGCAGGCTCCACCCCTGCGGCGCCAGCGCCGCGGCGGACGCATCGCCGGACGGAGACGGTGCAGCCGGATCGGCCGCTGCCACGGAGTCCGCCGCGGGCCCGGGCGTCGGCGCCGATGCCGATGCCGGGGCGGGCGTGGACGCGGGCGCGCCGCCCATCGGGCCGAGCTTCATCGCCAGCGACGCGAGCTGCGCCGCGATCACCGCATCGACCGCCGGCGCGATCTCGGCCACCGGGTAGCGCATGTAGCCGCCGACGACGTAGTCGAAGACGATCCGGCTGCCCCCGTCGATCGGCTTGATCGTGATCGTCAGCGTGCCCTGCACCGCCTCGCTCTGCAGCGGCCCCAGCGCCCCCGACAGGCGCAGCGCCTTGCCGGGTTCGGCATAGAGCACGCGCATGTGCTGGACGCCGCCGGGGCGCTCGCCCTTGGCCGCGGTCTTCGGCAACGGCAGGCGCTCGCAGAAGCAGCCGCCCGGAACGGGATCGAGGGTGAGATTGGCGGCATCGCCGGAAAAGGTGTGCTGGCCCTGCCACCACTGGGCCGGGGCGGACAGCGCCTTCCACGTGGCGGCGGGATCGCTGGTGACGCGCGCGGCGACGCGGACGACGAAGCCGCTGTCGCCCTTCGCCACGACTTCGGCGCGCGCCGGGCCGATCGTGGCCGCGGCGAGCAGCAGGGCGAGCGCAGGTCGCTGAAACATCGGTGGTCCCCCCATCGCGCCGCCGGCGCCGCCAGGGCGGCGGCGCGGGCGACGATCGAGACCTAGCCGATAATCGCTTCGATGGCAGCCGTCACGTGGTCCATGTCGGCCATGCCGTCGACCCGGGTGACGATGCCGCGACTTTCGTAGATCGGCAGGATCGGCGCGGTCTTGGCGCGGTATTCGGCCATGCGCGTGCGCACGGTCTCTTCGTTGTCGTCGGGACGGCGCTTGAATTCGTGCCCGCCGCACTTGTCGCAAGTGCCTTCGACGGCCGGCTTCTCGAACTTGTCGTGATAGCCCTTGCCGCAGGTGGCGCAGGTGTAGCGGCCGGTGATGCGCTCGACGAGCGCGTCCTCGTTCACTTCCAGCTCGATCACGTGGTCGAGCTTGCGGCCGCGGCTTGCGAGGATCGCGTCGAGCGATTCCGCCTGCGGCGCGGTGCGCGGGTAGCCGTCGAAGATCGCGCCCTGCCCGGCGGGCATCGCGTCGAGTTCATCGCCGATCAGCGCCGAGACGATCTCGTCGGAAACGAGCTGGCCCGCATCCATCACCGCCTTGGCCTGGAGCCCGACCGGGGTGCCCGCCTTGACCGCGGCGCGCAGCATGTCGCCGGTCGAAAGCTGCTTCATGCCGTGGCGCTCGACCAGACGTTGCGCCTGGGTGCCCTTGCCCGCCCCCGGCGGTCCCAACAGGATGATGTTCACGTGCCTTGCGTCCCCCTTGCGGCGCTGCGCCTAGCGCATGCGTCCCTTCAGTTTGGCCTTCTTGATCAGGTCGCCGTACTGGTGCGCCAGCAGGTGCGACTGGATCTGGGTGATGGTGTCGACGGTCACGTTGACCACGATCAGCAGGCTGGTGCCGCCGAAGAACAACGTGCCCATGCCGGTTTCGGCCATGATCCATTCGGGGACCACGCAGACCACGGTGATGTAGGCGGCGCCGAGCACGGTGATGCGGGTCAGGACATAGTCGAGATAGGTGGCGGTGTTCTTGCCCGGGCGGATGCCGGGGATGAAGCCGCCGTTCTTCTTGAGATTGTCGGCGGTCTCTTCCGGATTGAACACCACCGCGGTGTAGAAGAAGCTGAAGAAGATGATCCCCAGCGCATAGAGCAGCATGTAGACCGGCTTGCCGTGGCCGAGATACTGGTTGAGCGTGACGATCACCTGGCCGGTGGTGCTGTCGGGCGACACCGCGTTGCCGGCGAACTGGGTGATGGTCAGCGGCAGCAGCAGCAGCGAGCTGGCGAAGATCGGCGGGATCACGCCCGCGGTGTTGAGCTTCAAGGGCAGGTGGCTGCGGTCGGCGGCCATCATGCCGTTCTGCGTCGCGCGCTTGGGATACTGGATCAGCAGCCGGCGCGTGGCGCGCTCGAAGAAGCAGATGAAGATCACCACCGCGACGATCAGCGCCAGCACGCCGGCGATCACGAACGGGTTGAGCGAGCCGGTGCGGCCCTGCTCGAACAGGTTGCCGAAGAACTTGGGCATCTGCGCGACGATGCCGGCCATGATGATCAGCGAAACGCCGTTGCCGATGCCGCGGCTGGTGATCTGCTCGCCCAGCCACAGCAGGAACATGGTGCCGCCGATCAGCGAGATCACCGCGCCGACCTTGAACAGCAGGCCGGGGTTGACCACCGCCTGCAGCCCGCTCGACGCGCCATAGGCCTCGAGACCCGAGGCGAGCACCCAGCCCTGGATCGCGGTCAGCAGCACCGCGCCGTAGCGGGTGTACTGGTTGAGCTTCTTGCGCCCGCTTTCGCCTTCCTTCTTCATCGCCGCGAGCGCGGGATGGAGCGAGGCGGCGAGCTGCACCACGATCGAGGCGGTGATGTAGGGCATGACGCCCAATGCAATCAGGCTCATGCGCTGGAGCGAGCCGCCCGAGAAGGCGTTGAAGATATCGAGGATGCCGCCGCGGGTCTGGTTGTAGAGCGTCTCCATGATCAGCGGATTGACGCCCGGCAGCGGCACGAAGCTGAGGAACCGGAACACGATGAGCGCGCCCACCGTGAACCAGATGCGCTTCTTGAGCTCGGTGGCCTTCGAGAAGTTCGCCAGGTTGAGGTTGCTGGCGATGTTGTCGGCGCGGGATGCCATTGGTCTGGTGTCAAGCCTTGCTGGGGCGCCGGGACGAATTGGGTCAGGCGCCGCATTCACGGAAGCGGCCCGTCGCGGACGGACCTTGCGTGAAGCCCATATAGAGCGGGCGCAGGGATTCCAAGAACCCCCGCGCCCGCAATACGCGATTAAATGAGATCAGGCAGCTTCGACCTTGGTCGCAAGCACTTCGACGGTGCCGCCGAGCTTCTCGACCGCAGCGGCCGCGCCCTTCGACACGCCGGCGACCTTGAAGCTGACCTTTTCGGTCAGTTCGCCCTTGGCGAGGAGGCGCACGCCGTCCTTGCCGCCACGCGCGAGGCCCGCCGCCTTGAGCGCGGCATGGTCGATCACCGCGTCGGTGGCGAGCTTGCCGGCGTCGATCGCCTTCTGGATCATGCCGAGGTTCACGTGGGCATAGTCCTTGGCGAAGATGTTGTTGAAGCCGCGCTTGGGCAGACGCATGTGGAGCGGCATCTGGCCGCCTTCGAAGCCGTTGACGCTGACGCCCGAACGCGCCTTGGCGCCCTTCTGGCCGCGCCCGGCGGTCTTGCCCTTGCCCGAGCCGATGCCGCGGCCCACGCGCATGCGGCCCTTGCGGGCGCCGTAGTTGTCGGAGAGTTCGTTAAGCTTGGTCATGTCGGAGCACTCGCTTTCGCTTTGAGTCGCGCTTGATGGGAAGCGGCGCCGTTAGACGAAAGCGGGGGGGTTGTCGACTCTCACGCGACCGAGGGGCGCGGCGCGGGTCCGCGACGAGGTGCGTTTTCTACATCTGGGGAAAATCGGCGAGACTGTACGCGCCCGTTAGGCGGGCAAGCGCTCCACCGCGCGACCCCGCCGATCCAACCAGACGATGAACCGGCGGCCAAAGACATTCGCCCGATCCTCGATCAAGTGCTTGCTGACCACGCCGATCGCGTAGCTGGCGCCAATGGTCAGCAACAACGTCGGGACGTAAAGCAGCAAGCCTCTCACATCCCAACCGCCGGCCCCCGGGACGCCCCCTCGCCCCGCCATTGCCACCAGTCGCTGCGTAATCGGCCAAGCGAAAATGAAGTGGAAGATGTAGATCGAATAGGAGACTTGGCCGATCTTCGCGACGATCTGAGCCGGTCGCGCCGATGCATGCAAGCGCGCAAGATTGAATACGAAGACAAAGCATGCCGCCGCCGCCATCGGCATGAGCGCAAGGCAGACCCGCGGCATCCAGTTAAAATGCGAACCCAGAAGCAGGACGAGTGCAACCATTGCGAAAGCCGCCGCGCCGACAGAATCGCGGCGAGGTGAAGGCTGCCACCCGTCGCGCGCCGCAAAATACAGGACCATACCCGTCAGGAACGCCGGCAACTGGTTGAAAAGACTGTAATACATCATCTCGCGATCGACAGGAATGCCGACCCATACCAGGAGGGAGATGGCTGTGAACACCAATGGCAGGCCGCATACGACCTTCCAGCGACGCATATCTACCCAGCCCGAGACCAGTGCGAACAGGACAGGGAAGATCAAGTAGAACAGCACTTCGACGCCGATGCTCCACCCCCCCGGCACGATCCCGTTCATCGCTTCCTCGCGAAACGACTGTAGGAACGTGACGTTAAGTGCGATGTTGAGCGGGGTGTAGATCTCGTACCCCTGGTGCTTCACGTAGCGATAGAGCACGAAATACATCGGAATCGCGAGGTAATAGAGCGGCGCAATCCGAAAGAAGCGGCGGACCAAAAAGTTGCGGTACGCATTCGGCTCGCAACCGCGCGATGTTGCCGAGTGGCAAAGGGTGAATGCAGACGCAACGAAGAACAACTGTACGCCAAATTGCCCGAACGCAATCAGGTAATAGGCGTTACCGATTGCAGTATACTTCTGGCCATGGTGAACGACGATAACCATCAGCACCGCAAGTCCACGCAGGACGTCGACGAACTCGAACTTCTCGATGGTCTCGTTCGATTGCGCCACTGATGCCTCCAAGGTGCAAGTCACACCTGCAGTCCGACACGCAGTCGGCCTGACTCCTCCATTTTGGGAGTATCAGAAAGGACACCGGGGGACAACCGCGGCTGCGCGTTTCTCCTGCGTGATTGAACGACTTCAGCCGCGCATCCCACAAGAGTGCGCCAACCCGACAAGGCCAGAGGATCCTAGCGTCTTTGGACCCAGAAGAGCGGCCCTCCCCTTACCTGAGCGCGCACTATCGGGCGTGGGATCGCCAGTACGATAGTGCGGCGCACCAAGTGCCTCGAAGCGTTGCGAACGCACGGGCACGGAAAGTCGACCACAACGCAAAAGGCCCCGGCATTGCTGCCGGGGCCTTTCGTGTTGGTGCCTGCAGGCGGGCGGTGGTCAGTCGACCACGGCCACCATGTGCGGCAGCTTGGCGATCGCGCCGCGGACTTCGGCGGTGTCTTCCACCTCGACCACGCGGTTCATCTTGCCGAGGCCCAGGCCGACCAGGATCTTCTTCTGGCTTTCCGGGCGGCGGATCGGCGAACCGATCTGCTTGATCTTGATAGTCGCCATGATGCTTACTCCACGATGGCAGCGGCTTCGGCTTCCGCCTCGACCGCCGTTGCGCCGCCGCGACCGAGCAGGTCTGCAACCTTCTTGCCGCGACGCTGGGCGACCGACTTCGGCGAAGTCTGGTCGGTCAGCGCGTCGAAGGTGGCGCGGATCATGTTGTAGGGGTTGCTGGTGCCGACCGACTTGGTCACCACGTCGGCAACGCCTAGGCTCTCGAACACGGCGCGCATCGGACCACCGGCGATGATGCCGGTACCGGCCGGCGCCGAGCGCACGTTGACCTTACCCGCGCCGAAACGGCCCTTGCCGTCGTGGTGCAGGGTGCGGCCTTCCTTGAGCGGAACGCGGACCATCTTCTTCTTGGCCGAGGCGGTCGCCTTGGTGATGGCTTCGGGCACTTCGCGCGCCTTGCCATGACCGAAGCCGACGCGGCCCTTGCCGTCGCCGACCACGACGAGCGCGGCGAAGCCGAAGCGCTTGCCGCCCTTCACGGTCTTCGAAACGCGGTTGATGTGGACGAGCTTCTCGATGAGCTCCTCGCCACCTTCTTCCTCGTTGTTGCCACGGCCACGACGGTCGTCGCGACGGCCACGGCCGCCACGCTCGCCGCGTTCGCCGCGATCGTTGCCACCACGGCCACGGCCACGGCCACGACCTTCACGCTGCGGCTCGCCGCCGGTCGCTTCGACCGGTGCGGCGGCGTCCAGGTTGGTTTCGTCAGCCATCGTCAGAACTCCAGGCCGCCTTCGCGGGCAGCGTCAGCCAGCGCCTTGACGCGGCCATGGAACAGGAAGCCGCCGCGATCGAACACGACGGTGGTGATGCCGGCAGCCTTCGCCTTCTCGGCGATGTCCTTGCCGACCTGGGCGGCCGCATCGACGTTGGCGCCGATCGACTTCTGGCCCTTCACCAGCGACGACGAGGCGGCAAGGGTCTTGCCGGCGGCGTCGTCGATGATCTGGGCGTAGATGTGACGGCCCGAACGGTGCACCGAAAGGCGCGGACGGCCACCGGCACGCGCCTTGAGCGCAGTGCGGACGCGGCGGCGGCGGCGATCGAAGAGGGACAGCTTGGCCATTACTTCTTCTTCCCTTCCTTGCGGAAGATGAACTCGCCGCGGTACTTGATGCCCTTGCCCTTGTAGGGTTCGGGCTTGCGCCAGCGACGGATCTCGGCCGCAACCTGGCCGACCTTCTGCTTGTCGATGCCGGAGATCTGCACCGTGGTGTTGTCGGGCGTCTTGATCTCGATGCCTTCGGGCACCGCGAAGTCGACGTCGTGGCTGTAGCCGAGCTGCAGCTTCAGGTTCTTGCCCTGGGCCGTGGCGCGGTAGCCGACACCGGTGATCTCGAGAACCTTGGTGTATCCTTCGGTCACGCCGGTGACGAGGTTCGAGACCAGCGTGCGCTGCATGCCCCAGAAGGCGCGCGCCTGCTTGGTGTCGTTCGCCGGCTTGACGAGGATGCTGTCACCTTCGACGGTGTAGCTGATCTCGTCGCGCAGGTTGAGCGTGAGGGTACCCTTGGGGCCCTTCACGGTCAGCACACCGTTCGCGATATCGGCGGAGACCCCGCTCGGGATCGCCACCGGCTTCTTGCCGATGCGGCTCATCAGAACACCTCCGCCAGCACTTCGCCGCCGACGTTGGCAGCGCGCGCCTCGGCATCCGAGAGCACGCCCTTGGGCGTCGAGACGATGGTGATGCCAAGGCCGTTGCGGATCACCGGGAGTTCCTTCGAACCCGAGTAGACGCGGCGGCCGGGCTTGGAGACACGGGCCACATGCTTGATCGCGGGCTGGCCCTCGAAATACTTGAGCTCGATGCGCAGCTGCGGGTGGGCACCGGTGGTGTCCTCCGAGAAGCCGCGGATGTAGCCTTCGCGCTGAAGGACTTCGAGCACGTGCGCACGCAGCTTCGAAGCGGGCGAGAGGACTGCGTCCTTCTTCGCCTGCTGGCCGTTGCGGATGCGGGTGAGCATATCACCCAGGGGGTCGGTCAATGCCATCGGATGATCCTTACCAGCTCGACTTGGTCACGCCGGGGATGAGCCCCTTGTTGGCCAGGTCGCGCAGCTCGACGCGGCACAGGCCAAACTTGCGGTAGTAGCCGCGCGGACGGCCGGTGGTGTTGCAGCGGTTGCGCACCCGGGTCGGGTTCGCGTTGCGCGGCAGCTCGGCCAGCTTGAGGCGGGCGATCAGGCGCTCGGTTTCGTCGAGCGATTCATCGTCGGCCTGGGCCTTGAGCGCAGCGAACTTGGCTGCATACTTCTGAACGAGCTTCTTGCGCTTCTCGTTCTTGTTGATCGAACTCAGTTTCGCCATGGACTTAAGCTCTTCCTTGGAACTGACTTACGCGGCCTGCTGCTGTTCAGCAGCGTCCAGCGGGAACGGGAAGCCGAACAGGCGAAGCAGCTCGCGCGCTTCGTCGTCGGTCTTCGCGGTGGTGGTGACGATGATGTCCATGCCGCGCACCTTCTCGATCTGATCGTAGCTGATCTCCGGGAAGATGATCTGCTCCTTCAGACCCATCGCGTAGTTGCCGCGGCCGTCGAACGACTTGGGGTTCAGACCACGGAAGTCGCGGATGCGGGGCATCGCGATGGTGATCAGGCGGTCGAGGAACTCGTACATGCGTTCGCGGCGCAGGGTGACCTTGCAACCGATCGGCATGCCCTCACGCAGCTTGAACTGCGCGATCGACTTCTTCGCCTTGGTGATCACGGGCTTCTGGCCGGCGATGAGTTCCATCTCGGCAGCGGCCGTGGTGACCTTCTTCTTGTCCTGGCTCGCCTCACCGACGCCCATGTTGAGCGTGATCTTCTCGATCTTCGGGATTTCCATGGCGTTCTTGTAGCCGAACTTGGCCTGCATCGCCTTGGCGATGTCGGCTTCGTACTTGGCCTTCAGACGCGGAACGTACTTGTCAGCCATCGATGGCCTCCCCGGACTTGACGGCCACGCGGACCTTCTTGCCGTCGCGCTCCTCGAAACGGACGCGGGTGGGCTTGCCATCCTTGTCCGCGACCGCGACCTTCGAGATGTGGAGCGGCGCCTCCGAGCGGTCGATGCCGCCCTGGGGGTTGGCCTGGCTCGGCTTGCGGTGACGCGTGGCGATGTTCACGCCGGCGACGACGACCTTGTTGTCCTTGGGCAGGACCTGGAGCACCGTGCCGGTGCGGCCCTTGTCCTTGCCCGAGCGGACGACGACGCTGTCACCCTTCTTGATCTTCGCGGCGGCCATTACAGCACCTCCGGAGCGAGCGAGATGATCTTCATGAAGCCCTTGCCGCGCAGTTCGCGGACGACGGGGCCGAAGATACGGGTGCCGATCGGCTCTTCGTTCTTGCCGACGAGCACGGCGGCGTTGCTGTCGAAGCGGATCACGCTGCCGTCGGCACGGCGGACGTCCTTCTTCGTGCGCACGATCACGGCGCGGTGCACGTCGCCCTTCTTCACGCGGGCGCGCGGCTGCGCTTCCTTCACCGACACCACGATGATGTCGCCGACGCCGGCAAAACGACGCTTCGACCCGCCCAGCACCTTGATGCACTGGACGCGCTTGGCGCCGCTGTTGTCCGCGACGTCGAGATTGGATTGCATCTGGATCATTGATCCGGTTCCTTCTCACTGGCTTGCCGGAACCAGTCCGGCAGTTCCAAAATCGCTCGGTAAGACGTCAGACGTCGGCTTCGATCGCGGCGGTCTTGCCGGCCGTGACGCGGTCGATGACCTTCCACGTCTTCAGCTTCGAGATCGGCGCCGTTTCCTCGATGCGGACGGTTTCGCCGGTCTTGAACGAGTTCTGCTCGTCGTGCGCATGGTACTTCTTCGAGCGGCGGATGATCTTCCCGTAGAGCGGGTGCTTCACCTTGCGCTCGACCTTGACCACCACGGTCTTGTCGGTCTTGTCGGAGACCACGGTCCCGATCAGAATACGCTTGGGCATCGTGTACTCCTTACGCCTTGGGCGACTGAGAACGCTCAGTCTGCAGCGTCTTGATGCGAGCGATGTCGCGGCGCACTTCCTTGATGCGCGCCGGACGCTCCAGCTGGCTCGTCGCCGCCTGGAAACGCAGGTTGAACTGCTCGCGCTTGAGCTCGGCGAGATCAGCAGAGAGCTGGTCGTCGCTCTTGACGCGAAGGTCTTCGAACTTGGCCATCGTAGTCTCTCCTTACTCGCCGCCAAGGTGCGAGGTGTCACCGAGGCGGGCGACGACCTTGGTCTTGATCGGCAGCTTCATCGCGGCGCGGCTGAACGCCTCGGCCGCGAGCGGGCCCGGAACGCCGTCCAGCTCGAACAGGATGCGGCCCGGCTTCACGCGCGCCGCCCAGTATTCGATCGAGCCCTTGCCCTTGCCCTGACGGACTTCGGCAGGCTTCTTCGACACCGGCACGTCGGGGAACACGCGGATCCACAGGCGGCCCTGACGGCGGATGTGGCGGGTGATCGCACGACGGGCGGCTTCGATCTGGCGCGCGGTGACGCGCTCGGGTTCCATGGCCTTGAGGCCGTAGGACCCGAAGTTCAGGTCGGTGCCACCCTTGGCGGCGCCATGGATGCGGCCCTTGAACGCCTTGCGGAACTTGGTCTTCTTCGGTTGCAGCATGGCTTAGTTCCTGCGGTCTTCGCGGGCCGGACGGACGCCGGAAGTCTGCGCTTCCATCATCAGGCGGTCCTGCGCCATCGGGTCGTGACCGAGAATCTCGCCCTTGAAGATCCAGGTCTTGATGCCGATCACGCCGTAGGCGGTGTGGGCTTCGGCCTCGGCATAGTCGATGTTCGCGCGCAGCGTGTGCAGCGGCACGCGACCTTCGCGGTACCATTCGACGCGCGCGATTTCCGCGCCGCCGAGACGGCCGCCGCAGGTGATCTTGATGCCTTCGGCGCCAAGACGCAGCGCCGACTGCACCGCGCGCTTCATCGCACGGCGGAAGGCGACGCGACGGACGAGCTGGTCGGCAATGCCCTGGGCAACGAGCTTGCTGTCGATTTCCGGCTTGCGGATCTCGACGATGTTCAGCTTGACGTCGCTCTGGGTCATCGTCGCGAGCTTCGAACGAAGCTTCTCGATGTCAGCGCCCTTCTTGCCGATGATGACGCCCGGACGAGCGGCATAGATCGACACGCGGCACAGCTTGGCCGGACGCTCGATGACCACCTTCGAGATCGCCGCCTGGGGCAGGTTCTCGACGATGTACTTGCGGATCTGCAGGTCTTCCTTGAGCAGCTGCTCGTAGGAACGGCCTTCGGCGTACCAGCGGCTGTCCCAGGTACGGTTGATCTGAAGGCGCAGACCGATGGGGTTCGACTTGTGACCCATGATCAGGCCTCCTCGACTTCGCGGACGACGATCCGGAGGCGCGAGAACGGCTTCAGGATCCGGGTCGACTTGCCGCGACCACGGGTGTGGAAGCGCTTCATCGTGATCGACTTGCCGACCGAGGCTTCCGCCACGACGAGCGAGTCGACGTCCAGGTTGTGGTTGTTTTCCGCGTTGGCGATCGCCGAAGCGAGCACCTTGCGGGCGTCGACCGCCATCGCCTTCTTCGAGAAGGCGAGGATGTTCATCGCATCTTCGGCCTTGTGGCCGCGGATCAGCGCCGCCACCAGGTTCAGCTTCTGCGCCGAACCACGGATCTGCGTGCCGACCGACAGCGCTTCCTTGTCGCCGACGCGACGGGGTGCCTTAGGCTTGCTCATCAGCGCTTGCCCTTCTTGTCAGCGGCGTGGCCGGGGAAGTTGCGCGTGGGCGCGAACTCGCCGAGCTTGTGGCCGACCATCTCTTCCGAGACGGAGACGGGGATGAACTTCTGCCCGTTGTAGACGTTGAACGTCAGGCCAACGAACTGCGGAATGATGGTCGAACGACGCGACCAGGTCTTGATCGGGCCGGCGCGGCCGCCTGCATCCTGAGCGACTTCCGCTTTCTTCAGGAGGTGCAGGTCGACGAAGGGGCCCTTCCAGACGGAGCGTGCCATGGGGTGTTACCTCTTCTTCTTCGCGTGGCGCGAACGGATGATCATCTTGTCCGTCTGCTTGTTGTGACGGGTGCGGGCGCCCTTGGTCGGCTTGCCCCACGGGGTCACCGGATGACGGCCACCCGAGGTGCGGCCTTCACCACCACCGTGCGGGTGGTCGACCGGGTTCTTGGCGACGCCGCGGGTCAGCGGACGACGGCCGAGCCAGCGGTTGCGACCGGCCTTGGCAAGGTTCTGGTTGGCGTTGTCGGGGTTCGACACGGCGCCGACGGTGCCCATGCAGTCGCCACGCAGGTAGCGCTGCTCGCCCGAGTTGAGGCGGACGATGACCATGCCGCGGTCACGACCGACGAGCTGGACATAGGTGCCTGCCGAACGCGCGATCTGCCCGCCCTTGCCCGGCTTCATCTCCACGTTGTGGATGATGGTGCCGACCGGCATCTGCGACAGCAGCATGGCGTTGCCCGGCTTCACGTCGGTCTTCTCACCGGCGACGATGGTGTCGCCGACGGCCAGACGCTGCGGCGCCAGGATGTAGGCCTGCTCGCCGTCCTCGTACTTGACGAGGGCGATGAACGCCGTGCGGTTGGGGTCGTATTCCAGACGCTCGACGGTGGCCGGCATGTCCCACTTGCGACGCTTGAAGTCGATGTAGCGGTACTTCTGCTTGTGGCCGCCCGCGATGCCGCGGCTGGTCACGTGGCCCTTGTTGTTGCGGCCGCCGGTCTTGCGCTTGCCTTCGGTCAGCGCCTTGACGGGCTTGCCCTTCCACAGCGCCGACTTGTCGACGAGGACCAGGCCGCGCCGGGCGGGGCTGGTCGGATTGTAGGTCTTGAGTGCCATGGTTCTACCCGCCTCAGATACCGCTGGTGACGTCGATCGACTGGCCTGCTGCCAGCGTCACGACGGCCTTCTTGACGTCCGAACGCTTGTAGGGCTTGCCCTTCCAGCGCTTGGTCTTGCCCTTCTGGGTCAGCGTGTTCACGCCGGTGACCTTGACGTTGAACAGGGCTTCGACCGCCGCCTTGATCTCCGGCTTGGTCGCCTTGTCGGCAACCTTGAAGACCACGGCGTTGTGCTCGGACAGCAGCGTCGACTTCTCGGTGATGTGGGGAGCCACGATCACGTCGTAGTGGCGCGTGTCGATCGCTTCCTTAGCCATTGAAACGCGCCTCCAGCTTTTCGACCGCAGCGCGCGTCAGCACCAGCGTGTCGTGCTTCAGGATGTCGTAGACGTTCGCGCCGATCGCCGGCAGGACGTTGACACCGATGATGTTGCGGGCAGCCTTGGCGAAGTTGTCGTTGACGGCTTCGCCGTCGATCACGAGCACCTTCTTGCCGAAGCCGGACTTGGCGAGCGTGGCGGCCAGCGCCTTGGTCTTGCCGTCGACGTCGAGCGTGTCGACCACGACGAGACCGGCCTTGGCCTTGCTCGAGAGCGCCATCTTGAGGCCGAGCGCGCGGACCTTCTTGTTCAGCGAGATGTTGAACTCGCGAACGCGCGGGCCGTGCGCCTTGCCGCCGCCGATGAACACGGGCGCCTTGCGGTCGCCGTGACGGGCGGTGCCGCCACCCTTCTGGCGACCGAACTTCTTGCCGGTGCGGGCAACGTCCGAACGCTCGCGCGCCTTGCGGGCGATGCCGCGGCGGTTTTCGAGCTGCCAGGTGACGACGCGATGCAGGATGTCGGCGCGCGGCTCGAGGCCGAACACGTCGTCCGAGAGTTCGACTTCGCCGTTGCCGGTGGTGCCGTCGAGGTTGAGAACCTGAACCTTCACGACTTAGCCCTCCTGACCTTCGGTCGCCTCGACAGCCGCGACGTCGTCCGCCGGGGTGTCGGCAGCAGCCGAGTCATTGCTGTTGGCGGCCTGCTTGAGGCCGGCGGGATAGGGCGCTTCCGCGTGGCGCGAGACCTTGACGGCGTCGCGGACGAGCAGCCAGGCATTCTTCGAGCCGGGCACCGAGCCCTTGACGAAGATCAGGCCGCGCTCGTCGTCGGTGCGGACGACCTCGAGGTTCTGCTGGGTGCGCTGACGGTCGCCCATGTGGCCGGCCATCTTCTTGTTCTTGAAGACGCGGCCCGGGTCCTGGCGGTTACCGGTCGAACCGTGGGCACGGTGCGAGATCGACACGCCGTGCGTGGCGCGCATACCGCCGAAGCCCCAGCGCTTCATCGCGCCCTGGAAGCCCTTGCCCTGGGTGTGGCCGGTGATGTCGACGTACTGGCCGGGGACGAAGTGCGAAGCGGCGATGGTCGAGCCGACCTCGAGCAGCGCGTCGTCGGCGACGCGGAACTCGGCGACTTCCATCTTCAGCGGCACTTCGGCCTTGGCGAAGTGTTCGCGCTGCGGCTTGGCAACGTTCTTCTGCTTGGCTTCGCCGGCACCGAGCTGGAGAGCGACGTAACCGTCACGCTCAGCAGTGCGAACCGAAACCACCTGGCAATCTTCAAGCGACAGGACGGTGACCGGCACGTGCCGTCCGTCGTCCTGGAAAAGGCGGGTCATCCCCACCTTCTTCGCGATCACGCCGGTGCGCATGATCCATACTCCATCACAGAGGCCTGCCGGGCCCATCCCGACAGGCGTGTTCAGCCCGTATGTGAAGCATGCCCCCGACCGGGCTGAGTGCTCCTGCCAAACAGGAGCGATCGGGGGACGCTTGCCCGGCTATGTCCCGAAGGACGGCGCCGGAGGTATCCCTATGTCGCGGTGGCCTTTGCGCCACCAAGCCGGCTTTGGACCGGAAGGAATTGTGGACCCGAAGGTCCGAAACTTGCGTCGTTGATCTGTCCGCCTTCGGCCACCCCGGCTTTCGCCGGGGCTGAAGGCAAGCTCGCTTAGGCGAGCTTGATCTCGACGTTCACGCCGGCCGCGAGGTCCAGCTTCATCAGCGCGTCGACGGTCGCAGCATTCGGCTGAACGATGTCGAGCAGGCGCTTGTAGGTGCGAACCTCGAACTGCTCACGCGACTTCTTGTCGATGTGCGGGCCGCGGTTGACGCAGAACTTCTCGATGCGCGTCGGGAGCGGAATGGGGCCCCGGATGAGCGCGCCGGTGCGGCGGGCGGTGTCAGCGATTTCGCCGGTTGCCTGATCAAGCACGCGATGATCGAAGGCCTTGAGGCGAATGCGGATGTTCTGGGCTTCCATGTCCGTTTACCGATGCGAAAGAGCGAAAAACAAAAAACCAGTCGCCCCGCCCTCTCACCCTGCCCCAGCTGGTGAAGCGAGGGGAAAGCGGGCCGACTGAATCGAAAAACCGGACCGGCGAGGGAGCGAATCCCCCGCCGGTGCGCGGCCTATATTACTTCGTGATCTTGCTGACAACCCCCGAACCGACGGTGCGGCCGCCTTCGCGAATGGCGAAGCGCAGACCTTCGTCCATCGCGATCGGCGCGATCAGCTTGACCGACAGCGTGACGTTGTCGCCAGGCATGACCATCTCGGTGCCCTCGGGAAGGATCACTTCGCCGGTCACGTCGGTGGTGCGGAAGTAGAACTGCGGGCGGTAGTTGGCGAAGAACGGCGTGTGACGGCCGCCTTCGTCCTTCGACAGCACGTAGACCTCGGCCGAGAACTCGGTGTGCGGCTTGACCGAACCGGGCTTGCAGAGGACCTGGCCGCGCTCGACTTCTTCACGCTTGATGCCGCGGACCAGCGCGCCGATGTTGTCGCCGGCTTCGCCCTGGTCGAGCAGCTTGCGGAACATTTCGACGCCGGTGACGGTGGTCTTGGTGGTGTCCTTGAGGCCGACGATCTCGACTTCTTCACCAACCTTGACGATGCCGGTCTCGACGCGGCCGGTCACGACCGTACCACGACCCGAGATCGAGAACACGTCTTCGACCGGCATCAGGAACGGCTTGTCGGTCGGGCGCGGCGGCTGCGGGATGTAGCTGTCGACAGCGGCCATCAGCTCGTTGATCGAGTTCTTGCCGATGTTGTCGTCGCGACCTTCGAGGGCGGCCAGAGCCGAACCCTTGATGATCGGAATATCGTCGCCCGGGAAGTCGTACGACGAGAGCAGCTCGCGCACTTCCAGCTCGACCAGCTCGAGGATTTCCTCGTCGTCGACCTGGTCGACCTTGTTCATGTAGACGACCAGCGCAGGCACGCCGACCTGGCGGGCGAGCAGGATGTGCTCGCGGGTCTGCGGCATCGGGCCGTCAGCGGCGTTCACGACCAGGATCGCGCCGTCCATCTGGGCGGCACCGGTGATCATGTTCTTCACGTAGTCCGCGTGACCCGGGCAGTCGACGTGGGCATAGTGGCGGTTGGCGGTCTCGTACTCGACGTGGGCGGTCGAGATGGTGATGCCACGCTCGCGCTCTTCGGGAGCCTTGTCGATGTTCGCATAGTCGGTGAACGTCGCGCCGCCGGTCTCGGCGAGCACCTTGGTGATCGCCGCCGTCAGCGTGGTCTTGCCATGGTCGACGTGACCGATGGTGCCGATGTTGCAGTGCGGCTTGGTCCGCTCAAACTTAGCCTTGGCCATTGCTCAAACCTTCTTTTCGCTAATTGTTGATTGCTCTTGGAGGGCGGCACCAGCCGGACTCGCCAGAAAATCAGGCGCCGCCCCTAGCCTGATCCATGCGATCAGGCAAGCGTTCGTGAGACCCGTCGTAGCGACCTGTCGGATTGCTCCGCTCAGGCCATCTTCGACTTGAGTTCGGTCGCGACGTTCGCCGGGACCTCGTCGTAGTGCGAGAACTGCATCGAGTAGTTCGCGCGGCCCTGGGTGAACGAGCGCAGCTGGTTCACGTAGCCGAACATGTTCGCGAGCGGCACCATGGCTTCGACCACCTGGGCGTTGCCCCGGCTGTCGGTGCCCTGGATCTGGCCACGGCGGCTGTTGATGTCGCCGATGACGTCGCCCATGAACTCTTCCGGCGTCACGACCTCGACCTTCATGATCGGCTCGAGGACCTTGATGCCCGACTTGCTCGCCGCTTCGCGCATCGCGCCGCGGGCGCAGATTTCGAAGGCCAGCGCCGACGAGTCGACGTCGTGGTAGGCGCCGTCGTAGAGCAGGACTTCGAAGTCGATGATCGGGAAGCCGATCAGCGAGCCGGTCTCGGCGGTTTCGCGGAAGCCCTTCTCGATCGCGGGGATGTATTCCTTCGGAATGTTGCCGCCCTTGATCTCGTCCTTGAAGACGAAGCCCGAACCGCGCTCACCCGGGGTCAGCTTGACCTTGACGCGGCCGAACTGGCCGGTGCCGCCCGACTGCTTCTTGTGGGTGTAGTCGATGTCGACCGGCTTGCCGAGGTATTCACGATAGGCCACCTGCGGGGCGCCGACGTTGGCTTCGACCTTGAACTCGCGACGCATGCGGTCGACGAGGATTTCGAGGTGAAGTTCGCCCATGCCCTTGATGATGGTCTGGCCCGATTCATGGTCGGTCGAGACGCGGAACGAGGGGTCCTCGGCCGAGAGACGGTTGAGCGCGATGCCCATCTTCTCCTGGTCGGCCTTGGTCTTCGGTTCCACCGACAGTTCGATGACCGGCTCGGGGAATTCCATGCGCTCGAGGATGATCGGCTGCTTTTCGGCGCAGAGCGTGTCGCCCGTCGTCGTTTCCTTGAGCCCTGCCAGAGCAACGATGTCGCCGGCATAGGCGGTATCGATGTCCTCGCGGTTGTTGGAGTGCATCAGCAGCATGCGGCCGACCTTCTCCTTCTTGTTCTTCACCGAGTTCAGGTAGCTGCCCTTGGTCAGCGTGCCCGAATAGATGCGGGTGAAGGTCAGCGAGCCGACGAAGGGGTCGTTCATGATCTTGAACGCCAGCGCCGAGAACGGAGCCTCGTCCGAGGTCGCGCGGGTGTCCGGCTCGTCGGTGTCGGGGTTCACGCCCTGGACGTCGGGAATGTCGAGCGGCGAAGGCAGGTAGTCGACGACCGCGTCGAGCAGCGCCTGGACGCCCTTGTTCTTGAACGCCGAGCCGCACAGCACCGGCACGAAGGCCTGCGCCAGCGTGCCCTTGCGGATCAGCGCCTTGAGCGTGGCGACGTCGGGCTCGTTGCCTTCGAGGTAGGCTTCCATCGCCTCGTCGTCCTGTTCGACGGCGAGTTCGATCAGCTGCGAGCGGTAGAGCTCGGCCTCGTCGGCCATGTCGGCCGGGATCTCTTCGTAGAAGAACTCGGCGCCGAGCGATTCGTCCTTCCAGATGATCGCGCGCTGCTCGACGAGGTCGACCAGGCCCTTGAAGTCGGCTTCGGCGCCGATCGGCAGGTAGAGCACCGCAGGCTTCGCGCCGAGACGGTCGATGATCGTCTGCACGCAGTACTTGAAGTTCGCGCCGGTGCGGTCGAGCTTGTTGATGAAGCACATGCGCGGCACGCCGTACTTGTCGGCCTGGCGCCACACGGTCTCCGACTGCGGCTCCACGCCGGCGACGCCGTCGAACGCGGCGACCGCGCCGTCGAGCACGCGCAGCGAACGTTCGACTTCGATGGTGAAGTCGACGTGGCCGGGGGTGTCGATGATGTTCAGGCGATGGTCACGCCAGAAGCAGGTCGTCGCGGCCGACGTGATCGTGATGCCGCGTTCCTGCTCCTGCTCCATCCAGTCCATGGTCGCAGCGCCGTCGTGGACTTCGCCGATCTTGTAGGACTTGCCGGTGTAGTAGAGGATGCGCTCGGTCGTCGTCGTCTTGCCGGCGTCGATGTGCGCCATGATGCCGAAGTTGCGATAGCGCTCGAGCGGATGGCTGCGGGCCATGGGAGGTTTCCTTGGGTGCTGGGGGAGCCTGGATCTCAGGCTCGCCCCATATGGTTACGTACGTGACCGTTTAAAGACGGGAACCTTACCGCCGCGGGATTACCAGCGGTAATGGCTGAACGCGCGGTTCGCGTCGGCCATGCGGTGGGTGTCTTCGCGCTTCTTGACCGCGTTGCCGCGGTTGTTGGCGGCATCGAGCAGCTCGCCCGACAGGCGCGCCGACATCGTGGTCTCGCTGCGGTTGCGCGCCGCGGTGATCAGCCAGCGGATGGCGAGCGCCTGGGCGCGTTCCGGGCGGACTTCGACCGGGACCTGGTAGGTCGCACCACCGACGCGGCGCGAACGGACTTCGATCTGCGGCTTCACGTTGTTCAGCGCATCGTGGAACAGCTGCAGCGGGTCGGCCTTGGCGCGGGTCTGCATGGTGTCGAGGGCACCGTAGACGATCGACTCCGCGACCGACTTCTTGCCGTCGAGCATGAGGTTGTTCATGAACTTCGACAGGACCTGATCACCGAACTTCGGATCAGGCAGGATTTCCCGCTTTTCGGGACGACGACGACGAGACATCGCAAATTCCTTATTCTCTGGCCAGCAACCTGGCCCCTGGGGGCGCCATGCGGGCGCACCCCGGTTGATCCGGTGGAGCCGGGCTTACTTCGGACGCTTGGCGCCGTACTTCGAGCGGCTCTGCTTGCGGTCCTTGACGCCCTGGGTGTCGAGCACGCCGCGCAGGACGTGGTAGCGAACGCCCGGAAGGTCGCGCACACGGCCGCCGCGGATCAGCACCACCGAGTGCTCCTGCAGGTTGTGGCCTTCACCCGGAATGTACGAAATGACTTCGCGGCTGTTGGTCAGACGGATCTTGGCGACCTTGCGAAGCGCCGAGTTCGGCTTCTTCGGGGTGGTCGTGTAGACGCGGGTGCAGACGCCGCGCTTCTGCGGGTTCTGCTCCATCGCAGGGACCTTGCTCTTGGCCTTCTGCGGTTCGCGACCCTTGCGGATCAGCTGGTTGATCGTAGGCATGAAGTACTCTTCACCTTGACTGTGGCGCGAGCGGCCTGCGTGGCGAAGAGAAAAAAGACCGTCACCGCTTGCAGCAAGCGGGCGCTGCCCCTGCAAGGAAGGGCACCATGACGAGCTTGAAACGCTCCACCCGCGCCGCGGCGCCGGGTTACTTTGACGGATTACGCAAGGACGAAACCCCGCACGCACCGGCAATGTTCAGCTCTTCCCGCAAACCGAATCCGGCTGCGGAACACGGCGCCCCTAGTGGATGGCCCGGTTGCGGTCAAGTCCGGTGGCGATCGGGCCCGGGCGCGATCAGGCCCGGGCGCGATCGGCGGCGCGCCGCGCAACAAGACGCTGGACAGGCCCGCCCGCGCATTGGGATAGGGACCATTCTATTGGGGACGGCCTCGAGGACGGGCAGCGGGAGCGACGCCAGATGAAGCTGACACGGCGGGACATCATCGGCGGCGCGGCGGCGCTGGGCGGCATGGCGCTGGGCGGCGTGGTGGCGGGCGGCCGGGCGATGGCGCAGGCGGCACAGGCCGTTGCCCCTGCATCTGCATCGCCTGCGCCCTTCGCCCTCGCGCCGCTGCCGGTGCCGGCGACGCCCGAGGCGCTCGACATGGCGCGCTTCATCCGCGTCATGCCCAAGGCCGAATACCACGTCCATCTCGAAGGCACGCTCGAGGCCGAGATGAAGTTCCGGCTCGCCCAGCGCAACGGCATCACCCTGCCCTTCGCCGATGCGGAGGCGCTGAAGGCGAGCTACCAGTACCACGACCTGCCGAGCTTCCTCGCCATCTACTACGACGGGATGCAGGTGCTGGTCACCGAGCAGGACTTCCACGACCTCGCGCTCGCCTACCTCGCCAGGGCGGCGTCGCAGAACGTGCTCCACACCGAGATGTTCTTCGACCCGCAGGAGCACCTCAAGCGCGGCGTCACGATGGGCACGGTGATCCTGGGGATCACCCGCGCGCGCGAGGAAGCGGCGCGGCTCTACGGGATCTCGTCGGGGCTGATCCTGTGCTTCGTGCGCGATCTCGACCCGCACACCGCGATGGAGGCGCTCGATGCGGCGCTGCCCTATCGCCAGCACCTGGTCGGCGTCGGCCTCGACAGCGACGAGAAGGGCCACCCGCCGGGCAAGTTCGCGGCGCATTTCGCCAAGGCGCGCGCCGCCGGGCTCAGGGTGACGGTCCATTGCGACGTCGACCAGGAGAACAGCCTCGCGCACATCCGCCAGGCGATCGTCGACCTCAAGGTCGATCGCATCGACCACGGCGGCAACATCCTGCAATCGGCCGAGCTGGTCGCGCTGGCGCGGCAGCGCGGCATAGCGTTCACCGTCTGCCCGAGCTTCTCGGGAACGGTGCGGGCGGGCGGGCAGGACATCGACGTCGTGCGCGGCATGCTCGATGCCGGGCTCAAGCTGACGATCGCCTCGGACGATCCCGCCTACATGGGCAGCGAGTACCTGTCCGAGGTCTTGCTGCGCGCCCAGCAGCGCAGCAGGCTGACCAAGGCGGACCTGCTGCAGATCTCGCGCAATGCGATCGAGGCGGCCTGGCTGGGCGAGGACCACAAGACGCGGATGCGAGCGCGGCTCGACATCTTCGAGCGCGCCTGGGCCTGAAGCGCACGAAATTAATCCCGCTAACATAAGTATTTGCCCGAGCCCTGTTGCACGGGAATCACAGGCTCGGGCCAATCCGATGCTGCACTTTCAGGCAGCATTGCAGACGTGCGTGCGGTTGCAGCATTAAGCGCGCATGATGCCACCCGGCGTCGCAAAGAACACGGAACGCATGTTCTTGCAGGGAGGACTTGAAATGGCTCGTCACGCCACGACGGCGCGCAGCATGCTGCTCGCTTCGACCACCGCACTGATCTTCGCCGCCGCGCCGGCCCACGCGCAGAGCTCGGACGCCACCGTCACCGAGGGCAACGAGATCATCGTCACCGCGACCAAGCGCGCGCAGAGCATCCAGGAGGTGCCGTTCTCGGTCAACGCGCAGACTTCGGCGCAGATCGAGAAGATGGGCGCCAATTCGATCGAGGACATCTCGCGCGCGGTCGCCGGCCTCACCGTCCAGAACCTCGGGCCCGGCCAGAGCCAGGTCTCGGTGCGCGGCGTTTCGGCCGGCCAGATCGTCCGCGACCAGCCCGGCGTGAAGGAACAGGTCGGCATCTATCTCGATGAATCGGTGACCTCGCTGTCGCTGTTCACGCCCGACTTCGACCTGTTCGACCTCAACCGCGTCGAGACGCTGCGCGGGCCGCAGGGCACGCTGTTCGGCTCGGGCTCGGTCGGCGGCACCGTGCGCTACATCACCAACCAGCCCAAGATCGGCAAGACCGAGGGCCAGGTGGCGGGCGACGTCAACGTGCTCAAGGGCGGCGACGTCGGCTATTCGCTCAAGGGCGCGGTGAACGTGCCGCTGGGCGAGAAGGCGGCGCTGCGCGTGGTCGGCTACGGCGAGCACTTCGCCGGCTTCATCAACGCCATCGGCCCGGCGGCGGGCAAGCACGTCAACGACGGCGAGCGCTTCGGCGGCCGCGCCGCGCTGCTGCTCGAGCCGGTCGAAGGGCTCAGGATCACGCCGCGCGTGGTCTACCAGGACATCAAGGTCAACGGCTTCAACCGCGAAGACGTCTACAACTTCTACCGCAGCCCGCTGACCGGCGCGGCGCCGCTCGACGAGCGCACGCAGTACCTCAAGCTGCGCGAGCAGTTCCACGACAAGACCACGCTGGCCGACCTCACCATCAACGCGCCCGTCGCCGACGGCGTCGAGGCGACTTCGGTGACCAGCTACATCCACCGCAACATCCTCGTCAGCCGCGACGCCTCGGCGCTGACCGGCTCGGTCGGGGTCAGCGTCGGCCTGCCCGCGGGCGCGATCGACCTGCCCTCGAACCTGCGCGACACCACCAAGCTCGACACCTGGACCCAGGAGCTGCGCCTGTCCTCGACCGGCGCGGGGCCGCTCCAGTGGGTGCTCGGCGGGTTCTACAGCGACATCAAGCGCACTTATGCGCAGCGCCTGCCGACCCCGGGCTACGACGCCTTCGTCGATGCGAAGTTCGGCGCCGGCACCTCGGACGCGGTAGCCAACGGCTTCCCCGACAACTCGCCCTACAACGCCGACATTCCGTACCGGATCAAGCAGTTCGCGCTGTTCGGCGAAGGCAGCTACAAGGCCGGCGACTTCAAGCTGACCGCCGGCGGCCGCTACTACGACTTCAAGGAAACGCGTGACTTCGTCTCGGGCGGCCTGTTCGCGAACGGCGACCGCAACCTCGGCGACAAGACCAAGTCGACCGGCTTCAACCCGCGCTTCATCGTCAGCTACGAGCCCAGCCGCGACCTGTCGTTCAACGTCCAGGCCTCGAAGGGCTTCCGCCTCGGCGGCGTCAACGATCCGCTCAACATCCCGCTCTGCTCGGGCGGTGCGAACGGACCCGACGCCAAGACCTTCGGCGGGCGCCCGAAGTACGAGGACGAAAGCCTGTGGAACTACGAGGCCGGGGTCAAGGCCTCGACCGGCGGCGTGACCTTCAACGCCGCGGTGTTCTACAACGACATCAAGAACCTGCAGGTCACCGCCGACGCCGGCTCGTGCTCGTCGCGCGTGGTGTTCAACGTGCCCAAGGCGCACACCACCGGCCTCGAGGTGGAGCTGAGCGCACGGCCCGCGCCGGGCCTCGACCTCTCGCTCAACGGCAGCGTGATCGATTCGAAGTTCGACAGCAGCGTCACCGACGCAAGCGGCAACGTCGTGGCGGGCATCCGCGACGGCAACCGCCTGCCCACCGTGCCCAAGTTCCAGATGTCGGCCACGGCAAGCTACGCCTACCCGGTCGCGCAGGACATGGACTGGACCTTCAACGCCACGTTCAGCCATGTCGGCAACCGCTTCACCCAGCCGGCCGACCAGGAAGCGGGCGCGGGCAACTTCACCAACTCGCTGTTCTTCAACCCCGGCACCGGCGCCTCGGGTTCGGGCAGCTACAGCTTCGGCTCGTACCAGTTGCCGAGCTACAACCTCGTCAACCTCTCGACCGGGCTCGAGTGGAACAACGGGCTGTCGGTGCTGCTCTACGTCAACAACCTGTTCGACGAGACCCCGCTGCTCTCGCTCGACCGCGAACGCGGCGGCCGGGCGCGGATCGGCTATAACATCGGCACCCCGCGCAAGATCGGCATGACCGTGCGCAAGAGCTTCTGACCGGCCCGCGCCGGTCCGGCTTCGCGAGCCCCCTTTCCACCACGGAAAGGGGGCTCTTTTTTTGAACGGAACCGGCTTGTTCGTTTATTCTACTTCTTCAGTAGAGATAAGAGGCATAGACTGGCCTGCATCACCAGACCGACCCCGGCCGCAGATCCGGCAGGCCGGCCGGATGCAGGACCGGGGCGGCATTCGAGAGAGGATGAAGCCCATGGCCTATGCATCGGAACGCGCGCGCGGCGGCAGGTTCGGCGCAGGCGCCGCGGTGGTGGCGCTGCACGCGGGTCTCGGCGCGGCGCTGCTGTCGACCTTCGCCGGCGGGATCATCGGCGGCACCGTCCACAACGCGCTCGACGCCAACGACTGGACCTGGGCGCCGCCGCCCCCTGCCCCGCCCGAGCCGCCGGCGCCGCAACCGACGCACGCCGCGCAGGCGCACGCGCAGACCGAGATCGTCGCGCCCCGGCCGCCGCTCGGCCCGCTCGAACCGCTCGCGCCCGGCAGCCTCGGCACGGTCGATCCCGGGCTCGCGCTGCCGCCGCTCGATCCGGTCGACCTCGCGCCGCGCGGCGCCCTGGCCGGCGTCGATACGGCGGCAAGGCCCGCCGGCCCTGCGCTCGCCGCGCGCGCCAAGGGCGATCCCGGCGCCTGGATAACCCGCAACGACTATCCCACCCGCGCGATCCGCGAGGAATGGACCGGGATCACCCGCCTGCGGCTCGGCATCGGCAGCGACGGCCGGGTCGCCGCCTGCGACGTGACCGCGGGCAGCGGCCATGCCGAACTCGACGCGGTCGCCTGCGATCGCGTGACTCGCCGGGCGCGCTTCGAGCCCGCCCGCAGCGCCGACGGCACCGCCATGGCAGGCGCTTACGAAACCTCGGTGCGCTGGGTGCTGCAGGACTGATCGCCACCGCGCGATGGCGGTTTCGACCTCGCGGTGACGATCGATCGCGCGCCGATCCGGGCCGATGTCGACCCGCTCGCGCTGCCGCGGATGCCGGGGGGCGACGGGTCGGCGGCGGCCTTTCGCCGCGCGATCCCGGTCGCGCCCCCCGGCTGGTCATCGCGCGCACCGCCTGAAGGGCGGCGAAAAAGCGGCGGCTCGTCGCATCGCCGCGCCCCCGGTGGAACGTCGGGGGGCGTTCGCCCCTTCCTCCTTCGGGCCGCGCACGATCCGCGGCGAAGGAGAGCGATCATGACGAAGAACAACGGCAATGTCCCGGGCGCGCAGGGCGGCGGCGCCGACGAGGGCAATCTCGGCGGGCAACTGGGCGGCGACCATCGCCAAGGCCACGGCCAGGACGGGCGCGCCGCCGGCCAGCAGCAGCAACAGGGCGGACAACAACAGGCTGGACAGGCGCAGGAGGGCCAGGGCCAGATGGACCAGCAGCAGGACCGCACTAACCAGATGGGCCGGACCGCGAGCGATGAATCCGCTGACAGCGAGGGCGAGAGCGCGGGCGAGGCCGGTCCCGACGCGGCGGGGGGCAGCGCGGCCCGGCGGTCTCGCGACGATTGATCCCGCGCGGATCGCAGCGCGGCCCGTTCCGGCCAGCGATGGCGTTGCGCGCGCGTTTCGGCGCTGGCCTGCGCGCGCCGAAGCGGGCAGGATCGGAACCGGCGGGCGGCGCAGATCGTTGGCGCCGGCCCGTTGCCGTTTCGCAATCGTACAGGAGTTGACCGATGCGCCGTCCGATCCGTCCCGCCCTGCTCGCCCTCGCCGCGCTCGCGGCAGTCGCCAGCGCTCCCGCCGAAGCCCGTTGCGGCAAGCGCATGACCAAGATCGAGGGCGCGCTGGTCGGCGCGGCCGGCGGCGCGGTGCTGGGCAAGGTCATCGCCGGCGGCACCACCGGCACCCTGCTGGGCGCCGCCGCGGGCGGCCTTGCCGGGCACGAGATCGCCAAGAAGGGCCAGCGCAAGTGCCGCTACGACCGGCGCTGATCCTTCGCTGATCGGGCGTTTATCCGGCGGCCGCGGCCGCGCCGCTTCGGGCCCGCCCCGGTGCGGCGGCGCGGCCCCCTGCCGCGATTACAGCCCCCCGTGCGACTACAGCCCCTTAACCCGCGCCATCGCCTTGTCGATCGCGACCAGCATGTTCTCGAGCCAGCCGTCCATCGCCAGCAGCCCCTTGTCGGTGAGGCGGACGAAGGTCCTGCGCCCGTCGCGTCCATCGTCCTCGCGCTCGACCAGGCCCTTGGCCTCGAGAATGCGCAGCCAGCGCAGCGCGGTCGTCGGCGGAACGTGCGCGCCGATGCAGGCGCTGGTCGTCGGCACGCGGCGATCCTCGCGCGCGGCGACGTAGAGATCGAGCAGGATGTCCCAGGTCGGTTCGCCGAACAGGTCCCCGCTCATGAAGCGCTCGCGCTTGCGCCGCCCGACGTAGAGCTCGTGCGCCAGCGCCAGCGCGGCATGGCCGGCGAGCGTCGTGGGCGCCAGCGAATCCGCGGGCTCGGTCGCCGCGGCAGTGGGTCGGCATGCCGGCGCTGCGTCGCGCCCGGTGGCCATCATCGATCGAACCGTCATGATCTTGTTCCCTGGAAGCTCCGGCCCCGTCCCTTTCGCGATCGGCACGGTGGCCTTGCGGAAGCGGGGTCGAGCGGTTTCCCGAAGTCGGTATTCGTTCAGGCGGGGCGCCAGTTGTGGTAGCTGCCGACCCGGCGCCGCCGCGCGATGTGCGCCGCGGTGCCGAACGCGAGGACGCAGAGCTGGAACAGGAAAGGGATCTGGGTCATCGCCCAGTAGGCCCAACGCACCATGTCCAGTTCCCAGACCTTGGCGATATGGCCGATCACCACGATCAGCTGGCCCGATCCCACCAACAGCGGCCAGCCGCGGTTGGCGCGGAGCGCGATCCACATCAGCAGGACGAAGGCCCAGCTGTCGATCACGAGATGGCCGGGATCGACGGTGAACCAGTCGGGCGTGCCGAACCAGGCATGGTTGGCGATGTCGAGCGCGAAGGTGGCGAACAACACGGCGGCAACCAGCCGCTCGGGTTCTTCGCCCCGTCGCGCCGCGAAAAGCACGCTCAGGAACAGGGCAATTCGAGGTATCCACAGCGAAACCATCTGCGCACTATACCCTTGCGAACCTTGAACATCGCGGGACCACGCCCCGCACCGCTGACCGGCCACCTGGGACCTTCCCTCGCGGGATCGGTCCCTGCCGATCATCCCGAACGCGCCGGCTTCAGGCGACTTTGGCGGAGAGGTCGTCGTCTGCCTCGCGCGCGGCGGGCGGACAGGCATCGTTGCCGCCGTTGGTTTCCGCCCCGATCGTGCTGAGCCGGCCGTGGACGCGGGCGAGTTCGCCGCCCGCGTCAACCAGCGTCTGCTGGCTGCGGATCAGGCGCAGCAGCGCATCCTGGCCGAGGAACGGCGCCACGCCCGTTTCGCGGCGGGCGCCGACCATGGTCTGGAGCAGTTGGGCCTGGCGCACCAGCGCTTCGTCGAGCGCCGCCTCGGCATGGTGCAGATCGCGCGCGATGCGCATCTGCGCAACTTCGGTAGACATCCCCGAATCGAGTTTTTCCAACTTCATCTTCTTCCCCCTTCCGCCCGTCCGGAGACGGGCCCTCAGAAACGGGAGACGAAGCGGCAGGTCAGTGACCGATCAGCTCGGAAAGCTGCGCGAAGAGCGACAGCCCGCCCAGCACGATCAGGATGAGGAACGCGGTGATCACGGCGATCGCGCCGAGACGCACCAGGGTTCCGCCAGGCCCGTCGAACATCTCCGGGAGAACGCGGTAGTAACCCTGGCCGGCTGCGAACCCGTCGTGGCGCGCCATCGCTCGCGGCGCTTCGCCAGGACGCTCGAAGCCGGAGTGGCCCTGTGCCTCGTCTTCCTGCTGCCGACGATGCACATCCGATCCGGATGATTCGACGTAGGACGGCTCATATACGGGTTTTTCCCATGTCATCACGGGACTAGAGATTGCGGACTGGCGCTTGCATTCCAGCAACTTGCGATATTGCTGCGCCACTTCGCCGCGCGTCGCGACATTCAGCTTGGCGCGCGCCAGCATGATCCGCTGGTCCACCGTATGCGGCGAAATGCCGAGCAGCCTGGAGATTTCCTTCGAGGTCTTGTGCTGGATCAGCAGGTCGAGAACCTCGCGCTGCTTTGGCGTGAGCGCTTCGAGGAGATCCTCTTCGGGCTCAAGCGGAAAGGTCGTCATGATCATCGTCGTGCCTGCCCTCCCGCAACGCCGCCTTCTTCCGTAAGGAGGCCGCGCGCCCCTGTCATCGCTGCTTCCCTCGTCCAGCCATCGCACATCTGGCACGCCCGGTTCTTCGACCTTTGCACTGCCATGGCAATTTTTCCCACATCCAACATGAAAATGGTCTAAGATTAACATCGCCGCAAGTTATCGTTGGCGTGAGCACGGTGAGATAGTTCCAGCGCGAACCCTTCTAACGTGTGAACAGAGTATTACAAAGAGCTTAATGGCCGCGGGCGGGCGCGGGATCCGGGATGGGTCAGGACGGGATGGCAGGGCAAGTTCGGCAACGCATGTTCATGCGACGGACCGGCAGGGTCCTTGCCGTGACGCGTCTGGTGCTGGCGATCGTGTTCCTGCTCGCGGTGGTGGTCGAGCCGACGCAGCCGGCGCGCGCCGCCCTGGCCGGGCTGGCCCTGCTCAGCGCCTACATGGCGCTTGCCGCGGCGCAGGTGGCGATCGCCTGGCGCAGCTGGTGGTTCGACCTGCGCCTTGCCCGCATCGCCCACCTGGTGGACATCTGCGCGTTCGTCGCCGGGGTCTATTTCACCGAGACCAACAACAGCGATTTTTCCAGCCCGTTCATGGCCTTCGCGGCGTTTCTTCTGGTCAGCGCGAACTTGCGCTGGGGCTGGAAGGGGATCGCCGCCACCGCGCTGGCGCTGCTTTTCGCCAACAGCGTGGCGGGCGCCGTGCTCTACATGCTGCACTTCGATCTCGATCTCTACCGGTTCAGCCGGCGCATCGTCTACATGCTGGTGCTGTCGATCGTGATGGTCTGGCTGAGCAGCGACAACCTCCTCGCCCAGGCGATCGCGCTGGCCGATCCCGGCGGCGATCCCGGCGAGCGGCGCGGGCGCGTGCTGACCGCGGCGATGGCGCAAGCGCGCCAGGCGCTCGGCGCCCGGGGCGTGGCGGTGGCGCTGTTGCGCAACGAGGAACCGCTGGTCGAGATCTTCCAGGACGATGGCACCGCGACCCACGCGATGGCGGCGCCCGGCGACTTGTCCGACGCGCTTGCCGCCGGGCACCCGGCAACCCTGTTCGACCTGCGGCGCGGCCGCCGCATAGAGCTTGCCCGCGGCGAAGGCTTCGTCGCCCGGACCGGCCCGGTGTCGATGCCGCTCGCCCGGCGCTGCAACACCGACGAGGGCATTTCCTGCGCCTTTTCCACCGCGAGCGGCCCGGCCGAGCTGCTGGTCTGGGGCATGCGCGACATCACCGTCGACGACATGCCGCTGGTCGAGGCCTTCGCCCGCGAGATCGGCCTTGCCCTCGACCGCGAGGAAATGGCCCTGCTGGCGCAGCAGGCGGCCGTCTCGGGCATCCGCAACGCGCTCGCCCGCGACCTCCACGACAGCGTCGCGCAGTTCCTTGCCGGCACGCTGTTCCGGATCGAGGCGCTGCGTCGCTGGATCCGCGAGGGCAACGACCCCGAAGGCGAGATCGACGCGATCAAGCAGGCGCTGCGCCGCGAGCAGGTGCAGTTGCGCGGCCTGATCGACCGCCTGCGCAAGGGCGAGGACGGCGACCGCCGCACCGACCTTGCCGAGGAGCTCGACGCGCTGCTCGTCGAGCTTGCCCACCACTGGCACATCGCGACCCGGCTCGATGCCGCAGTGCGACCGCTGCCGGTGTCGATCGAGCTTGCCTATGAACTGCGCCAGCTGGTGCGCGAGGGAGTTGCCAATGCGGTACGCCACGGGCATTGCTCGAGCGTGACCGTTTCGATTGCCGGAGAGGCCGAGGCGCTGCGCCTGCGCATCCACGACGATGGAGCCGGTTTCCCCAAGGGCCCCGTCCCGCTGCGGCCGCGCTCGATCAGCGAGCGGGTCGAAGCGCTCGGCGGCCAGCTCCTGATCGCGGACGCATCCAGGGGCGTCACGCTCGACATTTCACTGCCTGCAAGGATGGCCGCATGATTCCCGTACTCGTAGCCGATGACCATGGTTTCATCCGCGCCGGCGTCGAAGCCGTGCTGCGCGGCACGCCGTTCCAGATCGTCGCGGCCACCGCGAGCGGCGAGGAAACCCTCGCCGCGATCGAGACGCACGATCCGGCGATCGTGCTGCTCGACATCAACATGCCGGGAATGAACGGGGTCGAGGCGCTCGAAGTGCTGCGTTCGCGCGGCGACCGCCGGCCGATCGTGCTGCTCACCGCCGAAATCAACGACCGCCAGCTGCTGTCGGTGATGCGCGCGGGGGTCGACGGCATCGTCTCGAAGGACGGCGCCGAGGACGAGCTGGTCGATGTGCTCGAGAAGGTCCACGGCGGGCAGAAGGCGATCGCGCCGATCTTCCTCCAGCGCGCGCTCGATCTCTCGCTCAGCCCCCAGGCGGGCCCGCTCGACCGGCTCAACCCGCGCGAGCGCAAGATCGCCCGGCTCGTCGCGCGCGGCATGCGCAATCGCGACATCGGGGCCGAGCTCAACATCGGCGAAGGCACGGTCAAGGTCTATCTCCACGCGATGTACCAGAAGCTGGGCATCGAGAACCGCACCGAGCTGGCGCTGCTCGCCATCAACGATCCCGGAGATTGAACGGGGGCGACTGAACGGGGCCGACTGGGGGCGCGGCCGAACCGGCTGCCGCTTCGTTGCCGGCGCTCTCAGGAGAGTCACGTAACAGCGGGCTAACCGAATCCTCGCGCCCTGCGTCCTAACACCGGCCCACCATGGCCATGACCAACGCCGAGCGGCAGCGCCGCTATCGCCAGAGGCTGAAAGCCCGCGCATCCGGGGCCGCGCTGCCCGAACAGGCGCGCGACGCGGTCGAGCGCGCGATCGTCGCGCTCTGGGCGTTTCACGAACGCCCCTCGCCGCAAGGACTTGTCTGGTCCGATATCGACGGTTGCACCACGATCGACCAGTACCGCTCCGACCTCGAGCGCAACCCCGGCAACCTGATCCAGGCCTGCCGCGCCTTCCTCCCCGATTTCGTCGGCCTGACGCCCGAGGAAGCCCAGGCGGTCGCCACGGTGATCGCGCTGGCCGATGCGCTGCGGCTTGCCCCGCCGCGCACGATGAACCTGCCCCGCGCCGCCTGACGCGGCGCGCGCGCGCGGGCACGCCCCATAGCGTGCGAATCGCTGCCCACCGCGTCGCGTCGCGCCACCGCGTCGCGCCGCCCGTCGTTCGATTGACAAGCCTTTCGCCATTGCGCCACTGGTCATATCGCGGTGACGGGTCCATGGAGGGTCCGTTGCGCACCAGATTGTCGGACGAACCGGCAAGGCCGAGACCGAGTCCGGAGACAGGGGATGAACAGAGCGAGGCTCGTCCGCCGGGCGCTGGTCCGGCAGCGCGGCACTGCCGAGCAGATGCTGCTGGTCGTCCTGCTGATCGCCCTGCCCACCGCGTTGCGCGCGCTGGTCGACCAAGGCACCAGCTCGCTGCCGTTCCTGACCTACTGGCCGAGCATCCTGATCGGCGCGCTGCTGCTCGACACGCGCTATGCGGTGATGCTCTCGTGCCTTGCCGCGGTTGTGTCGCAGCGGCTGTTCGGCGGCGGCGCGTGGTTCGCCACGATCGACCCGGTGCGCATCGCCTTCTTCGTCATGTTCTGCTTCTCGGCCGGCCTGATCCTCGGGACGGGGGCCTCGCTGCGCTGCGCGGTGCGCGAGCTCGATGCGCTCCACCTCCAGGCCGAAGGGTTCAACCGCGAGCTGCGGCACCGCGTGCGCAACATGCTGACGATCGTCCAGGCGCTCGCCTCGCGCGGGCCCAAGGCGGAGAACCCGCTTGATTTCTATCGCGAATTCTCCAGCCGACTCGAAGGGCTGGCGCAGGCCAGCGACCTCCTGCGCATCGGCACCGAGACCGAGGGCCGCCTGCCCGAGATCGCCGAGCGCACGCTGACCCCGTTCGGCAAGGACCACCGGTTGCGCATCGCGGGCGAGCCCTGCTTCCTGCCCGACGCTTCGTGCATTCCGCTGATCATGGCGCTCCACGAACTCGCCACCAACGCGATCAAGCACGGCGCCTGGTCCGACGAGCGGGGCCTCGTCGAACTGAGCTGGTTCCTCGCGGTCGACGGGCGCAGCCTCTACATCCTGTGGAAGGAACAGGGTGGGCCGCCGGTTTCGCCGCGCAACCGCGAAGGCATCGGCACGCGGCTGCTGACGCCCCAGCCCGGGCTCGATGCGGTCGAACTCAACTTCGATCGCCGCGGCGTGTGGTGCGAGATCATGATCGAGGGCGCGCGCCTGGTCGACGAAGGCGCAGCCCCGCGCCGGCCGCCCCCGACCCGCTGACGTCAGCGCAACGGTTCGTCATTCCAGCGCAACATTCCCGCGCGAGGCGCGCCTGCCGGGATCGTCCTTGCGACCGCAACCCGATTGCTTTAGCCCGGCAAAAACAAAGGAAGTCCGAGACCGTGGATCGGCAGGTTCTTAACTTATTCATAAGCCGGTATCGCGGGGGCCTGGTCCTCGTCGCCGTGGCCAGCGTGCTGCTCAACGTGCTGGTCTTCGCAGGCTCGGCCTACATGATGCTGGTCTACGATTCGGTGCTGCCGAGCCGCTCGATCCCGACGCTGATCGGCCTGTTCGTGATGCTGGTGCTGGTCTATGCGTTCCAGGCAATCTTCGAGGCGATCCGCAGCGAAGCGCTGCTCGGCGTCGCCAACGGCGTCCACGACGACCTGTTCGAAGCGGTCCACTACGCCACCGTCACCCGCCCCTTGCGCAACGGCCCGGAAAAGGGCGACGGCCTGCAGTTCACCCGCGACCTCGATTCGATCCACACCTTCCTCGCAGGCCAGGGGCCGATCGCGCTGATCGACCTGCCGTGGGTCATCATGTTCCTGATCGTGCTCACCTCGCTGCACTGGTGGCTGGGCCTGACCGCGCTGTTCGGGGTGGTGGTGATGACCGCGCTGGCGCTGGTCTCCAACCGCCGCACGATGGCCGGCTCGCGTGAGCTTGCCAACATCACCGGCCGCCGCTCGGCCGCGGCGCTTGCCGAGATCCGCTTTGCCGAGAGCGCGCTGGCGATGGGCATGCAGGAGCGGCTCGTCGCGCGCACCTCGGGCTGGGAAGACAGCTTCATCGGCGCGCAGTCGTACCTCTCGCGCACCGTCGCGCGGCTCGGCGGGGCGAGCCGCATGTTCCGCATGTTGCTGCAATCGCTGATCCTTTCGGTCGGCGCGCTGCTGGTGATCGACGGCAAGGCGAGCGGCGGCGTGATCCTCGCCTCCTCGGTGCTGTCGGGCCGCGCGCTCGCGCCGGTCGACCAGGCGATCGCCAACTGGCGCGGCCTCGTCGCCGCGCGCGCCGGCTGGAGCCGCGTGGTCCAGGCGGTCTCGGCCTATCGCAAGCCGCCGCCGCGCGAAGTCCAGCTCAGCCGCCCTTCGGGCGAGCTTTCCCTGCGCGACGTCTGGGTGGCGCCGCCCGGCACCCAGCGCTTCACCGTCTCGGGCGTTTCGCTCCAGCTCACCCCCGGCCAGGCGCTCGCGATCATCGGGCCGAGCGCGGCGGGCAAGACCTCGCTGGTGCGCGCGATCCTCGGCATCTGGCGCCCCCAGCGCGGCGAAATCCGCCTCGACGGCGCCACGCTCGACCAGTGGGACGCCGAAACGCTCGGCAGCTTCTTCGGCTACGTGCCCCAGATCGTCGACCTGATGGACGGCACGATCGGCCAGAACATCGCCCGCTTCGATCCCGACGCGACCTCCGAAGGCGTCGTCGCCGCGGCCAAGGCGGCGGGCGTGCACGAGCTGATCCTGTCGATGCCCGATGGCTACGAATCCCCGGTCTCGGCCGGCGGGATCGAGCTTTCGGCCGGCCAGCGCCAGCGCGTCGGCCTTGCCCGCGCGCTTTACGGCAATCCCTTCCTGCTGGTGCTCGACGAAGCCAACTCGAACCTCGACGCCGCGGGCGACGCCGCGCTCGCCCAGGCGGTGATGGCCATGCGCCAGCGCGGCGGCATCGTCATCATGATCACCCACCGCCCGGCGACACTCGGCCCCGCCACCCACGTCGCGCTGATGCAGGGCGGCCGCATCGCCGACTTCGGCGAGCGCGACGCGGTGCTCGCCCGCCTGCAGCAGGGCGCCGATGCCTCGCGCATCCAGCCCGGCGGCAACGCGGCGGCCCATGCCGCGGCGTCCGGAGTTTCCGCATGAACGCCCAGCTTCCCACCGATCCCGCCCGCATGCTCTTGCCCGTGCTGTGGGAGGACGGCGCCGAGAAGGCGGCGCAGCCGGTCCTGCTGCGGCGCCTGCTGATGGCGGTCGGCGGCCTGTTCGTGGTGCTGTTCGTGCTCGCCGCGGTCGTGCCGATCGGCGGCGCGGTGATCGGCGGCGGCCAGGTCGGCGTCGAAAGCCGGGTCAAGCGCATCGCCCACCCGACCGGCGGGGTGATCGACGCGATCCTTGTCCACAACGGCGAGCACGTCAGGGAAGGCCAGCTCCTGCTGCGTCTCGACGACCGCGTCACCGGCACCGATGCCTCGCTATCGAACCTCACCGTCGAGCAGCTGCTCGCCCAGCGCGCCCGGCTCGAGGCCGAGCGGCTCGGCGAAGGCGGCATCCGCTTCCCGCCCGAGCTGACCGGCGCCAACACCGACAGCGCGCGCAAGGCGATGGCAGACGAGGAAAAGCTGTTCCGCCTGCGCCAGGTCGAGGAAGGCCAGATCCGCGCCCAGCTCGCCGCCCGCGTCCAGCAGTACAACCAGGAGATCCGCGGGCTCGAGGCGCAGATCGCGGCCTTGCGCGAACAGCGCCGGCTGATCGAGCCCGAGCGCCAGGGCGTCAAGGACCTGTGGGACAAGCAGCTGGTCACGATCAACCGCCTGAACCAGCTCGAACGCACCGCGGTCGATCTCGAAGGCAACGTCGGTTCGCTCCAGTCGCAGATCGCCCAGGCCCGCGCCCGCATCACCGAGGCGCAGGAGCAGTCGATCCAGCTCGCCCAGACCCGTCGCGTCCAGGCCGGCACCGACCTCGCCCAGGTCAACACCGCGCTCAACCAGCAGCAGGTCCGCTCGGTCGCCGCGACCGACCAGAAGGAGCGCACCGAGATCCGCGCGCCCTATTCGGGCACGGTCGAGAAGATCGCCTTCGCCGCGATCGGCGACGTGATCCGCCCGGCCGAGCCGATCATGGAGATCGTGCCCGACAAGGACGTCTTCGTGGTCGAGGCGATGATCAGCCCGGCCGACATCGACCAGGTGATCCAGGGCCAGCACGCCCGCGTCCGCTTCACCGCCTTCAACCACGCCGCCACCCCCGAAATTCCGGGCAAGGTGGTCTACGTCGCGACCGACCGCAGCGAGAACCCCGAGGCCAAGGCCTCGTACTACATGGTCCGCATCGCGGTCGAACAGGACAAGGTCCGCAAGGAAGGGCTCGACCTCAAGAGCGGGATGCCCGCCGAAGTCTACATCGAGACCGGCGAGCGCTCGATGCTGTCGTACCTGACCAAGCCCCTGCGCGACCAGTTCATGCGGGCCTTCAGGGACAATTGAAGAAGGGAACGAGGGCAATGCGGCCGAACATCCTGCTGCTTGCCGGAGCCGCGCTCTGGGCGGGTCCGCTCGCCGCGCAGGAGCAGGCGACGATGGGCCCGGCCGATCCGGCGCCCGCCGGGCCGCTGCTCTATGCCCCCGAGCTGGCCGGCGGCACGCCCGCCGACGTCGCCGAGGCGGCGCGCGCCGGAACGCCCGTCGCCGCGCTTCCCGACGCGCTCAAGCTCGCCTACTGGACCAGCCCGACCCTGCTCGCCCAGCGCGCGGCAGTGCGCAGCGTCGATTACCGCGTGCCCCAGGCGCGCGCCGCGTTCGGGCCGCGGCTCGATTTCCAGGTCGATTACGGCATCACCCGTTCGGGCACGCGCACGCCGGGCAACGGCTGGTCCGACGGCACCTATCGCAGCGCCACCGCCACCGCGATCCTCACCCAGCCGCTGTTCACCTTCGGCCGCAACGCCGCCGCCGAACGCTTCGCCATGGCCCAGCTCGGCTACCAGCGCCAGGTCATGCGCTCGACCGAGCAGCAGGCCATGCTCGATGCAATCTCGGCCTATGTCGGGCTGCTGCGCGACCGCGCCAGCGTCGACATCGCGCGCGACAACCTCGACACGCTCGAACGCGAGCTGTCCGACAACCGCGCCCGGCTCAAGCGCCGCGAGGTGACCTCGACCGACGTCGAGCAGGTCGAGACCCGCGTCGAACTCGGCCGCGCCCAGGTCTACACCGCGCAGCGCGACGCCGCCGCGAGCGAGGCGACCTTCCTGCGCATGATCGGCGCGCCCGCCGGGGCGCTCGCCGCGCCCAACCCGCTGCGCCTGCCGGTCGAGACGCTCGAGGCCGCCTACGCCTATGCCGAAGGCCACAACCCGGTGCTGATCGCCGCGACCGAGCGCGAGAAGGTCAGCCGCGCCAGCCTCGAATCCGCCAAGGCCGACCTGATGCCGCGCGTCGACCTCAAGGGCCAGGCCGACTATACCAATTCGTGGAGCCCGCCGAGCTTCTTCAACCAGACCGGCCGGCAGGACCAGCGCAGCGTCGCCGGCCAGGTCGTGCTGTCGGGCCCGATCTACGAAAGCGGGCTGCGCCAGGCCCGCGTTGGCGAGGCCATCGCCGCCAACGATGCCGACTGGCGGCTGATCGACGCCTCGCTGCGCGAAAACCGCGCCACGCTCGCCGCGGCCTGGGACGACTGGACCGCGCAGACCGCCGCGATCGAACGCTTCGCCGGCGCGGTCGAATCCGCCCGCCGCGCCTACGACGGGGCGCTGCTCCAGGAAAAGGCGGGCCTGCGCACCACGCTCGACGTGCTCGACCTCGCCCGCGAACTGCTGCTCGCGCGCAGCAACTACAACAGCGCCATCGCCAGCTCCTATGTCGCCAAGGCGCGCGTGCTCGCCGCGATGGGCGCGCTGGAACAGGGCTGGCTGCTGCCCGACGAGCCGCGCTACGATCCGGCCACGCACTTCGACAAGGTGAAGCGCCGCGGCGACGTGCCGCTGCTCACGCCGCTGCTGCGCGAAATCGACCGCCTGCCGCTCGGCAGCGGCTCGGCGCGCGCCTTGCGCGATCCCGCCGCCCCGCGCACCGCCGCCCCGGTCGCGCTCGACCCGGTCAAGGAACTGCCGGTTCCCTGAATCATCGACTGGCAGATCCCAGACGCATCACCGAGCGCTGGTCGCGAGCGCGCGTCACCTCTCATCACGGAGACAACTTGTCCTGGACCGCGAGCCGGTAGCCCACGCCCGGTTCGTTGCGCAGCGCCGACTGGCCCTGCCCGGCGTCCTCGAGCTTGCGCCGGATGCCGCGCGCCGCGACGCGCAAGTATTCGACGTCGTCCTCGTGCCCCGGCCCCCAGATCTCGCGCAGCAATTGCGCATGGGTCAGCACCTTACCGCTGTGCGCCGCCAGCAGCGCAAGCAGCGCGTATTCCTTCGGCGCTAGGTGGACCTCCTCTCCCCCCCGCGTCACCCGCCGCGCGACGAGGTCGATCGCGCATTCGCGGGCGAAATGCACCACGCTCGTCGCCGCCGCGGGCGCGACGCGGTGGCGCAGCGCGGTGCGCACCCGCGCCAGCACTTCGGCGGGGTCGAAGGGCTTGGTCACATAGTCGTCCGCGCCGAGATCGAGCGCGGCGACCTTCTCCGCCACCGCGTCGCGCGCCGAGACCACCACCACCGCCGCGCCCGCGCGCTTGAGCAGCGGCACCAGCTCGAGCCCGTCGCGGTCGGGCAGGCCGAGGTCGAGCAGCACCAGCGCATGGCCGCCGGCATGGTGCGCGGCGATCGCGGTGCGGGCATCGCCGGCCTCGTCCACCGCATAGCCCGCGCCGCGCAGCGCGCCCGCCAGCAGCGCGCGGATGGAGGCCTCGTCGTCGACCACCAGCACCTGCGGCAGCGCGCTCATGCCATGTCCTCCACCGCGCGCAGCAGCGCCGGCGCAAAGCGCAGCACGAACCGCGCGCCCGGCCCGTCGGCGCGATTTCCGGCGCTCGCCTCCACCCCCATCGCCTCGGCAAAGCCGCGCACGATGGCAAGGCCGAGCCCGGTCCCGCCCACCCGGTCCGACCCTTCGAGCCGCTCGAACTGGCCGAACACCCGCGCCTCGCTGCCCGGCGGCAGCCCGGGTCCGCGATCGAGCACGGCGAGTTCGACGGCGCCGTCGCCGGTCCGCGCCGCCGCGATCGCCACGTCCCGGCCGCCGCCGTGGCGCAGCGCATTGTCGATCAGGTTGATCAGGCAGTGGTGCAGCAGCCGCGCATCGGCCATGACCAGCGGCAGGTCGTCGCCCACGCGCACCGCCACGGCCAGCGCGCCGCTGTCGCGGCCGAGATCGGCGAGCGCCGCGGCCACCGCCTCGCCGAGGTCGACCGCCTCGCGCAGGCCGGCGACCGATCCGCTCTCGATCCGTACCATGTCGAGCAGGTTGGCGACGAAGCGCTCGAGCCGCTCGGCCGCCGCGCGGGCCTGGGCGAGCGAGGCGCCCGCCTGCCCCGCCTCGAGCGCGTGGAGGCTGGCGAGCAGCGTCGTCAGCGGCGTGCGCAGGTCGTGGCCGAGCGAGGACAGCAGCGCCCCGCGCAGCGCGTCGCGCTCCTGCACCCGGCCGAGCGCGATCATCTCGTCCTCGGCGACGATCCGCGCGTGGGCGAGGCTCGCCTGGTCGATCAGGCTGGCGAGCAGCGGCAGCCGCTCGGTGCGCAGCGGGGTCGTCGCATCGGGCCGGGCGAGGCCGACCGTGGCGACCGCCTGCGCCCCGGCGAGCACCGGGTGGAACAGCCATTCGGAGGCGGTCGGCACCGGCGCGCCGGGTCCGGCGGCGCGCGCGTTGTCGAGGCTCCACTGCGCCGAGACCCGCTCGAGCAGGTCGAGCTGCGCCAGCGGCGGGGCCGCGGCGGCGAGCCGCGCGTGGCCCTCGGCATCGGCCTCGCACACCACCACGCGCACCCCGAAACGCCGCGCCAGCTCGGCGGCGAGCACCTGCCACAGCTCGTCGCGACGGGTCACCCCCATCAGCACCCGGGCAAAGCCGGCGAGCGCCGCCTCGCGGCTCGCCTCGTCCTGCGCCGCGCGCGCCTGCCGCCGCACCTTGGCCGCCATCTGGCTGGCGACGATCGCCACGCCGAGCAGCACCAGCACGGTGATCGCATGGCTCGGATCGCGGATCGCGAAGGTCAGCACTGGCGGGATGAAGAAGAAGTTGTAGGCGAGCGAGGAGACGAGCCCCGTGGCGATGCCGGTGACGAGGCCGTGCCGCGTCGCCGCGAACATCACCGGCACCAGGTAGAGCAGGCCGATGTCGGCGATATTGCCCCGCTCGACCAGCAGCCCGCCCAGCAGCGTCATCAGCGCGACCAGCGCGAAGGCGGCGACATAGCCCTCGGCGCTGCCCAGCGGCGCAGGATCGGAAGAAACGGTTTCACGCGCCATGCGCCAACGCCATAGCCGCTGCCGCACGCGATGGGGAGAGGGTCGCTGCCCGAGGCGTCACCCATCCGCGAGCGCAGCCCGCCGTCCGCCCCCACCCCCCGCATAAACATCGCGTAAAGACGCGTGAACCGTGCGCCGGGCGGGGGCATCGGGGCGTCATGTCCCAGACCCTCACGCTCGATTCCGCACCCTCGTCAGACGCCGCGACCGCTGCCAGCCCGGGCGGCGATCACCCTGGCGCCCACCCCCGCGAAAGCCTTGCGACGCTCGCGATCGGGGCGATCGGGGTGGTGTTCGGCGATATCGGCACCAGCCCGCTCTATGCGCTCAAGGAGAGCTTCATCGGCGCGCACCCGCTGACCGTCGACCCGGCGCACATCTACGGCGTGCTGTCGCTGATGTTCTGGACGATGACGCTGGTGGTCACGATCAAGTACGTCTTCGTGATCCTGCGCGCCGACAACAAGGGCGAAGGCGGCAGCCTCGCGCTGATGGCGCTGATCGGGCGCAAGCTCGGCGAAGGCGGCAGCGTGCGCTGGCTTTCGGCGATCACCACGATGGGGCTGGTCGCGACCGCGCTGTTCTATGGCGATGCGATCATCACCCCGGCGGTCTCGGTGCTCTCGGCGGTCGAGGGGCTGCAGGTCGCGGCGCCGGGCGCGGCGCGCTACGTGCTGCCGATCGCGATCACCATCATTGTCGGCCTGTTCGCGATCCAGTCGCGCGGGACTGCGGCGGTCGGCCGCCTGTTCGGCCCGGTGATGGTGGTCTATTTCCTCGTCCTTGCCGTGCTCGGGGGCATCCAGATCGCGCAGGCGCCGCAGGTCCTCGCCGCGCTCAATCCGTTGTATGCGGTGAACTTCTTCCTGCTCGATCCCGCGCTCGCCTTCCTCGCGCTCGGCTCGGTGGTGCTCGCCGTCACCGGGGCCGAGGCGCTCTATGCCGACATGGGCCATTTCGGCCGCCGCGCGATCAGCCTTGCCTGGCTTTGGTGCGCGTTTCCCTGCCTGCTGATCAACTACCTCGGCCAGTCGGCGCTGCTGCTGCGCCAGCCGGCAGCGGTCGAGAACCCGTTCTTCCTGATGGCGCCCGAAGCGCTGCGCCTGCCGCTGGTGGTGCTGGCGACGCTCGCCACGATCATCGCCAGCCAGGCGGTGATCTCGGGCGCCTATTCGGTGACGCAGCAGGCGATCCAGCTCGGCTTCCTGCCGCGCCTCGCCATCCGCCACACCAGCGAGAAGGCGGCCGGGCAGATCTACGTGCCGCTGGTCAACTGGCTGCTGCTTGCGCTCGTCATCCTGCTGGTCATGGGCTTCCGCTCGTCGGGCGCGCTCGCCGCCGCCTACGGCATCGCGGTCACCGGCACGATGTTCATCACCGCCTGCATGACCGGGGTGCTGACGATCCGGGTGTGGAAGTGGCCGCGCCTCGCCGCCGGGCTGCTCACCGCGGTGTTCCTCGTCGTCGACGGCGCCTACTTCGCCTCGAACGCGACCAAGGTGCCCGATGGCGGCTGGTTCCCGCTGCTCGTCGCCGGCATCTGCTTCTTCGTGCTCACCACCTGGGCGCGCGGGCGGCAGATCATGCGCGAGCGCCTCGCGGAGGATTCGATGCCGTTCGAGCTGTTCCTCGCGAGCGTCCCGAACAGGGTCAAGCGCGTCGCCGGGACCTCGGTGTTCCTCGCCGCGAGCGCCGAGGGCATTCCGCCCGCGCTGCTCCACAACCTCAAGCACAACCACGTGCTCCACGAACGCGTGGTCGTGCTGACGATGGTGACCGAGGCGGTGCCGCACGTCGCGCCCGCGGCGCGCGCCGGGATCACCGACCTCGGCCACGGCTTCTACCGGATGGTGGTGCGGCTGGGCTTCATGGACGAGGCCGACCTGCCCGCCGAGCTCGCGCGCGAGAGCCGCGCGGGCGGCCCGTTCCGGCCGATGGAGACGAGCTGGTTCCTCTCGCGCCAGACGCTGATCGCGTCGAACCGGCCGGGGCGCGGATCGGGCATGGCGATCTGGCGCGAGGCGTTCTTCGCCTGGATGGTGCGCAATGCCTCGTCGGCGATGCAGTTCTTCCACCTGCCGACCAACCGGGTGATCGAACTGGGCAGCCAGCTCGAGATCTGAGCGGCCCGGAAGGGGCGGCGCGGGATGCGTCGATTCACCCTGCGCAGCGCTCCCCTTACGGCAAATGCGCATTGGAGATTCGACTTCGCTTCAATTATTTGGCATAAGCGTGGGGCTGGTCAGCAGCGTAGGACACGATGGCAAGACGGGGTCGGACAGTAACCGTGGGCGCACGCAAGCGGCGGGGCCTCGTCGAGAGCACCGAGTGGGCGCGTGCGCGCCTTTCCCGCTGCCTGCAGATGGCCTACCCGATCCAGCCGGTGCCCCAGGCCTTCGACGACCTCGCCTACGCCATCGAGAACGAGGAAATCACCCGGCTGCTGCGCGAGATCGAGGATCTCGAGAGCGATCGTCTCGACCGTCTCGGCCGGGTGCTGTCGCGGCACCACTGCAACGACAACTGAAGCTCCGTTCCGCGCTTGACCTGCGCCCCGGCTTGCCCGATCCGGATTTAACCAATCGGTTGAAACGGAACGGGAGACGCGCGTGAAACTGGCCGGCATCCGGGTGCTCGACCTGTCGAGCTTCATTCCCGGCCCCTACCTCACCCTCGCCATGGCCGACCACGGCGCCGAGGTGATCAAGGTCGAGGCGCCGGGCGGCGACCACACCCGCCACATCGGCCTGTCCGACGGGGCCGAGACCGTCTATTTCCGCGCCTTCAACCGCGGCAAGAAGAGCGTGGTGCTCAACCTCAAGGACGAGGCCGACCGCGCCGCCTTCCTCGCGCTGGTGGACACGGCGGACGTCGTCGTCGAATCCAGCCGCCCGGGCGTCGCGGCGCGGCTCGGCATCGATTACGCGACGCTTTCGGCGCGCAATCCGCGCATCGTCTACTGCGCGATCAGCGCCTTCGGCCAGGACGGCCCGCTGGCGAAGCGCCCGGCGCACGACCTCGCGCTCGAGGCGATGACCGGCGTGCTCGGCGCAACGCTGGGGGCCGACGGCAAGCCCGCCATGCCCGGCATCCCGGTCTCGGACTACCTCTCGGCGCTGCAGGGCCTTGCGGGCGTGCTGATGGCGCTGCTGGCGCGCGAAAAGACCGGCCTTGGCGACTTCATCGACATTGCGATGCAGGAGGCGCTGCTCTCGGCGACCTCGAACGTGATGGGCCCGGCGCTCGCCGAAGGGCGCCAGCCGGTGATCGCGCACGAGCGGACCACGGGCGGCGGCGCGTTCTACCGCTGGTACGCATGCGGCGACGGGCGGATGCTGGCGATCGCGGGGCAGGAGACCAAGTTCATCGCGGCGCTGCTCGGCCATCTCGACCGGCTCGACCTCGCGCCGCTGTGCAAGGAGCCGGGGCCGCACCAGCAGCCGGTGGTCGACCTGCTCGCCGCCATGTTCGCGACGATGACGCTGGGCGAGGCGGGCGCGCTGCTCGACCGGCTCGACGTGTGCTGGGGCCCGGTCAAGACCTACCCCGAGGCGCTCGAGGACGAACAGGTCGCCGCGCGCGGCTTCGTCCTCACCGATGCGGAGGGCCGCCGCCACATCGGGGCGCCGATCCGCTTCGCCCGCGAACCCGCGCAGCCCGACCTGCACGCCCCGGCGCTGGGCGAGCATCAGGATCTGTGTCACACGCCTGCCACGCGACCGTGAAAGGGCGCGCGCTTGCTCTCCCCAAAGGAACCTCGCTTGATCCGCACCGCTCTTGCCGCCGCCGCGCTGGCGCTCGCCTCGACCGCCGCCGCCGCCGCCGCCGCCCCGGCGATGCCGCTGCCCGGCCAGAGCAACGGCGCCGAAGACCCGGTCCGCGCCGAAGGCGGCTGGCGCAGCGCGGACCTGGTCGCGCCCGCCGGCAAGAGCGACCGCATCTACGGCCCGGCCGACGCCGACCTCACGCTGATCGTCTGGCTCGATCCCGAGTGCCCGTACTGCAAGCAGTTCGGCAATACCGGCGAGCGGCTGGTCGACAGCGCGAACGGCAAGCTCAACCTCGTCGTGCGGCTGCTGCCGCTACCCTTCCACGGCGAGCCCGCGATGGCCGCGTCGGTCGCCTCGTTGTGCGTTGCCGACCAGGCGGGCGCGGCGGGCTTCTATCGCTTCCTTGACGCCTACCTCGCGATGACCGCGACCAACGGGCGCGGCATCCCGGCGCGGATGGGCGGGGGCGCGGACCCGGTGCTGAGCCTCGCCGTCGCCTCGGGCGCGAGCGATACCGAAGCCCTGCGCGCCTGCCGCCGCTCGGCCGACACGCTGCGCCGGGTGAGCGCCGAGACCGCGGCGGGCGAAGCCGCGGGCGTGGGCGGCACGCCGTCGGTGGCGATCCGCAACAACCGCAGCGGGACAAGCGTGATGGCCGACGGCGCGATCCCCGAGGACGACATCAAGGCCGCGGTCAACTGGCTCGCCGCACATCCGGCCGCGCCTGATGCCGAAACCAGGCGGCTGTAATCGCACGGCGAAGCAAGTTGCGCCGAGACGAGCGTGAAGTTACGCTCGGGAAAAGCCGCGCGAACACCTTGCGCGGCAACGCGGGGAGACTGTCATGGCCATCGTCAATTCCGGCGCCAGCATCGGCGAGACCTGGAGCAACGTGCTCGACGCCGAAGTCGTCGCCGATTTCCAGTTCGGCCAGACCGCCGCGCCCGCGCTGCTCGACAAGGGCGGCCAGCTGGCCTTCACCTTCGGCGCCGACCAGATCGTGTTCAGCGCGCTCAACACCTTCACCCTCGCCCCGCCGGCCGGCACGATCGCCGGGTTCGAAAGCGCCGACACGGTGGCGAGCGGCCTGTCGGTCGGCCTCGCCGAGTTCTTCGCGATGGTCCGCGACGGCGATGTCGATGCGCTCAACGCCGTGGTCTGGGCGGGCGCCGACACGATCAACGGCGGCGCCAGCGACGACCTGATCCGCGGCTTCGGCGGCGGCGACACGCTGTTCGGCAACGACGGCAACGACTCGCTGCTGGGCGACGGCGGCTCGGACCGGCTCTATGGCGGCAACGGCAACGACGTGCTTTCGGGCGGGGCCAACGCCGACCGCCTGCAGGGCCAGGTCGGCAACGACCGGCTGAGCGGCGGCTCGGGCAACGACCAGCTGACCGGCGGCGCCGGCTTCGACCGCATGGTCGGCGGCAGCGGCGCGGACACCTTCCTGTGGAAGGCGACCAGCGAGTTCGCCGGGCGCCTGCCCAACGCCAGCTTCGCGGTCGACATCGTGCTCGACTTCAGCCATGCCGACGGCGACCGGCTCGACGTCTCGGGCGTCGACGCCAACGACGGGCTGGCGGGCAACCAGACCTTCGCCTTCATCGGCAGCGACCCCTTCGCCGCCGACGCCGCCGGCCAGATCCGCGTCGCCGCGACCGACAACGCCAACGTGTTCCTGGTCCAGCTCAACACCGACACCGACGCCCAGGCCGAAGCGAGCTTCCTCGTCGTCAGCCCGGCCGGCGCGCCGGTCGCCGCCGACTTCGTGCTCTGACGCCGCTGCCGGCGATTTCCGTTCCGTCCCCGTTCCTGTCGTCCCCGTCGTCCGCCCCGGAGCGCGGCGGCGGGGTTGACGGGGTTTACACGGTCCCAGCGACTTGAATTCGACCGGCCCGGGAAGGTCCGTCGGGATGGCCGCGATCGCGCCTTCCGCCTGCGCACGATCCGCGTCATCGTCCCCGGCGTCGGCGGCGACCTCCTGCTCGTCCGCGACATTCTCGTCGTCCCGATCCTCTTCGTCGTCCTCCTCGTAGTCCTCCTCGTAGTCCTCTTCGTAGTCCTCTTCGTCCTCGACGATGGGCTCGCCGGCGAGGAGCGCGTCGATGCGGGCGAGCGCGCGGGTGCGGCCGGCGTGCCAGTCCGCCTCGGCGGCGGCGACGGCGGCCTGCGAATGGATCTCCAGCGCGGTCTCGTAGACCTCGTCCTGGTCGGGCTTCTCCACTTCGGCGAATTCGGGCAGGCTGAGCACGCGGATCAGCAGCTCGGTATCGACCCCGCGCAGATCCTCGGGGAACTGGCGACAGGCCGCGCGCCACGCCGCCTCGCGCGTTTCGGCGAGCGTGCGCACCGGGGTATCGGCCGAGGCGGCGCCGGCGGCGAGCTTGCCGACATAGACGTCGAAATCGGCGGCGATCGCGCGGACCTGCGCGCGCCGCTCGCCGGGCATGCGCGCGGCCTGGGCATCGAGCCGGGCGACGTGGGCGAGCAGCAGGCGATTGTCGAAGCGCACGCGCGTGGCGACGACCTCGCCGCGATGGAACACCTGCTCGGCCGTGCCGAACAGCGCGCGGTCGGCAAGCACCTGCCCCGCATGTTCGGCGGCATGGAGCAGCGCGGCGTCCCAGCCGGCGGCGAAGGCGCGGTCGCGCCGCCGGGCGATATAGGCGCTGGTCGGCGACGTCCCCGCCGCGCGCGCGGCGAGCCGGGCATTGCCGTGCTCGGCGAGCGCGAGCAGGAACAGCGCGCGCTTTTCCGCGGTGAAGGCGTGAGGGTTGACGGGCGCCGGACCGGCGACGTCGGCATCTGCAACCGGGCGCGCCGCCAACGAGGGATCGGCAAGGCCCGGCGCTTCTGCCGCCGGAAGGCGCGCAGGCAGCAGCGGATCGTTCGGCAGCGGATCGTTGGGCAGGCCGATGTCCCGGCCGGCGGGAATCCAGCCGCGCCCGAAGGCGCTGGACGGGGCGACATCACCCAGGGCGGAAGCGGACATGGCGGCACTCCTGTTGGAACAAAACAGGAATATCTAGGCCGGAAGGGGGGCTGTAGGAAAGGGGATGATATCGAGCAGCGTCCCAAGCAATTCGGCGCGCAGAAGCACCTGACATGAGAGCCTTTTTGCCGGTCGAGGCAACGCGGCATTAATGGTTAACACGCAGCGGCGTTAAGACCGCAGACGACCTGCTAGCGCGGCCCGACACGGGATTTCCGATAAGTATATGATTTGAATATATTTATTGCGTTACAGGTGCGGCACGTTCGTGAAAGTCGTTAACCAGTGACAACGATTGCGGAATTTCGCAACGCGTTCATAAGTGCCACGTCCCCGGCGGATAAGCCCAGCGCGGAATTACACAAATGTTTCAGTTTGATAGTAGCCGCAAGTTTGTTCCAGAACATAGCGACGAGTCCGCGCGTTCCTCCGCCTTTGCGCTCCCTGGCACGTCGTGTCCACGCGCGAGGGTGGTTCACTTCGGCGATAGCGTTGCCGAGGCCAAGCTCACGTGGTTGCAACTGGTGGGCCTGCCATTCGACCGCCGCAAGATTTCCGAAGCCTACGTAACCGATCTTGGCAGCAGTGGCGATCCGTTCGACATCCTGCTGGTTTCGGGCGGCGATCAAGTGCGCATCCGCAGGTTCCTGCGGATCAACAAGCCGCTGCTGAACGGCAAGTTGAAAATTGCGCTGATGCCAAGCTCGAAGCCGCGCGACCGGGCACTGCTGCTGAGCGCCGGGTTCGACGACGTGTTCGATTTGAAGATGAACACGCTCGAGGCCCGGATGCGCGCCTGCGCGATGAGCGAGCGGATGGGCGCGTCAACGCCAATGCGGGTGCGCGACGTGGCCTGACGTCGCGCCTGCCAAAGCATCCCCTTCCCTGCAATCCGATCAGCGGCGCCCCTGCGACAGCGGGGTGTGCCTCCACGCGCGTAGATCCGCGTGCGCCTTTTTTGAAGGACAACCCCGATGAATTTCGGCCACGCGCCGACCCGCGAAGAGGAACAAGTGGCGAAGGCGGAGCATAAGCTGCGCCACCCGCAACAGTATTATTGTTCGTACCTGTCCGAGCTCGCCAGGCTGTGCGAGAGCACGGGGAAGGACGACGCCGCTCCGGTCGTCCACTCGGTGCTCGAGGCGATCGGCGCGGTCTTCGACCGCCATGTCAGCAAGGGCTGGTCGCGGCGAGCCACCGCGGCGCAGCGCATGCTCCGCGCCGGCGCGCTGGAAAGCGCGGTGCTGCATGTCATACCGCCCGAGTTCCGGCTCGATTTCTGCACCATCGGCGGTCACGGCGAATTCGTTGCCAAAGTGGTGCAGCCCGACGCCCGGCCGGGCTTCTCGGTCGGCGCCAACCGACCGGGCATGGCCTGGATGGCAGCGCTGCTGCGAGCGGCAGCGAACAAGATCGGTCACGACGATGCGCAGTGAGACTCCGGCTGACACCGCTTGCAGTCCCCGCGAACCGATCCGCGATGGCATCTTCGCCGCCGGGCTGCACCTACTCGCACTGGCCCTGTCAAGGAAGCGCTTCCGCAAGTTGCGCTGCTTCGTGGACATGTGCCGCTATGACTACCATGTTCCGCGCCGTGGCTTTCCGCAGCGTCCACGCTGGATGGGGAGCGGCTTTCGTGGCGTCTGCCGATATTGCGGGACAACCATCTACCTATCCAGCTACCTTCCCGAGCGCGAACGCAAGCAATGGAGCGCCCTGGAACCCGAGTTGATCCCGATGCTCGGCGGCAAGCGCTTCGGCCGCCAGCGGCCCGCGCCGTACCCGTTCGCGGTGGCAGCGATGATTCCGAAGCGCGTGCAGCATCAGGCGGCGCGAGCAGCAGGAGCGACCGCGACGGAGCGGGAACGACAGGACTGACTGCGCCGGCGCCTCGTTCACCTCGGCGGGGTCAGAGCGTGCCCGAGACGCCGATGATGGCGCAGGCGAGGGTGAGGAGAGCGAGGCGGGGCCAGGAGGCGGGTTCGCCGGCCACGAAGACCGCGATCAGGATCACCACCAGCGGCACGGTCGCGGCAAGGAGCGGCATGAGCAGGCTGAGCGGGCCGCCGCCGCGGATCAGCGTCGCGAGCGCCCAGAGCGAGACGGCGTAGGTGAGCGCGCAGGCCGCGCTCCAGCCGGGGTGGGTGAAGGCCGCGGTCCGGCCGAGCATCAGCGAGCCGGCGACCTGGCCCGCCGCGCAGACGACGAACAGCGTGACGACGCGCGCGGTGAGCGCTTCCATGGCAATCCCCTTCCCCTTCGTTTCGTTGCGCGAAGGCTAGCGGATCGCTGGGGCTTGGGGACTGGTGGTTTGGGGAGGGGGCGTCGGGGCTGCGGCTTTACCCCTCCACCATGCTGCGCGGGCGGTCCCCCTCCCCGTGACGGGGAGGTTTTTACCCCTCCACCATGCTGCGCATGGTCCCCCTCCCCGTGACGGGGAGGATGGGGGTGGACTGTTGGGACCGGCCCCCTCCGTCATCGCTCGCGCGATGCCACCTCCCCCAAGGGGGGAGGATCTGGGGAGAAATTGCGAACGATGGCACCGTTCGTGATCGCTCGTGCGATGCCCCCGGCGGGGAGGGTCGGGGGTCAGCGCTCGAGCAGGGGTTTGAGGTAGTGGCCGGTGAAGCTGCGGGGGTTTTTGGCGACCTGTTCGGGCGTCCCTTCGGCGACCAGTTCGCCGCCGCGCACGCCGCCTTCGGGGCCCATGTCGAGGATCCAGTCGGCGGTCTTGATCACGTCGAGGTTGTGCTCGATGACCACGACCGAGTTGCCCTGGTCGACGAGGCGGTGGAGCACCTCCAGCAGCTTGCGCACGTCTTCGAAGTGGAGGCCGGTGGTCGGCTCGTCGAGGATGTAGAGCGTCTGCCCGGTCGAGCGGCGGGCGAGTTCCTTGGCGAGCTTGACCCGCTGCGCCTCGCCGCCCGAAAGCGTGGTCGCCTGCTGGCCGACCTTGACGTAGCCGAGGCCCACTTCGTTGAGCATGTGCATCCGGTCGCGGATCGGGGGCACGGCCTGGAAGAAGGCTTCGGCGTCCTCGATCGTCATGTCGAGCACGTCGGCGATCGAGAGGCCCTTGAACTTCACCTCGAGCGTTTCGCGGTTGTAGCGCTTGCCGTTGCATTCCTCGCAGGTGACGTAGACGTCGGGGAGGAAGTGCATCTCGATCTTGAGCAGGCCGTCGCCCTGGCACTTCTCGCAGCGGCCGCCCTTGACGTTGAAGCTGAAGCGGCCGGGCTTGTAGCCGCGCGCTTCGGATTCCGGGAGCCCTGCGAACCAGTCGCGGATCAGGGTGAAGGCGCCGGTGTAGGTGGCGGGGTTCGAGCGCGGGGTGCGGCCGATGGGGGACTGGTCGATCTCGATCACCTTGTCGCAGTGTTCGAGGCCGGTGATGCGGTCGTGCGGGCCGGCGATGACGCGCGCGCCGTTCAAGGCGCGGGCGGCGCCGGCGTGGAGCGTGTCGATCGTGAACGAGGACTTGCCCGAGCCCGAGACGCCGGTGACGCAGGTGAAGGTGCCGAGCGGAATCGACGCGGTGACGTCCTTGAGGTTGTTGGCGCGCGCGCCTTCGACGGTCAGTTTGAGGCCGTTGCCCTTGCGGCGTGCCTTGGGCACCTCGATCCGGCGCGCGCCGGTGAGGTACTGGCCGGTGAGGCTGTTCTCGTTGGCGAGGATCTCGGCGAGCGTGCCCTGCGCGACGATCTCGCCGCCGTGGACGCCGGCGCCCGGCCCCAGGTCGACGACGTAGTCGGCGGTGCGGATCGCGTCCTCGTCGTGCTCGACCACGATCACCGTGTTGCCGAGATCGCGCAGGCGCTTCAATGTTTCGAGCAGGCGGTCGTTGTCGCGCTGGTGCAGGCCGATGGAGGGTTCGTCGAGCACGTAAAGCACGCCCGACAGCCCCGAGCCGATCTGGCTGGCGAGGCGGATGCGCTGCGATTCCCCGCCCGACAGCGTACCTGAAGTTCGGTCGAGGTTCAGGTAATCGAGGCCGACATTGTTCAGGAATCCAAGACGTTCGTTGATTTCCTTGAGGATCGCGCGAGCAATCTGGCTCTGCTGGCTGGTGAGCTGGTCATCGAGAGCGAGGAACCAGGCGACTGCCGCCGCGACCGACAGGCGGGTGACGCTCGAGATGTCGTGCCCCGCGACCTTGACGCTCAGCGCCTCGGGCTTGAGCCGGGCGCCGTGGCAGGTCTCGCACGGCTGCGCGGTCTGGAACTTGGCCAGCTCCTCGCGCATCCAGGCGCTTTCGGTTTGCAGCATGCGGCGGTTGAGGTTGCCGATGACGCCTTCGAACGCCTTGCTGACGGTGTAGGACTTCTTGCCGTCGACGAAGGTCAGCGGCACCGGCTTGCCCGCGGTGCCGTAGAGGATGACGACCTTCACTTCGGCGGGCAGCTGTTCCCACGGCGTCGCCAGGCTGAAGCCGAAGTGTTCGGCAAGGCTTGCCAGCACCTGCATGTAGTAGGGCGACGGCGGGTTGCTCTTGGCCCAGGGCACGATGGCGCCCTGCTTGAGGCTGAGGTGCTCGTTGGGGACGACGAGCTGGGGATCGAACAGCAGCTTTTCACCGAGGCCGTCGCAGGCCGGGCACGCGCCCTGCGGAGCGTTGAACGAGAACAGCCGCGGTTCGAGCGCGTCGATGGTGAAGCCGCTGACGGGGCAGGCGAACTTTTCGGAGAAGACGATGCGGTTGGGCGGAAGGCCGGTCTTCTTCATGCCGGAGGTTTTACCGCCGGCCTTGGCCTTTACCCCTCCACCAGCCTGCGGCTGGTCCCCCTCCCCTGCCAGGGGAGGATTGCCGAGTTCGGCGAGGGTGGTGTCGGCGAGGTCGACGTAGGCGAGGCCTTCGGCGAGCTTGAGCGCCTGTTCGAAGCTGTCGGCGAGGCGCGTCTGGATGCCGTCCTTCACCGCGATGCGGTCGACCACGACCTCGATGTCGTGCTTGAGCTTCTTGTCGAGCGCGGGGGCGTCCTCGATCGCCATCAGCTCGCCGTTGATGCGCACGCGGGTATAGCCCGCCTTCTGCCATTCGGCGAGCTCGCGGCGGTATTCGCCCTTGCGGCCGCGCACCACGGGCGCGAGCAGGTAGGCGCGGGTGCCCTCGGGCAGGGCCATGACGCGGTCGACCATCTGGCTGACGGTCTGCGCCGCGATCGGCTCGCCGGTGGCGGGCGAATAGGGCACGCCGACGCGCGCCCAGAGCAGGCGCATGTAGTCGTAGATCTCGGTGACGGTGGCGACGGTCGAGCGCGGGTTGCGGCTGGTGGTCTTCTGCTCGATCGAGATCGCGGGGCTGAGGCCGTCGATGTGCTCGACATCGGGCTTCTGCATCATCTCGAGGAACTGGCGGGCATAGGCCGAGAGGCTCTCGACATAGCGGCGCTGGCCTTCGGCGTAGATCGTGTCGAACGCGAGGCTCGACTTGCCCGAGCCCGAAAGGCCGGTGATGACGATCAGGCTGCCGCGGGGAAGATCGACGTCGATCCCCTTGAGGTTGTGCTCGCGCGCGCCGCGCACCGAAAGGGTCGTGAGGGACATGATGCCGATGTTCCAGATTTGTTCGATTCAGGCAACGGGGTTTTGCCTGCAATCGCGGAAGAGCGGCGGATGTGGGGAGCGCCGCGCGGCGGGGCAAGGTGGCGGCAGGGGCAAGCGGGAGATGTAAGAGCTTTCGCGCAAAGGGCGCAGAGACGCGGAGCTCGATTGACGTGGGGAATGGTTCAGGAACCCATCCGCAACGCACTTGCGGGAGGGCGGAATTCGCTTACTCTTGTGCGGCATCGGGGATGCGACGCGCGCGTGGTCGAGCGGGGCGCGACGGGCGGGGACGAGAGGGACGACATGCAGCAGATCGCGGCAACCCTCGCGCAAATATCCGCGGGCCTGCGCGATACCGCCAATTAGCCGCCGCCCTTCAGGGACTCGGCCTTCTGATCGACCGGAAAACGCGCCGCGGCACGCGCGGTGATAGCGTGGAGCAATTTTTTCCAACCAGGCATGACCAATCGCGGTATGCATAGCGCGAGTTATTGATCTTTTGTCGGACAATAACACGAACTGCGCCTGCTACACGGACGGGCGACAATAAAATGAAAGCAGGGGGCTTATCTTGGCATTAATCAATGGCACAACGGGCAATGACAAGCTGATTGGAGGTTCCGCAAGCGATCGCATCAACGGCCTTGCCGGTGACGATATCTTACGCGGCGGCGATGGCGCCGACACGCTCGCCGGGGGCGAAGGCGTGGATGCTGTCTATGGCGGAGCAGGCGACGACATCATCCTGCTGACGAAGTCGGAAGACATCGCCGCGGGCGATGCCGTCGATGGCGGTTCAGGATATGATACGCTTCGGGTCGATTTCGGCAGCATCTATGCGCCGCGCGCAGAAATCACGTACACGAAGCTCACATCCATCGAAGCGATCGATTTCGGACTCAACAACGGCGGACTGATCAAGGCAGACCAGCTGGCTCCGCTTGCTGCAATCAGCGGAGAAATCTGGCTGTCGGGTGGCGGCACGTTCCATTTCGAAGGAAGCCAGGGACAAGGCCAGTTCCATCTGGCGCGCGCCGCGACGCGGTTCGACGGCTCGCTTGCCGACACCGGACTTGTCATCGCCGGCAATATCGGCGCGGACGTCGTGCTGGGCAGCGCCTTCAACGACACCATCGTCGGCGGAGGTGGCAACGACACGATCCGGGGCTATGCCGGCAACGACAGGCTCGACGGAAACGTAGGACTCGACAAGGTCTACGGCGGTACCGGAGACGATACCCTCGTCGTCCACAACTACGCTACGGCCGGAGCGCTGCTCGACGGCGGCTCCGGGATCGACACGCTGGAAGTTGCCGAGGCCGGACTCATCGACCTGAGCAAACTGACGCTGGCCGGGCTCGAGCGGATTGCGTTGCCCGAATTTTCGCTGGCTACGCTGACGCTCGGCCAATTCCACCAATTCCAGTTCCTGTCGGGGAGTTTTGTGCTGACCAGTGGCGGCACGATCTCGCTGAAAGGCAAGGCATTCGAGAATTTCTCGCTGCAGCTGGCGGCGGTGAACAACGTGGTCGACGCCAGTTCGGTAACGGGCGCGGTCGCCATTTTTGGTGCGCAGGGGAATGACACGATCCGTGGTGGCAGCGCAGACAGCACGCTGTCGGGAGGCTTCGGCGCCGACCTCCTGCGGGGTGGAAGCGGCAACGAGACGCTCGTCGGCGGGTTCGGTCTCGACCAAGTCTACGGCGGCGGCGGCAACGACACGATCATCATCGGCAGCGATGACGCGGTTTCGGGCGAGCTGGTCGATGGCGGAGCCGGATACGATACGCTTGCATTGGACAGCCCGGGCCAGACCGACCTTTCGCTCATCAAGCTGGTCTCGGTAGAGGCGCTGACGAGCCTCTACCCATCGTTCATCCGGCTGACCGCGGCGCAACTGGGCAGTTTCGCCAATCTGCCGCAGGCGACATACGTTCTCGCCGACGGGGGCCTGGTCGCACCGACCGCGACGATCGCAAGCGGCACGGACTTCCAGCTGGCCGGCGGGGCTGCGACGCTCGACCTGCGCGGCGCGAAGGCGAACTACGTCGACATCTTCGCAGGCGACGGCGCCGATACTGTCTGGGCAACCGAATCCGCCAACACGATCCAGCTCTGGGGAGGAAACGACGTTGCCTATGCGCGGGGCGGAGACGATGAGGTCGATGGCGGGGCGGGGAACGATCGGATCGATGGCGGCGGCGGAGCAGATGTCATTGTCGGCGGTGCGGGCGCCGACAGCCTGAGCGGCGCTGCCGGAAACGACCGGCTCGAGGGCGGCAGCGACAACGACACGCTGAATGGGGGCGATGGCAATGACCTCCTGATCGGCGGCGCAGGCCAGGACATGCTGACCGGTGCGACCGGCGCGGATACCTTCCTGTTCATCGCGGCCGACTGCGGCACCACCCGTGCCAGCGCGGACCGGATCGCCGACTTCAGCCATGCTGAAGGCGATCGGATCGACATCTCGCTGATCGATGCCGATGGAGCGACGTTCGGTGACCAGACGTTCACGCTGGTTTCGGACGCCTTCACTGCGGCAAGCCAGGTGCGAGTGGTCCAGGCGGACGGCAATACCTACGTCGAAATGAACACCAACGGCGATACGGTTGCCGACCTGGTGATCCGGCTGGACGGCGCGGTGACGCTGGTGGCCGCCGACTTCGTGCTCTGATCCCGCCTTCCCCCTAGCTCCCCCCCCCTTCCCCCGCCTATGCGCTTGCGCACTGGCGGGTGGGCGGGATTCGTTTACTCTTGTGCGGCATCGCGGATGCGGACGCACGCTTTGCCCGGCGGGGCGCGGGCGGGGACGAGAGGGACCACATGCAACTGATCACGGCGACCACGGCGCAGATTTCGGCGGGCTTGCGCGAGGCGGGGATATCGCTGGGCGCGAGCCAGCGGACCTGGTCGGTGCCGGGCGCCGGCTCGACCTGGCCGGGCGACGACTATCCCGCCGGGTCCGAGCCGTTCACCGGCTATGCGACGTTCAACGCGACGCAAGCCGCCAATTTCGGCAAGGCGATCGCGGCGTGGGACGAGGTCGTCGCGGCGAACTTCACGCAAGTGGCCGACAACGCCTCGTCGCGCGGGGAAATCCGCGTCGCCTTCACCACGATCGCCGACGCGGGCGTGGCGGGCTATGCCTACCAGGGCTTCCCCGGCGCGCCGGGCAGCTCGACCGGCGACATCTGGATCGACGACGAGAGCAAGGCGGCGACGATGGCGCCGGGCAGCTACGACTTCGAGGTGCTGATCCACGAGATCGGCCACACGCTGGGCCTGAAGCACCCGTTCGAGGGCACGCCGCTGCCGCAGGGGCTGGACGATGCGCTCTACACGGTGATGAGCTACAACCACTTCGCCCAGGCGGTGACGGTGACGCTCGCCGACGGGGCGTTCTCGACCGACTTCGCGATCGTCTCGGCGGTGACCCCGATGGTGCTCGACATCGCCGCGGCGCAGGCGATCTATGGCAAGGACACGACCACGCGCAAGGGCGACACGGTCTACAGCTTCGTGCAGGGGCAGGCGCAGGTCGAGACGATCTGGGACGCCGGCGGCACCGACACCTTCGACTGTTCAGCCTTCACCCGCCGCTGCAACATCGACTTGCGCGCCGGCGCCTACAGCGACATCGGCGTGCTGACGATCGCCGACCAGGTGGCCGCGCAGAAACCGGTGCAGCAGGCGGGCGAGAGCGACTTCGCCTATGCCCAGCGGCTCGACGTGTGGCACCAGTTCGCCGACTGGGTCGATACCAGCGTGCTCCCGGTGATCCGCCAGTCGGGGATCACCGCGTTCGAGTTCAAGGACAATGTCGCGATCGCGCTGGACGTGACGATCGAGAACGCGATCGGCGGTTCGGGCAACGACCAGATCGGCGGCAACGGCGCGGCCAACGTGCTGAGCGGCGGCGCGGGCGCGGACACGCTCTCGGGCCTTGCCGGCAACGACACGCTGAACGGCGGCAGCGGCGCCGACAAGCTAATCGGCGGCGGCGGCGACGACACTTTGCGCGGCGGCAGCGGGCGCGACGTGCTGACCGGCGGGACCGGCGCGGACCGCTTCGTCTTCGCAGGCGGCGAGACCGGCAAGCTGCACACCGGCGCCGACCGCATCACCGACTTCGCCCATGCCCAGGGCGACCGCATCGACCTTTCCGCGATCGACGCCAATGCGACGCTCGCGGGCAATCAGGCCTTCGCCTTCATCGGCGCGGGCGCGTTCGGCAAGGTCGCAGGGCAACTCCACGCGGTGCTCGACGGCGGCAACACCTATGTCGAGGGCGACGTCAACGGCGACGGCCTTGCCGACTTCGCGATCCGGCTGGACGGGGCAGTGACGCTGCTGGGGTCGGATTTCGTGCTCTAGGCCGTAAACTCATGGAGTTTAGGGCCCTGGCAAATGCGCCGGATCGGGCCGAAGCCCTTGTCAGCAGGAAATTAATCCCGCAGATCAGGATGATAAGTCCGCGCCGCGAGGGCGCAGGGGAGAGATCGCAGGCACCGCTGGCGCAAGGCGCGCACGGGCGGCGCGCCGTCTTCTCCTCCCTTCCCCCCTCGGCCAAGCGGTGGCCCGCGCGTGGCGACGCCGGGGACCAAGGTCGCATAGCCCGTCGCCGTCCCGATGCCACCGCCGCAGCGCGCGCGTCGGCGGCGATGCCTGCACCTTCCCGGGGACCCTAGCGACCATGGCCACTTTCACCGTCCGCACCAACAACGTTCCGATCGACTTCGACAACCTCGACCTCAACTGGTTCTGGCGCAACCAGACCGATGCGGACCTGCAGCAGGGCGCGTACTACACCGTCTATGGCATCACCTATCCCGACGTCGCCTACATCTCGGCGAGCCAGGGCGGCGACGACGGCGAGATCCAGGTCGGCGGCACCGGGCTGACCGCCAGCAGCAGCGGGCTGACCGGCGGCACGATCACCGGGCTGCTCGAACAGCAGAACGGGGTCACGCTCTACACCATCGAGAACGTCAGCGTTTCGGCGCGCGCGCTGCAATCGGCGCTGCAGAGCCAGTCGAGCGCCGACGACAAGGCGCTGCTCGCGGCGGCGTTCTCGGGCAACGACACGATCGAGCTGTCCGACGCCGCGGACCGGGTCTACGGCTTTGCCGGCGACGACACGATCAGGGGCGCGGGCGGGGTCGACTACCTCGACGGCGGCGCGGGCGACGACCTGATCGACGGCGGCAGCGGCAACGACATCATGGTCGGCGGCGCGGGCGACGACAGCTTCATCGTCGAACAGGCGGGCGACCAGGTGCGCGAGAACGCCGGCGAAGGCCGCGACGCGGTGGGCGCGACGATCAGCTATACGCTGGGCGCCAATGTCGAGGACCTGTTCCTGCTGACCGCCGGCGGCGCGATCGACGGCACCGGCAACGAGCTCGACAACCTCATCGTCGGCAACAGTTCGGTCAACGTGCTCAAGGGGCTGGGCGGCAACGACCGGTTCTACGGCAACGGCCCGGGCGACAGCTTCATCGGCGGCGCGGGCAACGACACCTACAACGTCAACTTCGCCGGCACGACGGTGGTGGAAGCGGCGGGCGAAGGCACCGACACGGTCCGCGCCGGGATCAGCTATGCGCTGACCGCCTATGTCGAGAACCTCGAGCTGACCGGGACCAATGCCATCGAAGGCACCGGCAACGGCAGCTCCAACCGCATCACCGGCAATGCCGCGGCCAACGTGCTGGCGGGCGGCGCCGGGGCCGACGTGCTGCTCGGCCTGGGCGGCGACGACACGCTGCGCCCGGGCAGCGGCGGCGGCCGGGTCGATGGCGGCGACGGCTTCGACACGGTGAGCTATGCCGGCGAGAGCTTCGGCGCCCGGGCCGCGTTCGGCGCCGAGATCAGCGGCGGCGACCGGCTCGACAACGTCGAGCTGCTGATCGGATCGGGCAAGGCCGACAGTTTCTTCGGCGACGCCAACGGCAACCGCATCGAAGGGCGCGGCGGGGCCGACCACATCGAGGGCGGCGCGGGCGACGACGTGCTGTCGGGCGGCGCCGGCGACGACGTGATCCTTGCCGGGAGCGGCGCCGACACGGTGGCTGACAGCGGCGCGGATGCGGGCGGCAGCGACGAGATCGACCTCGGCGACGGGGCCGACACGGCGACGCTCGTGCTCAAGACCGGCAACGTGCTGCAGGTCCGCGGCGGCAAGGACTACGACACGATCACCGTCAGCGGCAGCGCCGGGGCGGACGGGCTGGTCCATGTCGAGACCGACGACGAGGCGAACAACGCCTACGTCGGCAACGGCGCGAAGGTGGTGCTGGCGGTCGACAACGCGGTGGTGATCGGCGGGGCGAGCCAGGACACGGTGGTCTCGACGCTGGGCCGCGGCGGCGTGCAGACCTATACGCTGGGCGATGGCAGCGACACGATCCGGCTCGGCGGCGCGGGCCTGGGCCGGACGCAGGTGACGGTGACCGACTTCGCCGCGGGCGCGGGCGGCGACGTGTTCGCGCTCGACGACCTGATCGCGCGGATGACCGGCCTCGCCCCGCTCGCCAACCCCTTCGGCGACGGCCATCTGCGGCTGGTGGCCGAGGGCACGGACACGCTGATCCAGATCGACCGCGACGGCCTTGCCGGCAACGACTTCGCCTTCCAGACCGTGGCGCGGCTCGAAGGGCTGTTCCCGGCGGTGCTGACCGCGGACAACTTCGGCGGTTATGCGCCGTCGTTCTCGTGGGTCTATTTCGGCACCGGTGCGGGCGAAACGCTGACCGGCACGGTCAACGACGACACGATCGTGGGCTTTGCCGGCAACGACACGATCAAGGGCCTGGCCGGCAGGGACACGCTCGAGGGCGGCAACGGCGACGATGCGATCAGCGGCGGCGACGGGGCCGACCTGCTGCGCGGCGATGCCGGCAACGACACGCTGCGCGGCGGCGATGCGGCGGACGTGCTGAACGGCGGGGACGGCGACGACGTGCTGTTCGGCGATGCCGGTGGCGACACGCTGCGCGGCGAGGCGGGCGCCGACACCCTGCGCGGCGGCGCCGGGCTCGACACGCTGATCGGCGGGACGGGCGCGGACCGCTTCGTGTTCGGCAACCGCGAGACCGGCGCGACGCGCGCCGGCGCCGACCGCATCGCCGACTTCAGCCACGCGCAGGGCGACCGCATCGACCTGTCGCTGATCGACGCGCGGGCGATGACCGACGGCAACCAGACCTTCAGCTTCATCGGCACGGCGGCGTTCACCCGCGCCGGGCAGCTCCACGTGGTCCACGAGGGCGGCTCGACCTGGATCGAGGGCGAGATGACCGGCGACGGCGTGGCCGACCTGGTGATCCGGCTGAACGGCACGGTGGACCTCGTCGCGGCCGACTTCGTGCTGTGACGGGGCCGGTGGCGCGCAAGTGGCGGGCAGGCGGCGACGGTAACCAAAAATTTCCCATCCATGTCGTTCCGATACAAGCGCTGAGGGGCAATACGTGCTAACCCAATGGAAGGATTGGCATATATCGTAAGATTGGATAGTTTGCCCGTGACCGAGCTGCGCGACTTCGAATGGCGGATCGCCCCGACGCGGGCGGCTGCGCCGATCCCTTGCGCGACGCCCGCGCCAGGGAGCGCATCGCCCGCTCCCGTACCCGTACCTGTCCCCGCCCCCGCTCCCGCCCTGCTTGCCGACCCGCACCGCGAGCCGCCGGCAGCGCACCTGTTCGGCGCCGGTCCGCACGGCCCGGCGGCGGCGCGACCGGCGATCCCGCTGGCCGAGCGCGATCATTTCGCCGAGCGGTTCGCGATCGATTTCGCCGCCGCGCTCGACCGGCGCGGCTGAAGCGCCCCCGCTTCCCTTTACCGCACGACCAGGACGCCCCGTCGCGAATTCGCGGCGGGGCGTTGTCGTATTGAAGTCATCTTACGAAACGCGAATGTAACCCTGCAACAAATAATGATTCCAGTTGAAACCGAATTAGTTTCACGCAAGCGTTTGTTGCATTTAATCCAAATAAATACGCAAAACGAATCCTTTACATTGTATTAAACTGCGAGCATTGCGCGGGCGGGATCGCGATAACTACTCGACACCCCCAGTTCCCAGGAGATTATCGTATGGTTCGCACCGCAGTTTTCGCGGCGATGGCGCTCGCCACCACCGCTTTCGCTCCGCTCGCGCAGGCGCGCGACGACGCCCTCGCCCCCGTGCAGAGGCTCGACGTCCGCTACGACGACCTCAACCTTGCCAGCGGGCGCGGCGTCGCCACGCTCGACCGCCGCATCGCCCGCGCCGCCGTGGCGGTCTGCGGCAGCGCCGACGGCGCCGAGCTGGCGCTGCGTCGCGCGGTCAAGGCGTGCCAGCGCCGCGCGATCGGCGGCGCGAGCGACGCGCGCCGCTTCGCCATCGCCGCCAACGCGACGCGCATGGCCGCGCGCTGAGGCGGGGAAGCCGCTTGGAGAGGCCCGCCGGACGCAACGGTCCGGCGGGCCTTTTCGCATCAGCCGAGCGCGAGCGCGCGCGCGCCCGGCTCGCCGAGCCAGCGCGCGGCGACGCCCCAGACCTGCGCGATCAGCGCAGGGGTGAGCACGGCGGCAGGCGCGCCTTCGGCGACGAGGCGGCCGCGATCGAGCACCGCGACGCGGTCGGCGTGGTTCATCGCCAGCGCGAGGTCGTGGAGCACCAGCACGACGCCGCGGCCCGCGCCCGCCAGCGCGCGCAGCTGCGCGAGCAGCACCTGCTGGTGCGAAAGGTCGAGCGCGGCGAGCGGTTCGTCGGCGAGCACCCAGTCGGGCTCGCCCGCGAGCACGCGCGCAAGCAGCGCGCGGGCGCGCTCGCCGCCCGAAAGCTGCGCGACGGGGCGCTCGGCAAGCGCGGCAAGATCGAGCTGGCGCAGCGCGGCGTCGATCGCGCGCGCGTCGTCGGCAGCGCCGGCATCGTGCGGCAGGCGGCCGAGCGCGGCGAGCGTGCGCACCGAGAGGTTCCAGGCGACTTCGCCCGACTGCGGCAGGTAACCGATGCGCTGCGCCCGCCGACGTGGGGGGAGCGCACGCAACGCATCGGACCCGAGGCTGACGGCGCCGGGGACGAGCCCGGCGAGCGCCGCCAGCAGGGTGGACTTGCCCGCGCCGTTGGGCCCGACGATGGCGGTGACGGTGCCCGGCGCGAGCGCGAGGGACACGCCTTCGAGCCGTCCGTCGACGATCAGGTTGCGGGCGAGCAGCGTGCTCATGCGACCTCGCGCCGCAAGCGCAGCAGCAGGTGGAGGAAGAAGGGCGCGCCGGCGAGGCTGAGCGCGATGCCGAGGCGCAGCTCGCCGCCGGGCAGCGGGACCAGCCGGCACAGGCAATCGGCGAGCAGCAGCAGCAGCGCGCCGGCCAGCGCGCTCGGCAGCAGCAGCGCCGACGGGCGGCCGTCGGTGAACGGGCGCACCATGTGCGGCACGATCAGCCCGACGAAGCCGATGATCCCGGCGACCGCGACGCCGGCGCCGACGAGGCAGCCGACCCCTGCCGCCAGCAGCCATTGCAGCCGCACCGGATCGACCCCGAGCGAGCGCGCCGCCGCCTCGCCCAGCGTCAGCGCATCGAGGCTGCGCCCGGTGCGCGCGAGCAGCGCGAGGCCGAGAAGCGTCGGCGGCGCGGCCAACGCGACATCGCGCCAGCCGCGATCGGCGAGCGCGCCCATCAGCCAGGTGACGATCTCGGACAGCGCGAAGGGGTTGGGCGAGAGGCTGATGGCGAGGCTGGTCAGCGCGCCGGCGAGGCTTGCGATCATCATGCCGGCGAGCGTGAACAGCGCGATCCCCGCGCCGCGCCCGGCGATCAGCGCGAGCAACCCCATGGCGAGCGCGCCGCCGGCGAGCGCGAAGACGGGCAGCGCGAAAGGCTGGACCGCATAGCCGGTATAAAACGACAGCACCGCGCCCAATGCCGCCATCGGCGCGACGCCGAACAGCCCCGGATCGGCGAGCGGATTGCGCAAGTAGCCCTGCATCGCGGCGCCGGCGGCGCCGAGGCCGCCGCCGACCAGCAGCGCGAGCACCGCACGCGGCGCGCGCAGTTCCATCAGGATCGGCACGGCATTGCGCACCGGGGGCCCGAACGGATCGATCCACACCTGGCCTGCCAGCAACGAGAGCGGCAGCGCGAGGAGCAGGAGGCCGGCGAGAAGGGTGGCAGGGCGGGTCATCGGGCGTGGACGGGCTGCATTACCCCTCCACCGCCTGCGGCGGTCCCCCTCCCCCGTTGGGGGAGGATCTGGTTGCGGACTTCGGCGAGGCGGCGGGCGGCACGGATGATCGTTGGGCCGCCGCAATAGAGCAGGTTGGGCGCGAAGGCGGCGCGGGTGGTGCCGGCGAGCGCGCGCAGCGCCGGGTGCGACAGCGCGCGGTCCTGGTCGGCGGTGGCGCGGTCTGTCGCGTCGGCGACGAGGATCACCCGCGGCGGGTCGGCGAGCATGCGTTCGAGCGGCAGGCGGTCAGCCTGGCCCAGGCCACGCAGCGCGCTGAAGTTGCTGTAGCCGGTGCGGACGAGCAGGTCGGAGACGAGCGTCCCCTTGCCCGGCACGATTCCGCCCGGCTCCCATACGACGGCCGGGACCGGCGGCGCGCCCGGCGGCGGCGCGGCGGCGGCGAGCGCCGAATCCATCCGCGCGACCAGCGCCTCGCCGCGGTCGGGATGGCCGACCAGCGCGGCGAGCCGGCGCACCTGCGCGCGCGAGGCCCCGACCGTCGCGGCCATGTCGAAGGTCTCGAACCGCAGGCCGAGGCGGGCGTAGGCATCGGCGGTGGCGGGCGCGACGAAGGCGCCGTCGATCACCACGTCGGGACGCAGCGCGAGCACTTCCTCGACGGTGCCGTGCGTGCTCGGCAGCCGCCGGGCGAGGCCCGGGTCCATGCTCGACGCGCGGGGATCGCGGCTCCACGCCGAGATCGCGAGGATCTGGTCGCGGTCGGCGACTTCGGCGAGGATCGCATCGGTGCAGGGGTTGAGGCTGACCACGCCGGGATGCGCGCGCGGCGCAGCCGGGGCGTCGGCGCGGCTGGCGGGAATGCACCCCGCGAGCAGGAGCAGCGGCGCCGCCCCGGCGAGCGCGCGCGCCGCGCCGCGGCCGATCGCCTTAATAGCGCACCCTGACGCCGGCGAAGACGCTGCGCCCCCAGGTGTTGTAGGTCGCCGCGGTCGGCACGTAGGCGTCGAACACGTTCTCGACGCGCCCGTAGAGTTCGAACGCGGGAGCGATGGCATAGGCGGCGCGCAGGTCGGTGATCATCCCGCCCGGCAGCTTGACGGTGTTGGCGCGGTTGTCAAAGCTCTCCGAACGGAAGCGCAGGTCGGCGCCGAGCGACAGGCCCTCGAGCGGGCTGGTCCAGTCGATCGAGCCGGTGACGGTGGCGAAGGGCCGGCGCGGCAGGTCCTTGCCGTCGTAGAACGAATCCGTGCTGCGGTCGCGCGCGCGCAGCAGCGTGGCGTTCATCTGCACCGCAAGCTGCGGCGAGGCCTGCGCGGACCATTCCAGCTCGACGCCCTCGGCGCGGGCGCGGCTGGCGTTGTAGTAGAAGCCGCCGAAGCCGAACCCGGCATCGTTGGCCGCGACGCAGGCGGGCGAGGTCTCGCCGAAGCACGAGAAGAACTCGACGAGGCTGCGGGTGTCGCGGCGGAACAGGGTGACCGCGGCGAAGACCCGGTCGCGGCTGCCCCATTCGAGCCCGGCCTCGTAGCTGCGGCTGCGCTCGGGCTTGAGCGGGTCGAGGCCGAGCGGCTGGTAGGCGACGTTGCCGTAGGTGGGGTCGTAGAGTTCGAACAGCGTCGGCGCGCGGAAGCCCTCGCCGTAGCTGGCGCGCAGGCGCAGGTCGGCGGGCAGGCGGACGCTGGCGTTGGCGCCGAAGGTCCAGGCATCGCCGTACTGGTTGTGGTCGTCGTAGCGCACGCCGGCCGCGACCTGCGCGCGCTCGCCGTACCAGCCGAGCAGCGCGTGGGCGCTATTGAGGCGGCTGCGCGGGCTGGCCGAGCCTTCGCGCGGCAGCGTCTGGCGCTCGCTGTCGGCGCCGAAATCGAGCGCGAAATCGGCCGGCAGGCGGACGCGCCCGGTCAGCTCGGCGCGCTGGCTGCGGCCGGCAAAGCCGTATTCGAGCGCATCGCCGGCGCCGCCGTCGTAAGTGTCGCGGCGGGTGTCGGAAAAGGCGTAGCCGGCATCGAGGTCGAGCGCGCTCGAACGGTAGCGCAGGCCGGCGCGCGCGGTGAACTGGCGCGTGACCTGGTATTCGAGCGTGTCGCCGAAGGTGTATAGCGGCGGCGGGAAGCCGTCGATCTCGCTGCGGCTGCGGGCATAGCGCGCGGTGGCGACGACGCTGAGGCCGGGGACCAGCTCGAAGCGGCCGCGCCCGCCGACGCGCCACTGGTCGTAGCCGTCGGCCTCGGTCCCGGCGCGCGCCGCCGAGACGCCGTCGGTGCGCTCGTAGCCGCCGTTGAGGGTGAGCGCGGCGCGCGCACCGGAAAGGCCGGCGACGGCATTGCCCGAGAAACTGCCGTAGCTGCCGCCTTCGGCGCTCGCCTCGACGCCGTTCAGTTCGCGCGAGGTGACCGCGAGCACGCCGCCGATGGCCTCGGAACCCCAGATCACCGAGTTCGACCCGCGCAGCAGCTCGACCGAGCCGAGCCCGCCGGTCTGGAGCGTGGCGAAGTCGTTGGCGCCCTTGGGCGAGGACACGTCGTTGAGCCGCACGCCGTCGACGAGGACGAGGAGATGCTCGGAATTGGCGCCGCGCACGAACAAGCTGGTCTGGCCGCCGGGGCCGCCGGTGCGGGCGAAGGCGACGCCGGGCAGGTGCTCGACGACGCGGACGAGGTCGGGGCCCTGCAGGCGCTGGAGATCCTGCGCGGTGAGCACCGCGATCGCCTGGCCGGTCTGGTCGATGCGGGTCTCGGTGCCGGTGGCGAGCACGGTGATCGGCTCGGGCGCGGGCGCGGGCGCGCCCTCTTCGGCGTGCGCGACCTGCGCAGACAGCGCGAGCGCGCAGGACAAGGCAATGAACGACGAACGCATGGCATTTCCCCCGGCCCATGAACGACGAGGCGTCGTCCATGGCGGGAGCCTGCGCGGGGCCAAACGGCGCGCGGGATCACGCATGCGCCCGGTACACCCCGCCCGGCCGCGGAACGACCGCACACCGGCAGGTTTCCTGGCTCGCCCGGGTCATCGCGGGGGCCGTCCGCCTTCCCGGCGCTGGGGCCAGTGGCATGTGGACGGTCCGCTCGCCGGGCACAGTTGCGGGGGCAGCTCCGGCTGGCTTCGCTGGGCGAAGATCCGGATTCCCTCTTAGCCCCGTCTCCGGGGCACCGATGGCGTCGGCGGCGCGACTAGCGGGGTTTGCCCGTGCGGGCAAGAGGCGCACGGACGCATCGCTCGCCGCGCCAAGGCCGGCGTTAACCACAAGGCAGGCGCGGCGGGCTATGGCGGCGATGCCGCGCGGGATGCAGCGTTGCGCGCGCAAATGCGCTATGGTCGGCGCCGGATGGAGGGAGGTCCCTGCCGCTTGTCGCGATGATGGTTGACGCCGCGTGCCTTTGACGATCGCCTATCGACCGGTGATCCTGTCGCCCGAAGCGGCGAGCCCTGCTCGGGTGGCGCCCGTGCCGGCCGACGGCCCGCACCCGCGCGACTTTGCCGCGCGCATCCGCCAGAAGGACACGGTTTCGGTGCGGCGGGCGCTGGCGCGGCCCTCGCTGCTGCGCCAGCGGCTGGCCGGCGTGGCGGCGATCGGCATCGGCGCGGCGGTGCTCGGCAGCCTCGGCTGGGGCGATCCGCAGGGCGTGCGCGAGGCGGCGGCGCAGGCAGGGCCGTTGCAGCCGTTCGAGCGCCCGGGCGAGAGCTTTCCGGGCTCGGCCTTCTATTACATCGCGCCCGAGGATTCGGGCCTGCTCGCCCCCGACAGCGCCGAGGCGGCGTGGCGCGCGCGGCGCGACGACGAGGACGCCTCGCCCGCCGGCGCGATCGCCCGGCCGGTGTTCGCGCGCGGCAGCAGCGAGGACCGCTGGCGCGCGCAGCAGTGCCTGACCACCGCGATCTACTACGAAGCGGCGAGCGAGCCCGACGCCGGGCAGCGCGCGGTGGCGCAGGTGATCCTCAACCGCGTGGCGCACCCCGCCTTCCCCAAGACGGTGTGCGGCGTGGTCTACCAGGGCTCGGAGCGGCCGGGCTGCCAGTTCAGCTTCGCCTGCGACGGCTCGCTGGCGCGCAAGCCGGTGGCGCAGTTCTGGGACCGCGCGCGGCGCGTCGCGGCCGAGGCGATGGCGGGCTATGTCTATGCCCCGGTCGGCCTCGCCACGCACTACCACACTTGGGCGGTGCATCCCGGCTGGGCCGACAAGCTCGCCTTCATCGGCGCGATCGGCGCGCACCGGTTCTATCGCTGGGGCGGCAGCGCCGGGCAGCCGGCGGCGTTCAGCGCGGTCTATGCCGGCGGCGAGCCGGTGGCGGCGCCGCATCCGCGCAGCTGGACCCCGACCGGCGCGGACTTCGCCGATCCGGTCGCGCTCGAACGCGCGTTCGAGGAAGGACGGCTGGCGGCGCTGCGCGCGCAAGCCCCGTCCACGCCCGCCGCGGCGGCGGGCGCCGCCGCATTCGGGCAGCAGCCGCTGCCGCACGCGAGCGCGCCGGCCTATGCCCCCGAGATCGAGCAGCGCGGCGGCGACGCCGTGTTCAAGGGCGACGGCCTGCCGCAGGGCGGCGCGGTGAACCCGGCCTACGAGAACGCCGGCAAGTGGATCGCCAAGCCCGGCGCGTGAGCGGGCGGGAAGCGGACGGGGACCGGGCATGGGCCGGGCGCGGTTCGTCCTGCGCGAGGGGCGGAGCGAGGGGTTATCGCTTCCTTTACCGTGAGGGCCAACCGACTGTTCATGCGGGGGGCGCTAACCGCTCGGCCCAGGAAGACACCGACCCCGACCCGCCCCCGCCCCGGCCCCCGGCCCGGGCCTCGGGGGCCGGGGACGGCGACAGGCGATGGAGACCGTGACATGCTGCGCTTTGCCCCCCGCTACGGGATCGTCTCGCCCTGTCTCGTCCGTCCCAGCCGCAACCCGCGCCGCCGCGCGATCGAGCGCCCCGCCAACGACAACGCGCCGCTCGACGCGAGCGACCTGTTCGACGCCGAGGGCGTGCTGGCCGCGGCGCTGCGCCTGTTCGCCGCGCACGGCATCTGCGCCGCGGAGCGCGCCTGCGAGGCCGCGCAGATCGCCGAGGCGACCGGCGATGCCGAAGGGGTGGTGTGGTGGCTCGAGATCTGCCGCACGCTCGACCGGCGCATGGCGCGCGAAGCCTCGCGCCGGCTGGCGCAGGGAGGATAGCGCCCGCCCGCGGCGCGCACCCCCGGCATACGGCCGCGCCGCAACGGCGGACGGCGCGCGAAGCCCGGGCGGGAAAGCGGGGCGAGCACCGCGGCGCGCGGCATTCTTGCTATTGCGAACTGTTATCGAAAAAACCCGGAAATCAGGGTTTTTTGCGGGTTGCTTTCGCCTGGAGAGCGGCCTACGGCGCCTTCCGTTCCGTCCGAACCTTCCCGTCATGCGGGGCGCGGGAGGTTGCCGACCGGGCGGTTGCCTGACCTCTTGTCCCGCATGTTTCGGGAAAGGACCGAAAAGCTCATGGCACGCAAGAAGATCGCCCTGATCGGGGCCGGCAACATCGGCGGCACGCTGGCCCACCTCGCCGCCCAGAAGGAACTCGGCGACATCGTCCTGTTCGACGTCGTCGAAGGCGTGCCGCAGGGCAAGGCGCTCGACCTGTCGCAGTGCGGCCCGGTCGAAGGGTTCGACGCCAAGATCACCGGCTCGAACGACTATGCCGACATCGCGGGCGCCGACGTGATCATCGTCACCGCCGGCGTCGCCCGCAAGCCCGGCATGAGCCGCGACGACCTGCTCGGCATCAACCTCAAGGTGATGAAGGCGGTCGGCGAGGGCATCAAGACCCACGCCCCCGACGCCTTCGTGATCTGCATCACCAACCCCTTGGACGCGATGGTCTGGGCGCTGCGCGAATTCTCGGGCCTGCCGACCAACAAGGTCGTGGGCATGGCGGGCGTGCTCGATTCGGCACGCTTCAGCACCTTCCTCGCCTGGGAATTCGGCGTTTCGGTGCGCGACGTGAACTCGTTCGTGCTCGGCGGCCATGGCGACACGATGGTGCCGGTGGTCGAATATTCGACCGTCGCGGGCATTCCGGTCACCGACCTCGTCAAGATGGGCGCCTCGACCCAGGAGAAGATCGACGCGATCGTGCAGCGCACCCGCTCGGGCGGCGGCGAGATCGTCGGCCTGCTCAAGACCGGCTCGGCGTTCTACGCCCCGGCGGCTTCGGGCATCGCGATGGCGGAAGCCTATCTCAATGACCAGAAGCGCATCCTGCCCTGCGCGGCTTACGTCGACGGCGCCTATGGCGTCGACGGCCTCTATGTCGGCGTGCCGGTGGTGATCGGCGCGGGCGGCGTCGAGAAGGTGATCGAGATCGCCCTCGACGACGCGGCCAAGGCCAACCTCCAGGTCTCGGTCGACGCGGTCAAGGAACTGCTGGTGGCGTGCAAGGGCATCGACCCCACGCTCGCCTGATCCGACGCGCGCCGGGGCGGCGGGCGATTCCCTCGCCCGCCGCGCCGGCGCAGTCGTATTCTGCCGGGCGGACCCCACGCAAAACCCGCTCCGGCATCATACCTAGAGGCTCGCTCGGCGGGCCTTTGCACCAAGGCCCTATGGCGCATGCGCGCAGCGGGGCGGATGGTTGACGAATTGGGCGGAACGCTTCGCCCGCAGGAAAGTACCTGACGCTGTTCGAGCGGGGCCCGCGCGGCCCCGGCGCGGACCGCGCTAAGTCCGAAGCCCCACCCTCCCCGGGGGCAGCAGGAGTGACCGATGGGCCAGGAAGTTCACGAGTTCGACGTCGATCTGTTCCAGGAAGCGCCGCAGGCCGGCCCTTCGTGGGCGTCCAAGCGCTGGCCGATCATGGATGCCGCCGCGGGCGACGACCTGACCCAGGCGCTCGATCCGATGGCGCTGAAGCTGGAAATCGCCAAGGCCGCCAAGAAGGGCGGCGCCGGTGCGCCGGGCGGCGCGGGCGCGCTCGACGAAGCCGCGCTTGAAAAGGCGGCGAACGATTCGATCCGCGCGATGCTGCTGGTGCGCACCTATCGCGTGCGCGGCCACCTTGCCGCCGATCTCGATCCGCTGGGCCTTGCCCGGCAGGACCTGCCCGCCGACCTCAGCCCGGCGTTCCACGGCTTCCTTCCCGCCGATCTCGACCGCAAGGTGTTCATGGGCGGCGTGCTCGGCCTGACCTGGGCGACGGTGCGCGAGGTCGAGGCGATCCTGCGCAAGAACTACTGCGGCAAGGTCGGCTTCGAATACATGCACATCGCCGACGTGGAGGAGCGCCGCTTCATCCAGGACCGCATCGAGGGCGGCGACAAGTCGATCGACTTCACCCCCAACGGCAAGAAGGCGATCCTCGCCGCGGTGGTGCGCGGCGAGCAGTACGAGAAGTTCCTCGGCAAGAAGTACGTCGGCACCAAGCGCTTCGGCCTCGACGGCGGGGAATCGATGATCCCGGCGCTCGAGGCGGTGATCAAGTACGGCGGCCAGCTGGGCGTGCGCGAGATCATCTACGGCATGGCCCACCGCGGGCGGTTGAACGTGCTCGCCAACGTGCTGGCCAAGCCCTACCGCGTGATCTTCCACGAATTCTCGGGCGGCACCGCCAATCCCGAGGACGTCGGCGGTTCGGGCGACGTGAAGTACCACCTCGGCACCTCGACCGACCGCGAGTTCGACGGAATCAAGGTGCACATGAGCCTGCAGCCCAACCCCAGCCACCTCGAGACGGTGGACCCGGTGGTGCTGGGCAAGGCCCGCGCGCAGCAGGCGTTCCGCGACGACCTGGGCGAAGGCAAGCACAAGCAGGTGCTGCCGGTGCTGATCCACGGCGACGCGGCCTTCGCCGGCCAGGGCATCGTCTGGGAGTGCTTCGGCTTTTCGGGCGTGAAGGGCTACAACACCGGCGGCTGCCTGCACTTCGTCATCAACAACCAGATCGGCTTCACCACCAGCCCCCAGTTCAGCCGCGGCTCGCCCTATCCCTCGGACGTCGCCAAGGGCGTCCAGGCGCCGATCATCCACGTCAACGGCGACGATCCCGAGGCGGTGACCTTCGCCTGCAAGCTCGCCATCGACTATCGCCAGAAGTTCGGCCGCGACATCGTCGTCGACATGTGGTGCTATCGCCGCTTCGGCCATAACGAGGGCGACGAGCCGGGCTTCACCCAGCCGCTGATGTACGCGAAGATCCGCCAGCACCCGGCGGTCTCGACGCTCTATGCCGAGCGCCTCGTCGCGCAGGGCGTGATCGACAAGGACACCAAGGGCGAGATCGAGGACCACTTCACCGCGACGCTCGAGACCGAGTTCGAGGCGGCCAAGAGCTACAAGGCGAACGAGGCCGACTGGTTCGGCGGGCGCTGGTCGGGGCTGAACAAGCCGGCCGACCCGGTGACCGCGCGCCGCAACGTTTCGACCGGGATCGACGCCAAGCTGTTCGACAGCCTCGGCCGCGTGCTGACGACGGTGCCCGAGGGCCTGACCATCCACAAGACGCTCGGCCGCGTGCTCGACGCCAAGCGCGAGATGTTTTCGAGCGGCGTCGGCTTCGACTGGGCGACGGGCGAAGCGCTCGCCTATGGCAGCCTCGTCACCGAAGGGTTCAACGTGCGTCTGTCGGGCCAGGATTCGGGCCGCGGCACGTTCAGCCAGCGCCATTCGGTGTGGGTCGACCAGACCGACGAGCACAAGTACGTGCCGCTCGCCACGCTGCCGCACGGCCGCTTCGAGGTGCACGACAGCCCCTTGAGCGAATACGGCGTGCTCGGCTTCGAATACGGCTACGCCAGCGCCGACCCCAAGACGCTGGTGCTGTGGGAAGCGCAGTTCGGCGACTTCGCCAACGGCGCGCAGATCATGATCGACCAGTACATCGCCTCTTCGGAATCGAAGTGGCTGCGCGCCAACGGGCTCGTCATGCTGCTGCCGCACGGCTACGAGGGCCAGGGTCCGGAGCACTCGTCGGCGCGCCTGGAACGCTACCTCCAGCTCTGCGCCGAAGACAACATGCAGGTGTGCAACATCACCACCCCGGCCAACTACTTCCACGTGCTGCGCCGGCAGATGCACCGCCCGTTCCGCAAGCCGCTGATCATCATGACGCCCAAGAGCCTGCTGCGCCACCCGCTGGCGAAGTCGGTGCGCGAGGACTTCATCGGCGAGGGGCACTTCATGCGCATCCTGTCCGACACCAACGGCGCGGCGGACCAGGACACGCGCAAGGTGATCCTGTGCAGCGGCAAGGTCGCCTACGACCTGATCGAGGCGCGCGATGCCGCGGAAGCCAAGGACGTGCAGATCATCCGCCTCGAACAGCTCTACCCCTTCCCCGGCGAGCCGCTGAGCTTGCGCTTCTCGCGCATGCCGAACCTCGAGGAAGTGGTGTGGTGCCAGGAAGAGCCCAAGAACAACGGTTCGTGGTTCTTCGTCGAACCGCTGATCGAGGAATCGCTGAAAGCCGCCAAGGCCAAGGTCGCGCGCGCCCGCTATGCCGGGCGTTCGGCTTCGGCCTCGCCCGCGACCGGCCTCGCCAAGCGGCACGCCGCCGAGCAGGCCGCGCTGGTGGCCGATGCGCTTTCGCTTTCGGTGCGTGGCGAGATCCGCCGCAAGCAGAAGGCGTAAGGGCTCGAGCGCTCGCCTGATCCATCAGAAGAATTCTCCCCAAGGAAACGCAAGTCATGTCCATCGAAGTCAAGGTTCCGACGCTGGGTGAAAGCGTCAGCGAAGCGACGGTCGGCCAGTGGCTCAAGAAGCCCGGCGAAGCGGTGGCGCTCGACGAGCCCATCGTCAGCCTCGAAACCGACAAGGTCGCGGTCGACGTGCCCGCCCCCGCCTCGGGCGTGATGGGCAACTACGTGGCGCAGGAAGGCGACACCGTGTCGGTCGGCGCGCTGCTGGCGATGATCGAGGACGGCGTCGCGGCGGCCGGTGGCCAGGCCCCTGCCCCGCGTACCGAAGCGCCGGTGGCCCCCGCTTCGGACACCATTGCGCCCAAGGCCGATGCCGGCGCGCCCAAGGGTGACGACGCCGCGGTGCTCAGCCCCGCCGTTCGCCGCGCGGTGCTGGAACACGGCATCGACCCGTCGACGGTCAAGGGCACCGGCAAGGACGGCCGCCTGACCAAGGAAGACGTGCTGGCTGCGGCCCAGGCGAAGCAGGCCGCGCCTGCGGCTCCCGCGGTGACCGCCGCCGCGCCGATCCCGGCGGCTGCGCCGACCGCGCCCGGCCGCAACGAGGAACGCGTCAAGATGACGCGCCTGCGCCAGACGATCGCCAAGCGGCTGAAGAGCGCGCAGGAAACCGCCGCGCTGCTGACCACGTTCAACGACGTCGACATGACCGCGGTGATGGAGGCGCGCGCCAAGTACAAGGACGTGTTCGAGAAGAAGCACGGCGTGAAGCTCGGCCTGATGAGCTTCTTCGCCAAGGCTTCGGTCCTCGCGCTCAAGGACATCCCCTCGGTCAACGCCCAGATCCAGGGCGAAGAAATCGTCTACTTTGATTACGTCGACATCTCGGTCGCGGTGTCGGCCCCGAACGGCCTCGTCGTGCCGGTGGTGCGCAATGTCGACAAGATGAGCTTCGCCGATATCGAGAAGGCCATCGCCAACTACGGCAAGGCCGCGCGCGACGGCACGCTGACCATGGCCGACATGGCGGGCGGCACCTTCACCATTTCGAACGGCGGCGTGTTCGGCGGCCTGATGTCGACCCCGATCATCAACCCGCCGCAGTCCGCCGTGCTCGGCCTGCACCGCATCGAGGACCGCCCGGTCGTCCGCAATGGCGAGATCGTGATCCGCCCGATGATGTACATCGCGCTGTCCTACGACCACCGCCTGATCGACGGGCGCGAAGCGGTGACGGCGCTCAAGACGATCAAGGAAGCGATCGAGGATCCGACCCGCCTGCTGATCGATATGTAATATTCGATCCTCCCCTGAAGGGGAGGAGGACCGCCGCAGGCGGTGGAGGGGTGTGGCGCGGTTGTGCTACCCCTCCGTCAGCCCTGCGGGCTGCGACCTCCCCTTTCAGGGGAGGATGAAGTTAGGAGCCAAGCAATGGCTGATTACGATTACGACGTCCTTGTCATCGGTGCCGGTCCCGGCGGTTATGTCGCGGCGATCCGCGCGGCGCAGCTGGGCCTGAAGACAGCGTGTGCGGAAGGGCGCGAGACGCTGGGCGGGACCTGCCTCAACGTCGGCTGCATTCCTTCGAAGGCGCTGCTGCACGGCTCGGAGAAGTTCGACGAGGCGAAGAACGGCACGTTCGCCAGCTATGGCATCAAGACCGGCGAAGTGACGCTCGATCTCGATGCGATGCACGCGCAGAAGGCGGATTCGGTCAAGCAGCTGACCGGCGGGATCGAGTTCCTGTTCAAGAAGAACAAGGTCACCTGGCTCAAGGGCTATGCGAGCTTCGAGGACGCGCACAGCGTGACCGTGGCGGGGCAGAAGGTGACGGCGAAGAACATCGTCATCGCCACCGGTTCGAGCGTGACCCCGCTGCCGGGCGTGAGCGTGGACAACGATGCCGGCGTGATCGTCGACAGCACCGGCGCGCTCGCGCTGAAGAAGGTGCCCGACCACCTGGTGGTGATCGGCGGCGGCGTGATCGGGCTGGAGCTGGGCTCGGTGTGGCGCCGCCTTGGCGCGAAGGTCACCGTGGTCGAATTCCTCGACCAGCTGCTGCCCGGCATGGACGGCGACGTGCGCAAGGAAGCCGCCAAGATCTTCAAGAAGCAGGGCATGGAGCTGAAGCTTTCCACCAAGGTGACGGGCGTTGCCGTGGACGGCGCGAAGGCCACGCTGACCGTCGAGCCGGCCAAGGGCGGCGACGCGGCGACGATCGAAGCCGACTGCGTGCTGGTGGCGATCGGCCGCCGTCCGAACGTGGATGGCCTGGGCCTCGACAAGATCGGCCTCGAACTCAACGCGCGCGGCCAGATCGAGACCGACCACGACTTTGCCACCAAGGTCGACGGCGTGTGGGCGATCGGCGACTGCATCCCCGGTCCGATGCTGGCGCACAAGGCCGAGGACGAGGGCATTGCCGTCGCCGAGAACATCGCTGGCCTGACCGGCATCGTGAACCACGACGTGATCCCGGGCGTGGTCTACACCTTCCCCGAGTTCGCCGGCGTCGGCCTGACCGAGGAAGCGGCCAAGGAAAAGGGCGAGATCAAGGTTTCGAAGTTCCCGATGCTCGCCAACAGCCGCGCCAAGACCAACCACGAGCCCGACGGCTTCGTGAAGGTGATCGCGGACGCCAAGACCGACCGCGTGCTGGGCGTCTGGGCGATCGCATCGGTTGCCGGCACGATGATCGCCGAAGCCGCGCTCGCCATGGAATACGGCGCGACGAGCGAGGACATCGCCTATACCTGCCACGCGCACCCGACCCATTCGGAAGCGCTGAAGGAAGCGGCGATGGGCGTGGCTGGCAAGCCGATCCACATCTGATCGCTCCACCTCCATCCACGGTGAGCGAGGGGCCGCGCGAGGGAAACCTTGCGCGGCCTTTTTCTATTGCCGATCAACGGCTTTCATCGAGAACAGGGCCAAGATCGCCGCAACTGGATATTTGGGCGATACTGTCGTACTCTTGCAACGTACCTTGCAAGGGGGATCAGACGATGAAGTCGTGGCAGGGAGCACTGGCGGCCGCCGCACTCTGGTCTTGGGGAACATCGTCCAGCGCGCAGGACCGGCCGGTCCAGCCCCCCGCCGCGGACCAGCCCGGTGGAACGGTCGGCGAGGTGGTGGGCGGCGAGTTGATTGGCGGCGAAGACGGCGTGGACCGTCCCGCCGAGCGCCGCGACGAGACCACGGTGCGCTACCGCATCACCCGCGCGCTGCCGCCGCAACCGGTGCCGGTTGTCGGCTCGGTGCCGGCGCTGGCCGGCGTGGCGCCGGTGCCACCGCAGGCCGGGCACAACAACGCCGGGCTGGTGCCGAGCTACGGCGGCACGTCGAACTACGGCGCCGGCGGCAATGTGACGCAGCCGGGCCTCGGCGCGGGTGTCGCTGGCGTGCAAAGCGTCGATGCCCAGCAGAACGATCTGATCAAGAAGCTGATCGCGCGGGTCAAGGCGCTCGAGGACCGGGTCGACAAGCTCACGCACCACTGACCGCTGCGATAACGGACAGCGGCGCCATCAACAGGGGGGAACCACAATGCCAGACGACACCGCGAGCAACGCGCCGCTCGATTCCTCCTCGACGGCCGCAACCGACGATTTGACCCGACTGCAGCAGGCGCTGGATCAACAGACCGCGCAGGCCGATACCGCAAAGAAGAGCGTCGATCTTGCCACGACGGCGCTGGCCGAGCACCAGACCCGCGACGAGCAGTGGCAGGCGCAGGCGCCCTATATCGCCAGCGCGATCCTCCTCTACGGGCTCGCCATCACCGGGATTTCGGTCTGGCTGGTCAACCGTGGCCGCGATTCCGACGAGGTCCTGCGGCTGGTGGCGGTGCTCTCGGCGGTGATCCTCGCCGCGTTCCTGCTGGTGGCGGGGTACGACGACAAGCAGATGACCCCGGTGATGGGGCTGCTCGGCACGATCGTCGGCTACCTGCTCGGCAAGGAACAGGGCGTGCGCCAGGGCGTGCGCCAGGGCGCGGGGACGGCGCAGGGCGAAGGCGCGCCCGCCGACGCGAACGCCGCGGTCGCGGGCGGCGGCGCCGCCTGACGCCCGCCCTTTCGGGAAACCTTGCGCCGCTTTTGCATTGTGCGCCCGTCGGGCTATCCTGCCCGCCGGGGGGCGCGCATGACCGGACGAAGGACCCTTGCTGTCGTGGCGGCGGCGCTGGCGCTCGCATCGTGCGGGCGCGAGGCGAAGTTCGCGGCCCCGCCGCGCGCGACCGACGGGTTCGCCCCGCCCGCGCAACGCTCGCACATCGCGGTGCCGGTCGAGGCGCGGCTCGCGCTGTTCCGCGAGGCGCTGGAGCGCGCGGTGCCCCGGCAGCTGTGGTCGATCGACGAGCGCGGGCGGACCTGCGTACGCTCGAGCAAGGTCAAGCTGCTGGTGGTCAAGGTCAAGACGCCCACGCTCAAGTGCGACCTGCAAGGCGCGGTCACGCGCGGGCGGCTCTCGCTCAGCGGGCGCGGGGCCGACTTCGTGGTGACGATGCCGCTCCACGCCGAAGTCCACGCGCGCAAGGTGGCGGGCATCGCCCGCGAGACCGCCACCGCCGATGCGCAAGTGCGCGCGGTGGTGCGGCTCGACATCGGCGGCGACTGGAACCCGCGCGCGAAGGTGCGGATCGAATATGGCTGGACCACCGAACCGGGGATCGACTTCCTCGGCCAGCGCATCCGCTTCACCGACAAGGTTGACCACAAGCTCGCCCCCGCGATCGACAAGGTCGAGCGCACGCTCGAGCGCGAAGTGGCGCGGCTCGACTTGCGCGGCGAAGTGGCGAAGGCCTGGGGCGAGGCGTTCACCTCGCTCCAGCTCAACCGCGAGAACCCGCCGGTGTGGATGCGGATCACCCCCGACAAGCTGCACTACGGCGGCTATGTCGTGGAAGGCGATGCGGCGCGCGGCGGGCGGCTGCGGCTTGATCTCGGCATGACCGCGACGACCGAGACCTTCGTCGGCCCGCGCCCGGCCGACCCGCCGGCAAGGCCGCTGCCGCCGCCCTCGCCGCTCGAACAGGGCGCGGGCAAGCTTGTGTTCTTCGTTCCCGTGGTGGCCGACTACCGCGAGCTCGAGCCGGTGATCGCCAGGGCGCTGATCAAGCGTTCGGCGCGGCCCTTCGTGCTGCCCGGCATCGGCCCGGTGCGCGCGCGCTTCGGCAAGGTCACCGCCTATGGCACCGGCCACGGCAAGATCGCGGTGGGCGTGCAATTCTCGGCCAGCGACGCCGCCAACCGCATTGGCACGGCCAAGGGCACCGTCTGGCTGACCGGCACGCCGACCAACGCGCCCAATTCGCGCGCGGTGCGCATCGTCGACCTGTCGGTGGCGGGCGCGACCGACAGCATCGGCACCGACCTGCTGCTGACGCTGGCGCGGCTGCCCGAGATCAACGGGCTGATCGCCGATGCGCTGGCCCAGGACTTCGCGCGCGACTACGACAAGCTGATCGGCAAGATCGACCGCGCGATCGAGCAGAAGCGCGCGGGCGCGCTGCTGATCCGGGCGCGGATCGACGCGGTGGAGACGGGCACGCTGGTCGCCGCCGGCCAGGGGCTCTACCTGCCGGTCAGGGGCACCGGCACCGCGGCGATCACGCTCGTCCGGCGCCCGCGCTGAGCGCACCGGTCGGGCTGACTTCGAGGAAATGGCGCGGACCTGCGGGCACCGCGGCGAGCGCGGCCCGGAGCGCGGCGGGCGAGACGCGGTGGCGGGTGACGAGGCCGCCCGCGCCGTCCGAAACGAGCGGGGTCTCGAACTCGACGCCGATCGTCGCCTCCTGCGCGCGCACCACGGTGCAGACCGCAAGCTGGCCCGCGCCGAGATCGAGCACCAGCCTGGTCCCGACCGGCACGCCGACCAGCCCGTCGATGCGCGCACCGGTCGCCGACAGGTCCTTCATCACCGCTTCGTAGCGGTGGTCCTCGTGGATCAGGCCGATGCCGCGATAGACCGCGCGGCGTTCGGGGCGGTGGCGCTGCGGCCCGCTCGGCGCGATGCGGAAGGCGGCGGCGGCGATCCGGTCGAGCGTTTCGCCGAGCGGCAGCGGCGGCGAATAGAGGTAGCCCTGGACGAGGCTGGCGCCCTTGTCGCAGACGAGGTGGAACTGGTCGAACGCCTCGACCCCCTCGACCACGGTCTCCATGCCCAGCGCCTCGGCCAGGCCGATGATCGCGGCGATGATCTTGGCGCTCGAGCTGTCCCTGAGCGTGCAGGCGTCGACGAAGGCGCGATCGACCTTGAGCTTGTCGAACGGCGCCTGGCGCAAGTAGCTGAGGCTCGAATAGCCGGTGCCGAAATCGTCGAGCACCAGCCGCACGCCCAGCGCCTTGAGTTGGGCGAAGGCGGCCTGCGTGCGCTCGTCGTCGCCGAGGAAGATCGTCTCGGTCAGTTCGAGCTCGAGCCGCTCGGGCGCAATCCCGGTCTCGGCAAGGATCGCGCCGACCGTATCGGGGAACTGCGGATCGGCGAACTGCACCGCCGACACGTTGACCGCGACGCGCACCGTTTCGGGCCAGGCGAGCGCGTCGCGGCAGGCATTGCGCAGGACCCATTCGCCGAGCGGATGGATCAGGCCGCATTCCTCGGCGATGGGCACGAACACCTGCGGCCCGATCGGCCCGCGCTCGCCGTCGTCCCAGCGCAGCAGCGCCTCGAAGCCGACCACGGTGTGGTCGGCGGTGCGCACCACCGGCTGGTAGTGGAGTTCGAGCGCGTCGGTATCGAGCACGCAGCGCAGCGCTTCCTCGATCGCGCGGCGCTCCTCCTTCTCGTCGGTGAGGTCGGCCGAATAGAAGCGGTAGGCGCCGCGCCCGCCGTTCTTGGCGGCATAGAGCGCAAGGTCGGCGGCATGGGTCAGCGCCTCGCGGTCGTTCCCGTCGTGCGGCGCCACCGCGATGCCGAGCGAGGCCCCGATCACCGCGCGGTCGCCGCCGACGAGGTAGGGCTGCGAAAGCAGGCCGATCACCCGGCCGGCCAGCTCGCCCAGCACGCCGCGGTCCTCGAGGTCGGGGAGGAGGACCTGGAATTCGTCGCCGCCCAGCCGGCCGATCTCGCCACGGTCGCCGATCACCTTGCGCAGCCGCTGCGCGACCTGCTGCAGCAGCTCGTCGCCGGCCGGGTGGCCGAGCGTGTCGTTGACCTGCTTGAAGCGGTCGAGATCGAGCATGACGAGCGCGCAGGGACGGCCGGCGGCGCGATAGGCGGCGAGGATCTGGTCGAGCCGGCGGTTCAGGCGGTGGCGGTTGCCGAGCCCGGTCAGCGTGTCGAATTCGGCCAGCCGCGCATCCTCGATGCGGCGCAGGTGGTCGGCGGTGACGTCGCGCGCGGTGCCGCGATGGCCGAGGAATTCGCCCTCGCTGCCGAACGCCGGTTCGGCGCTGAGCGACCACCAGCTGACCGCCGCGCCCTCGACCGCCGCATCCGGGGCGAGCCGCACGACGAGATCGTCGATGCGCTGGCGCGCGGTCATCACGAATTGGAGCGGGCGATCGGCGCGCGCCGCGGCGGTCTCGGGGTCGGTGGCGAAGACGTGCGCGAAGGCGCTACCCACGAGATCGGGCCTGCGCGCGCCCAGCCGCGCCGCCGCCCCGGGCGAGAGGTAGAGCAGGCGGCCGGCGCCGTCGGTGCTCCACAGGAACAGGCGGCCCGAAGCCTCGAGCGCATCGACCAGCTCGGCGCGGGCGGCGGGATCGGCGGCGGAATCGGCGACAGGAAGGGCGGCCCTATCGCCGGCGCGCTGGCCGCCGGGATGTCCGGCGGGCAGGTCCGGCGGGGCCGCGCGCACGGCGAGCGGAGCGGTGCCGGTGTCCGCCGATGCCCCTCGCCTCCGCAGCAATCGTGTCAACGCCATGGCGCAGCCGCCTTTCGCAAAAGGACTTGCCATGCAGATGGTTACCATTGGCCTAAGGGCCATTCCGCAGGCCGCAGCGAGCGTTGCGGGCGCCTCGCCACTGGCACAAGGCGGCCGCGCGGTGCTAGGCACGCGGCGATGCCGACACCGATCCTGCCCCCCCAGATCCTGCCCGCCCCTTCGCTGACCGCCGTGCTCGGCCTGCTCGACCTCGCGGGCGTTGCCGTGTTCGCGCTGTCGGGGGCGCTGCTGGCGGCGCGGTTGCGCCAGACGCTGGTGACGATGACCTTCTTCGCGCTGGTGACGGGCGTGGGCGGCGGATCGGTGCGCGACCTGCTGATCGGCGCGCCGGTGTTCTGGGTGCGCGATCCCCTCGTCGCGCCGGTGTGCCTCGGCGTGGCGCTGGTGGTGTGGTTCAGCCCAAGCCGCTGGTGGGCGGCCTCGGACTACGACTGGCCGATGCTCGACTGGGCCGACGCGCTGGGCCTTGGCGCCTATGCGGTGCTGGGGACGGCCAAGGCGCTCGCCTACGGGGTGACGCCGGTGCCGGCGATGCTGATGGGCGTGATCACCGGCTGCGTCGGCGGGGTGATCCGCGACGTGCTCGCCGGGCGTCCGTCGATCCTGATGCGGCCCGAACTCTATGTGACCGCAGCGGCGCTCTCGTCGCTGGTCTGCGTCCTGGGCACCGGGCTCGGGCTTGCCAATGCGGTGGTCTGGCCGTTCGCGGCGCTGGCGGGCTTTGCCCTGCGCGGCGCGGCGATCCACTGGAAGCTGGGGCTGCCGACCTATGGTGCGAAGGAGCGGGATTAGGCTTTACCCCTCCACCATCCTGCGGATGGTCCCCCTCCCCTTGCCGGGGAGGATCACGGGGGCTCACCCCCTCCGCCGTCCTGCGGTTGGCGGAGGGGTCGCGAACGCCCCTCCGCCTTCGATCACATCGTCACCACGACCTTGCCCACGGCCTGGCGGTTTTCGAGCATGGCGATGGCCTCGCCGCCGCGCTCCAGCGGGAAGCGGGCCGAGACGCGGGGGCGGATCTTGCCCTGCTCGACCATCTCGAACAGCTGCGCGACTTCTTCCTTGAACTTGACCGGCTCGCGCGCGGTCCAGGCGCCCCAGAACACGCCGCGCACGTCGCAGGCCTTGAGCAGGGTGAGGTTGAGCGGCAGCTTGGCGATGCCGGCGGTGAAGCCGATGACGAGGAAGCGGCCCTCCCAGGCGATCGCGCGCACGGCCGGTTCGGAATAGTCGCCGCCGATCACGTCGTAGACGATGTCCGCGCCGTTGGGTCCGCAGGCGGCCTTGAACGCGTCGGCGAGTTCCTTCGACTGCGCCTTGTCGAGCGGGGCGCGGGGGTAGATCACCACTTCATCGGCGCCGGCCTCGCGCGCGATCTGGCCCTTCTCCTCGGTCGAGACGGCGGCGACGACGCGCGCGCCGAAAGCCTTGGACAGCTCGATCGCGGCAAGCCCGATGCCGCCTGCCGCGCCAAGCACGAGCACCGTGTCGCCGGCCTTGATCTGGCCGCGGTCGACAAGGCCGTGGATGTTGGTGCCGTAGGTCATCAGCAGCGACGCGCCGGTCTCGAAATCGACGCCTTCGGGCAGCGCGAACAGCCGCGCGGGGTCGGCCACGACCTTTTCGCGAAGGCCGCCGTTGCCGACCATGGCGATCACGCGGTCGCCGACCTTCCAGTCGGTCACGCCCTCGCCCACGCTGTCGATCACGCCGGCCAGCTCACCGCCCGGCGAATAGGGGCGCTGCGGCTTGAACTGGTACATGTCGCGGATCATCAGCGTGTCGGGAAAGTTGATCGAGCACGCCTTGACCGCGACCACGACCTGGCCCGGGCCGGCGACCGGATCGGGCAGGTCGTCGAGGACGAGCGTGTCGGGTCCGCCCACGGCGTGGGTCTGCAAGGCCTTCATGAATCTGTTCTCCCGCGTCTCGATGACGGGCGTCGACGCGCCCGGTTGCGGGGATCAGAAAAGCAAGTTTCGCCGGCGAAGGGAAGCGGTAATTAACCGGGCAGTTAAGCGGCGATCGACGTCCCGTGGGTAAGGAAGCCGCGCTCGCGGGCGAGCTTGCTCTCGTAGCTCGCGATCTGGGCGTCGCGGGCGAGGGTCAGGCCGACCTCGTCGAGTCCGTTCATCAGGCAATGCTTGCGGAACGGGTCGATCTCGAAGCTGAAGCGATCCTGGAACGGCGTGGTGACCGTCTGGTTCTCGAGGTCGATGGAGATCGGATCGGTGCGCGCGACCTCCATCAGCCGGTCGACCGCCTCCTGCGGCAGGACCACGGTGAGAATGCCGTTCTTGAACGCGTTGCCCGAAAAGATGTCCGAGAACGAGGGCGCGATGACCGCCTTGATGCCCATGTCGCCCAGCGCCCAGGCGGCGTGCTCGCGGCTCGACCCGCAGCCGAAGTTGTCGCCCGCGACGAGGATCGGCGAGCCTGCGAACTCGGCGCTGTCGAACAGGTTGTCCGGATCCTGGCGCAGCGCTTCGAACGCGCCCTTGCCGAGCCCTTCGCGGGTGACCGTCTTGAGCCACTTGGCAGGGATGATCACGTCGGTGTCGACGTTCTTCAGGCCGAACGGATAGGCGCGGCCATCGATCTGGTTCACGGGTTCCATGGCGCTTCGCTATACGCGCGGGCAAGCGCCATGCAACACCGGAATCGGGCGCCTGGTCAGTCGGTTTCGGGAACGTCGACCGGGGGCGACTTGGGCGCGGCCTTTTCGGCGCGCTCCTTGCGGCGCGAGGCGTAGAGCAGCGCGGCGGCAATCGCGGCCGAGCCGATCGCGGCGCCTGCCATCGCGGCCTTGCCGGTCCAGTTGTCGCTCTTCTTGCTCACGCGTCGCTCCCTTTCTGGTCAGGCGCGCCATTGTCGACGCCCGCACTCGCAATTTCAAGTTTCAGCGCAGGAATTTCCGCAAGTCGTTCCACGCCTGCTGCTTTTCGTGGAGCGAGACGCGGCAATAGGCCGGGCTGCTGGACGGAAGCTGAACGAGCGCGAGCGCGCTATCAGCGGCGAACTGGCGGCGGCCGATGCGCCACGCGGCGCCGCCGTTGAACGCCACCGCGCACAAGGCCGGAAGCGTCGCCGCAAGCGCGCCCAGCGGCGCGGGTTCAACCTCGCGGATCGCGGCGTCGAGACTGCCCTGCCGCGTGGCGCGCGCGACGCTGTCCCACAGGCCGACGCGGTGCGCGAGCAGCGCGGCCAGCCGCGCATCGTAGTCGAGGCGCACGAGATCGCACCCGATCACCCCGCCGATCAGCGTCCAGAACTGGTTGCGCGGATGGGCGTAGTAGCGGCCTGCGCCAAGCGACGCCTCGCCCGGCAGGCTGCCGCAGACGAGCACGCGGGTGTCGGGGGAAACGACGGGGGCGAAGGCGGATTTCAGCGTCGCGCCAGCCCTTATGGGTCGAGTCCGACCAGACGCGCGCTGTCGTCCCACAGCCGCGCGCAAGCCTCGTCGTCACGCGCGAGCTGCGACGGGGCGACCTCGACGAGAGCGGGCCCGCGCACCGACCAGTAGCTGCCGCGCGCGCCGGCAAAGCGCCCGTCGGTCGCCAAATCGGCGAGGAACTGGCCGGAGCGCGGGATCGTGCTGGTGCGGTCGGCCTTCATCAGACGCGGCAGGATCAGGCTGACCAGCGCGGCGATGATCCGCCCGTTGTCGCGGCCGAGACCCGTGTGCGGCACATAGCCCGGATCGTAGGCAAGCACGTCGACGCCCGGCAGGCGCCTCGCCGCTTCGCGCGCGGTCATGATGTTGGCGAGCTTGGACGAACTGTAGGCGCGAAAGCACGCCTGGCGCGTGCCCTTCTCGGCGGTCGGATCGCGCTCGGGATGCGCCAGCCAGTCGGCATTGGCGTGGACCGGCGGGGTAACCGGGGTCTTCTCGGCGGGATCGTGCGTGCCGCTGCCGGTCAGCACGATCCGCCCGCCTTGCGCCAGCCGCCCGGCGAGCAGGCGCAGCAGCAGGTAGTGCGCGAGGTGATTGACCGCGAACGTGCGCTCGAAGCCATCGGCGGAACGCGCGGGCCTGGCCAGCTGAAGCCCGGCGTTGAGCACCAGCACGTCGATCGGCGCCTCGCCCAGCGCGTCGGCGAAGGCGCGCACATTGGCGAGCGCATCGAGGTCGAGCGGATGCGCCGCGACGCGCCCCGCGAGGCTTGATGGCAGGGCAGAGGGACTGCGCGCGCCAATGACAAGGTCCGCGCCGGCCGCCACCAGCCGCTCGGCGGCGAACAGGCCGAACCCGGCAGTGGCGCCGGTCATCACGATGCGCATCGACGCGGGCTCCCGAAAATAGGTCTCAGGTTTGAAACCTATTCCCGCGGGATCGACAAATCAAGCGGGCGCTCAGACCAGCTCGCGCACGTCGGTGAGCCTGCCTGTCACCGCCGCCGCCGCCGCCATCGCCGGGCTGACGAGGTGGGTGCGCGCACCCGGGCCTTGGCGTCCGACGAAGTTGCGGTTGCTGGTCGACGCGCAGCGTTCGCCCGCCGGCACCTTGTCCGGGTTCATGCCGAGGCAGGCCGAGCAGCCGGGCTCGCGCCATTCGAAGCCGGCCTCGGTGAACACGCGGTCGAGCCCTTCGGCTTCGGCCTGTTCCTTGACCAGCCCCGAACCGGGCACGACGATCGCCCAGCGGACGTTGGCGGCCTTGGTGCGGCCTTTCAGGATCGCCGCAGCAGCGCGCAAGTCCTCGATGCGGCTGTTGGTGCAGCTGCCGATGAACACGTTCTGGACCTCGACATCCTGCAGCCGCTGGCCGGGGACGAGGCCCATGTAATCGAGCGACTTGCGCGCGGCGTCCTGCTTCGAAGCGTCGGCGAAGCTTTCCGGCGCGGGCACCACGCCGGTGATCGGCAGCACGTCTTCCGGGCTGGTGCCCCAGGTGACCGACGGCGCGATGTCCGCAGCGTCGATGGTGACGACCTTGTCGTAGGTGGCGCCGGGGTCGGTGGCGAGGCTGGTCCACCACGCGACGGCGGCGTCCCATTCGGCGCCCTTGGGCGCATAGGGGCGGCCCTTGAGGTAATCGAACGTCTTCTGGTCGGGTGCGATCAGGCCGGCGCGCGCGCCGTGCTCGATCGCCATGTTCGACACGGTCAGGCGGCCCTCGATCGACAGGTCGCGGATCACGTTGCCGGTATATTCGATGACGTAGCCGGTGCCGCCCGAGGCGCCGAGCACGCCGGTGATGTGCAGCACCACGTCCTTGGCCGAGACGCCGGGGGCAAGCTCGCCCTCGACGCGCACTTCCATCGCCTTCGACCGCTTGAGCAGCAGGGTCTGCGTGGCCAGCACGTGCTCGACCTCGCTGGTGCCGATGCCGAAGGCGAGCGCGCCGAGGCCGCCGTGGCAAGCGGTGTGGCTGTCGCCGCAGACGATCGTCGCGCCGGGCAGCGAGAAGCCCTGCTCCGGCCCGACGACATGGACGATGCCCTGTTCGCGGTCGGTCGCGCCGATGTAGCGGATGCCGAACTCGGGCGCGTTGGTTTCGAGCAGCGCCAGCTGCTGCGCGCTTTCGGGGTCCTCGATCGGCAGGCGGTTGCCCGCAGCGTCGGTCCGCGCGGTGGTCGGCAGGTTGTGGTCGGGCACCGCGAGCGTCAGATCGGGGCGGCGCACCTTGCGACCGGCGGCGCGAAGGCTGGCGAAGGCCTGCGGGCTGGTCACCTCGTGGACGAGGTGGCGGTCGATGTAGACGAGGCTGGTGCCATCGTCGCGATCTTCGACGACGTGGGCGTCCCAGATCTTCTGGTAGAGCGTTCGCGGAGTCTTGGCCATGGGCGCGGGTTAGGCGCGCGCATTCCGCTTTTCAAGCAGGAAAGGCGCGCCTTGTTGCCCATCGACGTAATTTAATTACACAACGTTGGTCCGCCGCGCGTCAACCGCGATGGCCGTCGCGGTCCCAGCGTTCGGCGCGCAGCTTGTCCTGGACGAAGCCGACGCGGCGTTCGAGCGCGGCGTGCTCGTAGCGGTCGAGGCCGCCGCGGGCGAAGTCGGCGTACTGGCGCTGGATCTTGCCGACCTCGCGGCGCAGGTAGTCCGCCTCGCGCCACGAGATCGCCCGGCGCTGCTGGGCGCGGTCGATCTGCCAGCGCAGCTGGTTGATGTCCTGGCGGATGTCGGCATTGCGCGAGGGATTGCGCCAGCCGTTGCTGTAGCCGTTGTTGTATCCGTTGTTATAGGACTGGCCCCAGCCCTGGGCGCTCGCCGGCGCGGCGGCGGAGAGCAGCGCGGCAGGGACGAGGGCGGCAAAAACGAGCTTCTTCATGGCGTTCGGTCCTTTCGTTCGGGGCGGCGTTCGATGCGCCGCCGACCCACAGGAACATGTCGCCAGATCAATGAACGGCCGCGAAATTGGTTGTCTCAAGCGAACGAGAAAGTGTCGCGGATTGTCGCGCAACGCAGTAGAGAGCGCAGCCATGGATACCGTCATTGCCATCGTCATCGTCGTCGCGACCGTGCTCGGCATGGAGCTGGTGGCCTGGAGCAGCCACAAGTACGTGATGCACGGGTTCGGCTGGAACTGGCACCGCGACCATCACGAGCGCCACGACGGCTTCTTCGAGAAGAACGACCTCTACGCGCTGGTCGGCGCAGCCCTGTCGATCAGCATGTTCGCGATCGGGAGCCCGCTGATCCTGGGCGCCAGGGCGTGGTGGCCGGGCACGTGGATCGGGCTCGGCGTTCTCGCCTATGGCGTGATCTACACGCTGGTCCACGACGGACTCGTCCACCAGCGCTGGTTCCGCTACGTGCCGCGGGGCGGCTATGCCAAGCGGCTGGTGCAGGCGCACAAGCTGCACCATGCGACGCAGGGCAAGGAAGGCGGCGTCAGCTTCGGCTTCGTCTTCGCGCGCGATCCCGCGGTGCTCAAGCAGGAGCTGAAGCAACAGCGCGACCGCGGCATCGCGGTGCTGCGCGAAGCAGTGGAGTGAGTGGTCGATGAGTGAGAGTCGCACAAGCAAGGTCGCTGCCGCCACTTTCGGCTTCTGGATCATCAAGATCCTCGCGACGACGCTCGGCGAGACCGCCGGCGATACGCTGTCGATGACGTTCGACCTCGGCTATCTCGTCAGCACCCTGATCTTCGTCGCGGTGCTGCTGGGGCTTGCCGCCGTGCAGGTCCGCGCGGCGCGGTTCTACGCCCCGCTGTACTGGGCGACGATCATCGCCTCGACCACGGCGGGCACCACCCTTGCCGATTTCGCCACGCGCTCGCTCGGGATCGGCTATGCTGGCGGGTCCGCGCTGCTGCTCGTCCTCGTCGTCGCCTCGCTCGCCGCGTGGCACTTCACTACCGGCGCGGTGAAAGTCGACCACCTGACCGACCGCACGTCCGAGTGGTTCTACTGGCTGACGATCTCGATGTCGCAGACGCTCGGCACCGCACTGGGGGACTGGACCGCCGACACCAACGGGCTCGGCTACCTCGGCGGAGCGACGCTTTTCGCGGGCGCGCTGGCGGTGATCGCGGTGCTGTACTTCGCCACCAGGATCAACCGCGTCGCCCTGTTCTGGACGGCGTTCATCCTGACCCGCCCGCTCGGCGCGACGGTGGGGGATTTCCTCGACAAGCCGGTGGCCAAGGGCGGGCTCGACTTCAGCCGCCCGCTCGCCTCGGCGGTCCTGCTCGCAGCGATCGTGTTGCTCGTCGCGGTCCTGCCGCACCGGTCCAAGGCGGCGCTCACGCCAGATTGATTTCGTTGAGCACGCGCTTGGCGGCGGTGCGGAAGCGCAGGGCGTCGGGCACCGTGACGACCTCGCCGCGGGTGGCGGCGGCGCGCAGCGCGGCGAGTTCGACGACCTGGCCGCGCACGCGGCGGTCGAGCGCATCGCTTCCGCCTCGCCGGGCAAGGCGCGCGAGGCCCTCCTCGACCCGCGCCCAGGCATCGAGCACGGCGGCGCTCGGCGAAAGCTCCAGCAATTGCAGGAAGCGGGCATGATCGCCCGAGAGCGCGAGGTCGGGCTCGTCCTCGTGCGGCGGCGGCAGCGCGGGCGGGAACGGCGCGGCGCGCTCGAGCCGGTCGAGCCGGCGCGAGAAGCGCGCGGACTTGTCGCCCCAGCGCAGTTCGTCGAGCCGATGGAGCAGCGCGATCCACTGCGCGCGGAACAGCAGCGCGACGAGCACCAGCGCCAGCGGCCAGGCAAGCGCGCCGGCCAGCGCGACCAGCCGGTCGAGCAAGAGCATCGAACCCGCCGCCTTGGCGACCGTGACCGTAACCATTGCCATCCGACTCCGACCTTTCCTCCCGGAGCCGATTTTACGGTAAGAACAAATCAGGAACAATAGCGCGCAAGCAGATCGGCGAGCGCGCCGAGGCCATCGCGGGCGATCGCCCCGCCCGCCATCGGCGCAAGCAGCGCCGCGCCATCGACCGCGACGATCATCAGCGCGGCAAGCCGGGCGCGGGCGGCATCGTCCGCCACCGCAAGGCGCGCGTCGGCCCAGTCGCGGAAGCCTGCGGCAATGGCATCGGCGATGGCGTCGAACGGCGCTTCGCCGCGCGCGGCGCCGGCGGCGATCTCGCTCCACAGCTCCATGTAGGGGCGCATCTGCGCGGTGCCCGCCATCGCGCCGAGCCGCGCGAGCAGGTCGGCGGGGGCAAGGCGCTCGGCCGAAGGCAGCGCGCCGTCGAGCAGCGCGGCCATGTCGGCGGCGATCCGCGCAAGCACCACGCCGAGGATCTCGGCCTTGTCGGCGAAATAGTAGAGCAGCATGCGGTCGCTGGTGCCGGCTGCCCGGGCAAGGTCGCGCAGCGAGGTGCGCGACAGGCCATGCGCCAGGACATGCGCGGCAAGGCGCGCCTCGACTTCGCTGCGGCGGGTTTCGCGATCGATCATCGGCGGGTGCCTAGCAGGCTCTTGTAGCGACCGCTACATCGGTGTACGAATGTAGCGACTGCTACATAGACTCGAGGAGACCACGATGTCCGCTGCACCAAGCGCTTCCGTCCTGTCCGGCCGCCAGACCGCGGCGATGATCGTCGCCGGCATCGTGCTGTGGTACGCCGCCGCGCTGCTGCTGCGCGCGCTGAGCGATGCGCATCTGCTCGGCGGGACCACCGGCGCGCTGGTCTTCGCCGCGGTGGTGCCGGGCACGCTGCCGTTCGTGCTGCTGCTGCAGAAGCTGGGCGGGCTGTCGGCCGAGCAGATGGTGCCGGGCTATACCCTGGCGACGACCGCCGCGCTGCTGTGCGACGGCGTGGCGATGACCTGGCACCCGGGCCTCTATGGCGCCGACGACACCGCCGCGCGGCTTGCCGCAGGCGGCGTGATCTTCGGCGGCGCGGTGGGCCTTGCGCTCGCGTTCCTGGTCGCGGCGCGGATGCGCGCGCGCTGAAACGGCGAAAGGGCCGGCCCCGCGCCTGGCGGGCCGGCCCCTTCTTCGTGCGACCGGCCGAAGCCGGTCGCAGCGCCGGTCAGACCAGCGCGAGGTCGTGGAACGGACGGTCGAGGCCGATCAGCCCGAAGCCCGAAGTGGTGGCGAAGTCGCCGTCCTGGACCTGCGCGAGGGAGAGCAGCGTCAGCGTGCCGCCGCTGGTCAGGGTGACGCGGGTGTCGAGCACGCCGTCGTTGTTGTAGTCGGCATGGGTCTCGCCCTTGAACCACACGCCCTCGGCCAGCAGGATCACGTCCTGGCCGTGGGTGAAGTCGGTGATCGTGTCGTTGCCGGCGGGCGCCTTCTTGCCGTCTTCGAGGCGGCTGTAGTCGAAGGTGTCGTTGCCCGCGCCGCCGGTCAGCCTGTCGTCGCCGCGACCGCCGATCAGGACGTCGTTGCCGGCCATGCCGTCGAGCACGTCGTTGCCGTTGTTGCCCCACAGCACGTCGTCGCCCGAGCCGGCGCGGATCGTGTCGTTGCCGTTGAAACCCTTGATCACGTTGGCGGTGCCATCGCCATTGAGCAGGTCGTCGCCGTTGCCGCCGTCCTTGACCGCATCGACGGTCATCAGCAGCAGCTGGCCCTTCTCGACGGTCCTGGGATCGCCGGTGGTGGCATGGACCTGCGCGTCGAGCAGGTAGGCGCGGGTGTCGGCATCGCCCCAGATCGAGCTGACGTCGAGCACGCCCGAGCTTTCCTCGTCCTGGGTGATGAAGCCCGGCAGGCCCGGGGTGAACTGCGCCGGGTCGAACTTGAGGATCGAAGTCAGCGTGTCGGTGGCGATGTCGTATTCGTAGACCTTCGACACGTAGCTCTGATTGCCCGGGTCTTCCTGCAGGATCACCTTGCCGTTGGCGACGGTGATGTTGTCGAACATCTGCTGGCCTTCGGTGCCGTCGAGCACGGCTTCGAGCTTGCCGCCCTTGGCCGGGTCCGTGATGTCGTCGAAGGTCGCCTTCCACAGGCGCGACGGGCTGTTGAAGGCGTTGGTGGTGACGAAGTAGAGCACGTTGGGGTGCTCGGGATCCCAGGCCGCATCCTCGGGACGCAGGAAACCGGTGATGCCGTCGGCGACGCTGGCGTTCTGGATCTGCGCGCCGGTCATATTCTTGACGTTGCCGTCGGCGCCGACCGCTTCGAGCGTGAAGGTGGTGTTGAGCGAGGTGCCGGTGCTGGCTTCGGCGGCGAAGGTCGCCTTGATGCCGTAGAGCGTGCCGGCGTCGAGGCCCGCCTTCTGCAGCTCGGTGCCGCTCGCCTGCTTGTCGCCGACGTAGATATAGACCTGGCCGCCGGCGGTGTCGTCGGTGGTGGCGATGATCGTCTTGTTCTGCGCGAACGGATTGGCGACGAGGTTCTCGAACGACTGGTTGCCGAGCGCCGCGATCTCGTAGGCCTTGCCGGCATCGGCGCCGGTCAGGATCGTCGCCATCGGACGCCCTTCGTTGCCCGCTTCCTCGCCGGTCAGGTAGATCCGGGTCTGGGTGCCGAGGCCGGTGGCGGCGTTGTAGTAGGCGCTGGTGTCGGCAAGGTCGCCCGAGCAGAAGCGGTTGAACGCCGGGCTGGCGAGGTCGTACTGCTGCGAGGTCGCGTTCCACAGGTAGACCTGCTTCATCGCGTCGTCGCCGCTCAGCACCTGCAGGCTCGCCTTGTCGATGACGAGGCGGTCGACGTACGACCCGATCGCGCCGTGGTCGCGCAGCACGCCGGCGGTGGCGCCGATCTCGTGGTTGACGAGCACGGTAACGGTGCCGTCGCCGTTGTCGAACGCGCCGAGGCCGTCGGGAACGCCGCCGAACACGCCCGAGGTGCTGCCCGAGAGCGAATCGCCGGTGGTGATGATCGAGGTGATCGTGACGTTGGGCTCGAGCGCGAGCAGATACGGATTGGTGGTGGTTGAAGGTCCGGTTGCCATCGTTGGTCCCCTGGCTGGTTGGATCAGGGGCTTCGGCTAACGCTCGAATAAGAAAAATTAGGGAAGATTAAAAGTCTACAACGTTACACTTCGATACAATGCGGCGATCTTTCGATAGGATGCGGTGCGCCTCACTCGGCGCGGGTCCAGATCCAGGCGCCCGACAGCGCCATGACCAGCGCCGGGACCAGCACCCAGGGCCAGCCGGCGGTCGCCGCGGTGATCGCCACGCTGATCGCCATCGCCAGCAGCGCCGCCTTCTTGGCGCGGCGGGGGATCGCGCGGCGTTCGCGCCATTGCCGCAGCGGCGGGCCCCATTTCGGATGGTCGAGCAGGCGCTGCTCCCACGCGGGGTTGCCCCGCGCGAAGCAGAACAGCGCGAGCAGCAGGAACGGCACCGTGGGCAGCAGCGGCAGGAACGCGCCGACCGCGCCGATGCCGACGAAGGCAAGCCCCGCCCCGGTCCACAGGTGGCGGCGCAAGGGGGGCGCTTCCGCTCAGCCCGCCGCGGCGAGGCGCGCGGCATGCTCGCGCACCAGCGCGATCATGTTGGGCACCCCTTGCGTGCGGTTCGAGGAGAGCTGGTTGCCGAGGTCGAACGGCGCCAGCCGCGCGGCGATGTCGGTCTGCGCGACCTCCCCGGCGGGGCGGTCCTGCACCGCGGCGAGCACCAGCGCGACGATCCCCTTGGTGATCGCGGCATTGCTGTCGGCGAGGAAATGCAGGCGCCCGTCCTGTGCGCCCGCGACCGGGTAGACCCACACGCTCGCCGAGCAGCCGCGCACCTGCGTCGCTTCGGTCTTGAGCGCGTCGGGCATCGGCTCGAGCGCGCGGCCCAGCTCGATCAGCAGGCGATAGCGTTCGTCGCCGTCGAGGAATTCGTACTCTTCGAGGATGTCTTCGAGACTGCGCATGGCGCGAGGCTCTAGCCGCCCCCCGCCCGCGCGTCCATTACCCCGAGAGGCCGCCGGGGCGCGTGAACAGGTACCACAGCACGTAGAGCCACGAGAGCACCCCGTGGATCGCCGCCCACAGCACCGACTTGTGGAGGCTCCACGAGATCGTCACGGCCAGCGCCGAGCCGAGCCCGATGCCGGCCTTGGCGCCTTCGCCGGCGCGGCTCACAGGTCGACCCCGGCGGCGATCGCCTCGAGCTTGCGCAGTCGTTCGCGCAAGTCCGACAGCTCGATCCGGCTGGCGACGGCAGGGTCGCCGCCCGCGGCGCGATCGAGTTCCAGCCGCTTGAGGTCGAGCCAGCGCTCCCACGCGCGCCCGGCGGCGCGGGCGAGCACGAGCAGCCCGGCAATGGCGCCCAGCGTCATCACGATGGTGTCGAAAGAAGCAAGGGTCATGGCGGATTTCCCTCTGGCGTGGCGCGCGATCAGCTGTCGCGCAGGGCTTCGATCTCGTGCGCGAGGCGGCGCGTCTCGGCGCCGTCGGTGGCGATCCGCTCGAGCACCTCGAGCCGCTTGCGCAAGTCGGCGATCTCGCGCTCGAGTTGCGCGGTATAGGCGGGGTCGGCGCCGGCCAGCGGCGTCCCCGCGTGGCTGCGGTAGCGCGCCTGGCGGGTCGTTGCCCAGGCGATGATGGCGACGATGGCGACAACGGAAGTCCAGAAGCCCACGATCAGGTTCCTCAGTTCGCCCGCGCTTCGCGCAGGGCTTCGATCTGTCCGACAAGAGCCGGGTTCTGCTCGGCGGCCCCGTCTCCGATTTGGCCGATGGTCTCGGCAAGCTGCGCCGCGCGGTCGGTGGCGATGCGTTCGAGCACGCGCACCCGCTGTTCGAGCCGTTCCGCGCCGGCGGCATATTGCGCGGCCTTTTCGGCGGCGCGGACCGCCAGCAGCTCGAGCTCCTTCTCGCGCAGTTCCATCGACCGCTTGTAGGCTTCGAGCGCCATGCCCATCGCGCAGATCAGCAGCAGCACCACCGCGCACAGCGCGAAGACCTCCATCCCGGTCACTGCGCCCGTCCTTCCGAACGAAGCGCCTCGATCTGGCGAGTCAGCGCATAGCCGCTGTCGGTGACGATGCGCTCGACGTTGGCGAGGCGGTCCTTGACCGATCCCAGCTCGGCCTGAAGGCGGGCATTTTCCTGGCTGAGCAGCGCAATCCGCTCCTGCTCGGCGCTGCTGGTCCTGGGATAGACCGGCTTGCCCCACGAGTTTTCGAGCGGGTAGCCGTGGCGGACGCGGAGCCAGGTGTTGACCACCCAGCCGACGGTGATCGCGATGGCGGGAACGCCGATCATCGCAGGCGAAAGATCGAACGGCATGTGATGTCTCCCCTTTTATGTCTTGTGCCCGCGCCCCGGCCTCAGGCGTGGCCCTCGGTCTGACCGGGTCGGTCCTCGAGCCGGCGCACGTCGCGCAGGGCCTCGATCTGCGTCGCCACGTCGTAGCCGCCATCGGTGACGATGCGTTCGAGCACGCGGACGCGTTCCTCCAGCGCCTGGTTTTGCGCGGCGTACTGCGCCGCCTTCTCGGCGGTGTTCTGCGCGCGGATCTCCTCGACCTTGCGGTTGTGCCGGGTCCAGATCGCGAACCCTGCCAGCATGAACGGCGCGAGCGGGATCAGCAGTGCGAGTGTACCGTGGTCCATGATTTCCCCCTTTTGTCCCGGCGACGCGTGGCAGCGGTCAGCGCAGGCTTTCGATTTCCGCCGAAAGGCGCGGGTTGGACGAGACGTAGAAGCTTTCGACATCGGCGAGGCGGCGGTCGATGTCGCGGAACTGGGCGCGCACTTCGCGCGCCGTGCGCGCCGGGCTCTGCCGCACGCCCTGCCAGAACTTCTGCTCCTGGCGGTCGCCGTAGAGATAGCCGGGCTTCTTTTCCGACAGGAACCCGAGCACGAAGTAGGCGATCGGCAGGAAGCCGAGCCCGCACAGCGTGCCGATGACGAGGCCGAGGCGGACCCACAGCACGTCGACGCCGGTGTAGTCGGCGATGCCCGCGGCAACGCCCATGAACTTGCCGTTGACCTTGTCGCGATAGAAGCGGGTGCGTTGCGCGGTCATTTACAGGGTCCCCCTCTTTTCGGCGAGCATGCGGTCGAGCTCGCGCAGCTTTTCGTTGTCGGTGGCGCGGTCGTGGGTGATCCGCGCCGGGCGGAATTCGGGATTGTCGGCCGCGACGAGGCGCTCGACGGTGTCCATTCGCTCGTCGAGCCGGCGGGCGAGCTGGTAGAGCTCCTCGAGCAGCGCCTCGTCACCCGAGGTGAGCGTGGCGGCAGTCTTCCAGCGGGTGATGTAGTGCAGGATCACCCAGGGCATCCCGACGAAGATGCCGAGGATGGCGACCATGGGAACGACGACGTCTTCCATCACTGGGCATCCTTTTGGTCATGGGCGCCGAGCGCGCGCTTCATCGCCTCGAGTTCCTCGTCGATCTTGTCCTGCCCGGCGAGCGCGGCGATCTCGTCGGCGAGATTGGGCGCGGTGCCATCGGCCAGGCTCAGCGCATCGGCGCGGCCTTCGGCGTAGTCGACCCGGCGTTCGAGCTGGTCGAAGCGGGCGAGCGCCTCGTCGACGCGCTCGTTGGTCAGCAGCGAGCGCAGGCGCACCCGGTTCTCGGCGCTTTCGAGGCGCGCGGCGATCGCGGTCTGGCGGCTGCGGGCTTCGCGCAGGCGGGTCTGCAGCTTCTCGATGTCCTGCTCGTAGGCGCGCATCGAATCGTCGAGCACGGCGATCTCGGACTGGAGCTGCGCGGCCATGTCGGCGGCCTTCTTCTTTTCGACCAGCGCCGCGCGGGCGAGGTCCTCGCGGCCCTTCGACAGCGCGAGCTGCGCCTTTTCGGCCCAGTCGGCCTGGAGCCGGTCGAGCTTGGCGACGTGGCGGCCCATCTCCTTCTGGTCGGCGATGGTGCGCGCGGCCGAGGCTCGGACTTCGACGAGGGTTTCCTCCATCTCCATGATGATCATCCGGATCATCTTCGAAGGATCGTCCGCCTTGTCGAGCAGGTCATTGAAATTGGCGGCAATGATATCGCGCGTCCGCGAAAAGATGCCCATCAGGTTGGCTCCGGTTGTGAAGGGGGGGCGGGCGCGGTCGGCCGCGTCGCGATTGCTGGTCTGGCGCTGGCGCAGCGCGTCGATCTCGGCGTCGAAGCGCGAGGTCCGCGCCTCTTCGCCGCGCGCCCGGCGTTCCGGGCCGATCGGGGTCAGGTCCACGCTCACGCCAGCTCGCCGGTGATCGCGGCGCTCGAGGCGAGCACCTGCGGCGCGGCGTGGAGCTGCTGGGTGAGCGCGAAGCAGTTCATCGCCACCATCGCCACGATGCTGGCGAGGCTTGCGCGGCCGAGCTTGGTCGAGAAGAAGCGGGCGGTGTACATGGGTGTTCTCCGGTGGTCCGCCGGTCTGGTCCGGCAGGGTCGTTCACCATTAAGCAAGGGTCGTGCCAAATGCTGCCAAGCCCCGATTTCCGCGATTTTCTTCGCCGTACGCGCCAAGCCTTATGGGAAATCTTGCGCAAGGTTGGGAAAATATGCCATCCCTTGGCGCGCGATTGAGAAGAGGGCATAAAACGTGGATCGCGAAGTCCAGTTCATCGGCCAGTCGGGTGCCTTTCTCGATGCGGTGGAACGTGCCAGCCGCGCCGCGCCGATGCGCCGTCCCGTCCTCGTCATCGGCGAACGCGGCACCGGCAAGGAACTGATCGCCGAACGGCTCCACCGCCTGTCGACGCGCTGGCAGGAGCCGCTCGTCACGATGAACTGCGCCGCGCTGCCCGAAACGCTGATCGAGGCCGAGCTGTTCGGGCACGAGGCGGGCGCCTTCACCGGCGCCACCCGCGCCCGCGCTGGCCGCTTCGAGGAAGCCGACAAGGGCACGCTGTTCCTCGACGAGCTGGGCACGCTGTCGATGGGCGCGCAGGAGCGGCTGCTGCGCGCGGTCGAATATGGCGAGGTCACCCGCATCGGCGCGAGCCGCCCGATCCGGGTCGACGTGCGCATCGTCGCGGCGACGAACGAGGACCTGCCGAAGATGGCGGCGCAGAACCGCTTCCGCGCCGACCTGCTCGATCGCCTCAGCTTCGAGGTGATCACCCTGCCCCCGCTGCGCGTGCGCGAGGGCGACATCGCCGTGCTGGCTGACTACTTCGGCCGGCGCATGGCCGCGGAACTGCACTGGGACGCCTGGCCGGGTTTCGCGCGCCACGTCGCCGACCAGCTCGAACGCTACGCCTGGCCCGGCAACGTGCGCGAATTGCGCAACGTGGTCGAACGCGCGGTCTATCGCTGGGACGATCCTTCCGCGCCGATCGGCCATGTCCAGTTCGACCCGTTCGAAAGCCCGTGGAAGCCAGCAACGAGCCAAGCCGCCGCGCATCCCGCGCCGCCGCCCGCCAACGATGCGCCTGCCCGCCCCGCCCCGGCGCGCGCCGACCTCGACGACATCGCCGACCTGCGCAGCGCGGTCGAGGCGCACGAGCGCGCGATCCTCGAACACCACCTGGGGCGCAACCGCTACAACCAGCGCCAGACCGCCAAGGCGCTGGGCCTCACCTACGACCAGCTGCGGCACTGCCTGAAGAAGCACGGGCTTCTGGAGCGCGGGCAGGGCTGATGGAGCGCGAAATCTGGTTCCGCAGATGGCTGTTCGGCTACGTGCCGGTGCACTGGAAAGGCCTCGCGCTGATCCTCGGCGCGGTGGTCTGCGTGCTGACCTGCTTCGTCGTGCTGGTGGCCTGCGCGCAGTATTTCGAGCGCCCGGCCATCGCCTTCACCATCCCGGTGCCGTTCCTCTACATCCTGATCACTGCGCTGCGCATCGCGCAGAGGCATGCGGTTTAGTTGGACCGCCTGGTTGTGAGCGGAGCGACGGGATATTGGGTGGAAAGTGGACTTTCAGGTTTTGGAGGCAATGCTCTGATAAGCCGACGCTTCTTGTGGTTCGACCGTGGGGAAACCGGACCACAATCTTGCTAGGCACATGAAGGCACTAGCGGCCGGAAACGAGATAGCCGCGCTTACAATGCCGACAAGTGAACCGGTTGCCCACCACATCCCCGCGACGCTCAACCCCACCGCAGAGACCGCCGCAATCATAGCCCATCGATAAGGGTGCTTTGAGATCGAACGGGCGAATATCCACGCAAAGACCAAGGCGATGGCAATCAGCGGGGACGATCCGATCAGGAGTATGCCTGCCCACCATAGGCCCTCAGTTCCGACAAAAAGGAGTGGGAGATAGCCGGCGACAAAGCTAACGAAAACGGCCACAGTGACACGAACGCGGTTCAAGCCTGTAAAAGTCGCCTTCGGCTCCATTCTGTTACAATGCCGCATTTCGGGAACGTCCGCAAACAGGTACGCCCGAGTTAACATAGATGTGTCCGCAACCGGGCGAAACCGGCCTTCCCCATCGCCCCTCCCCAGTTGACCTTTGCGCACAGGGCGCAGACGCACTAACGCCGCCGACGTGGCTCTCACCCGCCTGACCCTGCGCGATTTTCGCAACCATGCCGCCAGCCGGCTGGAGGATACGCGCGCGTTCAACGTGCTGGTGGGAGAGAACGGCGCGGGCAAGACCAACGTGCTCGAGGCGATCAGCCTGCTCGCGCCGGGCAAGGGCCTGCGCCGCGCCGCGGCTGCCGAGATGGCTGGGCGCAGCGGCGATGGCAGCTTTGCCGTGGCGGCCGAGATGGAGCACGGCGACATCGCGCTCGCGACCGCGACCACGCCCGCCGCCCCCAACAGCCGCAGCGTGCGGATCAACGGCGCGGCGGGTCCGGCAACGCGCCTCGCCGACTGGCTGTCGATCACCTGGCTGACCCCGGCGATGGACCGGCTCTTCGCCGAAAGCCCGGGCGACCGGCGCCGCTTCCTCGACCGGCTGGTGCTGGCGCTGCGCCCCGATCACGCCCGCACCGCGACGCGCTACGAGACCGCGCTGCGCGAACGCAACCGCCTGCTGGCCGAGCCCGCCGAACCCGACCCCGCCTGGCTCGACGCGCTCGAGGCGCAACTGGGCGAGACCGGCACAGCGCTGGCCGAGGCGCGCCGCGCGCTCGTCGCCGCTCTGGCGCGCGAGATCGCGACGCAGCCCGAGGCGCCCTTCGCCCGGCCCGCGCTCGCCTATGCCAGCGAGACGCCGCGCGATCCCGAGGACTTGCGCCGATCCTTGCGCGACAGCCGCCGCCGCGACCGGGCGGCAGGGCGCACGCTGGTCGGGCCGCACCGCGACGACCTCGCCGTCACGCTCGCCGCCAAGAACGCGCCCGCCGCCGACTGTTCGACCGGCGAGCAGAAGGCGATGCTAATCGCGATCGTCCTCGCCCACGCAGCCATCACGGGTAGCGAACGCCCGCGCCTCCTGCTGCTCGACGAGATCGCCGCGCACCTCGATCCCCTGCGCCGTGCGGCCTTGTACGAGCGCCTCGCCGCCTCGGGCGCGCAAGTGTGGATGACCGGCACAGAGCTTGCGCCGTTCGCCGAGATCGAGGGCCAGGCGGCAGTGTGGAAAGTCGCCGACGGGATCGTCGGGCGGCTCTAGCGTTCGGCCGCCTTCAGCGCCTCCGCAACCTGCTCCTCGGTCGCCGCGACGATGCGCTCGACGCCCTGGGTGTTGGGGTGGATGTGATCGCCCAGCAGCAGCTTGTCCTGCCCGAGCACCGGGGCGAGGAAGAACGGCACCAGCGGCGCATCGTATTTCTTCGCAAGGCTCGGCCAGATCGGGTTGAACGCCTTGACGTAGTCCGCGCCGAGGTTGGGCGCGGCGAGCATGCCGGTCAGCATCACCGCGATCTTGCGCTTCCGGAACTCGGCCAGGATCGCGTCGAGATTGGCGCGGGTCTCGGCGGGCGGCAACCCGCGCAGCATGTCGTTGCCGCCGAGCCCGACCAGCGCGAGCGTCGGCTTCACCGGCTGGTTGTCGAGCGTGAAGGCGAGCCGCTGGCGCGCCGCCGCGGTGGTGTCGCCCGAAACGCCCGCATTGACCACCCGCGCCTTGATCCCGCCGGCGTTGAGCGCGGCTTCCAGTTTCGCGGGATAGCTGTCGGTCGGCGGCAGCTGGTAGCCGGCGTAGAGACTGTCGCCGAACGCGAGGATCACCGGCGCGTCGGCCGGAGCGGGAGGGGGCGCGGGCGTGGTGGTGGTGGCTGCGATCGCCGCGGCGCTCGCCGGCGCTTGCGGCGCGCTCGCCTCCTGCGAACAGCCGGCAAGGACAGCAAGCGCGAACAGGATCGACAGGCGGCGCATCGGGCTCTTTCGGGAAGGTTGCGGCAAGCAACCAATCTAGGCATGGTCGCGCCCGTGACAAGCGATCCCCAGGCGCCCGCCTCCTTCCTCACCGGCCCCGTCATCATCGCCAAGGCCCTGACGCTTTCGCTCGGGCAGGGCGAGGCGCGGGTCGAGATCCTGCGCGGGATCGACCTCGAGATCGGCGTGGGCGAGACGGTCGCGCTGCTCGGCCCCTCGGGCTCGGGCAAGTCCTCGCTGCTCGCGGTGCTGTCGGGGCTAGAACGCGCGAGCGGCGGCACGCTGCTGGTCGCGGGGCAGGACTTCGCCCGGCTGACCGAGGACGGCCTCGCCGAAGCGCGGCGCGGGCGCATCGGCATCGTGCTCCAGGCCTTCCACCTGCTGCCGACGATGACCGCGCTCGAAAACGTCGCGACCCCGCTCGAGCTGGCGGGCGCGGACGGCGCGATGGACACCGCGCGCGCCGCGCTCGAAGCGGTCGGGCTGGGCCACCGGCTGAACCACTACCCCACCCAGCTTTCGGGCGGCGAGCAGCAGCGCGTCGCCATCGCCCGCGCGCTCGCCCCTTCCCCGCGCATCCTCTTCGCCGACGAGCCGACCGGCAACCTCGATGCCGCGACCGGCGCGAGCGTCGCCGACCTGCTGTTCGCGCAGAGCGAGGCTGCCGGCGCGACGCTGATCCTGGTCACCCACGACGAGGACCTGGCCCGCCGCTGCCAGCGCATCGTGCGTCTGGCCGACGGCAAGATCGCCTCGGACAGCGGCAGGCCATGAGCATAAGCTGGGCGACCGCCTGGCGGCTCGCGCGCCGCGGGCTCGACTGGCGCTTCCGCGGCTTGCGCCTGCTGCTCGTCTGCCTCGTGCTTGGCACCGCCGCGCTGGCCGCGATCGGCACGCTGACCGGCGCGATCCGCACCGAACTTGCCGCGCGCGGCCAGGCGATGCTCGGCGGCGACATCGAATTCACGCTCGCCGCGCGCACCGCCAGTCCCGCCGAACGCGCCGCGCTCGAGAAGCTCGGCACGCTGTCGGTCGGCACGCGGCTGCAGGCGCTCGCCCGCCGCCCCGGCGACCTGACCAGCGCGGTGCCGGTCGAGCTGAAGGCGGTCGACGCGCGCTGGCCGCTCTACGGCCGCTTCACGCTCGAAGGGGGCCGGCAGGCAGGACCGCCGCCGGGGATGACCGCATGGATCGCGCCCGGCGTGTCCGACCGGCTGGCTGTGCGGCGCGGCGACCGGCTCCAGATCGGGCAAGCCGTGCTGACCGTCGGCGGGGTGATCGAAGCCGAGCCCGACCGCCTCGGCGAAGGCTTCGCGCTCGGCCCCACGGTGATCGTGTCGGTACAGGCGCTGGCAGCGAGCGGCCTCGTCCAGGTCGGCTCGATGGCGCGGACCAAGTACCGGGTGCGCCTGCCTGCCAGCGCCGACCCGCAAGGCCTCGCCGACGCGGTCAAGGCGCAGTTCCCGGTTTCGGGCTTCGAGATCCGCACCCGCGACAAGGCTTCGCCCGGGCTCGACCGGTTCGTGTCGCGCATGGGCCAGTTCCTCGTCCTCGTCGCGCTGGCCGCGCTGGCGATCGCCGGGATCGGCATCGGCAACGGCGTGTCCTCCTACCTCGAGGCGCGCCGTTCGAGCATCGCCACGCTCAAGATCCTCGGTGCGACCAGCGGTGACGTGGCGCGGGTGTTCCTGCTTCAGCTGGTCGTCGCCTCGGCGCTGGCCATAGCCGCCGGCCTCGCGCTCGGGGTGGCGACGACGCCGCTGATCGGGCGGGCGCTGCAGGGGCTGCTGCCGATCGAGGCCGGGCTGGTGGTCGATCCCGCCGCGCTTTCGCTTGCCTCTGCCTACGGCCTGCTCGTCGCGCTGACTTTCGCCGCGCCGCCGCTGCTGCGCGCGCGCGACTTTCCGGCCATGGCGCTGATGCGCGCGCGGGTCGCGCCGCTGGCGACACGCTGGCGGGCCGCGGCGCTTCCCGTGGCGGCCGGGCTCGGCGGCATCGTCGCGCTGGCGGTGCTGACCTCGCCGCAGCGGCTGGTCGCAGCCGGCTTCCTCGCCGGCGCCGCCGCGCTGTTCCTCGCGCTCGCCGCGCTCGGCGTCGGCCTCACGCGCCTCGCCGCGCGGCTGCCGCGGCCGCGCGGGGCCATCGCGCGCATGGCGCTCGCCAACCTCCACCGCCCCGGCGCGCAGACTTCGGCGCTGGTCGTGGCATTGGGCTTCGGCCTTGCCGCCTTCGTCCTCCTGGCGAGCGTGCAGACCAGCCTCGATGCCAACATCGCCCGCCGCGTGCCGGACAAGGCGCCCGACTACTTCGTGCTCGACCTGCCGCCCGCCGACCTCGCGCGGTTCGAGGGGATCGTGCGCAGCGCCGCGCCGGCCGCGGCGATCCGCACCGTGCCCGCCATGCGCGGCAGCATCGTCGCCTACGGGCCGAAGGATCGCATGATCCGCGTCGCCGACCTCAAGGACATTCCCGACGACGCCTGGGCGCTGCGCGGCGATCGCGGCCTGACGTATGCCGCCGACCTGCCCGAAGGCAACGTCGTGACCGCAGGCGCGTGGTGGCCGAGGGACTACGCCGGCGAGCCGCTGGTCTCGGTCGACGAGCAATTGCGCGACGCCATCGGGCTCAAGCTCGGCGACCGCATCACCATCGCGCTGCTCGGCGTCGAGCGGACCGCGACGGTCGCCTCGTTCCGGCGGATCGACTGGGACTCGATGGGCTTCAACTACGTGCTGGTGTTCAGCCCCAACGCCATTGCCGATGCCCCGCACAACCTCGCCGCGACGATCAGCCTGCCGCCGCGGGACAAGGGCGCGCGCACCCGCCGCGCGATCCTGTCGGGGCTGGTCGCCGCGCTGCCCTCGTCGTCGGTGATCGAGATCGGGCCGGTGCTGGGCCAGGTGCGCGACGTGCTCTCGCAGATGGGCACCGCAATCCTCGCCGCCGCCAGCGTTGCCGTGCTCGCCGGCATGGCGGTGCTGGCGGGCGCGATCTCGGCGGCGCGCGAGCGGCGCCAGTACGACAGCGTGATCCTGCGGGTGCTCGGCGCGAGCCGCCGTCAGTTGCTGACGCTGCTGCTCGCCGAATACGGCCTGCTCTGCGCGCTTCTCGCCGCCGTCGCGCTGGGCTTGGGCACGCTGACCGGCTGGCTGGTCATCACCCGCCTGTTCGAGTTCGAGTGGCTTCCCGACTGGCCGCGCGTGCTCGGCGTGCTCGGCGCAGGGATCGCGCTGGTGCTGGTGCTGGCGCTGGCCGGATCGCTTTCGCTGCTGCGCACGCGGCCCGCGCAAGCGCTACGCGAGCTTTAGGCCCTAAGCCGCCTCCTCGCACAGCGCCTTCAATTGGTCCGCGCAAGCGCCCCAGCCCTGTTCGAAGCCCATCTCGGCGTGACTGCGCATCGCCTCCTCGGTCCAGTGGCGGGCGCTCGCGGTATAGCGCGTGCCCTCGCCTTCGGGCGCGACGTCCCAGATGCCGATCATGAACGGGCCGGCCGGCTGCAGATCGGCGGTCACCGCGTCGGTGGTGGCGAAGCGCCGCCCCTCGTCCCAGGCGAGGTAGATGCCCTCGTTGGGCACGACCTCGCCGTCGGGACCGTACATCGTCAGCGAAGCGCGCCCGCCCGCGCGCCGCTCCTGCACGACCACTTCGGCGCGCCACGGCTTGGGGCACCACCACTCGTTCTGGCGATTGACCATCACGTCCCACACCTTTGCCGGCGGGGCGGCGATGAAGCGGCTGATCGACAGTTCGTGCATTTCAGGGTCCTTTCTCAGTCCCGGTCCGGCGCGCCGAGCGGGAAGAAGGCGCGGTAGGGGCGGGCGTCCTCGACGCAGCGGACGACCGGCGGCAGCGCGAGCAGTTCGGCGCGCAGCGCGCGCAGGCGCGGCTGGTCCTCGCCGATCGGCTCGATCCAGTCGGCATAGAACAGGCTCGGCGCGGCAGCGCAGGTGACGAGGCTGACGTTCGGCGGCAGGGCGTTCGCCACCAGCCAGCCGTCGAGCCAGGCATAGGCCTGTCGCAGCCGCGCCTTGGCGGCGGCGATCTCGGCGGCGTCGGGCTCGGCGCGCAGGCCGAGTTCGGGCTTGTCGCGGCTGGCGAGGTGCGCCGCGACGACGCGCTGCATGTTGCCCATCACGTAGTTGTCGAACACCCGGTCGAGCATCCGCGCCACCACCGCTTCGGCCGGATCGGCGGGAATCAGCGGCGCGGGACCGGGATGGTGGACGGCAAGGTGCTCGACGATGCTGGTCGCCTCGATGACCACCGCGTCGCCATCCTCGAGCACCGGGATATGCCCGCCGGGATGGACCCTGCCCGGAAACTGCTCGGACAAGGGCCGCTCGCCGTCCATCTGCACGAATTCGAACGGCGTATCGTTGGCGTAGAGCGCGATCAGCGCCTTCCAGCAATAGGAGGAAAACGGATGGGCGTGGAGCCGCAGCACCGCGTTCACCCCTTCCGCGCCGCTTCGATTGCGGCGATGTCGATCCTGCCCATCGTCATCATGGCTTCGAACACGCGCTTGCGCACGGCGGGATCGGGATCGGCCATGCCGTCGGTCAGCGCGCGCGGGGTGATCTGCCACGAGATGCCCCACTTGTCCTTGCACCAGCCGCAGGCCGATTCCTGCCCGCCGTTGCCGACGATCGCGTTCCAGTAGCGGTCGGTCTCCTCCTGCGTGTCGGTCGCGATCTGGAAGGAAAACGCCTCGCTGTGCTTGAACATCGGGCCGCCGTTGAGCCCGATGCAGGGCAGGCCGAGCACGGTGAATTCGACCGTCAGGACATGGCCCGCCTGCCCGTCGGGATAGTCCGCGGGCGCCTGGTGGAGCGCACCCACCGCGCTGTCGGGAAAGGTCTGCGCATAGAAGGTCGCAGCGTCGAGCGCATCGCCTTCGTACCACAGGCACAGCGTGACGGCGGGGGCGCTGACGGGGGCGGCGCTCACCTCTGCGCCTGCGCGATCAGCGCGGCGTCGATGCCCTTGGCCTCGACATAGGCGGGCCGCGCGCGCAGGCGCTCGGCATAGGCGACGAATTCGCTGCGCTCGGGCAGCGACTTGAACATCAGGCCCCAGTCGACCTGGCTGCCGACATAGACGTCGGCCATGGTGAAGCGGTCGCCGCAGACGTACTCGTTCAGCGCGAAATGCCCCGCAAGCGTGTCGACCGCGCGCTCGTAGCTGCCGAATCCCGCCATGACCTGCTGCTGGCCCTTGGGCTCGAAGCCGAGGCTGCGCGCGGTGATCGCCTGCTCCACCGGCCCCGCCGCAAAGAAGGTCCAGCGCAAGTAGGCGGCGCGCTCCGCATCGCGCGGGGTCAGCGCTTCGAGCGGCGAGACTTCGGCGAGGTAGAGGCAGATCGCTGCCGCCTCGCTCACCACGTGGTCGCCGTCTTCGGCGTGGTGGACGATGGTCGGCACCTTGCCCATCGGGTTGGCGGCGAGCAGCGCCTCGGGCTTGGCCTGCCAGTCGACCAGCACCGTCTCGTAGTCGACGCCCGCCTCGTGCAGCGCCCAGCGCGCGATCTGGCCGCGCGACATCGGATTGGTGAAGAAGGTGAAGCTCGCCATGGTCACGCTCCTTGCGGGCCGACGACGCCGAAGGCGGCGCCCTGCGGATCGGTGGCGACGACGATCCAGTCGCCGCCGGGCACTTCGTGCGGCCCCATCATCACGAAGCCGCCGGCGTCCTCGATCGCGTCCTTGGCCGCAGTTGCGGATTCGACGCCGAAGTAGACCAGCCACGACGGCGGCCGCGCCGGGTCCATGATCGGCATGACCGCGCCGAGGCCCTGCCCGTCGAAGTCGATGAAGCTGTATTCGCCTGCCGCGCCCATCGGCATGCTGTTGTTGAATTCGAAGCCGAAATGCTTCGCATAGAACGCCCTGGCGCCGGCGGGATCGCTCGTCGCCAGCTCGTTCCAGCGCGCGTGCTGCGCTTTCTCGCGATCCCACGCATGGCTCTGGCCGTCGGGACTGCCCTCGCGCGGGGTCGGCTGCATCAGGTAGAACGGCGCGCCCTGCGGGTCGGTCACCATCGCGAAGGCGCCTTCGTCGATGTCGGTGCGCGGCATCAGCACTTGCGCGCCCTCGGCCTCGATCGCCGCCAGCGTCGCATCGATGTCGGCGGTGCCGAGGTAGGGCACCCAGGCGGGACGCGCGCCGCCCGCCTGCATCTCGGCCGTCAGCGCCAGCAGCCCGCCGGTCGGCGCGCCGTCGTCGCGCAGGATCATGCGGTAGTCCATCGGCGATCCGGGCTCGGCCTCGCCGATGCGCCAGCCGATGACCTTGCCGTAGAAGTCCGCCGCGCCGGTCGCGTCGGTGGTCATCAGTTCGTACCAGACGAACGGAACCTGCCTGCTCATGCCCCTGCTCCCCCTGCTGCGCGGATCGACAGGATCTGCTCGAACCCGCCCATGATCATCCGCTTCGAATTGAACACGCTCATGTCGATCGCCGCGGCGATGCGCGGGTCCTCGAACACCGCCTTGTGCCCGGCATCGCGCGTGGCCCGGTCGGGCCAGACGATCAGCGAAAAGACCACGCCTTCGCCCTCCTCGGCCGCCACCGCGCGGCGGAAGTCGGTCACCTCGCCTGCGGGCAGGTCAGCCCCCCAGCTTTCCAGCACGTGGAGCGCGCCGTGGTCGAGGAACACATGCGCGGCTGCCTCGGCCATGCGGGCGTAATCCGTCCGCCGCGCTTCGAACACGGGTATCGCGTAGCCATCGATCCACGCCATGATCGGCACTCCTCCCTCGAGCCGGGCAGCCGGGAACGCAACGCGTACCACCGCCGATTCGGGACCGCCCGTTCACCGTACCCGACGGGTTGCGGGGCACCGGCAAGCTTGCGGCCAAGCGAGCGGCTGGCGGGGCCGCCTGTGCGCCCCGCTCCCGCCCGCCCCCGGATCAGGCGGCGGCTGCCGCCATGATCCGCTGCGCCATGACATCCTCCATCTCGGCCACCCTGGCCCAGGACGGGCGCGCGGCGACGCGGCCGAACCAGGCGGCGGTCCTGGGCCGCGCCGCGGCGTCGACCCCGTGGTGGATGTAGGCGAGCGTGCGGAACAGCGAGGCGACCGAGATGTCGGCGAGCGTGAAGGTCTCGCCCAGCAGCCAGCCGTCCTCGGGCGCCACGCTCTCGAACCAGTCGGTCCAGCGCGGCAGCTCGGCCTCGCCCTGCAGCGCCAGCGCCTCGTCGCCGCCGACCTTGAGCAGCTTCGGGCCGACCAGCCGGTTGAACAGGATCTTGAGGCCCGCCGCGCCGAGCACGGTATCGGCGAACTCGTCGTAGAACACCGCCTTGCCGCGCGCCTGCGGCTCGTCGGGGATCAGCCGCGGCTCGGGATGCTTCGCGTCGAGATAGAGCGCGATCGCGGTCGAATCGGCGAGGGTGAAGCCGTCGTCGTCGATCGCCGGGATCTTCCCCAAGGGGCTGGCGGCGAGGAACTCGGCATCGCCGCTGCCCGGCCCGCCGCGGCCCAGCTCCCACGAAACGCCCTTTTCCGTAGCGATAACCGCGACCTTGCGGACGAATGGCGAAATCAGCGCGCCATAGATCTTCATCGAAAATCTCCCTCTCAGACCAAATCCTCTCCCAAAGATTATTGCAGGCCTTGGCCGCCGCGTATAGGCGAACGGGTGATGAGCGAACTTCCGACCAATCATGCGACGACGCTGATCGCCGCGCCCGACACCGAAATCGATGTCCGCGACACGTTCGGCATCGACATCGACATGAAGGTCCCGGCGTTCTCCGCCGCCGACGAGCGCGTGCCCGACCGCGACGACAGCTACGTGTTCGATCCCGACACCACGCTGGCGATCCTCGCCGGCTTCGCGCACAACCGCCGCGTGATGGTCCAGGGCTATCACGGCACCGGCAAGTCGACCCATATCGAACAGGTCGCAGCCCGCCTCAACTGGCCGTGCATCCGCATCAACCTCGATGCGCACATCAGCCGCATCGACCTGATCGGCCGCGACGCCATCGTCCTGCGCGACGGGCTCCAGGTCACCGAATTCCGCGAAGGCCTGCTGCCCTGGGCGCTGCAGACGCCGACCGCGCTGGTGTTCGACGAATACGACGCGGGGCGGCCGGACGTGATGTTCGTGATCCAGCGCGTGCTGGAAACCGAAGGCAAGCTGACGCTGCTCGACCAGAACCGGGTGATCCGCCCGAACAAGTTCTTCCGCCTGTTCGCCACCGCGAACACCGTCGGCCTCGGCGATACCAGCGGCCTCTACCACGGCACGCAGGCGATCAACCAGGGCCAGATGGACCGCTGGAACCTCGTCGTCGCGCTCAACTACCTGCCCGCCGAGACCGAGATCGCGGTCGTCACCGGCAAGGTGCCGACGATGGACCCGGCGCTGATCGCCAACATGGTCCGCGTCGCCGACCTCACCCGCAAGGGCTTCATCGGCGGCGACATCTCCACCGTGATGAGCCCGCGCACGGTGATCAGCTGGGCGCAGAACACCCAGATCTTCAACGACGCCGGGTTCGCCTTCCGCCTCTCGTTCCTCAACAAGTGCGATGAGACCGAGCGCGTGCTCGTGGCCGAATACTACCAGCGCGTGTTCGGCAAGGATCTGCCCGAAAGCGTCGTCGCCAAGGCCTGAGGCGGTAGCGCGCGGGCCCTGGCCTAACGCGCCGCGGCCCCTTCGCGGCGCGGCGCGTCGGTGGCGCCGGCGTGCAGGCTGCGGCGCCCTTCGCTGATCGACGCGATGTCGGGCTGCGGCAGCTCCTGCTTGGGCGAGGTTCGCTCGATCGGCAGGTCATTCGCCGCCAGCGCCTTGCTGAACAGATAGCCCTGGACCTGCTCGCAGCCGCGCTCGCGAAGGCTGTCGAGCTGCGCGACGTCCTCGACCCCTTCGGCGATCGTCTGCATGTTGAGCTTGGCCGCCAGCTCGAGCACCGCCTCGACGATCGCGCCGCTCTCGTCGTTCCGCGCAATGTCGGTGACGAAGCAGCGGTCGATCTTGATCTTGTCAAACGGGAAAGAGCGCAGGTAGTTGAGCGAGGAATAGCCCGTCCCGAAGTCGTCGAGCGCAATCCGCACCCCCAGCGCGCGCAGGCGGTGCAGCAGCCGCAGCGGCTCGTCGCTGTCCTCCATCAGCATCGTCTCGGTGATCTCGAGCTCGAGCCGGCGCGGGTCGAAACCGGTGGTCGAGAGCGCCGAGACGACCTGACGCAGCAGCTCGCCGCCGCGCAGCTGCGCGGCCGAGACGTTGACCGCAACGGTGAGGTGGTCCGGCCAGGTCGCGGCCTCGGCCACGGCCTCGCGCAGCACCCATTCGCCGATCTGGACGATCAGCCCGCTTTCCTCGGCGATCGGGATGAACACGTCGGGCGGCACGTTGCCGCGCTCGGGGTGATTCCAGCGCAGCAGGGCCTCGAACCCCGCAATCGCATCGTTCTCGATCCGGAGCAGCGGCTGGTAGTGCAGCGCGAATTGCCCGCTGGCAAAGGCGACGCGCAGGTCGGCCTCGAGATTGCGCCGCTCGAGCAGTTCGGCCTGCATGCCTTCGTGATAGAGCGAAGCCGAGCCGCGCCCGTTGGCCTTGGCATCGTAGAGCGCGAGGTCGGCGGCGCGCATCAGGTGCGCGCTGTCGCAACCGTCCGCGGGCGCGACCGCCACGCCGGCGCTGGCGCCGACCTGGACCTTGCGTCCTTCGACCGCGATCGGCTCGGACAGGCCGCGCACGAAACCGAGCGCCTTGTCCCGCGCATCGGCCCCGCCGGTCACCCGCGGCAGGATCACCGCGAACCCGTCGCCGCCCAGCCGCGCCGCCACCGAACCCGGTCCGCCGATCTCGGTCAGGCGCCGCGCGGTCTCGATCAGCACGCGATCGCCGATCCCGTGCCCCATGCTGTCGTTGATCGTCTTGAAGTGATCGAGGTCGACGAGGAGCAGCGCAAGGCTGCGGTCGCGCTTCAATCGGGCCAGCATCGCCTCGAGCCGGGCATGGAACTCGCCGCGATTGGCGAGACCCGTCAGCGAATCGTGGTGGGCGAGGTAGCGCACCCGGTTCTCCGCCGCGCGGCGTTGCGTCACGTCGCGGATGAAGCCGCGAAAGCCGCGATGCTCGCCCGATTCGGTGAACATCGGACACCCGGAGATCGACCAGTGCCGCACCCCGTCGTCGCTGCGGAACGTCACGGACATGTCGCGGAAGGGCTTCAGGCGATGCGCTGCGCTGCGCAGCGCGGTCAGCTCCTGGCCCTTGACGAACAGGTCGACCAGCTTGCGCCCCGCAAGCTCGGCTGCCGACAGGCCGGTCGACCGACACAGGCGCTCCGAAGGGTTCACGATCAGCCCGCGCGCGTCGGTCTCCACCAGCCAGTCGCTGCCATGCTCGTCGTACTGGTTGAGCAGCAGCTGGATCGTCTCGTGCGCGGTCTGCAGCTTGCGCGTGCGCAGCCTTCGCGTCGAATAGAGGTAGTTGAGATTGAACAGTTTCATGTGCAGCGCGAGCGCCTGCACCGCCAGGACCGCAAGCACCGGCCCGGCATCGACATCGGGCCGCAGGGCAAGGCCGAGCGCCAGACCGGCGGTGGCGATCAGGCCGGATACGAGGCCTTCGACCGGCATCGTGAACTGGCCGAACAGCTCGATGTTGGCGATCACCACGGTGGCGAGCACGACCGCGCTCAGCCGCTCGGGCGGCGCGCTCCAGACCAGCACCAGCGCCAACAGCGACGTGGCGAAGCTGCGCCAGATCATGGCCTTTGCGATGAACCGCATCAGCGCCGAAGCGCTTTGGCCGGCCCGCTTGCGCCGGCGGATTTCCTCGACCATCGCGAGCGCAACGATCGACCATACCGCGGGCAAGAACATCAGGGCCGGATCGCGCGGCGCGCAGATCAGCACCAGCATCAGCGCCCGCACGATCTCGAAGGGCAGCAACGGCAGCGACTGGAACTGCGTCAGGCGGCAGCCGTCGAACCATTCGCGGTCGGCGGGGTCCACCTCATGCCGGATGAGGTGGGTCATCGCCAACGGATGGCGCAGCAGGGAATTGCGCAATCTGCCTAACAAGCAAGGGCTCCCCACCCGAACGGTATTCCTGAGATGCTAGGCATCGGGACTACACGTGGCTGGTTAGAAGCTCCCTGCGCGATCCTGCGGCGAATCCCCTATCCGCCCCCTCGCCCGTCAGTTGGGCACGACCAGGTACTTCTCGCCGGTGCGGCGGGCGTTGTAGTCGAGCACCGCCTCGCGGGTCAGCGCCTGCTCGAGGTCGACCCTGGCCTTGTACTTGCTGGCGAAGGTCGTGGTGATCCCGTCGCGCACGCGCTGGCGCAGGCGCTCGACGTTGTGCTCGCCGATCTTCTGGAGGAAGGGCATCAGCAGGAAGCCGTTGATCCCGAAGCTGAAGCCGAAGTTCAGCTGGAGCACCGTCGGCGACAGGTCGAGCAGACCGTAGATATAGGCCTGCTTCGGGCTGTTCGAACCATAGCGGCTGTAGCCGGCATTGGCGTTGGCGACGCGCTCCATCGCCGAAAGGATCTGCGTCACCAGCTTGCCGCCGCCGGTCGCGTCGAAGGCCATCGTCGCGCCGGTCGCCGAAAGCGCGGCGGCCAGGTCGTCGTGGAAGGTGGGCGCGCTGCTGTCGACGACGTGTTCGGCGCCGATCTCCTTGAGGATCGCGACCTGCGCCGGGCTGCGCACGATGTTGACCAGCGGCACGTTGTCCTCCTGGCAGATGCGCACCAGCATCTGGCCGAGGTTCGAGGCCGCGGCGGTGTGGACAAGGCCGGTGTGGCCCTCGCGCTTCATGCATTCGACGAAGCTCAGCGCGGTCAGCGGGTTGACGAAGGCCGAGGCGCCCTGTTCGGCGCTGGTCCCTTCGGCGAGCACCATGCACTCGCGCGCATCGACCAGCCGGTACTGCGCATACATCCCGCCGGGGATGCAGGTCACGACCTTGCCCAGCAGCGCTTGCGCCTCGGGCGCGTCGCCCGCGGCGATCACCGTGCCCGCGCCCTCGTTGCCGACCGGCATCGCCATGCCCCAGCGCGCCTTCATCGCGCGGGTGCCGCCTTCGGGCATCTTCGCCACGATCTTGCGGGGGCTGTAGTCGGCATTGGCGACGTCGGCCGGGCCGAACAGCAGGCCGAGGTCGGAGGGGTTGATCGGCGCCGCCTCGACCCGGATCAGCACTTCGTGGCCGGTGGGTTCGGGCAGCGTCTGCTCGACCAGTTCGACCGTCAGCGTGCCGCTCTCCTCGAGCGTCGACAGCAGTTGCAGGCCACGCGTCTCTGGCATCACGATTCTCCCGGATAGCTTGCTTTGACGAAGTAGAGCCCTTCGGGTGGCGCATTCAGTCCCAGTTTGCAACGGTCCCGCGCGGCGAGCGCCTCGGCGACGCGCTCGACCGGCCACTCGCCGCGACCGACGAGCGCGAGGCAGCCGACCATCGAGCGCACCTGGTGGTGGAGGAAGCTGCGCGCCGCCGCCTCGACGATCACGTGGTCGGCCTCGCGCCGCACGTCGAGCCGGTCGAGCGTCTTGACCGGGCTCGCCGCCTGGCACTGCACCGAACGGAACGTGGTGAAATCGTGCTTGCCGACCAGCGCCTGCGCGGCGCGGTGCATCGCCTCGGCATCGAGCGGGCGCGCGATGCGCCAGGCGCGCCCGGCCTCGAGCGTCAGCGGCGCGCGGCGATTGGCGATGCGGTATTCGTACGACCGGTTGATGCACGAAAAGCGCGCGTGCCAGTCTTCGCCGACCTCGACGCAATCGAGCACCGCGACCGCCTCGCCCGCCATCCGCAACCGCGCGTTGAGCGCCTCGGACAGGCGGAAGGGCTTGAGCGCCTTGTCGCTGTCGAAGTGCGCGCGCATCCCCAGCGCGTGGACCCCGGTGTCGGTGCGCCCGGCCGCGTGCAGCGTCACCGCGTGCCCGACGACCGTCTCGGCCGCTGCCTCGACCGCCTGCTGCACCGAAGGCCCGTGCGCCTGCCGCTGGAACCCCATGTAGGGCGTCCCGTCCCATTCGAGCGTGAGCGCGTAGCGGGTCATTACCCGAGCACCGTCCCCGCCGCGATCGCCCGCCCGCGCAGCAGCGCCGCCGTGTCCATCGCCGGCCGGCCCGCGCGCTGCACGATGGACGGCCGCAGCGCCCCCTCGCCGCAAGCGATGGTCAGCGCTTCGTCGAGCACCGTGCCCGGCGCACCCGATCCGTCGACCACTTCGGCCGCCAGCACGCGATAGCGCTCGCCCTCCAGCTCGAAGAACGCCCCCGGCGCCGGCGCGAAGGCGCGCACCTGCCGCTCGACCTGCGCCGCGCTCGCGGCGAAGTCGAGCCGGCTCTCGGCCTTGTCGATCTTGTGGGCATAGGTCACGCCCTCCTCGGGCTGCACCACCGGCGGATACGCGCCGAGATCGGCCAGCACCTCGACCATCAGCGCCGCGCCCTTCTCGGCCAGCTCGGTGGTCAGGTCGCCCGCGGTCTTGCCCGCCACCGGGGTCTCGACCGTCGCGAGCATCGGACCTGTATCCAGCCCGCGCTCCATCTGCATGATCGTCACGCCGGTCGCCGCGTCGCCCGCCAGGATCGCGCGCTGCACCGGCGCCGCCCCGCGCCAGCGCGGCAGCAGCGAGCCGTGGACGTTGAGGCAGCCAAGGCGCGGCGCATCGAGAACGGCTTGCGGCAGGATCAGCCCATAGGCCGCGACCACCGCCACGTCCGCGCCCAGCGCCGCGAGCGCCGCCTGTTCCTCGGCGCCCTTCAGCGATACCGGCACGCGCACCGCGATGCCGTGGCGCTCGGCGGCAAGCTGCACCGGCGAGGGTTGCAGCTTCTTGCCCCGCCCCGCCGGACGCGGCGGCTGGCTGTAGGCCGCGACCACCTCGTGCCCGGCCGCGACCAGCGCCTCGAGCGTCGGCACCGCGAACTCGGGGGTTCCCATGAAGATGATGCGCATGGCGCTCCGATAAGGCCTTTCGTTTGTTGCGCCCGGCCCTATCTGTGCAGCCATGGCATCGCAAGAGATCGAGGCGCTGGCCGGCGCCCTCGCCCGCCTTCCCGGCCTCGGCCCCCGCAGCGCGCGCCGCGCCGTGCTGTGGCTGATCAAGCGCCGCGACACCGCGCTCGACCAGCTCGTCGGCGCGCTCCAGGTCGTGCGCGACGCGCTCGTCGAATGCGAGGTCTGCGGCAATGTCGACACCACCAACCCCTGCGGCATCTGCGCCGACCCGCGCCGCGATCCGCGCGCGATCTGTGTGGTCGAGGAAGTCGCCGACCTCTGGGCGCTGGACCGCGCGCGCCTGTTCACCGGCCGCTATCACGTGCTCGGCGGCCGCCTCTCCGCGCTCGAAGGGGTGCGGCCCGAAGACCTCGCCATCGCCGGCCTGCTGACCCGCGTCGCGGCAGGGGGGATCGACGAAGTCGTGCTCGCGATGAACGCCACATTGGAAGGCCAGACTACCGCGCACTACATCGCCGAACGGCTCGAAGCCTACCCCGTCCGCCTCACCCAGCTCGCCCACGGCCTGCCGGTGGGCGGCGAGCTCGACTACCTCGACGAAGGCACCCTCGCCCAGGCCCTGCGCGCGCGGCGGCCGATCGGATAGACCAGACGCAGGGAGACCCGGCATGCAGTTCGAAATGGTGGCCATCGGCAAGGTCGTGGGCGGGCGCGACGAGATCCGCGACGACGACTGGGGCGCCAGCCGCGCGGCCATCGCACTCGACCCTGCCCAGGTAGACAACGATGCGCTCGCCGGCCTTGCCGCGTTCAGCCATGCCGAGATCGTCTTCGTGTTCGATCGCGTGCCCCACGACCGCATCGAGCGCGGCGCGCGCCATCCGCGCAACCGCGCCGACTGGCCGCTCGTCGGCATCCTCGCCCAGCGTGGCAAGAACCGCCCCAACCGCATCGGCGTCACCGTCTGCCGGATCGTCGCGGTCGACGGCCTCACGCTCGAGGTCGAGGGCCTCGATGCGATCGACGGCACTCCGGTGCTCGACATCAAGCCGGTGATGCGCGAATTCCTCCCGCGCGGCGAGGTGCGCCAGCCTGCGTGGAGCAGCGAGCTCATGGCCGGCTATTGGTGACGAGGGGCGGACGACAAGGCTCCCTTGCGACTCTGCCGCATCGCGCTTATCTGCCCCCCATGGCCATTCTTCCGATCATCGAAGTCCCCGATCCCCGGCTCAAGCAGGTCTCGGTCCCCGTCGACACCTTCGACGACCAGCTGCGCATCCTCGTTTCCGACATGTTCGAGACGATGTACGATGCGCCCGGCATCGGCCTCGCCGCGATCCAGGTCGGCGTGCCGCTGCGCGTGCTGGTGATCGACCTCCAGCCCGAGGACCCGGACGCCGAGCCCGAAGTCTGCCACAGCCACGGCGGCCATCACCACACCCACCAGCCGACCAAGCGCGAGCCGCGGGTGTTCATCAACCCCGAGATTCTCGATCCTTCCGAAGAGCACAGCATCTACCAGGAAGGCTGCCTCTCGGTGCCCGAGATCTATGCCGAGGTAGAACGCCCCGCGCGCATCCGCGCCCGCTGGCAGGACCTCGACGGCAAGGTCCACGAGGAAGAGCTCGACGGCCTCATGGCCACCTGCCTGCAGCACGAGATGGACCATCTCGAGGGCGTGCTGTTCATCGACCACCTCAGCCGGCTCAAGCGGCAGATGGCGCTCAAGAAGCTCGACAAGCTGCGCAAGGTCGCCTGACCTTACGCAGCCCCTCGGCCCTGACCTGTCGGGCGTATCCTGTCCCGTCAGGCGATCTCCGCCTGGACCGATTCCATCGCCGCGCGGCAATCGTCCGAGCATTCGCGGCACATCTGCGCGCAGCGGCGGCAGTGCGGGTTGTCGTGCTGCGCGCATTCCGCCGCGCAGACGTCGCAGGCGCGGATGCAGGCGAGCAGTTGCGAGACCAGCACCTCGCGGTTCGATCCCGTCCGCCGCGTCGCCACCCGCGCGGTCGCGGCGCAGACGTCCGAGCAGTCGAGGCAGGTGCGCACGCACTGGTCCATGTCCATCGCCTCGGCAAGGCAGGCATCGGCGCACGAATTGCAGATCGCCGAGCAATAGAGCAGGTGCTTCACCGCCCTGCCCAGCGCCTCGTTGTAGGTCTCGTCCGAGACCTGCGGGTGTTCGCGGATCATCGCTTCGATCGACATTGTCCTGGGGTCCCTTCCTGGCAGTGCTTGCGATACCCGATCAGCGCGGCGGTCGCAGGCGCGTTCCCTATCAAAGGACATAATGCCCGGCAGGGTTGCCAGACCGTGCCGTGACGGGCTAGGTTCTCGCTTCGTTCCCGCCATCGGAGCCTTGCCTTGGACTCGCCGCTCGTTCTCGCTCTTGTCGTCCTCGTCGCCACGCTCGCCGGCCTCGCGCTCGGCTGGGTGCTCGGCGGACGCCCCGCCGCCGACTGGAAGGCCCGCCACGCCACCCGCGATGCCGAAGCGAAGGCGCACGAGGAGCGGGTCAAGGCGATGACCGTCGATCTCGCGACGATGGCCGAGCGCAACAAGCAGGCCGAGCAGCTTGCGCTCGATCTCGCCGCCATTCGTCAGGAACGCGATACCCTCGCGCCCGAACTTGCCGCCGCCCGCGCCCGGATCGGCGAGCTTGAAGCCCTTCGCGGCGAACTCGCCCAGGTCGCCTCCGAACGCGACGCAATCCGGCAGGAACGCGACGACCTCGCCCCCCGCCTCGCCACGGCCCTGTCGCGCGCCGCCGAAGGCGACCTCGCGCGCGAGGAGCTCGCCCGCATCCGCGCTGACCGCGACGCCGCGCGGACCGAGCTCGAACGGATGAAGGCCGACGCCGACAACTTCGCCGAGCAGAAGCGCCTGCTGGTCGAGGCGCAGGAAGCGCTGCGCAAGGAATTCGAGAACGCCGGCAACAAGGTGCTGGAAAAGGCGCAGGAAGCCTTCCTCAACCGCGCCCACGCCCGCTTCGAGGAAAGCGAGAAGACCAGCGCCGAGCGCCTCAAGGCCCTGCTCGCGCCCGTCGATCAGCGGCTCAAGAGCTACGAGGAACAGGTCACCGGCCTCGAAAAGCAGCGCGTCGATGCCTTCGGCCAGCTGACCGGCCTGATCCAGTCGATGCGCGAGGGACAGGAAGCGGTGCGCATGGCCGCCGCACAGCTCGGCAACAGCTTGCGCAACGGTCCCAAGACCCGCGGCCGCTGGGGCGAATTGCAGCTGCGCAACGTGCTCGAACAGTGCGGCCTGTCCGAACACACCGATTTCGTCACCGAGCATTCGGTCGAGACCGAGGAAGGCCGCCTGCGCCCCGACGCGATCGTGCGCATTCCCGGAAACAAGTTGCTGGTGATCGACGCCAAGGTTTCGCTGAACGCCTACCAAGACGCCTTCGAGGCCGAGAGCGACGAGGCGCGCAAGACCGCGCTCGGCGCGCACGTCCAGTCGATGCGCAACCATATCCAGACGCTGGGCGCCAAGTCGTACCAGAGCCAGTTCGAGGAAGCGCCCGACTACGTGCTGATGTTCGTGCCGGGCGAACACTTCATCGCCGCCGCGCTCGAGCGCGATCCCACGCTGTGGGACTTCGCCTTCGAACGCCGCGTCCTGCTGGCGAGCCCGACCAACCTCGTCGCCATCGCGCGCACCGTCGCGCAAGTCTGGCGGCAGGACGGCCTGGCACGCGAAGCGCGCGAGATCGGGCGCATGGGCGGCGAGCTTTACGACCGCCTCGCCATCGCCGCCGACCACCTCAAGCGCGTCGGCTCGGGCCTCGAAAGCGCGGTCGGCAACTACAACAAGTTCGTCGGCAGCTTCGAACGCAACGTGCTGTCGGCGGGCAAGCGGCTGCGCGACAAGCACATCGAGATCGGCAAGCGCGAGATCGAGGACGTGCCGCTGGTCGAGACAAGCCCGCGCTACGGTGATAGCCTCGCGGAACCCGCGGCGCTCGCCGCGATTGAGGACGCGACGTCCTGAAGGGTGGCGGCAAGGTTGATGAAGCAGCGGATCGGCGGAACCATCGCAAGCCTCGCGTTGGCGGGTCTCCTCGTCCTCTCGGGCTGCAACGACCCTGCCGAAGCCCCCGCGGCGCCAGCCTCGGACCCTGCCGTTGAGACCGCCCCGAGCGCGGCCGCCGCGCCGGTCGCCGCGACCTCGCCCGATCCGCACGTCGGCGCGGCGCCCTCGGGCGACCCCGAACCCGAACCCGATGCCGAAGCCAGCGCAACCCCTGCCCCGCGCAAGGTCGCGCACCTGCGCCCGCAGGACGAATGCGCCGGGCTGCCCGGCTGGCGCGCCTTCCGCGCCAGGCTCGCCGACGCGATCGCCCGTCGCGACAGCAAGGCTCTCGTCGCGCTCACCGCGCCCGATGTCACGCTCGATTACGGCGGCGGCCACGGCCACGACGAACTGACGCGGCGTCTGTCCGCGCCGCAGACCGGCACCGCGCTGTGGAGCGATCTCGCCACGATCATGCCGATGGGCTGCGACACCCGCGACGGCCTTCTGGTGATCCCGTGGTTCTTCTGGAACGTCCCCGAAAGCGCCGATCCGGGCGAGGCGATGCTCGCCACCGGCGCGGCCGTCCCGCTGCTGTCGAGGGCGAAGGCCGATGCCGACCCGGTCGCCACGCTCGACTGGGAGATCGTCACCCTGCAACCCGGCTTCGACGCCGCCCGCCGCTTCACCGCGGTCGAGACCGAGGACGGGCTCAAGGGCCAGGTCGAAACCCGAAACCTGCGCAGCGTCCTCGCCCGCCGCATGATCGTCGAACGCGGCGACGCCGGCTGGCAGGTCACCGCCATCGTCGCGGGGGACTAGCGTTAAATCCTCCCCGTTTTCACGAAGTGCAAACGGGGAGGTGGCAGCCCGGAGGGCTGACGGAGGGGTTTGCTGTCAATCCAGCCGCCGCGCCTCGGACCCGCCCGCCGCATGATCGTCGAACGCGGCGACGCCGGCTGGCAGGTCACCGCCATCGTCGCGGGGGACTAGCGCCAGATCCTCCCGATTTCACGAAGTGCAAACGGGGAGGTGGCAGCCCGGAGGGCTGACGGAGGGGCCTGCTGTCAATCCAGCCGCCGCGCCTCGACTTCGTGGCCGGCGGACTTGAGCCGCAACGCGCGGCCGCTGCGCTCGAACGCGGGCGCGCCGGCCAGCAGCGCGCTGACCGCCTGCTCCTGGTCCCACACCGGTCCGTCGCAGAACATCTGCGTCGCGATCAGCGGGCCGGCGATCACGCGCCCGCCTTCGACGCGGTAGTCGCCGCCCATGCCGTTGCAGCCGACATTGGCCGAGATCCGCGCCGCATCGAACGCGATGCGCGCCTTGTCGGGGGCGGCGCTGGCGGCGCCGTCGACGCGGACGATCTGCCACTGGGTGCCGGCGAGCGGCGCATGGGCCGCGCCGGCGCCGGCGCAGGCGGCGAGCGCGAGGACGCCTGCCATGCTGCCGGAAAGGGAAAGAAAACGCCACATGATCAGTAACATGGCACGCAAGGGCTGACCGCGCGCTTAACGTTCGACTGCGGCAAGCACCTCATAGGCGAGGACCGCGGCGGCGACCGCGGCGTTGAGGCTGTCGGCGCGGCCCTTCATCGGCATCGTCACGCGCAGGTCGCAGGCCATTTCATAGGCCTCGGGCAGTCCTTGCGATTCGTTGCCGACCATGACGAAGCACGGCGCGGCGTAGGGCGCGCCGCGATAGGGTTGCGCCTCGCGCAGCGAAGCCGCCACCAGCTGGCCGCCCGCGCCATCGGCGCCCTGCCGCAGCCAGGCCTCGAATTCGGCCCAGCGCGCCTGCGCCAGCGCCACGGTGAAGATCCCGCCCATGCTCGCGCGCACCGCCTCGACCGAGAACGGATCGACGCAATCGTCGAGCAGGATCAGCCCGCCCGCGCCGACCGCGTCGGCGGTCCGCAGCATCGTGCCGAGGTTGCCCGGATCGCGCATCGCCTGCGCCACCAGCCAGATCGGCGCGGCCTTGCGGTCGATGCGGGCAAGGCGCGTGTCCCATTCGGCGAAGACCCCGGCGACGGCCTGGGGGTTGTCCTTGCCGGTCACCTTGGCGAGCAGGTCGACCGGCAGTTCGATCACCTCGCCCCCCGCCGCCTCGACCGCGCGTTCCAGTTCGGCGAGCAGCGGGTGCTCGTCGCGTCCCTGCGCCATCAGCAGCATCTCGGGCAGCCGCCCGCCTTCGCGCGCGTCGGTCAGCAGCCGCAATCCCTCGACGAGGAACCGCCGCGCCTCGCGCCGGTGCTTCTTCTCGCGCAGCGAGCGTACGAACTTGACGGTGGGATTGGAAAACCCGGTGATGACCTTGCGCGGCATGGCCGGTCCATGCGTCAGCGCGGACCGCGAGGCAAGGTGGTCAATCCTCGCCGAAGCCGTCCTTGACGAGGCCGGCGAGCTTCATCAGCACGGCGTCGGCATCGCCCGGCGCGCCCGCCACGGTGATGTCGACGCTGTCGCCCTTGGCCGCGCCGAGCATCATCAGCCCGAGGATCGAGGCGCCGTTGGCTTCGGTGCCGTCCTTGGCCACGGTCACGGCGAAGCCTTCGGGCAGCTTGGCCACGGCGTTGACGAACTTGGCGCTGGCGCGCGCGTGCAGCCCGCGCTGGTTGACGATCGTGACGGTCTCGCGCGCGGCGTAGGCGGATTGCTCCATCAGGCGTCCTGTCCCAGGAATTCGGACGCGATGGTGATGTAGTTGCGCCCCGCATCGCGCGCGGCGGCGGTCGCGTCCTTCACGCTCATGCAGGTGCGCGCCTTGGCGAGGCGGATCAGCATGGGCAGGTTGATCCCGGCGATCACCTCGACGCGGCCCGCCTCGAGCAGCGAGATCGCGAGGTTCGAAGGCGTGCCGCCGAACAGGTCGGTGAGGATGATCACCCCCTGCCCCGAATCGACCCGGCGGATCGCGTCGGCGATCTCGCGGCGGCGCTTTTCCATGTCGTCGTTGGGTCCGATGCAGACCGCGACGACGTCCGACTGCCGACCGACGACATGCTCCATCGCGTGGATGAATTCGTCGGCAAGCGCGCCGTGGGTGACGAGAATGAGACCGATCATCGAGGGGAATGGCTCCGAACTGCAGCCCGGCACTCTGCCGCGGCCTGCCTGAACGCAGGCTGGGCGCAGCGCTCGGGCATGCTGGCAAACTGGGGCATGCTGGAAATCTGGCACTCTGCAGGCATGGCTTCCAGCGCCGCTCCCCTCCCCAAGGGCATCGTTATGGGCGACCCGTTCATCACACTTGCGGCCTTTCGAGCAGGCCGGCGCTGCGCGACGCCAGGTTGCGGTGCAGCAATGTGGGAGAAAATCCCGCCTCGCGCAAGGCCGAAGCGATGCGCTCGGCGGTATAGACCGAGCGGTGTTTCCCGCCGGTACAGCCGAACGCGACGTGGACATAGGCCTTGCCCTGCGCCTCGAAGCGCGGGAGCAGGAGCAGCAGCAGGTCGCGGATGCGCGCGAAGGCCTCCTCGAACGCCGCATCCTCGCGGATGTAGTCGCCCACCGCCGCGTCCTTGCCGGTCAGCGGCCGCAGCTCCTCGACCCAGTGCGGGTTGGCGAGGAAGCGCATGTCGAACACCAGGTCGGCGAGCGGCGGCGTCCCGCGCGAGAAGCCGAAGCTCGAGATCGTCAGCGTCGACCGCCCCGGCGCCTCGCTGGAAAAGGCGCTGCGGATCGCCTGCTGCAGGTCGTTGGTGGTGAAGTCGGTGGTCGAGATCACCACGTCGGCCCAGCGCCGCAGCGGATCGAGCAGCTCGCGCTCGGCCGCGATCCCGGCGAACGCCGGCTTGTCCGCGCTCATCGGGTGGCGCCGGCGCGTCTCGTTGAAGCGGCGTTCCAGCTCGGCCCCGCCGCAGTCGAGGAACAGCGTGCTGATCGAAAGGTCGCTGCGCGCGGCCAGCGCTTCCACCCGCTCGATGATCTTGGCGGGGTCGAAGCCGCGGGTGCGCGTGTCGAAGCCGATCGCCAGCGGCGCGCCGGCATCGAGCCGCGCCGAACCCGGCTCGGTCTCGAGCAGGCGGTCCAGCAGGCGGATCGGGAAGTTGTCGATCGCCTCCCAGCCCATGTCCTCGAAGGTGCGCAGCGCGGTGGTCTTGCCCGCGCCGAGCACGCCGGTCACCAGCAGGATGCGCTGGGGGCTAGGGTCCGACTCGGCGTCCATCGTGGCAGCGTTCTTGCGCCTTCGCAGCCGCGAAGGGAAGTCCGCTCGCGGTGCTATCCCACGGGTAACCTTTTGCGAAGTCTCACCGTTCGGGCAGGCCGTACTGCGCCAGCGCGAGCTCGGCGCGCAGGGCGAGGACCGGGGTTTCCGGGGTCAGCCGGATCAGCGGCAGCGGCACGCCGGCGCGCACCGCCGATTCCGCGCCCGAGACGAAGCGCGGCGCCGCCGGGTCGAGCGCGACGACCAGCGCGATCGGCGCCGCGACCACCGAGGGCATGTCGACGATGCCGAGGTTGCGCACCTCGAGCTTGCCCGCGATGTTGGGGTGCGGGCTCGCCAGCAGCACGTCGCCGTCGACGTCGAGCAGCACGCCGTCGTCGCCCACCAGCACCGCGCCGCGGTCGATCAGCGCGAGCGCCAGGCTCGACTTGCCCGCGCCCGGCTCGCCCTCGATCAGCAGCGCGCGCCGCCCGATCATCACGCAGGTTGCCTGGTGGGGGGTGCCGCCAAGGCCCAGGGTCACGCTTCCTCCTCGCCGGCCGCCGGCAGTTCGAGCACCAGGCAGGCGCCGCGCGCGCCATCGGCGCGATCGGCGATGCCCAGCGTCCCGTCATGCGCCTCGGCGATCGCGCGGGCAATGGCAAGACCCAACCCGCTGTGCCCGCCGAAGGCTTCGTCGGCCGGACGAACCGAATGGAATCGCTCGAAAACCTTGTCGCGCTCGGTCACCGGCACGCCGGGGCCGTGGTCGGACACGGTCAGCCGCACGCGCTCGCCTTCACCCCCGCCTTCACCCTCCCCGCGAACCTCTACCGCCACCTCCACCGCCGCGCCCGGCGGCGAGAACGAGACCGCATTGTCGAGCAGGTTGTCGAGCACCCGCTCAAGCCGCAGCGCATCGCCGCGCACCCAGGCAGGCGCGCCCGCGCTGCGGAAGCGGATCGGGCAGTCGCCGCGCTGGTCCGGCCGCGCGCCGCGCGCCGCCACCACCTGCGCCGCGAGATCGGCCAGGTCGAGCTCGACGAACGTCGCGCGCGACAGCTCGGCGTCGATCCGGCTGGCGTCGGCGATCTCGGTGATCAGCCGGTCGATCCGCTGCACGTCGTGGCCGGCAATGCCGAGCAGCTGCCGGCGCAAAGCGGCATCCTCGACCTTGCCCATCGATTCGATCGCGCTCGACAGCGAGGCGAGCGGGTTCTTCAGCTCGTGCGCGACGTCGGCGGCGAAGCTTTCGACCGCGTCGATCTTCTGGCGCAGCGCATTGGTCATGTCCGAGATCGCGCGGGCGAGCAGGCCGATCTCGTCGCCGCGCTCGGGCAGGCGCGGCACCACCACCTCGCGCTCGCGCCCCAGCCGCACCCGCACCGCCGCGCGCACCAGCTGGCGCAGCGGCTGGACGATCGTGCGGGCGAGGAACAGCGAGAGCTGGATCGAGGCGAGCAGCGCGAGGCCGATGATGATCACCAGCGTCTGGCGCGCATCGCGCACCGCCTGGGTGATGTCGATCGCGTTGCGCATCGACAGCAGCATGTCGCCCCTTTCCCCCACCGGCGTCGCCGCGGTGATCACCGGGGTGCGGTCGGGGGCATAGCGCAGATAGACCTCGGTGGCCTGCGCCCGGCGCGCCAGCGCGATCTCGGGCCAGTTGCCCGCGCCCGGCTGCGGCGGCTCGCGATAGCGCTCGATCCGCGGCGCGCCGACGATGAAGTCGACCCCGCGGTCGAGCCCGCGCGCCGCGGTCTGGTACCACGGCTCGCGCGCCGGATCGACGAAGGCGAACGAGGGCGGGGCAAGCCGGAAGCTGTCGTCGAGCAGCCGCCCCCTGGCATCGTAATAGGTCAGCCGCAGCGCCTGTTCGGTCCCGATCCGCGCCAGCAGCTCGCGCCGCCGCACAGCGTCCGCGCCTTCGAGCGCATCGGCCGCGATCTCGGCCTCGGCGCGCGCCAGCTTGAAGCGCTCGGCCAGCAGCTGCTTGCGATAGCTGTCAAGGTAGAACACGCTGCCCGCCAGCAGCACCAGCGCGATCACGTTGACCGCGAGGATGCGGACCGTCAGTGATACGCCGCGCGCGCGGGCCAGCCGCAGCCGCGCGGCGAGCGAGCGGTCAGCCTTCGGCAAAGCTGTAGCCTGCGCCGTAGAGCGTCTCGATCCCGCCGAATCCGGGGTCGACTTCGCGGAACTTGCGCCGCAGCCGCTTGATGTGGCTGTCGATCGTGCGGTCGTCGACGAACACGTCGTCGTGATAGGCCGCGTCCATCAGCTGGTTGCGCGTCTTGACCACGCCCGGGCGCAGCGCCAGCGCTTCGAGGATCAGGAACTCGGTAACGGTCAGCGAGACCGGCTCGCCCTTCCACGAAACGAGGTGGCGCGCCGGGTCCATCGTCAGCGCGCCGCGCCGGATCGGCTCGGGCAGCGGCTCGGCCTGTTCGCCCGCGCCGTCGGCCGGCGCCGCGCGCACGAACTCGCTGCGCCGCAGGATCGCGCGGATGCGCGCGATCAGCAGTCGCTGGCTGAACGGCTTGGCGATATAGTCGTCGGCGCCCATGGCGAGGCCCAGCGCCTCGTCCGCCTCGTCGTCCTTGCTGGTCAGGAAGATCAGCGGCAGCGCGCTTTTCTCGCGCAGCCGGCTCAGCAGCTCGAGCCCGTCCATCCGCGGCATCTTGATGTCGCAGACGACGAGGTCGGGCGGATTGTCGAGCAACGCCTTGAGCGCGCCCGCGCCGTCGTTGTAGACGCGCGTGGCGAAGCCTTCGGTCTGCAGCGCGATCGACAGCGTGGTCAGGATGTTGCGGTCGTCGTCGACCAGCGCGATCACCCGCGGGCCGGGCGCCGGCCCGTTCGGCCCGTTCGGCGCTGCAGCCGCGCCGGCGGCCAGGTTCGGCGGCGGGGGCGAGCCCGGTCCCTCGTGCGGGGCGGCGGGAGCCTCTTCCTGTCCGGCGAAGCTGTCGGCCATGATGGGTTTCGCGTCCGTCTGCCTGTGCGCCCGATGGCGCGGGCGCCCACGATTACCGGGTGCGCAAGGGGCTGGCAATGCGTGGGCGTCGGTCATGCCCCGGTAACGTCGGCGCAGTTGCTTTCCTTGCAACAATCGACGCAAAAATCTGTATTGCCGCACGCCGTTTGACGCAGCAAAGGCCAAGCACTATGCGCGTTGGAAATCGCCGCGCATTCGTATTCAGATTCTGCGGTCCGGCGTAGCTGTTGGGAACTCTTCCCACCCGCCGCGGCCTGCACAACGGGAGGCTTGAAGTGTCCGATACCAGCCTGAACGTCACGCTCTCGCAGCAGGGTTACCCCGAGCCGGCGCAGCTCTTCGCCAACCTCGGCACCGCGCCGCTCGTCGAACACGCCGTGCGCAACGGCGAAGGCCTGCTCGCCAAGGACGGTCCGCTGGTCGTCGCCACCGGCAAGCACACCGGCCGCTCGGCCAAGGACAAGTTCATCGTCCGCGATGCCGAGACCGAGAACACCGTGTGGTGGGGCAAGACCAACGTCGCGATGACGCCCGAACACTTCGCCAACCTCAAGGCCGATTTCGTCAAGGCGCTGGGCGAGAAGGACAAGCTCTACGTCGCCGACCTGTTCGGCGGCTCGCAGAGTGAACACCGCGTCAACGTGCGCGTGATCAACGAGTTCGCCTGGCACAACCTGTTCATCCGCACGCTGCTGGTGCGCCCGACGGCCGAGGAACTGACCTCTTTCGTCCCCGAATACACGATCATCGACCTGCCCAGCTTCCGTGCCGATCCCGAACGCCACGGCGCGCGCAGCGAGACGGTGATCGCGGTCAACTTCACCGAGAAGCTGATCCTGATCGGCGGCACCAGCTATGCCGGCGAAATGAAGAAGTCGGTGTTCGGCATCCTCAACTACCTGCTGCCGGTCAAGGGCGTGATGCCGATGCACTGCTCGGCCAACATCGGCCCGAACGGCGATACCGCCGTGTTCTTCGGCCTGTCGGGCACCGGCAAGACCACGCTCTCGGCCGATGCCAGCCGCACGCTGATCGGCGATGACGAGCACGGCTGGTCGGACACCGCCGTGTTCAACTTCGAAGGCGGCTGCTACGCCAAGATGATCCGCCTCTCGGCCGAGGCGGAACCCGAAATCTTCGCCACCACCAAGCGCTTCGGCACCGTGCTCGAAAACGTCGTGATCGACCCCGCCACGCGCGAGATCGACCTCGACGACGCCAGCCTCGCCGAAAACAGCCGCGGCTCCTACCCGATCGACTTCATTCCGAACTGCTCGGAAAAGAACCTCGGGCCGGTGCCGCAGAACATCATCTTCCTCACCGCCGATGCCTACGGCGTGCTGCCGCCGATCGCGCGGCTCACGCCCGAACAGGCGATGTACCACTTCCTCTCGGGCTACACCGCCCGCGTCGCCGGCACCGAAATCGGCGTGACCGAGCCCGAAGCCACCTTCTCGACCTGCTTCGGCGCGCCGTTCATGCCGCGCCACCCGTCGGTCTACGGCAACCTGCTCAAGGAGCGCATCAACAAGGGCGGGGTGAAGTGCTGGCTGGTCAACACCGGCTGGTCGGGCGGCAAGGCCACCATGGAAGGCATCAAGCGCATGCCGATCAAGGCGACCCGCGCGCTGCTCAACGCCGCGCTCGACGGCAGCCTCAACGACGCCGAGTTCCGCGAAGACCCCAACTTCGGCTTCGAAGTGCCGGTCGCGGTGCCGGGGGTCGAGGCCAAGCTGCTCGATCCGCGCGGCGCCTGGGCCGACCCGGCCGAATACGACAAGACCGCGCAGGACCTCGTGCGCAAGTTCATCGACAACTTCGAGCAGTTCGCCGAGCACGTCGACGAATCGGTCCGCCAGGCAGCCCCCGTCGCCGCCTGATCGGCCGCTCTGCCGGACAGCAAGGCCCCGCCCCTCGCGGCGGGGCCTTTTGCTTTCGCGACAGGGACCGGCGGGCGCCGGAATGCCGGCGTGCGCTCCGATATTGCATATGCAAGAGCTGGCGGGGCGTGGCGGCCTTGCCGCGGCCGCGCTGTCCTACACCGCCCGTCTCGGCTAAGGCGGTCGCGTGACCATGCCCGGACCCCTCGCTTTTCCGCCGTTTCTTCCGGCCGAGCGGCATCCGTCGCGGCGGCTCGCGAAGGCCTTGCCGGGCCCGTCCGTTTCGACTCCTGAACAGTGTAAACCCCGTAAACCCCCCGGCGCTTTTTCACCGCGCGCCAGCCCCAGGATCTCCCCGCCATGACCGCCCAGCCGATTCGCCCGTTCGCTTCCGACGACGCCGTGCGCCACGTCGCCCAAGGCCTGCTCGATCGCTCGCTGCCCAAGGCGGAATGGACCCACGAGGCCCACCTCGCCGCCTGCCTGTGCCTGCTGCGCGAGCATCCCGCCCTGGTGCTCGAACGCGATCTGCCGGGCGTGATCCGCGCCTACAACGAGGCGGTCGGGGGCAAGAATACCGACAGCGCCGGCTATCACGAGACGCTGACCCAGCTCTACATCCGCGGCGTGCGCGCCTTCGCCGCCACGCTCCCCGCCGGCGCGTCGCTGGTCGATGCGGTCAACGCCCTGCTCGCCAGCGAGATCGGCCCGCGCGACTGGCCGCTGTGCTTCTACTCGCGCGAGCGCCTGTTCGGCGTCGAGGCCCGCCGCCACTGGGTCGAGCCGGACCTTGCGCCCGCCGGATGATTCAGTCGGGAAAGCCGACGAAGCGCGCGCATTCGGCCACGCGCTTGCGGTTGGAGACGACCGCGTTGGCCGGAAAGTCCTCGTCGGGCCAGCCCATCGCGACGCAGATCATGATGACCTGGTCGTCCGGGATCCCGGCGTGCTCGCGCACCACCGGCGACTGCATGATGCCCTGGCTGTTGATCACGCAGCCCAGGCCCTTCGACCAGGCCGCGTTGACCAGCGCGTTGGTCACCGCGCCGCAGTCGAACGGGGCGATGTCGCTGCCCTCGAGCACCTTGTCGTAGGTGACCACCACCGAGACCGGCGCGTCGAACTGGCGGAAGCCGCGCAGGACCCAGTCCATGCGGCCTTCCTTGTCCTCGCGGGCGATGCCCATCACCCCGAACAGCTGCTTGGCGACCTCGATCTGCCGCTCGCGGTGCTGCGGGCCGATGGCGCCGCCGGCGCGGAACTCGCGGCTGTCGGGCACGCCGGCCAGATTGCGCTCGGTGTTGCCGGCGCGGATCTTGTCGAGCGGCTCGCCCGCCACGACGGTGAAGTTCCACGGCTGGGTATTGTGCGACGAAGGCGCCCGCAGCGCGAGCTCGAGCACCTCCTCGATCACCTTGCGCGGCACCGGCTCTGCCCTGAAGCCGCGGATGCTGCGCCGACCGGTGACGATCTCGGCATAAGTCGCGGTTTCGTTCATCGCATCTGATCTCCTCTTGCGCGCTGTTTAACCGAACAGTTAAGTGGCGCAAGGCAGATCAGGCAAAGGCGGATGTCGAGCGGAGATGATTGTAGGCCTCGACCACTTCCTGCAGCCGTCCCTCGAAGCTGCGGTCGCCGCCGTTGCGGTCGGGATGGTAGCGGCGCACCAGCTCCGAATAGCGGCTGCGCAACGCCTTGCGGTCGGCGTCGAGGCCGAGCCCGAGCACTTCGTACGCGCGCCGCTCGCTGGGCGAGATGCCGCGCCGCGCCGCTTCCTGGCGATGCATCGCGTCCTCGCGCCGCGCCCGCGCGCGCTGCTGGATCGCCTCGAGCGGATCGGCGAAGTCGTTCCAGCGCGGCGCCTGGTCGATCCCCGCGTCGGGACGGAAGGCGCGGGTGTGGGTCTCCCAGCCGGCGATCGGCGATTGCGCGGCGAGGATTTCCTCGGGGCTCATCCCGGCGAAGAAATCGTAGCCCGAATTGAACTGGCGCACGTGGTCGAGGCAGAACCAGCGATAGTCGCCCGGCCCGTCGAAGCCCGAGGGACGCCCGCCGGGCGCGCGGAATTCGCCCGGCTCGTCGCAGCCTGGCGCATTGCAGATGCGCCCCGTACGGTGGACGCGGCCATGGAACTTGTCTTGCTTCACCCGATTGCACATGGTGCCTCTTCTGCTGGAAGGGAAGCCATGACCGGACCGATCGCGCGCGAAATCGAACGAAAGCTGGCGGAGGCCTTCGCCCCCGTCCGGCTCGACGTGATCAACGACAGCGACCGCCATGCCGGGCATTCGGGCCACGACGGATCGGGCGAATCGCACTTCACCGTCGAGATCGAAAGCGCCGCCTTTGCCGGCGTCTCGCGGCTCCAGCGCCAGCGCATGGTCAACGCCGCACTGGGCGACCTGCCCGGCCAGCGCGTCCACGCGCTCGCGATCAAGGCGCGCGCGCCCGGTGAGTGAGCGGCGCATCCGCCGCGCCGCGCGCATCCTGTTGAGCGATGCGCAAGGGCGCGTGCTGCTGTTCCGCTACAGCCCGCCCGGTCGCCGCGCGTTCTGGTGCGCGCCGGGCGGCGAGTGCGATCCGGGCGAGGACTTTCCCGCCGCCGCGCGGCGCGAACTGCGCGAGGAAACCGGGCTCGACATCGACTGCGGCGCCGAGTTCGCCGCCCGCGCCGACGATTTCGTCACGCTCGAGGGGGAACCGGTGCGGTCGGACGAGCGCTTCTTTCGCGTATTGGTCGAGACCCACGCGGTGGTCGATCACGGCCGCACCGAACTCGAAATCGCCATGGGCATGACGCACCGCTGGTTCACCCGCGACGAGATCGCCGGATGGGCGGAGCCGATCTTCCCCGAAAACCTCCTCGCCCTGCTCGACCACGAGGTGCCGGCATGAACGACGCGCTGATCCAGACCATCCGCCCCGTCACCCACGACCTCGGCGCGTTCGAGGTGCGCCGCGCGATCCCGACGCGCGAGCGGACGATGGTGGGGCCGTTCATCTTCGTCGACCAGTTCGGCCCGTCGCACCTGCCGCCGGGCAGCGCGATGGACGTGCGCCCCCACCCGCACATCAACCTCGCCACCGTGACCTGGCTGTTCGAGGGCGCGATCGAGCACCGCGACAGCCTCGGCAGCCATGCGACGATCCGCCCGGGGCAGGTCAACCTGATGACCGCGGGGCGGGGCATCGTCCACTCCGAGCGCAGCCCGCAAGCCGCGCGGCTGACCACGCAAACGCTCTACGGCATGCAGACCTGGCTGGCGCTCCCCGACGGGCGCGAGGAGATCGATCCCGCCTTCGAGGCGCAGGCCGACCTGCCGCTGGTCGAGGATTCGTGCGTGCAGGCCCGCGTCATCATGGGCACGCTGTGGGGCAGGACCGCGCCGACCACCCAGCACGCCGCGACGATCTACGCCGAGATCGTGCTCGCCGCCGGCGGCGCGCTGCCGATCGACAGCGAGGCCGACGAACGCGCGGTGATGCTGGTCGGCGGCGAAGCGGAGATCGAGGGCACGCCGCTCGAACCCTATGCGCTCGTCGTGCTCGCGCCCGGGCGCACGCTCACGCTGTCGTCGGCGCGCGGCGGGCGGGTCATGCTGCTGGGCGGCGAAGCTTTCGCGACGCCGCGCCACGTCTGGTGGAACTTCGTCAGTTCGGACCGCGCCCGGATCAACCAGGCCAAGCAGGACTGGGAACAGGGGCGCTTTCCCAAGGTGCCCGGCGACAGCGACGAGTTCATCCCGCTGCCGCGCATCGCGACGACGGTCAGCTACCCATAAGCACAGGACAGGACGGGAGAGAGATCATGACATTTGCGGGCGAAGTCGCCTGGGTGACCGGCGCATCGTCGGGGCTCGGCACGGCCATGGCGCAGGAACTGGCCAGGGACGGCGCGATGCTGATCCTGTCGGGGCGCAACCGGGAGGCGCTGGATGCCGTGGCGAAGGACTGCGGCGTCGAAACGCTGGTGCTGCCGTTCGAGGCGGCGGACTATGGCGCCGCCGAAGCGGCCGCAGCGCAGGCGTGGGACTGGGCCGCCGCGCGTTCGGGCGGGATCGACCTGCTGATCAACAACGCCGGCATCTCGCAGCGTTCGGTGGCGCTCGAAACCGCGTTCCCGGTCTACGAGCGGATCGTCGCGGTCGACCTGCTCGCTCCGATCGCGCTGACGCAAGCCGTGCTGCCGAACATGGCGGCGCGCGGCAAGGGGCGGCTGGGCTTCGTCTCGAGCATTGCCGGCAAGGTCGGATCGCCGATGCGCACCGCCTATAGCGCGGCCAAGTTCGGGCTGATCGGCTATGCCGACGCGCTTCGCGTGGAAGTGACCGGGCTTGGCTTGTCGGTCCACACGATCTGCCCCGGCTCGGTGCGCACCAACGTTTCGCGCAATGCGCTGACCGCCGACGGATCGGCCCGCGGGGTGAGCGACCGGAACATCGAGAACGGACTGGAGCCCGACGCCACCGCGCGCGAGATCATCGACGCGATCGCGGCGGGCGAGAAGGAAATCATCGCCGCGATCGGCTTCGAGAAGGAAATCGGCGAACTGCGCCGCACGCCCGAGCCGCTGATGGACCGCATGGCGCAACTGTTCGAGGCGGGTTATGCCGCGAAGATGAAGGAAGGGGCATGACCGGGATGCAGCAGAAGATGGTCATGCTGAAGAACGGCATCGAGCTTGCCGTGGTCGACGAAGGACCGCGCGATGCGCCGGCGCTGATCTTCCTCCACGGCTTTCCCGAATCGCACCGCACCTGGCGCCACCAGATCCGCCATTTTTCGGACCGCTATCGCTGCATCGCGCCCGACCAGCGCGGCTATGGCCGGTCGGCCAAGCCCGATGGCGTCGAGGCCTATACCGCCAACAACATGATCGGCGACGTCTTCCGCCTGGCCGATGCGCTGGGCATCGACGACTTCACCGTGGTCGGCCACGACTGGGGCGGCGCGATCGCCTGGGGCGTGGCGCTGACCGGCCAGAAGACCCGCGTGAGGCGCGCCATCGTCGCCAATGCGCCGCATCCCGGCGTCTTTCCCAAGCTCGTCTGGACCGACAAGGCGCAACGGCAGGCGAGCCAGTATTTCCGCGACTTCCGCGATTCCCTGAACGACGCGGCGCTCGACAAGGGCGGGCTGAAGCCGCTGCTGGGCCAGCAGACCACCCAATTGTTCAGCGACAAGATGGAACCCGAGGAGCGCGCCGCGCTCGAAGCCGACTGGGCGGACCCCAAAACCGCCAAGGCAATGGTCAACTGGTACCGGGCCAGCCCCGTGTTCGTGCCGCCGATCGACGCGCCCTACGAACTGCCGGCGGACTACAAGCCGCTGAACGTGCCGGTGCTCGAGATCCCGACGCTGGTGGTCTGGGCGATGGACGATCCGGCACTTTCGCCCGCCAATGTCGATGGCCTTGCCGAAACGATTCCCGACCTCACCGTCGAACGGGTTTACGATTGCGGGCACTTCGTGACGTGGGAGGCGGCCGACCGCTTCATCGCGGCGATGGAGGAGTTCCTCGCCCGCACCGAAGCCGCCACGTGAGCGAACCGGCGCGCGACCGCCCCTCGCTGCTGCGCGGGCACGGTGGCGGCCATGCGCCGGTCAGCTACCTCGAACTGTTCTTCGACCTCGTCTATGTCTTCGCGATCACGCAGGTCTCGCACTTCCTGCTGAAGCACCTGTCGTGGAACGGGCTTGCCGAGGGCGCGCTGCTGTTCCTCGCGGTGTGGTGGGCCTGGATGTACACCACCTGGGCCGCCAACTGGGCCGAGCCGGAACGCGTGCCGGTGCGGATCATGCTGCTGTTCGGGATGCTCGCGAGCATGGTCATGGCCGTCGCCATGCCGCGCGCCTTCGCCCATGGCGAGGCGGACCGCGGGGTGCTTTTCGTTTGCGCCTACCTTGCGCTGCAGGTCGGGCGCACGCTGTTCATGGCCTGGGCGATGTGGCGCGACGACCGCGCCGGCGCGATGACGATGGTGCGCATCGCCTGCTACTTCGCGGTTTCCGCGCTGTTCTGGTTCGCCGGCGCCGGGGTCGAGAACTCGGGCCGTCGCACGATGCTCTGGCTGGCGGCGCTGGCGATCGAATATTCGGGTCCGATCATGGGCTATCGCACGCCGTTCCTCGGCAGGGCGACGCCATCGGACTGGACCATCTCGGGCAGCCACATGGCCGAGCGCTGCGCGCTGTTCATCATCATCGCGCTGGGCGAAGGGATCATCGTCACCGGCGCGAGCTTCGCCGACCTTACCCCCGGTGCCGCCCACGTCGCCGCGTTCCTGATCGCCTTTGCCGGCTCGGTGCTGATGTGGTGGATCTACTTCGACGTCGGCGCCGAGCGCGGCGCGAAGCATATCGAGCACCACGACGAGCCGGGGCGCGTCGCGCGCAACGCCTATACCTACCTGCACATGCCGATCGTCGGCGGGGTGGTGGTGACCGCGGTTGCCGACGCGCTGATCCTCGAGGCGCCCGAAGGCGCGGCCGTGCTCGGCCTCGTGCTCACCCAGTGCGGCGGACTGCTGCTGTTCCTTGGCGGCGTGGCGCTGTTCAAGCGCTTCGCCAGTCCGTTGCGCAACCTGCCGCTGAGCCACCTCGTCGGCGCCGGGCTGCTGCTGGCGCTGGGCGGATGGAGCCTGTGGCGGGGCGTTCCCGCGCTGGGCTTCGTCGGCTGCACCGTGGGCGTGCTCGCGCTCGTCGCGCTATGGGAATGGGGCTCGTTCCACGGCGGCTGGGAGGAGCGCGTTTCGCGCTTCATGCCGCGCGTGCTGGCAAACCTGCGCGGCTAGGCGCCGAACCATTCGACCCAGGCGCCATGCGCGTGCGCGGTGCCGAGCAGCGTCTCCTCCCCGCCGCCGGGCCAGTAGCGCAAGCGCAGTTCGTGGCGGAAGGTTTCGCGGTTGGTCTCGAGCTTGACCCAGGCGAGGCGGCGGCGGGCGTCGGCCCTGGCCCCCGCCGCGGCCATCGCCGCTTCGATCCGCGCGCGGGTCTCGCCCGGCAGGTATTGCCAGACGATCGAATGGTAGACGACGCGCGTGGTATCGTCGGCCTGCTGCGCGGCGAGACGCTGGTCGACGAAATCGGCGGCGTCCATCTGCACCAGCCTGGGAGGCCGGGCCTGCGCCAGCGCGATGGCGGCGTCGATCCGGGCGATGCGTTCGGTCACCTCGGCCCAGACATAGGCTTTCAACCGCAGCGCCTGTTCGGGATCGGCCAGGCTGACCGGCGCGCGGTCGCAGCCTTCGATGGCGACGATCTCGACCGGGGCCTGCTGCGGGGGCGGCCCCTTCCATTCCGGCCGGATCTGCATCGGCGAATCGGCCGGGCCGGCGGTGGCGCCGCCAAGGTCGAAGTGGAAGCGCTCCATCATCGTGTTGACGCCCGCGCTCGCGCCAAGCTCGTTCATTTCGAAGCGGGGGCCGAGGCGCGGCGAGAGCCACAGCAGCGCCGCCATGATCGAGGCCGAGCGCCCCGCCTCGTTGGTCTGCGGAGGGCCGTCGAGCCAGGGCAGCAGCGCGGCATCGTGATCGCGGGTGACGGCGTAGACGAGCGCGTCGACCTCCGCCTGATCGGTCACCTCCCCGCGATAGACGGCGCCGAGGCGCGCATCCGCGCCGGTGAGGCTGAGGAAATGGTGCCCGCCCGCCAGCCGCAGCGGCAGCGCATCTTCAAGCGGGCGACCCGGCCAGTGTGCCAGCGCGCGGCCCACAGCGCTTGCCCCATCGAGCAGGGCGAGCTGCGCGCGCACCACGCGGCCGGTGCATGGCGCGCCGTTGTTGGCGGCATGGTCGGCCTGCCAGCGGATCGCGTTGGCGACGTTCTCGATCTCCATGATCGGTTCCATGAGGTTGCCCTTTCCGGCCCTTTGCCATAGGGCGCGCATCGTCATGACCGCCGCCGCCCAGCTCGTATTCGCCCTGCCCAAGGGCCGCATCCTCGACGAGGCGCTGCCTCTGCTCGAACAGGCAGGCGTGGTGCCCGATGCCGACTTCTTCAACAAGGCCTCTCGCGCGCTTTCGTTCGCCACCAACCGGCCGGACGTGAAGATCATCCGCGTGCGCGCCTTCGACGTGGCCACCTTCGTCGCCCACGGCGCGGCGCAGATCGGCATCGTCGGCTCCGACGTGATCGACGAGTTCGACTATGCCGACCTCTACGCGCCGGTCGATCTCGACATCGGGCATTGCCGCCTGTCGGTGGCAGAGCCGGTCAGCGCGGTCGAAAGCGGCGCCAATGCGCGTGAAAGCCATGCCCGCGTCGCCACCAAGTATCCCAACCTCACCCGCCGCCACTTCGAGAAGCTGGGCGTTGCGGCAGAGGTGGTGAAGCTCAACGGCGCGATGGAGCTTGCGCCTTCGCTCGGGCTTGCCAGCCGGATCGTCGACCTTGTCTCGACCGGCAAGACGCTGAAGGACAATGGCCTTGTCGAAACGAGCCGCATCCTGCCGGTCTCGGCGCGGCTGATCGTCAACCGCGCGGCGCTCAAGACCGACAGCGCGCGCATCGGCGCGCTGGTCGATGCGTTCCGCGAGATGGTCGCCAGGCGCAAGGCGGCCGCGTGATGCTCAAGCTCAGGACCAGCGACGCCGGGTTCGCGCAAGCCTTCGCCCGCCTCGTCAAGGATCGCCGCGAGAGCGACGAGAACGTCGCGCGCGACGTGCAGACGATCATCGACGACGTCCGCCTGCGCGGGGACGAGGCGCTGGCCGAATATACCGAGCGCTTCGACCAGCACCTGCCCGCCGACGACGGCTGGCGCATTCCGGCCGAGGCCTGCCGCGAGGCCTTCGACGGCCTGAAGCCCGACCTGCGCGCCGCGCTGGAACTCGCCGCGCAGCGCATCCGCGCCTATCACGAAGCGCAGCTGCCGCAGGACCGCGACTATACCGATGCCGCCGGCCTGCGCCTCGGCGCGCGCTGGACGCCGGTCGATGGCGCGGGGCTCTACGTGCCGGGCGGGCGCGCCGCCTATCCCTCGTCGCTGCTGATGAACGCGATCCCGGCCAAGGTCGCGGGCGTCGAACGGCTGGTGGTGGTGACCCCGACGCCCAAGGGGCTGGTCAACCCGCTGGTGCTCGCCGCCGCGCATCTTGCCGGGGTGGACGAAGTGTGGCGCGTCGGCGGGGCGCAGGCGGTGGCCGCGCTCGCCTATGGCACCGGGCGCATCAAGCCGGTCGACGTGATTACCGGCCCCGGCAATGCCTGGGTGGCCGAAGCCAAGCGCCAGCTGTTCGGCGTGGTCGGCATCGACATGGTGGCGGGCCCGTCCGAAATCCTCGTCATCGCCGACGCGCAGAACGATCCGCAGTGGATCGCCGCCGACCTTTTGAGCCAGGCCGAGCACGATCCTTCGGCGCAGGCGATCCTGATCACCGACGACGAGGGCTTCGCCGACCAGGTGGCCGACATGGTCGGTGTCGAAATCGCGCTGCTGCCTACGGCGAGGGTCGCCAAGGCGAGCTGGGACGCGCACGGCACGGTGATCGTGGTGGACAGCCTCGACGAGGCCCCGGCCCTCGCCAATGCGCTCGCCGCCGAGCATGTCGAGATCGCCACCGACTCGCCTGAGCGCCTGTTCGACAAGATCCGCCATGCGGGCTCCGTTTTCCTTGGGCGGATGACGCCCGAAGCCATCGGCGATTACGTCGCCGGCCCCAACCATGTCCTGCCCACCGGCCGCCGCGCGCGGTTCTCTTCGGGCCTTTCGGTTCTGGATTTCATGAAACGCACCAGCTTCATCGCCGTCAGCGATGCTTCCATCTCCGCCGTCGGCCCCGCCGCGGTCGAACTCGCCGAGGCCGAGGGCCTTGCCGCGCACGCCCGCTCAATCGCGCTGAGGCTCGGCCAGTGAGCAGCGGAAAGGACCAGACGCGCGCGCGCAGCGCCGCCCGCCTCGCCGCCGTGCAGGCGCTCTACCAGCTCGAGATGGAAAGCCCTGAGCTGCATCTGCTGCTCGACGAGTTCCACATGCACCGCCTCGGCGCCGAGATCGAGGACGTAGAATATGCCGCCGCCGACGTCGCCTTCTTCGACGACGTGGTAAAGGGCGTTGCCGCCCGCCGCGACGAGATCGACGCCCTGCTCGGCGCCAAGCTCGCCTCGGGCTGGTCGGTCGCGCGGCTCGACCGCACGATGCTCCAGATCCTGCGCGCAGGGGCCTGGGAGCTGATGGCGCGCAAGGACGTGACCGTGGGCACCGTGATCAACGAATACCTCGACGTCGCCCACGCCTTCTTTGATGCGCGCGAGGCGAAGTTCGCCAATGGCGTGCTCGACGCGGTGGCCAAGTCGGTCCGCTGATCGCCCCACCTTTGAGGACAGAAAAAAGGGCGCGCCGGAAGTCCGGTCGCGCCCCTTTTCGTCTGCGCTAGTGATGGTTTCTTACGAACCGATCACGTGCAGCGCGCAGAGCTTGTTGCCGTCCGGATCGCGCAGGTAGGCGAGGTAGAACGGGCTGCCGGCGCGCGGTCCCGGCGGATCTTCGCAAGCCGTGCCGCCATTGGCGACGCCCGCGGCGTGCCAGGCATCGGCCTGTTCCGGGGTCATCGCGAAACCGATCGTGCCGCCGTTGGCGCCCGTCGCCGGCTGGCCGTTGATGGGCGGGGTGACGATGAACATTCCGCCGTTGTGCTGATAGATCAGGCGGCCCTTTTCGTCCGTGATCGCGGGCTTGCCGCCGAACGCGGCGAAGGTCGCGTCATAGAACTTCTTCGAGGCGGCAATGTCGTTGCTGCCGACCATCACGTGACTGAACATCTGAGGAATCCTCTCCCTGTTGAGCAAGGTAGCCAGAGGTGTGCCGCCCGCCCGGCAAGCGGTCAAGCCTCGGTTGCGCAATGCAACGTATCAGCCCTGTGAAAGCGTGCGGCGCACCGCGTCGCGCCACAAGGCGGCCAGCCCGGCGCGACGTTCCGACGGCATCGCCGGCGTGAAGCGCGCGGCGCTTTCCCAGGTGCGCGACAGATCGTCGAGCCCCGACCACACGCCTGTGGCAAGGCCCGCGTGGAAGGCCGCACCCAGCGCCGTGGTTTCGAGATTGGTCGGCTTTTCGACCGCGACGCCGAGCATGTCGGCAAGGAACTGGCACAGCCAGTCGTTGGCCGCCATGCCGCCGTCGATGCGCAGCGCCGCGGCCAGCGCGCCGCTGTCGCGCACCATCGCCTCGACCAGGTCCATCGTCTGGAATGCGACAGATTCGAGCGCCGCGCGCGCGAGATGCGCGGCCGTTGCGCCGAGCGTGAGGCCGTATATCGCGCCCTTGGCGTCCGGGTCCCAGTATGGCGCGCCCAGCCCGGCAAAGGCCGGGACCATGACCACGCCGTGGCTGTCGTCGACTTGCGTCGCGAGGCCATGCGTCTCGCTGGCATGGGCGATCACGCCCAAGCCATCGCGCAGCCACTTGACCGCGGCCCCCGCCACGAAAATCGACCCTTCGAGCGCATAGGTCATATGCCCGTCGAGGCGGTAGGCGGGCGTCGTCAGCAACCGATTGGCCGAGCGCGGCGCTTCGCCGCCGGTGTTCATCAGCATGAAGCAGCCGGTGCCATAGGTGCTCTTGGCCATGCCGGGCGCGAAGCAGGCCTGCCCGAACAGCGCCGCCTGCTGATCCCCCGCCATCCCGGCGATGGGCAGGCTGGCGCCGAGCAGCGCGGGGTCGGTCGTGCCGAACAGGCCGGAATTGTCGCGCACCTGCGGCAGGATGGCGGGTGGCACGCGCAGAAGGCGACACAGCTCCTCGTCCCAGCACTGGCGGCGGATGTCGTAGAGCAGCGTGCGCCCGGCATTGGTCACGTCGGTGGCGTGCACCTTGCCGCCGGTCAGCCGCCACAGCAGGAAGCTGTCGATCGTGCCGAAGGCCAGCTCGCCGCGCTCGGCCCGATCGCGCGCGCCCGGCACGGAATCGAGCATCCACGCCGCCTTGGTCGCGCTGAAGTAGGGATCGAGCAGCAGCCCGGTGCGCTCGGTCACGATTCCCTCGGCCCCGTCGGCCTTCAGCGCGGCGCAGGTTTCGGCGGTGCGGCGGTCCTGCCAGACGATCGCGCGATGGATCGGCGCGCCGCTCGCCCGGTCCCAGACCACCACCGTTTCGCGCTGGTTGGCGATGCCGATGGCCGCGACTTGCGACGGCGGCACGCCGTCAAGCGCCTCGCGCGCGACGGCAAGGCAATCGCGCCAGATGTCCTCGGCGTCGTGCTCCACCCAGCCGGCTTGCGGATAATGCTGGGCGAATTCGCGCTGCGCCACGCGAACCGAACGGGCGTCCTCGTCGAACAGGATGGCGCGAGTGGAGGTCGTCCCCTGATCGATCGCCAGAACGTGCCGCAAGTGTCCTCTCCGCCTTGTTATCGGCGCAGATGACACCGGCGGCGCGCAAGGCGCAAGATCACAGTTCTCCCGAAGCGAAGCCCAGCGTATCGAGCAGCGCGGTGCGCGCGGTGCGGCATTGCCGCCAGAGCGCCGGATCGCCGAGGTCTTCCGGAGCAATCCGTTCGGGCCAGTGCGCCTCGATCACCTGGGCCATGCGGTCGGCCTTGGCGGGATCGAGCAGGAAGCGCGGATCGATCGCAGCAAGAGCCTCGTCGCTCACCGCCACGCGCAGTCGCAGGCAGGCAGGGCCACCGCCGTTGCGCATCGATTCGCGCACTTCGACAACTTCCAGCCGCCGGATCGGACCATTGCCGGCGACGATTTCCTGCAGCCAGTCCCACACTTCGGGCACTTCGCGCACTTCGCCGGGCAGGACCAGCGCCATGCCGCCTTCGGGCAGGGAGATCAGCTGCGAGTTGAACAGGTACGAGCGGATCGCGGCGTCGAGGCTGATCCGCGCGGCGGGCGCTTCGACGATCTGCACCGAGGGCAGCCGTTCGCGGATCGCGGCATAAGTGCCATCGCGGTCTTCGAAGGCGAGTTCGTGGGTGAACAGCACGGTCTCGTTGGCAACCGCGACGACGTCGTTGTGGAACGCGCCCGCCGCAATCGCGGCGTCGCTCTGGCAGACGAGCAGCGTGCCCGCTTCCGACAGCCCGTGGCGGCGTGCCACCGCTGCGCTTGCCGCCTTGTGCTGGCGCGCGGGGAATTCGGCGCGGCCCTGCTCTCCATAGACCAGCACTTCGAGGCCGGGTGCGCCGTGAGCGGTGGCAAGGCGCATGAAGTTCGCCGCACCTTCGTCGCCGAGTCCACCCGGCAGAGCATCGTGCACCGCGAAGTGGCGCGAGTCAGCGAAGGCGAGCTTCAGTTGCCGCAGCGTCTGCGGCGCCTCGATCGAGCGGTGAAGCATGGTCGAGAGGTTGGCGACCGAGATGTGGCAGCGCCCGTCGGCGCAATCGGGCGCGGGGCTGACCGTGCCGGCATTGGCGGTCCACATCGCGCTCGCCGACATGGCGTTGCGCAGCAGCGCGGGCTCGGCCTTCCACGCCGCTTCGCAGACCTCGTCGTCGCTTCCGGCAAAGCCGAGCGTGCGCAGCCAGTCGGCATCGGGGCGCGCGTGGGGCAGCAGGAAGCCTTGGCTGAGCCCCATGTCCATCACCCGGCGCATCTTGGCGAGGCCCTGCAGCGCGGCGGCGCGGGGCGAGGACACCCCGCCCGCGTTGCGCGCCGAGGCGAGGTTGCCGAGCGAGAGGCCGGCGTAGTTGTGGCTGGGGCCGATCAGCCCGTCGAAGTTGACCTCGCGCATAGGATCAGCCCCTCAGCCCGACGAGGTCGGCGGTGAGATCGGCCAACGCCGGGCTTTCGAACGAGGCGACCGGATAGGCGCTGTAGTCCGCCGCGTAATAGGCGCTCGGGCGGTGGTTGCCCGATGCGCCGAGGCCGCCGAACGGCATCGCCCCGCTTGCGCCCGTGGTCGGGCGGTTCCAGTTGACGACGCCGGCGCGGCTGCGGGCGAGGAAGTCCTCCCACTTCGCGCCATCTTCCGAAACGAGCCCGCCCGACAGGCCGAACCCGGTCGCATTGGCGAGTGCGATCGCCTCGTCCCAATCGGCGGCGCGGCGAACCTGCAGCACGGGAGCGAAGATCTCGGCATCGGGAACATCGAGCCCGGTCACGTCGATCATCGCCGGGGTTACGAAGGCGGCGGAGCGGCCGGGAACGGCGGCGAGCGGGCGGATCACCTTGGCCCCGCCAGCCACCAGCGCACCATAAGCGCGGTGCGCGGTTTCGGCGGCGCGGGCCGAGATCAGCGAGCCGAGCGTCGGCTGCGGGTCTTCGTCCCACGCGCCGATGGTCATGCGGTCGGAAAGCGCGGCCACCGCCTGAACAATGGCGTCGCCCGCAGCGCCTGTCGGCACGATCAGGCGGCGCGCGCAGGAACAGCGCTGGCCGGTGGTGGCGAAGGCCGAGGCCGCGACGATCGAGGCGACGGTCTCGGGCGCGCCGTCCCAGGCGATCAGCGGGTTGTTGCCGCCCAGCTCCAGCGCGAGGATCACGTGCGGCCGATCGACCAGCGCACGGCGCAGGAACGCGCCGGTGGTGGCGCTGCCGGTGAACAGCAGGCCATCGATATCGGCATCGACCAGCGCCGCGCCGGTTTCGCGCGCGCCCTGCACCACCTGCAGCACGTCCGCCGGCAGGCCCGCCTCGCGCCACAGCGCGACCATCGCCTCGCCCACCAGCGGGGTTTCCTCGCTCGGCTTGAACACCACGGTGTTGCCGGCGAGCAGCGCGGGGACGATGTGGCCGTTGGGCAGGTGGCCGGGGAAGTTGTAGGGCCCGAGCACCGCCATCACCCCGTGCGGCTTGTGGCGCAGCGTGGCGCTGCCGAAGGGCGCGGGATCGGTGCGGGTGCCGGCGCGCTCGGCCTGGGCGCGGATCGAGAGTTCCACCTTGCCGACCATCGAGCCGACCTCCTGGCGCGTCTCCCACAGCGGCTTGCCGGTTTCCTGCGCGATCGTGCGGGCGAGCGGCTCGGCCTGGTCCTTGAGCCGCGCGGCATAGGCGCGAGCGAGCGCGATGCGCTCCTCGAGCGGCATGCGCGACCAGCCGGGCAAGGCGACGCGGGCGCGGGCGACGGCAGCGGCGACCGCGCCGGCATCGGCGGCCTCGCCGGCCCAGAGAACGGCGCCGGTGGCGGGACAGGTGGAAGTGAGCGTGGTCATCGAACGAGCGCCTGCTGACAAGGAAATTTCGGGCCATCCTATACGCGCGGATGCGCTCTGGATAAGCCGATAATCGCGCCGTATTGATGACCTATGGTCATGAAGGACGACGATCCCCGGCTGCTCCCGCCGCTGTCGATGCTGCGCTGCTTCGAAGCCGCCGCGCGCGAGGGCAGCTTCAGCCGCGCTGCCGCCCGCCTCGGCCTGACCCAGAGCGGGGTGAGCCGGCAGATAGCCCATCTCGAGGACTGGCTGGGGCAGGCGCTGTTCGAGCGCCACGGTCGCCGGGTCGCGCTCAACCGCACGGGCGAGGCCTACCTCGGCGAAGTCTCCGCCGCGCTCGGCCTGGTCCGCACCGCCACGCGCCGCCTGATCGCGCCGCACGACCACGGCGTGACGCTGGCGACGCTGCCGGGCTTCGGGATGCGCTGGCTCGCCCCGCGCCTGCCCGCGCTTTCGGCGATCCACCCCGACCTGATGGTGAGCATGATCGCGCGGACCGACCTGTTCGACTTCGCCGCCGAGGACTTCGACGCCGCGATCCACGTCGGCCCGCCCGACTGGCCTGCGGGCGCGAGCGGCGAGCCGCTGGTCCACGAGCGGCTGTTCGGCGAAGTGATGGTGCCGGTGATCGCGCCCGCGCTGCGCGCCCGGCTGGGGATCGTCTCGGCGCGCGACCTGCTCGAAGCGCCCCTCCTCGCGCTCGCGGCGCAGCCCGAGGCGTGGAGCCGCTGGTTCGCGGCCGACGGGCTCGAGCTTGCCGCAGGCCCGCCGCGCCAGCGCTTCTCGCAGTTCCTGATGCTGGCGCAGGCCGCCGTGGCAGGCGCGGGCGCCGCGCTGCTGCCGCGCTTCCTGGTCGAGACCGAGCTTGCCGCCGGCCTGCTCGAAGTGCCGGTCGAACGCCCGCTCGAAGGCACCCGCGCCTATTACCTGGTCCACCCCCCGCGAAGGACGCGCGACGGCGATTTCGCCCGCTTCAGGACCTGGCTCCTCGCCGAGGCACGTAAGTAGGCTATTCACGATCGGGGGGATGACAAGCGGACGCGCGACGCGTAACCGCGCCCGTCATGCAGGCGCTGCGTTCGATCCTGATGCGCAATCGCGGGCTCGCCATGGCGCTGGTCGCGCTGGCGTTGGCGCTGCGCGCGCTCGTGCCGGCGGGATACATGCCGGGCCGCACCGTCAGCTCGAGCTTTACCGTGCTGGTCTGCGCCGACGCGACCGGCATCGCGGCGCCGGTGACGATCAAGGTCACCAAGCAGGGCGTGCCTGAAGGCGCCAAGGCGAACGAAAGCTGCGCCTTTGCCGGGCTGGGGATGGCGGCGCTGTCGGGCGCGGATCCGGTGCTGCTGGCAGCCGCGCTCGCCTTCCTGATCGTACTCGGCTTCGGCGCCCTCGCCCTTCCGGCGCTGCGGCGCGCGCCCCGGCTCCTGCCCCCGCCCTGCGGCCCCCCGGCCCTGTCCTGAGCCGCCGACGCGGCTGAACCGATGCGACCTGCGCGCGCCCCGCCGGCGCGCGCGACACTCCGTCTTTCAGGACTGGCTTGTTTTCATGACCGTTTCCCGTACCGCGCTCGCGCTCGCGAGCCTGCTGCCGCTTGCCGCTGCCCCGATCGCCGCCCCGCTCGCCCACGCCCAGCAAGCGCCCGACGAGGGCGGTGCGGCCCCTGCGATCATCGTCATCGGCCAGGGCCAGGCGACCATCGCCGAAGAGCAGATCGCCAGGACCCCCGGCGGCGTCGATGTCGTCCCCTATCACGACTACGCCGATCGCACGGTGGTGTCGCTGCGCGACACGCTGGCCTTTTCGCCCGGGGTCTACACCCAGCCGCGCTTCGGGCAGGAAGTGCGCATCTCGATCCGCGGCTCGGGCCTTTCGCGCAGCTTCCACATGCGCGGGCTGACGCTGCTGCAGGACGGCGTGCCGATCAACCTGTCCGACGACAACGGCGATTTCCAGGAACTCGAGCCGATCTTCCTCGACCATCTCGAGGTCTATCGCGGCGGCAATGCGCTGCGCTTCGGCTCGGGCACGCTGGGCGGCGCGATCAACGGCGTGACGCCGAGCGGCGACAGCGCGCGCGGGATCTATGCCCGGCTCGACGGCGGCTCGTACAACATGATCCGCGGCCTCCTTTCGGGCGGCTTCGGCGATGACCGCGCCAATGCCTGGGCCGGCCTTTCGGTCGACAGTCACGATGGCGACCGCACGCATGCCAGACGCCATTCGGTGCGCTTCAACGGCAATGTCGGGGTGAAGCTTTCGGACACCATCACGACGCGCTTCTATGCCAGCGTCAACGACATCCACCAGGAGCTGCCCGGCGCCCTGAATGAAAGCGATGCGCTGACCGATCCGGCCAAGGGCAATACGGCGGGCGACCAGCAGCGCGACATCACCAGCCTGCGCCTGCAGAACCGCACCACCATCGACCTTGGCGCCGGCACGCTGACCTTTGGCGGCTTCACCAACAACAAGCAGCTGTTCCACCCGATCTACGTGGTGATCGACCAGAAAAGCGAGGACAAGGGCACCTTCGCGCGGGCCGAATGGAGCAGCGGGATCGTCTCCGCCACGCTCGGCGGCGAAATCCGTTGGGGCACGACCGATGCCAAGCAGTTCGTCAACCTGAACGGGCATCGCGGGGCGCAGATCTTCGAAGCAACGCAGCGCGCGCGCACCGCCAACCTTTACGGGGAGCTGCGGGTGACGCCGGTGGCCGGGCTGTCGCTGATCGCCGGCGGGATCTGGGCCGACGGCTGGCGCGAACAGGACCGCACGATGCCCAGCACGGTCAACGCGCGTGCCTCGTTCCAGGCGTTCAGCCCCAAGATCGGCGTGCTGTGGCAGCCGGCCGAGGGGATCGACGTCTACGCCAACACCAACCGCTCGGTCGAATTCCCGACGTTCGTCGAGCTGGCGCAGACGGTGACCTTCGTGCCCGTCCAGCCGCAGAAGGCCTGGACCGCCGAAGTGGGCACGCGCGGCAAGCGCGGGCCGTTCGCCTGGGACGTGACCTACTATCGCGCCACGCTGAAGGGCGAGATGCTCCAGTACACGGTGAGCGTCGACATCCCGGCGAGCACGTTCAACGCCGACCGCACGCTGCACGAAGGGATCGAGGCCGGACTTTCGTGGGAGCCGGCGGACTGGCTGCGGCTGCGGCAGGTGTGGCAGTGGTCGAACTTCCGCTTCCGCGGCGATGCGCAATACGGCGACAACCGGCTGCCTGTCGTTCCTCGCAATGTCCTGCGCAGCGAAGTGCGCTTCGGGTCCGAGGCGCTGCACATCGCGCCCAATCTCGAATGGGTGCCGCAAGGCGCCTATGCCGACTATCGCAACACCACGCGCACGCCGGGCTACGCCTTGCTGGGGCTGACCGCGGGCGCGACCTTGCGCGACGGGCTCGACCTGTTCGCCGACGTGCGCAACCTGACGGGCAAGAAGGCGATCGGCGACGTGGCGGCGGTCATCGGCGCGAGCGCGGGCTCGGTGATCTATTACCCGGTCGAGCGGCGGGCGATCTACGCCGGCCTGCGCGCGCGGTTCTGAGCGGAGGGGCCAAGGCATGACGACCATCCCCGCGCAGCGCCGCGCCGCGCTCGTCCGCACGATCTGGCGCTGGCATTTCTATGCCGGGCTGTTCGTGATCCCGCTGATCGTGGTGCTCGCCTGCACCGGGGCGGTCTACCTGTTCAAGCCGCAGATCGACGCGTGGGAGGAGCGCGCCTTCACCGGCATGCCCGACCGCGGCAGCGTTGCGCCCGAAGCGCAGGTCGATGCCGCGCGCGCGGCCTTTCCCGGCGCGAGCGTCCTGTTCTACCGCCTGCCGGCGCGCGAGGGGGATGCCGCGCTGGTGCACCTCGCGCTGCCGGCGCAAGGCGGGATGCGCGACGTGTTCGTTTCGCCGCAGGGCCGGGTGCTGGGCGCGCTTTCCAGCGAGACGCGCATCGCCGAGATCGCGCACCGCATCCACGGCCAGCTGCTGCTCGGCCGGCAGGGAAGCTGGCTGGTCGAGCTGGCGGCGAGCTGGGCGATCGTGCTGATCGCGAGCGGCCTGTACTTGTGGTGGCCGCGCGGGCGTGGCCTCGCCGGCGTGGTCTGGCCGCGCCTCGGCAAGGGCGGGCGCACCGCCCTGCGCGACCTGCACGCGGTGACGGGCTTCTGGGTGGCGGGGCTCGCGCTGGTGCTGCTGGTCACCGGGCTGCCGTGGGCCGACGTCTGGGGCTCGGCGTTCCGCGCGGTGCGGACCGAGATGGGCTGGGTCAAGGGACGGCAGGCCTGGACCGTGGGCGGCAAGGCGCCGCCGCCGGTCGCCGGCGAGGACCATGCCGGCCACGACCACGCCGCGATGCTCGCAGGGTCTGCAGGGCCCGCAGGGGCCGGGGCGAGGCTCCAGCCCATGTCTCACGGCGATCACGGCGGGCCGCAGGGTCCGACGCTGAGCGAAGTGGTGGCGCTGGCCAAGGCCGAGCACCTCGCCTTCCCCGTCGTGGTCGTGCCGCCCGGCGCGCCGCAGGCGTTCGGGGCGCCGCCGCGCGAGGACTGGACGATCCGCTCGGACACGCAGGATCGCCCGCTCGGCGTGACCATCCGGCTCGATCCGCGCACCGGGCGCGAGACCGCGCGCGAGACCTTCGCCGACAAGCACCCGATCGACCGCGTGGTCGGCTACGGCGTCGCCTGGCACGAAGGCGCGCTGTTCGGCCTTGCCAACCAGCTGGTCGGGCTGGCGACGGCGGTGATGCTGGTGACGCTGGCGGCGAGCGGGTTCGCGATGTGGCGGCGGCGCAAGCCGAAGGACCTGCTCGGCGCGCCGCCGCTGCCCGCGGCGCCGGCGCGGATCGGCGGGGCGATGGCGATCCTGTGCGCGCTGGCGCTGCTGCTGCCGATGCTGGCGATCTCGCTGGCCGGGCTGGCGCTGCTCGAGCGGCTGGTGCTGCGCCGGATCGACCCGCTGGCGCGCTGGCTCGGGCTCGCTGCCTGAGCCGGTCGGGCGCAGGCCGGACAGGCAGGGGGTTTACGGGGTTTACACAGTCCTGGAGGCGAATTGACGGCCCCCGCGAGGCCCGAATCCCCGGCACGTCGCATCGCGCCCGCAAAGGCATGGCTTTCCAGCGATTTCAGTGCCTTGTTCGATCATGCGGGTGCAGTCTAGCGCAAGCGCGGACTGTAGGACAGAGCCGGCCAGCGCCTTGCATATGCAAGGCCATTCCTGACATACGCGTCAGCTTCCTTCGAGCGCGCGGCGGAAGCGGCGGCGGGCGAGCCGCGGCTCGAGCCAGCGCCCCAGCACATAGAGCGCGGCGAAGATCCCGGCAAAGACATAGCCCGGCGTCGGCGACAGGTCCTTGAAGCGGCCGCCCTGCTTCTTCTTGTCGTCCTTGGGCTTTTCCGGCGCGGGCGCGCCGAGCGCCTTGTCGATCGGGTTCTGGTAGAGCACCGGCTCGGGCTTCTTCTTCTCGGGCTGCGGGTGCGCCTTGGCCGAGGCGGCCTCGCGGTCGGCGATGAACACCGCGGTCTGGGCAAAGGCGAGGAACAGCAGCGGCGCGAGGAAGCAGGCGAGCAGCGCCTTGCTGACGAGCCGCCAGGCAAGGACGAGGCCGGCGCCGCTGTCCTCGATCGCGAGGCTGCCCCGGTCGAAGGTCGCGAGCGGGTCCTGCGCCGCGGGATCGGTCTTGGTGTAGGCCAGCGCATCGCCGCTGCGCACGGTGCGCGTGCCGTAGTGGTCGAGCAGCGGTTCGAGCCGGGCGAGCGCTTCGTCGCGGGTGAGCGCCGGATCGAGCGGCAGGCGGCCCTGCACGGTCCAGATCGACCGGACCAGGCCAAGCAGATTCATCGGTGTTCCTGTAACGGGTACGGTGGCGAGAGGCGCTGCGATGGTCGTGGGGGCGGCGTTCATTCGGCAGGCACCGCCTGGGCCTCGGCAGGCGCGGCCCGGCCCATCCGCTCCTTGATGGTCTTCCAGCCTTCGGTGAAGGGATAGGTCATCTGCTCGCGGATCGACATGCGGCGGCCGCCTTCCATGCCGAGCAGTTCGGCCTCGCCATCGACGCAGGTGCCGAACATGCGGTCGATGAAGATGAACGAGTTGGCGTAGTTGCTGCGGGTCGATTCAAAGTCGCGCGAATGGTGCAGACTGTGGTGCTCGGTGGTGTTGAACAGGAAGCGCCACCAGCGCGGCGTGTTGAAGCGCACGTTGATGTGCTGGTAGGTGCCGATCGCCATGCCGATGGCGCCGGCCATCATCGCCGCGCGCGGCAGGAAATCGAACATGCCGCCGATGCCGAGCCCGATCAGGAACAGTTCGAGCGGGTTGCCGACCGCGCCCTTGTTGATGTTGAGCTGGGTGATGTAGTGGTGGACCGAGTGCGGCAGCCACAGCGGATACCAGTTGTGCATGCCGCGATGCATCCAGTACTGGCCGAAATCGAAGATGAACACGATCGTGAAGGCCTGGAGCAGCAACGGCCAGTGGGTGAACCAGGCGAGCTTGTCCCAGTCGTAGCTGTTGCGGACGAGTTCGATCAGCGCATCGCTGCTGATGAAGTGATCGACGATCCCGAGCGCGGTATAGCCGAGGCCCACGTAGAACAGGTCGGTGGCGAGTTCCTTCCAGGTAAGGTCCCAGCTTTCGTGCCGCGGCGCGATCTTTTCGAGCGCGAGCAGAAAGACGCGGAAGCCGATGCCGATCCAGATCGCGGTCGAAGCCTTGGCGATCGAATTGGGCGCATAGAACCAGAAGGCGAGCAGGCCGAACAGCACCGCCGGCTGGAACCAGGTGAAGAACAGGCGCTTCCATGGCCCGCCTTCGACCCGGGGGATGTTGTCCCAGCCGATGGTGACGGGCGACTGGGTGCCGAACACCCGCTTGCCTACGCGAACTCCGTCCATTGCCTGCGTCCCTCGATAGAGCGAATTCCGTCGTCGTTTCAGCGTCCTGCAACCACCCTCATCTCGCCAGAGGGCAAAGTTTGATGGAACACATAGAGGCGATCTATGCCCCCTTCACTCCGCGCGGGGCGGCACGGTGACGATGATGAAATGATCGTGGACCTGGCGGATATCGGGCGCATCGAGCAGGGCCCGCAGGCCCGCGCGCAGCTCGGCGATCTGCGTCGGCGGCAGTTCGAGGCGATGCTCGTCCGGGTGGGCCGGCGCTTCGTGGCCGTAGTCCTTGCCCGGGCTCGTGGTCATCTCGATGTGCGCGCCGAGCGCGGCGCGGATCGGGTGGCTGCGCGCAAAGGCGGCAAGCCGGTCGAGGCTGGCGCGGTCGTCGGCGAGGAAGTTGACCGGCACGTAGAGCCGCCCGGGGTAGAGCGTATCGCCCGAGAGCAGGATCTTCAGGCGCGGATCATAGACCATGATCGCCGCGGCCTGGTGGCCGGGCGTGGGAATGATCGACAGCCTGCGGCCGCCGAGGTCGAAGCTCGCGATGTCGCGCGGCCAGTCGCGCACGCCGAAGAACGCGGCGACGTCGGCGGGCTTCAATCCGACGACGGTGGTGCCGGGCCGCGCGCGGAAGGCGGCGTCGGTGGCGACGTGATCGCCGTGGCTGTGGCTGTGCGCGACGATAAGCGGGGGGACCTTGCCGCCGTGGCGCGCGGACCACGCGGCGATGAGCGCATCGACGGTGGGCACAATGCGCGCGCCTTCGGCCCCGCTGTCGACGAGCAGCGCCTTGTCGCGGCCGAACAGCAGGTAGAGGAACGGCGCCTCAAAATTGCTGTGGACCGACTGGCGCAGGACGAAGGTGTCGGCGTCGAGCGCCTGGACCTGCACCGCGGGTTCGGCGCCGTTGGTGCCGTCGATCCAGCGTTCGGGAAAGAGCGTGGGCGCCGGCGCGGGCGCAGCGTGGGCGGCGGCGGCGGGCGCGAGAGTGGCGAGACCGGCCGCAGCGATCGCGGCCTTGGTGAGCTTGCGCATGGCGGGGCGACCCCCTGGGGCTCGGGAGGGGAGGTGACGCCGCCGGTGAGGACGGCGCCACCTCAGGGGAAGACTCAGTACTTGATGCGGAATTCGAGACCGACCGTGCGCGGGTCGATCACCGCCTTCTTGTAGTAACGCAGGCGCACGCCATCGTTCAGGCCGACGCGCGAGCGGTCGTTCGAGACCGAGGCGACGGCGTACTTGTCGAAGATGTTGTTGGCCCAGAGCGAGACGGCGTAGCGATCGGTCTCGTAGCCGAGGGTCGCGCGGTGCAGCACGTAACCCGGCAGCTTGTCGCCATAGGCGCGCTCCCAGCCGAGGCGGGTGACGACTTCGCCGCGATAGGTCGCGGTCCAGTCGGCGATCACCTTGCCCTCGCCCACCGGCACGGTGTAGGTCGCGCCGAGGCTGCCGCTGTGCTTGGCCGAGCCCGGCAGCTGGTCGCCCTTGAGCGCATCGAGCTGGATCGGCTTGCTGGGATAGGTTCCGGCCGGCGAATTGACCGCGATGATCGCATCGACGTCCTGCGTCAGGCGGGCATTGGTGTAGGAATAGGTGCCCTGGATCGAGAGGCGATCGGTCGGGCGCAGCTGGAACGAGGTCTCGAAGCCCTCGGACTTGGCCTTGCCGCCGTTGACGGTGATCCCGACGATGCCGTTGACCGTGGCCGAATCCACCTGGATGCCGTCCCACTTGATCGAATAGACGTTGAAGTTGAAGGTCAGCTTGCGGTCGAACAGCTGGGTGCGGATGCCGATTTCGGCGTTCTTGGTCGAATCCGGCCCGTATTGCTGTTCGTTGGGCAGCGCGCAGACGTTCTGCACGTTCGGATCGAGCGGCAGGATGCACGCCGCCACCGAGTTCGGACCGCCGATGCGGTAGCCCTTGCTGTAGGTTGCGTAGAGCATCACGTCGGGGGTGAAGTTGTACGAGCTGTTGAACTTCCACACCCAGCCCTTCTTGCCCGACTTGCCGCCCGCGGGGGCAAGATCGTAGGGGCTGATCGGGTCGCCCAGGATCGGCACCACCGCGCGACCGGCGATCTGCGAGGTATATTCGAACCAGCGCGCGCCCGCGGTCAGCTGCCACTGCGGCGTGACCTTGAAGGTGCCTTCGCCGAACGCCGCCTTCTCGGTCACGCGCGACTTGGTGTACGAGGCGTACTCGATTTCGTCGGGGTTGGTCGAAAGGTCGATCCAGGGGTGGTTGGGCAGGTGCTCGCGGTAGTCGTTGTGCAGCCGCTGGTTGTTGTAGAACCCGCCGAGCACCCAGCTGAACGGCCCGCCGTGGGTCGAGACGAGGCGCACTTCCTGGTTGAACTGCGAACGGCGGTTGTCGCTTTCGTTCCAGCTCGAGAAGGCGGGGAAGCTTTCGTAGCCGTAGTCGAGATCGAGCAGCAGGTCGGTGTTGTCGCTGCGGCGGCGGTTGCGGACATTGGTCCAGGCGGTGGTGGCGACGAGCTGCGCGATGTTGCCGAGGTTGGCGTTGATCTCCATCGCATAGAGGTGCGCCTGGCGGTCGACCGGCTCGAGGTAGCGCGCGGCGTTCTCGTACTTGCCGGTGCCGAACACGCCGTCGCTGTTGTACTGGCCGCCGTCGGTCTTCGTCTTCTGGTAGGCGTAGGTGAAGTTGACCTGGAGATCCTCGTTGAGCTTGAGCAGCAGCTGGTTGCGGGTGGTGAAGGTGCGCTCGAAGTTCACGTCCTTGCGGCTGGTGAGGTTGGCGGCGTAGCCGGCCGGGGTCACCACATCGGGACCGTCGGGCTGGGGCAGCGAGACCCCCGGGGTCTGCAGCAGCAGCGTGGAATCGATGAAGCCCGGGTCGAAGTAGTAGCCGGTGGCGCTGCGGAACGCGACGTGGTCCTTGATGATCGGGATGTTGATCACCCCGTCGGCCTGGTAGCCGGTGGCGCTGCCGTGGGCCTTGCCGTAGACGCGGCCGTGGACTTCGGCCTCGATCTTGTCGGTGTCGGGCCGGTTGGGAATGTTGCGGATCGCGCCCGCCAGCGTGCCGAGGCCGTAGAGCGTGCCCTGCGGCCCGAGCAGCGTTTCGACGCGGGCGATGTCGAGCAGCTTGAAGTCGTAGTAGAGCGGCACTTCGCCGAGATAGACGCCGAGCGCGTTGTCGTAGGACGCGCCGCTGGCCGAGGAATCCGAGGCGTTGAGGCCGCGCAGCACGATCGTGCCGGTATTGCCGGGGCCGGTGTCGGCGATGGTCAGGCCGGGGGTGAAATCGGCGATGTCGCGCACGTCGTTGATGCGCTGGCGTTCGAGCTGTTCGGCGCCGACCGCGGTGATGTTGATCGGCACGTCCTGCAGCGAGGTGGCGCGCCGGGTGGCGGTCACCACGATCTCGTTGCTGGCGCCGTCGGCGGCGGCGCCTCCAGCGCCGGATTGCGCCTGGGGCGCTTCCTGCGCGAACGCGGCGGTGGCGCCGAGGCCCATGAGCATGGTCGCTCCGAGCAGCGTGTTGCGAAACAATGTCTTAGTCACTCCGACCCCCTCGCTCTGGTGCCCGTGGTGTGGTGACATCACTCTCCCCGCGACGCCCGGCTCGATGGCCGGCGCCTTTTTGGTCCGTGACCCGCTGCGTGAGGCCCGGTTGACATGGTGCATTCGTGGCGATGGCGCCGGGAACAGCCGGGTTCGGCGCGCGCTCCGCATGACGCGGGGCCGGGCCGACCGCTGGCTCCCCTGGCTGACGCCGGCAGGCCGGCGCCGTTTCCACCCTTCTTCGTCGTCGATCCTTGGTCGACAAGGGGTACGGTATGGATATTACCTAATGCGTCAAGCGTAATAATTCCGCACCTGCTCAGTATGAACCAACAAGGGTGGTCGGACCGCGAAAAGTGACGGTTTTGCGTCAGCGCATACGCCATTTGTCGTACGTCGCGACCGCCCTCGCAACGGCCGTAGGCAGCCCGGCCAGCGCCCGCGACGAATCGCCGCAGACCGCCGATTCGCGCGAAATGGGGCGCCATGGGGAGCCGAACCGGGGCATCGGCCGCAGACACCGGTTGGTATTACCCTTTTTCAAACTCGTAATATTTTTCGGTTGCCAAGCGGGCGAAGCGCGGTGATGCTGCACTGCGAAAGGGGATCGACTCGATGATCATCACGGGGACCAGCCTAAGAGCCAAGTTCGTAACCGCCGGCATGATCGCCGCATCGCTTGCGCTGGCCGCCTGCTCGCCGTCCGCGCCGCCGGCCGCGGCGCCCAAGACCGAGTTCAACATCGGCTGGTCGATCTATGCCGGGTGGATGCCCTGGCCCTATGCCCAGCAGGCCGGCATCGTGAAGAAGTGGGCCGACAAGTACGGCATCAAGATCAACCTGGTGCAGGTCAACGACTATGTGGAGTCGGTCAACCAGTACACCGCCGGCAAGTTCGACGGCGTGACCGTGACCAACATGGACGCGCTGACCATCCCCGCCGCCGGCGGCAAGGACACCAGCGCGATCATCGTCGGCGACTATTCTAACGGCAACGACGGAATCCTGCTGAAAGGCGCCAATTCGCTCGCCGCGATCAAGGGGCGGCAGGTCTACCTGGTCGAGCTGTCGGTCTCGCACTACCTCCTGACGCGGGGGCTGGAGACGGCCGGCCTGAAATCGACCGACGTGAAGACGGTCAACACTTCGGATGCGGACATCGTCGGCGCGTTCAACGCCCCCGACGTGACCGCCGCGGTCGCGTGGAACCCGCAGCTTTCGGTGATGAAGGGCGGGTCCGGTGTGGCGCAAGTGTTCAGCTCGGCGCAGATCCCGGGCGAGATCCTCGACCTGATGGTGGTCGATACCGCCACGCTCAAGGCCAATCCGAACCTCGGCAAGGCGCTGGCCGGGATCTGGTACGAAACGATGGCGCTGATGCAGCGGCAGGACGCCGAAGGAAAGGCCGCCCGCGCGGCGATGGCCAAGCTTTCGGGCACCACCCCAGAGGTGTTTGACAAGCAGCTGACCACGACCTTCCTCTACGCCGATCCCAAGGCGGCGGTGGCCGCGGCCGATGCGCCCGCGCTGGTCACGACCATGACCAAGGTGCGCGACTTCAGCTTCTCCAAAGGGCTGTTCAAGGGCGCCGCTTCGGCCGACGCAGTGGGCATGGCCTTCCCCGGCGCGAAGACGCTGGGCGACCCGGCGCACGTGACGCTGCGCTTCGACGACAGCTTCATGAAGCTCGCCGCCGACGGCAAGCTTTGACCCGCCCGGCCCAGGCCCTGCCCTTCGGGCCAAGTCCCGCCCTTCGGAACGCAACAAGGACACAACGATGCGCTGGGTGAATCGGCAGGTACGACGGAGCGACGCGGTCCTGCTGGGCGCGGTGCCGATCGTGCTGCTGCTGCTGGTCTATCTGTTCCTGGCGGTGAGCCGGCACGCGGCGAACCCGTTCGACAAGATCCTGCCGCTGCCGCAGGGGATGGTGACGGGCATGGTCCCGCTGCTGTTCCAGCCCGACCAGCTCTCGGGCCAGTACGTGTTCTGGGCCGATACGCTCGCCAGCCTCGAGCGGCTCGGCCTCGGGCTCGCCATCGCCACCGCGACCTCGCTGGTGGTCGGGCTGGTGCTGGGCGTGCTGCCGCCGGTGCGCGCGACGATCGGGCCGCTGGTGACCGGCATCGCGGTGATCCCGCCGATCGCGCTGCTGCCGATCCTGTTCATCGCGCTGGGCCTGGGCGAGACCGCCAAGGTGGCGCTGATCGTCATCGGCATCACGCCCGTCATGGTGCGCGACATTGCCGCCTATGTCGGCAGCCTGCCGCGCGAGCAGATCGTCAAGGCGCAGACGCTGGGCGCCGGATCGTGGCAGATCATGCTGCGGGTGGCGCTGCCGCAGGCGCTGCCGCGGCTGATCCACGCGCTGCGGCTGGCGCTGGGCCCGGCCTGGGTGTTCCTGATCTCGGCCGAGGCGATCGCCTCGGACATCGGCCTTGGCTACCGCATCTTCCTCGTCCGCCGCTACCTGTCGATGGACGTGATCATCCCCTACGTCGCCTGGATCGCGCTGCTGGCGATCGTGATGGACGTGGCGCTGGCGCAGTTGAGCAAGCGCGCCTTCCCCTGGGCCCACGGAGCAAGCCATTGAGCACGCCGGACCACACCCCGGGGGCCAAGTCCCCACCGATCCTGTCGCTCCACGACGTCTGGGTCGAGTATGGCGACAAGATCGTGCTCGAGAAGGTCGAGCTCGATTTCGAGGCGGGCTCGTTCGTCTCGATCGTCGGCCCCTCGGGTGCGGGCAAGAGCAGCCTGCTGCGCGTGATCCTGGGCCAGGAAGTGCCGACGCGCGGGCGCATCCTGCTCGACGGGGAGCCGCTCGCCCCCGAATGCGGGCCGGATCGCGGCGTGGTGTTCCAGCGCTATTCGGTGTTCCCGCACCTGACCGCGCTCGGCAACGTCGTGTTCGGCCTCGAGTGCGTGAAGGCGCCGCTGCTGGCGCGGCTGTTCGGCAGCGCGCGCAAGGCGGCCGAGGCGCAGGCGGCGGACATGCTCGCCGCGGTCGGCCTCGGCGATGCGCTGCACCTCTACCCGGCGCAGATGTCGGGGGGGATGCAGCAGCGGCTGGCGATCGCGCAGGCGCTGATCAAGCGGCCGCGCATCCTGCTGCTCGACGAACCGTTCGGCGCGCTCGATCCGGGCATCCGCGCCGACATGCACGCGCTGATCACCCAGCTATGGCGCGATTATGCGCTGACCATCATCATGGTGACGCACGACATCCGCGAGGCGTTCGGCCTCGGCACCCGGGTGCTCGCGCTCGACAAGCGCCGCCACGATCCGCACGCGCCGCACCGTTTCGGCGCCACCGCCGTCTACGACCTCGCGCTGCGCAAGGCTGCGCCGGGCGCGGTCGACGAACCCGCCGCGCAACCGGCGAACATCGCGCAAAGGGCTTCGGCATGAACAACGAACCCACCAGCCTCGCCCGGCTTTCGATGAGCCTTCCGGGCGAACTGTTCCGCCAGCTCGACGTGATGGTCGAGGAGCGCGGGCTGCCGTCGCGCTCGCAGCTGATCGCCGAGCTGATCCGCCACGCGCTCGCCGAGCACGAGGCCCACACCCGCCCCGACGAGATGCTCGCCGGCACGATCACCATCGTCTACCGCGGCGACCGCGGCCGGGTGCGCCACCAGCTGGCGCAGACCCAGGGCGAGTACCTGAAGGAAGTGATCTCGTCGCAGCACGTGTTCCTCGAGGACGACCAGTCGCTCGAGGTCCTGCTGGTCCAGGGGCCCGCCGTCCGCCTGAAGGAGCTGTGCGACGCGCTGCGCCGGGTGCGCGGCGTGCACCAGCTCCAGCTCGTCACCACCACCGCTCTCCTGCCGCCGCTCTACGAGCCGGACGCGGCCGAGAGCAGCAATGGAGCCGTTGCATGAGTGCCGTTCTCGACAATCCTCTTGCTGCGCGCGACCATGCCCGCGCCATGGCCGGCACCGTGGTCGAAGCGATGCCCAAGCTGCCGCCGGTGGCAGGCGACCTCCCCGCAGGCGTCGCGGCCGACGACCTCGTGTGGGAGGAGACGATCGCGGCGGGCGGCTATGCCACGCGGCGCCTGACGCGCGGCACGCGGCTGCGGCTGATCGACCTGAAGGGCGATGCCTGCGCCGGGTTGCAGGTGTTCAACGCCGAGATGCCGAGCGAGCGGCTGAACGTGGCCGACACGGTCAAGGTCCAGTGGAACGCCTACCTCGGCGCCGGAAAGCTGCTGCTGTCGGACATGGGGCGCGTGCTGCTGAGCATCGTCGAGGACGACGCCGGCACGCACGATGCGTTCTGCGGCACTTCGAACGCGGCCACCAACGAAGCGAAGTACGGCGAGGGCCGCAACAGCGGGGCCTATCCCAACGGGCGCGACCGCTTCCTGCTGGGCGCGGCCAAGCACGGGTTGCAGCGCCGCGACGTGCACCCGTGCATCAACCTGTTCAAGGGCGCCAGGATCGAGGCCGATGGCGCGATCACCCCGCAGGTCGGCCCCTTCGCGCCCGGCCGGCAGGTGGTGCTGCGCGCCGAGATGGACGTGATCTTGGTGATCGCCAACGTGCCGCACGTGGCTGATCCCCGGCCCGACTGGTCCGTGACCCCGCTGCGCGCGACCGCGTGGCGCGGGGCGGTGACCGGCGAGGACGATCCCGTCCGCAATGCCACCCCCGAAGGCCTGCGCGCCTTCCTGAACGTCGAAGACTACTTCCGCCGCTGAGAGGGAAGGAACACGAACCCATGAGCACCGATCCCCATCTCGCCGGGCTTTCCGGCCCGGTCGTGCACGATTGCGTCGTGCCCGCGCGCGCGCCCTGGCTGCACCACGTGGCCGCCGGACAAACGCTGCGCATCGTCGACCTCGAAGGCAACCAGGCGGTCGACTTCCTGCTCTATGCGACGGCCGACGATGCCGAGCGCTACAGCGCGCAGGACACCGTGGCGGCGCAGGGCAACCTGTTCCTGCGCCAAGGCACCGTGCTGCGCTCGAACGAGGGCCGGCCGATGATGACGATCACCGCCACCTCGGTCGAATACCACGACACGATCGGCGGCGCGTGTTCGTGCGAATCCAATACGCTGCGCTACGGTCATCACACCAAGTCGGAGCACGCCTGCGTCGAGAACTTCCTCGAGGCGAACCTTATCGAAGGGCGCGGCAAGCGCGACATCGTCTCGAACATCAACTTCTTCATGAACGTGCCGGTGGAGCCCGACGGGTCGCTGGGGATCGTCGACGGCATCTCCGCGCCCGGCCTGACGGTCGACCTGCGCGCCGAGATGGACGTGACCGTGGTGGTCTCGAACTGCCCGCAGATCAACAATCCCTGCAACGGCTTCAACCCCACCCCCGTCCGGATGATCGTGACCGCATGAGCGCAGCACCCGCCCTCGCCTCCAGGCCGCCGTTCGACACCGTGCTGATCGCCAACCGCGGGGCGATCGCCACGCGGATCATCCGCACGCTGCGCAAGATGGGGCTGCGCTCGGTCGCGGTCTATTCCGAGGCGGACAAGGATTCGCTGCACGTGGTGCAGGCCGACGAAGCGGTGTGCATCGGCGGCGCGCGGGCTTCGGAAAGCTACCTCAACATCGCGGCGATCCTCGCCGCGGCGAAGGCGAGTGGCGCGGGCGCGATCCATCCGGGCTACGGCTTCCTCGCCGAAAACGTCGACTTCGCCGAGGCCTGCGCGGCCGAAGGAATCGTCTTCATCGGCCCGACCGGCGACAACATCCGCACCTTCGGCCTCAAGCACACCGCGCGCGCGCTGGCCGAGGCGCACGGGCTGCCGCTGGCGCCGGGCACCGGCCTGCTGACCGACGAGGAGGAAGCCGCGAAGGCGGCGGCGCAGATCGGCTACCCGGTGATGCTCAAGGCCACCGCCGGCGGCGGCGGCATCGGCATGCGGGTGTGCGCGGACGAAGCGGCGGTGCGCGAGGGCTTTGCCGCGGTGGCGCGGCAGGGCATGGGCAATTTCGGCGATGCCGGCGTGTTCCTCGAGCGCTTCGTCGCCCGCGCGCGGCACATCGAGGTGCAGATCTTTGGCGACGGGCGCGGCCGCATCGTCGCGCTGGGCGAGCGCGACTGTTCGCTGCAGCGGCGCAACCAGAAGGTGGTCGAGGAAGCCCCTGCCCCGCTGCTGCCGGCGGCGGTGCGCGCCGACCTGATCTCCGCCGCGATCCGGCTGGGCCAGGCGGCGAACTACCTCTCGGCGGGCACGGTCGAGTTCCTCTACGACGCCGAGCGCGAGGAGTTCTTCTTCCTCGAGATGAACACCCGCCTGCAGGTCGAGCACGGCGTGACCGAGGAGGTCATGGGCGTCGACCTCGTCGAATGGATGATCCGGGCGGGCGCGGGCGACTTCGGCTTCCTCGACACCGATCCGCCGCGCGGCCATGGCCATTCGGTGCAGGTGCGGCTCTATGCCGAGGACCCGGCGCTCGATTATCGCCCGACCTCGGGCACGCTGACCGCGGTCGATTTCCCGCAAGGCATCCGCGCCGAGACCTGGTGCATGGCGGGCAGCACGGTGAGCGCGTGGTACGACCCGATGCTCGCCAAGCTGATCGTCCACGGCGAAACGCGCGAGGCGGCAGTGGCGGCGATGCAGGCGGCGCTCGATGCCTCGCGGATCGACGGGATCGAGACCAACCTGCGCTGGCTGCGCGAGGTGGTGCGCTCGCACGCCTTCACCAGCGGCGAGGTTTCGACCCGCGCGCTGCAGGACGTGGCCTATGCCCCGCGCAGCGTCACCATCGCCAGCGGCGGCACCGCGACGACGGTGCAGGACTGGCCGGGGCGGCAGCACCTGTGGTCGGTCGGCGTGCCGCCGTCGGGGCCGATGGACGACCAGTCGTTCCGCCTGGGCAACCGGCTGCTCGGCAATCCCGAGGGGACCGCGGGGCTCGAGGTGACGATCACCGGGCCGACCATGACCTTCAACACCGACACGCGCATCTGCCTGATGGGCGCGGACTTTTCCGCCACGCTCGATGGCCGGCGGGTCGGCCGGGGCGAGCCGATCGCGGTGCGCGCAGGCCAGACGCTGGCGCTCGGCCGCGCGGTCGGCGGGGGCCTGCGCGGCTATGTCCTGTTCGAAGGCGGGCTCGACATCGCGCCCTATCTCGACAGTCGCAGCACCTTCGAGCTTGGCCAGTTCGGCGGCCATGCCGCGCGGCGGCTGCTGGCGGGCGACACGCTGCACCTGGGCACGGAGCCACGCGAAGCGCCCCTGCCCTCTGCCACGCTGCCCGAGATGGGCAACGAATGGACGCTGCGCGTGCTCTATGGCCCGCACGGCGCGCCCGACTTCTTCACCGACCGCGACGTCGACACGCTGATTTCGGCCGAGTGGCAGGTCCACTACAACTCCAATCGCACCGGCGTGAGGCTGGTCGGCCCCAAGCCCGAATGGGCGCGCAAGGACGGCGGCGAGGCGGGGCTGCACCCGTCGAACATCCACGACAACCCTTACGCCATCGGCGCGGTCGACTTCACCGGCGACATGCCGATCATCCTCGGCCCCGACGGCCCATCGCTGGGCGGCTTCGTCTGTCCGTTCGTGGTGATCGCGGCGGACCGATGGAAGATCGGCCAGCTCTCCCCCGGCGACAAGCTGCGCTTCTGCCCGGTCAACGCGGTCGACGCAGCGCTGGCCGACAGCCTGCAGCGCCGCCTGCTGGCGAGCGGCGAGCGCCCCGATTGCGGCCCGGCGCGTCCGATCGCGACGCTTTCGCCGATCCTGTCGGAAATTCCCGAGGGGCCGAAAAACCCGCACACGGTCTATCGCCAGCAGGGCGACCGCAACATCCTCGTCGAATACGGGCCGATCGTGCTCGACATCGAGCTGCGCATCCGCGTGCAGGCGCTGATGACCGAGCTGGAGCGCATGGCGCTGCCCGGCGTGATCGACATCGTGCCCGGCATCCGGTCTCTGCAGTTCCACTTCGACGGCGCGACGATGACGCAGTCGCAGGCGCTTTCGACGCTGATCGCGGCGGAGGAGCGGCTGGGCGATCTCGAGGACTTCGCGATCCCTTCGCGCGTGGTCCACCTGCCGCTGAGCTGGCGCGACCCGGCGACGATCGAGACGATCGAGAAGTACATGGGCGCGGTGCGCGACGATGCGCCGTGGTGCCCGGACAACATCGAGTTCATCCGCCGCATCAACGGCTTGCCCGACGCGGCCGCGGTCGAGAACCTGATCTTCGAAGCCAACTACCTCGTGCTCGGCCTCGGCGACGTCTACCTCGGCGCGCCGGTGGCGACGCCGGTCGATCCGCGCCACCGGCTGGTGACGACCAAGTACAACCCAGCGCGGACCTGGACCCCGCCCAACGTGGTCGGCATCGGCGGCGCGTACATGTGCATCTACGGCATGGAGGGGCCCGGCGGCTACCAGCTGTTCGGCCGCACGATCCAGGTGTGGAACACCCACCGCCAGACCGACGCCTTCATCGACGGCAAGCCCTGGCTGCTGCGCTTCTTCGACCAGATCCGGTTCTATCCGGTGAGCGCTGAGGAGCTGGAAGCCTGGCGGCGCGACTTCCCCACCGGGCGGCGTTCGATCCGGATCGAGCCGTCCGAGTTCCGCCTTGCCGACTATCGCGCCTTCCTCAACGACAATGCCGAGGCGATCGCCGCGTTCGAAGCGCGGCGGCAGGCGGCGTTCGACGAGGAGCGCGCCGAATGGCAGCGGCGCGGCGAGTTCGACCGCGCCGAGGCGGCCGAGACCGAGCCGGCGCCGGCGAGCGCGATCCAGGTGCCCGAGGGCGCCGACCTGATCGAAGCGCCGTTCGGCGGCAGCGTGTGGAAGATGCTGGTCGAGGTGGGCGACACGGTCGAAGCCGGCCAGACCATCGCGATCATCGAGGCGATGAAGATGGAATGCCGCGTCGAAAGCCCGGGTTCGGGCGTGGTCGCCGCGCTCTATGCGCAGGAGAAGCAGGCAGTGCAGCCCGGAACGCCGATGCTCGCGCTCAAGGCCCACGCACCGGTGGAGGCGGCATGACCATGCTCGACCGTCGCAGCGTGATCGCCATCGCCGAGGCCGTGCGCAGCGGCCGGTCCACGGCGCTGGCGCAGGCGGAGGAGACGCTGGCCCGGCTCGCCGCCTACGATGCGGTGCAACCGCAGATCTGGATTTCGCGCGCCAGCGACGAGGCGCTGCGCGAAGCGGCGCGCGCGATCGACGCGCGGCTGGCGGCGGGCGAGGACCTGCCGCTTGCCGGCGTGCCCTTCGCGGTCAAGGACAACATCGACGTCGCCGGGTTCGCGACGACCGCGGCGTGCCCTGCCTTCGCCTATCGCCCGGAGACGAGCGCTACGACGGTCGAGCGGCTGCTGGCGGCGGGCGCGCTGTGCGTGGGCAAGACCAACCTCGACCAGTTCGCGACAGGGCTCAACGGCACGCGCAGCCCCTATGGCGCGCCGCGCAATGCCTACAACCTCGCCTATGTCAGCGGCGGATCGAGCTCGGGTTCGGCAAGCGCGGTGGCGGCGGGGCTGGTGGCCTTCGCGCTCGGCACCGATACGGCGGGGTCGGGCCGCGTGCCCGCCGCCTTCCAGCACCTGATCGGGTTCAAGCCGAGCAAGGGGCGGTGGAGCAATTCGGGACTGGTGCCGGCCTGCCGCACATTGGACTGCATCAGCGTGTTCACCGGCGACACCGCCGATGCCGCGCTGATCGACAGCGTGGTCGCCGGCTTCGATGCGGGGGATGCCTGGTCCAAGCCGCTCGCCGACCGGCCGCGCGCGCGCAAGCGCATCGGCGTGCCGCGCCGCGACCAGCGCGCCTTCATGGGCGATGTCGATTCCGAATTGTTCTACGACCGCGCGCTCGAAGCGTTCGGCGCTTTCGCCGAGATCGTCGAGATCGACTACGCTCCGCTGCAGGAAGCGGCGCAGCTGCTCTATGGCGGGCCGTGGGTGGCCGAGCGCACCGCCGCGCTCGAAGCGCTGCTGCGCGACGATCCCGGTGCGCTCGACCCGACGGTGCGCGAAGTGGTGGCGCCGGGGCTGGAGATCGGCGCGGTCGAGCTGTTCAACGGGATCTACCGCCTCGCCGAACTGAAGCGCCATGCCGACCTGCTGTGGCAGGACATCGACCTGATGGTGTTCCCGACCACGGGCACGACCTATCGCGTGGCCGAATTGAAGGCCTCGCCGATCGCGCTCAACAGCGCGCTGGGGTTCTACACCAATTTCGTCAACCTGCTCGACATGGCGGCGATCGCCGTGCCGGCGGGGACGCGCGGCAATGCGACCGGCTTCGGCGTGACGCTGATCGGCCCTGCCGACAGCGACCGCGCGCTGATCGCCGCGGCCGACGCCTACCTCGCACAAGCCCAGCTTCCACCCCCACCCCCGCTCGATCTGGAGGGCCGCATGCAGACCGTCAAACTCGCCGTCGTCGGCGCGCATCTCAAGGACATGCCGCTGCACTGGCAGCTGACTTCGCGCGAGGCGAAGTTCGTCGAGGCGACGCAGACCGCGCCGACCTATCGCCTCTACGCCATGGCCGACAGCGTGCCGCCCAAGCCCGCGCTGGTGCATAGCGCCGACGGCGCGGCGATTCTCGTCGAGGTCTACGAGCTGGGCGTGGCCGAGTTCGGCAGCTTCGTCGTCGAAGTGCCGCCGCCGCTCGCGATCGGCACGGTGACGCTGGCCGACGGGACCAGCGTGAAGGGCTTCGTTGCCGAACCGCGCGCGCTGACCGGGGCCGAGGACATCACCCACCTCGGCGGCTGGCGCGCCTATATCGCGCAGAAGGCGTGAGCGCGATGCGCAGGATCGAGAGCGCCATGCTCGCCGCCGCAGCCGCCGTGCTCGCGCCGGCTGCCGCCCATGCCGAAGACGCGGCACCTGCGCCACAGGTGCAGGTGGTGCCGGGCTTCGCCGACTTCCTCGCGATCGACGGGCCGACCGTCTGGGCAACGAACAAGGGCCGCGTCGAACAGTGGTCGACCAAGGGCAAGCTCGCCGAGGCGCCGATGGGGCGGCCGTGCGGCGGGATGAGCGTCGACTTCGGTTCGCTGTGGGTCGCCGATTGCCCGGAGAACGCGGTCAAGCGGATCGACGTGAAGACGGGAAAGCTGCTCGCGACGATCTCGAGCGGGATCGCCAACCAGCGCGAAGGCGAGCTCAACACCGTGACCGGCGCCGGCGCGGTGTGGATCGGCTCGGATGCGGCGGGCAAGATCGCGCGGATCGATCCGGCGACCAACACGGTGGTGGCGAGCGTGACGGTGGCGCCGGGGACCTGGTACCTGTCGTTCGGGCTTGGCGCGCTATGGGCGGTGAGCGCGAAGGAGCAGCTGCTCCAGCGCATCGATCCCGCAACCAACGCGGTGACCGGGACGGCGCCGCTCGGCAAGGCGCCGGGCTTCCTCGTCGCCGGCGAAGGCGCGGTCTGGGTTCAGGAACAGGGCGACGGCACCGTGGCGCGGATCGACCCCGCGACGATGGCGGTGACCGCGCGGATCAAGGTCGGCGACAACCTGAAATGGGGCGACATCGACACCGGGGCGGGCAAGGTCTGGCTGCGCACCACCGACGACCAGGAATACGTCGTGATCGACGCCGCGACCAACGCGATCCTGTCGCGGGTGGGCAAGCCGGTCGGCAGCGGCGCGCTGCGCTGGACGCCGCGCGGCGTGTGGACGTCGGCGCACGACGTCCACACGCTGACCTGGTGGCCCAGCGCGAAGTAGGGGAAAGTTTCAGGCCTCTCCCCTAACCCGGATCAGCGCAGCGAGGCGACGCGGGTACCGGTCTTGTCGGCGGCGGCGAGGCGCGCTTCGATCTGGTTGCGCACGTCGGCGGTGACGGCGGTACGGCAGGCCTGGGCCTTGGCCTCGAGCGCGAGGTGGACGCCTTCGAGGCGCTCGCCGCAGACCGCGCGCGCAGCGGCGTCGATGCGGATGGCGAGGCGCTGCTGGCCGTCGGCGCTGGCGAGATCGAGGCCCTTGAGGTCGAGGATCGCCTGATCCTTGGCAAACGGATTGCCGGTGCTGGTCGGGGTGGCGGCCGAAGCCTGCGTTGCACATGCGAACATGGCGAGCGCCACGAAAGCCTTCTTCATCTTCATCTCCTGCGCGGAAAACACGCGCCGCTCTTCGGGCGGCTGCTATGGTCGATATAGCGCCCGGGGATGAAACTTTCAATAATGAAGGCTTGTTTGTAGTTTTATTACTCCAGTTCTGTGCGGTTATTACCGTGCCCGGACGACGAGCATGGCCAAGTCCTTGGGGTGGCCGAGCATTCCCGTGGGAAGCGGCGTTTCGGCGACGGCGCCGGCGACCGCGACGGCGATCGAACGGGCATGGGGTTCGGACCAGGCGCGCACGGTGGCGACGGTGATCTTCGCCTTCCAGCGGCGTCCGCCCGCGACGGCGACGGGGTGGTCGTTGACCGTGACCGCGGCCGCCGGGTCGGCGCGCTGGCCGGTCACCAGCAGGCAGTCTGCCGCACCGCAGCGCACGAGCTTCGCCTGCGCGGCATGCGCCGGCGTGGCCGCGCCGGCCAGCGCGAGCGCGAGCGCAGGGAAGATCGCAAGGGCCCTGGGGTTCATCGTGGCTCCCTTCATTCGACCGCCACGCCCGCGCGGACGAGGTATTGGCGGACGGGTTCGAGCACGTCGGCGTGGCGCTTCCAGCGCGCGACGGCCTCGGTGTAGATCGGGCGGCGGACCTGCGCCGCGCTGGGGGTCGAAACCGGCGCGGCATTGGCGTGGAAGGCGAGGCAGGCCGGGTCCCAGTCGAGCCCGCAATGCGCGAGCAGGCGGCGGCTTTCGCCCTCCTGGTCGGCGACGAGGCCCTCGTAGGACAGTTCGAGCACGCGGCCCGGCAGCGCTGCGCGCCAGAACGCCATCATCCGGTCGAAGCGGACATAGTAGGCGGCGGTCTCGAGCAGGTCGTAGCTGTAGTCGTAGTAGCGCGAGCCGACCGCGAAGAGATTGCGGAAGTTGCCGAGCACGGTGTCCATCGGATTGCGGCGCAGGCAGACGATCCGGGCATTCGGCAGCGCGCGGGCGATGAAGCCGAGGTACTGGAAATTGCCGGGGAACTTGTCGACGAAGCGCGGCGCGCCGGTGCGGCGATGGTGGCGCGCGCGATCGAGGTAGGCGCGCCCGACCGGGCCGAGGTCGACCTGCGCGGCGGCGCGCACGGTCTCGGCGTCGAGCACGGTGCGGCTGCGCGTGGCCGCGGCCTGCTTGACGGCGAGCGGCATCGCCTGAAGCTCGCCCGCGCTTTCGACGGCGGGGTGCGAGGACAGGATGCGGTCGACCAGCGTGGTGCCGGTGCGCGGCATGCCGACGACGAAGATCGGCGCATCGCCGGCGGGATCGGACACCGGCGCGCGGGCGAGATCGCCCCACGCCGCCTCGATCGCGTCGAACACCGCCTCGTCGCGGGCGAAGCTGTAGGGCAGGCTGCGGCGGTGCTCGCCGTTGGCGGCAATCAGCGTGTCGAGCGCCTGCTCGGCCTCGCCGATGTCGTCAAGTTCCTTGGCGAGCGCATAGCCGAGCAGCAGGCGGGCCTGGCCCTGCGCCGCCGCGGCGCGCGCCTGGCCGAGCCGGGCGACGTGGTTGGCCTCGCGGGTCTGCCGGCGCAGCGACGAGAGCAGATGGTGCGCCCGCGCCGCGCCGGGATCGCGCGCGATCAGCGCCTCGAGCGCGGCCTCGGCCTCGTCGACGCGGCCGAGGAAATTGAGCGTGACCGCCTGGTTGTAGCGGAACTCGCTGCTGTCGGGCTGGCCCGCGACGGCGGCGTCGAAGTGCGGCAGTGCGGCGGCGTGATCGCCGAGGCGGGCATAGACGCAGCCCATCGTGTCGCGCGCGAGGGCATCGGCGGGCAGCGCCCGTTCGGCCGCGCGCAGCATGGCCGCGGCATCGCCTTCGCGGCGGACGAGGGTGTAGAGCTTGGCGAGATGGGCGCGGTATTCGCCCTGCGGATCGAGTGCCACGGCGCGTTCGAGCGCGGCGATCCCGGCAGTGATCGCGCCCGACGAGGCTTCGGCGATGCCGAGCAGGAAATGGGCCTCGGCGCAGGCGGGCTCGGCCGCGAGCAGCGCCTGCGCGTGATCGAACGCCGCATCGAAATCGCCCCGCGCGAGGGCGGTCCGCGCCAGCGCGCGGCGCGCCGCCGTGGCCGCCGCGGGGCGCGTCGCGATCATGCCGCGGCGGCGCCTTCGGTGCCGGGGACCGCAGCGGAGGCCGCGGCGGCGGCGGCTGCCTTGCGCGCCTTGTACCGATCGACCAGCGGCTGGAAGGGGAACACCGTCTGCTCCCAGATCGACAGGCGGCGGCGCTCGTCCTGTCCGACCAGCACGCCCTCGCCCTCCTTGTAGGTGCCGAAGATGCGGTCGAGCAGGATCAGCGAGTTGCCGTAGTTGCAGCGGGTGCTCTCGTAGTCGGTCGAGTGGTGCAGGCTGTGGTGGCGGATCGTGGTGAAGAAGAACGAGTACCAGATCGGCGGGTTCGACTTCACGTTGGCGTGCGCGAAGGTCGAGACCACCGCGGTGGTGGTGAAGCAGGCGAACAGCGCGGTCTGGTCGAAGTCGAAAAAGGCCAGCACGCTGAGCGTGATCAGGAACAGCTCGATCGGATTGCCGACCGCGCCCTTGGCGGCATTGAGCTGGGTGAGGTGATGGTGCGGCGCGTGGGTCAGCCAGAACGGCGTCCAGTTGTGCATCAGGCGATGCATCCAGTACTGGCCGAACTCGATCACGAACACCGCCAGCGCGACCTGCGCGAGCCACGGCAGCTGCCCGACCCAAGGCGTGTGGATGCCGAGCGCGGTCTTGAGCGACTGGAGCGGGGCCTCGGCGAAAGTCTGCGTCATCCACGCGATCACGGTGGAGCTGAGCACGACGTAGTAGAGGTCGGTGAAGAACTCGCGCCGGTTCATGCGCCAGCCTTCGTGGCGCTCGAAAACGAATTCGAGGCCGAGCACGCTGATCGTGACCAGCGCGGTGCAGACGACCAGCGTCCACGGATTGGCGAGCAGGTCCTTGGGGCCATAGGCCCAGAACAGCAGGAACGCCGCGACCATCGCCGGGGGAATGAGGTTGATGAGCGTGGTCCTGACACTGGCAAGCATTCGTGCGACTCCCGATTTGGGTCGCAGGTTGCGTTGCAGCGCGTCATCGAGGCAGGGGCATTTCCCCGATGAAAGACATAGACACCATCTATGACCGGTGCTGCGAGCGGACGCGGCGGAACACTTCGTCCCAGAACAGCTGGGTCGCGGTGTCGCGCGCGGGATCGGTCCGCGCAAGCAGGTAGATGTCGTAGGAAGGCTCGAAATCGGCGTGGAGCATCGGCCAGAGCGCGCCGCGCGCCACTTCGGCCTCGGCCGCGGCGACGGGCAGGAAACCGATGCCGACGCCGAGCTTGATCAGGCGGCGCGCCTCGTTGATGTCCTCGGCCTGGCCGCTGACGCGCGTGCCGAGGCGGTAGCGCCGGCGCAAATGGGTGATCAGCTCGATCTCGTCCTCGCCGGTCAGGACGAAGCCTTCGTCCTTCAATTCGTGAAGCCGGCTGATGCGGTAGCCGAAGTACGGGCTCGAGCGCGAGCAATAGAGCTGCTGCCGTTCGACCAGCAGCGGCTCGTACATCAGGCTGCCGCGCACGGTGCTGTCGTAGCCGACGCCGATCTCGACCTCGCCCTGCTCGAGCGCATCGAGCACTTCGCGCCAGGGCGAGACCCGGATCTCGATGTGGATCGCGGGGTTGCGACGGTGGAAGCTGGCGATCGCCTCGTCGAATTCGGGCGAGACCAGCCCCGAGACGATCTGGATGCGGACGAAGCCTTCGACCCGCTTGGTCGCCTGCGCGATCTGGTGCGGCATCATCCGCGCCGCCTCGAGCATGTCCTCGCACAGCGCGAGCATGGCCTTGCCCGCCTCGGTCATCTCGACCCCGCTGGCGCTGCGGGTGAGCAGCGTGGCGCCGACGTGCTCCTCGAGCCGCTTGAGCGCCGCGCTGATGCTGGGCTGCTGGCGGTTGAGCTGGCGCGCGGCCGCGCCGATGCCGCCCGCGCGCACGATGTCGACGAACGTGCGCATCAGGTTCCAGTCGACCCGGCTGGCGAACTTGCGGTCGATCAGGGGCACGCGGTCGGTCATGGCGCAACAGGACTCATTCGCAACGGAAGCGGACATATCCCCGCTTTGCGCGCGAGGGCATAGATGAGATTGATGAAAAACATAAGGACGTCGTCAATGGCGTTATAACCTTCCCGTCCTATGCCGGAGTGCATGATCGAGACCGCCGTGCTCCCCGTCGTCGACATCACCGCGCTCGTCCAAGGCGACCGCGCCGCGCGCGCCGCCGTGGCCGCGCAACTCGACCGGGCCTGTGCCGATGCGGGCTTCCTCACCATCACCGGCGCGCAGCTCGACCCGGCGATCTTCGCGCGCGTGCTCGCCCGGGCCAAGGCATACTTCGCGCAGGACGAGGCGACCAAGATGGCGAGCTACATCGGCAAGTCGGTGAACCATTCGGGCTATGTCCCGGTGGGCGAGGAACAGTTCGCCGGCGCCACGCCCGATCTCAAGGAAGCGTTCGACTGCAATCGCGACTACCGTGCCGAGGAGGGCCGGCGACCGCTGCTCGGCCCCAACCTGTGGCCGGAGATGCCCGGCTTCCGCGAGGACGTGCTGGCCTACTACGAACACGTCACCGCGATCGGGCGGCAGTTGTTCGCCGCCTTCGCGCTGGCGCTGGGGCTGGAGGAAGACCACTTTGCGGCGCACACGCGCCATTCGCCGAGCCAGCTGCGGCTGATCCACTACCCGTTCGATCCGACTGCGCAGGACCGCCCGGGGATCGGCGCGCACACCGACTACGAGTGCTTCACGCTGCTTTACGCGACCACCGCCGGGTTGCAGATCGTCGACCGCGACGGCGCCTGGCGCGATGTGCCGCTGGTCCCGGACAGCCTGATCATGAACATCGGCGACATGATGGAGATCATGTCCAACGGCCGCTATCTGGCGACCCGGCACCGGGTGAAGCGGGTGGCGCAGGAGCGCTACGCGTTCGCGCTGTTCCATGCCTGCGACTACGATCACGTGGTGGCCCCCGTGGTGCGGGGCGAGGCGCCGCGCTATGCCCCGCTCAAGTCGGGCGAGCACCTGTTCAACCAGACCGCGCAGACCTTCCGCTACCTGAAGGAGCGCATCGCCCGCGGAGAGCTGGTGCTCGACGATGCAGTCCCGCTCGACAGCTTCGGGCGCCGTGTCGAGGTGGCGCCGACATGACGCTCGCCGAACTGCTGAAGAAGCTGCCGCCGGTGGTCTGGCCGGGCGAGGTGCCCTTCCCGCCCCGCCTGCTGGGCGCGTTCCGGCGCAAGAGCATCACCTTCTGCACCGGCGAGACCGACGAGGAAACGCAGGTGTTCTGGTTCCAGTCGGCGAGCTTCACCATCGACCTGCGGCTGGCGGCGGGCGCGCAGACCCCGCTCGAGCTGCGGCAGGGCTGGACCGGCGACACGCGCTGGAACGCGGCGCGCGGGCAGATGGCGTGGGACATCGCGCGCAGCTACCAGCCGCACGACATCTGGCCCGAACCGGCCGACTTGCGCTTCATCGGCAATGCCGTGCTCGAGTTCGCGCCTTCGGGCGCCTACGTCGAGGACTGGCGCCAGCTCGCGACCTCCGGCCCGCTGCTGGGCCTGCGGCTGGTCGAGCGGACCGCGCGTGGCACCGGGGCGCGCCACGTGATGGACGGCGGGCTGATCGTGGCGGGCGAGCACATGGCCTATGCCTGTTCGCGCCTGCCGGACGTCGATGCGCGGCTGCGCGCGGCAGGATCGATCGCGGCGGCGCTGGCGAGCGGCGCGGCGAGCGCCGACGAGGTGGAAAGCTACGAGGTGTCGGTTGCGAGCGGCGGCGACGCGGTCGCGCTCAGCACGCAGCCCTGGCGCATCGGTCAGCCGCTGATCGAGGGTCCCTTCACGGTCGAGCCGGACGGATCGGTGTCGCTGCACGATCCGGCCACCGGCGACCGCCTGTGCTTCATCATCGACCTGCACCTGCCCACGTTCCTGTTCGCCGGGACGTCGGAGGCGACGCCCGCCGCGCGCCAGTGGATCGCCCGGGAGCGGGCGCACGTCATGCCCCACGGCCGCGTGGTGCGCTGAGCCGCGCCGTGCTATCGTCGCCATCGGCGGCAATCGGCGAAAATCGGCGGCAACCAGCAGGGGGGAAACGATGCGCAGGCAGTGGACGGCAATCGCGGCAGGCCTGTTCGCGCTCGCCGGAGCCCGCGCATCGGCGGCGCCGCCGCCGCCGCAATCCGCCGTGCCGCCGCCGGTCGCGCAGACCCATGCCGAGTGCGCCGCGCCGACCTATGCCTCGGACCAGCTCGTCTGCTCCGACCCCGGCTTGCGCGAAGCCGACGCGGCGATGGTCGCGGTGCTGGCCCGCGCCGGCACGCAGGCGCTCGTGCCCGCCTCGCCCGGGATCGAGCCGCAGGAGGCCTGGCTGCGGCGCCGCTCGCTCTGCGCGATGCGCTCCGACCACGCCGCCTGCCTGCGCGCGGCCTATGCCGACCGCACCGCGGTGCTGGCGGCGCTCGCTGGCCCGGGCGCGACCGAGGCGGCCGGCTGGAACTGCCCCGGGTTCGGCACGGTGCGGCGCGCGGGCGCGGTGTGGGTGGGCGCCGACGCCGACGGCGCGATCGTCGCGCTGGCCTCGCCGCCGGGCGCGTCGAGCTGGACGCCGTTCGTCACCGCCAGCGAGAAGGGCGGCAGGCTGCGGCTGGCGCCACTGGGCGGCAAGCCCGTGACCTGCCGCGCGCTGCGCTGAGGCTTCAGGCGGTGAACTAGTTCTGCGGCGGCGTGGCGAGCGGCTGGGGCGCGGCCGGAGTCGCGGGCGCCGCCGCTTCCGCCGCACGTTCGCGGGCGATGCGGGCGTCGTACTGCTTTTCGAGCTGTTCGACCCGGGCCTGTTCGGCCGCGGCATCGGCGTCGATCGTCTGGAGCCGCCTTGCGCGCTCCTCTTCGATCAGCTTGCCCATCTGCACGTCGGTGCCCTGCTTCTTTTCGGCGTAGGCCTGGTTGATGAGCTTGGCCATGCAGCCCGAGGCGCCGCCCGAACCGACCGGCGAGCACGAATAGGCGCCGGCCGCGCCGACCGTTTCGTAGGCCTTGACCCGATCGGTCCAGCCCTGGTTGACCGCGGCGTTGGGATTGTCGCGCAACGGTGCGGGGATGCGGAAGCGCTCGGATTCCTCCTTGCGCGCGCAGACGGTGATCGAGCCGTCCTTCGATTCAGGGCAGGGATCGTCGCCATAGACGATCAGCTGGTTGACCTTTTCGCCCGGGGCGGCCTGGGCGAGGACGGGGGACGGCGCGAAGGCGATGAGGCCAAGGGCGGCGGCAGCGGCGAGAACGGGCTTCATCGTGCGGGCACTCCGGGGGGCGGTCAGATGCGCTTGGACAGCGCGATGGCGGCGCGGCAGCCGAGGCGGACGGCGCCGAACAGCAGCGGATAGGCCGGCGCGCGCTCGGCGCCGGCGGCAAAGGCGGCGTCGCGGTGCTCGCGCTCGTCGTCGCGGAACTCGCGGATCACGGCGGCGAGCTCGGGATCCTCGTCGCCCAGCTCCTCGAGCTGCTCGGTATAGTGCTGGTCGATCTCGGTCTCGATCGCCGCGGTGCAGGCCATCGCCGCCTCCGGGCCGATCAGCGCGGTCGCGGCGCCGAGCGCGAAGCCCGCCGCCGACCACAACGGCTGCAGCGCGGTCGGCCGCACCCCGCGCTGCGCGATCATCGCATCGAAGCGGCGGCGATGGTCTTCCTCCTGCCGCGCCATTCCGGCGATCTCCTGCGCGCCCGGCGCACGGTCGCCCATCACCGCCAGCTGCCCGGCATAGATGCGCGTGGCGCCGAACTCGCCGGCCTGGTCGACGCGGAGCATGGCGGCGGTCTTGCGCGAAACGGTGGTCATGCGATCCTCCTGCGGCCCTTGCCGAGCAGCACGAACACCGCCACGGCTCCGAACGTGGAAATCAGGAAGTTGAACCCGGCAAGGCTCACTCCGAACAGCGTCCACTGCGCCACGTCGCAGCGGACCACCGGCGCGTCCATGATCGCCGCGAGCGGATCGCCGCCCGACGCCGCGGTGCGGGTGCAGGCGGTGATCCCTTCCCACCAGTGATATTCGACACCGGCATGGAACGCGCCGATCAGCCCGCTGATCCCGATGGCGACGGCGGCGAGCCGGACCAGCCAGTCGCCCGCCGCGCCTTGCCGCAGCGAGAACGCGAGCGCGGCGAGCACGAGCGCGGCGATGTGCGGATAGCGCTGCCACCAGCACATCTCGCAAGGGTAGAGCCCGAAGGCGTATTGCGAGACCAGCGCCCCGCCGAGCAGCGCGGCGGGAACGAGCAGGGCAAGCGCGTAGGCGGCGTGGCGCGACTGGTGCGGAGTCATGGCCTGTTCCTCAGCGCTTGCGCGACGCGAGCGCCTGCGGCGTGGTGCGGCCGAGCGTCTGCTCGGCATACCACAGCTGGAAGTCCTCGATGTTCTTCGCCTTCAGTTCCTCGGGGGTCATCTTGAAGCGCGGGTCGTCGATCTTGTCCTTCTCGAGATCCTTGTCGTCCTTGATCTCGTTGACCAGGTGGCCGCGCAGGTCGCTTTCGCGGTAGGAACGCAGCGCGCGCTTGCGCAGGTCGGGGTCGGAAATCTGCGGCACGGCAATGTCGGGATCGATGCCGCCCTCCTGGACCGAGCGGCCCGAAGGCGTGTAGTAGCGCGCCGTGGTCAGCTTGAGCGCGGTGGTCGGGGTCAGCTGGATCAGCGTCTGGACGCTGCCCTTGCCGAAGCTGCGCTGGCCCATGATCAGCGCGCGGTGCTGGTCCTGCAGCGCGCCGGCGACGATCTCGGAGGCCGAGGCCGAGCCTTCGTCGATCAGCACGATCACCGGCACGCCCCTGGCGATGTCGCCGGCCTGGGCGTTGTAGACCTCGTTGTCGCGGGCATAGCGGCCGCGCTGCGAGACGATCGGCCCCTTTTCGAGGAACTGGTCGGACAGCGCCACGGCTTCGTCGAGCAGGCCGCCGGGATTGCCGCGCAAATCGAGCACCAGGCCCGCCGGGCGGCCCCCGGTCTTCGCCTTGATCTGGTTCCACGCCGCGGCGACCTCGGTGCCGACGTTGGCGCTGAACTGCGAGACCGAGATCACCCCGACATTGCCGTCGACCTTCCAGTCGACCGGCTTGAGGTCGATGATCTGGCGGGTGATGGTCACGTCGAACGGCTCGTCGCGGCCGGGCCGGAAGATGGTCAGCTTGATCGAGGTGTTGGGCGGGCCGCGCATCTGGTCGACCGCTTCGTCGAGCGTGCCGCCGTAGATCAGCTTGCCGTCGAGGTGGGTGATGTAGTCGCCGGCCTTGACCCCGGCCTGGTCGGCGGGGCTGCCCTTGGTCGGCGCGATCACCTTGACCGCGCCGTCGTCCATCGTCACCGACAGGCCGAGCCCGCCGTAGGAGCCGTCGGTCTGGGTGCGCAAGTTCTCGAAATCGCGCGCGTCGAGATAGGAGCTGTGCGGATCGAGCGTCGCCAGCATGCCGTCGATCGCGCCCTTGATGAGCTTGTCGTCGTCGACCGGCTCGACGTAGTTGGCCTTGATCCGTTCGTAGACCGCGAGCAGCTTGCCGAACTGCGGGCCGCTCCTTGCATCGACCGCGGCGAGGCCGGCCGTGGCGACGGGAAGCAGCGCGACGGCGCCGACCAGCGCGGTCATGCGCAGCAGCGGGGCAAGGGACTTGGCCATCGGGGCCTTTCGCGTGAGGGATTGCATCGTCGCCGCTTCTATAACGCCGCCGGGCTGAACGCCAGATGGCGAAAGGGGATGACGCGGCGCCGGCGTCATCCGGGCATGACCGACAGCGGATTGACCGGGCGGCCGTCCTTGCGCAGCTCGACCGTCACCGCCGCGCGACCCGGCCCTGCCGCGCCGAGCGGCGAGCCCTGCAGCACGCGATCGCCGACCGCGACGTCGAGCCGGCCGAGATCGGTGACAAGGCTCGACCAGCCGCCGTCGTGCTCGATGATCACGATCCGGCCGTAGCCGCGATAGGGTCCGGCATAGGCGATCCGGCCCGGCGCGGGCGCGACGACCTGCGCGCCGGGGGCGGGGGCGAAGGTCAGCCCGCGCGCGGCGCCGCCGGGGGTCGCCTCGCCGAAGCCGCTGACGATCCGCCCGCCGAGCGGCGCGATCCACGAGAAGCGGGCCGCCGCGCTTGCGCCGGGCGCCACCGCATCGGCCACGAGCACGTCGCCGGGGCGCGCGGGCCGCTGCACCGGTCCGGGCAGCGCGGCAAGCTCGCGCCGCAGCGCGCCGTCGGCCTCGAGCCGGCCGACCAGCGCCGACAGGTCGCGCGCCTCCTCGGCGAGCGCGAGCGCGCGGTCGGCCTCGCGGCTGGCGACCCCTAGCGCCGCGCGCGAGGCGATGCGCTGCCGGCTTTCGAGCGCGATCAGCTCGGCACGGCGGCGGGCCAGCGCCGCCTCGCCTTCGCGCAACCGCCCGGCCGCGAGCCGCGCGCTGTCCTGGAGCGCGCGGCCCCGCACGATTTCGCCGCGCAGCGCGGCGGTGCGGCGGCGCACTTCGGGCACCACCGCTTCAAGCACCGCGCGCAAGTAGACGGTATCGCGCAGCGACTGGGTGCGCATCAGGCTGAAGGCGAGCGGCCGGCGGGCGAGCAGTTCGAGCGCGCCGGTGAGCCGCACCACCGGTTCCTGCCGCGCCGCCATGCGCAGCCGCAGGGCATCGCGCTGGCGCGCCACGGCCGCGCCCTGCGCCTGGGCCAGGCGGATCTCGGCCTCGGACTGCTGGATGCGCGCGGCGGTCGCGGCGACCTGCGCGGCGGTGCGATCGGCCTCGGCCGTGGCGCGCCGCGCGGCGCGGTCGAGCCCTTCGGCGCGCTGCTGCGCCTGCGCGAGCGCGCGCGCCGCCTCGCGCAGGGCGTCGCCCGCCTGCGCGCTGCTGCCATAGGGCGCCGGCTGGCCGAGCGCCGCCCACGCCAGCAGCGGCGCAAGGCAGGCGGAGACGAGAAGAAGTGCGGCGCGCGACGTCATGGGACCCTTGGGCGCGGCTTATCCCTCGCGATGGTACGGATGGCCAGCGATAATGCTGGTGGCGCGAAACAGCTGCTCGGCGAGCATCGCGCGGGCCAGCATGTGCGGCCAGGTGCAGGCGCCGAAGGCGATCAGCAGGTCGGCCTTTTCGCGCAGCGCCTCGTCATGCCCGTCGGCCGCGCCGATCAGGAAGCGCGCCTCGCGCACGCCGTCGTCGCGCCAGCGTTCGAGGATTCGCGCGAATTCGCTGCTGGAAAGCTGGCGCCCGCGCTCGTCGAGCGCGACGGTGCGCACCGGGGTGAACGCCGGTGGCGGCAGGGTCCCGCCCTTGTCGGGCAGTTCGGTGACCTTGAAGTCCTTGCCGAGCCGCTTCGCATAGCGGTCGACCAGCTCGCCTTCGGGCGAGCGGCCGATGCGGCCGCGGGCGATGACGTGGAGCAGCATGGCGTGTCAGACCCGCGCCCGGCCCTGCCCTCGACGGAAGGCAGAGACCGCCCGCGCGACGCGTCGTTCGCTCAGGCCGCGCCCTGGTCGCCGAACGCCCACATCCGCTCGAGGTTGTAGAACGAGCGCACTTCGGGGCGGAACAGGTGGACGACGACGTCGCCCGCATCGATCAGCACCCAGTCGGCGGCGGGCAGGCCCTCGATCCGCACCGAGCCGTAACCGCCGTGCTTAATCCGCTCGGCGAGCTTCTGCGCCATCGCCGCCACCTGCCGGGTCGAGCGGCCCGAGGCGATCACCATGAAGTCGGCGACCGAGCTCTTGCCTTCGAGCGGGATGGTGATGACGTCCTGCGCCTGGTCGTCGTCGAGCGACTGCAGCACGAGATCGTGCAGGCTGGCCGGAGCGGCCTTGGGGGCAACGCCGGCAGCCGCCGGCAGGGGTTCGAGGGTGGTCATGTGGGGTAGATGGTCTCCATGGCGGGCAGTTCAATGACACAACGCGCAGGCGCCGCAACGTGCGCCGGTGCAATATGCCGCAAGGATCGGTGCGGAAGCGATGCGCGGGTCAAGCGCCGCTCTGCCCGAAAGGTCGGTGCGTCACCGCATCGTGCAGTGATCCCGGCCGGGGCAGCGGGCGATGCCAGTCCGGATCGGCGGCACGGATGTCCGAGGCCGAGCGCGGATCGGGATCGAAACGCAGGATGGTCAGCGCCGGTGCGCTCCCGCTTGCGCCATCGAATTTCTGTCCGCTTCGCCGGCGCCAGCGGCGCAGCCAGGCCATGGCGGGGCTCGCCAGGGCGGAAGCATCATACCCCGGACGCGCGACAACCGCAATCGGCATCTCCCGGGCGATGCCGCGCCAGTCGCGCCAGCGGTGGAACTGGGCCAGATTGTCCGCGCCCATGATCCACACGAAGCGCCGCCGCGGGTAGCGCCGCTTGAGCGCGCGCAGGGTGTCGATGGTGAAGCGCGTCGCCAGTTCGCGCTCGATTGCGGTGACCCGGATCGGCGCCCGTCGCGCCTGCGCCCGCGCCGAAGCGACGCGGGCGGCGAGCGGCGCCATGCCGTCGCCCGGCTTGAGCGGATTGCCCGGCGAGACCAGCCACCACACCTCGTCGAGCGCGAGCGCGCCGGCGACGAACAGACTGATCCGCCGGTGGCCGCCGTGCGCAGGATTGAAGCTGCCGCCGAGCAGGCCGGTATGGATCGGCGATCGACTCAACCCGGCACGCGCCTCGGCGAGACCGCCTGCGCGCGGTAGCTGCCCTGAAGCTCGAACATCCAGCCGGGATATTCGCGCGGCAGCGCCGAGAGCGCATCGAGCCGCGCCAGTTCGTCGGCAGTGAGCTCGACCGCGCACGCGCCGATGTTGTCGGCGAGCTGGTCCGCGCGCTTGGCGCCGACGATCACGGTCGAGACGACCGGCTGGTAGAGCAGCCAGGCCAGTGCGACCTGCGCCACCGTTGCGCCCCTGGCGGCGGCGATCGCCTGCATCGCATCGACGAGGTCGAACGCGCGCTCGCGCTCGACCGGCGGGAAATCGAAACTGGCGCGGCGGCCCTCGCCTTCGCCGGCGCGCGTGTACTTGCCCGAGAGCAGGCCGCCGGCAAGCGGGCTCCACACCATCAGCCCGACGCCCTCGCTCGCCAGCATCGGCACGATCTCGCGCTCGAGATCGCGACCGGCGACGGTGTAGTAGGCCTGGAGCGAGGCGAAGCGTTCGAGCCCGAGCCGCTCGGAAATGCCCAGCGCCTTCATGATCTGCCAGGCCGCCCAGTTCGACACCCCGACGTAGCGCGCGCGGCCGCTGCGCACGATATCGTCGAGCGCGCGCAGAGTCTCCTCGATCGGGGTCTGCGGATCCCAGCCGTGGATCTGGTAGAGGTCGATATGGTCCATCCCGAGCCGCGCGAGGCTGGCGTCGATCTGGTCCATGAGGTGGACGCGCGCCATGCCCGCATCATTCGGCCCCGCGCCCATCGGCCCCATCGCCTTGGTCGCGATGACGACATCGCTGCGCCTGATGCCGAGATCGCGCAGCGCCTGGCCGGTGATCTCCTCCGACTTGCCCTCGGAATAGATGTTGGCGGTGTCGATGAAGTTGATGCCCGCATCGAGCGCCTGTTTCACCAGCGCGGTCGAGGCCCCGAGGTCGAGCCCGGCGATCGCGCCGAAACGGCCGTTGGTGACGCCGAAGGTCATCGTGCCGAGGCACAGTTCGGAGACGATCAGGCCGGTCGAGCCCAGTCGGTTGCAGCGCATTGCTTGTCCTTTCGCATCCGTCCGCCGCCGGGTTTAGCCGGTGACAGGGGACCGTCAACCGGGCGGGCGGCGCTTACGGCCGGATCTGCCCCGTGCCGCGGACGAGCCACTTGTAGGTGGTGAGCCCTTCCAGTGCGACCGGCCCGCGTGCGTGCAACCGTCCGGTGGCGATGCCGATCTCGGCGCCGAGGCCGAACTCGCCGCCGTCGGCGAACTGGCTCGAGGCGTTGTGGATCACGATCGCACTGTCGACTTCGGCGAGGAAGCGGTCGGCGACGGCCTGGTCGCTGGTGACGATCGCATCGGTGTGCGCCGAGGAGTGGCGCGCGATGTGCGCGAGCGCGTCGTCGAGCCCGTCGACCACCGCGACCGAGAGGATCGAATCGAGATATTCGGTGTCCCAGTCCTCGTCGCTTGCAGCGGCGATGCGCGGGTCGATCGCGCGGGCGCGGGCATCGCCGCGCAGCTCGCAACCCTCGGCCAGCAGCGGCGCGACGAGGCCGTGCGGGTCGGGATAGGTCGCATCGACCAGCAGCGTCTCCATCGCGCCGCAGATGCCGGTGCGGCGCAGCTTGGCGTTGCGCACGATCGCGCTGGCCATCGCCGGATCGGCGTCGTGGTGGACATAAGTGTGGTTGATGCCGTCGAGGTGGGCGAGCACGGGCACCCGCGCCTCGGCCTGAACGCGGGCGACGAGGCTCTTGCCGCCGCGGGGCACGATCATGTCGATCAGGCCCGCGGCGGTCAGCATCGCGCCGACCGCGGCGCGGTCCTGCGTGGGCACGAGCTGCACCGCCGCCTGCGGCACGCCGCCCGCGACGAGCCCTTCGACCAGCGCCGCATGGATCGCGCGGTTGGAATGGACCGCTTCCGAGCCGCCGCGCAGCAGCACGGCATTGCCCGAGCGCACGCACAGCGCCGCGGCGTCGGCGGTGACGTTGGGGCGGCTTTCGTAAATGATGCCGATGAGGCCGATGGGAATGCGCACGCGCTGCAGCACCATGCCGTTGGGGCGCGCCTGCTCGTCGATCAACGCGCCCACCGGATCGGCCAGCACGGCCACGTCCTCGATCGCCGCGGCGATGCCTTCCAAACGCTTCTCGTCGAGCCGCAGGCGGTCGATCAGCGCGGGCGTCAGGCCGTTGGCCTCGGCCGCGGCGACATCGCGGGCATTGGCCGCGAGCACCTGCGGCGCGGCGCGGCGCAGCGCGGCGGCGGCGAGCTTGAGCGCGTGCTCCTTTTCCGCCTGAGTCAGCCGCGCCAGCACGCGGCCGGCGTCGCGCCCGGCGCGGCCGAGCGAAACGACGAGGTCTTGGGGCGAAGTCACGGCGGGGTCGGGCTGATCGGTCATGGCGCCCTGCGACTAGCAGCGCGGCGCGGCCTTGTCATGTCAAGGAGTGAGAAGCCCCTTGGCGGCGCACGAGTCGCCAGGCACCGGCTCCGCCCGGCGCATAACAACACCGATTCGGCGCAGCGGTTCCCGCAAAAGTGACAAAAATCGCGGCGCACGCGCATTTCATCGCTGGCCAGGCACGATTCGGCCCGAGTCGATTCGACCTTGCCCGGCCCGGTGCCTAGACGCCCATGCGTTCCCGTGCGCAAACCGCTGCGGTGAACGACGAAACAAACCCGGGGGTCGCCCATCTTGTCATCCATCGCCACCCAAAAGGTGCTCGTGCGCCTGCGCCGGTGGTTCCCCGACCGCGAATTCTTCATGCGCGCCGATGGCGAGGTGAAGTTCGTGCGGATCTCGGGGAAGCTGCAGATGACCGCTGCCGCCGCCGTCTGCGCGGTCCTGCTGCTGTGGATCGGCGCGCTCGGCTGGGCGCTCGCGGCGCAGATCCTCGCCGGCAGCGAGCGCTCCAGCCTGCAATCGCGCGAGGCCGCGGTCGCCCGCGCCGAAGAGCAGGTCGCCAGGTACCGCAACGGCATCGGCGGCGTGGCGCAGGAACTGGAACGGCGGCAGGACTATCTCGAACGCATGGTCGAGAGCCATACCGGTGATCTGCCGGCCGCCGCCGCAGACGCCCCGACCGCCGGCGCGCCGGCCGCAGGCGCGCCCGCCGCCGCAGGCGCGAAGGTTTCGCTGGCCGATCCCGTGTCCGGTCCGGCAGGCGGCCTCGGCGCGGGCCCCGATGCCGGCCGCTTCGATCGCATCGCCGCGCGCCAGCTCGCGCTCGTCGACCACCTGACGCGCTATGCCGAGGCGCGGACCGCCCGCGCCGAGACCGCGATCCGCCGCGTCGGGCTCAACCCCGCGATGATCGCCGCCGCCGACCGCAAGGCGATGGGCGGCCCGCTGATCCGCGCCGGCGCGATGCCGGGCGATCCGCGCTTCCTCGCCTTCGGCCGCGCCTTCGAGCGGATGGGCGCGATGCAGGCGGGGCTCGCCCGCATTCCCAACACCCTGCCGGCGCGGCTCGAATACATCTCGAGCGGCTTCGGCTACCGCGCCGACCCGTTCGACGGCGAGGCCGCCTTCCACGCCGGGCTCGATTTCCGCGGCCCGCTCGGCGCCCCGATCTACGCCGCCGCCGCCGGCACGATCAGCTTCACCGGCGTGCGCCAAGGCTATGGCAACTGCGTCGAGATCAGCCACGGCAACGGGCTGATGACGCGCTATGCCCACATGTCGCGGATCGGCGCGCACCTTGGCGACAAGGTGGCGCCAGGCGCGGTGATCGGGCAGATCGGCAGCACCGGCCGCTCGACCGGCCCGCACCTCCATTTCGAAGTCCGCATCAACGACCGCCCGGTCAATCCGCGTCCGTTCCTCGAGGCCAATCGCGATGTTTTCCAGCAAGACCGCGCCAAGCGCGGCTGACCGCAGCACCGGCGCAACCTTTTCGATCCTGGGCGCCGACCTTGTCGTGCGCGGCGACATCAGCGCCTCGTCCGACCTGCACATCGACGGCGAGGTGACCGGCGACATCGCCTGCGCGAGCCTCGTCCAGGGCGAGCGCAGCACGATCCGCGGCGCGATCGCGGCGAAGTCGGCGCGGCTGGCCGGCACCGTGGTCGGCAACATCGACGCGACCGAACTGGTCGTGCTGCGCAGCGCGCGGATCGAGGGCGACCTGCTCTACGATGCGCTGACGATCGAGCACGGCGCGCACGTCGACGGCCGCCTGTCGCGCCGCACCAGCGAAAGCGCAGTCGTTCCCGCCCTCGCCGGATAACGCGGGCGCTGCCCGTCGGGCAGCGGCTGGCGTGATCTGCCCATCGGCTGGCGGCATTTGGCCGATGGTCTTGCGGGCAGACATGGCGCACTTTTCCTGACCGGGACCACCGGGGTGGCGCGCGCCGTTCCCGATGCGCCCTTACGCGCTCGCCGCAGATTCAGGTAGGAACCGTCAATGCTCCGCATCGCTTCGCGCATCGCGCTCGTCACCGCCGCATCAACGATGGCCATCGCCCCGACCCTTGCGACGGCGCGCAGCGCGGGGGACCTCCAGGACCTGATCGGCACCCGCGGCTCGTCGGGCGAGAGCGCGCTCGAATCGCGCGGCTGGGTCCTGACCGACGGGCATCAGGGGGGCGGCGCAGCCTATACCTACTGGTGGAACCCCAGCCGCAAGGATTGCGTGATGGTGACGACCCGGGACGGCAACTACGCCGCGATCAGCGACGTGCCCCCCGCCGACTGCAACCAGCGCACCGGCAAGGGCGGCGACGCGGCGGTGGCGGTCGGCGCCGTCGCGGCAATCGCCGCACTCGCCCTCCTTGCCTCGCACAAGTCCGGGCACCACGACAACGGCCAGCACTATTCGGACGAACGCCAGGAGGCCGCTTACGAGCGCGGCTACAACGACGGGCTCTATAACGAACCCTATCACAACTACGACCGGAGCGATTCCTACAGTTCGGGCTACCAGAACGGCGTCGAACAGCGCCGCGACAAGACCAGCTATCGCGACACCAACCGCTGGGGCGCGGGCTATGCGCCGTCGATCAACCTCGACGATCTCGAGGGCGCGCGCGCTGCCGGGGCCGAAAGCGACCTCGAATCGCGCGGTTTCCGCAGCGTCGACGGCTTCCAGTCGGGCAATGGTCGCGGCGCCGTCTGGTGGAACGGCCGCACCCGCCAGTGCATGCAGGTGATCGTCGCGGACGGCCGGGTCGACAGCGTGACCGACATCCACACCCACCCCCGCTGCCGCTGAGCCGCCGACGGAGCGCGGCGACGACCCTTGCCCCGGCGGGCCCTGCGATGCGCAGCACGAGGCCGCTCCGCCTGCCAAGACCGGTCGCCTGGCGACAGGGGATTGACGCGGGGCGGTGCTTGGTGGCAAGCGCGCGGCTCGCACCGCTGCGTCGGCACCGGGCGGGTGTAGCTCAATGGTAGAGCAGCAGCTTCCCAAGCTGAATACGAGGGTTCGATTCCCTTCACCCGCTCCATTTTCCCCTTCGCCGAGGCCGTGCTTCCCCTGCCCGCAACTCCCGCACCGGCGAGGCCCATGGCGTCGCGCCGCGCTTGCAGATGCGGCTTCTGCACGCCCTCCGGCAGGCGCGGCGCGGCCAGCGCATTCGATTTTGTGCTAAACCTCGCGCGAAGGTTCCTCTAAGACCGCGTGGCCGGCCCGGGACAACCCGGGCGGCTGGGTCGATGCGAGGGGTGGATGGATCGGGTGATCGGCAAGGTTGTCGTGCTGGGCGGCGGAACCGCGGGGTGGATGACAGCCGCGCTGCTGTCCAAGGTGCTGGGCGCGCAAGTCGCGATCGAGCTCGTCGAATCCGACGACATCGGCATCATCGGGGTGGGCGAGGCGACCATTCCGCCGATCCAGGTGGTGAACTCCGTGCTCGGCATCGACGAGGCCGAGTTCCTGCGCGAGACCAAGGCGACGATCAAGCTCGCCATCCGCTTCGAGAACTGGGGCGACGTCGGCCAGTCCTATTACCACACCTTCGGCACCGCCGGGCGCAACACCGCGTTCGCCTCGTTCCATCACTTCTGGAACCGCGCGCGCAAGCTGGGCTTCGGCGGCAGCTACTGGGACTACGACCTCAACTTCCTCAGCGCCGAGGCCGGCAAGTTCGCCTCGACCCGGGGCAACGACCCGGTCTGGGACATGCCCTATGCCTATCACTTCGATTCGGCGCTCTACGGCCAGTTCCTGCGCCGCCATTCCGAGGCGCGCGGCGTGGTGCGGACCGAGGGCAAGGTCGCCGACGTGGTCCGGTCCGGCGAAACCGGCGATGTCGCCGCGCTGGTCCTGACCGACGGCCGGCAGGTGAGCGGCGACCTCTTCGTCGATTGCTCGGGCAGCCGCGGCGTACTGATCCAGCAGCACCTTGCCACCGGGTTCGAAGACTGGGGCCACTGGCTGCCCTGCGACCGCGCGATGGCGGTGCCCTCCGAACGGTTCGAGCACACGCTGCCGTTCACCCGCGCGATCGCGCATGGCGCGGGCTGGCAGTGGCGCATCCCGCTGCAGCATCGCAACGGCAACGGCCTCGTCTATGCAAGCCGCCACTACAGCGACGACGAGGCGGCGGCGATCCTGCTCGGCAACCTCGATTCCCCGGCGCTGGCCGATCCCAGGATCATCGCCTTCCGCACCGGCTGCGCGCGCCGGCAATGGAACCACAACGTCGTCGCCGTCGGCCTGTCGAGCGGGTTCCTCGAGCCGCTCGAATCGACCAGCATCTACCTGATCCAGTCGGCGATCACGCGGCTCATCCACCTGTTTCCGCACGCCGGGATCACGCCCGACCTGGTCGACGAATACAACCGCCAGTCGCGCATCGAGATGGAGCTGATCCGCGACTTCATCATTCTCCATTACCACGCCAACGCGCGCACCGATTCCGCGTTCTGGGCCGAGCTGCGCACGATGGCGGTGCCCGAGCGGCTGGCGCGCAAGATCGCGCTGTTCCGCGCCAACGGCACGCTGGTGCAGGACCAGTACGACATCTTCATGGAACCCTCGTGGGTGCAGGTGCTGATGGGCCAGGGCATCGTTCCCGAGGACCATCACCCACTGGCCGACGGGCCGAGCGAGGCCGAGCTCGCCGCGCAGCTCGCCCAGCTCGCCCAGCTCAAGGCGCGCCCGCTCGACCAGTTGCCCAGCCACGACGCCTACCTGCAGCGCCTGGTCGCGGGCGCCCGGTGACGCCAGCGCTGCGCATCGTGATCGCCGGCGGCGGCAGCGCGGGCTGGATGACCGCCTGCCTGATCGCGCACCGCTGGGCCCACCTCGGCGCACAGGTCACGCTCGTCGAGGCGCCCGACATCGCCACGATCGGCGTCGGCGAAGGCTCGACCCCGTCGCTCAAGCGCTTCTTCGAAGTGCTCGGCATCGCCGAGCGCGACTGGATGCCCGCGTGCAACGCCACCTACAAGGCCAGCATCCGCTTCCGTGGCTGGAGCCCGGCCTCGGGCGTGGCCGAGTATAGCCACCCCTTCACCACCCAGCTCGACCTCCACACCGAAGACGCCTTCGTCAACAATTGCCGCAACCGCCGGCTCGGGTTCGACGTGCCCACCCTGCCCGATGCCTTCCTGCTCGGCGGCGTGCTCGCGGCCGCGGGCAAGGCGCCGCTCGCGCCGGCGCACTTCCCGTTCCGCATGGAATACGGCTACCACTTCGATTCCGCCCGCCTCGGCGCGTTCCTGCGCGAGCACGCGGTGCGCCTCGGGGTCACGCACCTGCCGCGGCGGATCGTGCGCTGCGAACAGGCCGCGGACGGCAATCTCACCGCGCTGGTCACCGACCGCGACGAGCGCATCGCCGGCGACTGGTTCGTCGATTGCAGCGGCTTTTCGGCGATGCTGATGCGCGGCGCGCTGGGCGTGCCGTTCACGAGCTTCAAGGACAACCTGTTCAACGACGCGGCCGTGGTGATGCCGACGCCGCAGCACCGGGGCGTGCCGGTCGAGACCGTCTCGACCGCGCTGTCGTGCGGCTGGGCCTGGTCGATCCCGCTGACCACGCGGTTCGGCAACGGCTATGTCTACAGCCGCGACCACCTTTCCCCCGAAGGCGCCGAAGCCGAATTGCGCGCCCACCTCGGCGCGCCGGCCGAGAATGCCGAAGCCCGCCATCTGACCTTCTCGCCCGGCCAGCTGGCGCGGCACTGGGACCACAACTGCCTCGCGGTCGGCCTCGCCCAGGGTTTCGTCGAGCCGCTCGAGGCGACCGCGCTGCATCTGGTGCTCAACACCGTCGACCTGTTCACCGACCACCTCGAGCGCGGAGGGTTCACCGCGCGCCACCGCGAGGACTTCAACGCGGTGATCACCGGCCGGGTGGAGCGGGTGCGCGACTACATCGTCGCGCACTACAAGCTCAACACCCGCGACGACAGCGACTACTGGCGCGCCAATCGCGCCAACGAAGCGCTTTCGGACCCGCTGCTGCATATCCTCGAGACCTGGTTTCGCCGCGGCGACCTCGCCGCCGAACTCGCCGGGATGGAGGGCCTGAGCCATTTCCAGAGCCTGTCGTGGCACTGCCTGCTCGCAGGGTACGGCGCCTTCCCCCCGCTCGGGCGGACGCAGCGCGACGACGTCGACTTCCATCGCAGCCGCGACATCGCGGCATTCCTCTCCGGGTGCGCGATGAACTTTCCTTCGCACGACGAGGCGCTCGGACTCCCTCCCCTTCCCGCGGCACAGGACCAGGCATGATCACCCCCTCACGCACCCGCAGGCGCAGATGCGCCGTGCTTCTCGCCCCGCTGCTGGCCGTGCTTTCGGGCGCTGGCGCCGCACCGGCGCAAGCGGCCAGCGCGCCTGCGACGCCCCCCGCGCCGGCATCCTCGCCCGCGCCGGCGGCAACCAGCCCCGGCACGACGGCAAAGTGGTGGCACAACGCGGTAATCTACGAGATCTACCCGCGCAGCTTCCAGGACAGCGACGGCGACGGCATCGGCGACCTCAAGGGCATCACCCAGCGGCTCGACTACCTCGCGCAGCTCGGCGTCGACGCGATCTGGGTGACCCCGTTCTTCCCCTCGCCCAACGCCGACTTCGGCTACGACGTCGCCGACTATACCGGCGTCGCGCGCGAATACGGCACGATCGAGGACTGGGACACGCTGACCCGCGAGGCGAAGAAGCGCGGCATCCGCGTTCTGGTCGATCTGGTCGTGAACCATTCCTCGGACCAGCACCCGTGGTTCGTCGAATCCCGCTCGTCGCGAACCAATCCCAAGCGTGACTGGTACGTCTGGCGCGATCCCGCCCCCGACGGCGGCCCGCCGACCAACTGGCAGTCGATCTTCGGCGGCTCGACCTGGCAGTTCGACAAGGCGACCGGCCAGTATTACTACCATATCTTCCTCGCCCAGCAGCCGGACCTCAACTGGGCCAACCCGCAGGTGTGCGCGGCGATGCACGCGGTGATGCGCTTCTGGCTGAGCCACGGCGCCAGCGGCTTCCGGCTCGATGCGACGCCCTACCTGTTCGAGGACCCGGCCTGGCCCAACGACCCGGATGTCGCGAGCGGACCGCCGGTCTGGCTCAAGCCGTACAATTCGGGGCTGAAGGAAGGCAACGTCGCGCTGCGCGGGTTGCGCCAGGTGGTCGACAGCGTGCCCGGCGACGCGATCCTGCTCGGCGAATCCTCGACCGCCACGATCGAGGACCTGCGCAAGGTCTATGGCGCCCATGCCGACGAGATCAACCTGCCGATGAACTTCCTTTACGGCAACCTGACCAGGCTCGATGCGAAGGTCTTCAAGAAGACCATCGACGAGGCCGAGACCCGGCTCGACGGCCTGCCGCCGGTGTTCTTCTTCTCCAGCCACGACCATTCGCGCCAGTGGACGAGCTTCGGCAACGGCGTCGACAACGACCGCATCGCCCGGCTGACCGCGGCGATGACGCTGACCCTGCGCGGCACGGCGCTGCTCTACTACGGCGAGGAGATCGGCATGGCCGACCTGCCGGCCGACCTGCTCGAAGGCTTTCCGCTCGGCCCCAAGCGCAAGGTCGCCGACAAGCGCGATCCCGAACGCTCGCCGATGCAATGGACCGGCGAGCCCGGCGCCGGGTTCACCACCGGCGCGCCCTGGCTCCCCGTCGCGCCCGCGGCTCGCACCGTCAACGTCGCGCGCCAGCAGGGCGAGGCAGGCTCGATGCTCGGCTGGTACACCCAGCTGCTCGCCTTGCGCCGGACCGAGCCGGCGCTGCGCGAGGGCGCCTACGTGCCGCTCGATTCGGGCAATGGCGACGTCGTCGCCTACGCGCGGCGGCTCCCTTCGGGCGAAGGCGTGCTGGTGCTGCTCAACATGAGCGGCCGGCGCCAGGCGCTCAGGATCACCGGCTGGCCGGACGCCGCGCCCCGCGCCGGCGAAGTGATCATGACCAGCGCCCCTTCAGGCGCCGCCAACGTCGTCGACCCGGTGCTCGAACCCTACGCCACCACGCTCGTCCGCCTGCACCCCGCCGCCCCCGGCTGAAGCCGGGCGTCACCCGGAAACCGCTTCGACACCGGATGGCGCACCGCGTTCAGCGTCTGCCAGGCGATCAGCATGGCCATCACCGTGGTCTTGCCAGCGCCGGTCGCGAGCTTCAGGGCAAGGCGCAGCAGTTCCGGATTGGACGCCGCGTTTGCCGCTTCCAGATGGGTCCAGAACCTGCGCCCCTGCGACGAGGACTTCGGTGCGACCTCGGTCAGCCAGATCACCGTCTCGACCGCTTCGACCTGGCAGAAGAACGGACGCTGGTCGGCAAGAGGATGCCTGCGCCAGTGCCGCAGCAGCCGCTGCCTAGTGGGCGTCACCTGCCACTGGCTTTGGGGCAGAGCACGCCAGCACTCGATGGCCGAGCGGATGCCGTTGATGACTTCGGTTGGGTTGTATTCCTGCCCCTCCTCGCCGCTGAGGAAGTCGGCCTGGACCGGCGCCTTGCCCTTGACCTTCTTCGCCTCCGGAATCAACGAAACCTGAGCGAAGCGACGGCGCGCGGCCGCTATGACCAGCGTGCTCCGAAGCGGGTGTCTGAGTTGCTGAGCGCGGGCCGCATCATGCCGGCAGTTCCCTCGCCAACACGTGCATCTCGCGCACCACCGCGCGCAGGCGGTCGGCGCCTGGACCTGGGAGATGGCGGACGAACGCTTCGGCCAGCGCGTCGTAGTACCACAGCGTGCCGTCGCGCCCGCCGTTGAAGCGGGCCCACAGCGCTTCGCCGTGGAGCGCGAGATCGTCGACGATGGCGCGAGCGTTGTGGGTCTTGTCGGCAAGGCTGACCAGCAGCGCGTCTGCGTCCTTGTCCGCCATGCCTGCGATGTAGGCGAGTTTGCGCGCCCGCCACGGGGCCTTCTCGCCAGTCGCCGCGTCGGGCGTTCCGTCGGTGTTGGCGGCGACCATGCCAGCGACGCGCGGGCCGAAGCGCGCCTCGATCTCGGCCAGCACCGGCGCACCGCCCTGGTCCTCGTCCGCGCCCAGTTCGAGCGCGATCGCGGCGACGCCGAGCAGGTGAGCGACATAAGGGATGTCCGTTCCCTTGCGCCGCTGCGTGCGATGCAGCCGCGTCGCAAGGCCAAGCGCGTCCTCGAAACGGTGGGTCAGGTCGGTCATTGTCCTTGCCTCCAGTTCACACCGTGCCTTCGACGCACGACAATTCCGGTCGCGGCGCAGGCCGCCTGACAACCCGGCGACCGGGTCGAAATCCATTCAAGTTCTTCCGAAAGCGCAGGCAATGTCAAACCGTGAGACCGACGGTCCCCAACACTCGCAGGGCCCCATCACCGTAATTCAATGACGCGTTCATGAAATGCCCTGCCGGATTCCACGGCGCTTTTGCCGGAACCCGTGCGCGACAAGCGCAAGATCACACGACGACTATGCGGATCTGGCGCTATTAGCTCCCGGTCGAAGGCAGCGAGGCACGGTCTTGGCGGCGGAGCTATCGGCCGCCCCAGCCAACCCCGGCACTGAAGCTGCGGGGGAGCACGCCACCGTCCGCGCGTCTGCCGGGACCAGCGAGAAGAATACTGAGGGGCTTGAAGCGGCGCAATGGCCCACGCCGGCGCCGCGCCCAGGCGAGCCTGATCAAACCGGCTCACCGCCGCAAACTTGCGAATTTCCTGGAAAATGGTGCCGCTTACGTGACTCGAACACGTGACCCCATCATTACGAATGATGTGCTCTACCGACTGAGCTAAAGCGGCGTGCCTTGTGGGCAGGGGCGCGCTTTAGCCAGCGGTTCAGCCAGTGGCAAGGGGTTTCGGCAGCGTGTGCGCGCAGTTTGCGCGGGGTTTGCGCGCGGGTTTGCGCAAGGTCCTGCCGCGCCCTACCAGGTGCCGGTGTTCTCCATGCTCGCCCACGGCTCGCGCGGTTCGAGCCGGCCCTTCTGGAGCAGTTCGACCGAGATCCCGTCGGGCGACTTGACGAAAGCCATGTGCCCGTCGCGCGGGGGGCGGTGGACGGTCAGCCCGGCATCGAGGAAGCGCTGGCAGGTCTCGTAGATGTCGTCGACCTGGTAGGCGAGATGGCCGAAGTTGCGCCCGCCAGTGTAGGTCTCGCCCTGCCCGTCGGCGTCGGGCCAGTTGTAGGTCAGCTCCACTTCGGCAACGCCCTCCTCGCCCGGCGCTGCCAGGAAGATCAGCGTGAAGCGTCCGGCCTCGCTGTCGAAGCGCCGCACTTCCTCGAGCCCGATCAGGCGGAAGAAGGCGATCGTCGCCTCGGGGTCGGTGACGCGGATCATGGTGTGGAGGTACTTGGTCACGGCAGAACGGGCCTCGTCGCGGGGGAATGATGGCCCGAGAGATAGGCGCCCGCGCCCAAAAGGAAAGGCCTGCCGGGCGCTCGCCCCGCAGGCCTTCCGCTTTGCCGTGGGGTCACGGCGCCGATGCGCCGCGCGCCCCCCCTTGCGATCAGAACGTGGCGATCAGAACGTGGCGGTCAGCGAGACCACCGCGACGTCCTTGGCCGCGCGATAGGTCTCGCGCGCCGAAGGCACGCCGCTGCCGTCGTTGAACGGCACCGCGCGGGCATCGGCGCGGCTGACGTTGGTGCCGACCCACGAGACGTCGAGCGTCAAGTTCTTGTAGGTCGCGCCGACGCCGACCGAATAGTCGAGGTACTGCTTGGTCCAGTCGAACGCGCCGCCGGTGTGGCCGAGGTGCGAGTGCACCGTCAGCGGGGTGTTGGGGATCGCGCTCGACAGTTCGCCGTAAACATAGGTGTTGGTGTGCGTGGGGTAGATCCGCAGGTTCTTCTGCGCCGGGGCGAAGTTCACGCCCGCCTTGGCGTTGACCGGGCCGAGCGCGCCCGAGAGCGAGCCGTAGACTTCGTAGTAGTTGGCGGCCGGCGCGCCCGGATAGAGATAGCCGTAGACGCCGACGTCGACGTTGACCCCGCTGCTGCCCAGCGCATGGGCGAAGCCGCCGTAGACGTCGATCTCGGTGCCGCCGATCTGCACCGCGCTGTTGCCGCCGGTCGCGCTCGAGCCCCAGGTCGAGACATAGAAGCCCGACGAATGCGAGATCGTCAGCGCGCCCTGCACCGCCGGCTTGTTGTCCGACTGGGCGATGCCGCGGAAGCGGTACTGGCTGACGATCGCGGCCGAGCCGCTGATCTTGATGTCGCTGGGCGGCGCGGTGTCGTCGGCCAGCGCCGGGGTCGCGGCGGCGAGGAAAAGGGTCGAGGCCAGGAGGGCCTTGATGGACGTGCGCATGAGCATTCCTTTGCTTGGGTCTTGACGCGGCGTCCCACCTGCGCGGGTCCTGTCGCCCTCTGTCGTGTCCCGGTCGCGGGATGCGGGGCGGCTTGGGCCTGCGCCAGCATCGGTGCATCCAGATATTGCAGCGCACAAGTCCAATGTAACCGAATATTGCTGGTTTGCGTCGGAATGTGGCTTTTCCGCACCACGTGGCCGCTGCGACTTGTGCGCCGCGTCACAATGGGCTTATCGCCCGGCACGTAGCGCGCGATCATGATCAAGAAGCTCCGCTCCCTTTTCGCCGGCCGCCAGGACCAGCCCGCGCCGCAGACCGCGGTCCCCGCGGGCGAGCGCGTCTATGCCGTGGGCGACATCCACGGCCGACTCGACCTGTTCGAGGCGATGATCGAGCGGATCGAAGCCGACGATGCCGCGCGCGGCCCTGCGCAGACCACGGTGATCCTGCTCGGCGATCTCGTCGACCGCGGCCCCGACAGCGCCGGGGTGATCCGCACCGCACAGGCCTGGGCGCGCACCCGCACCGTCCGCGTGCTCGCCGGCAACCACGAGGAGATGTTCCTCGGCGCGTTCCGCCGCGACGATACGCTGCGCCATTTCCTGCGCCACGGCGGGCGCGAGACGCTGCTCAGCTACATGGACTACGACGCCTACGAGCGGACCACGATCGAGGAACTGCGCGCGCTGATGCCGCAGGTCGTGCCCGCGGGCGACGTCGCCTTCATGGAAGCGATGGAAGACCGCATCCGCATCGGCGACTACCTGTTCGTCCATGCCGGAATCCGCCCCGGCGTCGCGATCGAGGACCAGCAGGTCGCCGATTTGCGCTGGATCCGTGGCGAGTTCATCCAGGACCGCACGGCGCGCGACTTCGCCGTCGTCCACGGCCACACGATCACCGAGATGGCCGAAGTCACCCCGTTGCGCATCGGCATCGACACCGGTGCCTATGCCTCGGGGCGGCTCACCGCGATCGGGCTCGAGGGCACCGCGCGCTGGCTGCTGACGGCCGAGGCTCCCGCCGCTCCGCCGGCCTGAACGCCCTTTCGCCCCTGTCGCTCGCTGACAGAAGCCGGTTCACGAGAGGGGGCGCCGGGCGCGCCCGAAGGGCGCCGCGCAACGCCGCAAAGCCGCTTCGGTTCCCCTATATCTTCCGATAGGTTGCGATTGCCTCGCCCCTGCGCGTCAAAGGCTTTTTCCCGCTGCGTTGCAGCGATGCCACAGCCAACAGTTTCCTATCCCATACCGCTGATTTCGTGAAATTTTCGTGCGCTATGGGATGCCTTTCGTTGCCCATGATGTCGCATATCCAATGATAGGATTTTAATCCTCACGAAAGTGTCTTGGAGGTGTCACACCGGGCCTCTTTGGCGGCCCCGCGGGCGCCGCTAAAGGCGCGCCCGTCCCGGCAGGGCGCGTGCCGCATGGCGCGCTCCAACCGGGTCCGCCGTGCGGCGCTCGCCTGCACGAGGGTTCGCAAAATTCCGCCCGGGCCTCTCCCAGCCGGGCAACAGACGGGGTACTTCGATGCAACGCAATCTCCTCACCGCCGCGAGCGTGCTCGCGATCGTCGCGGGCGGCCAGGCCGCCTTCGCCCAGTCCACCGGTTCGGCCGACGTCGAGGAATCGATCGTCGTCACCGGTGCGCGCGGCGAACGCGCGGTCGACGGCATCAAGACGCCCGACACGCCCAAGGCCAAGGCCGTGCTGACGCAGGAGCTGATCGCGCGGCAGAACCCGGGCAAGGCGATCTTCGACACGATCAACATCGTCCCCGGCGTCAACTTCACCAGCACCGACCCCTATGGCGCGGGCGGCGGCAACCTGCGCATCCGCGGCTTCGACGGCGCGCGCGTCTCGGCCACCTTCGACGGCATCCAGGTCAACGATTCGGGCAACTACGCGCTCTACACCAACCAGCAGCTCGATTCGGAGCTGATCGAGCAGGTCAACATCAACTTCGGCGCGACCGACGTCGACAGCCCGACCGCCAGCGCCGCCGGCGGCACGGTCAACTACCGCACCCGCCTGCCCAAGCAGGACCTGGGCGCGACCTTCAACTACTCGCACGGCACCTACGACTACAACCGCGTGTTCGGCGCGATCGACACCGGCGAGTTCGGCCCTTGGGGCACGAGCGCGTTCGTGGCCGCCAGCAACACACGCTACGACCAGTTCCGCGGCCCCGGCGAAATCAGGAAGACGCAGTACAACGCACGCATCTACCAGCCGCTCGGCGGCAACGGCGACTTCGTTTCGATCGCCGGGCACTACAACCAGAACCGCAACAACTTCTACCGCCGGATCGGCGTGAACGACATGGTCTCGCGGCTTCCGGCCGGCACTGTGGTCGATCCCAAGACCAACTTCTACACGCCCGCCAACCCGCTCGACCTTGGCAAGCTGTCGGATGCCCAGTTCGACACGCTGTTCAACGTCAACAACGACGCCACCTGCACCCTCGGCCCGCGCGGTGAAGTTACGCCCAGCGGCGGTTCGACGAGCACCTGCAGCGGCTACTACGGCTTGTCGATCAACCCGTCCGACACCGGCAACGTGCGCTTCAATTCGCGCTACACGCTGGCGAGCAACCTGATCTTCACGCTCGATGCGAGCTACCAGTACACCCTCGCCAACGGCGGCGGCAGCTCGGTCTTTGCCGAAACCGACTCCGAAGCCGGAAAGAACGGCGCCTACAACCGCCAGGGCACGCGCCTCGGCGCAGGCGTTGCAGCGGGCGTCGATCTCAACGGCGACGGCGATCTTGCCGACTACGTCCGGCTCTACTTCCCCTCGAACACCCGCACCCATCGCCTCGGCGCCACCGCCTCGCTGCGCTGGGACATCGATCCCTCGCAGACCGTCCGCCTTGCCTATACCTATGATCGCGCGCGCCATCGCCAGACCGGCGAAGCGGGCTACATCGCGCCCAACGGCAATCCGCTCGACGACTTCGGCGGGATCAAGGGTGACGTCGCCGCGGTCGACGCTGCCGGCAACGTGATCCAGAAGCGCGACCGGCTGTCCTACGCCATCCTCCACCAGATCGCGGGCGAATATGTCGGCCACTTCATGGACGATGCGCTGACCCTGCAGGCGGGCGTGCGCGCGCCGTTCTTCAAGCGCAACCTGACCAACAACTGCTGGACGATTCCCGGCAGCTCGAACGACGCCTACTGCACCAGCGAGAGCGCAGCCGTGGTGGCGGCGAAGTATCCTGCTTACGCCGCGCCGTACAAGAACCGCACGGTCAACTACAACACCGTGCTGCCCAATGCCGGCTTCGTCTACAAGTTCACGCCCGAAGTCAGCGTGTTCGGCAACTTCAGCCAGGGCTTCTCGGCGCCGCGCACCGACAACCTCTATGCCTTCGACGGGGTGAAGCTCCAGCCGACCATCGACGTCAAGCCCGAGCGCACCGATTCGTTCGACCTCGGCCTGCGCTACGCCTCGGGCCGGGTCCAGGCCCAGCTTTCGGGCTGGTACATCGGCTATCGCAACCGCATCATCTCGTCGCAGGTGCAGCTCGAGGACGGCTCCTCGCTCAACATCGACCGCAACGTCGGCAAGGTGAAGAGCTACGGCGTCGACGCCAGCATTGCGTTCAAGCCGATCGACCAGCTCTCGCTTTACGCGTTCGGCTCGTGGATCAGCGCCAAGCTGCAGGACAACGTGGTCGACGCCTCGGGCAACGTGCTCTCGCCGACCAAGGACAAGTTCGTCGCCGAGACGCCCAAGTGGCAGGTCGGCGGGCGCGTCCAGTTCGATCTCGACCGCTTCTCGCTCGGCGCGCAGGGCAAGTATGTCGGCAAGCGCTACCTGACCGACATCAACGACGTGATCGCGCCCTCCTACACCACCGTCGATCTCGATGCCCGCTTCACCCTCGGCAAGATCGGCAACGGTTCGGCCTGGCTGCAGCTCAACGTGATCAACCTGTTCGACCAGAAGTACTTCGCCAACCTGTCGACCCAGCCGCAGGCGTCGAACAACCCGCAGGTAGAATTCGGCGCGCCGCGCACGATCGTGGGCTCGATCAACCTCGACTTCTGATCCCTCCCGCGCTTCCTTGCGGAAGCAGCGGAGCGGCGCGGATGGCCCTGGCCGTCCGCGCCGTGCTTTTTCCGGCCCGGCGCCCCGCACGGCCCCTCTGGCGCGGCCACGTAGTCGTACGGGCGCGCGCCGCCCGCTTTGACAAGCGCAGTCGTGCTAGGCGGTCGTTGCGAGCGTCCGGATTCCGGCCATCAAGTTCCGGCACCGGTTTCCGGCCATCGGTTTCCGGCAGGGCAGGCGTACACCTGCCGGGAAGGGGGTCGCCCACCAGCCCCGGGCGGCCCCCGCACCCGACCGGTCGCGGTTCAGCGATAGACGCAGCCGTCGTAGTCGCCGCGCACCACGTTGACGCGCGCGGCGATGGCGTTGCCGTGGCGGCGGGTAAAGCCGCTTGCGCCGACCACTTCGCGCCTTTTGGGCGCCGGGAAGGCCGCCGCGATCCGGGCGGCCTCGACCCGGCTCAGCCTCGCCGCGCTCTTGTTGTAGTAGCGCTGCGCCCCCGCCTCGACGCCGTAGGTGCCGATCCCGGTCTCGGCGACGTTGAGGTAGACCTCCATGATCCGCCGCTTGCCCCAGATCTGCTCGATCAGCACGGTGAACCAGGCTTCCAGCCCTTTGCGGAAGTAACCGCCGCCCTGCCACAGGAACACGTTCTTGGCGGTCTGCTGGCTGATCGTCGAGCCGCCGCGGATGCGCCCGCCTTTCAGGTTGCGCTCGAAGGCCTGCTGCATCGCGTCGGTGTCGAAGCCCGAATGGCTGCAGAACTTCGAGTCCTCACCGGCGATCGCGGCGTCGACCATGTTGCGGTCGATGCGCGACAGCGGCGTCCAGTCCTTGGTCACGCCATTGGAATCCATCGCCATCGTCAGCGTGTAGGGCACCGGCACGAACTTGTAGAGCAGCGTCAGCCCGACCGAAACCGCGAGGAACAGCACGATTCCTCGCCCGATCCACCAGCCGAGCCGCCAGGCGAATCCGCGGGACCTTGTCTGGCGAGAGGGCTTGAGCGCGTTGGTGGCCATTGCGCGCACCTTAGCCAATGTTCAGCGCCGCGATCAATCCGCACGCATCCGCTTGCCCACGTCCGCCGCGCCGCCTATTCCGCTGCGCATGCCCAGCTCTTCCCCCGCCCGCATCTGGCTGATCTTCGCCGCTGCCTCGCTCGGCCTGCTGTTCCTGCTGCTGCTGCCTGCCGCCGACGACGGCTTCAACCGCACCGTGGTGATCTCGCAGGTGGTGCTGTGGATCGGCGTGACGCTGATCTGCGGCTTCGGCCTGCGCTTCTACCTCAAGGCCGGGCGCTGAACGCGAAAACGGCCGGAGTTTCCCCCGGCCGTCTCGTCTGCATTTCCCGCTTTCGCAGCTTTTCCAGCCTGGCCGCTCAGCCCGCCGCCAGCAACCGCCGCTCGCCGGCGATCTTCTGGATCGCCTTCTGCAGCTTCTCGAACGCGCGCACTTCGATCTGGCGGACGCGCTCGCGGCTGACGTTGTAGACCTGGCTCAATTCCTCGAGCGTCTTGGGCTCGTCGACCAGGCGGCGGTCGGTCAGGATGTGGCGCTCGCGGTCGTTGAGGCTCTCCATCGCCTCGACCAGCAGGTCGTGGCGCACTTGCGCTTCCTCGGCATCGGCGACGGTCTCGTCCTGCAGCGGACGGTCGTCGGTCAGCCAGTCCTGCCACGAGCCTTCGCCGTCCTCGCGGATCGAGACGTTGAGCGAGGCATCGCCGCCCATCATCATCCGCCGGTTCATGTTGATCACTTCCTGCTCGGGCACGCCGAGGTCGGTCGCGATCTTGCGCACGTCGTCCGGATGCAGGTCGGTGTCCTCGAACGCCTCGAGGTTCTTCTTCATCCGGCGCAGGTTGAAGAACAGCTTCTTCTGCGCCGCGGTGGTGCCCATCTTGACCAGCGACCAGCTGCGCAGGATGAACTCCTGCATCGAGGCCTTGATCCACCACATCGCATAAGTCGCGAGGCGGAAGCCGCGGTCGGGCTCGAACTTCTTGACGCCCTGCATCAGGCCGATGTTGCCTTCGCTGATCAGCTCGCTCACCGGCAGGCCGTAGCCGCGGTAGCCCATGGCGATCTTGGCCACGAGCCGAAGATGGCTCGTCACCAGTTGCGCGGCGGCCTGGGGATCCCCATGTTCCTGATATCGCTTGGCAAGCATGTATTCCTGCTCGGCGGTCAGGACCGGGAACTTGCGGATTTCGGCAAGATAGCGGTTGAGGCTGGCTTCCCCGTTGAGCGCGGGGACGCTGGCGGCCTTGGTCTGTTCGCTCACCTGGACACTTCCTTTCGTCGCGTCGGCACCCCGATGCCTAACCCCTACTGGGCGTCGGGCGGTGGGGCCACACATGGAATCTATCGGGCGTGATACCCGTCACTACAGCTTCGCCATAAGCCGTGCACCCTGTTCTTGAGCGCACAGTTCGATGATGAGTTCCCGCATGTCGACGGGCGTCGGGCTGGCGAAGCGGAGCGCCGCGCCGTCGACCGGATGAACGAAGCCGAGCTCGGCGGCATGGAGCGCCTGGCGGCGGAAGCCGAGGCGCTGGAGGATCGGGCGGATGCGGGCCGGAGGGCGTCCATAGACAGGATCGCCCAATAGCGCATGGCCGATTGATGCAAGGTGAACGCGCACCTGGTGGGTCCTCCCGGTCTCGAGCCGGCACTCGACCAGCGCCGCCCCGTCGAGCGCCTCGAGCGTGCGATAGTGCGTCACCGCGTGCTTTCCGCGTCCTTCCTCGACCAGCGCCATCTTCTTGCGGTCGTGGCTCGAGCGGCCGATTGCGCCGCGCACCGTGCCCGCAGGGGGCATCGGCACGCCCGCGGTCACCGCCTTGTAGGCGCGCGTGATCGAATGGTCGGCAAACTGCTTTGCCAGTCCTTCGTGCGCCACGTCGGTCTTGGCGACGACCAGCAGGCCCGAGGTGTCCTTGTCGATGCGGTGGACGATGCCCGGGCGCGCCACGCCGCCGATGCCGGACAACTGGCCGGCGCAGTGGTGGAGCAGCGCGTTGACCAGCGTTCCGTCGGGATTGCCCGCGGCGGGATGGACCACCAGCCCCGCCGGCTTGTCGACCACGATCAGGTGCGCGTCCTCGAACACCACGTCGAGCGCGATGTCCTGCGCCACCGCCTCGGCCGGGGCCGCCTGCGGCACGCGCACGCAAAACGGCGTCCCTTCGGCGGCCTTGAACGAGGCCTGCGTCGCCGCCTTGCCCGACAGCTCCACCCGGCCCTCGTCGATCAGCGCCTTGATCCGTTCGCGCGACAGGCCGGTCGAATCCGCCAGCGCCCGGTCGAGCCGCTGGCCGCCGGGACCAATCACGCCTTCGATGATCGCGTCGTGTCCCCCCATGTCCTGCCATATGGGGATGCTTCGCAGTCCAACAAGAGCGCGGATCAGAAGCTCGCGGTGGTGCGCAGGCTCAGGATCAGCGCCGAGCGCGCCTGGCGGTCGCCGCCCGGGTGGCGCACCCATTGCACGTCGGGCTGGAGCGAGAGCCAGGGCAGCACGCTGTCGGCATAGGTCGCCTCGATGCCCTGCTCGTTGGCCGGGACGACGCCCTCGGCGCGCGCCGCGGCGCGGAAGTTGCGGTTGGTCCAGGCCTGGTGGAAGCCGATCGAGAACAGGCTCTCGGGCCGCGCCTTCAGCGCCGGGGCCAGCAGCACGCCGGCCTGCAGCGCGCCGCGGAACGGCGCCGAATCCGGGCTCGCCACCCCTGCGCGGACGAAGGCGGTCAGCTTGCGCGCCTCGCCCAGCGGCAGGTCGTGCTCGACCATCGCATAGCCGCCGTAGGACGGCTTGCGCACCGGTTCGCCGTCGGCGCCGGCGAGGTAGAAGTTGGGCGCGCCGCGCGAATAGCCCCAGGCCCCCACCGCCAGCCGCGTCGCCCCCTTCGCCTTGCCCGCCTCGCCGATGAACAGCAGGCCGTCGCCGAAATGCAGGTCCACCCCGCCGACGTCGCCAAAGGTCTGCGCGCGGGCATCGAGCACGGCCATGCGGACGAAGCCGCCGTCCTTGCCGAGCGGCAGCGAAAGCCGCGCGGCGAGCGCCGAGGAGGGAAAGATCGACGGACCGTTGCGCCCGGTCGAGGCGAACTCCGAGCCGATCCCGAACGGCGGGCCCAGCAGCAGTCCCGAGGAATCGGTCACGTAGAACTCGCTGTTGAGGTCGTAGAGTCCCACCCGCAGGTTCGCGCCGCGCCCGAGGTCCTGTTCGATCCACGCCTCGAACAGCCGCGTCGCGGCCCTGCCCACCTCGATGTTGTTGACCCCCTCGAGTGTGCCGGCGGCATCGTTGGGCCGCAGGCCGTGGTTGTCGAGCACGTAGACGAAGCCGCGCGCGCCCGACCAGCCGGCAAGCGCGTCGAGATCGAGGTCGGCCGTCAGGTCGAGGTTGCTCAGCACGCGCGCGCGGTGGTCCGCCCCGCCGCGAACCGCCGCCACGACATCGACGGTCAGCGCCGCGGCGAGTTCGACCGCGCGGCCGGGGGCCGTCGCGGCCCCGCTTTCGCCAGCGTCCTGCCCTGCCTGGGCCGAGCGCGCCGGCTCCGCGCAGCACAACGCGACGCAGGCCGCGACCAGGGCGGCAAAGGGTTTCACGCGGCCAGACCGTAGTCCGACCGCCGCGCCGCGCCGCGCGCGATGACGAAGCGATCCAGCTCGCGGACCACCTCGTTGATCGAGGCGACCACCTCGCGGCTGGCCTTGGTCACCTCGTCGGCCACCGCGGCGTTGCTCTGGGTGATCTTCTCGATCTGCTTCGATGTCGCGTCGATCGAGGCGAGCGAGGAGTTCTGCTCGCTGGCCCCGGCCTCGACCACTTCCATCATCCGGTTGATCTCGCTCATCTGCTCGGTGATCGCGCGCAGGCTCGCGCCCGCATCGCGCACCAGCCGCACGCCCTCGCCGATCTCCTGCGACGAATTCTCGATCAGCTGCTTGATCTCGCGCGCGGCGTCGGCGCTGCGCAGGGCGAGCGCGCGGACTTCGCTGGCGACGACCGCGAAGCCCTTGCCCTGCTCGCCGGCGCGGGCGGCCTCGACCCCGGCATTGAGCGCAAGCAGGTTGGTCTGGAAGGCGATCCCGTCGATCACGCTGACGATGCTGCCGATCTGCTGCGAGGCGACCTCGATCCGGTCCATCGCCGCCTCGGCGTCCTGGATCACCTCGCCGCCGCGGCTCATCTCGCTGCCCACGTTGTCGACCGCGTGACGCGCGGTGGACACAGCTGCGGTCGATCCGGCGACGCGTTGCGCCAGGCTGGCGATCGCCGCAGCGGTCTCCTCGAGGCTCGCCGCCTGGTTGGCGTTGCGGTTGGACAGGTCGCCCGCCGCGCCGCCGATGTCACGTGCCACTGCATGAAGGTGCTCGGTCGAGTTCTTCATCTCGCCCAGGACCTGGCCCAGCGCGCCGAGCGCGTCGTTGAAGTCGGTGCGCAGCTTCTCGAAGCGGCCGGCGAGCGGCTGCTCGATGCGGTAGGCAAGGTTGCCCCCGGCAAGCTCGCTCAGGCCCGCGCCGATCGAATCGACGATCGTGTCGGCCTGCCGCCCGGTTTCCGCGCGCGCTTCGGCGAGGCCGTCGCGCAAGTCGGACACCGACCGCGCGAGGTCGCCGATCTCGTCGGTGCGCTCGCCGCTGGACACGACGATGTCGAGCCGTCCGTCGGCCAGCTCGCGCAGCCGCGCGGCGATGCCGAGGATCGGATCGATCAGGAAGCGCTGGCCCGAGCGCGCGACGAAGGCAAGCGCCAGCAGGATCGCGAGCAGGCTCGCGATGGTCATCCAGCGTGCCTGGCCGGCCACCGCGTCCGCTTGCGCCGAAGTCTCCGCGACGTGCGCCTGGACCGCATCCGAAACATTGGCCATCTCGCCCTCGAGCTCCTCGAAGAGCTGCTGGAAGCGGCGCAGTCGCGCATCGTCGGGTACCCGGCCGGCCGCGCCGTCGTCGGCGATCTGCCGCGCGATTTCGACATAGGCGCGGAACGCGGGGTCGGCCTTGGCCCGGGCGCGCGCCACTGCCGGCGCGTTCTCGACGCGTGCGGTGGTCTCCATGTGCTGCGTAAAGTCGTCGACGCGGTCGCGCAGTTCGGCCGCCGCGGCCGGCCCGTCGATGGCGCCTGTCTGGCGCGAGGCGACGATGCTGACCACCTCGCCGCGGATCGCGTCGTGGCCCATGTCGGCTTCCATGTGATTGCGCAGCAGCGCACTCGCGCCCGCAATCGCGTGCATCGCCTCTTGCTGGCGGCTCATCCCGATCACGCTCACGGTCGCCGAGGCGATCGCGGCGACGGCGAGGATCGCGCAGCCCGTCCAGACTTTGGCAATGATGGTCTTGTTACGCAGCAAGCGGCTTCTCCCCAATCGGTCCGAACAATCGAAGGGAACGGGTCGAAAGGTGTCATGCCGCAGAATAGGTAACATCGGAATTGCGCCGGTTATGTAGTTTTCCGCCGGATTTGGCCGTAATCAACCGGATCAAGTTGCGGCTTGTGCCTGCGCGGCTTTGCGCCCAATCTCGCCTTCGTGACGGTGACGTTGACAGCCTCCGCCCACGCCGCGATCCTCGATGCCGCCGCAAAGGCCCATCCGCTGGAATGCTGCGGCCTGCTCGTCGGACCCGAAGGGATCGTGCGAAACGCGCTCGCCGCGCGCAACGTCGCGGCAGACCCCGCGCAGGCTTTCGAGATCGACCCCGCGGCGCTGGTCGCGGCGCATCGCGCCGCGCGCGCCGATCGCGATGCCCAGGTTCTCGGCTACTTTCACTCGCACCCCAACGGTCTTGCCCGGCCCTCGTCGCGCGACGCGGCGAGCGCGGCCGGCGACGGACGGATCTGGGCGATCGCCGCGGCGGGCTCGGTCACGCTGTGGCGCGACCTCCCTTCAGGTTTTGCGGCCCTTTCCTACGCGGTCGCGGATGGGTAAGGCTGACCGCGTGACGAAGCGCCGCCCTCCGCTGCCGCACTTGGCGAAACCCCGGATTTCCGGCCGCGCCGGGCCTTGCGAGTTTTTGCTCAGGACTGTGTAAACCCCGTAAACCCCCCTCCCCCCTCCAGGATGCGAAACCCGCCCATGACCACCGCCTCGCCCGATTCCCACGCGCTCGATCTGGCCAGCCTGCTCTGCTCGCGGCTGTGCCACGATCTGTTGAGCCCGGTGGGCGCGCTGACCAACGGCCTGGAGCTGCTCGCCGAGGAAAAGGACCCCTCGATGCGCGAGAAGTGCTTCGAACTGCTCGAACAGAGCGCACGCATCTCGGCCGACAAGCTGCGCTTCTTTCGCCTCGCTTTCGGCGCGGCAGGCGGCTTTGGCGACATGGTCCCGCTCGCCGAGGCGCGCAGCCTCGTCGATGCGCTGGTCGGCAACAATGGCCGGATCGCGGTCAACTGGGTGCTGGGTGGCGACAGCCTGCCCAAGAGCGCGATCAAGGTGCTGCTCAATCTCGCGCTGATCGGCATCGACGCGCTGGTCCGCGGCGGGCAGCTCGACATCGGCGCCGAAGCCGGCGCGCAGGCGATCGAGATCGTGGTCCGCGCAAGCGGCGCGCGCGTCGCCTTCGACCCCGCGGTCGGGCAGGCGCTCGAAGGCACGCTGCCCGATGGCGAGCTGTCGAGCAAGACCGCGCCGGCGACGATGGTCCAGCTGATCGCGGCGCAGCTGGGCGGCGGCGTGCAGGTCCACGCCACGGCAGAGGCGCTGGTGCTCGGCGCGGTGCTTCCGGCTGCGGCCTGATCGCGGGGCGATGAGCCGCTGGCCATGAACCGCTGGCTGATCCACCGGGAAGCCGCCTCGCCCAACTGGAACGAGCGCAAGCTCCCGGTGACCATGGTGGTGCTCCACTACACCGGCATGCAGAGCGCCGACGAGGCGCTCGCGCGGATGTGCGATCCCGCCGCCGAAGTCAGCGCGCACTACATGATCGACGAGGACGGCACCGTCACCCGCCTCGTCGCCGAAGAAAAGCGCGCCTGGCACGCGGGGCGCTCCTACTGGCGCGGGGTGACCGACGTGAATTCGGCGAGCGTCGGGATCGAGCTGGTCAACCCGGGCCACGAATGGGGGTACCGTCCCTTTCCCGATGCGCAGATGGAAGCGCTCGCCCCGCTGCTGGCCGACATCGTCAGGCGCCACAACGTGCCGCGCGCCAATGTCGTCGGCCATTCGGACATTGCGCCGGCGCGCAAGAGCGACCCGGGCGAGCTGTTCGACTGGGACATGCTCGCCCGCCTGCGCCTCGCCCTGCCCAAGCCGAAACTCAAGATGCGGCTGCTTTACGACAACGACGGCGCCTTCTTCCTCGCGCTCGAGCGCTTCGGCTACGACATCAGCGATCCCGCCGCCGCGGTGCGCGCCTTCGAGCGGCGCTGGCGCCCGCACCGCATCACCGGCGAGATCGACGGGCAATTGGGCGCGCTGCTCTTCGAACTCCTGTTGGAACGCGATATGGGTCATGCTAGGTGACCCATCGCGCCGGGGGGCCGGGCAGCCGCGTCGTCAGCTCGTCTGATGCCGAGGAAAGTCCGGGCTCCACGAAACGAGGGTGGCGGGTAACGCCCGCCGGGCCGGAGGCTTCGCCGAAGGTCAAGGGAAAGTGCCACAGAGAGCAGACCGCCCCTTTTTCGAAGGGGTAAGGGTGAAAGGGTGCGGCAAGAGCGCACCGCGCGACTGGCGACAGGAGCGGCACGGCAAACCCCACCCGGAGCAAGATCGAATAGGGACCGCGCGCCTCGCCTGCGCGAGGCAGGCCAGTTTCGGGCCAGCGGTCCGGGTTGATTGCTAGAGCAGTCCGGCAACGGCCTGCCGAGAGGAATGGCTGCCAGCGGCGATACGGTGCGATGATCGCATACCGTCGGCGCTACAGAACCCGGCTTACAGGCCCCCCGACGCACCAAAGGCATTTCCTACCCCCGCGCGAGGGTCTAGGGCGTCCGTCATGTCGGGCTCCCACGCGCATCATCACCATCACGGCCATTCGCACGGGCACGGGCATTCGCACGGGCACGGGCATTCGCACGGGCACGGGCATTCGCATGGGCACGGCCACGCACATGCGCCGGCCGACTTCGGTCGCGCCTTTGCCGTCGGGGTGCTGCTCAACACCGGCTTTGTTGCCGTGGAGGCGGGCTACGGCGTCCTGTCCGGCTCGATGGCGCTGGTCGCCGATGCCGGGCACAACCTGTCCGACGTGCTCGGCCTGCTGATCGCCTGGGGCGCGAGCGTGCTCGCCAGGCGCCCGCCCTCGGCGCGCTTCACCTATGGCTTCAAGTCGAGCTCGATCCTCGCCGCGCTCGGCAATGCCTCGCTGCTGCTGGTGGCATTGGGCGCGATCCTGGTCGAGACGGTGCGCCGCCTGTTCGACCCGCAACCGGTGGCCGCCGGCCCGGTCATGGTCGTCGCCGCGATCGGCATCGCGATCAACATGGGCACGGCGCTGATGTTCATGCGCGGCCGGCACCACGACATCAACGTGCGCGGCGCCTACCTGCACATGGTCGCAGACGCCGCGGTGAGCGCCGGGGTCGTGCTCGCGGGGCTCGCGATCATGCTGACCGGCGCGACCTGGATCGATCCCGCTACCAGCCTGGTCATCGTCGCGGTGATCGCGCGCGGCACCTGGGGCCTGCTCAAGGACTCGCTCAAGATGGGGCTGCTCGGCGTTCCGGCCGGGATCGACGAGGCGAAAGTGCGCGGCTTTCTCTGCGCGCTGCCCGGCGTCACGGCGGTCCACGACCTGCACATCTGGCCGATGAGCACGACCGAAACCGCGCTCACCGCGCACCTCGTGATCCCCGCCGGGCACCCAGGCGATGCCTTCCTCCACCACCTTGCCGAGGAGCTCGAGCACGACTTCGGCATCGGCCACGCCACCGTGCAGATCGAGCTGGCGAGCGAGAGCCACGCCTGCCGCCTGCACCGCGAAGAGGTCGTCTGAGGAGCGCCGGGCGCGCCGCGCTTCCCTTCGGGACAGGTGGTCAGCTCACGCATCGTGCCCATCTGGCAAGCGGGAAGGGGCGATGCGGATCGAGGATCTGCGGTCGCACGCCGGCGTTCCCCCTCGCCGGCGCTGCGCCGCCGCCCACGGTCCGGCGCCTCTTCTCGTCCAACGAGGAGAGTCACGATGAACCGCTTCCCCCTTCGCGCCGCCACGGTGGCCGCCGCCGCGCTTGCCGCCACCGGTGGCCTCGCCGCCACGCCGGCGCTCGCCAGCCATCACGAAACCCCTGCCTCGGTCATGGTCGGCGGCGCGGCGATGCTGCCAAGCCGCACGATCGTCGAGAACGCGGTCAACTCGGCCGACCACACCACGCTGGTCGCCGCGGTCAAGGCGGCGGGCCTGGTCGATACGCTCAACGGCGCCGGGCCCTTCACCGTGTTCGCGCCGACCAACGCGGCCTTCGCCAAGCTTCCCGCCGGCACCGTCGATACCCTGCTCAAGCCCGAGAACAAGGCCACGCTGACCAAGGTGCTGACCTACAACGTCGTGCCCGGCCGCGTTTCGGCCGAGCAGTTGATCGCCAAGATCAAGGCCGACGGCGGCAGCACCCGGCTGACCACCGTTGCGGGCGGCACGCTGACCGCCGCGATCGTCGACGGCAAGGTCGTGCTGACCGACGAGAAGGGCGGCACCGCCACCGTCACCCAGGCCGACGTCTTCCAGAAGAACGGCGTGATCCACGTGACCGACGCGGTCTCGCTGCCCAACTGATCCCCGCGCCCGACGGGTCGCACAAGCAGAAGGGCCGGCCTTCCCCATAGGAAAGCCGGCCCTTCGAACTTGCGGTGAACGGCGTCAGCCGGTCAGGCCGCCGCTTCCTTGCCCTTGAGCACGCGGACGGGTTCCTTGCGGCCTTCGACGACGTCCTTGTCGACCACGACCTCGGCAATGTCGCTTTCGGTCGGCACGTCGAACATCGTGTCGAGCAGCAGGCCCTCGACGATCGAGCGAAGCCCGCGGGCGCCGGTCTTGCGTTCGATGGCCTTCTTGGCGATCGCCTCGAGCGCCTCGTCGGTGAAGGTGAGCGCGACGTCCTCGAGCTCGAACAGCTTGGAGTACTGCTTGACCAGCGCGTTCTTCGGTTCGCGCAGGATCTTGACCAGCGCCTCGATGTCGAGGTCGTTGAGCGTCGCGATCACCGGCAGGCGGCCGACGAATTCGGGGATCAGGCCGAATTTGAGCAGGTCCTCGGGCTCGGCCTTCTGGAGCAGTTCGCCGACCTTGCGCTTGTCGGGATCGGCGACGTGCGCGCCGAAGCCGATCGAGCGCTTCTGCAGGCGGTCGGCGATGATCTTCTCGAGGCCGGCGAAGGCGCCGCCGCAGATGAACAGGATGTTGGTCGTGTCCACCTGCAGGAATTCCTGCTGCGGATGCTTGCGCCCGCCCTGCGGCGGCACCGACGCGGTGGTGCCTTCCATCAGCTTGAGCAGAGCCTGCTGCACGCCCTCGCCCGAAACGTCGCGGGTGATCGAGGGGTTTTCGGCCTTGCGGCTGATCTTGTCGATCTCGTCGATGTAGACGATGCCGTGCTGCGCCTTCTCGACGTTGTAGTCGGAAGCCTGGAGCAGCTTGAGGATGATGTTCTCGACGTCTTCGCCGACGTAGCCTGCTTCGGTAAGCGTCGTCGCATCGGCCATCGTGAAGGGCACGTCGAAGGTCTTGGCGAGCGTCTGCGCGAGCAGGGTCTTGCCCGAGCCGGTCGGGCCGACCAGCAGGATGTTGCTCTTCGACAGTTCGACGTCGCCGCCCTTGCCGCTGTGCTTGAGGCGCTTGTAGTGATTGTGCACCGCCACCGAGAGCACGCGCTTGGCGCGGTCCTGGCCGATCACGTAATCGTTCAGCGTCTCGAAGATGTCGCGCGGAGTGGGGACGCCGCCGTCCTTCTTGCCGGCGATGCCGGCCTTGGTTTCCTCGCGGATGATGTCGTTGCACAGCTCGACGCATTCATCGCAGATGAACACGGTCGGGCCGGCAATCAGCTTGCGCACCTCGTGCTGCGACTTGCCGCAGAAGCTGCAGTAGAGCGTGCTCTTGGTATCCGATCCGGAAAGCTTGGTCATTCTTCAATCCCAGGCGCCTCTCCACGAGAGGCGGGCCCGATCATCCTACTACCCCAAGGGCATTAATCAACCGGACACGATGACAGGAAAACCGCCTTATCCCACGGCACCTTGCTTTCAGCTTAAGGTGCCGCGGAACAAGCATTTATCAGGCGCTCGGAGCGCCGCCCGAGCCCTCCTCGACACCGGTCTGGTCCGTCGCGGGACGCGACTCGAAGACCTTGTCGACAAGGCCGAAAGCACGGGCTTCTTCGGCCTCGAGGAAAGTGTCGCGATCCATCGCCTTCTCGATCTCGTCGAGCGAACGGCCGGTGTACTTGACGTAGAGGTCGTTCATCCGCTTGCGGATGCGCAGGATCTCGCGCGCCTGGATCTCGATGTCCGAGGCCATGCCGCGGGCGCCGCCCGAGGGCTGGTGCACCATGATGCGCGCGTTGGGCAGCGCGATGCGCATGCCCGGCTCGCCGGCGGCGAGCAGGAACGAGCCCATCGAGGCGGCCTGGCCGATGCACACCGTCGACACGCGCGGGCGGATGTACTGCATGGTGTCATGGATCGCCATGCCCGCCGTGACCACGCCGCCCGGCGAGTTGATGTACATCGAGATGTCCTTCGACGGGTTCTCCGATTCGAGGAACAGCAGCTGCGCGACGATCACCGAGGCCATGTGGTCCTCGACCTCGCCGGTGACGAAGATGATGCGCTCGCGCAGCAGGCGCGAGTAGATGTCGAAGCTGCGCTCACCGCGGCTCGACTGTTCGACCACGACCGGGATCAGCGCGCCGGTGACGGGGTCGGTGGTGAACTTTCCTTGTGCGCCGTGGACGGATGCGCCGCTGGCGCCGAACAGGTCGAGCATGATGTTCCTCATGTGATTGGCGAGGGCCTATGTCGCGTGCCCCGGCGCGATGTTCAAGGGCGTTAACCCAAGATGGGCGCAAACCCTGATGCGGCCCGGTCCGGCCCGAGCGGGCAACACCCTTTTTGGACCGCACGGCTTGCCCTCCCCGGCCCGGCGCAGCACCAAGGCGCAGACACCGAGCCACGCTGCCGAAGGAACGCCCGCCATGCGCCGATCCGCCCCTTGCGCCATCCTCCTGTCCCTGGCTGCCGCAGCCGCGCCGGCCTGCGCCGCCCCGCCCGTCACTCAGCCTGCCGGCCCGTCCGCCGTCCCGTCGGTTGCCGACTATCGCGCGCGGATCGCGGCGATCGACGATGCCGGCCCGATGATAAATGCGGTGATCGCGCTCAACCCCGATGCCGAGGCGCAAGAGGCGGTGGCCCGCAAGGTCCAGGGCCCGCTCGCCGGACGCGCGGTGCTGGTCAAGGACAACATTGAGACGCGCGATGCGATGGCGACGACGGCGGGAAGCCTCGCGCTCGAGGACAACGTGACCGGACGCGATGCGCCGCTGGTCGCGCGGCTGCGCGCGAGCGGGGTGGTGATCCTGGGCAAGACCAACCTGTCGGAATGGGCCAACATCCGGTCGGACCACTCGGTCTCGGGATGGAGCGCGGTCGGCGGGCAGACGCGCAATCCGCACGCGCTCGACCGCAGCCCGTGCGGATCGTCCTCGGGCAGCGGCGCGGCGGTGGCGGCGGGCCTTGCCTGGGCCGCGATCGGCACCGAGACCGACGGATCGGTGACCTGCCCCGCGAGCATTGCCGGGATCGTCGGGTTCAAGCCGACCGTGGGCCTCGTCAGCCGCACCCACGTCGTGCCGATCAGTCACAGCCAGGACACGCCCGGGCCGATGACGACGAGCGTGCGCGATGCGGCGATGCTCCTGACCGCCATGGCCGGGAGCGATCCTGCCGACAGCGCCACCGCCGCCGCCGACGCGCACAAGGCGGACTTCGCCGGCGGGCTCGACGCCGCCTCGCTCAAGGGCCGGCGGATCGGCGTGTTGCGCCGCCAGGCCGGCAGCAACGCCCGCGTGCTGGCGCTGTTCGACGGGGCGCTGGCCGACCTCGCCCGCGCCGGCGCCGAGCTGGTCGAGATCGACTTCAAGCCCGACGAGGCGATGTATCGCGACGAGTTCACCGTGCTGCTCACCGAGCTGCGCAGCGACCTTGGCGCCTACCTCGCCGGGCTTCCGGGCAAGCCGCCGGTGCGCAGCCTTGCCGACCTGATCGCGTTCAACGCGGCGCATCGCGACAGCGAGCTGCGCTGGTTCGGCCAGGATACGTTCGAGCTGGCCGAGAAGAGCACCGACCGCGCCGCCTACGAAAAGGCGCGCGCCAATTCGCTGCGGCTGGCCGGCGTCGAGGGGATCGACAAGCTGTTGCGCGACAACCGGGTCGAGCTGCTCGTCGCGCCGACCGAGGGGCCGGCCTGGCCGATCGACATGGTCACCGAATCGCACGGCCTGTCCGGGATCGGCGCCGGCTCCCTGGCGGCGATCGCCGGATATCCGCACCTCACCGTGCCGATGGGCGCGGTCGAAGGCCTGCCGGTGGGGCTGAGCCTGATCGGCGCGGCGTGGGACGACAAGCGGGTGCTCGAAGCGGGCGCGGCCTACGAACGCACCCGCACCGCGCCGCTCGCCGCGCCATCGTTCAGGCGCTGGGGCGAATGACCACGCGAAAAGGCCCGCCCTGCGGGGTGCGGGGCGGGCCTTTCGGTTGATCGCTGGGCGCGAGGAAGATCAGGCTTCCTCGGCCTTCTTCCTGGGCGCGGCCTTCTTCTTGGGAGCGGGCGCTTCCTCCGCGGCCGCTTCGGCCGGGGCTTCCTCGGCAGCCGCCTTCTTCTTCGGCGCGGCCTTCTTGGCGGGCTTGGCTTCCTCGGCGGCCGGGGCTTCGTCGCTCACCGGAGCCTCTTCGGCGGCAGCCTTCTTCTTGGGCGCGGCCTTCTTCTTGGGCGCCGCTTCGGCAGCCGGAGCGGCGCCGTTCTCGTCAGCCTCGATCGCGGCCTGGAGCTCGTCGCGGGTCACCTGGCGCTCGGTGACTTCGGCCTTGTCGAACAGGAAGTCGACGACCTTTTCCTCGTAGAGCGGCGCGCGCAGCTGGGCGGCGACCATCGGCTCGGAGCGGACGTACTCGACGAAGCGCTGGCGGTCCTGCTCGCGGTACTGCTGCGCCGCCTGGCGGATCAGCATTTCCATTTCCTGCTGCGAGACCTGCACGCCGTTGGCCTGGCCGATTTCCGACAGGAGCAGGCCGAGGCGCACGCGGCGCTCGGCGATCTTGCGGTAGTCGTCCTTCTCGGCCTCGATTTCCTTGAGGGCTTCCTCAGGGTTTTCCTCGTTGCCGGCTTCCTGCTCGAGCTGCTGCCAGATCTGCGCGAACTCGGCCTCGACCATCGAGGGCGGCACGGCAAAGTCGTGGCCGGCGGCGAGCTGGTCGAGCAGCGCGCGCTTCATCGCGGTGCGGGTGAGCCCGGCGGTCTCCTGCTCGAGCTGGCCCTTGAGCAGGCCACGCAGCTGCTCGAGGCTTTCAAGGCCGAGCATCTTGGCGAAATCGTCGTTGGCTTCGAATTCGCCCGGGTTCTTCACCGCCTTGACCTTGATGTCGAAGGTGGCTTCCTTGCCCTTGAGGTTTTCGGCCGGGTAGTCCTCGGGGAAGGTCACGGTGATGACCTTCTCGTCGCCGACCTTGGCGCCGACGAGCTGCTCTTCAAAGCCGGGGATGAAGCGGCCCGAACCGATCTCGAGCGGCTGGTCCTCGGCGGTGCCGCCGTCGAACGCCACGCCATCGACCTTGCCGAGGAAGTCGATGATCAGCTGGTCGCCGTCCTTGGCCTCGGCGCCTTCGGGGGCGTCGGTGAACGACTTCTGGCCCGAGGCGATGCGCTCGATCTGTTCGTCGACTTGGCTGTCCTCGACCGGCACGACCAGCTTTTCGAGCTTGATGCCCTCGAGCGAGGGGACGGTGATCTCGGGCAGCACTTCGAGGCTGACGGTCAGCTGCGCGTCCTTGCCTTCTTCGTAGCCTTCGACCAGCGCGACATCCGGGTTCATCGCCGGGCGCAGCTGGTGGTCGGCGACGAGCTTGTCCATCGCTTCGCGGATCGAGGTCTGCAGCGCTTCCTGGTGCAGCGCCGGGCCGTGCATCTTGCGCACGAGGTTGGCGGGCACCTTGCCGGGGCGGAAGCCGGGCATGCGGACCTGGGGGGCGATCTTGCCGACTTCGCCCTCGACGCGCGACGCGATGTCGGCCGCGGCGATGGTCACGGTGTAGGCGCGCTTCAGGCCCTCGTTGCTGGTTTCGACGATCTGCATCTGTGATCCAACTTTCTCGTAAGACGTCACGTCATTTGGGGGCGGAGCCGGCATCGGCGGCTCTGGTGCGGGCGAAGGGACTCGAACCCCCACATCTTGCGATGGCAGGACCTAAACCTGCTGCGTCTACCAGTTCCGCCACGCCCGCATCCGGCGAAAAGCGAGCAGCGCCCCTATCGCAGGCACGGGGAAAGGGCAAGCGCCCATGGACGCGCAGCGCCGCGCGTGCCGTATCGGGCCGGAACCACGTCGCGACCGGACCCGTTGCTGCAGTCTCACCTCGACGAGGACACACCGCCCGATGGCCAGCCAGCCCGCCGCACCCGAACCCGACCGGATCGAGCCGCAATCGCCGCCCGAGACCCCGCCGACGCCGTCGCCGGCCGAGGACCCGGCGGGGCAACCCGACGAAATCAGCCCGCCCCGGCCCGACACGATCGACCCGGACGCGCCGATGGAGACCCCGCTGCCGCCCGATTGAGCGCAAGCTTATCCCAGCAGGCGCAGGACCAGCGTCTGCAACAGGCTCCTGCCCGCCGCCGGCGTCGTGCGGGCGGGCGCGGCCAGGCCGGCGCATTCGGCGCAATAGACCTGCGCCCCGGCGCCGCTGCCGAGCCGGTCGAGATCGGCGAGCAGCCGGCTCGCCAGCGCCTGCTGTCGCCCAGCGACGAGGCCGGCGATGTCGTGGGCGCTGCCCTGGCCTTCGCCCTGGTCGACGCTCGAGCCCATGATCTGCTCGAGCAGGCTGCCGAAGGTATCGTTGCCGGCGCCGAGCCAGACGGCATGCCACTGCTGCGCGCCCGCCCGCTTCGCGGCATAGGCGAGCGCGTCCTCGATCCCGCCGAACTGGTCGACGAGGCCGATCTGGCGGGCGGTTCCGCCGTCCCAAACCCGTCCTTGCGCGATCGCATCGACCTGTTCGGGGGTCTTTCCACGCGCCTTGCCGACGAGCCCGATGAACCGGGCGTAGATGTTGTCGACTTCGTTCTGGGTGACGGCGGCGAACTGGGGATTGAGGCCGCCGAGCACGTCGGGCTGGCCCGAGAGCGGCGTGGTGCGCACGCCGTCGGTGGTCACCCCCAACTTGCCCAGCGCGCCCTCGAAGGTCGGGATCACGGCGAAAACGCCGATCGACCCGGTGATCGTCGAGGGTTCGGCAAAGATGCGTTCGGCCGGGGTCGAGACCCAGTAGCCGCCGCTCGCGGCAAGGCTGCCCATCGACACCACCACCGGCAGCTTGCGCGCCCTGGCTCGGTCGATCGCGGCGCGGATGCGCTCGGCCGCGGGGACCGAGCCGCCCGGCGAATCGACCCGGACCACGAGCGCCGAATAGTCGCCCGACGAGACCGCTCCATCGATCAGGTCGGCAATGCGGTCGCCGCCGGCGACGCCGGGGCCGGCCTTGCCGTCGACGATGTCGCCCGCGACCGTCACCACCGCGATCGCCTTGCCCGCACCGGGGGCCGGACGGTCGGCGAGATAGGCGGCAAGGCTGGTCGAACGGAAGGCGCCGTCGGGACCTGCCGGATCCGCGCCGACCAGCTGCGCGACGCGCCGGCCGAACGCCACCTTGTCGCCGATGCGATCTACGAGGCCCGACTTCACCGCGGCCTGCGCGGCATCGCCACCCGAAGCGGCGAGCCACCGGACCGGGTCGGAGGTGATCGCGGCGATATCGGCGCGCGGGCGCGCGCGCTTCACGTTCGCCTGCCATTCGGCCCAGAGCGCGCCGAGCAGGCCCTGCAGGTTCTCGCGCGCTTCGGGCGATGCATCCGAGCGGATGAACGGCTCGACCGCGCTCTTGTAGGTGCCGACCTTGAACACGTGGGCGGTAACCTGGAGCTTGTCGAGCAGGGTCTTGTAGTAGAGCTGCGTGCCGCCCGGGCCGGTGAGGATCAGGCCCCCGACCGGATCGACCCAGGCCTCGCTCGCATGCGCGGCGAGCAGCGCGGCATCGTCGGTGTAGAGCATGGCGCGGACCAGCACCGGCTTCTTCGCCGCGCGCGCCTTGTCCATCGCCGCGCCGATGCGCTCCATCGCCACCTGGCTGCCGCCGCCGAAGCCGTCCAGATCGAGCACGACCGCTTTGATCCGGGCGTCCTCGGCCGCGGTCTCGATCGCCCGGGCGAGGTCGCGGGTCTGGACCTCGTGCCGCGGCGCCTGTTGCGAGAGCAGCAGCGCGGTCGGGTCGAGCCTCGCCTTCTCCTCGACCACCGGGCCGTCGAGCGTGACGTAGAGCGCGCCGTCGCGGACCATGCCCGGTACCGGGCGCATCGTCAGCACCGCATAGAGCGCCCAGAAGAACAGCAGGAGGAGGGCAAGGACGAGGCCGTCCTTGATGGCGACGAGGATCTTCCAGACCGAGCGGGCAAAGTTCATGGGGGATATCTACGGGGGCGGACACGATCTTGCCACCCCGAACCCTTGAGTGCCGCGTCCATGGAGACTAACGGGTGGTCTTCGATGCAACCATCGACACCTTCACCCGATCGTCGCTACCCGCAGGGCGGCCTCGCCTTCCCGCACCGCGACCTGACCGGCATCGCCCAGCTGGCCCGGCACGAAATCCTCTACCTGCTCGACGAGGCCGAGCAGTGGGTCGAGCTCAACCGCCAGCCCAAGAAGCGGGCCGAAGTGCTTTCGGGCCTGACGATCATCAACGCCTTCTTCGAGAATTCGACGCGGACGCTGCTGAGCTTCGAGATCGCCGGCAAGCGCCTCGGCGCCGACGTCGTCAACATGCATGCCGCAACCAGCAGCGTGAAGAAGGGCGAGACGCTGATCGACACGGCGATGACGCTCAACGCCATGCGCGCCGACGCCATCGTCATCCGCCACGGCAGCTCGGGCGCGGTCCGGCTGATCGCCGAAAAGGTCGACTGCCCGGTGCTCAATGCCGGCGACGGGCAGCACGAGCATCCGACCCAGGCGCTGCTCGACGCGCTGACCATCCGCCATGCGCTGAAGCTGGCGCCGGGCAGCGACCTCAACGGGCTCAAGGTCACGATCTGCGGCGACATCCTGCACAGCCGCGTCGCCCGCTCGAACATCCTGAGCCTGACCGCATTGGGCGCCGACATCAGCGTCTGCGCGCCACCGGCGCTGATGCCGGCCGAAATCGAGGCGATGGGCGTGCGCGTGTTCCATGATTTCGACGCGGCGTTGAAGGGAGCCCAGATCGTGATGATGCTGCGTCTGCAGCAGGAGCGGATGCAGGGCCAGTTCATCCCCTCCCCGCGCGAATACCGCCACCTCTACGGGCTGACGCTCGAGCGGCTGGCCAAGGCGGACCCGGCCGCGCTGGTGATGCACCCGGGACCGATGAACCGCGGCATCGAGATCGACAGCCAGGTCGCCGACCACCCGACGCGCAGCCTGATCACCGACCAGGTGGAGCGCGGCGTGGCGATCCGCATGGCCTGCCTCGACGTGCTGACGCGTCGTGCGCGAGGCCTCGAAGGCTGGGACGCGCTGGCAGGAGGCCGGGCATGACCCCGCGCCCGCTGACCATCACCGGCGGCCGGCTGGTGCTGCCCGAGGGCCCCGCCGTGAGCGGTGCGCTGCGCTGCGTCGACGGCCGGATCGCGGCGATCGGCCCCGACGTGGTCGCGCAGGACGGCGACGACGTGGTCGACGCCAGGGGCGCGCTCGTGGCGCCCGGTCTGGTCGACCTCGGCGTATTCGCCATCGACAAACCCGCGTTCCACTTCGGCGGCATCACCCGCGCGGGCCTGATGCCCGACCAGAGTCCCCCGCTCGACCACCCGGCCCGCGTCCGGTTCGCAGCGCAATCGGGCAAGCCTGACATGTGGGTCCACCCACTCGCCGCGGCAACCGTCGGGCTCGAGGGCGCACACCTCGCCGAGCTGGCGCTGATGCGCGACGCGGGCGCGCGCGCGGTTGCCACCGGCCGGCAGTGGATCGCCGATTCGGGCGTGATGCTGCGGTTGCTGTCCTATTGCGCGATGCTCGACCTCGTGGTCGTGACCCATGCCGAAGACGCCGGGATCACCGGTAGCGCGGTCGCCACCGCAGGCGAGATGGCGACGCGGCTGGGGCTGCCTTCGGCGCCCGCCGAGGCCGAGGCACTGGCGGTCGCGCGCGACCTTGCACTCGCGGAGATGACCGGCGCGCGGGTCCACTTCCGCCAGGTGACGACCGCGCGCGCGCTCGATCTCGTCCGCGCCGCCAAGGCCCGCGGCGTGCGGGTGAGCGCGGGGGTGACGCCGGCGCATTTCATGCTTTCGGACCTCGAACTGGCCGATTTCCGTACCTTCTGCCGCCTTTCGCCGCCGCTGCGCAGCGACTCCGATCGCAAGGCGGTGATCGCCGCAATCGGTGACGGCACGATCGACGTGATCGGCTCGGGCCACGATCCGCGCGGCGCGGAGGACAAGCGCCTGCCGTTCAGCGATGCCGAGCCGGGCATGGCGGGCGCGGAGACGCTGCTGCCGCTGACGCTGACGCTGGTCCGCGACGGCCATATCGACATCGCCCGCGCCTTTGCCCTGCTGGCGCGCAACCCGGCAGCATTGCTGGGCGTGCCGGCGGGCGCGCTGACGGTCGGCGGGGAAGCGGACATCGCGCTGATCGATCCGCACCGGCCGTGGATCGTCGATTCGGACAAGATGGCCGCAGCCGCAGGCAATACGCCGTTCGACCGCCGTCCGGTCGAAGGCCGCGTGCTTGCGCTGTTCAAGGGCGGCGCGCGGGTCGACTGACCTTCGCTGCAGGCCGGGGCGCCGACAAAAATGGGGCCGGACGCGCTGACGTCCGGCCCCAGTTGGTTCATTCAGGGGTAATCGTGACGGTGGGTCAACGCCGTCGGGCAAACCTGGTTTCCGCAGCCGCGACCGGCGCGGGAGCGCTGGCGCTCGCCATGACGAGGCACGACCCGCCGCGCGCCTTCACGGTGCCGCACAGGGCGCTGGCGCGGGCATAGCCCTGGAAGCCGGCGGCCTGGACGCGCCAGAACATGCGTCCGTGAACGTTCGCCTGGGTAATCAGCGGCTTGTAGCCGGAAAGCGTCGGGCTTTTGGCCACGAAATGACGCCAGGCGCGGCGCGCGCCCTCGGCGCTCGAGAAGGCGCCGAGCTGGACGACGTGGCTGCCGCCCGCCGCCGGAGCGCGCGATGCCGCCGGCGCAACCGGGGCGGGCCGCAGCGCATTGGCGCCGACGACGCGGTAGGCGACGTGCGTGGCAGCATGCGAAGACGGCGGAACGGCGGCCTCGGCCAGGGTTGGCGCGGGCGCCGGCGCTGCGGCAGACGCTTCGTCGTCGGCACGGACTGCCGGGAGTTCCTGCGTGGCGGCCTCGGCGAGGACCGGGGTCGCGGCCGCGGGCGTTGCCGCGCCCCCCGGCGCTGCGGCTTCGCCGGAATCGGCCTGGCGCACCGCCCCGTGTTCCGGGAAGTTCACCAGCGCGAGCGCTTGCGGCTGCCCCGCATCGGCGCGCAGCGGGGCGCCGAGCAGCGCGGCGACGCGGGTGCGGGTCTCGCGCGGGCCGGCGCTGAGCAGCCATTGCTGCATGCGCGCATCGAGCTGGTCGGCCGGAAGATCCTGCGCGGCCATCACCCGCGCCTCGCGCCACTGGCCGGCAAGGGCATAGGCATAGGCAAGGTTCTGGCGCAGCTTGGGACTGTCGTCGCCGGCGCGCAGGGCAGCGACCAGCGTGCTCACCCCTTGCTGCGTGCGTCCGGCCATCGCCATGGCGAGGCCGTAGTCGGGATCGGGAATGCTCGCGCGGTAGACATCCAGCGTATCGGCCGCGGTATCGAAGCGGCCCATGGCGATGTCGGCAAGCGCGAGGCTGAGCGCGGCCTTGCCGCTGTCGTCACCCAGCTGCATCGCCTCGTCGAAGGCCTGACGCGCGGATTCGAACCGCCCGGCGCGAAGATAGGCATTGCCGAGCGCGGTGCGGCGGGCGGCATTGCGCGGATCGGTCAGGACCGCCCGTTCGGCAAGGGCGATGGCCTTGTCCGTCCGGCCCGCGACGGCGGCCGCATCGGCTCCGGCGGCGGCGCGCGAAGGGTGGACGCCCACGGCGCTGCAGCCGGCGACGAGGCTGCCGAGGAACACCGTCGACAGCGACAGGGCGAGGCCGGTGTTCCAGGAGCGTCTGATTTCGGCGCGGAGAGTCATGGCGTCTGGTTCCCGATTATCAGTGTTCGCGCGCACGACGGGCGAAGTCGTCCATGCCTGGAATAGCGTTAAGAAATTGGTCGAGGGCCTCTGCGACAACTGCCTGGGCGCTGCGGCTTTCGAGCGCGGCGGCAAGGCGCAGGCGCAAGTGCTGCTCGCTGTCGAGGCGCAGGGTGAAGGCAGCCTTGCGGCCTTCCTTGAGCGCTTCGCCCTTGCGCCGCGACGGGCGGGGCATGGCGAGCGCCTCGGCCGCGGCGACTCGCGCGTCCATCGCGACCTTGCGGGTGATCACGTCGGCCAGCGAATCGAGCTGGCGCACCACTTCGGGCGGCTCGACCGATGCGGCCACGGGCGCCTTGGCGGAAATCGCGACGACGGGTGCGAGTGCATCCTCGCCCATGTCGTTCCAGCCGAGATCGTCTTCGAAAACGGGGCGGTCGCCGTGCATCGGCACCACCCGCGGGCTGTCGTCGAAACCGAGCGCGTGCAACTGCGAGCGCATCGCCGGGCGGGCGGTGCCCTTGCGGGCGAGCAGGCCCGGCGTCAGCGACGCGACGGGGCGGGGTTCGGCCATCCGGGGATCCTCCGTCACGAGCCGACGACGCGGCGACCGAAGCCGCCGGCGGGCCGCGGAGCGCCGGCCATCGGCATCGGCGTTGTCGATGCGGCAGGTTGCGGGACGGCGAACACGGTGCGCCGGAAATTTTTCTCGAGCCGCTCGGAAACGTAGGTCCAGAGCTGGACCACTTCCTGCGCCGACTTGCCAGCCGGATCGACTTCCATGACCGTGCGTCCGTCGATCATCGACGAGGCGAAATCGGTGCGGTGGTGCAGCGTGACCGGAGCGACGGTGCCATGCTGCGACAGCGCGACGGCGGCCTCCGAGGTGATGCGCGCCTTGGGCGTCGCCGCGTTGACCACGAAGATCAGCGGCTTGCCGGCGCGTTCGCACAAATCGACGGTGGCGCCGACGGCGCGCAGGTCGTGCGGGCTCGGCCTGGTCGGCACGACGACGAGTTCGGCGACCGAGATCACCGACTGGATCGCCATCGTGATCGCGGGCGGCGTATCGATCACCGCAAGACGGAAGCCCTGCTGGCGCAGGATCGCGAGATCGGCGGCCAGACGCGACACGGTGGTCTGGGCGAACGCGGGATATTCCGCCTCGCGCTCGTTCCACCAGTCCGACAGCGAGCCCTGCGGGTCGATGTCGATCAGCACCACCGGGCCGGCACCGGCGCGCTGCGCCTGAACGGCGAGGTGACCGGACAAGGTGGTCTTGCCCGAACCGCCTTTCTGCGAAGCCAATGCCAGTACGCGCAACGTATCCCCCTCGAAGCCTGAAGCAGGTTCGCGGAAAGGAATCGCAAAACTCACTAAAATATTGGTTAACGCCCCGGCGTTCCGCGGAAACGCGCCTGCGCGTCTGCATCAAGGCTTTGCTAATGCCTTGTTGACTATGTCTGCTACTGTATCGCTTGAACTTTGCCGACGGCGAGGCGCCGGCGGCCGGACAAGGACGTGCCTCGATCCCATGCGTCGCCCGATTGCCTTCCTCGCCCTGCCCGCGTTCGCTACCGCGCTGGTGCTTGCGACGCCGGCGCTTGCCGACGTCCGCGCCGGAGTCGAGGCATGGACCAGGGGCGACTATGCCCGCGCGGTCAAGGAGTGGCAGGGTCCGGCGGCCAAGGGCGATGCCGATGCGCAGTTCGACCTCGCCCAGGCCTACAAGCTGGGACGCGGCGTCGCCCCCGATCTCGCCAAGGCGGAGCAGTACTACCGCGCCGCCGCCGAGCAGGGCCATGCGCGCGCGGCCGACAACTATGGCCTCCTGCTGTTCCAGTCGGGCCGGCAGGCCGAGGCGATGCCCTGGCTCGAGCAATCGGCCGAGCGAGGGGAGCCGCGGGCGCAGTATCTGGTCGGCGTGGCGGCGTTCAACGGGGACTTTGCCAAGCGCGACTGGGTGCGCGCCTATGCCTTGCTGACGCGCGCAGCGGCAAGCGACCTCCCGCAGGCGCTGTCGGGCCTTGCCACGATGAACCAGACGATCCCGCTCGACCAGCGCCAGCAAGGCGTCGCGCTTGCAGGAGAACTGCAGCAGCGCGAGGAGCGCGCCCGGGCGATCCAGCTCGGCGGCGCCGACCTTGCCGCCCGCAGCGGCCTTGCCGTCAACGAGCCGGCGCAGGCCGCGCCTGCTTCGGCTGCGCCGTCGCCTGCCCCGCCGGCGCCTCCGACCCCGCCCGTGCCGGCGCCCGAGCCGCCGCGACCGGTGCGGGTGGTGGGCGAGCACGCGGTCGTTCCACCATACCAGAGCGATCCGACCCGCCCGGTCGCGGTTGGCGCGGACTACGCCGGCGCAGTGGTCGTTCCGCCGCGCGCGGTGCGCGGCGCCGCGACCGGGCCCGGCAGCGCGCCACCCACTGCCGCCAACGCCGCTGCCGCGGGTTCGACGGCGGCGCGGCCCGCAGCGCCGAGGTCGCTACCGGTCACGGGCCCCTGGCGCGTCCAGCTCGGCGCCTTTGCGAGCAAGGCCAATGCCGATGCGCTGTGGGCCCGGGCGCGCACCCGGCCGGAAATCGTCGGCCGCGCGCGCATCGACCTTTCCGCACAGGGCGTGACCCGGCTCCAGGCAGGCGGCTATGCCAGCGAGGCCGAGGCGGCGCGCGCCTGCAGCGGACTGAAAGCGGCGGACCTCGCCTGCCTCGTCACGAAGCCCTGAACGCTTGGCGACCGCTGCCCGTCCCGCACGGCCGCGCGACGCGGCGGACGGCCGGCGGATCGAATCGCTGGACTTCATTCGCGGCATCGCCGTCCTCGGCATCCTCGCGATCAACGTGACCGGCCTGTGGGGACCGACGCTCGCCACCTTCAGCCCGCGCATCGGCCCGTCCGACGCTGCGGGAACAGCGTGGTTCGCTTTCGCCTTCGTCGTGTTCGAAGGAAAGATGCGGGCGCTGTTCACGATGCTGTTCGGCGCGAGCCTGATGCTGTTCGCGCAGAGCGCCGAGCGACGCGGGCTGCCGCCGGACCGGCTGCAGGCGCGCCGGTTGCTGTGGCTCGCCGTCGCGGGATATCTCCACTACCTGCTGTTCTGGTGGGGCGACATCCTGTTCCCCTACGCGGTCTGCGGCCTCGGCGCGATGGCGCTGCGCCGGCTCGCTCCGGCGACGCTCGCGGCCTTGGGCCTCGCGGTGTTCCTCGTCAGCCACGGCCTGGCGAGCCTGGGGGACCTGCAGGGAATCGCGGTCGAACAACGGATCCTGGCGGGCCATGCCGCTCCCGGCGAGGTGGCCGAGCAGGCGGCGGTCATGCAGCGGATCGCCGAATCGCTCGCGAGCGATCTCGCCATCCTCCATGCAGGCTTCCTGGCGGCGATACGGCTGCGGCTGGCGACCGCTCCTTTCCTGCCCTTCGACACCCTGCTGGTTACCGTAACCGAGACCTTTCCGCTGATGCTGGTCGGCATGGCGTTGCAGGCAAGCGGCCTGTTCGCCGGGCAATGGCCGCCGGCGCTCCTGCGCCGGGCGGGCCGCATCGGCATCGGCCTGGGCGGCGCAATGACGCTTGCGCTGCTCGTCTGGCTGTGGCGGCACGACTTTCCGCCGCGGGCGATGTTCGCGGCGCTCGGCAGCCTGTCCGCCCTGCCCCACCTGCTTATGGCGCTCGGCTATGCGGCGCTGCTGGTGCGGTGCTGGCCGCAGATTCGGCACAGCCGCCTTGCACGGCAGGTCCGGGCGGCTGGGCGTTGCGCCTTCACCAACTACATCGGCACCACGGTGCTGATGAGTGCGCTGTTCGCCGGCTGGGGGCTGAACCTCGCGCCGATGGTGCCGCGCGGTGCTTTGCCCGGCTTCGTCGTGCTCGGCTGGGCCGCGATGCTCGCCTGGCCGGGCTGGTGGCTCGCCCGGTTCGCCCAGGGTCCGCTAGAAGCGCTGTGGCGTCGGCTCACCCGGCTCGGGCTTGCGGCCGCTAGCCCACCGGTGGATCGGCGGGAGCGCGACGCGGGGTAAGCACGAGCACGCCCTCCTCGACGCGCCAGCCCTTCAGGCGCGAGAGGAAATTCATGCCGAGCACGTTCAACCCGCCGGTCGAGCCGGTGACGATCGCATCCATGTCGCGCGCCACGATCGAGCCGAAGCGCACTTCGTCGATCCGGGCCATCTGCGCCTGCGTCGCGCCATTGGCGGTGCGCACGACGACCGGGAGGCGGAGGGGATCGGGACGGATGCCGGCGGCGTTGGCGGCCTCGGTCGACAAGGCCGTGATCGTCGCCCCGGTATCGACCATGAAGCGCTGCGACGCACCGTTCACGCGCGCCTCGATCCAGTAGTGCCCGTCCGCCGACAGCGGGACGCGCGTTTCGCCTCCCGAGACCGTCTGGGCCGGCATCGCGAGGTTCGACGTCAGCGAATCGAACGCGGGGTCGAGCCGGACGAAACGCATCGCCGCCAGCAGGAACACAGCGAGCAGGGCAAGGTTGCCGCTCAGGCGCAGGGCACTGCCGAGCCGCGGCGATACGCGCCCCAGCCCGCCCGCGAGCAAGGTGAGCGCCATCGCCGCGCCAGCCCCGATCAGCAGCGGCGGCGCACTGCCGAGCGAGGCTTCGAGCCCGCGCAGAAAGGGAAGGACCTGGTCCATCGGGAGCTTATGCCATGCGTTTCATTGCGCTGTCCTGAAGGGACTCGTCGCTCGCGGCCGGGTCATGCTATTCGCGCCGCGCGGGAAGCGGGGATACGGCACCAGCATGGCGAAGAGCGGACCTGTCGAATTCGTGCGGCGATACCCCCTGGCGGTGATGCTCGTCGGCGCCATCGGGCTGCTCGGCGCAATGCTGCTGTGGCAGGTCGGCGGCGAGGTGTTTTCGGTCGCGCGCGCGCGGCTTCGCCCGGCAATCGCGGCCGCGCCGGCCCCGCGCCCTGCACCTGCTGCTTCGGCCCCGCAGCGGCCGGTCGACGACAGCCCCTTCGTGGTGAAGTCGATTCTCAAGATCGACGGCCCGATCAAGTACGGACAGTTCTACTGGGACGAGAGCAAGGGCGCGCCCGGGCCCACGGTGATCACCGTCGATCTTGCTGCACGCACGCTGTCGGTGTTCCGCGGCGGCCACGAGATCGGCGCGACGGCGATCCTCAAGGGCTATGGCGAGAAGCCCACGCCGCTCGGCATTTTCCCGATCATGGAGAAGGATGCCGATCACGTATCGAACATCTACGAAGCGCCGATGCCCTACATGTTGCGCATGACCAACGACGGGGTGTCGATCCACGGCGCCAACGTGCGCAAGGGCTACGCCACCAACGGCTGCGTCGGCGTGCCCGAGGAATTCGCGAAGAAGCTGTTCGCGGTAACGAAGGTCGGCGACCGCATCATCGTCACCGACGGCAAGCGGATCGGGGTCGGCGATCCGATCGTGGTTGCCGACCCCGCACCAAAATCATGAACTTCAGCGTGGCGCCATGCGGATGGCGCCGTCGAGGCGGATCGCCTGGCCGTTGAAGTAGGAGTTGCGCACCAGCTCCATCGCGAGGCTCGCGTACTCCTCGGGCTTGCCGAGCCGCTTGGGGAACGGCACCGAGGCGTTGAGGCTTTCCTTGACGTTTTCGGGCAGACGCCCGAGCAGCGGCGTGCCGAAGATGCCGGGCATGATCGAGTTCACCCGGATGCCGAGGTCCATCAGGTCGCGCGCCATCGGCAGGACGAGCCCGTTGACGCCCGCCTTGAGCGATCCGTAAGCGACCTGCCCGATCTGCGCGTCCTGCGCCGCGACCGAAGCGGTCAGCGTGATCACCCCGCGCTCGCCGTCCTCGAGCGGCTCGAGCGAGGCCATGCCGAGCGCCGAGAGCGAGGCGACACGGTAGCTGGCGACGAGAATGCCTTCGGCGGCGAAGGCATAGTCCTCGGTCGAGAGGCGGACGAATTCGCCCGTCTCGCGGTTGCGGCTGATCGTCTTGCCCTTGCGGCTGGCCATCGCGCAGTGGACGGTGATCCGCTCCTGCCCATGCGCCGCGCGCGCCTTGGCGAAGCCGGCGACGACCGACTCCTCGCTCATGATGTCGACCTTGCAGAACAGGCCGCCGATGGCCTCGGCGACCTCCTGCCCCGCGTCCTCGTTCAAATCGAAGATCGCGACCTTCACCCCGGCAGCGCCGAGCGCCTCGGCAGTGGCGCGGCCGAGGCCCGAGGCGCCGCCGGTGACGACGGCGCTGGTGGTTGCGTCGATCTTCATGCCATGAACCCGGCGAGACGCTGCTTCAGGATGTCCTCGGCCTCGGCCATGATCCGGTCGATCAGCACCTGGCAGGTCGGGATATCGTGGATCAGGCCCTGGATCATGCCGGCGGTCCAGATGCCGTGATCGGGATCGCCGTTCTCGAGCCCTTCCTTGCCGCGCTTGCCGTTGACGAGATGGGCGATCGCCTCGAACGGCTGGCCCGACCGTTCGATCGCCACGGCTTCGACCGCGACCTTGTTTTTCGCGACGCGGGCGGTGTTGTGATAGCTGCGGAACATCAGCTCGGTGGCGCGCTCGTCGTTGTCGACCATCGCCTGCTTGATGCCCTGGTGGATCGGGGCTTCGACCGTCGCGCAGAAGCGGGTGCCCATGTTGATGCCCTCGGCGCCGAGCGCGAGCGCGGCGACGAGGCCGCGGCCATCGCCGAAACCGCCCGAGGCGAGCATCGGGATCTTGACCTTGTCGGCAGCCGCCGGGATCAGGATCAGACCGGGAATGTCGTCCTCGCCCGGATGGCCGGCGCATTCGAAGCCGTCGATCGAGATGGCATCGACGCCCATCCGTTCGGCGGAAAGCGCGTGGCGGACCGCGGTGCACTTGTGGATCACCTTGATCCCGTGCTCCTTGAAGTGGTCGACATGCTCCTGCGGCTTGTAGCCGGCGGTCTCGACGATCTTGACCCCCGAATCGATGATCGCCTGGCGATATTCGGCGTAGGGCGGCGGGTTGATCGAGGGCAGGATGGTCAGGTTCACGCCGAACGGCTTGTCGGTCAACGTGCGGCAGCGGTCGATCTCGGCGCGCAGGGCGTCGGGCGTGGGCTGGGTCAGCGCGGTGATGATGCCGAGCCCCCCTGCATTCGAGACCGCAGCGGCGAGGTCGGCGGTGCCGACCCACATCATGCCGCCCTGGACGATCGGATGCTCGATGCCGAGCATTTCGGTGATACGGGTCTTGATAGCCATGTCCCTCTCCACAGGAGTTGTTTAATCGAACGATTAAACAGAAAAGGGAGAGCGGCGCAAGCGGCTAAATCGGCGCTGGGGGGCCGATGGCTACAGCACGTCGAAGCCGTCGCCCAGCGCGGCGCGCAACTTTTCGAGCGCCTGCGCCTTGAGCTGGTGGACGCGCGGCACCGAGACCTGGAGCACCTCGGCGATTTCCGCGAGGTTGAGTTCCTCGACGAAGTAGAGCTGGATCACCATCATCAGCCGCTCCGGCAGCGTCGCGATCGCCTCGGCCACCTGTCCGCGCATTTCGGCATCGGCGAGCAGCGCGAAGCTGTCGGGGCGATCGTCGGCGAAGGCGCTGTCGCTGTCGGAATAGGCATCGTCGATCGCCTCAAATCGGACCGGTTCGGCAGCAGCACGCAAGTCGGCAAGATCGGCGCCGGTCAGACCCAGCTCCTTTGCCAGCTCCTGCTCGGTGGGCTCGCGGCCGAGGCGGGCGTGCAGGGCGCTGGTCGCCTCGCGCAGCGTCCGCCGGCGATCGGCGGCCGTCCGCGACAGCGGGTTGGCGCGGCGGACGAGATCGACCATGGCGCCTCGCACGCGCAGCTTGGCATAGGCGGCGAAGCCGTCCTCGGTCGGGCCGGCGTGCTTCTGGGCGCACTCGGTAAGCGCGACGAGGCCCGCCTGGACAAGGTCGTCGAGTTCGATCCCCGCCCGTCCCGAGCCGTGGACATGCCAGGCGAGGCGCCGGACCATCGGCAGGAAGCGGCGGATGCGGTCGGCCGTGTCGTCGCGATAGGCGCGCGCTGCGGCAAAGCTGCGTTGATCGTAGTTCATGCGGCAAGTCCCTGAACGGTGGGAGCTGGCAAGGAGGGGGGCGCGGCCGTCTCGCCGATGACCGAGACGACCTCGATCGGCTGGGTCGGCGGCAGCTCGGAGATCGAGATGACCAGGCATCCCGGCGCACGCAGGCGAAGCAGCGCGGCGAGCGACCGGCGCGCGCGGGGCTGGACGATCAGCGCCATCGGAGGTGCGGCTGGACCGCGCTCGGCGACGATGTCGGCAACGCGCTCGCCAATGGCGCGGGCAAGGTCGGGCTCGATCACCGGCTGCCCGGTGACGGGATCGTGCATGCCGTTGACGATCATCTGCTCGAGCCCCGCTTCGAGGGTCAGGACCGGCAGTCGCTGCGTCGGCGGACAGATTCGCGCGACGATCAACGGTCCCAGTTCGGCGCGGACAATGTCGATCATCCGTTCGTGGTCGGTGGTCTGCTGCACCGCCTGGCCGATCGCCGACAGGATCGGCAACGGATGCGCGACGCTGATCCCGTCCTCGAGCAGCGCGTGGAACAGCCGCGTCAGCGCGCCCAGCCCCAGCGGATTGGGATGGATCGTTTCGACCAGGCCCGCCGCGCGTTCGCGAACGCCTTCGACGATCGAGCGGACCTCGTCTGGCCCGAGCAGCAGGTGCGGCCGCTCGCCCAGCAACTGGTTGAGATGGGTGGCCAGCACCGTGCTCGCATCGACCGTCAGAAAACCTTCGGCGATGGCCTGGTCGCGCTGCGCAGGGTCGATCCACAAGGCCGGGCAGCCGAAGCTGGGATCGCGGGTCGGCTCGCCGCCGAGGCCGTGATCGGGACGGGCTTCGCCCGCATCGATCGCAAGGACCCGCTCGGGCCGGATCTCCGCGCTGCCGACGACCACGCCGCCGAGCAGAATGCGGTAGCCGCCGGGCACGAGTTCGAGCGAATCGCGCACCCGGAACTGCGGCACGACGAAGCCGAACGCCTGGCTGAGCTGCTTGCGCACCCCGGTCACCCGCGCCACCAGCGGCGCGCCGCGACGTTCGTCGACGAGGTGGACGAGGCCGTAACCCAGTTCGATGGTCACCAGCGTGTGATCGCTGACGTCCTCCAATGCGATCCGCGACGGATCGGGCGGCGGGGCGGCTTCGACCACCGGCGCCTGCCGCGACCGTTCCTCGCGCTTCTTGAGCCGCCACCACAGCCAGCCGGCGAGACCCGCGGCCGGCAGGAACACGGTTTGCGGCATGGCCGGGATCATCCCGATGGCGGCAAGGATCACCGCGACCGGCAACCAGGTCCGCGGGCTGGCGAACTGGCCGCCGATCTGCCCGGACAAGTCGCGCGTATCGGTCACGCGCGTGACGATCACCGCCGCCGCGATCGACAGCAGAAGCGAGGGCACCTGCGCCACCAGCGCATCGCCGACCGCAAGCGTGATGTAGCGCTGCGCCGCATCGGTGGCCGAGAGCCCGTGGCTGATCATGCCGAGGCAGAAGCCGGCGATGATGTTGACGCCCAGGATCAGAAGCGCGGCGACCGCATCGCCCTTCACGAACTTGCTCGCGCCGTCCATCGAACCGTAGAAATCGGCTTCGGTCGAGACCTCGCGCCGACGGTTCTTGGCTTCGTCCGCGGTGCACAGGCCTGCGGCGAGGTCCGCGTCGATCGCCATCTGCTTGCCCGGCAACGCATCGAGCGTGAAGCGCGCGGACACTTCCGAGACGCGCCCGGCGCCGCGCGTGACGACGACCATGTTGATGATCATCAGGATCAGGAAGACGAACAGCCCGACCGCGAAATTGCCGCCGATGAGAAATTCGCCGAAACTCTCGATCACGTGCCCTGCCGCCGCGCCGCCTTCGTGCCCGTGGACCAGCACGACGCGGGTGGAGGCGACGTTGAGCGACAGGCGCAGCAACGTCGCGAACAGCAGCACGCTGGGAAACGAGGAGAAATCGAGCGGCTTTTCGGCGTTCATCGCCGCCATCAGGATCGCGACCGACAGCGCGATGTTGAGCACGAAGAAGACGTCGAGCAGGACCGAGGGGATCGGCACGATCATCAGAACGATGAGCGTGAGGATGCCCGCCGGAAGCGCCAGTGCGCCGGGGTTGGCGCCGAACCGTTTCAGCATGGCCTAGAGCCCGAAAGCGCGCAGGCGACCATAGGCCGCGCGCACGTGCTGGGGCGCGGCACCGCCTTCGCCGACGCCGAAGGTGTCGCGCAAGGTGTCGGCCATCGTCGCGGACCTGCCCGGCGCAACCGCCGGCAGCGCGCTGGCGACGGCGTGATATTCGCGCGCGACGTCGCCGCCCCAGCTCGGCGCCTCGGCGCCCTGGCGGGTAAGCGGAACGGGCAGGTAATCGAGCGTCGGGGCGGCGCTACCCAGCGGCGCCTGGTCGTAGGGCAGCCCGTTGCCGCCCGGCAGCAAGTTGCCGACGCCGGGCATCGCGGCTTCGAGCCGCGAGCGTACCAGATCCATCACCTCGCCCACGCTGCGCGCGCCGCCGGGGCCGAAGAATATCCCGCGGTTGGCCGCGGCGGCCTTGGGCAGGATTGCCGCGGCAGAACGGGTCGGATCGCTGTCGAGCGCGGACAAGAAACGCACCGCGCCTTCCGAGCCGAGAAAGTGTGCCATGTAGAGCTCGGCGCTGTCGGGCTCGCGGCCGAGCGTCGCGCCAAGCTGGGCGCGATTGTCGTTGGCGAGTTCCCCCGCCATGAGCGCGGAAATCTGCGGGTCGTAGCGCAGCGCCATCAGCTGCGAGCGGATCTGCGGATCGCGCGCCGCGCCGCTCTGGATCGCATCGGCCGCCCATGCGATGCCATGCTCGGCAGCGTGGTTGCCGAGGGTGCGCAACCAGGTCGCATCGGTGAACTGGTAGAGCCCGCTGGCGCTCGAGGTGCGCGCCTGGGCCGAAGGGTCGAGCCCGGATTCGAGCTTGGCCTGCGCCAGCAGATAACTGAAATCGACGCCGGTGGCCTCGGCCGCGCGGGCGATCGCTGCGTGGACTTCGCCGGGCCTTCCCGCGCCCGGCAGAGACTGGACTGAACTCACGCACTTCCCTTTCCATCGCGCCTGTCGAGGCACACGGAAAGGCTTCAGCAAGGGCCGTGCCAAACGCTGGCGGACCTTGCCTCGGAAGTCGGGCGGGTCAGCGTGCGCGGCCAATCCTGGCCGGCGCGGCATGGGCACGATAGAGCGCCGGCTGCCCGGTCATCGCATCGAGCCGCTGCGCCACGTTGGCCGCGATGAGGTTACGCACGCGGCGATTGGCCTCGTTGAGCCGGCGCGCCGCGTCGAGCAGCCCCAGGCACTCCTCGTCGACCATCGCCATGGCGGCGGTGTCGAGCCGTCCGCACAGCGCGTTCTTGCCGACCGCGCACCCCATGATCGCATCGACGTCGAGGCCTGCAAGCGCGTGCCTTTCGTCTTCGAGCACGGCAAGCATCTGCCGCAGGGTCTCGCGCAGCTCGACCGGGTCGAGAATCGGGTCGAACGCGGTCTCGTGCGCGGCAAGCGACATGGCCATTACTGGGGGCTCCTCAACAACATTCCGGCGGCGATCATCGCATCGGCGATGCGGGTGGGAATGACCGGGTAGTGTCCCTCCTCGATCGCCTTGCGGATCTTCGCGACCCGTTCGGAATCGATGGGAGCGTCACCGCCCTTGACTGCGTCGCTGGTCTGGACCTGCGGCGCGGCGCTGGCGGGCGTCGACGTCTTGGCACTCTCTACCTGACCGGTCTCGGCACAGATGGTTTTCACCTGAACCGCGCCAACCGGGCGCGACGGTCCGATTTCAATGGGTGGCATGGTTCCGCTCCTCGGCGTTGTTACACAGGGAAGAACGACGCGGGAGCAGCTGGATTAAGGTGGTGCGGCGCTTTTTTGCCGAAACCGGCAAAATGCGTTATTCTACAGGCAGTTGCACGAGGCCTGGGCGGACGATCTGCGCGCGCATCGGGTCGGCCTTGGCATTCGTACGAACACGTATCCAGGCGCCGACCGCGCCGGCGTCGAGCGCCTCGCCCGGTTGCGACACCGAAAAGCCGTCGCCCGTGGCGGCGATGGTCACCGCATCGCCCCGCGCCACCGCCGGGGTCGTATCCGCCTGCTGCTGCTGCGCGACGGCGACGAAGATGCGCCAGCCGCCTGCCTCCGGACATTGCACGACCACGCTGTCGTGCCCGCCGTTGCGCCAGCTGAGCGCGAGCGGTGCGGTACATTGCACCAGGCGAAGCCGACGGTCGACCGGCAATTGCGCGCCGCCCGGCACGCCGATCGGCGCACCGGTGAATGCGGCGACGGCGCGGTCGATCTCGACGGGATCGGTGAACCCGCCTGCCCGGGCGGGTCTGGCAGGAAGCGAAGCGCCGGCCAGCAGGGCGGCAATCAGCGGAAGTCGGCGAAAGAGCATGGCGCGTCTCGGCAAGCGGTTGAACTTGCTCCAGTTCCAAGCAATCATCGTGCCATCGGGTCCGCATCGTAGCCGAGCGTGACCGTTGCTCCCGCTCCTTCGCGCCCGCTCGGCTCGACCACGAGACGGGCGTGCGGAGCGAGCGGCCCCAGTTGGCCGAGCAGTTCGCGGGCATGCTCGAGCGCGAGCCCGGTGTCGCCGGTTTCGCGCACCAGGACGGTGGCGCGAAGGCGCGGATCGGCGCCTTCCTGCGCGACCCATCGGGACAGCGGGGGCATGCCGGGCCCCTCGCGCCATACTCCGACCGGTTCGCCCGCAGGCGAAGCGCGCACAGGAGTCGGCATCGGCCGCGGGCTCGACGGGGCCGGCGCCGCGGGCTTCTGCGGCGGCGCGGCGGCCGGGTCGGACAAGGCCGAGGCCGTGACCATGAACAGGATCAACGCAAGGTCCGCGAGGATCGTCTGCCATGTCAGCGAGGGCCGCAAGGTCAGGCCACTTCCCCGAGGGGATCGACTGCGGGACGGTCCTCGGCTTCGACCGGCGCAGGCGCGCGCACCGGGGCGGCGCGCGGCGCTTGCCGGGTCGCTGCGACCTGGGTCGGCAGTGCAGGCGCGAGTTGCCACGAGAGCCAGTCGATCACCTCCTGTCGGGCTGCCTCCTCGGCATCGGCCTGACGCTCGACCGCACGCGCCAGCGGGGCGAAGATGATGTTGGCAACGAGCACGCCGTAGAGCGTGGTCAGCACGGCGAGCGAAATGGCGCCCGACAGCGCAGCGCGCGCGACCCCTTCGGGCGGAAGCTGGCTGAGCGAGACGAGCGTGCCGGCAAGGCCGAACACGGGACCGAGGTCCGCGGCCTGGTACAAGGTTCGCGCCGCGGCCGCGGCAGCCTTGCGCCGCCGCCGTGCGTGCTGTTCGTGGCGCTCGATCAGCGCCTCGATCGAGCGGGAGCTAATCAGCGCTTCGGTGGCTTCGTCGAACTCGGCGTCGCCGACCTGGCGGAAGCGCGCGCGCAGCACGCCGTCCTGGCGGATCTGCGCGACCTGCCCGGCAAGGTCGGCGCGCACCTTCTCGGCATGGAACGCCGGACGCACCAGCCGCGCCAGGGCGACGATCGTTGTCCGGCAATCGCCGATGCCGGCCCGCAGGACCGTGCCGAGCACGGTCCCGCCGCCGACGACGATGGCAGCCGAAGCGTTCAGTAGGTGAGAAATTTCCATCGGGGCGCGCGTTCCTCCTCATCCACGAGAACGGCCTCGCGCGAGGGAAATTCAGTCGAGGCCGAACTTTGCCGGGGCGGCAAGCGGTTGCCGGGCAAGGCCCGCACCCGGGACTCACAAAATCGCGCGGGACTCGCCTGCCAGCCCCTCGCCCGCCCCCGCATCTGCAGACCACGGCGCCGGCTTGGCACGCACCTTGCTGAGGTTGGAGGGCAATAGCGTCCACCTCCGCAGCAAGGCGGCCAGATCATGAGCGATACACTCTTCGGCATCCACGGAATGGCGCTGGAACTGCGCTCGCAGCGCATGGGCCAGCTCGCCTCGAACATCGCTAATGCCGGCACCCCCGGCTACAAGGCCAAGGACATCGACTTTGCCGCAGCGCTTGCTGCGCGGACCGGCGGGGCGAGCACCGACAAGGCGATCGGCGCGGCGACCCGCTATCGCGTGCCGGTCATGCCCAGCCTCGACGGCAACACCGTGGAGATGGCGACCGAGCAGACCGCATTCGCCGAGAATGCGGTCGGGTACTCGGCCACGCTCAGCTTCCTCAAGGGCCGGGTCGAGGAAGTGACCCGCGCGATCAAGGGCGATTGATCGTGGCCGGGCCCGTCAACCGCAATCCGATGACCCTGTTCGACGTCGCCGGCCGGGCGATGTCCGCGCAACTCGTCCGGATGAACGCCGCCGCTTCGAACCTCGCCAATGCCGGCACCGTCGCCGCGAGCGAGCAGGAAGCCTACCGCCCCCTGCGCGCGGTCTTCGCCGAGCAGCTCGACAGCGCCAACGGCCTCTCCACGGTCAAGGTCGACGGGGTCTATCGCTCCGATGCGACCCCGATCCGCGAGCACAACCCCGATCACCCGCTGGCCGATGCGAACGGCGACGTGTGGTCGGCCCCGGTCGATGAAAACGCCGAGATGGTCGAGATGCTCGAAAGCAGCCGCCAGTACCAGAACGTGGTCGAGGCCATGCAGACCGCAAAGCAGCTGATGCTCGAAACGATGAGGATGAAGTGATGACCACTGCCATTACCAACACCGGGGTCGGTGCGGCGTCCGCGAGCGCCGCGACCTCCGCCAAGGCCGCCACCAAGTCCGGATGGGGCTCGCTCGGAGCGGGCGACTTCCTCAAGCTGCTTACCGCGCAGCTGCAGAACCAGGACCCGACGCAGCCGACCGACAACATCCAGATGGTCACCCAGCTCGCGCAGTTCTCGTCGCTGTCGAACAGCACCGAGATGTCCGCAACGCTCAAGACCATCTCCGACCAGCTCGCTGCGCTCAACAGCAAGTTCGACTGACCCCTGCCGCTACAAGGAAGTATCGATGTCCTTCTATACCTCGCTCAACGGCCTCAAGAACGCCCAGACCGACCTCAACGTCATCAGCCACAACATTGCCAACGCCGAGACGGTCGGCTTCAAGCGGAGCCGCACCGAGTTCGCCGACATCGTCGCCGGCAGCGCCTTCACCAACCCCAAGCAAATCCAGGGCATCGGCGCCACGCTGACCTCGATCACCCAGAACTTCGCGCAGGGCGCCGTCCAGCAGACCGGATCCGCGCTCGACCTGATGGTCAACGGCGACGGGTTCTTCTCGACCAAGTCGGCCATCACCGGCGACACCTTCTTCACGCGCAACGGCGCCTTCTCGCTCGACGGCAACGGCATGGTGCAGGACGGCTCGGACAATGTGCTGCAGGTCTTCCCAACCGACGCCGCAGGCAACGTCACGGGCACCACGCTGGTCGATTGCACGGTGCCGGCGACCAACACCGCCGGCGCCGAATTTGCCGGCCTGACCGTGCTCGAAAACGGCAACGTCACCGCCTCCTATGCCGACGGCAGCAACACGGTGGTCGGCAAGATCGCGGTCGCATCGTTCATCGCCCCGACCGGTCTCAAGCAGGTCGGCTCGTCGAACTGGGTATCGACCGGCATCTCCGGCACGGCGACCTACGGCCAGCCCGGCAACGGCCAGTACGGCGACATCCTGTCCGGCGCGCTCGAGCGCTCGAACGTCGACATCGCCGAGGAGTTGGTCGGACTGATCACCGCACAGCGCGATTTCCAGGCGAACGCCAAGGCGATCGATACGGCGACGCAAATCTCGCAGACGATCATCAACCTGCGCACCTGACGCTGAGGGCCGGACACGATGGACCGCCTGATCTACACCGCCTATTCGGGCATGAGCGGCTCGATGGTTCGCCAGCGCGTGATCGCCAGCAACATGGCGAACGCGCAGACCACCGGCTTTCGCGCCGAAATGCTCAACGCCCTGCCGGTGACGCTCAAGGGGCCCAGCCTCGAGGCCCGCGCCATGACCGAAGGCGAAGTGCGCGGCGCCAGCATGAAACAGGGCACGATCGTCGAGACCGGCAATCCGCTCGACGTCGCGCTCGAAGGCAAGACCATGCTGAGCGTGCAGGCCGAGAACGGCGACGAGGCCTATACCCGGCGGGGCGACCTGACCATCGATCCGACCGGCCTCCTGGTCAACGGCGATGGCCGGCCGGTTGTCGGCGACGGCGGACCGGTGACCGTGCCGCTCGGCTCGAAGGTTTCGATCGGCCCGGATGGCGCCGTGCTCGTCGCCGACCCGGCAACGCCCGACACGCCGCCACAGCAGGTCGCCCGGCTCAAGCTGGCGAGCTTCGAAGGCTCGCAGATCGAGAAGGGCCTCGACGGCCTGTTCCGCGTCGTCGGCGGCGGGGTGCTCCCTGCCGACGAGGAGGCGGGCGTCCACGTCGGCGCGCTCGAACAGTCGAACGTCGATCCGACCGCGATCCTCGTCGAGATGGTCGAGGCCCAACGCCTGTTCGACATGCGCACCAAGCTGATCGCAACCGCCAAGGAGGTCGACGAAAACAGCGCCTCCCTGATGCGCCTTACCTGACGGAGTTCTGACCCATGCCATCATCCGCCCTTCACGTCGCCCGCACCGGGCTCGAGGCGCAGGACACGCGCATGCGCGTGATCGCCAACAACCTCGCCAACGTCGGCACGACCGGCTTCAAGCGCGATCGCGCCAACTTCGCCACGCTTGCCTACCAGGACGCCCGCGTCGCCGGACAGCAGTCCTCGGGCGAGACGGCCTATGCCACCGGGCTCAACCTCGGCACCGGCGTCGGCATCCAGGCAACCACCCGCATCGACAGCCAGGGCTCGCTCCAATCGACCAGCAATGCGCTCGACCTGGCGCTCGATGGCGACGGCTATTTCCAGATCGCGCTGCCCGGAGGCCAACTGGCCTATACCCGCGCCGGCAATTTCTCGCGCTCGTCCGAAGGCCAGCTGGTGACCGCGCAAGGCTACGTCGTGCAGCCGCCGATCACCGTGCCGGAAGGGGCGAGCGCGATTACCATCGCGCCCGACGGGACCGTTTCGGCGACAGTTGCAGGTTCGGGCGAGCCGACGCAACTCGGCCAGTTAACGATCGCCAGCTTCACCAATCCGTCGGGGCTGCAGAACAAGGGCGACAACTTCCTGCTCGAAACCGCAGCCAGCGGCGCCGCGCAGATCGGCATCGCCGGGCAGGACGGCCGCGGCCAGATCCGCCAGGGCTACCTCGAGGCGTCGAACGTCAACGTGGTCGAAGAGCTCGTCGACATGATCGAATGCCAGCGCGCCTACGAGATCAACTCCAAGATGATCTCCGCGGTCGACGAGATGCTCAAGAACGCGAACCAGACGCTGTGACGATGCTCGACGCGCCGTTCGACGCGATTTTCGACGCCGTGTTCGTTCCCCGCCGGGCGCGCCGTCTTCCGCGCCCTGCGGGACTGCTTCTGGCGTTGGCTGCGCTGGCGGGCGCATTGGTGCTAGCGCCTCCCGCGCATGCCAAGACCCGCCCTGCCCCCGGCTTCGAAGCCACGCTGCCGCCATCGCCCGCCGCACCGCAGGGCAATGGAGCGATCTTCAACGTCGCCGCAGGCTACGCCGGCCTGGTCGAGGGGCGTCGCGCCCACGCGGTGGGCGACCCGCTGACCATCGTGCTGGTCGAGCAGCTGACGACGTCGAAGTCGGCCGCATCGAAGACCCAGCGCAGCGGCGACTTCAACATTGTCCCGCCGACGGCGGGGCCGCTGTCGTTCCTCAACCCCAACGCCCTTAAAGCCTCGGGCGGATCGTCGTTCAACGGACAGGGCAACGCGACCCAGACCAGCTCGCTGGGAGGAACGGTTTCGGCGACCATCGCCGAAGTCCGCGCCAACGGGACCGCGCTCGTGAAAGGGGAAAAGCGCTTGCTGCTGAGCCAGGGCAACGAATGGGTGCAATTCTCCGGGATCGTCCGCCTGGGCGACATCGACGGGGACAACTCGATCCCCTCGAGCCGGGTTGCCGATGCCCGCATCGAATATGCCGGCAACGGCGCCGTCAGCCGGGCCAGCCGCGAAGGCTGGCTGTCGAAGTTCTTCAACGCAATCAGTCCTTTCTGAAGTCGGGGAAGCCACAAGCCATGCGCCGCCTGTTCTATTTCGTCCTTGCTCTGATGACCCTCGCGACCCCGCTCGCGGCGCCGGTCGCGCATGCCGAGCGCGTGCGCGATCTGGGCGCGTTCCAGGGCGTTCGGAGCAACCAGCTTACCGGCTATGGCGTTGTCGTCGGACTTCCCGGCACGGGCGACGACAACCTCGACTATCTCACGCAGGCGATGCGCGGCGTCTCGGGGCGGCTCGGCGTGCAGTTGCCGCCGGGTGTTTCGCCTGGTCTGAAGAACGCTGCGGCGGTGCTGATCACCGCGGATCTGCCCGCCTTCGCCAAGCCCGGCCAGCGCATCGACGTGACCGTCAGCACGATCGGCAAGGCCAAATCCTTGCGGGGCGGCGCGCTGATCCTCGCGCCGCTCTATGGCGCCGACGGCCAGATCTACGCGATGGCGCAAGGTAACCTTGCAGTCGGCGGGCTCGGCATCACGGCGAAGGACGGCTCGCAGCTCACGGTCAACGTCCCCACCGTCGGCCGCATAGCCGACGGCGCAAGCGTGGAGCGTGCCGTGGCCACCGGCTTTGACACCGGCGAAGTGCTGCGCTGGAACCTGTTCCAGTCCGACTTCCTGACTGCCGCGCGCGTGCGCGATGCGATCAATACCCGCTATCCCGGCATCGCCTCGGTCGAGGACGGGGTCACCCTCGCGCTCCGGCTTCCCGACGGGGCCGATCGCCGCGCGAGCACGATGGCCGCGATCGAAATGCTGCAGGTTTCGCCGGCCGAGGCCGCAGCCAGGGTCATCGTCAACAGCCGCACCGGCACGGTCGTGATCAACAGCGCGGTGCGCCTGTCGCCGGCGGCGATCAGCCACGGCAAGCTCGTGGTCAAGATCGACGAGAAGCCTCAGGTATCGCAGCCCGGTCCGTTTTCGCGCGGGCAGACCGCAGTGACCCCGAACAGCCAGATCAGCGTGTCCGAACAGGAAGCGCACGTGGCAATGTTCAAGCCGGGTGCCTCGCTCTCGTCGCTCGTCGATGCACTCAACAAGCTCGGCACCAGTCCCTCCGATCTCGTCGCGATCCTCGAAGCGCTCAAGGAAGCGGGTTCGCTCAAGGCCGAGATGGAAATCCTGTGAGCGTGCTGCTCCCCCCTGCCCCCGTCGCGCCTGCCGCCGCCGGCGCAGCGAGCGACGCCAAGGCGGTCGAGCGGCAGAAGCTGCGGCAGGCCGCCGAGGGCTTCGAGGCGATGTTCGTCCGCCAGATCCTCGCCGCAGCGCGCCAGGGCAGTTTCGGCGGGGAAAAGGACCTTTTCGGGGGGAATCCCGTAGGGGGGGCAGACGATACCTTCACCCAGATGCGCGATGAACGCTTTGCCGAAATCGCCGCGCACAGCGGTGCGTTCGGTCTAGCGCATCAGATCGAGGCCCAGCTCGCGCGTGGCCTGGACCTGGGCAACGGGGCCGCGCCGCGCGCGCCTCTCGCCACCAACCCCGGCACGTCCGCCGCCACCCCGTCAGCCACGGAGGGCTGAAGCCATGTCGTCCGACCTGCTTTCGATCGGCCGCAGCGGCGTGAAGGCCGCGCGCATCGCGCTCGACGTCACCGCGCAGAACATCGCCAATGCCTCCACCGACGGTTACGTGCGGCGCAGCGTTTCGCTGTCCGAAGTGGCCACGACCGGTTACTTCGGCACGTCGCGCGATGTTTCCCTCTCGGGCGTGCGGGTCAGCCAGATCCAGCGCAATGCAGACGCATTCCGCCAGGCGGAAGTGCGGCGCACCGGAGCCGACACCGCCCGGGCCGAGGCGGAAGTGAAGGGCTTGCAGAACGTCGAGGCGGCGCTGGAACAGTCGAACGCGTACGGTTCGATCAACGATTTCCTGAGCGCGCTGCAGCAGCTCAAGCACAACCCGACCGACACCTCACTCCGCGCCTCGGTGTTCGAGGCGGCGCGCAGCATGACCGGGACCTTCCAGATTGCCGCGCAGGAGCTGGATGCGGTGGGTTCGGGCCTGCAGTTCACCGCGAACCTCGGGGTGAGCGAAGTGAACCGCATGGCAGCCGAGCTGGCGCGCACGAACTTGCGCCTGACGCGCGCCTCGGACGCGAGCAGCGACCAGACCAAGCTGCTCGACCAGCGCGACAACCTGCTCCAGCAGATCAGCCAGTACGGCGACATTTCCACGACGTTCGCCTCGGACGGCAGCGTCCAGGTGCGCATGGGGGGGAGCAGCGGCCCCCTGCTGGTCGATGGCGGCACCGCCACCACCCTGACCGCCACGACCGCCAGCAACGGCACGATGAGCTTCGCGCTCGGCTCCGCAGCCGTGACCTTGTCCGGCGGCTCGCTCGCCGGCGAAGCCCAGGCCTTGGCCAAGCTGGCCCAGATCCACGGCGATCTCGACACGCTTGCCGGCAAGATCGTGACCACGGTGAACACCGCCAATGCCAACGGCAGCGATCTCGACGGCAATCCCGGCGGCGCGATCTTCTCCGGCACGAGCGCCGCGAGCTTCACGCTCGTCGCCGCCAGCGGGCGCAAGATCGCAACCGCAGCTGCCGGTGCGACTGCCGGCAGCCGCGATGCTTCGAATCTCAATGCATTGCAGAGCGCCCTCGATGCCGACGATCCCTCGGTCGCGATGGACGGCATCCTGTTCGACATCTCGGCTACGGTAAACGGGCGCAAGATCACTCGCGATGCGCTCACGACCATTTCGGATTCGGCCCGGACCGCGCTTGCCGCGCAGTCGGGCGTCGATCTCGACACCGAGGCCGTCAACCTCGTGCGCTACCAACAGGCATTCCAGGCTTCGGGCCGGGTGATGCAGGTCGCGACCACGCTGTTCGATACCCTGCTCAACATCCGCTGAGGCCCGCCATGACGATCTTCGCCACCAGCACCAGCGCCTTCTTCGACCGCGGCGCCCTCGACCTTACCTCGCTGCGTTCGCAAGCCGAGCAGATCCAGAGCCAGATCGGCTCGGGCCAGAAGCTGACGGCATCGTCCGACGATCCCCTCGCCGCTTCGCGCCTGCGCAGCCTTTCCCGAAGCGAATCGATGGCGCGGATCGACGGCGCGGCAGCCAATCGCGCCACGACGGATCTCAACCTCGTCGATTCGGCGCTAAACGAATTCGCGGCCTTCGTTACCCGCGCGCAGGAGCTGACGACGCAGGCAGCGACCGGCACCCTGACCGACAGCCAGCGCAAGTCGATCGCCGCCGAGCTTTCGCAGATCCACGGCAATCTCGTGTCGCTCGCGAATACGCGCGACAGCGCCGGCAATGCGCTGTTCGGCGGCGACGCTGCCGGGCCGGCCTACACCGTCGATGCTTCGGGCAATGCCACCTACGTCGGCAGCGGCAGCGCGGGCGAGCTGTCCCTGGGCGACGGGCAGACCGTGGCCCGCACCTTCACCGGCCCCGAATTCCTCGACTTCCAGTCTGGCGGGAGTTCGAAGAACCTGCTTTCGACGATCAAGACGCTGGCCGACACGTTGACCGCGGGCGGTCCGGGCACGGCGAGCGCGGCCAATGCGGCGCTGACCACGCTGTCCGACGGACTGGATTCGATCACCACCACGCAGACCGTGCTGGGTGCCCGGCTTTCGTGGATCGACCTTAACACGCAGCGCCAGCAGGTGATGAGCGAAGCACGTTCGGAAGAGCAGACCCAGATCGGCACCACCGACCTGACCGAAGCGCTGACGCGGCTCAACGAACTTTCGACCGTGCTGCAGGCGAGCCAGGCAAGCTTCACGCGCCTCGCCGGCCTGTCGCTGTTCGACCTTCTCAAGTAAAAACCAGATCTCGGGACGTCTCCAGACATGTACGCAGGCATTGGCATCGTTGTTCTTCTGGCGATGGTCTTCGGCGGCTTCGCCATTACCGGCGGCGCGCTCGGGCCGGTCATGGAGGCCATTCCCCACGAGATGCTGATCATCGGTGGCGCTGCGCTGGGGGCGACGATCACCGGGAACTCGCTGCACGAGCTCAAGGGCATCGGCGCAGGCTTCGGCAAGGTGTTCAAGGGGCCCAAGCACAACAAGCAGGACCATGTCGATGCCATCGTGCTGTGCACGAAGCTGATGAAGATCCTGCGTTCCGATGGCCCCGTCGCGCTCGAAAGCCATGTCACCGATCCCAAGAATTCGCCCATCTTCGCCGAATACCCGCGACTGCTCGCCAACAAGGCGCTGATTTCGCTGGTTTGCGACACGCTGACGCTGATCGTCGTGTCGTCGGGCACCCTCGAGGTGCATGCCGTCGAGGACGTGATGGACCACGCGATGAAGACCCACTTCCACGAGGAAAGCGAGGCGCAGCACGCGCTTCAGGGCCTTGCCGACGCGCTTCCCGCGCTGGGTATCGTCGCGGCGGTGCTCGGCGTGGTCAAGACCATGGGTTCGATCGACAAACCGCCTTCGATCCTCGGCGCGATGATCGGCTCGGCGCTTGTCGGCACGTTCATGGGCGTGTTGCTGGCCTACGGCATGGTCGCCCCGCTCGCCCAGCGCCTCAAGCAGGTGCTCGACCAGGACGAAATGATCTTCCAGGCGGTCAAGCAGGTGATCATCGCGAGCCTGCACGGCTGGCCGCAGCCGCTGGTGGTCGAAAGCGCCCGCTCGGGACTGGGGCATGCATTCCGCCCTGGCTTGTCCGAACTGCTCGACGCCCTGCGCGGCCGTTAAGAGAGGCTCGGATAGATCATGGCCAAGGCGGGCAAAGGCAAGGCGGAACCGCCCAAGCCGATCATCGTCAAGAAGATCACCGTCGTCGCCGGCGGGCACCACGGCGGCGCCTGGAAGGTCGCCTATGCGGACTTCGTGACCGCGATGATGGCGTTCTTCCTGCTGATGTGGCTGCTCGGGGCGACGACCGAGAAGCAGCGCAAGGGGATCGCCGACTACTTCACCCCGACGCTGGTGAAGATGAAGGAAGGGAGCGCCGGGTCCTACGGCCTCCTGTCGGGGTCCTCGCTGACCGATTCCGATACGTACCAGTATCGCGCCGGGCAGACCGGCACGAAGACGCTGACCATTCCGCGCGATGCGAGCGGCGGAGCCAAGGACGGCGGATCGAAAGTCAAGCGCACCGCAGCGCTCCAGCAGAAGTTGCAACAGAAGCTGGCGGCAAGCGAGAAGCTGCGCAAGCTGTCGCGTCAGGTGCGCATGACCATGACCCCGGAAGGAATCCGCCTCGACCTGGTCGATGACGCGAAGTTCTCGATGTTCCAGCTGGGTACGACGATCCTGACGCCCGACGCGCTCGAGCTGGTCCAGGCGATCGGGCAGGTCCTCTCGACCGATGTGTCGGGCCTTACCGTGCGCGGCCACACCGACTCGCTGCAGTGGAAGCCCGGGGATGCCGCGAACAACTGGTCGCTCTCCGCCGGTCGCGCCGAGGCGACGCGCCAGGCGCTCATGCGCAGCGGTATCGCCGAGGGACGCTTCCACCGCATCGAAGGCGTGGCCGACAAGGAGCCGCTGGTCCAGGACAATCCCGCGGACCCGCGCAACCGGCGGATGTCGATCCTCCTGCTGAATTGAGTGAGGCGGGCGCCGCTCCTGGGACGCCTGCGCTCTCGTGCCGCGGTGACACGCCACGCACACCCGTCGGCGCCTCGGACAAGCCCGTGTTCTGCACGAAAGGCACTCTCGCTGCGCGCAGCAGCGCGTCGTCGTCCTGGCAAATCCGCTTTATGAAGACGAGCGTCAGGCCGCTGCGCTGAGGGTCCCGCTGCCGCGGCCGGCCTGCTGGATGCTTGCTGCAAAATAGCTGCGCAAGCTGCGCCGCGCATTCGCGGTCAGCGAGATCCACACCCGCCTCGCATCGCGCGGATCCGCCTTGCGGGCGATGAGCCCCTGGTTCTCGAGCAGCTGGATCCAGCGCAGGCCGGTGGCGACCGGAACGTTGGCGCCGATGCACGCGCTGGTCGTCGAGACCTGGCGATCCTCGCAGGCGGCGATGTAGAGATCGAGGAGCATGTCCCACGCGGGCTCGCCGAACAGGTCGGCATCGAACATGTCGCCGCGGCGGCGGCGATCGCGGTAGAGGCGCTTGGCGATGCCGAGCGTCAGTTCCTCGCTGTTGAAGGCGCGGCGCGCTTCTTCGGCCGGGACGGCAGGATTTCCTGCACTCCCTTCGAGCAGACGATTGCGCACGTCGCCGACAAGCGCTTCGAGCTCGGCCGCGAGGCCGGAGAGGTGACTGTGCGCGGGACAGGCCGCAAGGTCGGCCTGATCGGGCGATCCGGCAAGACCGGTGCCGCGGCATCCCCCGTTGGTCGATCGCTCCATGCTCGCCATAGCAGTCGTCTCCAGTTGACCGTCGCGTCACGCTACCGGTTTGGGGCAGCGCCTCGGCTCGCACTGAAATGCCTACAATTTTCTCGCATAAACAAGGACATAATTAAATTTTTAGGCATTCCGGGCTACGCAAATGTCACTTTATTGACAGAATTAAAACGAGCACATTAACCTTCGTATATGCCTCGCTATATCGTTGCACCGATATCCAGATCCGAACGGCAAGGCATTCAAAAGAACAGATATTTTCTAGATCGCCGACGATCGGACCGCGAATCGAGCGCCAGGAGCGCGGACGCGAGCCTGTAGAGAGCGCAAACGGCCCGAAACCCGGCGATCGGGGGATCGCCGGGTCCGGGCCGCCTGTGGAGACAGGCGATTACGCTGGGTGACCTTAGCGCAGCAGCGACAGGACGTTCTGCTGGCTCTGGTTCGCCTGGGCGATCATCGCGGTCGAGGCCTGGCTGAGGATCTGGGCCTTGGCCATCGCGGTGGTTTCCGCCGAGTAGTCGGTGTCCTGAATGCGCGAACGCGCGTCCGACAGGTTGGTGATGTTGTCGTTCAGGTTGTTGACCACCGATTCGAGGCGGTTCTGGCCCGCACCGAACGAAGCGCGCGCGGCGTTCACTTCACCGAGCGAGGTATCGACGTCGCCCATCGTGGTGGTGGCTGCCGAAGCGCCGGTCACGTCGAAGGTGACCGAGGCGATCCCCTTGCTGGTGATGTCGACGGTGTCGCTGGTGTCGGCGCCGACCTGGATCGTGAAGGTGCTGTCCGAAGTGCCGAACACGGCGTTGCCGTTGAACTTGGTGTTCGTCAGCACGTTGTTGATCTGGGTCGACAGTTCCTGGACTTCCGCGTCCATGTAGCCGCGGTCGGAGTCCTGGTAGGTGCCCGAGGCTGACTGCACCGCCAGCTCGCGCACGCGCTGCAGCATGTTGGTGACTTCGTTGAGCGCACCTTCCGCCGTCTGCGCCAGCGAGATGCCGTCGTTGGCGTTGCGGACGCCCTGGCTCATGCCCTTGATCTGCGCCGTCATCGTGGTGCTGATCGCGAGGCCCGCCGCGTCGTCCTTGGCGCCGTTGATGCGCTTGCCGGTCGACAGGCGCTCCATCGCCGTTGCCGCCATCTTGCCTGCCGAGTTCGAAGCGTTGGCAGCCTTGATGGCGCTGATGTTGGTGTTGATAACCGCCATTTTTTCTCTCCAGTGAGATCGTTCCCGAAAGACTGCCTGATCCTCGTGGAATCGGGCCGTCGGGACAAAGACCGGCAAGAAGCTGCCGGAATTAAGTCTGCCGGCTGCCGGAATCTGCCGGTCATGAGGGCTGACACTAGGTGAAAACACGCAGCTTAAAGTTTCGGCCTGTTGGTCGTTTCCGCGCGAAAAGGCCCTTGGAAGACATGGTTAAAGACGGGGTTGAAATGATGAGTCGCAGGCTTACACGATTGCACATCTCGGAGGCGGCGAGCCGTGACCATGCTCCGTTGACGGTGCGCGCTTCGAGCGTGGCAGCAAGCTTTGGCGGCGCATCGGCCGAACTTCGCGACATCTCGGACAAGGTCCCGGCCGATCCGCGGCGGACGTCGGTGATGCTGGAGCGGTCGGACGCCTGTTCGATCACGAGGCTTGCCGGCGGTCAGCGGTTCCTGCTGCGGTATGGCGACGGAGCGTCGCCGGCGGTGCTTGCAGCCTTGCTCGCCTGCGCTTCGGCCCCTGGCGCTCCGATTGCCGCCGATCCCGAAAGCCTGTCGATCCTGGCGCTCGCCGAGCGAATCGCCGGCAGCGACATCCCCGTACTGATCAACGGCCCGACCGGAACCGGCAAGGAAGTGCTCAGCCGCTTCATCCACGAGCGTTCGCCCCGCGCGGGCAAGCCGTTCATCGCGATCAACTGCGCGGCCATGCCCGAGACCATGCTCGAGGCGATGCTGTTCGGGCACCAGAAGGGATCGTTCACTGGCGCCAATGCCGCGGGCGAAGGGTTCTTCCGCGCGGCCGACGGCGGCACGCTGCTGCTCGACGAGATTGCCGAGATGCCGCTGTCGCTCCAGGCCAAGCTGCTGCGCGCGCTTCAGGAAGGCGAAGTCGTTCCGATCGGGGCGACGGCGCCGGTCAAGGTCGATGTGCGGGTGATCGCCTGCGCCAACCGCGATCTTCCGCTCGAAGTCGAGGAAGGCCGCTTCCGTGCCGACCTGTTCTATCGGCTCAATGTGTTTCCGCTCGCACTGCGGCCGCTTAGCGAGCGCAGCGAGGACATCGCGCCGCTCGCCTTTGCGATGATCCTGCGTCACGCTCCCGTCGGGCAGGTCGTGCCGTGGCTGTCTGACGCGGCGATCGCAATGCTCGCCTGCCATGCCTGGCCCGGCAACGTGCGCGAACTCGAGAACGTCATCCGCCGCGCCCTCGTCCTCCTGGGCAACGAGCACGAAATCGGCCCCGAGCACATCGTCTTCGACCGCGCGGTTCGACTTGCCGGCACCGAAGCGCCGACAGAGAGCACGGCTGCGGCCGGCGGCAAGCTCTCGAACATCGTGCAGCTTTCCGAGGCTCGCGCGATCCTTGCAACACTCGAGGCCTGTGGCGGCAGCCGCGTGGCGGCCGCCCGCCAGCTCGGCATCTCGGAGCGGACGCTGCGCTACCGCCTCGCCAGCTTCCGCGAAGCCGGCATTGCCATCGGCGGCCTCGCCGCCGGAGGCCGGCGATGAGCGGCATCGGCGCCATCGGCGGTGCGACCGGCGTCCAGCAGATCATGGCCTTGCGCCAGCAGATCGTCGAACGCTCGCAGCTGCTGCAGCAGATCCGCAATCCCTCCGACGCGACCGCGGAAACCGGAGGGGCGGCACCGGCCGGAGGGTTTACCGGCGCGCTCAAGTCCGCGCTCGATCAGGTCGCGGCAACGCAGGACAAGGCGGCGGTGCTGAGCGAAGGCTATGAAAAGGGTGAAGTGACCGACGTCGCCAAGGTGATGCTCGCACGCCAGGAATCGGGAGTCGCATTCGAGGCGACCCTGCAGGTCCGCAACAAGCTGCTGTCCGCCTACCAGGACATCATGCGGATGGGGATCTGATAGATGGCGGATATCGTACCCGCGTCCTCCGGCGCCCTGCCGGCAGGACCGGCCCCGTCGTTGCTCGCGCCATTGACCGATCCCGCTGGAGGGCCGATCCTTACCCGTGTCGGGCAGTTTCTCGGCCAGCCGCCGGTTCGCAGGGCGCTCCCCTGGTTCGGTGGAGTGACAGCGGCCGGGCTGACCGGCCTGCTCTGGATGACGATGGCGCCTGCACCGCAGCGCGTGCTCTACAGCGAACTTTCCGACAGCGAGCGCGCGCAAGTCGCCGCCGCGCTCGACAAGGCTTCGATTCCCTACACCATCGACAATTCCACCGGCGCTCTCTCGGTCGGCGAGGACGATCTTTACAAGGCGCGCATGGTCGCGGCCTCGGACGGCGCGATCGCCACGCCGGAGACAGGCGAGCAGATGATCGACAAGCTGCCGATGGGCGCCAGCCGCACGGTGGAAGGCGAGCGCCTGCAGGCCGCTCGAGAGCGCGAGCTCGAGCTGACGGTCATGCAGATCGACGGTATTGAGGCGGTCAGGGTGCACCTGGCCGAACCCGAGAAATCGGTCTTCGTCCGCGACAACGCGGCGCCTTCGGCCTCCGTCATGGTCAAGCTGGCGCGCGGGCGGCAGCTTTCGGACAGCCAGGTCGCGGCGATCGTCAACCTGGTCGCCGCGTCGGTCCCCGGCCTCTCTGTCGACGCCGTGCGGGTGATCGACCAGCACGGACGCCTGCTGTCTTCGGACAAGCCAGGCGACAACGACCGGCTCGAGATGCAGGGGCGGCTCGAGGAAAAACTCCGCCAGCAAGTCGCGGCGCTGCTGACTCCTATGCTCGGCGATGGCAATTTCTCGTCCGAGATCCAAGTCGAACTCGACATGGACCAGACGACCTCGGCGCGCGAAAGCTACGACAAGAACGGCGCGGTGCGCCAGGAATCGCAGTCCGCATCGCAATCCTCTGCCGCAGGGGGCGCTGCGGGCGTGCCCGGAGTCCTGTCGAACACGCCACCGCCCCCGACCACGCCACAGCCCGGGGCGCCGGGCGCAACCCCTAGCCCGGCCGCGACACCCAGCGCCGCGCCGACCAACGGCGAAAGTTCGTCGACCAAGACCTACGAGCTTGGCCGCGAAGTCGCGGTCGTCAATGCAGGCCCCGGCAAGATCAAGCGCCTGTCAGTCGCTGTTGCGCTCTCGGGCGCGGTAATGGCCAAGGCCAAGCCCGCCGAAATCGAGCAGATCAAGCAGCTGGTCTCTGCGGCGGTCGGCGCTGATCCCGCACGCGGAGATCAGGTGGCGGTTGCCGTGCGCAGCTTCCAGCCGGCGGTGGTCACGCCACCGAAGTTCTGGGAAACGCCATGGTTCGCGACGATCCTGCGCAACGTCGTTGCCCTGCTCGCAGTGCTGATGACGCTGCTGCTCGGCGTACGTCCGCTGATCAAGGCGCTGAGGCGCGATCCCGCCACTGGAGCCGGCAAGCCGGGCAAGAAGAAGGGCAAGTCCGGGGCGGTCGAAGACGCCGATGGTGAGGACGCAGGGGCGGACGAGGACAACGATGCCGATGCCGATTCAGCATCCGCCGGTGCCGGCGGCAACCGCAAGCCGCCGCAGCTGACCAATGCCAGCGGCCAGATCGATCCGGAGCTGCTGAGCGCCCAGGTCGGGCTCGCCCAGCGGCTGGTCGCCGAAAAGCCGGAGAGCGCCGTCGAAGCGCTGCGGCAGATGCTCAAGGAACCTGAAGAGGAAGGCGCGCGATGAGCGAGATGAGCGCAATCGAGGCCGACGCGACGATCAGCGATCCCGAGCGCGCGGCCGTTATGGTCATGCTGCTCGAAGACGATCAGGCCGCACACCTGCTTTCCCAGCTGGAGCCGGGTGAACTGCGGCTGCTCGGCGAAAAGATGTGTGCGTTGGGCGAAATCGGCCCGCGTACGATCGCCCAGGCCATCGTCGGCTTCGTCGAGAAGACCGAGAAGCTCGGGCTTACCGCACACGACCGTGTCGGCCAGGTTCGGACACTGATGACGCGCGCTGTCGGCGAAGTGAAGGCCGACAGCCTGATGCAGCGCATAGCGCCCGAAGAAGCTGGCAAGACCAGTTCGCTGGAACTCGCCCGCTGGCTGACCCCGCAGGTCATCGTGCCACTGGTGCGCGATGAGCATCCGCAGGCGATCGCCGTCCTGCTGGTCCAGCTCGATCCCGAGGTTGCCGCCGCCGTGCTTCACGCACTGCCCGACGCGATCCAGCCGCAGGTGGTGCACCGGATCGCGACGTTGGGCCCGGTCGCGCCCGAAGCCATCGTCCTGCTCGAGGAAATGCTCGCACGGCGGATCACCGAATGCCACGGTCGCGCCGCGCTCACCATGGGCGGTCCTCGCGAGGCCGCCGACATCATCAACGCGGCCGCGCGTGCGGTCGAAAAGCGGGTGATGCCCGAGATCGCCAAGCAGGACAAAGCGCTGGCCAAGGCGATCGAGAACGAGATGTTCAAGTTCGAGCACCTCTACGTGCTCGACGACAAGTCGATGGGCTCGCTGCTGCGCGAAGTCGATTCCGACACGCTCATCGCTGCGCTCAAGGGAATTCCCGAAGACCAGCGTGACTGTTTCTTCCGGGCCATGTCCAGCCGCGCCGCCGACGGCGTGCGCGACGAGATCGCCGCGCGAGGCCGGATGAAGATGGCCGAGGTCATCGAAGCACAGAAAGCCATCGTCACCGCCGCCCGCCGTCTCTCTGCCGAGGGCGTGATCGTTTTCGGCGCAGGCGACGACGACTATGTCTGAGATGCTCCACGATCGCTTTGCGCCTCCTGGTGCCCGCTCGTTCGCGCTCGCCGAACTGCTGGGCAACGGCGCGAGCCTGTTCGCGCGCGACGCCCGGTTCGTGTCCGAGGCCGATCGAACGGCGGACGAGAAGGCATCCCTGCAACGCGCGCCGCAAGGGATCGACGAAGATCCCCTGCAGAGCGCCTTCGCGGACGGCTATGCGCAAGGCGCCGAGGATGCGCGCCGCGCAGCCCAGGTCGAGGCAGCCGAACGCGACGCGGCGCGCCATCGGATCGAGACTGGCCTCGCCCGGTTGGACGAAGCGATGGTTCATCAGTTGCAGGACCGCTTGCGCCAGACCGTGCTCGCCTTGTGCGAAACCGTCACCGCGCAAGCCGCGATCGACGCAGATGCGCTCGCGCGCCGGGTCGCGGCCGCCGCAGCGATGCTGGCGCGCGCCGAGGATGCGCGGGTGATCCGCCTGCACCCGGAAGACCTCGCTCTGGTTCACGCCCGCCTGCCCGAAGCCTGGCACTGTGAACCCGACCCGACGCTCGAACGCGGGTCCATCCGCGTCGAAGGCGCGCACGGAGGGGTCGAGGACGGCCCCGAGCAGTGGCGCCGGGCGATCGAGGACGCGCTGCGCCAATGCTGAACCCCGCCCTGCCGATGCTGGCGCGGTTCGGAGAGGTGCAGCCCGATTTCGCTCCGCGCCGCTATGGCCTGCTGTCCGCCTGTGACGGGGGCCTGCTCGAAGTCAGCGGTCTTTCGGTGCCGATCGGCACCCAGTGCCGGATCGCGCATGGCGCAGGCTCTCTGGCGGCGGAAGTCATCGGCTTTCGCAACGGCAATACCCTGATGATGCTGCTCGGCGATGCAGTCCTGCTGCGACCCGGTTCACGTGTCCGGCCCGAAGGGCGCCCGGGCATGCTGCCGGTTGGCGAAGCCTTCCTCGGTCGCGCGGTGGATGGCGAGGGCAAGCCGATCGACGGCGGGCCGGCCATCGAGGCGAGCCGCGAATGGCCATCGGGCGGCGTCCGTGCCGGCGCGCTCGATCGATCGCCCGTGCGCTTGTCCTTCGACACCGGCGTACGCGCGCTCAATGCATTGACCACGTTCGGCGTTGGCCAGCGCATCGGCGTCATGTCCGGGTCGGGGGTGGGCAAGTCGGTGCTGCTCGACATGATCGCGCATGGCGCCGAGGCCGAGATCGTCGTCGTCGGGCTGATCGGAGAGCGCGCGCGCGAGGTGTCGGACTTCGTAGAGCGCCACATGCACGGCACGAAGCGCGCGCGCAGCGTGATCGTGGCCGTGCCTGCCGACCACGCGCCCAACTTGCGCATCCGCGGCGCGATGCTCGCCACGAGCATGGCCGAATACTTCCGCGCGAAGGGCAAGCGCGTGCTGCTGATCATGGACTCGCTGACCCGCGTGGCGCACGCCGGTCGTGAAATCGCCTTGCTGCTGGGCGAACCCGGCGCTGCGCGTGGCTATCCGCCATCGGCGCTCGCCACCATCACCAAGCTGGTCGAGCGCGCCGGCAATTCGGCGGCGAGTGGCGGTTCGATCACCGGGCTCTACACCGTGCTCGCCGATGGCGACAACCAGGACGATCCGGTTGTCGATACCGCCCGCTCCATTCTCGACGGGCATATCGTGCTCTCGCGCGATCTGGCGCAGCGCGGGCAGTATCCGGCGATCGACATCGCCGCCTCGCTCTCGCGGGTGATGAGCGACATTACCGCACCCGACCATCAGCAGCTCGCACGCCAGTTTCGCGCGCTGGTAGCGACTTATGAAGCCAACCGGGATCTCGTGCTGATGGGTGCCTATCGCTCCGGCACAGACCCCCAGCTCGATCGCGCAATTGCCATGCACGAAGCACTGAGCGCCTTCCTGTCGCAACCGCAGCGCGAAGTGGTCGATCTCGATGCCAGCATAGCTGCGCTGGTGCGCCTGCTCGGTCATGAAGGCTGAGCGCGTCCGGCTTGCCCGGTTGCAGCGGCTCGAGCGAATCCGCGACGTGGCACGGCGAACCGCACTGGCCGAGGCAGGCAAGGCCGAAGGCACGCTCGCCCAACTCGAGGCTCTGGGCCACCGCACCCGCTCGCTGGTCGCCGAGTACGCCGCCCGCGCGGATGCGACCGACGCTGCAGCGCTCCAGCAGCAGCACACCTTCATTCGCGGCCTTGAACGCATCGCGACCGGAAACGAGCGCGACGTCGCACGGGCGCGCAGCATCGCCGACGCCCGCGCCGCCGAGGCGGCCGAGGCCGAGCGCCGTCGCGCGGCGGTTCAGGATCGCGCCGAGGAACAGGCTCGCAGGATCGCTCGGCTGCGACAATCGGGTGCGGTGCCCTCAGCATCAGCGAGAAGCCGTCGCACCGAAAGCTGACCGACCTACCGCACTTGGCACGCATCTTGAAGAGCGTGCGGTGCCAACCGCTTGAAGGACCTGCCAATGGTCGATTTCACCGCCAATGCCACTCTGCTCCCTGCAAGCGCGCTCGATGCGCTCGGCGCGCGTCCTTCCGGCAAATCGGCGGTTTCCATCGGCACCGCGGGCACCGGCCCCGACTTCGCTGCCGCGCTTGTCGAAGCGCAGTCACCGTCCGCTCTCGCCGAAACCATGACGACGGGCCCGCAGGTGGTTGCCGCCCGGCAGAAGCTTGCCGCTGCCGCTCCCGATCCTGCAGCGTCGTTGCCGGCAGACCCCATTCTTGCCGTTCCGGCGACCAGTGGGACCGCGGCCGATGCTCTCTCAATCGGGGCGAACAACGAAGACGCGGCTCAGGATGAAGACCTCGCCGAAGATCGCAAGCTTGCCCGGCCCATCGAGCTCGTTGTGCAGTTCACGGGCATCCTGCAGGCGTCGCCTCTGCCGTCCGCTCCTTCCGCTGGCCCTGCTCGCGCGTCTGCATCTACACCTGCACCTGCGCCTGCAACCACGACAGCCGGTGCTGGCGCTGTGCAGCCCGCACCGGCGCAAAGTGTTGCAGCCGCAAGCCCTGCAGTGACCGCCAATCCTGACCTCGTCCCGCCCGCCAGCAGCACCAGGCCGTCATCTCGCCCGCTTCTCGCAACTGGTTCCACCGCCTCGGCCCAGCCGGTGTCGCCCGCGCAGGCGCGACCTGCTCGGCCGGTCCGCACGCAATCAGCCGTAGCAGCACCGCAGCGCCCAGCTCCGGTCGGGGCGCTTCCATCCGGCGGGCGCGCCGGCATGGTGCCGGACGTCGCGCTAACGCTGGTCGCCGAACCCCAAACGCCGACGCCTGCCGCGCCGTCCGGATTCCGCCCGACCGTACTGACCGTTGCCAAGGTTCCGGTCGAACCGACGGTGTTGCCGACCGGGATGCCCGTCACCCGGATTGACACGAAGCCGACCGAGGCCTTGCCCGAGACCGCCCCAAAACGAGCGTCGCAGCCCATGCTACCGGACGCTGCACCGGGCGCCGCGAGCCCGGTTTCGGCTGGCACGGTAGGCTCGGCCATACCGGTTGGGACCGGCCCGGTCCCGGGTGCCCCGGCCGCCCCGGCAACGGACACGACGGTTTCGTCTCCAACGCACGATGGCGTAACCCGAACTGCGCCGCGCGAAGCCGATCCATCGGCCGCACCGGTCGCGCCTGCAACACCTCCCGCCTCACGGCCCGCCGATCCGAAGGGTCCCGTGGAACACGTTCGGGCAGCGGAGCCGGACGTGGCGCAGAGCGCCAAGCAGGCGAGCACTGCGCTTGTCGACAGCGAGCGGCGGGCCAAGCCCGTGATGCAGCCCGATGCTCCGATCGTTTTTCCGGCAACCGATCACACGGCCACATCGAACGAGCGCCCCCCCGTCGCTCCCGACGTCCCGCAGCCCCTGCGCAGCGGCGCGCGAATCGACATGGACGGGCTGGTGGACGCCATCGCCCGCGCAAGGTCGGACGCGCACAATCCGGCGGCGCCGATCGCCGTCGCGCTCACGCACGGAGAATTCGGCAAGGTCTCGATGCGGTTTCGCGCCGACGACGATGGCCTGTCGGTCCAGATGACGAGCAGCGATGCCGGCTTCGCCCCGGCAGTCGCCAGTGCGAGCCAGGCGATGCCTGCAGCACAGCAGGCGGGAGGCAGCCAGCAGCAGGACCAGCCCCGCGGCGACCAACCACCACGATCGACGCATGGATCGAACGCGAACGACCCCGCTGGCGCGGGGAGCGGCCCGGCAGGACAAGGGAACGGGAACGGGAACGGGAACGGGAACGGGAACGCCGGCGCGACGGGCAGCGGCCAGGGCGACAATCGCTCGGGCGGCAACGCACGCAACCCGGCAAACTCCCAGCTCGTGCAGACGAACCGCGGACGCGGCACCGCTTCGCAGCAGCCACCGGCGCGCGACGGCATTTTCGCCTGATCCGCTTACCTAGACCATTCGGGAAACCAGCATGAGCGACAAGAAGGATAAGGAAGCCAAGCCCAAGAAGAAGGGTGGCGGCAAGATGATGATCATCGGCATCGCGGTGGCGATGCTCGCGGTCGGAGGTGGCGGCGCCTATGGCCTCGTGGCGGCCGGCATCATCGGGGGCGGCGGGCACGAGAAGGAAGTCAAGGAAGACAACCGCCCCAAGCTGATCAAGAAGGGCGAGATCGATCCCTTCGCGCCCAAGCCCAAGGAAGGCGGTCATGGCGAGGGTGAGGAAGGCGGCCAGGAAACCGAGGGCGAAGGCGGCAGTGAATATCGCACTGTCTACTATTCCTTCGCGGACGACTTCACCTCGAACCTCAAGGACAGCGACGCACTCGTGCAGCTCTCCGTGGCCTGTTCGACCCGGCGCGATTATCGCGTGATCCTCTGGGTCCAGAAGCACGAACTGGCTATCCGCTCGGCGCTGCTCGATGTCCTGGCTGAAACCCCCGACACCGACGTCCAGACCAGCAAGGGCAAGGAACAGCTGCAGAAGCGGATGACTGCCGCGATCAACAAGGTGCTGACCCAGACCGAAGGGTTCGGCGGAGTCGATGCCGTCTACTTCAAGACCTTCATCGTCCAGTAATTTCCTCATCTTGCGGACGGCACGAACAGCGACATGAAGCCTGAACGATCCCTCGTGGCCGAGAGGCCCATCGCTCGTCACGCGGCGGAGCTGGTGCGGCAGGGTCCGAGCGCTGCCGAGCTGTTGCCGGCGCTGGCCCGGGCGAGCGAGCGCATGGCGCGGTCGCTGCGCGGCGCGCTGGCCCTGCTGCTCGGCGGCGAGCCGCCACTGGTCGATTGCGGAGAGCCCGAAGATCTCGTCCTGGGCGACATCGAGGCGCGAGTACCGGGGCTTGCCGCATGGAGCCTGTACCGGGTGGCCGGATCGGGCGGGCGCCTGCTTTCGGCGATCGATGCTGAAGCGGTTCTTCGCCTGGTCGACCGCGCATTCGGCGGCCCGGGCGAAGCGCCCCACCCGATGCCGCGCGAACTGCCGCTTTCGGCCGAACTGATGGTCCAGCGGATCGAATCCGTGTTCGCCGCCCAATTCGCGGCTGTCGCCAACCTGCGTGGACCCGAGCCGATCGCCGCGGTGCGGCGCGACAGCAACCTTGCACAACTCGAGCCCTACGGTCCCGATGCGAGGCTGGCTGTGCTGTCGTTCGCGATCACTGAAGCCGGGCGCAATCCGTGGGAAATGCGGCTGGCCATTCCGTTTGCGATGCTCGCCGACTTTTTCGGCCAGGCAGACCAAGCATCTCGCAAGCCGGCGCGACGGAGCCGGCCGGCCAGTCCGGAAGACGCACCGTTCGGCGAACTGCCGTTGCCGGTGAGCGCCGTGCTCGTCGATGTGGCGCTACCCCTCGCAGTGCTTTCGGCGCTCGAGGTTGGCCAGGTCCTCTCCGTCCCTATCGCACGCTCGATTCCGCTGCGGGTCGCCGACCGAACGGTCGCTCACGGCAGCATCGGCGCGGTCGACGATCGCGTCGCCGTTCAACTCACCCAGCTTTCCTGAAGAAGAGGCTTAGATGACCTTCCAAACCCGCGGCTTCGATTTCCTCAAGGACGTCGATGTCCGCCTGACCGTCGAGCTCGGCCGCACCGAGATGAAGCTCAAGGATGTGCTGGGGCTCGCCGAGGAGAGCGTGGTGATGCTCGACCGGCTGACCGATGAACTGCTCGACGTCATGGTCAACGGCAAGCTGATCGCGCGCGGCGAGGTCGTCGCGCAGGGCGATCGCTTCGGGCTGCGCATTGTCGAACTGATCGGCCAGCCCACCTCCCTGCCGCGCGAGGATGCCGCCTGATGCTGTGGTACATCCTCAAGCTGGTCATCCTGCTCCCGCTGATCGGGGGTCTTGCCTGGGCCAGCCTCAAGTTCGCCAAGCGCATGGAGGGCAAGTTCGGAACGTCGACCGGCACGCGATCGGTGAAGATCGTCGAAACGCAGATGCTCAGCCCGAGCTTGCGGCTTGCCGTGATCGAGTTCCGTGGGCGTGAAATTCTCGTCTCGGCCAGCAAGGCCGGGCTGGTTCCACTCGCCGAGGCGCCTGCGCGCGCGAGCGACGCGCCGGCCGAAGAATGACGACGATGCGCCTTGCCATGGTTCTTCGCAGTGGCGTGTTCCTGCCGCTGCTGCTCCTGCCCACGCTGGCCCTTGCCGCTCCTGCCGCCGCTCCTGCCGCTGCACCGGGCTCGACCGCCGCCGCCATTCCGGGCGCGCTCGATCGCGCCTTCGGCCAGATCGCCGGCGCACAGTCGGGCGGCAGCCTCTCGCTCTCGCTCCAGCTCCTGTTGATCATGGGGCTGCTGACGATCCTGCCCAGCCTGATCCTGATGATGACGAGCTTCACCCGCATCCTGGTGGTGCTGGGCATCCTGCGCCAGGCGCTCGGCCTGCAGCAGTCTCCGCCCAACCAGGTGCTGATCGGGCTCTCGCTGTTCCTCTCGCTGTTCGTCATGGCGCCGACGCTCGACAAGGTGAACCAGACGGCGATCAGTCCCTATTCGGCAGGCACCATCAATGCAGAACAGGCGATCGCCAATGCGGGCGGGGAATTCCACAAGTTCATGATCCGCCAGACGCGCGAGCACGACCTGTCGATGTTCGCCGACATGGCGCATGCGCCGAAGTTCGCGAACAGCGCCGACGTGCCGTTCTCGATCCTGCTCCCGGCCTTCATCACCAGCGAGCTAAAGACCGCGTTCCAGATCGGCTTCATGCTGTTCTTGCCGTTCCTGGTGATCGACCTCGTGGTCTCCTCGGTGCTGATGAGCCTTGGCATGATGATGATGAGCCCGACCATTGTCTCGCTACCCTTCAAGCTGCTGCTCTTCGTCCTCGTCGACGGCTGGGCGCTGCTGATGGGCAGCCTCGCTTCGAGTTTCGGCTGATGGACGATACTGCCGCCCTTCTCGCGCTTGCGGACCGGATGCTGTGGGTTGCAGCGCTCGTCGCCGCGCCCGTGCTGCTCGCCAGCCTCGCCGTCGGCCTCGTCGTCGGGATCATTCAGGCTGCGACCTCGGTCAACGAACAGACGCTGACCTTCGTGCCCAAGCTTGCCGTTACCGCGCTCGTGCTGGTCCTGCTGGGCGGCGCGATGCTCGGGCTGATCGGCGACTTCCTCAAGGACGTGTTCGTCCAGATCGCCGCAACCGGGCGCTAAGGCATCCGATGATCGCCCTCGATTTCGGATTTGGCGCGCTCGAGGCAGAGTTCTGGCGGATGGTCTTCGTGATGACGCGGATCGCGGCAGCCCTGTTCGCCGCACCGCTGTTCGGTGCGAATACGGTGCCGCCACAAGTGCGGGTCATGGTGAGCGGCGCAGTCGCGGTCCTCGTCTGCGCCTGGACCAGCGTGGTCGCCCCGCCCAACCTGCTCTCGCTGACCGGCATGCTCGCCATCGCCAACGAGGTGGTGCTCGGCCTCGCCCTCGGCTTCGTGCTGCAACTCTCGTTCGCAGCCCCGCTGATTGCCGCGGAACTGATCGGGGGCGGCATGGGGTTGTCGATCGCGACGACGTCCGATCCTGTTAGCGGCGCGCACTCACCGGCGCTCGGCCAGTATTTCTCGGTCGTGATGACCGTGCTGTTCCTCGGCCTTGGCGCACACCTCGACTGGTTCTCGCTACTGGTCGAGAGCTACCGCACCTTCCCGCCCGGCACCGCGTGGTTTTCGGCAGGCCACATGGCCCAGGTCACCGCATTCGCCTCGCAGATGTTTGCAACCGCCCTGATAATTGCCCTGCCGGTCACGCTGCTGCTGCTGCTCGTCCAGGTCATGACCGGGGTGATCAGCCGCTCCGCGCCGAGTCTCAACCTGTTCTCGCTCGGCCTTCCGGCCGGGGTCCTTGCCGGCCTCGTCGCGTTGATCGCCTCGGCGCCGCTCGTCACCGACCGGTTGACCGATCTCACCCGCACCGCGGTCGGCCAGAGCGCCGCATTGCTGGAGCACTGAGCCGTGGCCGAAAGCGCAGGCGAGAAGACCTTTGCTCCCAGCGCCAAGCGCAAGAAGGACGCGGCCCGCAACGGCGACGTCCTGCGCTCACGCGAACTTACCACCGCCGTCTCGATCCTGATCGGGGCGGTCTGGCTGCGACTGGCAGGGCCCTGGGTGCTGACCGCACTGGGCGAGACGGCCAAGCGCGGGCTGGTCTGGGATCGGGCCAGCCTCGATGATTTCACCCCCGGCACGCTGATCGTCCAAGCGCTTCAGGCTGTTCTGCCGCCTGTTTTCGCGCTCGGCGGCCTGATCCTGCTGTTCTCGCTGGCTGCCCAGCTGGGTCCGGGCGGTGAAGGTCGCTGGGTTGCCTCGAACCTCGCCCCGAAGGCTTCGCGGATCAATCCGATGAGCGGCTTCAAGCGCATGGTCGGACCGCAGGGATGGATCGAGATCGTCAAGGGCCTCGCCAAGCTCGCCCTGCTCGGCACGATCGCCTGGTCCTGGCTGCACGGCAGGCTGGCCACGCTGCTCGGGCTCGGCAGCGGAGAGGTCGTCGGACAGTTGTCCTACGCATGGGATTCGCTGCTCTCGCTGCTGTTCGCGCTCGGCGGCGGTCTGATCGTGATCGCCCTGATCGACTTCCCGATCCAGTGGGTACGCCGGTTCCTGCGCTTGCGCATGAGCCTGCAGGAGATGAAGGACGAGCACAAGGAAAGCGAAGGCAGTCCCGAACGCAAGGCGGCGATCCGCCAACGGCAGCGCGATATCGCGATGGGCGGGCTGCAGAAGGCGATGCGCGAGGCGCAGTTCGTGGTGACCAATCCGACGCACTTCTCGGTTGCGCTGGCCTATGATCCCCAACGCGCGTCCGCTCCGATCGTTCTGGCCAAGGGCCGGGGGGAGAAGGCGCTCGCGATGCGCGAGCTTGCCGCCGAACTGCGCGTGCCGACGCTGGAATACCCGGCGCTCGCCCGCGCGGTCTATTTCACCACGCGCGAGAACCAGACGATCCGCGAGGAACTCTATGCCGCGGTAGCGTCGGTGCTCGCCTTCGTGCTCTCGCTCAAGCGCGGTGAAACGCCGGCCCGGCCGCGGATCGATGTGCCGATCGAGTTGCGTTTCGACGCCGAGGGGCGGCTCGAAAAACGCGACGGAAAACCCCTTGGCAGCGCTTAAGGCGCGCGCCGCAAAGCCGTTCTAGCTGGTATGACCACGAATTCGACGACTTCGGCCACTTCGTCCAGTTCGGCAACCGCCAAGCTGGTGTCGGCGCTGGGCGGTGGCAGCGGGATCGACACTGCAAGCCTCGCCGAGCAACTCGCCGCCGCGCAATTCGCATCGCGGCTCGACCAGATCAATTCCCGCAGCGACAAGCTGGCCACGCAAATCTCGGCTGCCTCGACCCTCAAGGGCATGGTCTCCACGATAGCGTCCTCGTTCGGCGACCGGGTACGCACCGGCGATCTCGCCGTGACGCCCCAGATCGCGAACGGCTCCGTCGCCGTCGTCTCGAAGGGGACACTGACGGGCAGCGGCACGTCCACGCTCGAAGTCACTTCCCTTGCCAAGGGTGCGACGCTGGTATCCCCGGCTTACGCTGCAGGGGCTACTGCGACGGTCGGTTCGGGCACGCTCACGCTTCGCTTCGGAACGATTGCCGGCACGACCTTCACCGCCGACGCCAGCCGCTCGCAGGTCGACGTGACGATCGCGCAGGGCGCGACGCTGACCGACGTCGCCAACGCCATCAATGCCAAGGGTGCGGGCGTCACCGCATATGTCGCGACAGGAGCGGGTGGCGCGCAGCTCGTGCTCAAGGGCAAGGACGGCGCGGCGAACGGCTTCCAGATCGAGGCGAACGAGAATCCTGCCGATCCCGGCCTATCGGCGCTCGCCTGGACACCCGCCGACGACGCAACGCGGCTCAAGTCGGCGGCGAGCGATGCGGCCTTCGTTCTCGACGGCGTACCGCGCACATCGGCCAGCAACATCATTACCGATGCCGCGCCGGGCTTGACGCTCAAGCTGACCGGGACCAATGCCGGGGCTCCCACCACGATCAGCTTCAGTGACCCGGCAAGCGGTATCTCGGCCGCCATGGGCGATCTCGTCGCCGCGCTCAACGAGATGGTGTCGGAGCTCAATCGCGATACCGACCCGATCTCGGGCACGCTCAACAACAACCCCGGCGCTCGCGAACTGCGGCGCCAGCTCGGCGCGCTTGCCCTGGCCAAGGTGATGCCCAACGCGGCGACCGGCGAGCCTTCGACGCTTGCCGAACTCGGGCTCAAGACCAATCGCGACGGCAGTTTCACCTTCGACAGCGCCCGGCTGTCGACGACCATCGCGGGCAATCCGGCGGGCACCGCCAAGATGTTCACCACCGGTCTCTACGGGGTCTACGCCACGCTGGACAAGATGTCGCGCGCCGTCACCTCGACGGCAGGCGCCAACACGCTGGGTGGGTCGGTGGCAAGCATGACGACGCTGCAAGCCAAGCTGGCAACCCAGAGGAGCGACATCGAGACCAAGCAGGAAACGCTGCGCCAGAAGCTGGTCACGCAGTACGCCGGGCTCGATGCCCGCCTGTCGAGCTCGAAGTCGACGCTCTCGTTCCTCCAGGGCCAGATCGCCGCCTGGAACGCCAAGTCCAACTAAGCCTGCGAGGGACCGATGCTGCTTTACCGAGATCCTTGCGAAGCCTACCGCCGCGTCGACTTCGATGCGCGGGTCAAAGGCGCGAACTCGATGCAGCTCGTCGACCTCTGCCTGGAACAGCTGACCGGGTCTATCGGCCGGGCGATCTACGCTGAATCCCGTGGCGACAACAGCGCCAAGAGCGCCGCTCTGACCCGGGCAACGGCTGCGCTGACTGCCTTGCAGCTGGGCGTCGATCCTGAAAACCCGGCGGGCCCGGCGCTTCTCCACCTCTACCAGACTGCACGCAAAAGCGTGCTCGACAGCGCGGTGCGGTTCGACGCCGCAACGCTCCAGGCGATCCGGGCGGACTTCATCGAGATCAGGGCCGCAATGCTCGGCAGCGCGAGCTGATCCAACCAGCCCCGGACGGGGGCGCGCTTTTTCCCTCCCATCTCCGACAAAAAAAGTCCGGAACCGCACGTTCTGCGGTTCCGGACCAATGGGACGGTCCGCCAAGAAGGGGGACTGGAGGCGTACCGTCCGGGGTATTGTCCTGCGACCGTGAGGGCTCCCTCAGCTTTGATTGCAACTGGCGAGGACAGCACTGCCGATGTCGTCGAGCGCGATCTCGCGCGTCGCTGCCTCGAGCGCGATCACCGCGTCCGGGGTCTCGGCGACGAGTGCCGTCTTGCGGTCCTGGACAAAGGTTTCGAATCCAGAATCCCGCAGTAGCTTCAAGCCTTTCGCCCCGTCGGATCCCATCCCTGTAAGGACCGCTCCCACCGACTGGATCGCGGCGCGCGCAATCGAGCCGAACAGCAGGTTGGCGCTCGGCCGCGCCCCCTCGACAGGATCGCGCTGGAGCAGACGGATCTTGGGCGGCTGGCCTGCCTCGACCACGACGTGGCTTTGCGGATCGGCGGCAATATGGATCGTGCCCTGCACGAGCGCGGCACCATCGCGCGCCGGCTTGACGCTGCATTTGAGGTCGGTGTCGAGCCGCTTGATGAAGGTTTCGACCAGCATCGGCTCGGCCTGCAGGCAGACCACCGTCGGCGGGCAGTTCTGCGGGAAGACCGACAGGATCGTGGTGAGGGCATCGATTCCGCCCATCGACGCACTGAACGCGACGATGCGGCCGTTCCATTCGAACACGGTGCCCGTTTCGACATGGACCCGCTGTCCGGCCTTGCGGTCCTTGACGTTCGAGTTGGCCGCCGCGAGCACGATCTTGCCGAGCTTGCCGACGGTCTTGGCGAACTGCTCCGGGGTCGCCTTGAGCGGCTTGGGGAAGCACTCGACGGCGCCGAGCTCGAATGCCTTCAGCGAGGTTTCCGTGCCCGCCTGGGTCAGCGACGAGAGCATGACCACCGGAAGCGGGTTCTTCTCCATGATTTCCTCGAGGAACTCGATCCCGCTCATGCCGGGCATCTCGACATCGAGCGTGATGACGTTCGGCTTGAGTTGCAGGATCTGCTCGCGCGCGTCGTCCGCGCTGCGGGCCGCGCCCACGACGCTGACGTTCTTCGCCTGATCGAGGATGTCGGAGAACAGGGCGCGCATGGCCGCGGAGTCATCGACAACCAGAACGCGTGCTTCGTGCATCGGTACCAAACCCTTGCTTTAATGCAGTTTCATCGGCGCCCGAGTTGGCGTCCTCGGCAATGCTGTTAGCCTGCCACCGGACAGCAAATTCCCCCCGGGGCGATAGGTATCTCACCCTAAGTCACGGGCAATCCGACCTTTGCCGCTTTGTCGGTAGGCCGCTGAGCCGAAATGTCGCTTCAAGCCCGCCGAATCACCGGAAGGGGCCGAGCGGCCGAGGTCTCGCAAAGGGAAACCCGTACCAATGCCGACGATCACCCTGCCGTCCCGGTGCGATCGCGCCGCAGCCGAAGCGCTGCTGCCCGAGATGGTCGCATCGCTGGGTTCCGGGCCGCTGCACATCGACGCACGCGAATGCACGCAGATCGGCCTCGCCATGCTGCAGGTCCTGGTCAGCGCGCGCCACACCGGCGAAGGCGCGATGATCGAGCCGTCCACCAGCCTTCGCGATACGGCGCGCCAGCTCGGGCTCGAGGCGGAGCTGTTCGACGGGGACGGTCGCGGAGGCACGCTGTGAACGCCGAGGAAATCCAGGCCATCTTCTTCGCGGAGTGCGAAGAATCGCTTGCCGCCGCCGAGCAGGGCCTTGCGGCCTGCAAGGCAGGCACCCATGATGCCGATACCGTCAACGCGGTCTTTCGCGGCGTCCATTCGATCAAGGGCGGCGCAGGCGCGTTCGGCTACACCGCGCTTCAGGGCTTCACCCACACCTTCGAGACCCTGCTGTCCGACGTGCGCGATGGCACCGTCGCCATCACCGATCCGCTGGTCGATCTCCTGCTGCGCGCGCTCGACACCTTGAGCGACCACGTCAGCGCCGCCCGGGGCATGGGCGATACGCCCGACGACACCGCGCTCCAGGTCGAGCTCACTGCGGCGATGGCGGCCAATGCCGGCGCCGTGGCAGACGACGCCCAGGCCGAGACCCCCGCCGCGGTTGCGGCAGGTGATGGCGACAGCGCGCCTGCCGCAAGTTCTGCGGTGGACGACGACTTCGGCTTCGATTTCGATGCCATGCTCGACGACATCACCGGCGCCGTCGGCGCTGGCGCGGGCACCGCTGAAGGCGACGAAGGCGCGGCCGGCGGCGACGAGCAAGCCCCGGGCGACAACCTCTGGCTGTTCAAGGTCCGTCCGCACGCAGGCTCGATGCGCAACGGGAGCGAACCGCTGCTGATGCTGCGCGAAATGATCGCGCTCGGCGGCGCCTGCATCGAGTGCGACATCGACCAGATCCCGCCACTCGATACTCTCGACCCGGGCACCGGCTACCTCGGCTGGACATTCGGTTTCCCGCCCGAGGCGTCGCAGGACTCGGTCCGTGAGATCTTCGACTTCGTCGGCGACGAATGCGGCATTGCCGTGGGCGAAGGCGCCCCGATGCCTGCGGTCCAGTTCCCGGCGCCACGCGCGGCGAACCCGGTTCCTGCTGCAGCCGCGCCGGCCGTCGCCCGCGACGAGGCGCAGGGCGTGCAAGCCACGCCGGCAACCACGCCCACGGCTGCAGCCGTCCCGGTGGCCGACAGCGCTCCCACGCCGCCGCCGCAACAACAGCAGGCCGCCGTTCCCGCTCCGCCCGCTCCGGGACAATCGATCCGCATCGAGCTTGGCAAGCTCGACAAGTTGATCGATGCCGTCGGCGAACTGGTCATTGCGCAAGCGATGATGGCGCAGCGCCTGGCCGGCGACGGCCTCGCCGTGACCGAGGAACTCGCGGTGCTAGAAGGCCTCACCCGCGACATCCAGGAATCGGCGATGGCCATCCGCGCCCAGCCGATCGGCTCGGTCTTCAGCCGCGTGCCCCGCATTCTTCGCGAACTTACCACGAGCACCGGCAAGCATGTCCGGCTCGAAGTCTCCGGCGAGAGCACCGAACTCGACAAGACCGTCATCGAGCGCCTCGGCGAGCCGCTCACCCACCTCATCCGCAATGCCGTCGACCACGGCATCGAATGTGCGGAAGACCGCATCGCCGCCGGAAAGTCGGCCGACGGTACGCTGACCCTTTCGGCCGAGCACCGGTCGGGCCGCATCCTCATCCGCATCGCCGACGACGGGCGCGGCATCAATCGCGAGCGCGTTCTTGCCAAGGCGATCGAGAAGGGACTCGTCGCACCCGATGTGCAGTTGTCGAAGGAAGAGATCGACGCGCTGATCTTCGCGCCCGGCTTTTCGACCGCGCAGCAGATCTCGAACATCTCAGGCCGCGGCGTCGGCATGGACGTGGTCCGCCAGAACGTGAAGGACCTCGGCGGCCGCATCACGATCGAATCCGAAGAAGGCAAGGGCACGACCTTCACCCTGACGTTGCCACTGACCCTTGCGATTTCCGACGGGATGATCGTCAACGTGGGGGACCAGACCTTGGTTGTCCCGCTCGCCAACGTGGTCGAGAGCTTGCGCCCCGATCCGAAGGAAGTTCAGGGTCTCGGTGCCGCGCGGGCCATGATCAACGTCCGCGGCAGGTTCATCCCGGTCGTCCCGCTTCACCTCGCGGTCGGCGCCCGCGGCGCGGTCGAAAGGGCCGACGAAGGCGTGCTGATCGTCGTCGAGACCGAGCGCGCAGGCCGCGCCGCGCTGCTTGTCGATGCGATCTGCGACCAGCGCCAGGTCGTGATCAAGAGCCTCGACACGCACTATCGCTCGGTTGAGGGCGTCGCCGGTGCGACCATCCTCGGCGATGGCCGCGTCGCGCTGATCGTCGATGTCGACGGCCTCGTGTCGCGCTCGCTGTCGGGCCAGTCGCTGGCGGAGGCAGCGTGAACCTGACTGCGACCTTCTCCGAGACGCTGCCGGGAATCAGCCCGGACGTCTATGGCCCTGCCGACTTCCAGGCGGTGAGCGACCTTGCCCACCGAGAGGCAGGGATCGTCTTGCCGCAAGGCAAGGCGATGCTGGTCTATTCGCGGCTCGCGCCGCTGGTTCGCGCCTCCGGATGCCAGACGTTCGGTGCCTATGTCCTCCGCCTGCGCGAGGATGCCGCCGAGCGGACCAAGGCCATCTGCGCGCTTACGACGAACCACACCTTCTTCTATCGCGAGGCGCACCATTTCGAGCACTTCGAGCAGGAGGTCCGGCCCAAGCTCGTCTCGCGCCTCGAACGTGGCGAGAAAGTCCGGCTGTGGTCGGCGGGATGCTCCAGCGGCGAGGAAACGTGGTCGCTGCTGATGACCCTGCTCGGGCCGGATCGCAACGCTGGCCAAGCCATCGCACGCCGTGACGTTCGCCTTCTCGCCAGCGACATTGCGACCCACGCGATCGCAAAGGCGGAGAGCGGCACCTATCGCGCAGAGGACCTCAAGCCGGTGCCCGAGCCTCTGCGGCGCGCGTGGACCGCAGTGTCGGGCGAGGACGCCAAGATTGCCGCCGAGGTGCGCAACCTTGCGCGTTTCCGCACCCTCAACTTGCTTGGCGATTGGCCGATGCAGGGCCGTTTCGACGTTATCTTCTGTCGTAACGTCATGATCTATTTCGACAATCCCACCAAGGAGCGGCTTGTCGCGCGCTTTGCGGAAATGCTGGTGCAAGGCGGATGGCTCTACATCGGCCACAGCGAACGGGTGACCGGGCCTGCACTTTCCGAGCTCGCGCCGATGGGGCCCACGATCTATCGGAGGAATGCGGCATGACCATTCGCGTCATCATCGTCGACGATTCGCCAACCATGCGCGCGATCCTGATGAGCCGTCTGGCGAAGGAGCCCGACATCGAAGTCGTGGCGGCGGCCGCCAACGCCGCCGAAGGGCGCCAGGTCATCCGCGAACTCGATCCGGACGTGGTCACGCTGGACGTCGAAATGCCGGGCATGAACGGTCTCGATTTCCTCGAGAAGATCATGCAGCTGCGCCCGACGCCGGTGATCATCGTCTCGGGCGCAACGCAGAAGGGGGCCGAGACCACCGCGCGCGCGCTCGCCCTGGGCGCCGTAGATTGCTATGCCAAGAGCGAGAACAGCACCGGCCTGCCTCTCGACGACAATGGCAAGCTGGCACAGATGATCCGCGAGGCTTCGAAGATCTCCTTCAAGGGGCGCGCCGCCCCGCCGCCAGCGCCTGCCGCGGCCCAACGACAATCGGTCCAGCGGGTCGCTACCGAGGCGCGCGGCTCCATGCGCGAGCGCCCCAGGCTGATCGCGATCGGTTCCTCGACCGGCGGGGTCGAAGCGCTGCAGATCCTGCTCGGCGGCTTCACCGAGACCTGCCCGCCGACCATGGTCGTCCAGCACATCAACGCGCGGTTCGCACCGGCGGTCGCGCGCACACTCGACGGATCCTGCCCACCCAAGATCGTCGTTGCCGAGCCAGACATGCCGCTCAAGGACGGGCACGTCTACATCGCGCCTGGCGACGATCGCCATCTTCTCGTCGGTGGCGCCGGCAATCTGCTCACGGCGAAGTTGCGCAAGGGCGATCCCGTTTCGGGCCATCTGCCGAGCGTCGATGTCCTGTTCGGCTCGGTTGCAGAGGTGATCGGCGCGAACGCGGTCGGCATCCTCCTGACCGGCATGGGCAGCGACGGCGCACGCGGATTGCTCGCGATGTCGCAGAAGGGTGCGCACACCATTGCGCAGGACGAAGCAACCTGCACCGTGTTCGGGATGCCGCGCGCCGCCATCTCGCTCGGTGCGGCCGGAGTGATCGCACCGATCAGCCACATCGCCCGTCACGCATTGAGCAAGGCGGCCTGACCATGATGATGGAACGTCCCATCGCCGCAGCCCCGGGCCGCGCGATCGACCGTATCACGGTCATGCAGGGTCAGGCGCTGGCGACGGGCGACCCGGCGACTGAATACTCCACCGTGCTCGGCAGTTGCGTCGCAACCTGCCTGTTCGATCCTGAATCACGCGTGGGCGGCATGAACCATTTCCTGCTGTCCGAACCCCCGGCGGGATGCGGCAATGCCACCGTCGACGAGCACTACGGCGTCTACCTGATGGAACTGCTGGTCAACACCATGCTGGGCAAAGGAGCCCGCAAGGGCCGGCTCAAGGCGCACCTCTACGGCGGCGCCAACGTCAACCGCAACATGATGCGTATCGGCACAGCCAATGCCGAATTCGCCCGCGCCTTCCTGATCCGCGAAGGGATCGAGCTTATGCGCGAGGATCTTGGCGGCACTTGCGCCCGCCGCGTCGATTTCCGCCCGGCCTCCGGCCAGGTGCGCTGCCGCACGGTCGAGGATCGTCTCGCACCGCCCGTCCAACCCGCCGGCCGTCCCGAAAAATCCACCGGCGACGTCGAACTGTTCTGATCCAAGAGCGAGCCTGATCCATGAGCACCACCACCCGCATCCTCACCGTCGACGACAGCCCGTCCATGCGCGCGCTGCTCAACCATGCCCTGACAACGCAGGGCTTCGATGTGGCGCAGGCCGAGGACGGCATTGCCGCGCTCGACTGGCTTGCGCTAAACGAGGTCGATGTCGTCATCACCGACATCAACATGCCCAGGCTCGACGGTTTCGGCCTGATCGAAAAGCTGCGCGAAGGCAGCCGCCATCGCGATCGCCCGATCCTCGTGCTGACGACCGAAAGCAGCGAGGAGAAGAAGGCGCGCGCTCGCGCCGCCGGCGCCACCGGCTGGATCGTGAAGCCGTTCGACCCCCAGAAGCTCGTCGCCGCGGTCCGCCGCGTCGCCCACTGACCCTTTCCTGCAAGGAGGCCCGCGCCATGATCCGCGAACTCATCACATTCGAAGTCGAAGGCCAGGTCTTCGGGCTCGACATCATGTCGATCCGCGAGATCCGCGCGTGGACGCCGACGACCCGCCTGCCGCGCGTGCCGCACTATGTCGCCGGCGTCGTCAACCTGCGCGGCACGGTGCTGCCGGTGGTCGACCTTGCCGCGCGCCTCGGCTGGTCCGCCACGGAGCCCACCCCGCGCCACGCGATCATCGTCACGCAGCTGGGCGCTCAGGTCGGCGGGTGGATCGTTGATTCGGTCAGCGACATCGTTACCGTCCCGGACGAAGCGATGCAGCCGCCGCCGCCCACCGCAGGCCACGACACCGTCGTCCCGTTCCTCGAAGGCCTTGCCGCGATCGAGGACCGCATGGTCATGGTGCTCAACCTCCAGGCGCTGAGCGATGGGGCCCAGCTCGCCGAAGCCGCCTGACGGAAGGAAACGCCGATGGCCAATCAGGCCACCCACCGCCAGATCGCGGTGGTCCTCGAAGAGCTTGCGCAGGAAGTCGAAGCGCTCGGCGCGAAGCTGTGTACCGACATGGACATCGCCATGCGGCACATGGATTCGCTCCAGGGCATCGATCTGATCGCCCAGAAGCAGCGCTCGCTGGCGACGCTGCTCGATGCCGATTGCCCGATGGAGGAGATCGAGAAGATCGCGATCGACGTTCTGCGCGAACGCATGCGGATGCTCGGCACCGCCCACTGATCGCACATCCTGCGGGGCATTGGTCGAGATCCGCGCTGGGGCGCCCGTCGGGCGCAGTGTGTCGCTCGTCGATGACCGACGCCGGCAGGCCGCAGCACAAGCCTATGATTGCGAATGAAATCGCTTCGCATGATGGCCTGCCCGCTGCTCCTGTCGACCGCGCTTGGCGCTCCTGCGCTCGCTGCCGCAGGTGACCCTGCCGACGCGCCCGCAGGCGCTGACGCGCCAGCGCCCTCGCCCCAAGCCGCCCTTAGCGTCTTCACCCCCGCTGACTTCGCGCGCTTCGCCCCCCGTAACGCGCTCGACCTGCTGCGCGTCGTCCCCGGCTTCTCGATCCGCGAAGCGGAACAGGCGCGCGGCCTTGGCCAGGCGAGCGGCAACGTGCTGGTCAACGGCCAGCGCCTCTCGTCGAAATCGGATGACATCTACACCCAGCTCTCGCGCATTCCGGCAAGCACCGTCGAACGCATCGAACTGGTCGATGCGGCCACGCTCAAGGTGCCCGGCCTGTCGGGCCAGGTCGCCAACATCATCGCCCGGACCGACAGCTTTTCGGGCCAGTTCCGCTGGGAGCCGCAAGTGCGCCCGCACTATGCCCACCCCCGGCTCTACGACGGCGAAATCTCGGTCAGCGGCCGGCAGGACTGGGTCGAGTATACCATAAGCCTCGTCAACGACGCCAACCGCGGTGCCGCCGGCGGCCCCACCACGATCCGCGATGCAGGCGGCAGGATCGTCGAACGCCGGCACGACGAACTGACTAGCGACGAAGACAATCCCAAGCTCGCCGGCCGCTTCGTGATCGATGGCCCCGGCTCGTCGGTCATCAACCTCAACGGTTCGATCCAGAAGATCTGGTCGCATTACGACGAACGCTCGCAGCGCACCCGCCTGCCCGCCGATGCGCCGTGGGGCGGTCCCGATCGCCTGCGCCTGATCAAGGTTCGCAACGATACGTGGAACTGGGAGCTGGGCGGCGATGTCGAGTTCGCGCTGGGCCCCGGCCGGCTGAAGCTGATCGGCCTCAACCGCGAAAGCCAAGAACCCTACCTGCAGACCGTCGTCACCTCCTACGCCGACCAGAGTCCCGCCGACGGCGATCTCTATGCCCAGGCCGGCGATACCAGCGAACGCATCGCCCGCGCCGAATACAGCTGGAAAATGTTTGGCGGCGATTGGCAGATCGCCGGCGAAGGCGCGTTCAACCGCCTCGACAACGTCGCTTCGGTCGGCACGCTCGCCGATGATGGCAGCTTCACCCGCGAACCTTTCCCCGGCGGCACGGGCGGAGTCGCCGAAGACCGCTACGATGCCAGCCTTTCGGTCAGCCGCCCGGTCTCGAAGACGGTGACGCTGCAGTTCGTCGGCGGCGCCGAATGGTCGACCTTGCGCCAGACCGGAGCCGATGGTCTGCAACGCCGCTTCTTCCGCCCCAAGGGCTCGCTCTCGCTCGCCTGGAAGCCGGACCCGACGTTCGACCTGTCGGTCCGCGTCCGCCGCCGCGTCGGGCAGCTTTCGTTCTACGATTTCCTTGCCCGCCGCTTTCTCGACAACGGTAACGCCAACGCCGGCAATGCCGAACTGGTGCCGCAGCAGGACTGGACGCTCGAGGTTGAGGCGAACAAGAACCTCGGCCGCTGGGGCTCGACCAAGCTGCGCTTCATCGGGCGGCAGGTGGAAGACTACGTCACCGTGGTGCCCGTCGGCCCCGACGGCGAGTCCGTGGGCAACGTGCCAAGGGCGCGCGTCCGCATCCTCGAAAGCAACACCACGCTGCAGCTCGAACCGCTCGGCTGGAAGGGCGCGCGGCTCGATGTGCACCTGCTGCTGCAGCACACCCGGCTGAAGGACCCGGTCACGCTGCGCACCATCACCTACAGCAACATCACCGACCGCCTTGCCGAGATCGAACTGCGCAACGATCTGCCCGGCACCAACTGGGCCATCGGCAGCTCCTTCAACTATTCGCACCAGTCGCTCGGCTACCGCGTCGGCGAATTCGGGCGAGACTGGGAGGGCCCTGTCTTCGCCGGGCTCTATATCGAGAACAAGAACGTGTTCGGCCTCACCGTCCGCGTCTCCGCCGACAACCTGCTCAACGCCCGCCGGCGCTGGGACCGCGTGGTCTATGCCGGCCGCCGCGACCAGTCGCCGATCCTGTTCACCGAAACACGCAATCAGCTGATCGGACCGCTGTTCACGCTGCTCATCAAGGGCAGCTTCTGACGGGCGGCTGCGCTTTCCCCCTTCGCCCCACCCTGCTAGGGGCGCGCGATGCTTTCGATCCAGTCCCTCACCGTGCGCCTTGGCGGGCGCGAAATCCTGTCGCGCGCCTCGGCTGCCATTCCGCCCAAGGGCAAGGTCGGCCTGATCGGTCGCAACGGCGCGGGCAAGTCCACGCTGATGAAGGCGCTGATCGGCCAGATCGAGCCCGACGACGGCGAGATCGAGATGCCGCGCGGTACGCGCCTGGGCTACATCGCGCAGGAAGCGCCGGCCGGCGATGCCACGCCCTTCGAAACCGTGCTCGCCGCCGACAAGGAGCGCACCGCGCTGCTCGAAGAAGCCGAAACCTGCACCGATCCCAACCGCCTGGGGGACGTCCACGACCGCCTGATCGCGATTGACGCCTACACCGCCCCTGCCCGCGCCGCGCGAATTCTCTCCGGCCTCGGCTTCGATGAAGAGATGCAGGGCCAGCCGCTCGACAGCTTCTCGGGCGGCTGGAAGATGCGCGTCGCGCTCGCCGCGCTGCTGTTCAGCCAGCCCGACGTGCTGCTGCTCGACGAACCGTCGAACCACCTCGATCTCGAAGCGACGCTCTGGCTCGAAAACTTCCTCAAGTCCTACCCCGCCACGCTGCTGGTGATCAGCCACGAGCGCGACCTGCTCAATTCGGTGTGCGACCACATCCTCCACCTTCAGGGCGGCAAGGTCACGCTCTACCCCGGCGGCTACGACAGCTTCGAACGCCAGCGTGCCGAACGCGCCGCGCAAGTGGCCGCCGCGCGCGCCGCACAGGAAGCGCAGGCCGAACGGTTGCGCGACTACATCGCCCGCAACAGCGCCCGCGCCTCCACCGCCAAGCAGGCGCAATCGCGCGCCAAGATGCTGGCCAAGATGCAGCCGATCGCGGCGATGATGGAAGATCCCTCGCTGTCGTTCGATTTCCCGGACCCGGAAGAACTGCGCCCGCCGCTGATCACGCTCGATCTGGCGGCCGTCGGCTATGCCGAAACGCCGATCCTGCGCCGGCTCAACCTGCGCATCGATCCCGACGATCGCCTTGCTCTGCTGGGTCGCAACGGCAACGGCAAGACCACGCTTGCGCGCCTGCTCGCTGCGCAGCTGGCGCCGATGGAAGGCGCCATGAACGCGGCGGGCAAGATGCAGATCGGCTACTTCACGCAGTACCAGGTCGAAGAGCTGGCGGGCGATGCCACTCCGCTCGAACACATGACCCGCGCCATGCCGGGCAAGACGCCCGCTGCGGTGCGCGCGCAACTGGGCCGCTTCGGCTTTTCCGGCCCGCGCGCGACGGCGCAAGTCGGCACGCTATCGGGCGGCGAACGCGCCCGCCTCGCCCTTGCGCTCGTCACGCGCGATGCGCCGCACATGCTGATCCTGGACGAGCCGACCAACCACCTCGACGTCGATGCGCGCGAAGCGCTGGTCCAGGCGCTCAACGAGTACAAGGGCGCCGTCCTGCTGATCAGCCACGATCGCCACATGGTCGAACTCACCGCCGATCGCCTCGTGCTTGTCGACGAAGGCACCGCACGCGAATTCAACGGTTCGATGGAGGATTACATCGACTTCGTGCTGGGCCGCAACCAGCCAAAGGCCGAAGGCACCTCGGGCGGCAAGGGCGGCAGCGGCAAGCAGGATCGCCGCGCCAATGCCCAGCTGCGCGAACAGTTGAAGGGCCTCAAGAAGACCGTGACCGAGGCGGAAACGCGCGTGGCCAAGCTCCAGGCCGAACTCAGCGAGCTCGATCGCGCGATGTTCGAGCCCGGCAGCGTCAAGGGCGATCTCGCCAAGCTGACCATGGGCCAGCTTTCGGAACGTCGCGGTCGCAAGGCTTCGGAACTGGAATACGCCGAAACCGCTTGGATGGACGCCAGCGAAGCCTACGAACTGGCGCAGGAGCAAGGTGCATGAGCGTTGCCTTCCGCCGCGAAAGCGACGACGAACATCTCGAACCCAAGTTCGAAGTGCCGATCCCGCCCGGTCCCAACTGGGTCACGCCCACCGGCCTTGCCCTGATCGAAGACCGCGTCGCGCAGTTCGAAGCCTTGGTCGCCGCCGAACCCGAAGAGACCGCGCTCGCGGCCGCCAAGCGGTACTTGCGCTACTGGAAGGCCCGCCGCGCCAGCGCCGAGCTCATCGCGCCTGCCGATGGGTCAAGCGTCGCCTTCGGCACGCGCGTCACCTTCCGCATGGGCGGGCAGGAGCGCACCATCGCCATCGTCGGCCATGACGAGGCGGACGCCGGCGAAGGCAAGGTCGCCTTCACCGCCCCGCTCCCGCGCGCGATGATGGATGTGGAGGCCGGCGAACGCGTCGATTTCAACGGCAAGGCCGAAGCCATCGAAGTCCTGAAGGTCGAGCCTATCTGACAAGCGGGCGCACGTCCGCCACCCTATCCCCGTTCGCCCCGAGCCTGTCGAAGGGCCACCCTTCCCCTTGCGGAACAGCAGCCCCCCAAAGCCTCGGAGCGATCCTTCGACAAGCGCAAAAGGGCGGGAGCATCAGCCCCCAGCCGCCCTCAGCGCTCGAAGCGCTTGGCCTTGTAGACCTTCTTGCGGAACGGCGCGCCGCCGGGACGGTCTCCGCCGTGCGAACGATCGCCATAGGCGCGCTCGCCACCGTGCGGACGGTCGCCGTTTGCGCGCTCACCGCGATTCGGCGGGCCGGCGCGGCGGTTGTCGCGGGCCATCTCGCGCGGCGGCTGGGCCGAATGCTCGATGGTGATGCCACTTTCGTCGTCGCCTTCGACACCCGCCGTTCGGGCCACGGCATGGGCAAAGCGGTCGGCCGCCGCGCGCGGGATTTGCACGAAAGTCTCGTTGGCCGAAATGCGGATCGCACCAATCTCGCCGCGCGTCACATGGCCGCGACGGCACAGCAGCGGCAGCAGCCAGCGCGGATCGGCGTTCTGGCGACGGCCGACATCAAGCCGGAACCACACCACGTCCTCGAAACCGGGACGCTTGCGCTCGGCGCGCGCTTCGGGGCTGTTGCCGATCAGATCCTCGGGCTGCGGCAGCGCGGCCGAATGCGCGCGGACCAGCGCGATGGCCAGTTCCTCGGCGCTCTTGTGCGCCAGCAGTTCCTGGACCAGCGTGGCGTCGGCCTCGTCGGCCTCCACCGGTTGCAGCAGCGTGCCGAGCAGGCGTTCGCGGTCGGCGGCGCGGATTTCCTCCGGCCCCGGCGCATCGATCCACGCCGCTTCGATCCGCGCCCCGCGCAGCATCATTTCGACGCGGCGACGACGCGGGAACGGCACGACTATGACCGCGGTGCCCTTCTTGCCCGCGCGGCCGGTGCGGCCCGAACGGTGCTGCAGCGTTTCGGCATCGCGCGGGATTTCCACGTGCACCACCAGCGAAAGCGACGGCAGGTCGATGCCGCGCGCGGCCACGTCGGTGGCAACGCAGACGCGGGCGCGGCGATCGCGCAAGGCCTGCAGCGCGTTGTTGCGTTCCGACTGGCTGTGTTCGCCCGACAGCGCCACGGCGGCAAAGCCGCGTTCGACCAGCAGCGCGTGCAGCCGCTTCACGTTGTCGCGCGTCGCGCAGAACAGGATCGCGGTTTCCGCTTCGTGCAGGCGCAGCAGGTTGACCACGGCGTGCTCGATGTCGGCCGGCGCCACGGTCACCGCCTGGTAGGCGATGTCGCCATGCCCGCGCGCCGCGTTCATCGTCGAAATGCGCAGCGCATTGTCGGTGTAGCGGCTCGCCAGCATCTCAATCGGACGCGGCATCGTGGCCGAAAACAGCAGCGTGCGGCGGCCCTGCGGCGTCGCGTCGAGCAGTTCTTCCAGATCCTCGCGGAAGCCCATGTCGAGCATTTCGTCCGCCTCGTCGAGCACCACCGCGCGCAAGCTAGACAAGTCAAGCGCGCCGCGTTCGATATGGTCGCGCAACCGGCCAGGCGTTCCGACCACGATATGCGCGCCGAAGTTCAGCGTGCGGCGCTCGCGCATCGGGTCCATGCCGCCAACGCAGGTGGCGATGCGCGCACCGGTTTCGGCATAGAGCCACTCGAGCTCGCGGCTGACCTGAAGCGCCAGTTCGCGGGTAGGCGCAATCACCAGCGCCAGCGGCGCGCCGGCCTGGGGCAGCACGCCTCGCTCGCCCAGCAGTTCGTCGCTCATGGCCAGGCCGAATGCCACGGTCTTGCCAGAGCCGGTCTGGGCAGAAACGATCAGATCGCGACCCTTGGCTTCGGCCTCGATCACGGCGGCCTGCACCGGCGTCAGCGCCGAATAGCCATGGCCGGTCAGCGCCCGGTCGAGCGCGGAGTTAAGTCCTTCGAATGTCATAACAAATGCCTATGGAGCGGGTGTGCGGCCCGATCTTTTCTTGTCGTTGTCGTGGATGCCGCTCCCACCGCGGCAGTGATGCCCTTTGCGCACACGCCCGGGCCATCGTTGCGCTGCCCCCTACAGCAAGTCAGGCGGCTTGGCTTGCACTTTTTTCGGCGATTACAGATCGGGCAGCGTCTGGCTGGCAAAGCCCCAGCCGGCAAGGCCCTTGCCCTTGGCGCGCCGCAGCAGCGTTTCGGCATCGCGGATCGAGTAGGGATGCGCGCTGTCGAACTGGTCGAGCTCGCCCCATGCGATCGGCAGCGCGACCGGCGCCCCCGCCCGCGCCCGCGCCGAATAGGGGGCAACCGCCGTCGCCCCGCGCTGGTTGCGCAAGTAATCGATGAAGATCTTGCCCACGCGCTTCGCCTTGCTCATCGTGGCGATGAAGCGGTCGGGCTCGGCCATCGACAGCGCTTCGGCAAAGCGCCGCGCGAAGTCCTTGTGCGCCTCCCACGAATGGCCCGGCGTGAGCGGCACCACCACGTGCACGCCCTTTCCGCCTGACAGCATGGCAAAGCTGGCAAGCCCGATGTCGGCCAGCCGGTCGTGCAGGTGCCGTGCCGCGCGGCGGACCTCGTCCCAGCCGAGCCCCTCGTCGGGATCGAGGTCGAAGATCATCCGGTCCGGTGCCTCGACGTCATCCACCCGCGCGCCCCAGGTGTGGAACTCGATCGTGCCCATCTGCACGCAGGTCAGCAGCCCCTCCGCATCCTCGACGTAGATGTAGTCCTCGGCATGCCCATCCTTTTCGGCAATCGGCACCTGCCGCACGTGATCGCCGAAGCTGCCGCTGTCATGCTTCTGGAAAAAGCACTTCTTCCCGCGCCCTTGCGGACAGCGCACCAGGCTCACCGGACGGCGGCCCACGAACGGCAGCATCAGCGGCGCCATCTGGGCGTACCAGTCTGCCAGCATGCCCTTGGTTTCGCCGCTTTCGGGAAAGATCACCCGGTCGCGATTGCTGATCTTCACCTCGGCGCCCACGTCCCCCTCCTCGGGCGCTGCCTCCGCGCGCTCGGGCACGACTTGCGACGCGGGCTTGTCGCCCCGCAGCCCCACGAAACTCGCGTGGCGCACCGATCCCTCGGCGGTGAATTCGGCAAAGGCGATCTCGGCCACCAGCTCGGGCCTCATCCATGTCACCCCGCGCCGGTCTTCGCGCGGCACTTCGGCGGGGGCCGTCTCCACCACCAGCTTGCCCATTGCAGCGGCCAGTTCCTCCATCGCCCCGCCGCCGAACCCGGTGCCGACATTGCCCTTGTAAACCAGCTTCTTGCCCTCGTTCTGCGCCAGCAGCAGCGACGCAAACGGCCGCCCCCGCGCGCTCGACTTCTTCCAGCCGATGATCACGAACTCCTGCCGCAGGATGCACTTCACCTTCAGCCAGCTCTTGCTGCGCCGGTTCTGGTACGGCGCGTCGATCCGTTTGGAGATCACGCCCTCCTGCCCTGCGGCGCACATCGCCTTGAACAGCTTTTCGCCCGCGCCGATCACGTGGTCGGCCACGTGGATCGGCGGCTTGGCCTGCGCCAGCAGAGCGTGGAGCCGCTCCTTGCGCTCGATATTGGGCAGCGTGGCCAGATCCTCTCCATCCAGCTCGAGCAGGTCGAAGGCGTGGAACGATAGCGGCGTGGTCTCGTCCTGCGCGCCGTGGCCGCGCTTCAGCACTTTCTGCAGACTCGAAAAGTCGGGATTGCCCTTGTCGTCATAGGCGACGATCTCGCTGTCGATCAGCGCAGGCGGCAGCTCCAGTCTGGCAAGCTCGCGCACCAGCGGAGCGAACTTGTCGGTCCAATCGAGCCCGTTGCGGGTATAGACGCGCACCTCCATACCATCGGTCGCGACCAGCGCGCGGTAGCCGTCGAACTTGATCTCGTGCATCCAGCCGTTTCCGGCCGGCACGCTGTCCACCAGAGTGGCCAGCTGCGGCGAGCGAAAGGCGGGCAAGCCCTTGGCGCCCTGCGCCGCCCTGCCTGCCTTCTTGCGCGCAGGCGCAACTTTGGCATTGCGCTTGGCCGCCGCCTCCATCTCGGCGGCAAAGGCCTTGCCCTTCTTGCCTTTCAGCGAATGCTCGCCCTTCACGTCGCCCTCGATCTCGGCCATCGTCCGCCCGGTCAGTACCGAGGTCAACCCGCGCTCCACCAGCACGTCGCCCTTTTCGGCGAAGGCATCCTCCACCTTGCGCAGCAGCCAGTTTTCGCGGGTTTCCTTCCCCCTCGGCTTCAGCCGGAAGATGATCCACTCCCCCTTCATCCGCTCGCCCTCGAGCGTGAAGTGCAGATGCCCCTTGTCGAGATCCTTGGCCGACTTGCCCGCGATCGGCGCCCAGGTGCCCCGGTCCCACAGCATCACGGTGCCGCCGCCATATTCGCCCTTGGGGATCGTCCCCTCGAAGTCAGCATAGGACAGTGGATGGTCCTCGGTCCGCACCGCCAGCCGCTTGTCGTCCGGGTCAGGGCTCGGCCCGCGCGTTACCGCCCAGGACTTGAGCACGCCGTCGATTTCCAGCCGGAAATCCCAGTGCAGCCGCGTTGCATCGTGCTTCTGCACGATGAAGCGATTGCCGCCCTTCCCCGCCGCGCGCTTGCCCGCAGGCTCTGCCGTCTTCGCGAAATCGCGCTTGGCGTTATAGGCTTCGAGCGGATCGACCGGCTTCTTGGCCATGGCTCAGGCCTTCTTCCGCCGCGGCGGAACGCGCTTCTTCGGGGCCGCTTCCGCCGTGCCTTCCTTGCCGTCCTTCGCGCTTGAGCCCAGCGACTTCTTGAGCGCCGCCATCAGGTCGATCACATTGCCGCCGCGCGGCGCAGGTTCGGACACGTCCTCGAGGATCTTCCTGCCCCGCGCCTTGACCTTCTTCTCCACCAGCCGGTGCAGCGCATCGACGTAACGATCGTGGAATTCCTCGGGCTTGAACGGCGCGCTCTTCTTCTCGATCAGCGTGGTGGCCAGGTCGAGCAGGTCCTCGGATGGCGCATCTTCGGGGATCTCGGCAAAGAACCCGCGCGCTTTGTGCACCTCGTCGGCATAGCGCAGCACTTCCAGCACGATGCCCCGCCCGCACGGCTTCAGGCTCACCAGCTGCTCGCGCCCGCGCACCGACAATTGCCCCAGCGCCACCTTGCGCGCCGCGCGCAGCGCCTCGCGCAGCACGACATAGGCTTCCTCGGCAAGGTCGTCGGCCGGCACGACGTAAAAGGGCTTCTCGTACCACAGCGGCTCGATCTCGTCGGCATCGACGAACTGCACGAGCTCCAGCGTCTTGCGGCTTTCGATCTTGACCGCCTCGATCTCGTCGTCGTCGAGCAGCACGTATTCGCCCCGGCTCACTTCGTAGCCCTTGACGATCTCGTCGCGGTCGACCGGCCCGATCCCGGCCACCACCTTCTCGTAGTTGATCGGCTTGCCGCTTGGCTCGTGGATCTGGCTGAACGAGATCGCCGCGCCCGACCGTGTCGCCGAATAGACCTCGACCGGGATCGAGACGAGCGCCAGCCGGATCTGCCCCTGCCAATATGCCCTTGCCGCCATCTTACCCTCGCGCTTGTCCGTGCAAGGTTCTAGAATCCGGCTGGCCGTGCAGGTTCCCGGTGCAAAAATCGCCGGGCGGGCGCTGGGGCGCTGGACTTGGCCCGCCGCGATCGTCCATTGACCGCAGAATCATGTGGCAACTCTATCAGTTCCCCCTCTGCCCCTTCTCGCGCAAGGTCCGCCTGCTGCTGTCGGAAAAGGGCGTCGCCTACGATCTCATCCGCGAGAATCCGTGGGAGCAGCGCGACGAGTTCCAGAACCTCAATCCCGCGCTGCGCACACCGGTGATCCACAATCCCGAGCGTCAGATCACCATCGTCGACAGCCGCGCGATCTGCGAATATTTCGAGGAAACCATCGACAAGGCGCCGATGATCAACGGAACTGCGACCAATCGCGCGGAAATCCGTCGCCTGATCGCCTTGTTCGACGAAAACTTCTTCGCCGATGTCACCCACCCGCTGCTCGAAGAGCGGATGAAGAAGCGGCTTGTCTATCGTCAGTCGCCCGATTCGCGCCTGCTGCGCGAAGCGATGCGCATGGCGAACCTGCACCTCGACTACATCGACTACCTGATCGACCACCGCCCCTGGCTGGCCGGCGCGACGATGAGCCTCGCCGACCTTACCGCGGCGGCGCAGATTTCGGTGGCGGACTACCTCGGCGGCATCGACTGGTCGCAGCACGAACAGGCAAGAGGGTGGTACTCTGTGTTCAAGAGCCGCCCCAGCTTTCGACCGCTACTTTCCGAACGGATGGACGTGATCCACCCGCCCGCGCACTACGCCGACGTCAACGCCTGAATGGGCAGAGGGAAGAAGAAGCAGGGATTTGCCATCCTGCACCCTGGTGAACGTCTCCCGGCGAGAGGACGGAGCCGACCGCGCGCTCCCCTGGTTCCTCCCCGCTTTCGCCGACCGCGCCAATCGGGAGGGGGACCACCCGCAAAGCGGGTGGTGGAGGGGTAATGCTTCCCGCGCTCAGGCGGCGCGCGTCTTCGCCCCGAACCGCCCGTACTTGCGATAGCGGACCATCCAGCGGTCGAGGAACAGACCGAGCGGGCGCGCATCGACGCCAAGCTCCTCGAGCCCCGGCAGCGTCCCGCTGGCGACATTGCCCTGGGCGAGCAGCTTCCACTGATCACGGCTCAGCGGCGCGCCGGGCAGCCAGCCCGTCGCCGTGGCAATCGCCGACGACACGCCATCGGGCAGGTCGAGGAACAGGCGGTTGCGGCCTTCGGCCTTGGCGATCCGGCGGTTGAGATCGCCCATCGCGATCTGTTCGGGGCCGGCGACCTCGTAAGTCTTGCCCGCATGGGCCGCAGGCGCAGCGAGGATGTTGCCGACCGCTTCCGCCACGTCATCGACGAACACCGGCTGGAACTTTGCCGCAGGCCCGAACACCGGCAGCGCCGGGAATGCCGCGATCAGCCCCGCAAACATGTTGATGAACTTGTCGTCCTCGCCGAACATCACCGAGGGGCGCAGAATGGTTACGCCGGGGAAAGCTGCCTGCAGCGCTTCTTCGCCCTGCGCCTTGGTGCGGGCATAGGCGACGTCGCTGTCCGCATCCGCGCCGATGGCCGAGATGTGGACCAGCGCCTGGACGCCCTTGGCCGCGGCGATCTCGCCCAGCCGGCGCAGGCCCTTGCCCTGCACCGCATCGAGATTGCCGGCAAAGGCGCCGACGAGGTTGACCACCGAATCGACGCCGGTCAGCGCGACGTCGAGCGTGTGCGGCTTGGCCACGTCGACCGCGACCTGCTGGACCTGGCCGAGAATGCCGAGCGGCTTGACGCGGAACGCCCGCTCGGGATGGCGGCTGCAGATGCGCAGCCGCGCCCCGCGCGCCAGCAGTTCCTGTGCGAGGTGCGTGCCGAAGAAGCCGCTGCCGCCGATCAGCGCGACCAGCCGTCCTTCGAGATCCCGCGTCCTGCCCTTGCCCATATGCCTAGTTCCGCCCGCAATTGGTGTGAACGTGATGCCGTCGCCCCTAGCGGACTTCGGATATCCGCCACTGGTTCCGGTCGCCGCCTTTGGCACAGAGCGCCATGCCCGTTCAATGGCGAAGAAAAAGAGTCAGGTCCATCCGTCAAACCCTTGTTGACACCCCGCGAAGGCCGCTTTAGAGGCGCCCTCCTACCCGGCGAGACGGCGCTTTTGCCCCTCGCCTCCGTGCCCAGATGGCGGAATTGGTAGACGCACCGTCTTCAGGTGGCGGCGCTGGAAACGGCGTGGAGGTTCGAGTCCTCTTCTGGGCACCATTTCTCCTTCGGATATCGATCCGATTCCATGCGGGCCGATCATGGCGGCTACCTCGATCTCTCCAGAGAGCAACGCCTCCGCCCCCCCTGCAGCTGTCCCGCGGAAGCAACCGGCGTAAATTTCTCGCGGCGGTCCGCGATCATCGACCGGTTTGCAGCATGGTCTCCTGCTCGCCAGCCGTTTCCGCAGTGCCGAAGATGGTGGCGAGCGCTGCCGGGGCGGACGGGAAATAATGGTGCATGTAGCTCGCCCAGAGGGCGCCGTGCCGGAAGATCTGCTCCCCTTTCGCTCCCCCCTTGCCATACGCATGCTGCACCGGCGCGAGCGGCGTTTCGAGACGGGAGTAATGGAAGGTGTGGCCGCGCACCGTCCCGCCGGGAAGCTCGACGGATTGCAGCCCGAGCGCGGCCAGGCTGCGCTGCATGGTGGCTCGCCCCGGCATCAGCCCGAGCATCGCGGCGCTGCGCCCGGCTGCGTCCTCGAGGGCATCGACACAGTAGAGCATGCCGCCGCATTCGGCGAGAATGGGCTTCCCTGCGGCAAAGTGCGCGCCGATGGCCGCATGCATCGGCCGGTTGTCGGAAAGCGCCTGCAGGTGCAGTTCGGGATAGCCGCCCGGAAGCCATAGCGCGTCGCATCCGGGCAGGTCGCGGTCCGAAAGCGGCGAGAAGAAGGTAATCTGGGCGCCCATCGCGGCAAGGCACGCGAGGTTTGCGGGATAGACGAAGGCAAAGGCCGCGTCGCGGGCGACGGCGATGCGCCGTCCCGCGAGAAGCGGCGGCACGCCGGGCTCCGCCGCGTACCGGAAGGGCACGGGCTCGGGCAGCCACAGCGCCGCATCCCCAAGGGCGGCCGCGGCACGGTCGAGGCGCATGGCGAGGTCGCCCACTTCGTCCGCCTGGACCAGGCCCAGATGGCGTTCGGGGAGAGCAGCAGCCTCGTCGCGCGGCAGGAACCCCAGCCAGCGCATGTCTTCGGGCAAGCTCGCTTCGAGCATGGCGGCATGGCCGGCGCTGCCGACCCGGTTGGCGAGCGCCGCCACCACGCGTACATCGGTCCGATAGGTGGCGAGGCCGTGGGCGATCGCACCGAAGGTCTGCGCCATGGCGCTGCCGTCGATCACCGCCAGCACCGGCAGCCCGAACAGCGCTGCGAGGTCGGCTGCGGAAGGTTCGCCGTCGAACAGGCCCATCACCCCTTCGACGAGGATGACGTCCGCCGCGCCTGCCGCTTCGTGCAGCAGGCGGCGGCATTCGCCTTCCCCCACCATGAACAGGTCGAGCTGGTGAACCGGGGCGCCGCTGGCGGCCTCGAGGATCATCGGATCGAGGAAGTCCGGTCCGCACTTGAACACCCGAACGCGGCGCCCGGCCTGAACGTGGCGTCGTGCCAGTGCTGCGGTGACGGTGGTCTTCCCCTGCCCAGAGGCCGGCGCGGCGACCAGCAGGGCCGGGCACCGCGCCACGGTCACAGGTCGATCCCTTCCTGCGCGCGCACGCCATCCCGGAACGCGTGCTTGACGTCGCGGATGGCGCTGACCGTGTCGGCAGCCGCAATCAGCGCATCGTCGGCGGCGCGGCCGGTGACGACCACGTGCTGCATCGGGGGGCGCGCCTCGATCGCGGGAAGTATCTCGTCCAGACCGAGGTAACGATAGGTGACGAGATAGGTCAGTTCGTCGAGCACGACGAGGCTGATCCCCGGATCGCGCAACGCCGCGCAGGCCTTGTCCCACCCGGCGCGGGCGGCAGCGATGTCGCGGGTGCGGTCCTGGGTCTCCCAGGTAAAGCCTTCACCGCACTTTTCCCAGATCACGTCCGGATGCGACGCGAAGAACGCGCGTTCGCCGACGTTTTCCGCGCCCTTGATGAACTGGAACACCGCTGCCTTGCGGCCATAGCCCAAGGTCCGCGCAACCATGCCGAACGCGCTGGACGACTTGCCCTTGCCGTTGCCCGTCAGGACCAACAGCAGGCCCTTGTCTCGCTGGGCGGCGGCGATCCTCGCGTCGACCGCCGCCTTGTGTTTGCGCGCGCGTTCGCGGTGGGCCTCGTCGGTCGCGCTCATTGCTTCTCGCGCGCGAACAGCGTCGGACGCACGATCGCGACCAGCGTGCCTGTTGCTGCCGCGGTGCTGCTCCACAGCAACGTCGCGAACAGCGTCGGCGGAAAGTACCGGGCGAGGCGGGGCAGGAACCCGGCGATGGTGGGATCGGCGAATCGACCGCCAAGGAAGTAGAAGCCACCGCTGGAAAACAGCTCGGACACCAGCGTGGCGGCGCAGATCAGCGCCAGAAGCGCAGGAAGCGAGGCTGCCGTGGCGCCCAGCCGCTCCGCTCCGACACGACCCGCCAGCCACATCGTGCCATAGGCGGGAAGGAGCATGGCGTAGGCGGGCGTAAAGCAGAAGCTCGACTGCCCGAACCAGCCGATCACGGTGATGTCGATGGCGAAAGCGAGCAGCGCCAGTCCCGCGAAAAACACCGGTCGACGGACCATGAAGCCCAGTACGAAAAAGCTTGCGAGGCTCGTATCGGGCAGGTGGATCGCATTGCTCAGCGAATGCGTGCGGGTGGCGAGCATGACGAATGCGAGCGCGCCGAACAGCGCGAGGTCGATACGCGAATTGCGGACCATGAAAGGTCTCCTGATGACAGCCAAGGCAGGAAGGGCCGGAACATGCCGGCGCCATGGGCGGCGCGAGCCGGCGCGCAGCGCGCGCCGATGCCCGGACCGCGGACGGCAGGCGCAATCGGTCAGCGGGTGTTGGTCATCGCGGATCTCCCTTCGCCAAAAAACGCACCACGGTGTCGTCCGCGAAGGGTGTGCCTTCGTCCGCCCGGTACATCCCGCCCGCGCAGAGAAACGACTGCACCGGGCCGGTTTCCTGACTTCCGGATCTTCGCGCCCCCGCCGCCTTCTCGGGCCGAAGCCCAATGGCATGATGGCGAGGCGCTACCGGTTACAGTTGCGGGAGCAGTGCCGGATCGGGCGGCTTGCGACCGCCTCCCGGACTTCCCGATTAAGCCCTTGCGGGCACCCGTTGCAGTGCTTCGGATAGGCCAAGCGAAAGCCCGGCGCAAGCATTCGCACTTGCAGCAGCGTAGTCGCGGCGCTACCTGCAGCGCCGCGACAGGTTCCCCGAGAGGGGATCAAAAGGGAACGGAGTGAGAGACTCCGGCTGCCCCTGCAACTGTAAGCGGCGAGCCGACCGGCCATTCACGCCATTGGGACCCATCGTCCTGAGAAGGCGGCCGGACCGGCACTGACCCGCGAGCCAGGAGACCTGCCTGACGCGGTCGTTCTTCGTTCGGGCAGGGTGCACCGGACGTTCGAGGTTGCCGCCGGCACAGGCGGCCCAGCCCTCGCGCAACGACAGCCATCGCCTGCCGGGATGACCCGCGCAGGAAGCGATGCCGCGTTGCGCCCCTGCGGGCGCAAGGTCCTGGCGCGTGCTTCCTGCGCAGGTCGGAACGGCAGGTCCTTGCCGTTCGTACCGGAGGGAATCGCACCATGCGTCCTACCCATAGTTCTGTTCTTCGTTGTTCTTGCCGCAAGCCCTTCGTCCTCGGGCCCGCGGCCTGCCTGCTTGCGCTGATCGCTCCGCCAGCGCTCGCGGACGAGGCGCCCGACGGCGCGATCGTGGTCACCGCGTTGCGCAGCCCGGTTGCGCAGCGCGAGGTCTCCGCCACCGTAACCGTGCTCGACGAAGCCGCGATCCGCGCGCAGCAACCGATCGCGCTGACCGACCTGCTGCTGCGCACGCCCGGCATCAGCCTGTCGCGCAACGGCGGCTACGGGACGGCTACCTCGCTGCGCATCCGCGGCGCCGATGCCGCGCAGACCGTGATGGTCATCGACGGCGTGCGCATTGCCGATCCTTCGGCCACCGGTGGCGGATATTCGTTTTCGAACCTGCTGGTCGACGACATCGACCGGGTCGAGATCCTGCGGGGGCCGCAGTCGATCCTGTGGGGCAGCGATGCGATCGGCGGCGTGGTCAACGTGCTCACTCGTCGCGCGCAGGAGCCGCTCGAGGCGAGCATGGCGCTGGAGGCCGGTTCGCACGACACCGTGAGCGCCCAGGCCGGCATCGGCGGCACCGGCGCGTTGCTCGACTGGCGCGTATCGGGGTCCGCCTTCACCACCGATGGCATCTCGGCGCGCAGCAACGGGACCGAGCCCGATGGCTATCGGCGGGTTTCGGCAAGCGGCACGGCGCGCATGAAGCTCGCAGCCGACCTCTCGGTCGATCTGCGCGGCTACTGGGCCGATGCGCGCAACGACTTCGACGGCTTCGCGGGCGATTCAAGGGCCTACGGGCTGAGCCGCGAATGGACCGGCTATGCCGGCGTCAACCTTGCCCTGTTCGACGGCAAGCTGGCCAATCGGTTCGCCGTGCTCCAGACCGAGACCGACCGCGAGAATTACGACCCGGCACGCTCCGTCCGCCCGCTCAATTTCGATGCGCATGGAAGGATTCGTCGGTTCGAGTACCAGGGAACGCTCGCGCTTTCGAGCCTCGTGCAAGCGGTCTTCGGGGCCGAACGCGAGGAGCAGCGGATGACCAGCGCCTCGCCCGGCGACAACACCAAGCCCTACGCTCTCGTACCGCAAGGCGCGGACACCGATAGCCTCTACGGCGAGGTGCGCGTCAAGCCCTTCACCGGGCTCGCCCTCAACGGCGGCGTCCGCTACGATCACCAGTCGCGCTTCGGCGGCAACACCGTGTTCAGTGCGGGCGCCGCCTATACCCCCAACCGGGGCGCGACGGTGCTGCGCGCAGGATACGACGAAGGGTTCAAGGCGCCCTCGCTCTACCAGCTGTTCAGCATCTACGGTTCGGCATCACTCCAGCCCGAAGGGGCCCGCGGCTGGTCGGTCAGCGCCGAGCAGGCGCTGGGCGAGACGATCCGAGCCACCGCGACCTGGTTCGAGCGGGACAGCGACAACCTGATCGACTTCGCCTTTTGCCCGACGAGCGGGCCCGTGCCTGCCGCCTGCACCATTCCCGGCACCACAACCAGCCGCTTCGGATATTACGCCAATGTCCGCAAGACGCGGGCAAGAGGGCTGGAGCTCGGCGCCGAAGTGCGCGCGGGCGCGCTCTTCGCCACCGGCAACTACAGTTGGATCGCAGCCGAGGATCGCGCGCGCGACAGCGCCGACTTCGGTCGCCAGCTCGCCCGCGTGCCGCGCCACCTCGCCAACCTCGAAGGTGGTGTGGACCTGCCCCAAGGCCTGCGCGCCAGCGTCGCTGCGCGCTATTCGGGCAGTTCCTTCGACCGCGCCGGCAGCCCCGGCGTCCTTGCCTCGTACTGGCTCGTCGATCTGCGCGGCCAATGGCGCGTCGCGCAGACCCTGACCTTCCAGGCCCGGGTCGAAAACCTTGCCGACAAGCGCTACGAGACTGCCGGCGGCTACGGCGCGTTGGGCCGAACGGTCTATTTCGGTCTGCGGAGCCGCTTCTGATGCTGCGCGCGGTAGAAACGGGGCCGTCGGTGGTGGTCTGCTCGACCTGCCGCGTGTCGGCCGAAGCCCGCGAAGATGGCGACGGTGTTCGTGGCGGCGCCCTGCTCGCCAAGGCCCTGCGCGAGGTCCAGCACGAGGACCCGAGCCTGGCGGTCGTGGCGGTGCAGGACATGCCATGCCTGTTCGCCTGCCAGCGCCATTGCGTGATCCACCTGCGCGCGCTTGGTCGGATCGGCTACGTTCTCGGCGGGTTCGCCCCAAGCGCAGACGATGCGCGCGCGATCCTCGACTACGCGGTGCTCCATGCCCGGAGCGCCGACGGGGTCGTGCCCTACGGCGAATGGCCCGAGGGGGTGAAGGGGCACTTCATCGCCCGCACGCCGCCCGAAGGCTTCGTCTGCGCATGATCCGGTTCGACGACGCGGAGGCGTTCGCAGCGGCCCTCGCGGCGCTGCCCGCCCCCGATGCCGGCTCGATCGCGCTCGCGCACGAACGACAGGCACTGCTCACCAAGCCGGCCGGTGCGCTCGGCCGGCTCGAGGAAATCGCGGCTTTCATGGCCGGCTGGCAAGGCCATCCGAGGCCGGTGCTCGAACGGGTCAAGGCGGTGGTCTTCGCGGGCAACCACGGCGTCGCGCGGCACGGGGTCAGCGCCTTCCCTCCCGAGGTAACGGCACAGATGGTAGCGAACTTCCGTTCCGGCGGCGCGGCGATCAACCAGTTCGTCCGCACCGCGGGCGCATCGCTCGAGGTCGTCGCGCTCGACCTCGAGCGGCCGACCGCAGACATCGCGCAGGGCCCGGCGATGTCGTCTGCCGAATGCCTCGCCGCGATCAACGCCGGAGCGGCGACGGTCGCGTCCGATCTCCATCTGCTGCTGGTGGGGGAAATGGGCATCGGCAACACCACCCCTGCCGCAGCGCTGTGCGTGCAGGCGCTGGGCGGCAGCGCGCGCGACTGGTGCGGCCGGGGCAGCGGTCTCGACGACGAGGGCGTCGCGCGGAAGATCGCCATCGTCGAGACCGCGCTGGCGACGCACCGGGTGCGATGCACGTCTCCGTTCGAAACCCTGCGCCACCTGGGTGGACGCGAGCTGGCAGCAATGGCGGGCGCGATCCTCGCCGCACGCATGCTGCGCATCCCGGTGATGCTCGACGGCTTCATCTGCTGCGCCAGCATCGCCCCCCTCGTCGCCGTGCGCGCAAACTTCCTCGCCCACTGCCTCGCCGGACATTGCTCGGCCGAGCAGGCCCACGCGCGGCTGCTCGAGCGGTTCGGCGTGGAACCCCTGCTGCGGCTCGACATGCGCCTGGGGGAAGCGTCGGGTGCGGCGGTGGCGGTTCCGATCGTGCGCGCCGCGCTTGCCGCGCACGATGGCATGGCGACGTTCGCCGAGGCCGCGGTGGCGCAGGTGCCATGAACGGCAGGACCATCCACCTCCTGCGCCATGGCCCGCCGCGTCGCGCAGGGCTGCTGCTCGGCCATCGCGACGAGCCCGCCGCAGACCCGGCAGGGGGCCTCGGCGGCGCGGTGCCTGCAGGCCTCGCGATGTCCTGCATCGTCAGCTCGGACTTGCAGCGCGCGCGCACAGGCGCGCAGACGCTCGCCCAGCAGCGTGGCCTCGCCTTGACGATCGATTCGCGCTGGCGCGAACTCGACTTTGGCGATTGGGACGGCCTTGCGCCCGAGAACCTGCCGGCCGAAGCGCTGTCCCGGTTCTGGAACGATCCCGAAGCGTGCCCCCCGCCCCGCGGCGAGCGATGGTCGGCCTTGTGCGCGCGGGTCGCCGCAGCGCTTTGCGATCTTCCCGATGACGCGCTGGTGGTCACCCACGGCGGCGCGATGCGCGCGGCAGTCGCAGCGGTCACGGGCCTCGATTTCCGGCAGGTCTGGGCCTTCGACCTGCCTTATGCCGCGCTGCTTGGGCTGCGCATATGGCCGGCAGCCGAAGCCGGGGCGCCGCCATCGGGCCAGATCGTCCGCCTGCATTCGGGCGCGATGCGATGACCGCGCTGATCGTCGCCTTGCAATTCCTCACGCGCCTGCCCCTGCCGACCGTCACCGCCTCGCAGGCAGACTTCGGCAAGGCGATCCGCTGGTTCCCGCTCGCGGGCGCGGCGGTTGGGCTGGCCGTGGCCGGAGCCGGGTCGCTCGGCGCGATGCGCGATCCCGCGCTCGGCGCGCTGCTCGCGCTCGCGGCTTGGGTGGGCATGACGGGCGGTCTTCACCTCGACGGGCTGGGCGACATCGTCGACGCGGCCGGCGCCGCCCATCGCGACCCGGCGCGCCAGCGCGCGGTGCTTGCCGATCCGCACCTGGGCGCGTTCGGAGCGATCGCCATTGCGCTGCAGCTGCTCGCCAAGCTCGTGCTGCTCGCGCTGATCCTTGCCTCCTGCACAACGGCAAGGGAGGTGCTGGCGCTGGCGCTGGTCCCGGTGCTGGGCCGGATCGGCCCGCTGGTCTGGGTGCGCGTGCTGCCCCCGCTGCACGAAGGACTGGGCACCCTGTTCGCGCAGCGCGCCGGAGCCGCAGTGCTGGTGGCATGGCTCGTCGGCTGGAGCCTCGCCGCCTGGCTACTCGCGCCGGTCCTGCTCGCCGCCCTGCCCGCGCTGCTGCTCTGGCCGCTGTGGTTGCGTGCGCGAATCGGTGGACTTTCGGGAGACGGCCACGGTGCCGGGATCGAGCTGGTCGAGACTGCGGCGCTGCTGGCCCTGGTGCTGACGCCGTGACCGCCGACTTCGTGCATCACGGAGGACGCCTCGGCGCAGCCTGCGCGCGCTTCGGCGGCGAACCTTCCGCCTGGCTCGACCTCTCGACCGGCATCAATCCGCTGCCCTGGCGGGCGCCCGGCGACCTCTCGATCGATTGGCACCGCCTGCCCGAACCGGCGGAGCTCGAAGCTCTCGAAACCGTGGCGGCGCGCCATTTCGGCTGCGACCGCGCGCATTGCGTCGCGGTGGCGGGCAGCGAATCGGCGCTGCGCCTGATCGGCCGGATCCTGGAGTTGCCGGGGCTCTACCGCCCGCCCTGCTACGGCACCTATCGGACCGCCTTCGCCCGGGCAGAGCCGTGCCTGTCGCTCGATGCCCTGCCCGGCCGCGCCACCGCGCTGGTCCTCGGCCACCCGAACAACCCGGATGGCGAAGCACTCGGGACAGACCGGCTGCACGCCGTGCTCGCGCATCAGGAACGGCACGGCGGCTGGCTGATCCTGGACGAAGCCTTCGCCGATTGCGACCCGCGCGCCAGCCTCGCCCCTCTCGTCGACGCCGAGCGCCGGCTCATCGTGCTGCGCTCGTTTGGCAAGTTCTTCGGCCTTGCCGGGTTGCGGCTCGGCTTCGTCGTCGCCCCGCCGCTGCTCGCCGCCGCGCTGCGCGCGCTGCTCGGCGACTGGCCGGTCCATTCCGCCGCGATCCGGCTAGGGCGGGCCGCCTACGCCGATCGTGCCTGGATCGAGCAGGCGCAGCGCCAGCTCGCCGCCTCGGCCGCGCGCCTCGATGCGATGCTGGCGCGCCGTGGATTTCCCACCCGCGGCTCCTGTCCGCTGTTCCGCCTGATCGTGACGCCGCAGGCGCCCGCCCTGTTCGACCGGCTGGCACGCCGGCGCATCCTGACGCGACCCTTTGCCGACCGGCCCGACCTGCTGCGGATCGGGCTCCCGGCGAACCGCGCGGCGCGCGACCGGCTGGAGCGCGCGCTTGGCTGAGCCGGTCGCCCTTCCCGCGCTGGTGCTCGATGCGGCGTTCGGCTGGCCGCGGGCGCTTTATGCGCGGATCGGCCACCCGGTCGGCATGTTCGCGCGGATCATCGCGATCTGTGATGCGCGCTGGAACCAGCGCACCTCGCCTGACGCAGCGCGAAGGGCAGGCGGCGTTGCCACGGTGGTCGTGCTTGTCGGCACCGCGGTCGGGGCGAGCCTCGGCCTTGCGCAGCTGGCCGGTACGGTCGCCGGCAGCCGCTCGTGGATCGTGCTGTCGCTGCTGGCCTGGCCGGCGCTCGCGCAACGCAGCCTCGACCAGCACGTCGCACCGGTCATCGACCACTTGCGCGAGGGCAGGCTCGACGAGGCGCGGCAGGCCGTAGGCCTGATCGTCGGCCGCGACACCCTGTCGCTCGACGAGGCAGGGGTCGCGCGGGCAGGGATCGAAAGCCTTGCCGAAAGCTTCTGCGACGGCGTTGTCGCTCCGCTGTTCTGGCTGATGGTGGCGGGCCTGCCGGGTATCTGGACGCTGAAGGCGGTCAACACGGCCGACAGCCTGATCGGGCACAAGGACGCGCCATATCGCGACTTCGGTTGGGCCGCGGCGCGGCTCGACGATGCGATGAACTTCGTCCCCGCGCGGCTGTCGGCGCTGCTGATCTGCCTCGCCGGCCTAGGTGGCTGGCGCATCTGCCTCGCTCACGCCCACCGCCACGCTTCGCCCAACGCCGGCTGGCCCGAAGCGGCGATGGCAGGCGTCCTGGGCGTTCGCCTGGCAGGTCCGGCAAGCTATGACGGCGTTGTCGCCGACAAGCCCTGGATCGGGCAAGGCGGAGAAGCCGACGGTCGGGCAATGACGCGCGCGCGCCGGGTCTATCACCGCGCCTGCCTGCTCGGCTGGCTGATCGCAGGGGGAGTGGCATGGCAGGGCTGATGCTTCAGGGAACGGGATCGGACGTCGGCAAGTCGGTGCTGGTAGCAGGGCTGTGCCGCGCCTCCGCCAATCGCGGGCTGAAGGTGCTGCCGTTCAAGCCGCAGAACATGTCGAACAATGCCGCCGTCACGGCCGACGGAGGCGAGATCGGGCGCGCGCAGGCGTTGCAGGCGCTCGCTGCGCGCGCCGAACTACACACCGACATGAACCCGGTGCTGCTCAAGCCCGAGGCGGACCACACCTCGCAGCTCGTCGTCCACGGCAAGGTGCGCGGGCGGCTCGGCGCATCCGGCTTTCGCGAAGGGCGGCGAAGCCTGCTGCCCGAAGTCCTCGAAAGCTGGAGCCGGCTCGAGGCGCGCTGCGATCTCGTCGTGATCGAAGGCGCCGGATCACCGGCCGAGATCAACCTGCGGGCCGGGGACATCGCCAACATGGGATTCGCCCGCGCGGCGCAGGTCCCGGTCGTGCTGGTCGGCGACATCGACCGCGGCGGGGTGATCGCCTCGCTGGTGGGTACGCGAGCCGTGCTCGATCCGGCCGATGCGGCGATGATCCGCGGCTTCATCGTCAACAAGTTCCGGGGCGACCGCGCGCTCTTCGCCGATGGCTATGCCGCGATCGAGCAATTGTCGGGTTGGCCGGGCCTGGGGGTCGTGCCATGGCTGCCCTGCATCGCCAGCCTGCCGAGCGAGGACGCTGTGGTCCTTGAGCGCGATAGACGCCGCGACGCCGCGCGGCGGCTGGTCGCCTGCCCGATGTTGCCGCGCATCGCCAACTTCGACGATCTCGACCCGCTGCGCAGCGAGCCCGAAGTCGAACTGGTGATGGTCCCCCCGGGGCAGCAGATTCCGCTCGCCGCGGATCTCGTCGTCCTGCCGGGGACGAAGGCCACCGCCGCCGACCTCGCCTTCGTGCGCGAACAGGGCTGGGACATCGACATTCTCCATCACCATCGCCGCGGCGGCATGGTGCTGGGCATTTGCGGCGGATACCAGATGCTCGGGCGCGAGCTGGCCGACCCGCTCGGAATCGAAGGCGCGCCCGGCGGCTGCGCCGGCCTCGGGCTGCTCGATGTCCGCACCGAGCTCGGGCCGCGCAAGGCGCTGCGCCGCGTCTCGGGCATAGCGCTCGGCGCTCGGTTCGACGGGTACGAGATGCACATGGGCACAACCGCAGGGCCGGACTGCGCCCGCCCGTTCGCGCAGCTCGACGACCGCGGCGCGGAAGGCGCCGTCAGCGCCGACGGCCGGGTCATCGGGACATATTGCCACGGATTGCTGGGTGGCCCCGCGCTGCGCGCCCGACTGCTGCAGCGCATTGCCGCACGCAGCGACGGGCACGACCACGCCCGCCTGGTCGACGCCGCGCTCGACCAGCTTGCCGACGCGCTCGAAAAGCATCTCGACCTCGAGCGGATGATCGCGCTTGCCCGGGGGCGGGCATGACGCGCACGCTGTTCGTGCTGGGCGGCGCGCGCTCGGGCAAGAGCGCCTATGCGCAAGCGCGCTGCGAGGCGCTGGGCCGGCGGCTCGTCTACATCGCGACGGCAGAGGCCGGGGACGACGAAATGGCCGAACGCATCGCGCGCCATCGCGCCGACCGTGGCGAATGCTGGTCGACGCTCGAGGCGCCGCTCGACCTGCCGGGCGCCATCGCGCACGCTGCCCTGCGGGCCGATGCAGTGCTGGTCGACTGCCTGACGCTGTGGCTGTCCAACCTGATGCTGGGCGGCCACGATCCCGCGCCCGCCCGCACTGCGTTGGCGCTCTCGATCGAGAAATTGCAGGTCCCGCTGGTCCTCATCGCCAACGAGGTCGGCCTCGGAATCGTGCCCGACAATGCGCTCGCCCGGCGCTTCCGCGACGAAGCAGGCCGCCTCAACCAGCATGTCGCGGCAGTGGCGGCAGAGGTGGTGCTGATGGTTGCCGGGCTGCCGGTCCAGGTAAAGGGCTGACTGTCCAGCCCGGTGCGCGGCGCCCGCCCGTCGAAGCACCCCGCGCTTGACGGGCGGGTGCGACTTGTCCAGTTGCGCCCGATACTTGGCCTCAAATGGGAGCATGCACCTTGCGGACCAGCCTGATCGTGGCACCCGTCCTGTCGCTCGCACTCGCGGCCGCGCCCGCATGCGCGCAGGACCATGGCGCGATGGACCAACACGCGATGGAACATGGCGCCATGGACCACGCCGCCATGGGCCACGATGTGCCCGACCACGCGGCGATGAACCATGGCGACATGGCGGGCATGGTCGGCGCGCTCGGGGCCTACACAATGATGCGCGACAGCTCGGGCACCGCCTGGCAGCCCGATTCGGCGCCGATGCAGGCGATCATGGGTCGCGTCGGCGGCTGGTCGACCATGGTCCACGGCAATGCCACGCTGGTGCAGGACTGGCAGGGCGGCCCGCGCGGCGACGACAAGGCCTTTGTCTCCTCGATGCTGATGGGCATGGCGCAACGTCCGCTCGGCGGTGGCACGCTCACCTTGCGCGCGATGGGCAGCCTCGATCCGCTGATGGGCAAGCGCGGCTACCCGCTGCTGCTGGCAACCGGGGAGACCGCCGACGGGCGCACCGAGCTGGTCGATCGCCAGCATCCGCACGATGCCTTCATGGAACTCGCCGCGACCTACAGCCACCCGCTCGGCAACGGCGTCTCGGGCTTCGTCTATTTCGGCCTGCCGGGCGAACCTGCGCTCGGCCCGACGACGTTCATGCACCGGTTTTCGGGGATGGCGAACCCCGAGGCGCCGGTGTCGCATCACTGGCTCGATTCGACCCACGTTACCTTCGGGGTCGCCACCGCGGGCATCGTCGCGGGCAAGGTGAAGCTCGAAGGCTCGCTGTTCACCGGGCGTGAGCCCGACGAGAACCGCTGGGACATCGAGCGCCCGCGGTTCGACAGCTGGTCGGCGCGCGTCAGCTGGAACCCCACCGCCAATCTCGCGCTGCAGGTGAGCCACGGCTTGCTCAAGAGCCCTGAAGCGCTTCACCCGGACGAGGACGTGCACCGCACCACCGCCTCGGCCACCTGGAACCTGCCGCTGGGGCCGCGCCGCAACCTCCAGACCACCTTCGCCTGGGGCCGCAACGCGCCAACCGGCGGCGAGGACCACCACGGGCATCCGACCAACGCCTTCCTGCTCGAGAGCGCGCTCCAGCTCGGTCGCTGGACCCTGTTCGGTCGGGGCGAGAACGGCGACAAGGGCGAACTGTTCGCCAGCGGTCCGCTCGAAGGCCGCGTGTTCAACGTCTCCAAGCTCAGCCTCGGCGGCTACCACGCGCTGCCGATCGGCAAGGTCTCGCTCGACTTCGGCGGTCTCATCAGCGCGATCGGCCTGCCGGCCGCGCTCAAGCCCGCCTATGGCGGCGAGCCGATCAGCGGCATGATCTTCACCCGCCTGCGCGTGACCGGCTGAACGCCCTGCCGCCGCCGCGGCGCCGGGTGGCGGTCAGGCAGCTTCGGCGATCCGATAGCCGAAGCCGCGCACGTTCTCGATCTGCGCGCCGCAGCCGTCGAGCTTGCGGCGCAGCCGGCTGATGTAGACCTCGACGATGTTGGTCAGCGGATCGTCGTCCAGCGTCCACACCGAGCGCAGGATCTCGTGGCGCGAGAAGACCTTGCCCGGCGAAAGCACCAGCAGCGTGAGCAGGTCGAGTTCCTTGGCGGTCAGCGTGAACGGCTGGCCGTCGACCGTTGCCTGCTTGCGGGCGTGGTCGATCGTGAGCGTGCCGAACGAAACCGGCCCGGTCGCCGCCGCCAGCGGGTTGCCGCTGCCGGCGTCCTGGGGCTGGGCGCGGCGCAGCACCGCCTCGATCCGGGCGAGCAGCTCCTCGAACGCGAAGGGCTTGACGATGTAGTCGTCGGCGCCGGCGCGCAGGCCCGCGACCCGGTCCTTTACCTCGTCGAGCGCGGTGACCATGATCACCGGGACCACGATGCCGCGCTCGCGCAGCGTTTCGGCGACGTCGAACCCGCTCATGTCCGGCAGCATCAGGTCGAGCAGGACGAAATCGAAGCGGGTTTCCGCGGCGAGCGCGAGCGCCTGGCGGCCGGTCGCGGCATGGCTAACGCGATAGCCCTCGCTTTCCAGCCCGCGCGACAACGTCTCCGCGAGCTTCAGTTCGTCCTCGACGATCAGCAGACGCATTACTTTTGCCCTTCCCTAGCTAGAACCGCAGACGCTTCGGGCCCGACCCCGAAGACCGCCCCACGCCGGGCCTCGCGCGAAGTCGAGAGCCGGGGGTCGTCTTGCGGGGCCGCCGGGTCCGCGCACGGCAACCGCAGGGTGACCTCGGCGCCGACGCAGGCCCGCGACGCGATGGCGATCGATCCGTCGTGCGCTTCCATGATCGTGGCAGCGATTGTCAAGCCCAGGCCGTGGCCATCCTCGGTCCGGCGGCGCGGCCACTGGCTGCGATCGAGCAGCCCGGCCAGCCGTTCGGGCGCGATGCCCTCGCCACAGTCGGCAATGCGCACGCAGGCAAAGCCGTCCTCGCGCCAGAGGGTCGCGCAGATGCACAGTTCATCGCCCCCGTGCGTGACCGCGTTGTCGAGCACGATCCGCACGACCTGCTGGATGCGCAGCGGATCGACCCGCACCGGCAAGGGCTCGACCGAAGGCGAAGCGGTGATCGAGCCTCCGTCCGCCTCGATCACCGGGCGGAACTCATCGAACGTTTCGCCGACGATATCGGCAAGGTCGACCGCCTTGCGTTCGTAGGACAGCACCGGCGCATCGGCGCGCGCCAGCCGCAGCATGTCCTCGATCAGCCGGCCGAGCGTCCCGGCCGTGCGGGTAATGCGCTCAAGGCTCGCCTGGAGCATCGGAACCGTTGGCGCCGGCTCGCGCAGGGCCACCTCGGCGTCCGCGCGCAGCACCGCGACCGGCGTGCGCAGCTCGTGCCCGGCGGTGGCGATGAAGCCGCGGCGGCGATCGTCGAGTTCGCGCAGCGATTGGTTGGCGGCCATGAGTTCCGCGGTGCGGGCCCGCACTTCGTCTTCGAGCCGCCGGTTGACCTGCACCAGCCGGGCCTGCGAGCGGCCGACTTGCGCCGCCATCGCATTGAACGAGCGGTTGAGAGCGCGAAATTCGCGCGGCCCCTCGTCGGGCAGGTCGATGCCGTAATCCTCGCGTGAGATGCGTCGGGTCGAACTGAGCAGCCTCTGCAGCGGCGTGACGATGTTGGCCCCTGCCCACAGCGCGATCGCGATGCTGCCGATCACCAGCACCATCGAAATCGCGAAGAAGGCGTGCTGGGTGCGCTGGAGCGCGGCCACGGCGCGTTGCTGCGCGCCCCGCACCTCGGATTCCTCGCTGGCGATGCCGAGCCGCAGCTGGCGCCACCAGGCGTCGTCGAAGCGGCCGGTCAACGCTTGCGCCTTCATCGCCCGCAGGCGGTCGGTCCCGGCCTTCTGGCCGTCTTCCTCGCGCTGCATCTGCGCGGCACGATCGGCGCTGAACCGGCCTTTGGCGATGACCGCCATCTCGGCCGCGGTCGCTTGGTCGATCTGCGCGATCTGTGCCTCGAGCGTGTCGAGCACCGCCTGGCGCGAGGCAGCGTCGCGAACCTTACCGCTGCGCACTTGCGCCACCACCTCTTCCGAAGTCGTTCCCATCGCCAGGTATTGCCGCAGCGCGGCCGTGGCGTATCCGGCGCGCTCGTTCTCCTCGCGCACGGTGATCAGCGAGTATTCGGCGTAGAGGCCCGGGATCACCACCAGCGCGCCGATCAGCAGCGCGATCGCGGACATCCGCGCCGGCAGGCTGAACGAACTCAGCAGCGCTCTCAGGTTCGGCATGCAACGCCTCGCATGGCGCCATTGTCGCATGCTGCGCAGCAACTGTGAAGAGTACGGCCACGCGACGTCCCACAGCGGGTCACGCGTGCCGCAGAGGTGCCGGCAGGGATCGCCACCAAGGGTGATCGCGCCGCTTGCCAGCCGCTGCCGCTGCGGCGATATTGCCGCGTCGCCAACGCTCCCGGAGCATTCGATGTCGCACCAGCATCACTGCCTTGCCAATGACCGGGCCGACACCGCGACCCAGTTCCTCCAGCATCCGGACAATCCCATGATCCACGCAAAGACCATCGTACTCGCGCTCGCCGCCGTCAGCGCGCTTGCCGGCGGCGCCGCCTCGGTCGCCGCCCTGACGCCCCAGCAGGCGATCGACATGCGCCACGCCAACTTCGAGAAGATGGGCAAGGCGATGAAGGCGATAGGCGGCGAGCTCAAGTCGGGCGCGCCGAACAAGGGCTTGCTTCTTGCCAACGCGAAGATCATCGCCGCCGCGGCGCCGCAGGTGACCAAGCTGTTCCCCGCCGGCACCGGGCCGTCGTCGGGCCTCAAGACCGACGCGCTGCCCGCGATCTGGACCGACCGCGCCACCTTCGACGCGCTCGGCGGTCGCCTCGTGGGCGAAGCCAACAAGCTGGTCGGCGTCGCCGGTTCGGGCGATGCCGCCGCGGTCGGCGCGCAGATGAAGGCGCTCGGCGGGGTCTGCGGCGAATGCCACCGCAAGTTCCGCAAGGAAGACTGACCCGAGCGATGGCCAGCACCACTTCCGGGTCGGACGCAACGACCATGCCTGCGGTTCCGCTGTGGGACCTTCCGACCCGGGTGTTCCACTGGGCGCTCGTCGGTCTCGTCGCCTTCTCGTGGTGGAGCGGCGAGAACCACGACATGGATCGCCATCGCCTGTCGGGCTACACGATCCTCGCGCTGCTCGTGTTCCGCGTGTTCTGGGGCCTGTTCGGGAGCCGCACCGCACGGTTCTCGCAGTTCCTCAAGGGCCCCGGCGCGGTGCTGGCCTACGCCCGCGGCCTCACAGGACGGCGGCACGCGCCTGCCTTCGGCCACAACCCGATGGGCGGGTGGAGCGTTGCCGCGCTGCTTCTCGCACTGTTCGCGATGGTCGGCGCCGGCCTTTTCGCGGTCGACGTCGATGGGCTCGAATCCGGCCCGCTGTCGGACTACGTCAGCTTCGAGGCCGGACGCCAGGCGGCCGAGATCCACGAGGCGGCGTTCAACGTGCTGCTCGCGCTGGTCGCGCTGCACGTCCTCGCCATCCTTTACTACCGCTTCGTGCTGGGGACCAACCTGCTGACCGCGATGATCACCGGAAAGACCCGTCCGGCCGCGGGCGCGCAAGTCGAACCGGTGCGGGCAAGTCCGGTCGCGCTGGTCGTCGGCATCGCCCTTGCAGGCGCCGTCGCCTGGGCGATCTCGACCGGCCTGCGCTTCTGAGCCCGATCTCGGGGCAGCGCCGGCGCGTGCGTCAGCAATGAAGCTCATCGGCGTGCTCGGCGGCACGAGCTGGCCCTCGACGATGCTCCCTTACCGCCTCCTAAACGAAGAGGTCGAGCGGCGCTGCGGAGCGCATCACTCGGCGCGGATCGCGCTCTACAGCATCGACTACCACGCGATCCGCACCGCCTATTCGCACGACTGGAGCGTGATTCCGGGCCTGCTGCGGCGCGAGATCGAGACGTTGCTGGCGTTCGGGCCCGATTGCTGGATGATCGCGAACAACACGCTGCACAAGATCTACGACACGATCGCGCCCGACTTCACGCACGCGCCGCCGATGGCCCACGCCATCCGCCTCGTGCGCGACGACCTCGTCGCCCGCGGGGCCAGGCGGGTGCTGCTGCTCGGCACGCGCTTCACCATGGAGGACGGCTACTATGCCGATCCGCTGCGTGCCGCAGGGCTAGAGGTCGAGGTCCCGGTGGAAGCCGACCGCGCCACGATCGGCGCGATCCAGACGCGGCTCGCCAATGGCGAGAACGACCCCGCCTTCACTGCCTGGTTCGCGACGCTCATCGCCGACCACGCCGCACGAGGGTGCGAGGCGGTGATCCTCGGCTGCACCGAACTGCCGCTTGCGATCAGGGCCGCAAGCTCCGCGCTGCCGCTGGTCGATCCGCTCGTCCTGCAGTGCCGCGCCTGCGTCGACCTGGCGCTCGCCGGCTAGCCGAGGGCGAGGCGGATGCCGCTGAACGCCCAGCGCGCGGCGGGGGGAAAGAAGTTGCGATAGGTCGTCCGGGCATGGCCCTGCGGCGTCGCCAGCGACCCGCCACGCAGCACCATCTGGTTGATCATGAACTTGCCGTTGTATTCGCCCACCGCCCCCGCCGGCGCGACGAATCCGGGATAGCCGAGATAGGCCGAACCGGTCCACTGCCAGGCGGTGTCGCAGCATTGGTCGAGCGCCACGGTCTGCGCCGCGACCTCCCATTCGGCCTCGGTCGGGAGCCGCGCCCCGGCCCAGCGGGCATAGGCGTCGGCCTCGTAATAGCTGACATGAAGCACCGGCGCCTGCGGATCGATGGGAACGAGTCCACCCAGCGTGAAGCAGCGCCAATCCTCGCCATCGCCGTCGCGCTCCCAATAGAGCGGCGCCTGCCAGCCCTCGCGCCGGGCCTGGTCCCAACCGTCGGAGAGCCACAGCTCGGCGCGCGCATAGCCGCCATCGGCGATGAACGCGCGGTATTCACCGGCGGTAACCAACCGGCTCGCGAGCGCGAACGGTTCAAGCCAGACGCGATGGCGCGGCTGCTCGTTGTCGAAGCAGAACGCGCTTCGACCCCGGTCTGCGCTCCCGTCCGAGCCGGCGTGACCGATCTCGTAATGGCCGCCCGGCACCGCGCGCCATTGCGCCGGTCCTGCCGCTTGCCCGCCCTCGCCCTCGGCGCGGTAGGCCGGACGCAGCGGATTGCGCGAAAGCACGTGCTTGATGTCCATCAGGATCAGCTCCTGATGCTGCTGCTCATGCTGGCAGCCGAGTTCGAGCAGCGCCGCCCAGCCTGCCGCCGGCGTCCCCGCGACCAGGTCCGCGATCGCTGCGTCGACATGGACGCGATAGGCGAGCACCTCGCTGAGCGAAGGGCGGGTCAGCAGTCCCCGCTCGGCCCGCGGGTGGCGCGCCCCGACGCCGACGTAGTACGAATTGAACAGCACCGCATAAGCGGGATCGAACGCGCGATAGCGCGGCAACAGCGGCAGCAGCAGGAAGGTCTCGAAGAACCAGGTGGTGTGGGCAAGGTGCCACTTCGCCGGGCTGACGTCGGGCATCGACTGGACCTGGCAATCCTCGGCAGAGAGGTCCGCGACGAGCGCCACGGTCGTGTCGCGCACGCGGCGGTAGCGCGCCAGCGCATCCCCGGTCTGCAGGGCGTCCGCATCTCCGGCCCGCGCACGCTCGGGCGCCGTGCTCACGGTTGCAGGACCTCGTCCGCCGCCGCCCAGACATGCAGCCCGAACAGGTCCTGCGGATCGGTCCAGGCGGCAAGCGGCTCCCAGCCCGATGCCCGCGCCAGCAAGCGCGCCTCGGCCGGGGTGTACTTGTAGCTGTTTTCGGTGTGGATCGTCTCGCCCGCGCGCATCGTGAAATGGCGGCCGGCCACCGCGAAGGCGACATCGCGCGTCGCGACGAGGTGCATCTCGATACGGCCATAGCCGTCGTGCCACACCGCGCGATGCTCGAACGCCTCGACCGGAACCGTCCCGCCGAGCTCGCGGTTGATGCGGTGCAGCAGGTTGAGGTTGAACGCCGCCGTCACCCCTTGCGCATCGTCGTAGGCTGCCTCGAGCAGATGCGGGTTCTTGCGCGTGTCTATCCCGATCACCAGCCGCGCGTCCTTGCCCAGCGTCGCGCGGAACGAGCGCAGCAGGTCGACTGCGGCGCGATGGTCGAAGTTGCCGATGGTCGAGCCCGAGAAGAACCCGGTGAGCGGCCCGGGCAGCGCCGGCAGCGCGAGCGGGCGGGTGAAGTCGCCCGCGACCTCGACCACCTCGAGCGCCGGCCGTGCGGCGGCAAGCGCGCGCGCCGCATGGCGCAGGAACTCGGCCGAAATGTCGATCGCGACAAACGTGCGCGCCTCGGTCGCGTCGAGCAGCAGCGGCGTCTTGGTCACCGAGCCCGCGCCGAATTCGACCACCGTGCGCCCGCGCCCGGCGAGCCGCGCCAGATCGTCGCCATGCCGCTCGAGCAGCGCGAGTTCGGTGCGGGTGGGATAATATTCGGGCAGTCGGGTAATGTCCTCGAACAGTTCTGACCCGCGCAAGTCGTAGAAGTAGCGCGCCGGGATCGTCTTGCGCGGCTGGCAAAGTCCCTGCACCACGTCGCGGGCAAAGTTCGGGTCGATCTTGGCGAGAGTCTCGGTCATGACGGCGGTCCTTCGAAGCTTCGACAGGGCCCGAGCCGGTCGCACCTTGCGACATCCCGTTTCCCCCACGCGGATTATCGCGTGAACCGGCAGAGTTTATGTTAGTTCCGCAACGATGATCAAGCCAGCAACCACGCCGACCCCGCCGCCATCGCGGTCGACCCAGCCGGCGCCCGCGCCGATGTCGCGCGCCTCGCAGGCGATCGCCGCGTTCTCGACCATCGTCGAATGGTACGACTTCACCTTGTACCTCTATCTCGCCGCGGTGCTCTCGCGCGTGTTCTTCGGCGCGGGACAGTCCGGCGTGCTGGTCACGCTCGGCGGCTTCGCGGTCGCCTATCTGATGCGCCCGATCGGCGCGATCGTGTTCGGACACGTCGGCGACCGCTTCGGCCGCCGCCTGACGATGCTCGCCTCGATGCTGATGATGAGCCTCGCCATGCTCGCCACCGCGCTGCTGCCCGGCCGAGGCGAGGTCGGCGAGCTGGCGGGCGCGCTGCTGCTGTCGATCCGCTGCGTCATGGGGTTCTCGGTCGGCGGCGAATATACCGGCGTCGTCGCCTATCTGATGGAGGGCGCACCGGCCGAGCGGCGCGGGCTCGTCACCTCGCTCGCCGCCGCCGCGAGCGAGATCGGCGCGCTGCTCGCCGCCGGCGTCTCGGCGCTTACCGTCAGCCTGATGAGCGATGCCGATCTCGTCACCTGGGGCTGGCGCATACCGTTCCTGTTCGGCGCCGTGCTCGCCGCCGGGGTTCTCGTCGCGCGCGTGCGGATCGAGGAATCACCCGATTTCGACCGGCAGCGCGCTTCGGGCACGGTCCCTGCAAACCCGCTGCGCCATGCCCTGCGCCACCATCGCGCCGGGATCGTGCGGGGCTTTGCCATTTCCGCACTGGGCTCGATCACCTACTACGTCGGGATCACCTACGTTCCGGTCTACCTCGCCTCCGTCGGTGCGATGAGCGAAGCGCAGACCCTCCAACTCGCGACGGTCGCCGCGCTCGCGGTCATCGTTGTCACTCCGCCGCTGGGCGCGCTGTCCGACCGCATCGGACGCAAGCCGGTGCTCGTCGGCTTCGCGCTGGCCAGCGTGGTGCTGCCGATCAGCCTGTTTTCGCTGATGGCTGGCGCGTCGGGCGCAGTCGCGACCGTGGGCGCGGTGATCCTCGCCGCGCTCGCCGGCGGGGTCAGCGCGGTCGGCGCGGTGGCGACCGCCGAGCAGTTCCCCGGCGAAGGTCGTCTGAGCGGCCTCGCCTTCGGAGCGACGACTGCGACCGCGATCTTCGGCGGGCTCGCTCCGTGGATCGCACAGGCGCTGCTGGCGGCCACCGGCTGGGCGCCGCTGCCCGGGGCGATGATCGCCGTGGTCGCGCTGGCGACGGTGCCGGTCCTGCTGAAGATGCCCGAAGCGCACGCCGTGCGGTGACCGCCCGAAGGCGAGGATCACCGTTCCGTTCTGACTGTCTGGTGCGGTCGAGAAGACTCGAACTTCCACGGGCTTTCGCCCACAACGACCTCAACGTTGCGCGTCTACCAATTCCGCCACGACCGCAAATCGTCCGGGGTGCCAGGCTTCGAGCGAACTCGTGAAAAGCGGCTTCCCGTCGGGGTAGGAGCGCGCCCCTAGCAAAGGACTTTGGGGCACGCAACAGCCCCGGCACGATTTTTTCGCGCCGGCCGTCGCAAGCGGCGTCAGTCGGGCTTCCAGCCGATCTCGGCGACCTTGGCGCTTCTCGGCACGTCGGTGACCGCCTCGTTGATCGTCACGCTTTCGCCGGGCTTCAGGCTCGGCCTGGGTGGATTGACGTCCCAGGTATAGACGATGCGGTCCTTGGCATCGCGCAGCACGATCAGGATCGGCGGCAGGTCGCGGACCTCCTTGCCGACGTTGGTCACGGTACCGCTCGCGCCGAAATATTCGGTGCCGTTGGGCAGCGTGCGCCGGTCCTGGCGCTCGGCGGGAAACGACAGCTCCAGGTCGGCCTGGCTGGGACCGAACGTCGGGCGCGCCACGGGCAACCAGTCGGGCAGGCCGAACCAGGCGACCGCGCCGATCAGCGCGGCGACGAGCAGCGCGAAGGCGATCGCCGCGGCGGTCCACCACCGCGCGAGGTTGCGCCGCGGGCGGAAAGGGGGTTCGGGCGCGAAGGTCGATGCGACCTCGGCATCGGCCTCGCCCGCCGTCTCGGCTTCGTCGGCAAAACCGTAGCGGCGCGGCACGCTCGGCGTGGTCGGGAACGTTTCCTCGGCAACCGCCGCTGCCGGAGAAGCCGCCGGGCGCGGCGGCACGGGCTGCGCCGGAGCCGGCCGAGGCGCAGCCGGCTGCGGGGCCGGCCGGACGGGCGGCGCAGCAGCCGGCGGAGGCGGCGCAGGCGGCGGCGGCGCTGGTGGCGGCGGCGCAGATGCGGGCGACGGACCAGCCTCGCTTGCCTGGAGCGGCAGCTCCGGGCCGTGCTGGAACCAGCTGTGGCGGCATTTGGCGCAGCGGACGGTGCGGCCGTCCGCACCGATCGCACTGTCAGGAACGACATAGCGCGTCGAGCATGCGGGGCAGGCGATGATCATCGCGTTCGATCTAAGCATGGCCGCTGGAGCCGAAACAATAGCCGAGGCCCCGGCAAAATGCGTCCCCAACCTTTTTTCCACATGGATTGACGCCTATAGCGGCGGAAACGACAGCAGGACCGCGAGCCGCCGCAAGCTCCGTCGCCGCCTCGCCAGTGGGACCCGCCGCAGACGTGATGATCAAGCCCGATGCCGAGATCGTCCAGTTCGACAACGTCGGGCTGCGTTACGGCGCCGAGCGCGAGGTGCTGAGCGACATCTCGTTCACGCTCTATCCGGGGTGCTTCTACTTCCTCACCGGGGCGAGCGGCGCGGGCAAGACCAGCCTGCTGCGCCTGCTCTACCTGGCCCAGCGCCCCTCGCGCGGGTTGATCCGCATGTTCGGCACCGATGCGATCACCCTCCCGCGCGAGCGGCTGCCCGGCTTCCGCCGCCGCATCGGCGTAGTGTTCCAGGACTTCCGCCTTGTCCCCCATCTCTCCGCCTTCGACAACGTCGCCCTGCCCTTGCGCGTCGCCGGGGTCAGCGAGAGGGAGATCCTGCGCCCCGTCGCCGACATGCTCGACTGGGTCGGCCTCGGCGATCGCCAGCACGCGCGGCCCGCCACGCTTTCGGGCGGCGAGCAGCAGCGCGTCGCGATCGCCCGCGCGGTGATCGCGCGGCCCGACATGCTCGTCGCCGACGAGCCGACCGGCAACGTCGATCCCGAAATGGCGATGAAGCTGATGCGCCTGTTCGAAAGCCTCAACCGGCTCGGGACCACCGTCGTCGTCGCCACCCACGACCTGCACCTGATCGGCAAGGTCGAGGGCAGCCTGCTGATGCGGCTCGACAAGGGCAAGCTCGCCGACCCGACCGGCGCGCTGCGCTATCCGCCGCGCCGCGCTACCGTCGAGACGGGGCTGGCATGATCGGCCTGCGCCTCTCCTTCTCCCTGCCCGACGGGCGCCGCCGCAGCGACACCCGGCTGCTTCCCGAAGGCTCGCTGTCCGGTCCGATGCCTTGGGTGATCGCGATCATGATCGCGCTGACCGTCGTCGCCGCCGGCAGCGGTCTGGCCTTGCGCAATGCGGCGCGCGCCGCCAGCGCCGATCTCGAAGGCGGGGTCACCGTGCAAATCGTCTCTGCCGCGCCTGCCGAGCGCAACCGCCAGGCCGAGGCGGCGATCGCCGCGCTGCGCCGGGCGCCGGGCGTCGCCTCGGTGTCGCGCGTCTCGCAGGGCGATCTCGAGACCCTGCTCGAGCCCTGGCTCGGGACGCGACCGGGCGACGACCTCGAAGCGCTGCCGATCCCGGCGCTGATCGACCTGCGCCTGGCCGCGCCCGCCTCCCCGGCGCGCCTCGCCGCGCTGCGCGCGCGCATCGCCGCGGTGGCTCCGGCCGCGCGCGTCGATGCCCAGTCCGCCTGGCTCGCACCGGTGTTCGGCGCGATCGGCGCGCTGCAGTTGCTCGCCGCCGGCCTGATCGCGCTGCTCGCCTTCGCCACGGTCGCTTCGGTTCTGCTCGCCTCGCGCAATGCGCTGGGCAGCCATCGCGAAACGATCGAGATCGTCCACATGCTCGGCGGCACCGACCGCCAGATCGCGCGCGTGTTCCAGCGCGGCATGGCGGTGGATGCGGCGGTCGGCGGGATCGCCGGGCTGCTGTTCGGCGGGGCCGCGCTGCTCGCGCTCGGCCGCGCCTTCGCGCCGCTCGGCTCGGGCCTCGCCAGCGGGGCCATGCTCGGCTGGAGCGACTGGCTGGCGCTTGCCGCGATCCCGCTCGCAGGCGTTGCGCTGGCAGTGGTCACCGCGCGGCTGACGGTGCTCGCCGCCTTGCGCGAGATGCTGTAGGGCAGGCCGACGATGCGCAAGCCACCCGGTCTCTTCCGCCGCCTTTTCGCGAGCGCGCTGCTGGTCTGGGCGCTGGGTTTCCTGTGGTTTGCGCTGGCCTTGCCGCAGCCGGCGGGCGACGTCCGCACCGACGGCGTGGTCGCGCTGACCGGCGGCGGCGGGCGCATTCCGCGCGCCTTCGAGGTCCTGCGCCGCAAGCTGGCCGACAAGGTGCTGATCTCGGGAGTCGACAGCGAAGTCCGCCCGCGCGAGTTCGCCGCGCAATACAAGGTGCCGCCGCGGCTCTTCGCCTGCTGTGTGACGCTCGGCTACGAAAGCGTCGACACCCGCTCGAATGCCCAGGAAACGGTGCGCTGGATCGCCGCGCGCAAGATCGGCTCGGTGCGCCTTGTCACCACCGACTGGCACATGCGCCGCGCCGCGCTCGACTTGCGCCTCGCCGGCCCTAAGGATCTGGTGATCGTCGAGGATGCGGTGCGTTCGCGGCCGAGCTTCAAGGTGCTGTTCGTCGAATACAACAAGCTGATCGCCCGCGTGGTCGCCTGGGCGGCGGGCTGGTAGCGATGGCGGGTGTTGCTTGGGAGGAGCGCGTGCGCGCCGTGGAAGTGTTGCGCAGCCTCGCGTTCTACGCGGTGTTCTATCCCGGCACCGCGCTGTTCGTGTTCGCCTGCGGAGTGGTCGTTCCCTTCTCGCGCACCGGCTTCCGGCGCGTGGTGCGCGGCTGGGCGGCCTTCCATCGCGCCTGCGCGCGGCTGCTCGTCGGCATCCGGCTCGACGCCAGCGACACCGGCCCGCGTGGAAACGTGCTCTACGCGATCAAGCACGAATCGTTCTTCGAGGCGATCGACCTGCCGCGCCAGTTCGACCTGCCGGTGATCTTCGCCAAGGCCGAGCTGATGCGGATCCCGCTGTGGGGGCGCACGGGGGCGCGCTATGGCCTGATCGCGGTCGAGCGCGATGCGGGCGCGCGCGCCTTGCGCACGATGATTTCCGAGGCGCGCCGGCTTACTGCCGACGGGCGCCCGCTGGTGATCTTCCCCGAAGGCACGCGCGTGCCGCACGGCACGCAGCCGCCGCTGCAATCGGGCTTTGCCGGGATCTACAAGCTGCTCGGCCTGCCGGTGGTGCCGGTCGCGGTCGATACCGGCCCGCTCTACCACCGCCGCTGGAAGCGCGCGGGCACCGCCCGCTACCGCTTCGGCGAGGAAATCCCGCCGGGCCTCCCGCGCGAGGAGATCGAGGCGCGGGTCCACGCCGCGATCAACGCGCTCAACGACGCGCCGCCGCTGTGAGCGCTTCCCGCCCTGCGCGCCGCCCGTGGTACGCCGTGCTCGGCCCGGGCCTGGTCACCGGCGCCGCGGACGACGATCCCTCGGGCGTCGGCACCTACAGCCAGGTCGGTGCGCAGTTCGGCTACGGCCTTGGCTGGACGCTCGTCTTCGGCTTTCCGCTGCTGGCATCGATCCAGGCGATCTGCGCCCGGATCGGGGCGACCACCGGCAAGGGCATCGCGCGCAATCTCGCCGCGCATTACCCGCGCTGGCTGCTGCGCGGCGTGGTCGTTCTCCTGCTGGTCGCCAACATCATCAACATCGGCGCCGACCTCGGCGCGATGGCCGAGGCGCTGGCGCTGCTGCTGCCAGGCCCGGCGCTGCTCTACGTCGCCGCGTTCGGCGCGCTGTCGGTGGTGCTCGAGATCGCCCTCAGCTACGCGCGCTACGCCGCGATCCTCAAGTGGGCGACGCTCTCGCTGTTTTCCTATGTCGCGGTGGCCTTCGTGGCCGACGTGCCGCTCGCCGAAGCCGCCCGCGGGCTGCTGGTGCCCAGCCTCACCTTCGGCAAGGCCGAGGCGATGGCGCTGGTGGCGGTGTTCGGGACCACGATCAGCCCGTACCTGTTCTTCTGGCAGGCGGGCCAGGAAGTCGAGGAGCAGCACCGCCGCCACGTCAAGCCGCTGATGGTCAGCCCGCGCCGGGCCGGCCCGGAACTCGAGCGGATCCGCGTCGACACGCTCGTCGGCATGGGCTTCTCGCACCTCACCGCGCTGTTCATCATGGTCGCCACCGCCGCGACGCTGCACGCCCACGGCATCACCCGGATCGACAGCGCGGCACAGGCCGCCTCGGCGCTGCGGCCGATCGCCGGCGACATGGCCTTTGGGCTGTTCGCGCTCGGCATCGTCGGCACCGGCCTGCTCGCCGTGCCCGTCCTCGCCGGTTCGGCCGCCTATGCGGTTTCGGAAACCTTCGGCTGGGTCGAAGGGCTTGATCGCAAGCCGCGGGAAGCGCGCGCGTTCTATGCGGTCATCGCCCTTGCCACCGGCGGCGGCGTCGCGCTCAACCTGCTCGGGATCGATCCGATGACCGGGCTCTACTGGGCGGCCGTGGTCAACGGGCTGCTCGCTCCGCCGCTGATGGTGGTGACGATGCTGATCGCGCGCAATCCGCGGGTGATGGGCCGGCTGGTCATCTCGCGCCGGCTGGCCTTCGGCGGCTGGGTCTCGACCGCGGTGATGAGCGCGGTCGCGCTGATCTTCCTGCTCAGCTGAGCCGCGCCCGCGCCGCTCTCGTCAGGCGGCGCCGTTGTGGTCGCTGCGGCCGAAGTCGGGGCGCGCGTCGTCCTGGCCCATCTCGATGATGCCGCGGCGGATCGCGCGGGTGCGGGCGAAATGGTCGAACAGCGCATCGCCGTCGCGTTTGCGGATCGCCTTCTGCAGCTCGGTCAGGTCCTCGGTAAAGCGCTGGAGCATCTCGAGCACCGCATCGCGGTTCGACAGGAACACGTCGCGCCACATCGTCGGATCGGACGCGGCAATCCGGGTGAAGTCGCGGAAGCCGCCGGCCGAAAACTTGATCACCTCGCTCTGCGTCACTTCCTCGAGGTCGGAGGCGGTGCCGACGATGGTGTAGGCGATCAGGTGCGGCAGGTGGCTGGTGACCGCGAGCACGCGATCGTGGTGTTCGGCGTCCATCAGCTCGACCCGCGCGCCGAGCGCTTCCCAGAATGCGGTGAGTGCGGCGAGCCGCGCCGGGTCGGCGTCCTCGGGCGGGGTGACGATGCACCAGCGGTTGCGGAACAAGGCGGCAAAGCCCGCGTCCGGCCCGCTCTGCTCGGTGCCGGCGACCGGGTGCGAAGGGATCACCGCGCGGCCCGGCAGCGCTTGGTCGAGCTGCGCCATCACGCGCGCCTTGCTCGAGCCGACGTCGGTGACGAGCGCATCGGGCGAGAGGCCCGCCGCCATCGCGCGCGCCGCATCGGCCATCGCGCCGACCGGCACGCAGAGCACGACGAGGTCGGCACCCGCTACCGCATCGGCAGCGGTCTCGGCCACCGTTCCCGCCAGCGCGATCTCCCGCGCCCGCGCTCGCACGCCGGCGTCGGCGTCGTAGCCGGTGGTCGCCGTGCCCGGCAGGAACTGCTGCACGGCGCGCAGCACCGAGCCGCCGAGCAGCCCCAGTCCGATCACCGCGACATGGCGGAAGGGTGCCGCGCTCACTGCGCCGCCTCGGCCAGGGCGCGCAGCGCGGCGAGGATCGCGTCCATCTGTTCGGACGTGCCGATCGTCACGCGCAGGCACTGGGGCAGGCCTTGCCCCGGCAGCCAGCGGGTGATGTAACCGTGCTCCATCAGCCCTTCGTAGGCGGCCTCGGCGGTCAGCTTGCCCGAAAACTCGATCAGCACGAAGTTCGCCTCGCTCGGCAGCGGGCGCAGGCCGTGGTTGCCCATCGCCTCGAGCGCGGCCACGAAGCGCGCGCGCTCGCTCGCATTGTGGACCCTGCTCGCCTCGACGAAGGCCTGGTCGGCGACCGCCGCCAGCCCGGCCGCCTGGCCGCTCGAGGTCACGTTGAACGGCCCGCGGATGCGGTTGAGCATGTCGACCAGCGCCGGCGCGCCGGTCGCCCAGCCGATGCGCTCGCCGGCGAGGCCGTAGATCTTCGAGAAGGTGCGCGTGACCAGCACGTTGGCGTGCGCCGCGGCAAGCTCGAGCGCGCCGTCGCCGTCCTCGGGCGCGACGTACTCGGCATAAGCCTGGTCGAGCACCAGCAGGATGTCGGGGCGCAGGCCGGCGTGGAGCCGCGCCACCTCGCTGCGGCCGATATAGCTGCCGGTGGGATTGTTGGGGTTGGCGAGGAACACCACCCGCGTGCGCTCGGTCAGGCAGGCCAGCAGCGCGTCGACGTCGGTGCCGTAGTCGCGGTCGGGCGCGACAACCGGAGTCGCGCCGCAGCGCCGCGCGGCAATGTCGTAGACGGCAAAGCCGTAGCGCACGTAGAGCACTTCGTCGCCCACGCCGGCAAAGGCCTGCGCCGCAAGGTTCAGCAATTCGTCCGAGCCGGTGCCCATGACGATGCGTTCGGGCGCAATGCCGTGCAGCCGCCCCAGCGCGGCGCGCAGGTCCTTGCTGTCGGGATCCGGATAGAGCGAAGGCGCCAGCGGTGCGGCGCGGGCGGCCAGCGCCTGCGCGCTGGTGCCGAGCGGGTTCTCGTTGGCCGAGAGCTTGACCAGCGGCCGCCCGTCCTTGCCCGCCGACTTGCCGGGGACATAGGCGTGGATGCCCAGGATCCAGTCCTTGGGACGCGGGGCTTGCGCAACGGGGGCGGCGCCGGGGAGGCCGGCGGTGGGGTCTTGCTGATCTGCCATCTCGGCTGCGCGCCTTAGCGGCCCTGCGCGATCAAGGGAACAGGCGCAATCAGCGATCGAAGCGATAGAATTTCATCTCGCCTTCGGGACGGCGCAGCACCAGCGCGCCGCCGTCGAGGTCGAGGCAGGTCTTGTCGAACTTCGCCTTGCCCATATCGTTGGGCACCAGCGTGATCAGCAGCCGCCGCGAGCCGTCGAACGGGAAGCGCGGGCTGGCGAGGTCGTGGACCGGGTCGAACAGCTCGACCCAGCGCGGCGCGCGCTTTTCCTCGGCAGGCAGCACCCAGCCGTCGTCGAGCGTGTAGCCGCCCGCGAGCACGCCCGCGCCCGCGCTCTCGCCCACGGGGATGCCGAGGCCCACGCGCACCCCGATCCCGGCGAGACCGGTCCCGTCGGGCAGGACGACGCGCACCGTTGGCCCGCTCGCCACCGGCATCGCCCGCCAGGCCGGCGGCTGGGGGGCGGGAACGGTGGTGAGGCAGGTGCGCGCGCCGATGAACTCCCAGGTTCCCGCCGCTTCCTCGGAGAGCGCGCCGGCCACCATGCGATAGGCAAAGCGATGGTCGCGCGTGATGCTGAGCGAGCCGCTGACGTCGGGGCCGGCGTCGAGCTTGTAGCTCCCGGTCAGTTCGACCGGCAGCTCCTCCGCCACCACCACCGGCGTCTCGGCAGCCTTGCGCGCGCCCGCGCTGGCGGGGGCAAGCACGAGACTTGCGGCAAGACCCGCGAGGACCGCCGCGCGCGGAAAGGTCCGTTCGATTCGCACCGCGCCACAGTGCCGGTTTTGCCGCCCCCGCGAAAGGTCCGGAAGGGCGCTTTCGTGCGGAGTCGCACGAAAAAGGGCCGGAAGCGGGCTAGCGCTTCCGGCCTTAGTCTGTTCGCAGGAGGAACATCGTCTGGCGGGTCCGGTGGACGAGAGGGAGAGGATCTGACCCCCGGCCCCGCCAAGCTCTTCAGAACTCAGTAGTTGTAGGCGCGCTCGCCATGCTCGGTGATGTCGAGGCCCTCGCGCTCGGCTTCCTCGGTCGGACGCAGACCGATGGTCTTGTCGAGGACGAAGAAGAGGATCGCGGAGACGCCGCCCGAGAGCACCAGCGTCAGGACGACCGCCTTGATCTGGGTGACCAGCTGCGCGGCCATGTCGTAGGCGCCGGCCTTGGCCGGGAACACGGTGTAGTCGACCCAGCCTTGGCCGCCGAGCGACGGATCCGCGACGATCGCGGTGCCGATCGCGCCGACGATGCCGCCGATGCAGTGAACGCCGAACACGTCGAGCGTGTCGTCGTACTTGAGCGCGTTCTTCACGGTCGAGACGAACACGAAGCAGATCGGCGAAACCACGAGGCCGAGCACGATCGAGGTCATCGGCGCGGCGAAGCCCGAAGCCGGGGTGATCGCGACGAGGCCGGCGACGGCGCCCGAGGCAGCGCCGAGCATCGACGGCTTCCCGTGCTTGATCTGCTCGACGATCGACCAGGAGACGGCCGCGGCGGCGGTGGCGACGAAGGTGTTGATGAAGGCGAGCGCGGCCAGGCCGTTGGCTTCAAGGTTGGAACCGGCGTTGAAGCCGAACCAGCCCACCCACAGCAGCGAGGCGCCGATCATGGTCATGGTCAGCGAGTGCGGCGGCGTGGCTTCCTTGCCGTGGCCGATGCGGGGGCCGATGATCAGGCAGCCGACCAGGCCGGCGATGCCGGCGTTGATGTGCACGACGGTGCCGCCGGCGAAGTCCAGCGCGCCCCAGCCATAGAGCAGGCCGGCATCGGCAGTGTTGTCCGACAGGAAGTCGGGGCCGGCGAAGTACCACACCATGTGCGCCATCGGGAAATAGACCAGCGTCAGCCACAGCACGGTGAAGATCATCAGCGGGGTGAACTTCACGCGCTCGGCAAAGGCGCCCACGATCAGCGCCGGCGTGATGCACGCGAAGGTCATCTGGAAGATGACGTAGGCGTATTCGGGGATGTAGACGTTGTTCGAGAACGTCGCGGCGTAGGTCGAGGCCGACACGCCCATCAGGAACGCCTTCGAGAACCCGCCGAAGTAGGGCGAACCGCCGGTGAAGGCCATCGAATAGCCCCAGCAGCACCACACCAGCGCGGCGACCGACACGATCATGAAGACCTGCATCAGCACCGAAAGCATGTTCTTGGTGCGCACCAGGCCGCCGTAGAACAGCGCCAGCGCGGGAATGCTCATCAGCAGGACGAGCGTCGAGGACAGCAACATCCAGGTGGTGTCGCCCTTGTTGACCATCGTGGCCATCTGTTCGGCGGTCGGCGCCTTGATCGGCCCGGCCTGTGCAAACGCGGCGGACGCGGCGCCGAGCGTCAGCCCCAGCCCCGCTACGCCACTGATCATCTTGCGGATCATATGGTTACCCCTCATGTCGGAAGTCAGAGAGCCGTGTCGCCGGTCTCGCCGGTGCGGATGCGCGTGGCGGAGGCGAGGTCGAGCACGAAGATCTTGCCGTCGCCGATCGCTTCGGTGCTCGCGATCTGCTGGATCGTCTCGATGATCTGCGGCGCCAGCGCATCGCTGGCGGCGATCTCGATCTTCACCTTGGGCAGCATGTTGGTCGAATATTCGGCGCCGCGGTAGATCTCGGTCTGGCCTTTCTGACGGCCAAAACCCTTCACTTCCGACACCGTCATCCCGGCAACGCCCAGCCCGGACAGCGCTTCACGCACCTCGTCGAGCTTGAACGGCTTGATGATGGCGATGATGAATTTCATTCATGCCCCCTTTCACGGCCTTCCCGCCGGGCGACCCGCCGGCAGGAAAGGTAAAGCAATGGGCGTGCCAAACGGTAAAATGCCTAGAAAACCTACGCAGGCCGGAACGAACGCGTCCGAAACGGGTTAGATTGCGCCCGATTCTTGTGCATCGCAGCGAACGTGCCTAATTTTTAGGCAACCATTTGGAGCGACAGCCGCGCGAAGACCGGCAGGTGGTCCGAGGCGATCGCCGCCTGCGGGCTGTGGTGGACGGCCGCCGCCTCCACCTGCCACTCGCGGCTGACGACGATGCGGTCGAGCTGGGCGAGCGGGCGCCGCGCGGGGAAGCTGCGGCCGGGCGCGAGCACGCTAAGGTTCGGCGCGAACGCCGCAAGCGCGCCGCCGCGCAGCGCCCATTCGTTGAGATCGCCCATCAGCACCGCCGGCGCTGGCGCAGCGCGCGCCGCAAGGTGGTCGCAGACCGCGCGCACCTGCTGGCGGCGGCGCAGGCCCGACAGGTCGAGGTGCATGCCGACCACGCGGAAGATGCGGCCTTCGACCGCCAGTTCGGCGCAGACCGCGCCACGCGGCTCGAGCGTCGGCAGCGCGACCGCGCAAACGTCGCGCACTTCGATCCCGCGCCGCACCAGCAGCACGTTGCCGTGCCAGCCCAGGCTCCCCGGGCGCATCCCCGGCGCCACCGGCATCCACGGGCTATGATCATCGAGGCTGGCGCGCGGGATCACCGCTTCGCGCGCGCCGAAGCGGCGGTCGGCTTCCTGCAGCGCGATCACGTCGGCGTCGATCTCGCGCAACACCGACAGGATGCGATCGGGGTCGCGGCGCCGGTCGAGGCCGACGCCCTTGTGGATGTTGTAGCTGGCGAAGGTCAGGCGCACCGGGGGACAATCCGCGCGCCCGTGCACCGGTTCCGCGGCGCCCGCGGCGTCAGAGGAAGTCCTTGAGCGTCTTCACGAAGCGGTCGAACTGGTCGTGGTGCAGCCAGTGGCCGGCGTTCTCGAATTCGACCACCGTGGCGTTGCGGAAATACTGGATGCGCCCGTCGCGCTCGGGATTGCCCGCGGTCGAATCCGCGCCGTTGAGCAGCAGCGTCGGGCACGTGATCGAATTCCACAGCCCGTGCAGCTGGTCGAGGCTGATGTCGTAGGGCGCGGCATCGACATTCAGGTGCGGGTCGAACTTCCAGCTGAACGTTCCGTCCTCGTTGCGGTTGATCCCGTGGATCGTCAGATGCCGCGCCTGCGCGTCGGTCAGGTACGGGTTCTCGCTCTTCATGCGCGCGTAGGCGTCCTCGAGGCTCGGATAGCGGCGCGGCAGGCGCCCGGCGGCCTTGCGCTTCTCGCCGATGAACTCGCGGACCCGGCGCGCGAAGGGCACGTTCTTCATCAGCGCCTCGCGCTCGGGCGTCGGGTGGATGCCCTCGATCGCGACGATCTTGCGCACGTTCTCGGGGAACAGCCCGGCATAGCGCAAGGACGTGTTGCCGCCCCACGAATGCGAAACGATCGTCACCGGCGCGAGGTCGAGCTGGTGGATCAGCTGGGCGACGTCGTAGACCAGGTCCATCGTCCGGTAGTTGCCGTCCGAGGTCCATTCGCTGTCGCCGTGGCCGCGGTGGTCCATGGCGATCACGTGCCAGTCCTCGCGCAGCGCCTCGGCGGTCCAGTCCCAGCTCCGGCAATGGTCGCGCCCGCCGTGCACCAGCAGCAGCGGCGGCTTGTCGGTGTTGCCCCAGTCGACGTAGTGCAGCCGCAGGCGTTGCGAGATGAAGGTGTTCGAAGTCGGACCAAGCAGATTCATGCAGCGCTACCTGCAACGCGCGACCGGGCGGCGCAACCCCCGCAGGACTACCTTTCCTTGGTCGCGGAAAAGGTAAGCTCGGGATTTCGCTCCTGCTGGTAGCCGACGTCCCAGGCCGAGCGCGCCATGAACACCGGATCGCCGTCGCGGTCCTTGGCAAGGTTCGACAGGTTGAAGTCGGCAAAGGCCTTGAGCGCCGCATCGCTGCCCTTGAGCCAGCGGGCGGTATCGAACGGCGAAGCCTCGAGCACCGCCTCGACCTTGTATTCGGCCTCGAGCCGGCTGATCAGCACGTCGAGCTGAAGCTGGCCGACCACGCCGACGATCCACTGGCTGCCGATCTCGGGGTAGAACACCTGGATCACGCCCTCTTCGGACAAGTCGTCGAGCGCCTTGCGCAGCTGCTTGGTCTTGGTCGGGTCCTTCAAGGCCACGCGGCGGAGGATTTCGGGCGCGAAGTTGGGCAACCCCGTAAAGCGCACGTCGTTCTTTTCGCTGAGCGTATCGCCCACCCGCAGCGTGCCGTGGTTGGGAATGCCGATGATGTCGCCCGCCTCGGCGGTGTCGGCGATCTCGCGGTCCTGCGCGAAGAACAGGATCGGCGAATGCACCGCGATCGGCTTGCCGAGGCCCGACGGCGTCAGCTTCATGCCCCGCTTGAACGTGCCCGAGACCATGCGCATGAACGCGATGCGGTCGCGGTGCTGCGGGTCCATGTTGGCCTGCACCTTGAAGATGAAGCCGGTCACGTCGCTGCGCTCGGGCAGGACCGTGCCCTGCTCCGAGCTTTGCGGGCGCGGCGGCGGGGCGAAGCGGGCGATCGCGTCGATCAGCTCGGCCACGCCGAAGTTCTTGAGCGCCGAGCCGAAGTAGACCGGGGTCATGTCGCCGTGGCGATAGGCTTCGAGGTCGAATTCGGGGTAGCCCGCCTGCGCCAGCTCGATCTCCTCGGCCACCTCGTCGGGGATCGGCGCGCCTTCGCCCTTGGCGTCGCGGCGCCCCAGGAACTCGCGGCTGTCCCCCTCGGGCCGCGCGATCGTGTCGCTGGCGAAGTCGAGCACGCCTTCGAAGATGCCGCCCATGCCGATCGGCCAGGACATCGGCACGACGTCGAGCGCCAGCGCATCGGCCACTTCATCCAGCGTCTCGAACACGCTGCGCCCCTCACGGTCGACCTTGTTGACGAAGGTGATGATCGGCACCGACCGCATCCGGCAGACCTCGAACAGCTTGCGCGTCTGCGGCTCGATGCCCTTGGCCGCGTCGATCACCATGATCGCGGAATCGACCGCGGTCAGCGTGCGGTAGGTGTCTTCGGAAAAGTCCTCGTGGCCCGGCGTGTCGAGCAGGTTGAAGACGACGCCGTCCTTCTGGAAGGTCATTACCGAGCTGGTAACGGAGATGCCGCGCTGCTGCTCGATCTTCATCCAGTCCGAGCGCGCCCGCCGCGCCGCCCCGCGCGCCTTCACCTCGCCCGCCAGATGGATCGCGCCGCCCTGTAGCAGCAGCTTTTCGGTCAGCGTGGTCTTGCCCGCGTCAGGGTGCGAAATGATGGCGAAGGTGCGGCGATTGGACATGGGGAGCGCCCCTAGCCGAGCGCCGCCCCGCTGTCACCTAAGGCCACGCATCGCGAGCGCCAGCAAAACCGGCCATGTCGCGACGATGCCGGCGAACACGCTCGCGACGCCCCAGGGCACCGCCTGCCCCGCGCGCCAGGCCGGCCAGACGAACAGGGCGAGCCACAGCGCCTTGTAGACCACCTGCACCAGCAGCAGCGGCGCGAAGAAGGCGGGCGCCAGCAGCCCCGCCGCCGAGGAGACAAGGATCGCCGCCCACAGGCTGAACACCAGCAGCCGCAAGCCCTCGCTCTCGTCCACCGCGCCCTGGAACACGGAGGCGGCGGCATTGCGCGACAGCATGCCGAGGCACACCGGCACGAGGATCGCGATGTTCGCGGCATAGGCGATCCGCAGCACGCCGGGTGCGACGAAGACATTGCTGCTCATTTCCATCGCATCCCCCGGCTCCTGCCTCGCGATCAAGCTAGGCGCTCGGCGCGGCGGCGGCGAGGACCCTGTCCCAATGGGCAGGCTTCACCCCGCGGCGAGGCAGCGGCGCAGCGCTTCGGCTTCGACCTTGTCGAGCGGGCGGCCCCCGCGGCTCGACAGTTCGAGCCGCGCGCCCTTGCCGTGCGGCGCGACGACCACCTGCAGATCCTTCGCTGCAAGGCCCGGTGCAAGGCAGGCGCGCAAAGCGCGCGGCGCCAGCGCGGCGTTCGCGAACAGCACGTTGCGCATCTCGGCCTTGCGCTCGCGTTCGCCAACGGTCAGTGCGAACAGCACCAGCGCGCCGACCAGCGCGATCATCACCGCCATCCGCTTCACGCTCGCCGTACCGCCACCGCCAATTGGAACCGCGCCGTCTCGCCCGGCGGCAGCAAGACCACGCCCGGCTTGTCGCGGAAGTCGCCGGTAAAACCGACAGGATCGGCCACCCCGGCCCAAGGCTCGAGACAGATGTAATGCGCCCCCGGCACCTGCCACAGCCCGAACATGTGCATGTCAGGAAAAGCCACGTCGAGCCACGCGCCGCCGTCCGCGCCATACGAAACCTTGCGGCTGGCAAGCCCGGTCCAGATCACCGCGTCGGCTTCGAACAGTTCAGACCGCAGCGCCAGTTCGCGGCCCACGACCGGCGTCGCCTCGCCCTCGGGCAAGAGCAGCCCCGCGCCCTTGCTGATCCGCCGCACGTCCTGCGGCTCGTCGCGCTCGAACACCAGCTTGTGCGCGGCCTTGTCCGCCCCGCCCGGCAGCGGCCAGGCAAACGCGGGGTGGAAGCCGAAGCTGAACGGCAGCGCCCGGCCGTTCGGATTGAACACGCTCGCTTCCATCACCAGCGTCAGGTCCTCGACCGAATAGGCCATCTCGAGCACGAAGCCGAACGGGTAGGACGCGCGCGTCTCGGGTGAATCGGTCAGCCGGAAGCGCGCGTGCGCCGGGCCCGTCTCGACCGGCGCGAAATGGCTGCGGCGGGCAAAGCCGTGCTTGGGCAAGGTGTAGTCCCGCCCATCGAGCCGCAGCCGGTCTCCGGCAAGCGCGCCGACCACCGGGAACAGCAGCGGCGCATGGCCCGTCCAGAATGCCGGATCGGCATCTGTCATGTATTCGTAACCTTCATGGTCACGTAACGACCACAGTTCCGCGCCAAGCGGATGAATGGCGACTTGCAGAGCGGCGCTTTCGATTCGCACCAATTCGTCGTCTTCCATCGCGATCATGGCGTTTCCTTAACGAATAATTGGCGGTCGACTCGTACAATCCCAGTTGTTCTTGACCGGGGAATCAACCGATGCACGCCTGCTCGATACTGCCCGCGCCCGTGCGTGTTGCATTGCAACAGCGGCCGGAGCAACTGCGATGATCGCGCGCCGCCTTCCGCTCGTCGTGCTCGCCGCGCTCGCGCTCGCCGCCTGCGGCAAGGGCATGCACTATCCGGTCACCCCGAACGAGGCGCACAAGCGGCTGGTCAAGCACGAGCTGCCGCTGGTCATGTTCGGCGGCAATGCGGCCGAAACCAAGCTGGTCTCGGCTTCGAACGACAAGGTCGTCTGGGCGGTGACCGACGACGAGGACAACGAACTTCTGCGCCTTGCCGCCAATATCGCGCCCGAATCCGACGGCAGCCGGATCACCACCGAAGTCATCGCACCGATGGGTCTCTATCACGACCGCATCGCCAAGGGGCTCGCCGAAAAGACCTCGATCACCGATGTCTACCGCGCCGTCGCCGACGAACAGGTCGCCTCGTCGATGGCCGACCGCATGTTCAACTACGATGCGATCAATCCCGCGCTGATGAAGGCGGCGTTCGACATCGTGCCCGAAATGCGGCGCGAAGCGATGGACCAGGCATCGGAGGCGCAGCGCATGCGCAAGCGCGCGGCCGAGCAGGCCGAGGACGTCAGCGCGCGCTACCGCGAAAAGGCAGGCGCGCCGGATCCGACCTACGGCCGCCCGATGGACGAGCAGCAGAAAGCCTACGGCGAGGAGTACTGACCCCTTCGCCGCAAGCGCTCACCCGCGCAACGTGGCTCCCTGCTTGGCCGCCGCCGCGACGATCCGGTCGGCAATCGCCTTCAGCGCGGCTTCGTCGTAGCTTTTCTCGACCGGCTGGAGCGTAACCTCGATGGCCACGCTCTTGTGGCCCTCGGGCACGCCAGCCCCCCGGAAATCGTCGAACACGCGGGCCGACACGATGTTCGCCTTGTCCGCGCCCTTGACGCTGCGCAGCAGGTCGCCCGCGGGCACGCCCAGCGGCAGAAGGAAGGCAAAGTCGCGGGTCACCGCCTGCAACGCGGGCGGCGCATAGGCCGCGCGGGCAAAGCCGCTTTGCGCCTTCTTCGGCGGGATGCGGTCGAGGAACAGTTCGACCAGCGCCACCGGCCCGTCGATGTCGAAGGCCTTGGCGGTCGCCGGGTGGATCATGCCGAAGCGCGCCAGCACCTGCTTGGGGCCGAGCCGCAGTGTGGCCGACTGGCCGGGATGGAACTGTGGCCCCGCCTCGCCCATGACCTGCAGGTTTTCGACCGGCGCGCCCGCTTCGCCGAGCAGGGCCAGCGCCTCGGCCTTGGCATCGAACGCGTCGAAGCCTCGGGCCTTGCCGGTCGCCCAGCCGCGCGCCGCGCTTTCGCCCGCCAGCACCACCGCAAGGCTCAGCTTCTCGTCGCTCGCGCCGCCCTCGCCACGCAGGTAGCGGCGGCCCAGCTCGAACAGCCGCACCGACGCCGCCCCGCGGTCGAGGTTGCGCTTGGCCGCGCCGAGCAGGCCCGGCAGCAGCGACGGCCGCATCGCCTTGAGGTCCTCGGAAATCGGATTGGCGAGCGTCCATACGCCGCCGTTGTCGTCAGCAAAGTGTGCCGCCTCGCTCTCGGGCAGGAACGACCAGGTCACCGCTTCATTCAGGCCCCGCGCCGCCGCCGCCCGGCGCACGCGCCGCTCGAGCAGCTGCACCGCCGTCGCCGTCGGCCTCGCCACGCCATCGGCACGCGGCAGCGCCACCGACGGCACCGCATCGAGCCCGTGAACCCGGATCACTTCCTCGACGAGGTCGGCCGCGCCATCGACGTCCGGGCGCCAGCTCGGCACCGAGACCGTCCACCGGTCGCCGGAACCGACCACGCCGAACCCCAGCGCCTCGAGAATGCGCTGCTGTTCGCCGCGCGCCACGTCGATGCCTCCGAGCCGGCCGGCCAGCGCCGGATCGTAGGCCACCGTCTTGTGCCCCGAAGGCGGCGTCCCTGCGCGCACGACGTCGCTGGCTTCGCCGCCGCAGATTTCGAGGATGAGCTTCGTCAGCAGGTCGAGCCCGGTGTCGAGGAACGCCGGGTCTACCCCGCGCTCGAAGCGGGTGCGCGCGTCCGAGGACAGCGCCAGCGCCTGTCCGGTGCGGGCGATGCGCTGCGGATTGAAGTAGGCCACTTCGAGCAGCACGTCGGTCGTCTCGTCCGAGCAGCCCGAATGCTCCCCGCCCATGATCCCGGCGATGTCGTGCACCCCGGCCTCGTCGGCGATCACGGTCATGCCGGCATCGAGCACATAGTGCTTGCCGTTGAGCGCGGTCACGCCTTCGCCATCGACCGCACGCCGCGCGACGACCGCGCCGGTCAGCTTGGCCAGGTCATAGGCATGGGCCGGGCGGCCATAGCCCAGCATGATGTAGTTGGTCGCATCGACCAGCGCCGAGATCGGCCGCTGGCCCGCGCCCTTCAGCGCATCCTGCAGCCACTTCGGGGATGGACCGTTCTTCACGCCACGGATCACGCGGCCATAGAAGGCAGGGCAGCCCTGGGGATCGTCGGTGCGGACCTCCACCGGGCAGGGATAGCTGCCGGCCACGCCGCCTGTCGCGATCGGCTTCAGCGTGCCGAGGCCTGCCGCCGCCAGATCGCGGGCAATGCCGTAAACGCCCATGCAGTCGGGGCGGTTGGGCGTTATCGCCACGTCGAACACCGGATCGCTGCCGAGGTAGTCGGCAAAGCTCGTGCCCACCGGCGCATCGGCAGGCAGCTCGATGATGCCGTCGTGTTCCTCGCCCAGCCCCAGTTCGCGGGTCGAGCACATCATGCCGTTGGATTCGACCCCGCGCACCGCGGCGACCTTCAACGTCATGCCGTTGGCCGGCACCACCGCGCCCGGCACGCCCAGCACGCCGACCAGGCCCGCGCGGGCGTTAGGCGCACCGCAAACCACCTGCAGCGGCGCGCCTTCCCCGGTATCGACGGTCAGCACCTGCAGCTTGTCCGCCTGCGGGTGCTTTTCGGCCGTCAGCACGCGCGCCACCTTGAACTTGGCGAGCGCGGCCGAGGCGTCCTCGACGCCCTCGATCTCGAGCCCCAGCGCGGTCAGCTTCTTGGCGATGGTATCGGCGTCTGCTTCCGTGTCGAGGAAGGTCTTGAGCCACGACAGAGCGAACTTCACGGCTTGACTCCCACGCCACCGGACAGAGTGGGCACGTCCAGCGCCCCGAAACCATAGTGCGCCAACCAGCGCGCATCGCCGTCGAAGAAGGCGCGCAGGTCGTCCATGCCGTATTTCAGCATGGCGAGCCGGTCGACCCCGGTGCCGAAGGCGAAGCCCTGCCATTCGTCGGGATCGAGCCCGCCGAATTCGATCACCTTGCGGTTGACCATGCCGCTGCCCAGCACTTCCATCCAGCCGCCGTTTTCGACGTCGCCGCCGCCGCCGACCACGCGCTTGCCGTTCACGATGGTGTAGCCGACGTCGACCTCGACCGAAGGCTCGGTGAACGGGAAGTAGCTCGGCCGCAGCCGCAGCACGATGTCGTCACGCTCGAAGAAGGCCTTGAGGAAGGTCTCCAGCGTCCACTTGAGGTGGCCGAGGTGGATGCCCTTGTCGATCACCAGCCCTTCGATCTGGTGGAACATCGGCGTATGCGTCGCATCGCTGTCGCTGCGATAGACGCGGCCCGGGGCGATCACGCGCAAGGGCGCCCCCTGGCTCAGCATCGCGCGGATCTGCACCGGACTGGTGTGCGTGCGCAGCAGCATCGCGCGGCCCTGCGCGTCCCGGTCGGGGAAATAGAACGTATCGTGCATCGCGCGCGCCGGATGCGTCTCGGGCATGTTGAGCGCGGTGAAGTTGTGCCAGTCGTCCTCGATCTCCGGCCCGCTCGCCACGGCAAAGCCCAGGTCGGCGAAAATCTCGGCAAGTTCCTCCATCACCTGGCTGACCGGGTGGATCGAACCCCGCGGCGCTTGCGGCGCGGGCAGCGACAGGTCGACCGTTTCGGCAACCAGCCGCGCTTCGAGCGCCGCGCTTTCGAGCGCCGCCTTGCGACCCGCCAGTGCGGCGGTCACGCCTTCGCGCGCGGCGTGGATCTTCGGCCCCTGTGCCTGGCGCTCCTCCGGGCTCATCGCCCCCAGCGTCTTGAGCAGGGCGGAGACCCAGCCTTGCTTGCCGAGCGCGGCCACGCGGATCGCTTCCACCGCCTCGGGGGTTTCGGCCGCCGCGATCGCGGCCAGGGTCTCGTCGAGCTGTTCCATGGTGGCTCGCGCGCTAGCGCCAAACCGCGCCGATTCCAACCCCGCTCCCGGAGGGCGCCCTATCTGTCCGCCGGGTGCCGCAGCAGCGGATGGTGCAGCGCCTGCACCGCCGCGCCCGCCGCTTCCTGCCGGGCGCGCATCACCGCCGAGAGCACCGGGTGGGGCGCTGCGGCATACTGGCTCGGGCTCATCCCCATGAAGCGGTGGAAGTCGCGCACGAACTGCGCCTGGTCGTGATAGTGCCCGTCGATCGCGCCGATCCACTTGAGGCTCGGGTCGAGCATGTATTGCGCAAGGCTGCGCATGAACCGCTGGCGCCGCAGCAGCAGCCGCGGCGGAAAGCCGAAGTGGCGGCGGCACAGGCGCTCGAGGGTGTGCGCCGGCAGCCGCGCGCCTTGCGCAAAATCGGCCACGCTCGACAGCTCGGGATCGAGCAGCGCGGCATGGCAGGCGACGATCCGGTCCTCGTCGGGCAGGTCGACCGGCGGTCGGGCAAGGAAATGGGCGCCGATCCGGTCGAGTTCGGCCCGCTCGTCGGGCTCGGCCTCGAACAGCGTGTCGACCAGCGGGCGGAACGGCGCGAACACGCGCTCCTCGCGCGGGTCCATCAGGCGGTCGGCATAAAGATGCGCCGGCGCGCCGACGAAGCGCGCCCATCCCAGCGGCAGTAAGCCGATGCCCCAGATCCGCGTGGTGCCGACCGAGAAGCGCACGGTGGTGCTGGTCGGGCCGGTGAAGGTCGCCGGCACTCCGCCCAGCGGCTCGCGCCCGCCGATGTCGCTGTCGGGCAGGCTGCCCTGGAACATGCGCAGGTTGGCCCATTCGGGATGGAGCCAGTCGAACGCGCAAGTGCCTTCCGCGACGTCGATCTCGGTCAGGTAGAAGGTGGTGAAATAGCGCCGCAGCGCCGCCGGCGGCGGATGGAATCGAACCCGGACGGCGATGTCCCCGCTCACCCTAGCGAACCCCTGTTATGCCCTTCGTTACGGCATAACCCTGTTCGACGCGCAAAAGAAACACCGATTCGGACAAGTCTCCGGATCGGACATTCACAAACGTATGAAAAAGGGCGCCGACCCTGGCGGGTGGCGCCCCAATTCTTCAGGCATGCTACCGGCGATCAGGCCGGAAGCGCGGCCTTCGCCTGGGCGATGACGGCGGTGAACACGCCACCTTCGTTCATCGCGAGGTCGGCCATCGCCTTGCGGTCGAGTTCGATCCCGGCGAGCTTGGCGCCGTGGATGAACTGCGAGTAGGTCAGGCCTTCGGCGCGGACAGCGGCGTTGATGCGCTGGATCCACAGGGCGCGGAACGTGCGCTTCTTAACCTTGCGGTCGCGATAGGCGTACTGGCCGGCCTTCTCGACGGCCTGGCGGGCGACGCGGATGGTGTTCTTGCGACGGCCGCGATAGCCCTTCGCCTGATCCAGAATCCGCTTGTGCTTGGCACGGGTGGTAACACCACGCTTGATACGGCTCATAAGTCAGCGCTCCTCAGTTCAGCCCGTAGGGCGCCCACTTCTTGATCACCTTCGCATCGGCGTCGGAGATCACTTCGGTGCCGCGGTTCTGGCGGATGTACTTGGCGTTGTGGCTGATCAGGCGGTGGCGCTTGCCGGCGACGCCGTGCTTCACCTTGCCCGACGCGGTGATCTTGAAGCGCTTCTTCACACCGCTCTTGGTCTTGAGCTTGGGCATTTTCGTCTCCTCGACTGAAAGCGCGGCAGGCCCGCCATGGCAGCCCTAGTTGGCCAGGCGAGTCAGCGAATCCGCGCGAACGGAAGCGGCGCCGTTAGGGGAAGCGGGGCACAAAGGCAAGCGCAGTTGCCCACCTGCCCCGTTTCCTGCAGCCTGCCCTGCACGACAAGACGGTGTGCATCGCGCACAAAGCGGCCCCGGAGCCATGCGCGCGACGGGGCGCTGCCCCTCACAGCTGCCCGATATCCCCCAGCTCGTATGGCGTCGTCTGGTAGGTCTCGTTGATCCAGTTGCCGAACAGCAGGTGCCCGTTGCCGCGCCACGAATTGACCGGCTGCGCCTGCGGATCGTCGCCGGGAAAGTAGTTCTTCGGCAGGTAGCCCGCCTCGTCCCGCGCATATTCCCCCGCCAGCGTCAGCGTGTCGTATTCGAGGTGGTTGAACATGTGCAGCGCATTGTGCGCGGGGTCGTCGATCAGGCACAGGCCGGTCTCGTCGCTCTCGGCCAGCACCTGCAGGCCCCGCCCTTCGGGCAGGTCTTCGCGGCGGATTTCGCTCCAGCGCGAGACGGGAACGTCGAACACGTCAGGCAGGCCGCGCATCCACGGGCTCGCGGGCGCGCGGTTGTGGTGGCGGAACACGCCCGAGGCCTTGGCGGCAAGCGCGTGCTTGTCGACGCCGTGGAAGTGGTGGAGCGCCGCCATCGCGCCCCAGCACACCGCCAGCGTGCGGTGGACGTTGCCCTGGCTCCAGTCGAAGATGCGCCGCAGCTCGTCCCAGTAGGTCACCTCGGCGAAGGGCATCGTCTCCACCGGCGCGCCGGTCACGATCAGCCCGTCGTACTTTTCACCCGCCACTTCGGCCCAGGGTCGGTAGAACTCCGAGATGTGCCCGGCCGAGGTGTTCTTGCTGACATGGTCGGAAATGCGCACCAGCTCCAGCTCGACCTGCAGCGCCGTCGCGCCCAGCAGGCGGGCGATCTGGGTCTCGGTGGTGATCTTGTCGGGCATCAGGTTGAGCAGCGCGATGCGCATCGGCCGGATGTCCTGCCGCGCCGCCTCGGTCTCGCCCATCACGATCACGCCTTCGGCTTCGAGCGTGCGGCGGGCGGGCAGGTTGTCGGCGATGCGGATCGGCACGGGTTCGTCTTCCTCTGCAGCGGCAGGGACGGACGCGAACGCAAGATGCAGCCTGGGCTCCGCTTGGTTGCCGGACCGGCCACATCCCTCCGCAAGGAGGCGCCACCTTGCCCGGAGAAGGCAGGTTGGCGTCGGGGCGTCTTCCCCAACTCTTGATGCTGGGGGCGATCTAGCGCGGGCGCAGGGCGATTGCAACCGAAGGGCCTTTGCGCAGCGCCCGCTCAACTGCTCGCAAACCATTCGCAACAGCCTTGATAATGCGAACGCGTCGCATTAAAAGATGGAGACACCGCCCGGAGACTCGGCCCGATGTACATCTGCATCTGCAATGCGATCCGCGAGAAGGACCTGCGCGCCGCGGCCCGCTGCCACGGCGGCGATGCCGAGACGCTCTACGGCCGCATGGGCTGCCAGCCGCAGTGCCGCCAGTGCCTCGACGACGCAGAGGACGTGATCGCCGACGAACGCGCCTGCCTCGCCGCCTGAAGCTTCCCCCCGATTTCGGTGTCTTCGCGGCTTGCGCCGCTCCGCGCCCGGCGGCACCATCGCGCAACCCGCCAGCCAATTGGGAGACGCGCCATGAAGGGCGACGCCAAGGTCATCGAGTTCCTCAACAAGGCACTGCTCAACGAACTGACCGCGATCAACCAGTACTGGCTGCACTACCGCCTGCTCGACAATTGGGGCGTCAAGAAGCTCGCCGAGTTCGAGCGCCACGAATCGATAGACGAGATGAAGCACGCCGACCGCCTGGCCGACCGCATCCTGTTCCTCGACGGCCTGCCCAACTTCCAGGCGCTCGGCCGGCTGCGGGTCGGCGAAAGCGTCGAGGAAATCCTCAAGGCGGACCTCGCGCTCGAGATGGACGCGCTGCCGCTGCTGCGCGACGGCATCGCCCATTGCGAGGCGGTGCGCGACTATGTCAGCCGTGATCTGCTGCAGGACATTCTCGAAAGCGAGGAAGAGCATGTCGACACGCTCGAAAAGCAGTTCGACATGATCGCGCGGATGGGCATCGAGAACTACGTGCACCTCAACAGCAAGCCACCCGAAGGCTGATCGGCCGCCGCAGCGACGCAGTATTTATCCCGATGGCGCGTCCTGTGGAACTCTAACCCGGCACCGCTAGCCGCATCGTGTCCCCACAATGCGGATTCTTGCGATGACCGACCTGCCGATTTCCCGCAAACTGCTGCTGGCGGTTTCCGCCTTTATCGCCACCTTGCTGGTGGTCGGCGCGGTCGGCTTCTTTGCCTTGGGCATGCTGTCCGACATCACCCAGGATCTCGGCGTGTCCCGTCGCGAAAAGCTCGAGGCGGCGGCCGACGTCGATCGCAGCGTCGCGGCGCTGCGCGGCGCCGAAGCCGCGCATATCCTGTCCACCACGCCCGACGAAATCGCGGCCCAGGCGAGCAAGATCCAGGAGATCCGGCAGGAAATCGACGCCCGGGTCGAATGGCTCAAGCCCCGCCTCAACAAACCGAAGACCAAAGCCGCGCTCGATGCCTTCATCCCGCTGCGCGATGCCTACTACACCAAGTCCGACGCCCGCCTCGCGCTTTCGGCGCAGAACCGCAACCAGGAAGCCTTCGACAACTTCCGCGAATCGGCCGCATCCTTCGCGAAGCTCGACGAGACGGCCACCGCGATCCAGACCGCGCAGGCTGATCTCATGAAGAAGGTCGCCGCCGATGCCCAGACCACCGCCACCACGGCGCGCATCGTCGTCGTCGTGGTCACGCTCATAGCGCTCGGCATCGCCGGCGCCATGCTGGTGGTGCTCACCCGCCTGATCGCCAACCCGCTCGTCGAAGTGACCGAGACCATCTCGCTACTCGCCGAAGGGCGCACCGACGTCATCGCCCGCGCCACCGACCGGCGCGACGAGGTGGGCGACCTGTCGCGCGCCACGCTGGCGCTGCGCGACCTGCTGGTCACCGCCGAACGCGCCAAGGACGAACAGGCCCAGCTGATCGTTCGCAGCGTCGGCACCGCCCTGTCCGAACTGTCGCGCGGCAATCTCGGGCACCGCATCGACGCCAACCTGCCCGGCGTGTTCGCCTCGCTCAAGGCCGACTACAACGGCGCGGCCGACCACCTCGCCCAGACCATGGGCGAAATCGCCACCGTCTCGCACGGCGTCGACCGCGGCGCGGGCGAGATCCGTCACGCCTCGCAAGACCTCTCCTCGCGCACCGAGGAGCAGGCCGCCAGCCTGGAAGAATCGGCAGCCGCGCTCGCCGAAGTCACCCGCACCGTGTCCGACAGCGCCAGCGCCGCGCGCGAGGCCAACCAGGCGGTGACCGGCGCGACCGGCGAAGCCACCGCCTCGGAGGACGTCGTGCGCCGCGCGATCGCCGCGATGGATGCGATCGAGGCCACCAGCCGCGAGATCGAGCAGATCATCGGCCTGATCGACGGCATCGCCTTCCAGACCAACCTGCTCGCGCTCAACGCCGGGGTCGAAGCGGCGCGCGCGGGCGAAGCAGGCAAGGGCTTCGCCGTCGTCGCCACCGAAGTGCGCGCGCTCGCCCAGCGCTCGGCCGAGGCCGCGAGCGAGATCAAGACCCGCATCAGCCAGGCCTCGCGCGAGGTCGCCAACGGCGTTTCGCTGGTGTCCGAAACCGGCAACGCGCTCTCGCGCATCGTCGAGCAGATCCATCGCGTCAGCGCGCTGATGACGCGCATCGCCGAAGCCTCGGAAACGCAGTCGTCGGGCCTGATCCAGGTCAACGCCGCGATCAACGAGATGGGTAAGATGACCCACCAGAACGCCGCGATGAGCGAGGAATCGACCGCGGCCGCGCGCAGCCTCGCCACGCAGTCGGCCGAACTGCTCGAAAAGGTCGCGCGCTTCCAGCTCGGCCACCAGCAGGCGAACCTCGCCGCCTTCCCCGGCCCGCGCCAGGCAAGCCCGGCGCCCGCCTACGAGCCGGCGCCGAGCTACGAACCGGCGCCCGCCTACAAGAGCGAACCCGCCCCCGCGCCCTTGCGCGTCGCCAACGGCGGCTTCGCGTCGGGCGGCGGCGACGACTGGTCGGAGTTCTGAAGCCTCAGCGCGCCGGGGCGGCCTTGGCCACTTCGCCGCCCTTCATCACGAAGCTGACGGTCTCGAGCGCGCGGACGTCGGCGAGCGGATCGCCGTCGACCGCGATCAGGTCGCCATAGCGCCCGGCCTCGATCGCGCCGACGTCGCCGGTCTTGTCGAGGAACTTCGCCGCGGTCACCGTCGCCGCACGGATCGCCTCGATCGGGGTCATCCCCCACTCGACCATCTTGGCGAACTGCAGCGCGTTGTTGCCGTTGGGATAGACCCCGCCGTCGGTGCCGAACAGCAGCGTCACGCCGGCGGCGTGCGCGGCGCGGAAGGTCTCGCGCTGCTTGCGCCCGATCATCCGCTCCTTTTCGAGGCTTTCGGCAAAGACGCCGTTCTTCTCGCCCTCGGCGAGGATGTAGTCGTCGTTGTAGATGTCCATGTCGAGCGCCGCGCCCTTCTCCTTGGCGAGGCGGAAGCTTTCCGCGTCGGCGAGGCTGGCGTGCTCGATCGTGTCGACGCCCGCGCGCAGCGCGGCGTTGATCCCGGAGTTGCCGTGGGCGTGCGCCGCCACGCGCATGCCGAGCATGTGCGCCTCGTCGACCACTGCCTTGAGCTCGGCCTCGTTCATCTGCTGCGCGCCGACCGAATCGGTCTTCGAGAACACCCCGCCGGTCGCGCAGATCTTGATCACTTCGGCGCCGTACTTGCGCACCTTGCGCACCAGCGCGCGGAAGGCGTCGGGCGAATCCGCGACGCCCGGCGCATCGGCGTGGATCGAAGGCGGAAACTCGGTCGAATCGCAATGCCCGCCGGTCGCGCCCAGCGCATACGTCGCCGGCACGATGCGCGGTCCGGTGACATACCCTTCCGCGATCGCCTGCTTGAGCGCGACGTCGTCGTAGTTGCCTGCGCCCACGTTGCGCACCGTGGTGAAGCCCGCCTCGAGCGTCTTCTTCGCGTTGGCGACGCCGACCACGGTCCAGAACGCGTCGGTATACTCGAGCCCGCGATAGCCCGAATAGCGCGGATCGCCGGTGAGGTGGACGTGCATGTCGATCAGCCCGGGGAGCAGCGTGCGCTCGCCCAGCTCGATTACCTCGGCGCCCTGCGGCACGGCATCGCCCCGCTTGCCCACCGCGGAAATGCGCCCGTCGGTCACGGTGACCTGCGCATCGTCGACGCGCTTGCCCGCGACCACGTCGATCATGTGCGCGGCGCGCACCACCACCGTGCGCGCTACCGCGCCGCTTGCCGAACCCGCCAGCGCCAGCGCCGCGATCGCGGCGGTCGTCATCCTGATGTTCATCGCGCACCCCTGTTGCATCGTTGTTCAACAGGTTGCACGCGCGCAGGCCCCGCGGCAAGGGCCGTGCGCTATTCGGCGTAGATCATCCTGCGGGTCATCCCGCCGTCGACGACGATCTGCTGGCCGGTGACGAAGCCCGCATCGGCGAGCCAGGCGATCGCCTCGGCGATGTCGCGCACCTCGCCCACGCGTCCGACCGGATGCTGCGCCTTGTCCGCCACGCTGTGCGCAGGCTCGCTCCGCCGCGCCGCGGGCTGCCACGGCCCCGTCTCGATCCAGCCGGGAAGTACCGCGTTGACCCTCACCTGCGGCCCCAGGCTAATCGCCATGGCATGGGTCAGCGAGCACAGCCCGCCCTTGGCCGCGGCATAGGCGAAGCTCTCGGGCTCGGACTGCAGCGCGCGGGTCGAGGCGATGTTCACGATCGAGGCGCCTTCGCGCGTGCGCAGCAGCGCCAGCGCCGCGCGGCTGCACAGGAACGCAGCGGTCAGGCTGGCGTCGATCCAGCGCTGCCAGTCGGCGAGCGCGAGGGTTTCGAGCGGCCCGCAATAGGGATCGGCGATCCCGGCATTGTTGACGAGGCAGTCGATGCCGTCGGCCCAGCGCGCGACCTTCGCAAAGGCCCGCCGCACTTGCGCCTCGCGCCCGACGTCGCAGGTGACCATCAGCGCATCGGCGCGCGGCAGCAGCGCGGCGAGTTCGGCGAGCCCCGCCGCATCGCGGTCGAGCCCCACCACCCGCCAGCCGAGTCCGGCAAAGTGCAGCACGGTGCCGCGCCCTATTCCGGAAGCGGCCCCGGTCACGACAATCACGCGGCGGGTATCGGGGCTGGCGCTGGTTTCGGTCATGGCCGCTTCAACGCATTCCCTGCTTTGCGGTGCCCGCACCATAGACTCGTGCCCTGCCTCGCCTCGCGAACGCCGCAAAGTCTCCCGACGCCACCCGTTTCATCCCCGCATGCACTGTTCGCGCATGGACATAGGCCTCGGCCAGCACGCGCCGCCCACCGACCCGCACCAGCACGGCTTGCCGGCGATATTCGGGCCAAGCCCGGTCGGCCTCCTCGTACCGGTCGAGCCGAGCCAGCATGCGCCGGTCGAACCCGCGCTTTGCGGCATAGAGCCATCCCTGCACCCAGCCACGCCCGCGCCGATCGAGAACGGGGTAGCAGCCCTCGTGGTGCATCACGACAAACAGCGAACCGCGCACCGCTCCTTTTGCCAAGTGCGTCATCCGCCGCCTCGCCGCCGCGCTCGCCAGGTTGTCGTGTTCGTGGGTCAGCGTGCCATAGAAGAAGAACAGCCGTGCCCGCACAGCCCTGCCCTCAGTGCCCGCAGGCAAGCGCCTCGACCACGTCCTCCAGCCGCGCCGGATCGCCGAGCGCGAGCACGTGCCCGTCCGAGCCCGCGTGCAGCGGCTCGCCGTTCCAGTCGGCCATGACCCCGCCCGCGCCTTCGACCACCGGCACCAGCGCCGCCCAGTCGTGCAGCTTGAGGTTCGCCTCGCAGACGAGGTCGAGCTGCCCCGTCGCGAGCATGGCATAGTTGTAGCAGTCGCCGCCCATGACCATGCGCTTGTGGTCGGTCCTGGCCGCCAGCGCCATGAAGTGCTGGCCCTGGTGGTCGTCGAAATAGTGCGGGCCGGTCGTCGCCAGCGTCGCCTCGGCGAGTTCGCGGCAGGCGCGCGTGCGCACCTCGCGCCCGTTGAGCGTGGTCGCGCGCCCCATCGCGCCGACCCAGCGCTCGCCGCTGATCGGCTGGTCGATCACGCCGAGCACCGGGAAGCCCTCGACCACCAGCGCGATCAGCGTGCCGAACAGCGCGCGGCCGGCCAGGAAGCCGGCGGTGCCGTCGATCGGGTCGAGCACCCAGCTGCGGTTTGATCGCCCGGCGGTCGCGCCGAACTCCTCGCCGATCACCGTGTCCTGCGGCCGCTCGGCGGTGAGCAGGCGGCGCATCGCCTCTTCCGCGGCGCGGTCGGCGAGCGTCACCGGCGTCGCGTCGCCCTTGCGCTCGGCGGCCACGCTGCGGAAGTGCGGGCGAATGGCCGCGCCCGCCGCATCGGCAAGGCGCAGCGCGAGCGCGATATCGTCGTCGAGGTTCATGCCGCCTGCATGCCCCTGCCGCCCGCGCCCGGTCAAGCGCCACGCCGCGCCACGCGAGGAGGCGCACCGCGCCTGCGGCAACACTTTGCAACCGGGCGAGGCGTTCATGGCACTTGGACGGCGGCGCATTTCGCGCGTATGGATATTTTTGCCAGAGCGTGACGAAGATCACGGTTAACAGGAGGTGAACCCGACTAACGTCCTTGCATGGCAACGAGAACGGGGAGCATGATGAACGAACAGGCGCAGCCTGCTTTCGACCGGGCGCTGGCGGCGAACGGACACGCCACCCGCGACGGCCAGCCGCTGTCCTACAACCGCGCGCCGACGCCCGATCTCGCGCCGTGGATCGCGCGGCTCTACGTGACCGACGTGCGCGCGCCCGACGACTACCACCTCGATTGCGGGCTGTTCTGCGATACCGCCTTCCTGCGGGTCCAGCTGAGCGGCGCGTGGACCGCGCAGACGCTCGACGGGCCCCGCCAGCTGGGGCGCGCGGCGGTATTCCTCGGCCCCAACACCCGGCGCATGCCGATCAGCGTCACCGGCAGCTTCACCAGCATCGGCGTCGCCTTCCGCCCCGGCTGCTTCGTTCCGCTCGGCCTCGGCGCGATCGCCGACCACCTCGACCGGCTGGTCGAGATCGAAGCGCTCGGTTTCTCGGCGAAACGCTGGCTCGCGCTCGGCGACCTTGCCGGCAGCCCCGAACAGATCGTGCTCGCGATGGAGCAGGAACTGCGCGCGATCCTGCTCCAGCGCCGCCCGCCCGAACCCGATCCGGTCTCGGCGCGCTTCGAAGCGGCGGCGTTCACCGATCCCAACGCCACGGTGGGCGCGCTCGCCGCCGACATGGGGGTGGAGCAGCGCCGGCTCGAACGCATCGTGCGCCGCGACTTCGGCATCCCGCCCAAGCAGGTGCTGCGCCGCGCCCGCGCGCTCGACATGGCGAGCCACCTGCGCGGCGTCGCCGATCGCGACGAGGCCGATGCGCTGGTGCTGCGCTACTACGACCAGAGCCACCTGATCCGGGAATTCACCGCGCTGTTCGGGATGAGCCCGCGCCAGTTCATGGCCCGCCCCCAGCCGCTGATGACCGCAGCGCTCGAAACGCGCCAGGCGCGCCGGCTCGAAACGATCGAACGCATCGCGCCCGGCGGCATCCGCCCTTGGCAATAGCACGGGCGCGGCCCGCCTCGATCCTGCCCGCCCCCCCGCTGCCGGCCTTCTGCTGCCCACCCGCTGCGGCGCCCCGCATTGCCCGCGATCAACGTCGTGACGCCAGGCTCCTGAAAATCAACTCGAATCCATTCAGATAATCACGCGCAAGTCTTAAAATAGAGAATCTCGTATACGGGGAGTATTCGCCGGCATATACTTTGCGTCGATTCGAGATTTCCATGCTTTGATCGGACGACGACATGACCAGCATGACTTCCCTCGTTGCGATTCCCTCCGGCATCAACCCCAATCTTTCCGCTGCGCGACAGGCAACGATGTTGAGCCTGCTGGGATCGCCCCGGACCAACTACAGCCAGTCCTGCCAGCCCGTCACCAACCCGGTGCTCAAGCGGCTGGTCGTCTCCAGCGACGTCGGGCCGTTCAAGGTCACCGGCCTCGCGCCCGCGGTGGAAAGCCTGAAGCAGGTGCTGGCGGCCGTGCGCGACGAACAGCCGCAGGTCCATGCGGCGCTGGGCACCGCGGGCATGCTGTGCGCGCGCAACGTCCGCAACTCGTTCACGTCGGTAAGCAACCACAGCTGGGGTTGCGCGATCGACCTCAACCTCGACGGCGTGCTCGATACGCGCGGCGATGGCCTGGTGCAGTACGGGCTGACGCTGATCGCCCCGATCTTCAATCGCTTCGGCTGGTTCTGGGGCGCGGCCTTCGGCACCGAGGACGGAATGCATTTCGAATGCAGCGACCAGCTCGTCCGGCGCTGGGCCGGCGAGGGCCTGTTCGCCAGCCCGCAGATCGCGGCGCAGCTGCCGCATCTGCTGACGCTGGGCGATCGCGGGCCCGAGGTGGAGAAGCTCCAGGCGGCGCTGAACCGGCTCGGCGGCGCCGGGCTGAAGGTCGACGGGATGTTCGGGCAGGGCACGCTTCAGGCGGTGATGGCCTTCCAGGGCAGCCACGGCCTCACCCCCGACGGTGCGGTCGGCGACCGGACCTGGCAGGCCCTCACCGCGCCCTGACCGCTGTTGGACAGGCTGGCGCTGTCCTACAGGCCGGGTCCTGCGCTATGCCGGCGCAATGAGCGCGGACAAAGCCAGTCGTTCCAACATCTTGCTCTTGGCGGGCGGGCGCCGCCGGACGCCTGCGCGCCGGCCCGGAGGGGGCCTGGAATTTTTTCTCAGGACAGTGTCAACCCCGTCAACCCCCCTCGCTCGCGAGCGGGGAAACGGGGCCTCAATCGAACAGGCTGGAGACCGAGCTTTCGTCGGCGATGCGGCGAATCGCCTCGCCGATCAACGGCGCGATGGTCAGCACGCGGATGCGGTCGCACTCGCGCGCGGCGTCGGTCGCGAGGATCGTGTCGGTGATCACCAGTTCCTTGAGCGCCGAGTTGCCGACGCGCGAAACCGCTGCGCCCGACAGCACGCCGTGGGTGATGTAGGCGGCGACGCCCGAGGCGCCGGCATCCATCAGCGCCTGCGCCGCGTTGCACAGCGTGCCGCCCGAATCGATGATGTCGTCGATCAGCACGCACATCCGGCCCTTCACGTCGCCGATGATGTTCATGACTTCGGACTGGCCGGGCTTGTCGCGGCGCTTGTCGACGATGGCGAGCGGCGCGTTGTCGAGCCGCTTGGCCAGCGCCCGGGCGCGGACCACGCCGCCGACGTCGGGCGAGACGACCATCAGCTTCTCCCCGCCGTAGCGGGTCTGGATGTCCGCGGCCATGACCGGCGCGGCGAACAGGTTGTCGGTCGGGATGTCGAAGAAGCCCTGGATCTGCCCGGCGTGGAGATCGACCGCGAGCACGCGGTCGGCGCCTGCGGTGGTGATCAGGTTGGCGACGAGCTTGGCCGAGATCGGCGTGCGCGGCCCCGGCTTGCGGTCCTGGCGGGCATAGCCGAAGTAGGGGACGACCGCGGTGATCCGCTTGGCCGAGGCGCGGCGCAGCGCATCGATGCAGATCAGGAGTTCCATCAGGTTGTCGTTCGCCGGGTAGCTGGTCGACTGGATCACGAACACGTCCTCGCCGCGGACGTTCTCGTGGATCTCGACGAAGACTTCCTCGTCGGCGAAGCGGCGCACCGCCGCGTCGGTCAGCGGCAGCTCGAGATACGCCGCGACGGCGCGCGCAAGCGGCAGGTTGCCGTTGCCGGACATGATCTTCATGGCGGTTACCTCGAGTCCCTGGTGTGATCCCGTTCGCGCGCCCTTAGCCCAAGATGACAGCTTTGCAACGATTCACCGCCGTTTACCCGCAACTCTTGCACGCATGAACCGTTGCCCCCTAGGAACCGGACATGGCCGACAAACTCACGATCACCCTTGCCCAGCTCAACCAGACCGTCGGCGACCTTGCCGCCAACGCGGCGGCGATGCTCGCGGTGCGCGAGAAGGCGCGCCATGCCGACCTGATCGTGTTCCCCGAAATGCAGCTGATCGGCTACCCGCCCGAGGACCTGATCCAGAAGCCCGCGCTGATCGAGCGCGCCGCGGCCGAACTCGAGCGGATGGCCGCGGTCACCGCCGACGGCGGCCCCGCCATGCTGGTCGGCAGCGTGTTCGTGCGCGACGGCGCGCTGCACAACGGCGTCGCCCTGCTCGAAGGCGGGCGCATCGCCGCCACGCGCTTCAAGTACGAGCTGCCCAACTACGGCACCTTCGACGAAAAGCGCCATTTCCTGCCCGGCCCCCTGCCCGAGCCGGTGCTGTTCAAGGGCGCGATGCTGGGCCTGCCGATCTGCGAGGACATCTGGCACCCCGACGTCTGCCGCCACCTCGCCGAACTCGGCGCCGAGATCTTCATCTGCGTCAACGGCAGCCCCTACGAGATCGACAAGGACGTGCTGCGCATCGACGGCGTCGCCAAGCGCCGCGCGATCGATACCGGGATTCCGCTGATCTACCTGAACCGCGTCGGCGGGCAGGACGAGATCGTGTTCGACGGCGCGAGCTTCGTGGTCGGCCCCGAAGGCGCGGTCTGGGTGCAGATGCGCGACTGGGAGGAGGCGGTGGTCGACACCGTCTGGAACAAGGTCGCGGTGGGCACCGGCCAGCGCTGGCGCTGCGCGGCGGGCGAGGTCCACGAGCTCGCCGAACATCCCGAGGACATCTACTGCGCCATGGTCATGGCCTTGCGCGACTATGTCGACAAGAACCGCTTCCCGGGCGTCGTGCTCGGCCTGTCGGGCGGGATCGATTCGGCGATCTGCGCCGCGATCGCGGTCGATGCGCTGGGAGCGGATCGGGTGTGGTGCGTGATGATGCCGAGCCGCTACACCAGCAGCGAGAGCCTAGAGGACGCCGCGGCCTGCGCGCAGATGCTCGGCGTGCGGCTCGACACGGTGCCGATCGGTCCCGCCGTCGATGCCTTTGCCGAAATGCTCGCCCCGGTGTTCGAGGGTCGCCAGCCCGATCTTACCGAAGAGAACCTCCAGTCGCGGATTCGCGGCACGACGCTGATGGCCTTGTCGAACAAGTTCGGCCCAATGCTGGTGACGACCGGCAACAAGAGCGAGATGAGCGTCGGCTACGCGACGATCTACGGCGACATGAACGGCGGCTACAATCCGCTCAAGGACGCCTACAAGACCACCGTCTTCGCGATCTCCGAATGGCGCAACACGGCGCGGCCCAGGATCGGCCTCGGCCCGGACGGTCCGGTCATGCCGAAGCGGATCATCACCAAGCCGCCGAGCGCCGAACTGCGCCCCGACCAGAAGGATTCGGATAGCCTGCCCGACTACCCGGTGCTCGACGCGATCCTCACCGGCCTGGTCGAGCAGGAAAAGAGCGTCGACCAGATCGTCGCCGAAGGGTTCGACCGGGAGACGGTGGCCCGGATCGAGCGCCTGCTCAATGTGGCGGAATACAAGCGTCGCCAGGCGCCCCCCGGGGTCAAACTCGGCGTGCGCAACTTCGGGCGCGACCGGCGCTACCCGATCACGCACGGGTTCCGCACGGGCTGACGCTTCTTGCGAACGATTCGCATTGACCTGGCGGGCGCTGCGACCTAGCTTGCGAATAGTTCGCAAGAAGGAGCGCCCGCGTGACCGACCAGACCAGCCGAGCCCCGTCCGCCGCCTCGATCGCCACGCTCGCCACGCTCGCGCGGCCGCACGACATCCGCGCGCTGCCGCTTGGCGCGCTGCACCTCGTCATGGCGATGCGGCTGTGCGCGCTGTTCGAGCGGGCCGACCGCGACCCGGTGCCCGATCTCGCCCGTCGCTATCGCAGCGTCGAGGCGGCCTGCGCGGTCCACGGCCTCGTCCGCACGATCATGCGGACCTGGCCCGAGCCGTTCATGGTCAATCGTCCCTGCTGCCTCGCCATGAGCCCCGACGAGGTGACGCTCGCGGCGATGACGCGCACCGCCCTGGCGGCCGACCGCGCCGGCTTCGCCGCGGTGCTGGCGGGCTTTGTCCGCGCCGATCGCCACGACGCCCTGCACGAAGCGACCCGCCACGCGGTCGCCACGCTCGCCGCCGGCTGATCGCCGGCCGGCAGCGAGCTGCGGCGCCCGGCCGATCAGCGGCTCAGCGGTTCAGCGGCACTTCGGGTGGGTGTGGATGTCCGAGGCGTCGACGACCTTGCCATCGGCCATCGTCAGCTGCGCACAGACCCGCGAGGCGCGGTTGAAGAAGATGCCGTACTGGGTGTTGCCGGACGAGAACGAATCGACGTCGGCGAAGCCGCGGCGGCTCATCTCGTCGATCGCGGCGATCGAGTTCATGCCGGCGAGGCCGCCGAGGCCGCCGCCGTGCGCCGCGCTGCCGTGGGGCGCCTGGTGCGTCGATCCGCCGCTCTGGCCGCACGCGGCCGGCGGCACCGCGTTGATCGCCGAGACCCGACCGTTCGAGATCGACACCCCGACGCAGCTGCGCGTCGCGCCGTTCCAGAAGTATTGCGGGCCGGACGCCTTCACGAAGGTATAGCCGCGACCGGTCATTTCCTGCTCGATGAAGGCTCCGCGCATGCCGATCAGATCCGCCACGGCCGGCGGCGTTCCTGCGTTCGCGGCGGCGCCGGACAGAGCCAGGGCCATGCCACCCGCAGCAATGAGAAACTTGAGGTTTTTCATCATGTTATTTCCTTGCTCGACATGATGACCGGAAACGCGTTGAGAGTCGCGCCCAACACCGCCCCAATCACCGGAGTCATACGGCGGGAATTACTGTGAATACATTCATAAATTGACTGCCCCTTTCCTTTGCAGCGGAGGCATGCGGTCCTCGCCGCGCGGACGGGCCGGGTGCATCGCGACGCCTCCCGCGTCGCGGTACGGCCGGGCGCATCGCCGGCGCCCTCTGGCCATCGGCGCCGATAAGCCCTAATCGCCGCGCCATGTCGCCCCGTGCCAGCTCCGTCGTCACCCGGTTCGCGCCCTCGCCGACCGGCCGTCTCCATGTCGGCAACATCCGCACCGCCTTGCACAACTGGCTGCTCGCGAAGAAGCACGGCGGGCGCTTCGTGCTGCGGATCGACGACACCGACGCCGCGCGCAGCCGCGAGGAGCATGTCGCGGCGATCCGCGCCGACCTTGCCTGGCTCGGCCTTGATCCCGACGGCGAGGAGCGGCAGTCGGCGCGCTTTGCCATCTACGAGGAGGCCTTCGCCCGGCTCGCCGCGCAAGGCCGGGTCTATCGCTGCTACGAGACCGCGCAGGAGCTGGAGCTCAAGCGAAAGGTGCTGCTCGGCCGCGGACTGCCGCCGATCTACGATCGCGCCGCGCTCGCGCTGACCGAGGCGGACCACGCGGCGAAGGCGGCGGCGGGCGAAAAGCCGCACTGGCGCTTCAAGCTGGACCACGACACCCCGATCGCATGGCACGACGGCGTGCGCGGGCCGCAACATTTCGATCCGCGCCAGATGTCGGACCCGGTGGTGCGCCGCGCCGACGGATCCTGGCTCTACATGCTGCCGAGCGCGATCGACGACGTGGCGATGGGCGTGACCGACGTGCTGCGCGGGGAAGACCACGTTTCGAACACCGCCACGCAAGTGCAGATGTTCGCCGCGCTCGGCGCGCCCTGCCCGCGCTTCGCCCATGCCGCGCTGCTCACCGGCGCGGAAGGCAAGCTGTCGAAGCGGCTGGGCTCGCTCGGCGTCGAGGAACTGCGCGCCGAAGGCATCGAGCCGCAGGCACTGGTCGCGCTGCTGGCGCGGCTGGGCACCGCCGATCCGGTCGACCCGGCGCTCGACGCCGCGGCGCTCGCGGCCAGCTTCGACCTGTCGCGCTTCGGCCGGGCCCCGGCCCGCTTCGACGAGGCCGAGCTGGCGCGCGTCAACGCCGCCATCGTCCACGCCCTGCCGTTCGACGCGGTGCGGGACCGCCTGCCCGAGGGCATGGGCCCGGCCGCCTGGGAGGCGATTCGGCCGAACCTTGCCCATCTCGGCGAGGCGGCGGACTGGTGGCGAGTGGTCACCGGCCCGGTCGAGGCCCCGGACTTCGATGCCGAAACCCGCGGCTTCCTCGATCAGGCAGCGACGATCGCGGCGCAGCTCGATTGGCAGGCCGGCCCGTGGGCGGCGCTGACCGCAGCGCTGAAGGACGCAACCGGGCGCAAGGGCAAGGCGCTGTTCCTGCCGCTGCGCCAGGCGCTGACCGGCATGGACCACGGCCCGGACATGGCCGCGCTGCTGCCCCTGATCGACCGCGACGAAGCAGTGCGGCGGCTTGGGCTGGACGGGATGCGCTGAATACCGCTGGACGCGGCGTCAGGCCCGCCCCGTTGCCGCGACGAGGTGCGAGGGGTCGATCCCTTCGGCGCGCCAGGCCGCGGTCCAGCGCTGTTCGACCGGGGTGTCGAAGAGGATTTCGCGGCGGCCTTCGACGGCGTGCCAGCCGTGCTGGCGCATCTCGCCCTCGATCTGGCCCGCCGACCATCCGGCATAGCCCAGCGCGATCAGCCACTTGCTGGGGCCACGCCCCTCCGCGATCGCGCGCAGCACGTCGAGCGAGGCCGACAGCGCGCAGAGCCCGGCGACCTGCACGGTGCCATCGCCGCCCCAGTCGTCCGAATGGAGGACGAACCCGCGCGCGGTCTCGACCGGACCGCCCGACAGGATCGGCACGTCGGGCGCGACCCCGGGGTCGATGCCGACGTCCTTGAGCAGTCCGTGAAGCGAGATGCCTTCGCGCACCTGGCCGAGGCCGATGCCGAGCGCGCCGTGGTCGTCGTGCACGCACATCGCGATCACGGCGTGGTCGAAGCGGGCATCGCCCATCCCCGGCATCGCGAGGAGCAGGCGTCCGGACAGGTATTGCGCTTCGGTCATGCCCGGCAGCCTAGCCGCTCGCGACAGGGGGAGAAAGCGCCCATGCGATCAGGCCGCCGCGGCCTTGCGTCCCTTCTCCTCGGTCGCGGCTTCGAGCAGGCGTTTCTCGACGCTGCGCACGCGCGTCTCGCCCTCGAGCTTTTCGCCGAGCAGGTCGGTGACGTAGAAGGTATCGACCGCGCGCTCGCCGTAGGTCGCGATGTGCGCGGAGTGGACGATCAGCCGCGCTTCGAACAGCGCGCGGGCGAGGCGCGACAGCAGCGCCGGGCGGTCGAGCGCGCCGACCTCGATCACGGTGAAGCGGTTCGAGGCCTTGTTGTCGAAGATGACGATCGGCTGGACCTCGAAGGCATCGGCGCGCGCGCGGGCCGAGGGACGCGCCGCCAGTTGCGGCAGCAGCTTGACCCGGTTGGCGAGGGCATCGGCGATCGCGGTCTTGAGCCTCGCGATCTGCGCAGGCTCGTTGAGCGGGCGCCCCAGGGGGTCCTGGACGAGGAAGTTGTCGACCGCGGTGCCGTTGCGCGCGGTGTGGATGCGCGCGTCGATGATGTTGCCGCCGGCCAGGTGGATGCCGCCGGCGATGCGGTAGAACAGCCCCGGATGGTCGGCGGCGAGCACGGTGACGAGCGTCGCGCCGCGCGCCGCATACCAGTGCGCCTCGACCGTGAGCGGTTCGCCGAGGCCTGCGTCCATCTGTTGCAGGTTGAGCGCGATGATGTCCTCGGGCTCGGCGATCCAGTAGGCATCGCCCAGCTGGCGCCCGACGGTGCCGATCAGCGCGTCGCGCTCCTTGAGCAGCGCGGCGACGGCCTTCTTCTTGGCGGCGATCCGCTCGGCGCGGCCGTGCTGCTTGTGGCCGAGGCGGAGCATTTCCTCGCTCGACAGGAACAGGTCGCCCAGCAGCTGGCGCTTCCACGAGTTCCAGATGCCCGGTCCCACCGCACGGATGTCGACGATGGTGAGAACCAGGAGCAGGCGCAGCCGCTCGACGCTCTGCACCACGTTCACGAAGTCGGCGATGGTCTTGTAGTCGGCGAGGTCGCGCTTGAAGGCGGTTGCGCTCATCAGCAGGTGCTGGCGCACGAGCCAGGCGACGAGTTCTGTCTCGGCCGGGGAGAGCCCGAGCCGCGGGCAAAGCTTCATCGCGACTTCGGCGCCGAGCACCGAATGGTCGCCGCGCCGGCCCTTGGCGATGTCGTGGAGCAGCGTCGCGACGTAGAGCACGCGGCGCGACGAGACCTTGGCGATGACCTCGCTCGCCAGCGGGTGCTGTTCCTTTTCCTCGCCCTTCTCGATCCGCGCGAGCAGGCCGATGGCGCGAATGGTGTGCTCGTCGACGGTGTAGTGGTGATACATGTCGAACTGCATCTGCGCGACGACGCGGCCGAAATCGGGCACGAAGCGGCCGAACACCCCGGCCTCGTTCATCCAGCGCAGCACCGTCTCGGGATCGTGGCGGCTGGTCAGCAGCTCCATGAACAGCGCGTTGGCGCGCGGATCCTTGCGCACGGCGCCGTCGATCAGCGCGGCATCGCGGCTGGCGAGGCGCATCGCCTCGGGGTGGATCTCGAGGTTCTCGCGGTCGGCGAGGGCGAACAGCTCGACCAGCCGCACCGGATCCTGCGCGAAGAAGTCGTTGCCGGCGACGCCGAGCTTGTCGGCGACGAGCGGAAACGCGCCGATCTTGCGGGTGCGCCTGGGCTTGAACCGGGCGAGGAAGCCGGTGCGCGCCTTCTTGGCGAACTGTTCGTCGAGCTGGGCGAGGAACACGCCGGTGAGCGCGCCGACCTGCTTGGCCTGGAGGAAGAAGAACTGCATGAACCGCTCGACCGCGCTCTTGCCCGGGCGGTCGGCGAAGTTCATGCGCATCGCCACTTCGCGCTGGAGGTCGAAGGTCAGCCGGTCCTCGGCGCGCCGGGTCAGCATGTGGAGATGGCAGCGCACCGCCCAGAAGAAGTTCTCGGCGCGGCGGAACTGGCGGTATTCCGACGCGGTGAGCAGGCCGACATCGACCAGCTCGGAGGGATCGCGCACCTTGTGGATGTACTTGCCGATCCAGTAGAGCGTATGCAGGTCGCGCAGGCCGCCCTTGCCTTCCTTGACATTGGGCTCGACCACGTAGCGGCTGTCGCCCAGGCGCTTGTGCCGCTCGTTGCGCTCGGCGAGCTTCTCGGCGACGAACTGGCGCTCGGTGCCGGCGGCGACTTCGTCCCAGAAGCGGCGCGAGGCTTCTTCGTAGAGCGGCTGGTCGCCCCAGACGTAGCGCCCTTCGAGCAACGCGGTGCGAATGGTGAGGTCGCTCTTGGCCATGCGCACGAGATCGTCGAGCGAGCGGCTGGAATGGCCGACCTTGAGCCCCAGGTCCCACAGGAAGTAGAGCATCGCCTCGATCACCTGCTCGCACCAGGCGGTGGGCTTGATCGGGGTGACGAAGGCGATGTCGACGTCCGAATGCGGCGCCATCTCGCCGCGCCCGTAGCCGCCGACCGCGAGGATCGCGATGCGCTCGCCGGTCGAGCGATTGCTGGCGCGGTAGACCCGGCCGACGACGTGGTCGTGGATCACCCGCACCAGCTGGTCGACGAGGAAAGCCTGGCCTTGCGCGCATTCGTGGCCGGCCGAGGGCTTGGCCTCGAGCCGGCGGGCGAGCTCGTCGCGCCCGCGCGCCAGCGCCTCGCGCAGCAGCTCGACCACCGCGGGCCGCGCCTTGTCGCCCTGTTCGGCGGCAAGCGCGGCGATCGCGTCGGCAAGGGCGCGGCGATCGACGATCGCGCGCTGGCTGGCAATCCTGGGGAGCGTCATGCTCCCCCTTTAGCCTGTCTTCACTTTACAGTCTCTGCCCATTCGGCCCGGTACTTCTCGCGAAGCGAACGCCGGTCGACCTTTTCGGTGCCGAGGCGCGGCAGGGCTTCGTGGACTTCCCAGAACTTCACCGGGATCTTGAATGCGGCGATGTGCTCCGCGAGAAACGCGCGCAGCTCCTCGGGCGAGACCGCGCAGCCCTCCTTGGCGAGGTAGACCGCGGCCGGGACTTCGCCGTAGAGCTCGTCGGGCAGGCCGAACACGCTCGCCTCGGCGACGCAGGGGTGGGCGTAGATCGCGCTTTCGACCTCGATGCAGGCGATGTTCTCGCCGCCGCGGATGATGATGTCCTTCTTGCGGTCGACGATGAACAGGTAGCCGTCCTCGTCGAGATAGCCGAGATCGCCGGTGCGGAAGTAGCCATCGGGCATGATCGCGGCCGCAGTGGCTTCGGGGTTTTCCCAATAGCCGAGGAAGTTGGCCACCGAGCGGATCGAGACCTCGCCGAGCTGGTTGGCGGGCAGCGGCCTGCCCTCGTCGTCGAGGATCGCCATGTCGACCAGCGGGCGCGAGGCAAGCCCGGTGCTGTTCGGCTTGTTGAGGTAGTTCTCGTTGAAGTTGCCGGCGCCGACGCCGTTGGTTTCGGTAAGGCCATAGCCGATGATCGGAAAGGCATGAGGCATCGCCTTGCGCAGGCGGTCGACGTGCTCGACCGGGCGCGGCGCGCCGCCGGCCGCGAAGGTCACGCAGCTCGACAGGTCGTACTTGTCGCGATCGGGGTGGGTGGCGATCTCGAAGCTCATCAGCGGCACGCCGACGAAGTAGCTGACCTGCTCGCGCTCGATCAGCTCCATCGCGCGGACCACGTCCCACTTGGCCATGAGCACCAGCTTGCGCCCGAGCGCGAAGGACTGGAGGAACACCGGGACTTCGCCGGTGACGTGGAACAGCGGCACGTTGACGAGGGTGGTGGGCTGGCGTTCCGGCGGGGTCTCGCCCCGGGCGACCGCGACGCCCAGCGCCATGACGCTTTGCGCAAGGTAGTTGAACGTCCCCTGCACCACCCCGCGATGATCGGAGTAGGCGCCCTTCGACAGCCCGGTCGAGCCCGAGGTGAACAGCACGGTGGCAAGGTCGTCGCCGGTAAGCTCCGGGAGCGCCGTCGCGGCGCCGCCGCCCTTGGCGAGCAGCGTCCGGAGCCCTTCGAGCGGGGGCACGTCGTGTTCGAGCGGCAGGATCTGCGCGCCATGGGCGAGACCTTCGAGCCGCTTGGCGCGGGGCGCGTCGGCGATGAGGTAGCGGCAGGCGACCATGTCGATGCCGTGGACCATCTCCTCGCCCTGCCACCAGCCGTTGATCAGGACGGCGCAACCGCCGGCCATCAGCACCGCCATGTAGGCGACGACCCAGCTCGCCGAATTGCGCGCGGCGATGCCGATGCGATCGCCCTTGGCCACGCCGTAGCCCTCGACCAGGCCGCCGGCGACCTCGCGCGCGGCGGCGTAGATGGCGCCGAAGGTCAGGCGCTGGTCGCCATCGATGATGAATTCCTTGTCGGCGTGCTCGGCGCAGAAATGCGCGAGATAGGCCGGCAGGTGCGGCGGAGCCGCCGCGATCATCGGCAGGTCCTGACCGTACTTGCGCCAGGTGGTCAGCTCGAACATCCCGCCCGAGCCGATCAGCCCGTCCATCACCGCCTTGAGTTCACGATCAAGCTGCGTCTGCATCGCGTATCCACTCTCTCCAAAGCATCGGCCGATCTGCGGTCGGCTTTTGCGGTTTGCCCGCCGATTTTCCCTGTGCCAAAAGCCGGTGCGTCAGGCGCCCGGCGGTCGATGCCAAGCTGGCCGGATTGGTCCTGAAAAGCAACCTTGTCGGAGACGCGAAACTTGTTGTCACAAACGGCCGCTGCCGCCGCCGCACTCGCGCCGCGCCCGCCCCTGCAATGGACCGACCTCGGCCTCTCGCCGATCGCGGTCGACCTCGGCTTCTTCACCATCAAGTGGTATTCGCTCGCCTACCTCGCCGGCATCCTGCTGGGCTACTGGCACCTGTCGAAGATGATCCGCCAGCCCGGCGCGCCCTTGGCGCAGCGCCATGCCGACGATCTGTTCTTCTATGCAACGCTGGGCATCATCCTCGGCGGGCGGCTCGGCTATGCGACGTTCTACGCGCCCGAGCTGTGGGCCCATCCGCAGAACCTGCTCAAGCTGTGGGAAGGCGGGATGAGCTTCCACGGCGGGCTGATCGGCACGACCATCGCCATCGCCTTCGTCGCCTGGCGCGGCGGCCTGAGCTTCGTGCGGGTGTGCGACTACATGGCCGTATGCGTGCCGTTCGGGCTGTTCTTCGGGCGCTGCGCCAATTTCGTCAACGGCGAGCTGTGGGGGCGGATCACCACGCCCGACATCCCCTGGGCGATGGTCTTCCCCGGAGGCGGGCCGATGCCGCGCCATCCCAGCCAGCTCTACGAGGCCGTGCTGGAGGGCATCGTCCTTGGCACCGTGCTGCTGCTGCTGTTCTGGAGGACGCGTTCGCGCTGGCGGCCGGGCCTGCTCGTCGGCGTGTTCGGCACGGGCTATGCGCTGTCGCGCTTCGTCGTCGAGTTCTTCCGCGAGCCCGATGCGCAGCTGGCCGATTTCGCGCATCGCTCGGGGCTGTCGATGGGTCAGTGGCTGACGCTGCCGATGATGCTGATCGGGCTGTTCCTGACGATCCGCGCGCTGAACCGGCCGCCGGTCGCGGTCGCCTTTGCCGGCAGCGATCGCAACGCCGGCGCCTCGGTCAACGCGCAGGGCGAAGCGGGCAGCGCGTGAGCGAACCGTTGCGCCGCGTGTTCGAGCGGCTGATCGAGAACACCGGGCCGGTCAGCATCGCGCACTACATGGCTGAATCGAATGCGCGCTACTACGACAGCCGCGATCCGCTGGGGCGCGACGGCGATTTCGTCACCGCCCCCGAGATCAGCCAGATGTTCGGCGAACTGCTGGGGCTCTGGCTCGCCGACCTGTGGATGCGCGCGGGCCGGCCGGCCCCGGTGCACTATGTCGAGCTGGGGCCCGGACGCGGCACGCTGGCGCGCGATGCGCTGAAGGCGGCGCGGCGCTTCGGACTGGAGACGCGACCGCACTTCGTCGAGGCGAGCACCGCGCTCAAGGCCGCGCAGCTGGAGCTACACCCCGACGCCGTCTGGCACGCGGACCTTTCGACGCTGCCGACCAGCGGCGCGCTGCTGATCGTCGCCAACGAATTCCTCGACGCGCTGCCGGTGCGCCAGATCGTGCGCGCCGCCGCCGGGTGGCGCGAACGCATGGTTGGCCTCGTCGACGGCGCGCTGACGCCGGTCGTCGGCGCGCGGCCGATGGATGCGGCGGTGCCGTCCGCTTATGCCGATGCGCCTGAAGGCGCGATCATCGAGACCTGCCCCGCGGCCGCGGCGGTGGTCTACGAAGTCGCCGGCCGGCTCGCCGCCCAGGGGGGCGCTGCGCTGTTCATCGATTACGGCCATGCCGAGCCGCGCCTCGGCAGCACGCTCCAGGCGGTGCGCGCGCATCGCATGGTCGATCCCTTCGCCGCGCCGGGCGAGGCCGATCTGACCGCCCATGTCGACTTCGCGGCGCTGGCGGCGATCGCGCAGTCGCGCGGCGCGCGCTGGCTGGGAACCGTCGAGCAGGGCCGCTTCCTGCGGCTGCTGGGGATCGAGGCGCGCGCAGAAGCGCTGATCGCCTCCGCCCCGGACCAGGCCGAGGCGGTGCTCGCCGCGCGCGACCGGCTGATCGGCGAAGGCCAGATGGGAGCACTGTTCAAGGTCATGGGACTCGCCGCGGCCGAATGGCCCGACGGCGCCGGCTTCTGAAAGCGCCCGGCGCCATCGCCGGACGCCGCCGCAACCCCGGATTCGCCACCGAATCCGTGGTTTTACCTTGCCCAAAAAGCCTGTTGGCAAAGCGACGGATTTGCGTCTATCAGGCGCGCCAAGTGGGGGTGGGCGCGCTCCGATAGCGCGCGCCTTTCCCCGCCCGAGCGGCAGCGCTCGCCTCTGGACATGCATCCATCTGGCGTCGCTTCCGTGCGGTTCAAGAGGGGCAAGTTGGACCGCGCCCGGTCCGCGGGCGCGGCGGCAGCAGGCAGGGAATTTCAATGGCTGATGAGGCGAGCATCGATCCGGCGGAAGTGACCGGAGAGGGCGTGCGGCGGCGCGATTTCATCAATATCGCGGCGGTAAGTTTTGCGGGCGTGGGCGGTCTTGCCGTGCTCTATCCCCTGGTCTCGCAGATGAGCGCGTCGGCCGACGTTCTCGCCGAAAGCTCGACCGAGATCGACGTTTCGGCGATCGCGCCGGGCCAGGCGATCAAGGCGGTGTTCCGCAAGCAGCCGGTGTTCGTGCGCAACCTGACGCCGACCGAAATCTCGGAAGCCGACAAGGTCGATGCCGCTTCGCTGCGCGATCCCCAGACGCTCGACGAGCGGACCAAGGAAGGCAAGAAGAACTGGCTGATCACGATGGGCGTCTGCACCCACCTCGGCTGCGTGCCGCTGGGCGCCGGCGAAGGCGAAGTGAAGGGCGAGTTCGGCGGCTACTTCTGCCCCTGCCACGGTTCGGTCTACGACACCGCGGCGCGCATCCGCAAAGGCCCGGCACCGAAGAACCTCGAAGTGCCTCCCTATGAATTCACTTCCGACACTGTCGTGAAGATCGGCTGAGGACAGATCCGATGAGCTTTCCCTGGGCGAACGAGTACAAGCCTGGCCACCCGCTGATGCAGTGGCTCGACGAGAAGCTGCCGCTGCCGCGCTTCGTCTACAACGCGGTCGGCGCCGGCTACCCGGTCCCGCGCAACCTGAACTACATGTGGAATTTCGGCGTGCTCGCCGGCTTCTGCCTGATGCTGCAGATCGTCACCGGCGTGATCCTGGCGATGCACTATGCCGCCAACGCCGGCGTCGCGTTCGACAGCGTCGAGCACATCATGCGTGACGTGAACTGGGGCTGGATGCTGCGTTATGCGCATGCCAACGGCGCCAGCGCGTTCTTCGTGGTGGTCTACATCCACATCTTCCGCGGCTTCTTCTACTCCTCGTACAAGGCCCCGCGCGAGATGATCTGGCTGCTGGGCGTGGTCATCTTCCTGCTGATGATGGCGACCGCGTTCATGGGCTACGTGCTTCCCTGGGGCCAGATGAGCTTCTGGGGCGCCAAGGTCATCACCGGCCTGTTCTCGGCCATCCCGCTGATCGGCGATCCGCTGCAGCAGTGGCTGCTGGGCGGCTTCGCGCCGGACAACGCCGCGCTCAACCGCTTCTTCTCGCTGCACTTCCTGCTGCCGTTCGTGATCGCGGGCGTGATCATCCTGCACATCTGGGCGCTGCACATCCCCGGTTCGTCGAACCCGACCGGCATCGAGGTGAAGCAAGAATCGGACACCGTGCCGTTCCACCCCTACTACACCGCCAAGGATGGCTTCGGCCTAGGGATCTTCCTGATCCTTTACTGCGCGGTGCTGTTCTTCGCGCCGAACATGCTCGGCCACCCGGACAACTACATCGCGGCCAACCCGCTTTCGACCCCGGCGCACATCGTCCCCGAATGGTACTTCTGGCCGTTCTACGCGATCCTGCGCGCCTTCACCGCCGACTTCTTCTTCATCCCGGCCAAGCTGATGGGCGTGCTGGCGATGTTCTCGGCGATCCTGGTGTGGTTCTTCCTGCCCTGGCTGGACACCTCGCCGGTGCGCTCGGGCCACTACCGTCCGCTGTTCCGCAAGTTCTTCTGGATCCTGCTGGTGGACGTGATCGTGCTCGGCTACTGCGGCGGCTCGCCGGCCGAGACCAAGTACGTGCTGATCTCGCAGATCGCCGCGACGTACTACTTCCTCCACTTCCTCGTCATCCTGCCGCTCGTTTCGTCGATCGAAAAGCCGGAGCCGCTGCCGTTCTCGATCACCGAGGCCGTGCTGGGCAAGGACGAGGGCGCAGTCCTCAACGCCACCCCCGCCGCTGCCTGAGCCAGCCGAAGCGTAAGAGAGAAAGAGAACCCTATGGTCCGTCTTTTTGGCCCCCTGGTTGGCCTCTTCTTCGCCGTGGCGCTGCTCTGGTCGTTCGGCGTGGGCGCCATCCAGGCGATCCGCGAGCCCGAGCCGGCCACTGCCGCGCACGAATTCTACAAGCACCCGAAGGAGGTCGAATTCTCCTTCAACGGTCCGTTCGGCAAGTTCGACCGTGCGCAGCTCCAGCGCGGCTTCCAGGTCTACAAGGAAGTCTGCTCGAACTGCCACTCGCTCAAGCAGATCGCGTTCCGCAACCTGACCGACCTCGGCTATTCGGAACCCGAAGTGAAGGCGATCGCCAAGCAGTGGGGCACCAAAGCCAAGACCTTCGACGCCAAGACCGGCGATGCCGGCGAGCGTGACAACACGCCCGCCGACCACATCCCGGCGGTCTACTATGCCGGCACCGGCAATCCGCCCGACCTGTCGCTGATCACCAAGGCGCGCCACGAAGGCCCCGAGTACGTCTACTCGCTGCTGACCGGCTACACCGACCAGCCCGCGGAGCTGCTCAAGAAGTTCCCGGACGCCAAGACCCCCGAAGGCCTGCACTACAACCCGTACTTCGCGAACCTCAACATCGCGATGCCGGCGCCGCTGACCGACGGCCAGGTGACCTACGCGGACGGGACGAAGGCCACCGTCGACCAGGAAGCCAAGGACGTCGCCGCGTTCCTGACCTGGACCGCCGAGCCCAAGCTCGAAAAGCGCAAGCAGACCGGCTGGGCCGTGCTCGGCTTCCTCCTCGCCGCCACCGTGCTCGCGTACCTTGCCAAGAAGAACGTCTGGGCCAACGCCCACTGATCCTGCCGGCAAGGCGCAAACGAACAAAGGCCACCGGCAACGGTGGCCTTTTTCGTATCCGGCGATATGACGCCCGCGGGCCCGGCCCGGATCCAGCCACCACGCGGAAGCGATGATGACCGTCGAAGACCTCAAGCACCTCGTCCGCACCGTTCCGGACTTCCCCTCGCCCGGCATCCTGTTCCGCGACGTGACCACGTTGATCGGCCATCGCGAAGGCTTCGCCGCGAGCATCGAGCACCTTGCGCAGCGCGCCCGCGCCGCCGGAGCCGAGGCGATCGCCGGGATGGAGGCGCGCGGCTTCATCTTCGGCGCGGCGGTGGCTGCCGCCATGGGCATCGGCTTCGTGCCGGTGCGCAAGCCGGGCAAGCTGCCGGTGCCGACGATCGGCGTGGATTACGCGCTCGAATACGGCCGCGACCGGCTGGAGATCGACCCGACGGCGGTCGATGCCGGACAGCGCATCGTGCTCGTCGACGACCTGATCGCGACCGGCGGCACGGCGCTCGCCGCCGCCGAGCTGTTGCGCAGCGCCGGCGCGCGCGTCAGCCACGCGCTGTTCGTGATCGACCTGCCCGATCTGCACGGCGCGGCGCGGTTGCGCGATGCCGGGCTCACGGTCGAGGCGCTGATGGACTTTCCCGGGCACTGACCGGCTTGCCTCGGCCCTCCTGCCGTGCTGCACTGGCAAGCGGGAGAGACGAAGCGATGATCGAGCTGTACACCGCGCCGACGCCGAACGGGTGGAAGGTGTCCATCCTGCTCGAGGAATGCGGCCTGCCCTACACCGTCCACTGGGTGGACATCGGCAAGGGCGAGCAGTTCGCCCCCGAGTTCCTCGCGATCAGCCCCAACAACCGCATTCCCGCGATCGTCGACACCGCCCCGGACGACGGCGGGGCCCCGGTCCCGGTGTTCGAGACGGCCGCGATCCTCGTCTACCTTGCCGAGAAAACCGGGCAGTTCCTTCCTGCCGACCTGCGCGGCCGCAAGGAGGTGCTCGAGTGGCTGGCCTGGCAGGTCGCGGGGCTCGGCCCCATGCTCGGCCAGCACGGTCATTTCGCACTCTACGCGCCCGAGCGCCTGCCCTACCCCACCGAGCGCTACCGCCGCGAGACGCTGCGGCTCTACGGCGTGCTCGACCGCCGGCTTGAGGGGCGCGACTACGTGGCCGCCGACCGGTACACGATCGCGGACATGGCGTGCTGGCCATGGATCCGCACGTGGAAGGCGCAAGGCATCCCGCTCGAGGACTTCGCCAACGTGCGCCGCTGGTACGAGGCGCTCAAGCAGCGCGACGGACTGCGGCGCGGCGTCGCCCTGGGCGCCGAGCGGGTGCGACGCAATCCGCAGGACGATGCGCAGGCGGCAAGAACGCTGTTCGGCATCTCGGGAAAGGGCCTTGCATGAACGCCACGACGTTGGACTTCTTCTTCGATCTCTCCTCGCCCTGGACGTTCCTTGCCTTCAACAACGTCCAGCCGATCCTTGCCGAAACCGGTGCGCAGGTCCGCTGGCGGCCGTTCCTCGTCGGCGGGGTGTTCAACGCGGTGAACCCGCGGGTCTACGAGATGCGCGCCGATCCCGAGCAGAAGGCGATGAAGCGCAGCTTCGGCTGGCTCAGGGAATGGGCGCAGCTGGCGGGGCTGCCGATGAACTTCCCTTCGCCCCACCATCCGGTCAAGTCGGTCAACGCGATGCGCTGCTGTTGCGCCTTGCAGGACGACCAGGCGACGCTGTTCCGCTTTGCCGACGCTGCCTTCACCGCCTATTTCGGCGAGGCGCGCAACATCGACGATCCGGCCGAGCTCGCTGCGATTGCCGACGCGATCGGCCTCGATGGCGCGGCCCTGCTCGGCCGCGCCGGCGAACAGGCGGTGAAGGATGCCTTGCGCGCGAACACCGAGGAAGCGATCGCGCGCGGCGCGTTCGGCTCGCCGACCCTGTTCGTGCAGCGAGCCGAGGGTGGCGAAGCGATGTACTTCGGCAACGACCAGTTGCCGCTAGTCCGCCAGGCGCTCGTCGCGGCCGCAGGGTAAAAGCGCCAAACGAAGGTTGACGCCCCGCCCGCAGCCGTGGCAAGCGGGCCCTCCAGCGGGCGGGTATAGCTTAGTGGTAAAGCCCTAGCCTTCCAAGCTAGTTATGCGGGTTCGATTCCCGCTACCCGCTCCACTCCCCCGCCGATCGACGCCGCCGTCCGTCAGCGATTCGGAATGTGGGCGCCCAAGTGCTTGCCCGCGATGTAGCCGAAGGTCATGCCCGGCCCGAGCGTGCCGCCCGCGCCGCCGTACACGTCGCCCAGCACTGCCGCCATGGCGTTGCCGGCGGCATAGAGCCCGGGGATCGGGTTGCCGCTCCAGTCGACCACTTGCGCATCGGCGTTGGTGCGCGGACCGCCGGCAGTGCCGAGCGCGCCGGCTTCCATCTTCACCGCATAGAACGGCGCCCGGTCGATCGGCCCCAGGGTGCGGAACGGCGGCGCGAAGTCGAGGTCGCCCCACATGTAGAAGTTGTCGTAGGTGGAGTCGCCGCGCTGGAAGTCGTCGTCGTGCCCTTGCGCGACGAAGCGGTTGAAGCGTTCGACCGTGGCCTCGAGCCCTGCCGGATCGATGCCCGCCTTCTCCGCAAGCTCCGCCAAAGTGTCCGCCTGCAGCATGTAGGAAGGGGCAGGCCCGCCGGGGGGCGAAGTGAAGTTGTGGTACTTGTCCTTGTTGCGCTGGTCGATCACCAGCCAATACGGCAGGTTGGCATAGGCATGACTGCCTGCGTCGAATGCGTGCAGCGCCTTGCCCAGCGCATTGTAGTTCGCGGCCTCGTTGACAAAGCGCCGCCCCTTGCGGTTGACCAGGATCGCGCCCGGCCTCGCCCGCTCGTCCGATCCCAACATGAAGTTGGGCTTTGCCGCGCGGTGCTGCGGTTCGTACTCGAGCACGCTCTGCATCCAGAAGGCGTGCTGCATGTTGCCCAGCTGTGCGCCCGCCTCGATCGCCATCAGCAGACCGTCGCCCTCATTCTCCGGCACGCTGACCGGCCCGGTGAGCGGTCCACGCAGGAAGTTCTTCACCAGGGTCTCGTTCCATTCGAAGCCCCCGGTGGCGATGACCACCCCGCGCCGGGCGCGCACGCGGAAGTCCTTGCCACTGGCGTCTTCCGCCAACACACCGATCACCCGGTCGCCGTCCTTGACCAGCTTGCGCGCACGCTTTTCGAACTCGACCGGAATGCCTCGATCGAGCACCGCCCTGAACAGCGAACCGGCGAGCGCCTGGCCCAGCCCCCGATAGTCGCCGCGCTCGCGCTCGGCGAGCGTTGCTTCGTCGAGCGTGCCGCGCGTCGCTTCCATCAGGCTGCCGCGCAACGGATAGGCCATCTTGCTTGGGTTGACCCGCGCCGCCCACTTGCCGAGCCGCTCGAACGAGAACGCCTCATTGTCGAGGCTGCGCCCGCCATCGGGCTTCGCGCCGGGGGCATAGGGCTGGTAGTCGGGAAAGTCGGTGAACGAAACCAGCCGTACCGGCGTCTTGTCGGCGAAGTAGCGCAGCATCTCCGGCCCGTTCTGCATGAACGCCCACAGCAGATCGGGATCGAGCGCGCCGGGGGCGAGGCTGTCGAGATAGGCGACGATGTCCTCGTCGCTGTCGCCGATGCCCGCCGCGTGCTGATGATGGTTGTTCGGGATCCACAGCATGCCGCCCGACATCGCGGTGGTGCCGCCGACCATGCCCGACTTCTCGAGAATGACGACGTCCTTCGCGCCGTGATCGTGCGCCGAGATCGCAGCGGTCATCGCCGCGCCGCCAGAACCGAGCACGACGACATCGGCTTCGCCGTCCCATTGCATGCCCGCCGCCACCTGCTCACCCGTCATCATCGCTCTCCCGTTCGCAGTCCCATCTGCCGGGGACCGCCCACACCAGGCACGTTATACAACAGCTGTTGCACATGGAGTCCTCGGACTTTGGCTAGGCCCCTTGGCTCGGAGGGACCGGGTGCGATAGAAGAGGCCGATGCCCGCTCCGGTCGACCACGAGGAAAAGCGCAAGGCGATTGCCGGCATCGCGGCCGACCTGATCGCCGACGGCGGGCTTGAAGCAGCGACGATCCGGCAGGTGGCCGCCCGAGCCGGGTTCAGCACCACCGCCGTCACCCACTATTTCGCCAACAAACGGGCGATGCTGCTCGCAGCCTATCGCCACATGGCCGAGAGCACCCAGCGGCGCTTCGACGCGCTGGCCGCCGACAGCCGGTCCGACCCGCTGTCGCGGCTCGAGATCCTGCTGCCGATCGACGAGGACGGGCGGCGCGCGTGGCGGGTCTACTTCCAGTTCTGGCCGTTGGCGGACCACGACGCGGAACTCGCCGACGAACAACGCTGGTGGAGCGCCAATGCCGTGGGTCTGGCACGCGAAACGCTGAAGCTCGCCTATCCCGCGATCGACGACATCGACCTCAAGGCAACCATGGCGCTCAGCGCCCTGCAGGGCATCGCCATGCAGGCGCTGTTCGACCCGGACAACTGGCCCGCAAGCCGCCAGCGCGCGCTCTGGCGCATCAACGCCCGGCTGATCATCGCGGGCACGGTCGGCTGACGCGGCGGAGGTTTCGCCGATCGCGTTGAAACGAATGGAGCGCGCGACGCGAACCCTGTAGCGTGAACGGCGCACCGCCCTTGCACGACGGGCTCGAGGAGACGGCCATCGCCACCGAGGATCTGATCGGCGCGCTTGCGAAGGACCTTGCCCCGGTGCGGCCGGTGCGCTGGCAGGCGGCAGCCCTGGCGAGCTTGGCGACCGGGATCGTCTGTGCGCTGGCGCTGGGGATCGTCCCCGGGTGGCGGCCCGACGTCGCGCGGGGCGCGCCGGCAGCGATCGTCGAGCAACGGCTGGCGCTGCTGGTCCTTGCCGGGGCGCTGCTCGCGATGGCCGCCGCGCGCGAGGCCATGCCGGGCGCGAAAAAGGCGCTGCTTCGCCGCGCCGGTCTGGCGCTCGCAGCCCTGCCGATGATGATCGCCGTGCTGTCCTGGCCTGTTGCAGCGGCCACGGTGCAGCAGGCCGCCCGGCTCGAGCTCGCCGGGATCGGGCGCTGCCTGCTGATCGCCACGGCCTGCGCGCTGCCGCCGCTTGTGGTGCTGGTGCACTGGGCGCGACGTTCAGGCGCGGTCACGCGGCCCGAGCGCGCCGCGACGACGATCGGCCTTGCCGCCGGCGCGATCGGCACCGCCGCCTACAGCTTGACGTGCCCGTCGCAGCACTGGCTGTTTGCCGGCATCGCCTATCCGCTCGCCATCGCGCTGAGCGCCGCGTCAGCCCGGATCGTGCTGCCGCGCTGGCTGCGCTGGTAGGCGTCAGACGACCCCCAGCGCCTTCAGCATCGCGCGTGGTTGCGCCCGCAAGCGGAAGTCGGGCTCGACGAAGGCGGCGCGCACGATCCCGTCGCTGTCCACCGCAAAGGTCGCCGGGATCGGCAGGAGCCCCGCCCCGGATCCGTAGACCGCGGCAAGGTCGAGCCCATCGCGCAGATATTGCGCGATGAACGGCGCCCCGAGGTGGAAGGCGAGATCGAATTCCAGCGCGAGTCCGTGATCGACGTCGCACAGCACGGCGACCTCGCGCGCGAAGCAGGTGCCGACCTCCGCCGCCGCGCCGCCCGTCTGCCCGACGATGCAGACGAAAGCGACAGCGTCCGGCGGGACCGCCGCCAACGCCGAGTTCCAGGCGGCCAGTTCGGCCTGGCAATAGGGGCACCACCGCCCGCGCATGAAGCTCACCACCGCAGGCCGGCCGGCAAGAAGCTCGCTCGAGCGCCGCAGGACTCCTTGTGCATCGGGCAGGGCAAAGGCGGGCAGGGCCTCGCCGACCGCCGGTGCAGCGGCGCCCGCCCGGCGCGCGCGCAAGGCCGCGACGAGATCGTCGGCGAGTTGCCCGTAGTCGGCTCGGTGACCTTGCGGCGGCTGAGTCATGGCAATCTGATAGCGCAGTCAGGCGTCGGCGCGAGGGCCGCCCGGCGCATCGGTTCGATAACCGCCAGCTATCGCCGGCGCACCGGCCGTGCGTCCCGCGGCGGCAGGTTCGGCGCCCTCGACCCAAGCGGCGTCCCACGCCAGCGTCCGGCATGCCCGCAGGAAGGCATCGGCCGCCACCGAGCGGCGCCGCCCCGCAACGCTTGCCACCGCGACCGCGATCTCGGCCCCCGGGATCCGGACCGGCGAGGCGGTCAGCATCTCGGGCAGCAGCCGGCGTGGCAGCCAGCCGCAACCGAGGCCACCGAGGACGAGCTGCCGCACGATGCCGCAGTGCTGGGCCTGGTGGCGGACCTCGATCATCGCTCCTTGCGTCGCGGCGTAGCTGGCGAGCGCCTCGCACCCGTCGCCCGACAGGTCGATCCAGCTCTCGCTCTCCAGTTCGGCAGCGGTCACGGTCGCGCTCGTCGCCAGGGTGTGGTCGCAGGTCGTCGCGATGCAGAACGCATCCTCGTAAAGCCGCCAGTTCTCGAAACGGTCGGGGACATCGGCCGGCAGCGCGACGACCACGACATCGAGCGCGCCGGCCATCGCCATTTCGACCAGTTCGGCATCGCTGCCGCTGGTGACGCCGATCTCGACCCCATGAAGCACTGCCTGAAGGTTGCGGAAGATCGGCGCGAAGCCATGGTCGGGCACGATCCGCGAGATCCCGATCGACAGCGGCGCCACGTCGGCGCGCTCCATCTCGCGCGCCAGCTGCCGCGCTGCCTGGGCTGCATCGAACGTCCGCTGCAGGTGCGGGAGCATCGCCTTGCCGAGTTCGGTAAGGTGCGTGCGGGCGCGCTCGCGGCGGAACAGCGGACCGCCGAACTCCTCCTCGAGCTTCTGGACCGCCTTGGTCAGCGCCGGTTGCGAAACATTGCATTCGAGCGCCGCGCGGGTGAAGTTCAGCAAGCGCGCCGCCGCGAGGAAATAGCGGACCTGATGCATTTCCATCGTTCCGGCCCCGTCGCGTGACCCCCGTGCCACCGTTGACTGTCCCTCTTTCCAGCGCGGCCCGCAAGGCCGTGGCAGCGATATGACTTATGCGCCGCGCGCATCGATGCGCGGTTGCCGTCGCGCGCGTCGGGGCTAGGCTGCCGCGTGCTGGAGAAGGGAGTGCTGCGGTGGAACTCGCAACCTGGATGAAGACGTTCGTCACCGTGGCCGACCTGCAGAGCTTTTCCCGCGCCAGCGACGTGCTGGGGCTGACCCAGTCGTCGGTCTCGCGCCAGATCGGCGCGCTCGAGCGGCACCTGGGAGTGGCGGTGCTCAAGCGCACCACCCGCTCGCTCGCGCTGACCAGCGAGGGGCAGTTGTTCTACGAATCCGCGCAGCGCGCGCTCGCCGCGATCGACGAGGCCGAAGCGACCATCGGCCGGTCCGAGGCGTTGTCCGGCGTGGTGCGGCTGACCGCGCCGCTGACGCTCGCGCAGTCGCGGCTTATCGGCTTCCTTGCCGTGTTCCAGCGGACACACCCGCGCATCCAGCTCGACCTCAAGCTGTCCGACCATGCGCTGAACCTCGTGGCGGACCACCTCGATTTCGCGATCCGCGTCGGCGAGATCGGCGACAACCGCAACCTCGCGCGCAGGATCGGAGTGGCGCGGCGGGTAATGGTCGCGGCGCCCGCCTACCTCGCCGCCGCAGGCACGCCGCGCACACCGCTCGACCTGCGCCAGCACAACTGCATCTCCTACGCGCTGCTGAGCTCGGGCACGCTATGGCGTCTGTCCGGGCATGCGCCGGTGCAGGTCCAGGGCAACTTCCGCTCGGACAGCCCGGACGCGCTGCGTGCGGCCGCGCTCAACGGGATCGGCATCGCCGTGAACGCCCGCTGGCTGTTCGAGGACGACCTCGCATCCGGGCGGCTGGTCGAGGTCCTGCCCGACCATCCGCCCGCCGACATGCCGATCCATCTGGTGATGCCGCCTTCGCGGTACATCGCGACCCGGGTGCGTGCCCTTGCCGACCACGTCATCGCCGCGTTCCAGGCCGATCCGCTGCTGCGCTCGGGCCCCGAGGCGGGGTAGCCGCGAATTCGTGCGGATCAGCCGCCGGTCATCATCATCGTCATCACCGTCATCGCGGCGATGGCCGCGGCTCCGATCATCAGCACGAAGCCGAGGCCCGTGCCGAGGACGGCGGCGAAGCCCGACTTGTCTGCCGGGCGGGACGGTCTGCGCATGGTGTTCTCCTCTATCCGCGGCGAAGGCTGCAGCGCCTTCGTCGGGCCGGGGTTCGGCGCGCGAAGGCGATCCGTTACGTGGCCCCTGTCCATCGCGCCCGGCCGCCGCCCTAGGGCGCCCACGCCGCATCCCGCGCGTTTCCGCGCCGAAGCGGCAGCGACATTCCCGCCACGCATGGAACCCATAACCGCGCGGTGCGTGGGCCTCGGCCGCCGGATCGCGCACTTTCGCATCGTACCGAGACGAGGAGGCGACGATGCAGATACAGCGGCAGAAAGGGCAGGCGCCGTGCGCCCCCGCGCGACGCGCAGGCTTCGACTGGGAGGGCGCGATGCGTGCGGCGCAGGCAGGCGACGCGGACGCCTATCGCGCACTGCTCGCGGCCAGCGCCGCCTGGCTGCGCCGGTTCTTCGCGCGCCGCCTGGCGCCTGATGCGGTCGAGGACGCGGTGCAGGAGTGCCTGATCGCGCTCCACGCGCGCCGCGCGACCTTCACCCCCGGTCGCCCCTACCTGCCATGGCTGACCGCGATCGCGCGCTACAAGTGGGTCGATGCGCTGCGTCTGGCGGGGCGCCAGGCCGCCGACGAACTCGTCGAGGCGCCGATCGACGGACACGAGAGCCCGGTCCTCGCGGCAATCAGCGTCGCCACGCTGCTCGGCCAGTTGCGCACGGCGCAGGCCGAAGTGATCCGGCTCGTCAAACTCGAAGGAATGTCGATCCGCGAGGCCTCTGCCGCGACCGGGCAATCGGAATCGCTGGTCAAGGTCAATATCCACCGCGGGCTGATCGCGATGCGTGCGGCCTTGGGCCTGAGCGCGGGCGGGGCCGTCTCCGCAGTCTGACCGCCGCAGTCTGACCACCGCCGGCCAGCGTCCGCCGCTCAGTCGATCGCGGCGACCATCGCTTCGCCCAGCCAGCGGCCGAGCGCGCGCCCCGCGAGCGCGACGGCCGCCTCTTCGCCGGCTCCCTGCGCGAGCGTCTCGCACGTGGCGGCAAAGCCGAGGCCGGACCGGGCAAGGTCGAAGACGCGCCGCTCGTCCTCGTCGAGGCGGCGCATGACCGTCTCGAATCCCTGTCGCCACACCACCACCACCGGCGATGGCAGCTCCGTGCGCGGCTGCGGGGGCGCCTCGCCCGAAACCAGCGCGCGCCAGATCGCGTCCGCGTTGCCGCGAAGGACCAACCGGTCGAACGAGGGCACGAACCTTATCGCGGCGCTGTCCCAATCGACCGCAGCAAGGTCGGCCGGCCCGATCGGCACGGCATCGGCCGCCACGAACGCCTGCCCCAGCGCCCAGTCGAGCCGCGCGAGGTCGGCAATCTCGGGATCGTCGGGGTAGAGTTCGGCCAGCATCCCGGCCAACCGGTCGCCAAACGCATCGAGCGTCCAGTGATGCGGCGGGTGGGCATCGGCGTATGTCGCGGCGCAGGCGGCGAAGCGCTCGCTGCCGAGCCAGGCGAGAAGGCGCGGGTAGCTCGCCTCGAGGCTCTCGACCAGCGCGCTGCGATAGTTGTTCTGGTAGACGGCAAGGCCGCTCGCTGCGCCGAGGGGCTGCGCCGCGGCCTCGTCGCCCTCGACGAGCCAGTCGCGGAATGCGCGCTGCAGTGTGGCGAGCGGCATGTCCGCCGCCGGCGCGGCGGGCGTGCAGGTCATGCCGCCTCGCCGACGCGCGCGCCGGTCGTTGCGATGGTCCGGGCGATCGCCAGCTCGCCGAGCAGGTCGTCGAGCGGGGGGATGTCGCCGTCGCGTTCGATCATCGTCGGACGCACCCCGCCGCGGGCGACCGCGGCGCAGTAGAGCGACCAGACGCTGTCGGGCACCGGGCGGTCGTGGGTGTCGATCAGCAAGGCTTCCCCCTGGCTGTGGCCGGCGAGGTGGACCTGGTCGACCGCGTGCCACGGAATGCTGTCGAGATAGGCCAGCGCGTCGAAACCATGGTTGGTGGCGCTGACGAAGATGTTGTTGATGTCGAGCAGCAGGCCGCACCCCGTCCGGCGGACCATCGCGCTCAGGAACTCCCACTCGGTCATCGAGCCGGCGAAGGCGATGTAGCTCGAGGGGTTCTCGAACAGCATGCGGCGGCCGAGGTGATCCTGCGCCCGCTCGATGTTGGCGCAGACGACGCCGAGTGCTTCCTCGGTCATCGGCAGCGGCAGGAGATCGTGAGCGTTGAAGCCTCCCGTGCGCGTCCAGCACAAGTGGTCCGACACCACTGCCGGTTCGACGCGCTCGACCAGAAGCTTCAGTCGGTCGAGATAATCGGCGCGCAGGCCGTCGGCCGAACCGACCGAGAGCGACACGCCGTGCAGCGCGAGCGGATAGTTGGCCCGCGCGCGCATCAGCGTATCCAGGGGCCGGCCGCCGTCGACCAAAAAGTTTTCCGAGATGACCTCGATGAAGTCGACCGGCGCGCTGCCTTCGACATAGGCTGCATGATGCGGCCGGCGCATGCCGAGGCCGAAGCCGGCGAGTGTCTGGGTCATCGTCGCGAGTCCGCTCGGTCGAGAGGAGCCGGGACCGCCCCCTTCGCCCGCGTCGGGACGAATGGGAGCTGGGCCCCGGCGGTCAGCAGGCGGCTTACTTCGGCGCGGTCAGGCTGCCGCCGGCTGCGGTGCACTGCTTCTCGGTCAGCTCCTTGAAGCCCTGGCCCTTGCAGGTGTTCTGGCCCTTGCAGCTGTTGCTGGCGGTGGCGCAGTCCGAGGTGCCCTTGCAGCTGTTCACGCCGTAGCAGTGGACGACTTCGGCCTGGCCCTTGGCGGCGAGCGCCGGCGCGGGAAGCGCGGCGACGGCAGCGGCGACGAGGGCGGCGTTGGCAGCGAGAGTGAAGCCGGTCTTGAGCGAGGTCATGCGATGTCTCCAATGATGTGCCGGGGTGGCAAGGCGGAGTTCGGCGCGCCTGACGCAAGGTTACAGCGCCCGGGCGGGAATTGTCGAGCGGGCGGGGAACGGAGGCCCGCTGTAACCGCGTGGCGTCCCCTCGCGAACCCGGCATCGAGACCTGTCGGCGCCGTGCCGGCGGCTCGAACCGTCTTTCGTGCTCCATCCCGCAAAAGGAAAACGCCCATGAAGTTCGCCAATGCCGCGCTCGCCGCCACGCTCGCCTCGAGCCTCCTGTCCGGCGCCGCGCTCGCCGCCGACGCCAAGCCTGCCATGGAAAAGTGCTACGGCGTCGCCACTGCCGGCCACAACGACTGCGCCGCCGGCGCCGGGACCAGCTGCGCGGGCACGTCGAAGGTCGATTACCAGGGCAACGCCTGGAAGCTGGTCAAGGCCGGGACCTGCGTCACGATCAAGACGCCCAAGGGCAACGGCTCGCTCACCCCGCGCTGATCGAGCGCCGGGCCGGCCCCCGCCTCCCCTTCCCGGAGGGCCGGCCCGACCGCTTCCGACCGCTGCCAGACCGGATCTGCCCATGGCTCTCCTCACCAACGCCTACCATCGCGCCTGCGTCCTTGCGGCGCGGCTGCTGCCCGACAGCCTGCTGCTGCTGGTCGCCCGCCTCGGCGCGGCGGCGATCTTCTTCCTCTCGGGCCGGACCAAGGTCGAAGGGCTGCTGACGATCACCGACAGCACCTACTACCTGTTCGAGACCGACTACCGCCTGCCGCTGGTCGCGCCTTCCGTCGCGGCCCATGCGGCGACCTATTCGGAACATCTCTTTCCGATCCTGCTCGTGCTGGGCCTCGGCTCGCGGTTCGCCGCGCTTGCGCTGCTCGGCATGACGCTGGTGATCGAGGTCTTCGTCTACCCCGATGCCTGGCCGACGCACCTCAGCTGGGCGGGACTGCTGCTCCCGATCATCGCTAAGGGCGCCGGCGCGGTCTCGCTCGACGCGTTGCTGGCACGCAAGGCCCGCGCCGCCTGACGGCAAGCTTGTTCCAGCATGCAAACGACGAGGGGCCGACCGGTTGCCACCGGCCGGCCCCTTGCCGTGCTGCCGATCGGGACAGCGCGCCTGTCAGAGCACGAAGTCGCCGGGGAACATCACGCTCTGCGGCGTGTCGATCACGAAGGTGAAGTCGGCAACGCCGTCGCCGTTGACATCGCCATAGACCTCGGTGTGCCCGGAGACATTGGCATAGCGCAGCTGGCCGGCGGCATAGAACCCGGCGGTTCCGATGAAGAAGAACGCCTGGTCGCCCGCGAGATTGGTGTTGGCATCGATCTGCGACAGGTCGATCCGGTCACCGTTCTTGCGGCTGTAGTCGGTGATGTGATCGATCCCGGCGGCGGCGTTGCTGTCGGCGATCGAGCTGAACACGAAGGTGTCCTTGCCGGTGCCGCTGGTCAGCGTGTCGCTGCCGATCCCGCCAAAGATCCGGTCGTTGCCTGCGCCGCCGTCGATCCGGTCGTTGCCAGCGCCGCCGTTGAGGACGTCGTCACCGGCGCGGCCCAACAGCAGGTCGTCGCCAAGGCCGCCGCTCACCGTATCGTTGCCCTTGCCGCCATCGATCTGGTCGGCGAGCGTGGTGCCGAGGATCGTGTCGTTCCCGCCCAGGCCGTCGATGGTGACGTCCTTGGCGATGCTGGTGACCGCCGAGAAGTCGAGCGTGTCGCCGCCCGAGGTCCCGTTGATCACGAAGCCCGAGCCGGTGATGATCTCCACCCCGCTGATCGCCGAGAGCATGAGCTTGGTGGCGCCCGCGGCAACCTGCAGCGTGTCGACCCCCGCGCCGGCATCGATCGAATCGGTGTCGTCGCCCTTGGCGTAGATGATCAGGTCGTTGCCGGCCCCGGTCGAGATGATGTCGTTGCCCTTGCCGCCGGTAACCTGGTCGTTGCCGCCCAGCGTGGTCAGGATGTCATTGCCGGCAAGGCCCATCACCGTCCAGTCGTCATTGTTGGTGGCGGTGATGACGTCGGCCTTCTTGGTTCCCGACGCGGCGCGGGATTCGACGACGTTGACGAGGTCGATGGTGATGTCCTTGGTGACGAAATCGCCGTATAGGTCAGCAACCCGCACCGTCACGGTCAGGCTGGGGGTGCTCTCGAAATCGAGCACCGCGTTGTTCGCCACCGTGATCGCGCCGCTCAAGGTGTTGATCGTGAAGCGACCGCCCGCGTCCGACAGCAGGTTGTAGATCAGCTCGTCGCTGTCGATGTCGTCGGCCGTCACGGTGCCGACGAGCGTGCCCGGGTTGCTGTTCTCGAGCACCGTCGCACGATCGATCGTGACATTGCGGGGCGCATCGTTGACCGCAGCGAGGCTGTAGCTCTGCGTTGCGGCAACGCTGGCGACGCCGTCGGTGACGTCGTAGCCGAGGGTTACCGCGCCGTTGAAGTCCGCGCCCGACGTGATCGTGTAGGTGCCATCGCCATTGTCCTTGACCGTGCCATTGCTGGCGACGAGGTTGGCGACCGCGAGCGAATCGCCATCGATGTCGCCGTAGCCGGCTAGCAGGTCGCTGGCGCTGACGATGTAGGGGGTGTCCTCGGCGCCGTCGGCCAGGACGGCCTGCGCCCCGGTCTTCACCGGTGCGTCGTTCACCGCCTGGACGGTGTAGCTGCTCGATGCGGCGATGGTGCCGTCCTTTCCGTCGGTAACGCTGTAGCTCAAGGTCATCGTGCCGTTGAAGTCCGCGGCCGGCGTGATCGTGTAGGTGCCGTTGCCGTTGTCCTTCACGGTGCCGTTGCCGGCGACGAGGTTCGACACCGCCAGGGTGTCGCCATCGACGTCGGTAAAGCCCTGCAGCAGGGCGCTCGCGCTGACGGTATAGCCCTGGTCCTCGTTGCCGGCGACGAGGACCGCCTTCGCTCCGCTGAGCACGGGAGCATCGTTGACCGGATCGACGACGAACGCAGTCGTCGCGGCGGTCGATCCGCCATGACCGTCGGTCACGGTGAAGCTCAGCGTGACGGCGCCATTGTAATCGGCCTCGAGCGCGACCGAATACGTGCCATCGGCATTGGTGGTGACCGTGCCGTGGTTGCTGGTGACCGAGCCGAGCGAGAGCGTGTCGGCATTGGCGTCGGTGAAACCGGCGAGCAGTTCGGCCCTGGTAATGGTGTAGGCGGTGTCTTCGGTGCCATGCACGAGGATCGCCTTGGCGCCGGTCAGCACCGGCGCGACATTGATGCTCGCAGCCTCGATCGTCGCGTCGGCGAACTGGAAGTGCTCGACCCCGGTCACCGTATCGACGCCGTCCGCGCCGGTGACGGTGAAGGTCGTGCCGACGCGGGTGATCGTGCTGTCTGCGGCGTTGCCGGCGAAGATCGCAGTGTCGTCGCCCGCGCCGGCCTTGATCGTGTCGTCGCCCGCGCCGCCGGTGATCGTGTCGGCGCCCGCGCCGGTATCGATCGTGTCGGCGCCGTCGCCGCCGATCACCGCGCCGTTGAGCGTGCCGGTGTTGGTGAAGCTGTCGCCGCCATCGCCCAGCGTGACGCTGCCGTTGATCGTGCCGTCGCTGACGATGGTGTTGGCAAAGGTGCTGATGATGACGATCGCTTCGCCCGAATCCCCGGTGATGGTGCCGTGGTTGGTCAGCGTCAGCGCGCCGAAGGCATTGCCCTGGTTGCTGTCGTCGACCTTGATGCCGCGCTCGGCCGAATGGATCGTGCCGTTGTTGAGCACAATGCCGCCGCCGATGGCGAGGCCCTCGTTGCTCTCGCCGTCGGTGTGGCCGAGCGTCTGGATCAGGCCGTCGTTGGTGATGTCGACCTGGCCGTCGACGTCGATGCCGTCACCGTCGGTCAGGCCGTTGGCGGTTCCGGTGATCGTGCCGGTCGCTTCGTTGACGATCGTCGTGACGGTGTCGCCCGCGGTGTCCATGTTGAGGCCGCTGCCGCCGTGCGCGGTGATCGTCCCGGCGTTGCCGAAGTACCCGAAGGGCAGCTTGCCGGTCACGCCGTGGCGCGCGCCGTCGATCGTCGCGCCTGCGTAGTTCCACACCTCGACGCCCGAGGCCGACTGCAGGTCGATGCCGTCCGCGCCGGTCGCGCCGAGGCTGTTGCCGGTGATCGAGCCGTAGTTGTTGATGATGGTATTGTTGCCGACGCGCAGGCCGTCGTTGTCGGCGCCGGTGATCGAGCCCTGGTTGTTGACCTGGACCTGGCCGAAGAACCGGGCGTTGAGGCTGCCGAGGTCGACGCCCTGGCCGCTGCCGGCGCCAAGCGTCTTGATCGTGCCGTCGTTGTCGAGCGTGAAGTTGCCGGTGAAGGTGCCCGCAAACGAGGCCCGCACGCCGTCGTTGGCCGACTGGATGGTCGCGCCGGCGCGATTGCCGACATAGAACGTCCCGCCCGCTGCGGTCGCCGTCAGGTCGACGCCGCGCGTGCCGGTGCCGTTGATCAGGCCTCCGTCGTAGTTGAGGATCGAGACGGTGCCGGCCGAGGCCAGCGTGATCGCAACCCCGTTGGTCGCCCCGCTGACCGTACCGCGGTTGTAGAGCGTGAAGCTGGAATCGCCCGAAGCCGGTGCAGTCGCTACTGCGCCGATGGCGGTGCCGCCGGTGCTGCTGATCGTGCCGTTGTTGGTCAGCTCGACCCCATCGCCCGGCGTCGAGGCCACCGCCTCGTTCCACGTCACCGGGGTGCTGCTCGCCGAAAGCGTATCGCCCAGCGCCACGGTGTAGTGGTCGTCGCCCTGCAGCGTGAGATCGTCGTTGGTGATCGTGCCGGTGCCCGTGCTCCCGGAAATCGTGCCGTTGACCGCGTTCGAGAGCTGGAGCGTGAAGGTTTCGTTGGCCTCGACGGCGAGGTCGCCGTTGACGGTGATCGCGACGGTCTTGGTCGTCTCGCCCGGCGCGAAAGTCAGCGTGCCCGACGCCGCGACGTAGTCGCTGCCGGCGGTCGCGGTGCCATCGGCGGTGGCGTAGTTGACGGTCACCGTCTGCACCGAAGCCGAGCTCAGCGTGACGGTGAACGTCAATGTCCTGGTGCCGCTGTTGCCTTCGGCGACGCTCACGCTGTTGACCGAAAGACTGCCAAGCGGTGTCGCGACGAGCGAAGCCGACTGGTTGGTGCCGTAAACGAGGTTGCCGGTCTGCTTGGTCCAGTTCGCAGTGTTCGAAATGAACGCAAGGTAGTCGGAAATGTTGGGATAGCCGCTATGCGCGCCGCTGTAGTATGCGCTGTCGCTGCCGTCGGTGAAGCTGATGACGTACTTGCTGTCGAGCGACGACGGGATCGGGTCCTGCGCATTGCCGATGTTGATGAACGCAAGGAAGCTCGACGGCGTGCCCACTGTCGCATCGCTGGTCGCGGTGAAGGCGTAGAGCGAGTCCGAGGTGCTGCTGAGGCCCGGATTGGCGCTGCCGGTGGAGGTCACCCAGGCCGCGGTCCCGGTGCTGGCGACGGGAGCGTTCGTCTGGTTGCCGAGCACCTGGATCTGGACGACCGTACCTGCCGCAACGCCGCCCGCCGGGGCCGTCCACTTGAAATAGGATTCGCCGCCGGTCGGGCTGCCGTTGAAGGTGCCGGACGAGGCGCTGGTCAGTTCGTTGTCGCTGAAATAGATCACTTCGCCCGCGGCGATGTTCTTCAGCGCGGCGAAGGCCACCCAGTCCTGGTCGCTGCCACTGCCGGCGCCGGCAGTGTTGATCCCCACGAACGCGATATCGCCCTGACTGACGGCCATGTCTATGTAATCCCCCGGATACGGTCGACAGGCTGCCTGCGAATCCTGCCGCGCCGGGTGGTTATCCGTCGGTTATGTCCGACCCGTGACAAATACGTATAGCGCCCGCCGCCGCCGGCTCCGGACCGTGCCCCCCTGCTTGCCTTTTGCAGCGCGGCAGGGCAGGACGCCGTAGCGTCCGCGCGGCAATTGCTTGACCAGCTAATGAAACGGAGATAGGCCGGGTTCCCTGCCCAAAGGCGACCGCCGCCGTCGCCGCCGTTGCCACAGGCGTTTGATGACCCGACCGACCACTGCCCGCCGCAAGGCGTCGAATGCCAAGGCCTCGACCGAAGCCCGCTCCACCCGCGACCTGCTGCTCGATGCCACCGGCGCGCTGATGAGCGAGGGCAACACCACCAACGTCAGCTTCGCCGACATCTCGCAGCGCTCGGGGATCAACTCCGCGCTGATCCGCTATCACTTCGGCAGCAAGCAGGGCCTGCTCGAGGCGCTGATCGAACGCGACGCCGGCGCGAGCTACGAAGGGCTCGACCGGCTGGTCGGGCTGGCCATTCCGCCCGAGGACAAGATGCGCAAGCACGTCCACGGGATCATGCGGCTCTACCACCAGTTCCCCTATCTCAACCGCCTGCTGATCGAACTGCAATCGCAGAGCGAGACCGAGATCGCGCGGCACATCTCGGAAACCTACACGCGGCGTGCGGTGAACGCGCAGACCGCGATCCTCGAGGAAGGTTTCGCCAGCGGCGCCTTCCGCAAGGTCGACCCGATGATCTTCCACTTCGCGCTGGTAGGCGCGTGCGACGCGATCTTCCACTCGCGCTCGGCGCTCGACCACGTGTTCGGCGTGCGCCAGATCGACGAGACGCTGCGCGACCGCTTCGCCGAGCAGGTTTCCGAGATCGTGCTCGCGGGCCTCAAGCCCAAGCCGGCGTGACCCGAACCGCTTGTAACTTAACCGCTTAAGCAATAGCCTCGCCCCGAAACGACTGTTCGGGAGAGAGACGCATGGACCTGGGGCTTGCAGGCAAGGTAGTGGTCGTGGCTGGGGCCAGCCGCGGCATCGGCCTCGGCATCGTCGAGACCTTGCTCGACGAAGGCGCAAAAGTCGCAATCGCCGCGCGCGGCGCCGAGGCGCTCGAGGACCAGCGCGCGCGTCTTGCCGACTCATACGGCGCCGAGCGGCTCTGGTCGATGTCGGGCGACCTTCGCGACAGCGACACGATCGATGCGCTCGTCGAGGGCGCGGAAGCCAACCTCGGTCCCGTCTGGGGCGGCGTCGCCAACGTCGGCCTGCATCCCTGCCCGCCGGGGTTCGAGGTCGACGACGAAACCTGGGACGCAGGGATCGGCCAGAATCTCGATTCCGCCTTCAAGCTCGCCCGCGCGCTGATGCGGGTGATGACGCCGCGCAAGGAAGGCGCGGTGCTGATGATCAGCTCGATCGCGGGGCTCGGCGCTCTCGGCACGCCGGTCACCTATGGCACGGCCAAGGCGGCGATGAACCACCTCGCCAAGGAACTGGCCCGGGTCGGCGGCAAGGACGGCATTCGCGTCAACGCGCTGGCGCCCGGCAACATCATCTTCCCCGGCGGCGACTGGGAGGCGCGCTCGACCGGCGAGCGCAGCGAGGCCTGGTGGGGCTGGATCCGCCGCGAAGTACCGCTGCGCCGCTTCGGCACGCCCGAGGAGATCGGCAGCATGGCCGCCTTCCTGCTCAGCCCCAGGGCCAGCTTCGTGACCGGCGCGGTGGTGCCGGTCGACGGCGGCCAGACGCGTTAGCCCCAGCCGCCGCTTCGTCGGATCAGGCGTATTGCGCCTCGCGCTTCTCGAGGCGCGAGCTGACCGCTTCCTTCTGGTTGGGCGAGCCGATCAGCGCGCCGATCTCGCGGCTTTCGGCCTTGAGCAGGTCGGCGACGGTGGCGTCGAGGCCCATGTTGAAGATGCGCTTGGCCGCCTTGATCGCGTCCGGGTTCTTGCCCGCGATCTCGCGGGCATAGGCCAGCGCCTCGGCGCGCGGATCGGCGCAGACGCGGGTGGCGAGACCGATGGCGAGGGCTTCCTCGCCCTCGACCACCCGCGCCGAATAGACGAGGTCGCGCGCGACGTCGGCGCGGACCAGTTCGCGCAGGATCGGGAAGGCGCCCATGTCGGGCACGAGGCCCCAGTTCATCTCGAACGCGCTCATCTTGGCATCGGGCGTGACGAAGCGGAAATCGCCCCCGAGCGCGAGCTGGAAGCCTGCGCCGAGCGCCACGCCGTGCACCGCCATGATCACCGGCACGGGCAGATCGCGCCACCCGAAGCTCACCTGCTGGCCGCGATTGGCGCCCGTCGGCGTGCGCGGCAGTTCGACGATCGACTGCCCGCTCTTGAAGTCGCCCGAGGCCATCTTGCCGAAGTTCGACAGGTCGAGCCCGGCCGAAAAGCACGGGCCTTCGCCCGAGACGACGACCGCGCGCACATCGGGATTGGCGGCGAGTTCGGCGATGGCGGCATTGACGCCTTCGAACATGGCGTCATCGAAGGCGTTGCGCTTTTCGGCGCGGGTCAGGCGGACATCGGCGACGCCGCCTTCGACGGTGATGCTGACACGATCGTTCATTGGTTCAATCTCCCCTCTTATCCTTGATCAGCGCTGGTTGAAGCGCGCCGGGCGCTTTTGCAGGAAAGCGGCGACGCCCTCGGCGAAGTCGGGGCTCTTGCCGACCTGGCGCTGAAGGTTGCGCTCGAGCGCCAGCTCGTCGCCGAAGCCGTTGTCGGCCGCATACCAGCCCGCCTTGCGGATCAGCCCGAGCGCGAGGCGCGGCCCGCTGGCGAGCCGCTGCGCGATGGCGAGCGCGGTCGCATCGGCCTCGTCGGTCGGCACCACGCGGTTGATCATGCCCCATTCCAGCGCCTTGGCGGCGGGCAGGCGCTCGCCCAGCAGCATCATCTCCATGGCGCGGGCGCGGCCCGCCGTGCGCGTCAGCAGCCAGGGCGATCCGCCATCGGGGACGAGTCCGATGCGGCAGAAGGCCTGGAGGAAGTAGGCATCCTCGCTCGCGACGATGAGGTCGCCGACCAGCGCGAGCGAGGCGCCGACGCCGGCCGCCGCGCCGCGCACCGAGGTGATGAACGGGATCGCGAGATCGCGGATGGTCATCATCAGCGGATTGACCGTGTCCTGCAGCACGAGCCCGGCGTCGATCTCGCCGCTGCCCATGCGCGGGCCGGAAAGGTTCGCGCCCGAGCAGAACGCCTTGTCCCCGCCGGCGAGCAGCACCGCGCCGCAATCGGCCTCGGCAGCGAGCAGCGCGTCGCGCAGTTCGGCGGCCATGTCCATGCCGAGCGCGTTGCGCGTCGCAGGATCGTTGAAGCGGATGACGCAGACGTCGCCTTCGCGCTCGATCAGAAGCTTGCCGGATGCGGCCATGTCGCTGGTTCCTGTCCCTTCGGCCCTGCAGGTCATCGGACGCGCGCGGGCCTTGCCTTTCGCGTCCGTTCCGGCATTCTCATTTTTCAATTAATCGCTCAAGTAAAATACTTCGCAGCGCCCGAGCGGGCAGGCCTGGAGGAATTATCGACGCAAATCCAATGGTTTGGCCGTATCCTTGCGCTTCCTGCAGGCGGCTTCGGGCCTGCGTGAACCCTCTGCGGCGAGGGACTCGGGCGCAAGAGCACTGGACATAGTTATAACGTGATATAAAAATATCACTGCCGCCCCGATCGCGCCTCCGCCCGGTCGACCGGCAAACGACACAATGAGGGACGCATCGCCCCTGCCCAAGCGGCGGCGTGACGATCCCGCAGGAGAGGATTGTACCATGTCCAGAACAGCCACCGCCCGCGGCCTTTCCCTCGGGACCGCAGCCATTGTCCTGATCGCCGCGCCATCGATCGTCCACGCCCAGCAGCAGGCGCCGCAAGCCGCGCAGGCCGATGCCGCCACCGCCGATGACGACATGTACGGCGCGATCATCGTCACCGCACAGAAGCGCGCGGCCAAGATCAACGACGTGCCGATGTCGATCACGGCCGCTAGCGGTGATCAGCTGACCAGGCTCGGCGTCACCGACGCGACGCAGCTGACCAAGGTCGTGCCGGGCTTCACCTACAACGAATCCGCCTACGGCACGCCGGTCTTCACCATCCGCGGCGTCGGCTTCCAGGAAACCAGCCTCGGCGCGAGCCCGACGGTCAGTTCCTACATCGACGAAGTCCCCGTGCCCTTCCCCGCCGAGACGCTCGGCCTCGCCCTCGATCTCGAGCGGCTCGAAGTGCTCAAGGGGCCGCAGGGCACGCTGTTCGGCTCCAATTCGACCGGCGGCGCGCTCAACTACATCGCCGGCAAGCCCACGTCCAAGCTTTCGGCCGGACTCGACGCGAGCTTCGGCAGCTTCAACACGCTCGACCTGCAAGGCCATATCGCCGCGCCGCTGACCGAGACGCTCGGCATCCGCGTGGCCGGTCGCTACACGCGCGGCGACGGCTGGCAGAAGAGCCAGACCCGCCCCGGCGACCGCCTCGGCGCGAAGGACTTCCTCCAGGGCCGCGTGCTGCTGGTGTGGGAGCCGACGTCCAGCTGGCGCTCCACGCTCAACCTCACCGCGCAGCGCGACCATTCGGAATCGGTCGCGCCGCAGTACTACCAGTTCGTCGCGCTCAACGACGGCCCGCTGATCCCCGAGGGCTTCCGCAACTTCCCCCGCGCGCCGCAGGACAACCGCGTCTCCGACTGGGATCCGGGCGTCAGCTTCCGCCGCAACAACCGCTTCTACCTCGGCTCGCTGCGCAACGAGCTCGACCTCGGCGATGCTGCCCACATCACCTCGATCACCGCCTTCGAACGCTTTCGCCGCTTCCAGCCGGTCGAGGGCGACGGCACCCCGTTCAACGACTACCGCGCCGAAAGCTTCGGCAAGATCAACACCTTCTACCAGGAGCTGCGCCTCGACGGAAAGATCGGCGCATTGAGCTACATCGTCGGCGGCAACTACGAGTACGACTTCGTCAACGACAACACGATCCAGTATTACACCCAGTCGTCGAGCGCGAGCGTGTTCGGCATTCCCCTGGGCCCCACGCGCCCCAACACCCAGCAGCGCCTGCGCACCTACGGCGTCTTCGCCAACGTCGACTACGAGATCAACGACCAGTTCACCGCACACGGTGCCGTGCGCTTCACCCAGGCGAACCGCGAGCTGCTCTACGGCTGCGGCCAGGACATCGACGGCAGCTGGGGCCGCGTCTCGCAGGCGATCCAGGCCTACATCCACACCCTGCGCGGCGAAGCCCCCACCTCGACCCCTGTTCCGGTCGGCGGCTGCGGCACGATCAACCTCGCCAACGTCCAGCCCGAAGGCGCGCACGACAAGCTCGACGAGAACAACATCTCGTGGCGCGCCGGGCTCGACTACAAGCCCAGCCGCGACGTGCTGCTCTATCTCAACGCCTCGCGCGGTTACAAGGCGGGCAGCTTCCCGACGCTCGCCGCCGCGACCACCCGCCAGTTCGAGCCGGTGGTGCAGGAATCGGTGCTCGCCTTCGAGGCCGGGGCCAAGATCACCGCCGCGGGCGGGCGCGTCCAGGCCAACGGCGCGGTGTTCTACTACGACTACACCAACAAGCAGGTGCTGGGCCGCATCCCCGACATCGCCTTCGGTCCGCTGCCGGCGCTAGTCAACGTGCCCAAGTCGCGGATCTGGGGCGCCGAGCTCGACCTGACGCTCAATCCGGTCGAAGGCCTGCGCCTGCGCCCCGCCGTCACCTACATCAACTCGCGCATCGGCGACGGCTTCGTGAACTACGATTCCTTCGGCGTGCAGGGTGATTTCGGGGGCGAACCCTTCGCCTATACGCCGAAGTGGCAGGCCAACGTCGATGCCGAATACAGCTTCCCGGTGAACGAGGGCGTCGACGCCTTCATCGGCGGCAACATGCTCTACTACGGCAAGACCAACGGCGCCTTCGGCCAGTTCCCTAGCCTCGACATCGATGCCTACACCACGTTCGACGCGCGCCTCGGCGTCAACGCGCACGACGACAAATGGCGCTTCCAGGTCTGGGCCCGCAATCTGACCGACAAGTACTACTGGACCTCGGCGTTCCGCGTGAACGATTCGATCAACCGCTACCCCGGCAACCCCCGCACCTTCGGGGCAACGCTGAGCTTCCGGTACTGAGCGCGCGGATGGCGAACAACCACGCCCTTCGCCACCCCCAGGCAACCGGCCGGGCCTTCGCGCCCGGCCGGAGCTGCGGCGACAATTTCTTATAAACGACGGAGAGACGTGATGGATTTCAACCTGCCCCAGGAACTGCTCGACTACCTGAAGGAGCTCGACGCCTTCATCGAGAAGGAGATCCGGCCGCTGGAGGAGCAGGACGACAACGTCCGTTTCTTCGACCATCGCCGCGAATGGGCGCGCACCGATTTCGAGCGCGACGGCCTGCCGCGCGAGGAGTGGGAAGAGCTGATGCGCGAGGCCAAGCGCCGCGCCGACAAGGCGGGCCATCTGCGCTTCGCGATGGACCCCAAGTTCGGCGGGAAGGGCGGGTCGAACCTGTGGATGACGGTCATTCGCGAATATCTCGCGGCCAAGGGCCTCGGCCTGCACTACGACCAGCAGACCGAGCACTCGATCGTCGCCAACAACCCCTTCGCCAAGATGTTCGACGATTTCGGCACGCCCGAACAGCGCGCCGAGTTCATCCAGGGGATGTTCGACGGCACCCGCCGCGTGACCTTCGGCCTGACCGAGCCCTACCACGGCTCCGACGCCACCCACATGGAGACCCGCGCCGTGCGCGAGACCCGCGACGGGGTCGAAGGCTGGCTGATCAACGGCGAGAAGATGTGGACGACGGGCATGCACGTCGCCACCCACTGCGCGCTGTTCGCCCGCACATCGGGCGAGGACGGCGCGGCGCGCGGGATCACCTGCTTCCTCGTGCCGGCAGACGATCCGGGCGTGAAGGTCGAGCAGTACCTGTGGACCTTCAACATGCCGACCGACCACCCGCGGGTGTCGTTCACCAATGTCTGGGTGCCCGACAGCACGATCTTCGGGCCCATCGACAACGGCCTGCCGCTGGCGCAGTCGTTCGTGCACGAGAACCGCATCCGCCAGGCGGCCGGATCGCTCGGCTCGGCGGTCTACTGCATCGAGGAATCGGTGCGCTATGCCCGCATGCGCCAGCCGTTCGGCGAGGATCTCGCGCGCAACCAGGCGATCCAGTTCCCGCTGGTCGAGCTTGCCACCCAATGCGAGATGCTGCGCCTGCTGATCCGCAAGACCGCCTGGGAAATGGACCAGATGACCCATCCCGAGGTCGAGAAGCGCATCTCGGACAAGGTCTCGATGTGCAACTACTGGGCGAACCGGCTGTGCTGCGAGGCGGCCGACCGGGCGATCCAGGTCCACGGCGGCATCGGCTATTCGCGGCACAAGCCGTTCGAGCACATCTATCGCCACCACCGCCGCTACCGCATCACCGAAGGCACCGAGGAAATCCAGATGCGCAAGGTCGCGGCGTTCCTGTTCGGCTATCTCGGGCCGAAGCGGAAGGAGTTCGCCGAACTCACCTACGACGACGTCGACTATCGCAAGCAGTCGCAGATCCGTCCGCGCAGCGGCTGGCAGGCGATCGACACGACCCGGCCGGAAGCGATCTGAATGCCGCCCGGGGGCACTCCTCGCTGCAACGCGGGCGGCCGGCTCTTGCCGGCCGGTGCGCCTCGCTGTCGGCGGAGCGGACGTGCTTCCGCCCGGAGGACGGAAGGCCGCGCGGGCCTAGTCGGCGCGCGCCTTCCGTTTTTCGGCTTCCAGCAACCGGGCCTGGCACTCGGCCACCCGCTGTTCGAGCGCGGCGCGCGCGCGTTCGCTCGCCGCGCCGCACAGGATCAGCGCGTAGCCGAGCTTGATCGTCGGCCCGAGCGAGATCGCGCAGAGGTCGCCCGCCACCCAGTCGAGCATGACCGAGCGGAACTGGTGGTCGAGCTGGCGCAGCAGCTGGCGCGGATCGATGCCGTCGCGCAGCAGGCCGGCGGCGGCGATGTCCTCGACCAGCCCCAGCCAGAATTCGTCGCGCCGCGGATTGTAGATCGCGCTGCGCACTTCGCCCGAGATGGCGAAAACCTCGCGCCACAAGGTGGTGTAGAAGGCGGGGTCGGACAGGTAGTAGTCCACGCCGAGGTCGACGACGGCGAGGATGTGGTCGACCGGGTCGCCGGTCCGCGCCTCGGCGAAACGGGCGCGAAAGTCGCGCACGTCCTCGAGCACCGCCAGAACCACCGCCCCGCGCGAGCCGAAGAGGTTGTAGGGCGTCGCCAGGCTCACCCCCGCGCGCTCGGCCAGCGCCCGCATCGACAGGCCGGTGCTGCCGGTTTCGCGGATCATTTCCTTGGCGGCGTGAATGATGCGGCGGCGCCGCTCTTCCTTGCCCGCCTCGCGCCGCCCGGCGGGCGCCGCAGCGACCGTCTTGCGCAAGGTCTGTTCGCTCATTCCCACCACTCCACCGTAGCTCCGGGCACCCCCCGCATAGCGCGAAAAAGGTTTGCTGAAACCCCGCAACCGGCCGGGCAATGCGGCCGCAATTCCCAAGAAAGGATGTCCTGATGGATTTTACCTATACCGATCGCCAGCAATACTGGATCGATCGCGTCTCGCGCTTCATGGACGAGCACATCTACCCCGCGATCCCGATCTACGAGCAGCAGCACGCCGAGGGCGAGCGCTGGAAAGTCATCCCGATCGTCGAGGAGCTGAAGGCCAAGGCCAAGGCCGCCGGCCTGTGGAACCTGTTCATGCCCCCGCATTCGGGCCAGCCGCAGCTTGACGACACCTTCGTGTTCGAAGGCGAACAGCTCACCAATCTCGAATACGCCCCGGTCGCCGAACTGTTCGGCCGCGTCGGCTTCGCCTCGGAAGTGTTCAACTGTTCGGCGCCCGACACCGGCAACATGGAAGTGCTCTACCGCTACGGGACGCGCGAACAGAAGGAGCAGTGGCTGCGCCCGCTGATGAACGGCGAGATCCGTTCTGCCTTCCTGATGACCGAGCCGCAGGTCGCCTCGTCCGACGCCACCAACGTCGAGACCCGCATCGAGCGCGATGGCGACCATTACGTCATCAACGGCCGCAAGTGGTGGTCCTCGGGCGTCGGCGATCCGCGCTGCAAGGTCGCGATCCTGATGGGCAAGACCGATCCCTCGGCCGGCTCGTACACGCAGCAGAGCCAGGTGCTCGTGCCGATGGATACGCCGGGCATCAAGGTCCTGCGCATGCTGCCGGTGTTCGGCTGGGATGACGCGCCCCACGGCCATGCCGAGATCCTGCTCGAGAACGTCCGCGTGCCGGTCGAGAACGTGATCTGGGGCGAGGGCCGCGGCTTCGAGATCGCGCAAGGCCGCCTCGGGCCTGGCCGCATCCACCACTGCATGCGCACCATCGGCACGGCCGAAGTTGCGCTCGAGAAGATGGCGCGCCGCCTGCAGTCGCGCGTCGCCTTCGGCAAGACCATCTCGACCCATTCGATCTGGGAGCAGCGCATCGCGCGCGCCCGCATCGACATCGAGATGACCCGCCTGCTGTGCCTCAAGGCGGCGGACATGATGGACCGCGCCGGCAACAAGTCGGCCCGGCTCGAGATCGCGATGATCAAGGTCCAGGCGCCGAACATGGCGCTGCAGATCATCGACGATGCGATCCAGGCTTTCGGCGGTGCGGGCGTCACCAGCGATCCGGGCCTCGCCCGGATGTGGGCGGGCCAGCGGTCCTTGCGCATCGCCGACGGCCCGGACGAAGTCCACGCCCGCACCATCGCGCGGATGGAGTTCGGCAAGTACGCCGACGACCTGACCCGCGCCAAGAATGCCGAAGCCGCCCGGCTTCATGTTCCGGGCATCCGCTGAGCAAGACCACGTGAACGGGTGGCGCGCTCCCTCGCGCGCCGCCCCCCCCCCCGGGAGAGAGAACAATGGAATTCGAACTGATCACCGAAGGGCTGCAATTCCCCGAAGGCCCGATCGCCATGGCCGACGGTTCGGTCGTGCTGGTTGAAATCAAGCGCCAGACCCTCACGCGCGTGCATCCCGATGGCCGGCAGGACGTGATCGCCGAACTGGGCGGCGGCCCCAACGGCGCCGCCATCGGCCCCGACGGCGCGGTCTATGTCTGCAACAACGGCGGCTTCCAGTGGAACGAGGCCGGTGGTCTCCTGCTGCCGCATGGCACGCCGGACTATTACGCCGGCGGCTCGATCCAGCGCGTCGACCTGTCGACCGGCGACGTCACTACGCTCTACAGCGAATGCGACGGCAAGCCACTGCGCGGGCCCAACGACATCGTGTTCGATGCCGACGGCGGCTTCTGGTTCACCGACCTCGGCAAGAGCAACGGCGATGTCAGCCATGTCGGCCATCTCCACTACGCGACGATCGACGGCCAGAAGATCGTGCTGGCGCGCGATGGCATGACCACCCCCAACGGCGTCGGCCTCTCGCCCGATGGCAAGCAGGTTTTCGTGGCGGAAACCCAGACCGGCCGCCTGTGGGAATTCGACGTCGCCGCGCCCGGCGAACTCGCCGCGCCCGCCGACATGTGGACCGCCGGCAAGGTCATGGGGCCGCTTCCCGGCTACCAGCTGTTCGACAGCCTCGCGGTCGAGGCCAATGGCCGGGTCTGCGTGGCGACGCTGGTCAACGGCGGGATCACCTCGTTCGACCCTGCGGACGGGACCTGGGAGCACCATGCCTTCCCCGATCCGATCACGACCAACATCTGCTTCGGCGGCGACGACATGCGAGACGCGTTCATCACCTGCTCGGGCACCGGCAAGCTCTACAAGGCGCGCTGGCCGCGGCCCGGCCTCAAGCTCAACTTCAACGCCTGAGCCGAGGAAAAGCGATGCAATTCAGCGATATCCTCTACGCCGTCGACGGTCCGGTGGCGACCATCACGCTCAACCGGCCCGACAAGCTCAACGCCTTCACCGCGACGATGGGCGCCGAACTCGCAGCTGCGGTGCGGCTCGCCAACGAGGATGATGCCGTGCGCGTGATCATCATGACGGGCGCGGGCCGGGGCTTCTGCGCCGGGGCCGACATTTCGGCGGGCGCGGGCAGCTTCGACACCAAGTCGGGCGAAGGCGCGAAGAACTTCGGCGCCAGCCGCAGCGCCGAGGGCGATGGCGGCCTGGGCGGCGACGGCGGCTTCGTCGGCGCGCTGTTCAACTCGAAAAAAGCGACAATCGCCGCGTTCAACGGTCCTGCCGTCGGCGTCGGCGCGACGATGGCGCTGCCGACCGACATCAAGATCGCTTCGGACCAGGCGCGCTTCGGCTTCGTCTTCGCGCGGCGGGGCCTCGTCCCCGAAGCCGGCAGCGCGTGGTTCCTGCCGCGCCTCGTCGGCACCGCGCAGGCGCTGCGCTGGGCGATCGAGGGCAATGTCTTCGACGCCGCCGAAGCGCTCCGGGGCGGCCTCGTCAGCGAAGTCGTGCCGCACGACCAGCTGCTCGACCGCGCCCGCGCGATCGCGCTCGGCATCGCCGAAAACACCTCGGCGGTGTCGGTTGCCCTGACCCGGGCGATGATCTGGCGGTTCGGGTCGGCGGAGCTGCCGTTCGACCTGCTCAAGCTCGACGGACCCTTCGCGCTCAAGCTGGGCTCGGGCGGCGACGTAAAGGAAGGGGTCGCCTCGTTCATCGAAAAGCGCAAGCCGCAGTTTCCGAACAAGGTTTCGACGGACATGCCCGCCGGCTATCCGTGGTGGTGATGCGCTGACCCGGCAGGGCCGCTCCCGCGAAGGGGCGGCCCTGTCCGTCTCACGGCCGCAGCAGTTCGAGCCGCCCGTCCCTGATCCATTCGCGCAACTCGCGCTTGAGCACCTTGCCCGAGGCGTTCTTGGGCAGTTCGTCGACGAAGGCGACCGCGCGCGGCTTCTTGTAGCTCGCGATATGTTCGCGGCAGTGGGTGACGAGTTCGGCGCACGAGGTACTCTCGCCGTTGCGGCAGGAGATCACCGCCACCACTTCCTCGCCCCACTTCTCGTCCTCGGCGCCGACGACGGCGGCTTCGAGTACGGCGGGGTGCTTGTAGAGCACTTCCTCGACCTCGCGCGGGTAGACGTTCTCGCCGCCGGTGACGATCATGTCCTTCTTGCGATCGACGATCCACAGGAAGCCCTGTTCGTTCCAGCGGCCGACGTCGCCGGTATGGAACCAGCCGTCGACGAAGGCGCTGGCCGTCGCTTCGGGATTGCGCCAGTAGCCCGACAGGACTTGGTCGCCCTTGACGAGGATTTCACCCTCCTCGCCCGGCGCAACGTCGCGGCCTTCGCCGTCCACCACCCGGACCCGGCTGAGCAGCATCTGGTGGCCGACCGAATTGAGCGTCGGAAGGCCGTTGTCGACCGCCTCGTCGTGCTCCTCGGCGGTGAGGACCATGACGTTGCCGGCCAGCTCGGTCATGCCGAAGCCGGTGGCGAAGCGCACCTGCGGCCAGATTTCGCGCGCGCGCAGCAGCACCGCGGCGGGCATGGCCGAGGCGCCGTAGCCGATGTTGCGCAGGCTCGAGAGATCGTAGTTCGCGCGCGACGGGTGGTTGAGCAGCATCGCGATCATGGTGGGGGCGAGGCTGAGCGCGGTCACCTTGTGCCGCTCGATCGTGGCGAAGAACACCTCGATGTCGAAGTTCTGCATCACCACCACCGGCACCGCGCGGACATGGTTCACCAGCAGCGCGTAGCCCGCGACGTGATACATCGGGAACGTCAGCATGAACACCGGATCGGGCGCGCCGGGCGGGTCCTTGTCCCAGCTGACGAGGCTGTTCATCACCGCAGCGACGACGTTGCGATGGCTCAGCATCGCGCCCTTGGGCAGGCCGGTCGTGCCCGAGGTGTAGAGCAGCCAGGCAAGATCGTCCTCGCGCACCTGCACCGGCGGCGGACTGGCCTCTCCGGTCGCGAGGAAAGCGTCGAAGCCGAGCGTGCCGGGCTGCGTCCCGCCGATCGAGATCAGGTGCCTGACCGTGGGGATCTCGGCGCGGATCTGCTCGATCGCGCCGATGAACTTGTCCTCGACGATCAGCACCGAAGGCTCGGCATTGCCGATGATCCAGGCCAGTTCGCGCGGGGAGAGGCGGTAGTTGAGGAACGTCAGCGCCATCCCTGCGGCCGGCACGCCATAGTAGGCAAGAACGTATTCCGGGCAGTTTTCGGCGAGGATCGCGATGCGATCGCCCTTGTCGGCGATTCGCATCAGCGCATTGCCGAGCTGCCACGCCTTGTCGCGCATTTGCGCGTAGGTCCAGGAGCGGCCCTGGAACTGCACCGCCAGCACGTCGGGCGCGCGATGCGCCGCAAGCGCCGGAATATCTCCCACCAGCATAGGCTTTTCCTCTCGAGCAGCGCCGGAGGTTTCCGGTCGCTGGACAAACTTATATCCTGTTATAAACTTTGCAATGCGCCGAGCGCGTCGAGCCGGGCTATCACGGCGCGAGCGTTTGACTAAGCGATTAACTAATGGCACCCACGAAACAGGTCGAGGGCATTCGCGCGGAACGAGCCAGCCGTGACGAAGCCCCGGGAGAGAAGACGATCATGGAAGCTGCTGCAAGCCCCGCCGAGGCCGTCGCCAAAGTCCAGCCGGGCCAGATTCCGGCAGGCTGGCCGGCTGTCAGCATCGCCGAGACCTATCGCATCCTGACCGCGCCGGGCGCGCCGTTCGAAATGCGCGAGACCGAGATTCGCGGGCGCACCTATCGCACCTACGTCAACGCGATGGGCACCTTGCGCGAAGTGTTCGACATCGCACGCGGCTGGGGCGACCGGGAATTCATCGTCTTCGAGGACGAACGCCTGACCTATGACCAGGCCTTCCGCGCGGCGGGCACGCTCGGCCGCATCCTTGCCGAGCGCTACGGGGTCAAGAAGGGCGACCGCCTCGTCATCGCCATGCGCAACCTGCCCGAATGGATCATCGCCTTCTGGGCCGGGGCCTCGATCGGCGCGGTGCTGACCCCGCTCAACGCCTGGGGCACCGGCGAGGAACTGGCCTACGGCATCGAGAACTCGGGCGCGAAGGTCGCGATCGTCGACGGCGAGCGACTCGACCGCCTCGCTCCCGAAGTCGGGCGGCTCGCGCTCGCCGGCCTGATCGTGACGCGCGGTGATGCGGCGCATGGCGCGGTGACGCTCGAAAGCCTGATCGGAAAGCCGGCCGACTATGGCAGCCTGCCCGACGACCCGATGCCCGACCCTGCCTGCGACACCGACGATCTCGCCACGATCCTCTACACCAGCGGCACCACCGGGCGACCCAAGGGCGCGATGGGCTCGCATCGCAACATCATGACCAACATGATCAGCCTCGCCTTCAATGGCGCGCGCGCCGCGATCCGCCGGGGCGAGGCCCTCCCCCCGCCGGCCGATCCCGATGCGCCGCCTGCGCCGCAGAAGACGCTGCTGATCCCAGTGCCGCTGTTCCACGTCACCGGCACGAACTCGATGATGGTTCCGGCGATCGTCGCCGGCTCCAAGATCGTGCTGATGTACAAGTGGAACCCCGAACGCTTCCTCGAACTGATCGAGCGCGAGAAGGTCAATTCGACCACCGGTGTGCCCGCGATGGTCTGGCAGGTGCTCGAATCGCCCGACTTTGCCAAACGCGACCTGTCGAGCCTCGAAGGCTATGGCTATGGCGGCGCGGCGATCGCGCCGGAACTGACGATCCGCTTCAGCCAGGTCTTCCCGTGGTTCCCGGTCGGCCAGGGCTATGGCGCGACCGAAACCTCGTCGGTTTCGGCGACGCACAGCGCGGAGGACTACCTGACCCACCCCGACAGCGTCGGCATCGCGGTCCCCTGCGTCGATCTCAAGGTCGTCGACGATGCCGGCAACGAAGTGCCGCAGGGCGCCTCGGGCGAACTGTGCATTCGCGGGCCGAACGTCGTCGCGGGCTACTGGAACAATCCCGAAGGCACCGCCGCCGCCTTCGCCGACGGCTGGTACCACACCGGCGACGTCTGCCGGATCGACGAGGAAGGCTTCGTCTATCTGCTCGACCGCAAGAAGGACATGCTGATCCGCGGCGGCGAGAACGTCTACTGCGTCGAGGTCGAAAGCGTGCTGGTTTCGCACCCGGCGGTGATCGACGCCGCCGTGGTCGGCCTGCCCGATCGCGTGCTCGGCGAGGAAGTCGGCGCGCTGGTCCAGCTGAAGCCCGGCGAAAGCGTGACCGAGGCCGAACTGAAGGCGCACGTCGCCCAGCACCTCGCGCCGTTCAAGGTGCCGGTGGCGATCGACGTGCGCACCGAGGAATTCCCCCGCAACGCCAGCGGCAAGACGCTCAAGCCGGTGCTGCGGGCCGAAATGATCGCCTGGATGGAAGGACGAAAGGGATGAGCGCCAGCAGCGCCGAAGTAACGGAAGAGGGCGTCGGCCAGCGCATCGGCGCGGTGACCGGCAAGCACCGCTTCGACGAAGCCGCGCTCGACCGCTGGATGGCGGCGAACGTCGAGGGCTATGCCGGCAACCTCGAAGTGCGCCAGTTCGCAGGCGGCGCATCGAACCCCACGTTCCTGCTGATCTCGGGCGGCAAGCGCTATGTCCTGCGCAAGAAGCCGCCGGGCCAGCTGCTGCAGAGCGCGCACCAGGTCGACCGCGAATACAAGGTGATGAAGGCGCTGGGCGCCACCGACGTCCCCGTCCCGGTGATGCGCGGGCTGTGCACCGACCCCGAGGTCATCGGCACGACATTCTACGTGATGGACTTCCTCGAAGGCCGCATCTTCCGCGATGCGACGCTGCCGGGAATGGCGCCCGCCGAGCGCGCGGCGATCTACGACGATCTCAACGCCACGCTCGCCAAGCTGCACAAGGTCGACTGGCAAGGCGTGGGCCTCGGCGACTATGGCAAGCCGGGCAACTACTTCGAGCGCCAGATCGCGCGCTGGACGCGCCAGTACCGCGATTGCCCGCTGCCGCCGGTGCCGGCGATGGAGCAGCTGATCGAGGAACTGCCGGCGCGCATCCCGGCGGACCAGTCGGTGGCCATCGCGCATGGCGACTATCGCCTTGAAAACGTGATGTACCACCCGACCGAGCCGCGCATCGTCGCGGTGCTCGACTGGGAGCTTTCGACCATCGGCCATCCGCTCGCCGACCTCGGCTATTCGGGCTTCCTGTGGCATTCGCATGGGAGCAGCTGGGGCTCGCTCGACGGCGTGGACTTCGCCACCAGCGGCATCCCGACCGAGCGGCAATGGGTCGATGCCTATTGCCGGCGGACGGGCCGCGAGAGCCTCGACGACTGGAACTTCCTGCTGGCGTTCTCGGTCTTCCGCCTCGCCTCGATCAGCCACGGCGTCTACGCCCGCGCGCTCGCCGGGCAGACCCCGACCGCGCAAGTGGGCGAGAATGGCTGCCCGTTCCTGGCCGAACAGGCGCTGGCGCTGCTGCACCGGTGAGCACGGGCGCCAAGCCCCAAATGGAGAGGATGCCATGAGCGAGGAAAACCCCGCCGAAGACGTGATCTATGCGGTCGATAACCACATCGCGACGATCACGCTCAACCGCCCGCACCGCCGCAACGCGCTCAACTGGAACGCCTATGCCCAGCTCGAAGCCGCGCTGAAGGCCGCGTCCGCCGACGACGAGGTGCGCTGCGTGATCGTCACCGGCGCCGACCCGGCGTTCTGCTCGGGCGACGACGTGGCCGAGATCATGGCGGGACCGAAGTCCTTCGCCGCGACGCGTTCGGCGCTGACCATCGTCAAGCACTCGCCCACGCCCGCCGCGATGGCCGCGCTCGAATGCGAGAAGCCGATGATCGCCGCGATCAACGGCGCCGCGATCGGCTGGGGGATGGAGCTGGCGATCTATGCCGACATCCGCATCGCTTCGGAAAAGGCGAAGTTCTCCGAGATGTTCATCAAGCGCGGCCTCGTCCCCGACGTCGGCGGCTTCTACCGCCTGCCCGCGATCGTCGGCCCTGCCAAGGCGGCCGAGCTGATGTTCACCGGCGACGTGATCGACGCCGCCGAGGCGCTGAGGATCGGCCTCGTCACCGAAGTCACGCCGCACGAGGAGCTGCTGACGCGGGCGCAGGCGCTCGCCGCGCGGATCGCCGCCAACCCGCCGCTCGCGCTGCGCTTCATCAAGGAGGGCCTCACCCGCCATTCCTACGGAAACCCGCGCGAAATCGGCGCCTGGGCAATCGAGGCGATCCGCCGCCTGATGGAAACCGAAGACCACAAGGAAGGCGTCGCCAGCTTCCTCGAAAAGCGTGAACCGGTGTTCAAGGGGAAGTGATCGCATGAGCACGGAGCGGACGGCAGGCCCGGTCGAGGAGCGCCACAGGTTCGACGAGGCGGCGCTGGCGCGCTGGATGGAAGCGAACGTCGCAGGCTACGCCGGGCCGCTGACGGTGGAGAAGTTCGCTGGCGGGCAATCGAACCCCACGTTCCGCCTGTCGACGCCGACGCGCCAGTACGTGCTCCGCCGCAAGCCCGCGGGCCTGCTCCACGCCTCGGCCCATGCCGTCGACCGCGAGTTCCGGGTGATGCAGGCGCTGGGGGGGCAAGGCTTCCCCGTCCCGCGCGTGCTGGGCCTGTGCAGCGACGATGCCGTCATCGGCTCGATGTTCTATGTCATGGACCTCGTCCCCGGCCGGGTGTTCTGGGACCCGCTGCTGCCCGAGCTTTCGCCCGCCGAGCGCGCCGCCGCCTACGATTCGATGAACGCCACGATCGCGCGGATGCATGCCTTCGATGTCGATGCGATCGGCCTTGGCGACTACGGCCGCCCCGGCAACTACGTCGAACGGCAGGTCGCGCGCTTTTCCAAGCAGTATCGCGAGGACGAGCTTGCCGGACGCAATGCCGACATGGACCGGCTGATCGAATGGCTCCCGGCGAACATGCCCCGGGACACCGAAAGCCGCCGCCTCGTCCACGGCGACTACAAGATGGACAACGTGATGTTCGCGGCCGACCGGCCCGAGATCAGCGCGGTGCTAGACTGGGAACTGTCGACGCTGGGCGATCCGCTGGCCGACTTCGCCTACAACGTGATGGTCTGGCGCACGCCGGGCGAGGCGGGCAACTCGCTCGCGACGGCACGCCCCGAGGGCATCCCGAGCGAGGAGGACTACGTCGCCGCCTATTGCGCGCGCACGGGGCGCGATGGCATTCCGGACCTCTCGTTCTACGTCGCGTTCAACATGTTCCGCCTCGCCGCGATCCTCCACGGCATCATCGGGCGGACGCTGCGCGGCAACGCCTCGAACGCGCAGTCGCACGAGGTGGCGAGGCGCTTCGCCCCCCTGGCGGCCGCAGCTTGGGAACAGGCGCAGCGCGCGGAGCGCGAACGTTGAGCGACAAGCCGCGCAAAACCTTCGCCATCCGCCCCGGCGGCATGGGCTACGACGATCCGCCCGCCGACGCGCCGCCGCAGCGCCAGTGGCTCGAGACCGCCTGGGCCGCGCCGGCCGAGGAGCGCGCGGTCGAGGTCGAGGGCGCGGTCATCCGCTACCGCGGCTGGGGCCTTGACGATGCGAGCAAGCCGGGCCTGATCTTCGTCCACGGCTTCATCGCCCACGCCCGCTGGTGGGATCACATCGCGCCGTGGTTCGCCGACCGCTACCGCGTCGCCGCGATCAACCTGTCGGGCATGGGCGACAGTGACCGGCGCGAGACCTACAGCCGTAAGCAATACGCGCGCGAAGTGCTGGCGGTGGCGCGCGATGCGGCGCTGGAGCCGCTGACGATCGTCGCGCACAGCTTCGGCGCGATCACCGGGCTCTATGCCGCCTGGCTCGCGCCCGATCTGGTCGAGCGCGCGGTGGTGATCGACGCGCACCCCTTCCGCGAAGGCGGCAGCAAGCTGGGCGAGGCCCCGGCGGAAAAGTTCTATGCGACGCGCGAGGAGGCGCTCGCCCGCTACCGGTTGAGCCCGCCCGGCGCCTGGCCGGACAAGGACGTGCTCGCCTATGTTGCGCAGCATTCGCTGCGGCAGAGCGCACAAGGCTGGGGCTGGAAGTTCGATCCGAAGACCTTCGCGGCTAGCGACCGCGAGGAAATGACCGCCGCGCTGCGCGGCCTTGCCGTGCCGGTCGACTACATCCACGCCGACCGCTCGGACTTCGCCGGGATGGACGCGGTCGAGGCCTTTGTCGCGGCGATGCCAAATTGCGGCGCGCCCGTCTCGCTGCCGTTCTGCCACCACCATGCGATGATCGAGCAGCCGGTCGCGCTGGTCGCCGCGCTCAACGGCCTGTTCGCGCACCCGAGGCGCCGCGCGTGAGCTACGAGAACGAGCCGGGCACGCGCGGCCTCGACCTTGCCGGCGATCCGCTGCCGGTCTGGCCGCAGGCGCCCTCGCAGCCGATCGGCGCCTCGCCGCCGCGCCGCCGCAACTCGGTGCGCCGGACGATGACGCTCGAGGCGACCTGGCCGCAGGGCCTGCGCGGGCCGACGATGATCCACGGGCGTTGCCGCGATGCGTGGACCCGCGATCCCGCCGCCGCGCCCGAAGTTCTGGCCGAGGACGCGCTCGAAGCCGAGGCGCAGGACCGCACGATTGTCGCCCTTTGCTCGGCGCCGGCGCGCCCCGGTCTCGCCGCGCTTGAAGGCGCGCGGCCGGGCGGCAAGTTCCGCGGCATCCTCAACGAAGCGCTGCCGGGCGAGCGCGAGTCCGGCACGCCGCTTTACCTGATGCTCGACGATCTTGCCGGCACCACGCTCGTCTCGCGCTGGGCGTGGAGCCGCTGGTTTCCCGGCTGGGCCACCGCGCCGACCGAGGAAGGCCGCAAGGCCCACGCCGCGGCGATGCTCGGCAACTGCCTCGGCCTTCGCCCCGGATCGCGCGGGATCGTCGACCAGGGCGCGCCGGTGCTGCAGCAGAACAGCAGCGCGGTCGGATCGATGCGCAACGCCGCCGATCCCGAAGGCTGGCACGCCTTCACCGACCTGTCGGACGAGATCCAGTTCCGCCGCGCCCGTCGCATCGATGCCTGGCGCGATGGCGACACGATCCACGTCGAGACCCATTTCCAGGACAGCGCGAACACCCGCGAAGGCGGCAGGCGCGCGCTTCACGAATACCTGCTGTGGGCGAGCGCCGATGCGGGAAGCGGCCTCGTCACCGCGATCGAGGCCCGCGCCGGCACCCTTCCCTATGGCGAATGCCCGGGCGCGATCGCCAACTTGCGCTTCCTCATCGGCACGCCGCTGACGCAATTGCGCAGCACCGTCCTCCAGATGCTGCGTCGCACCAACGGCTGCACGCACCTCAACGATGTCGTGCGCTCGCTCGCCGAAGTCCCTGCGATGCTCGAACGCGCGCCCAAGGAGATGCCCCTGCCATGACCACCGCGCCCGCCACGCCGCGCCCAGCCGCCACCGTCCTGCTGGTGCGGGACGACCCGTTCGAGGTGCTGATGGTGCGCCGCCACGCCGCCGCGACCTTCGCCTCGGCGCTGGTCTTCCCCGGCGGCGTGGTCGACCCCGAGGATTCGCACCCCGACTGGCTGCCGCTGCTGCGCGGCCACGAGGCGCTGAGCGATCACGAGCGCGCGCACCGCATCGCCGCGGCCCGGGAAACCTGGGAGGAGGCCGCGATCTTGCTCGTCACCGGCGGCAATGGCGAATGCTCGCTTCCGCCCGAGCGCCCGCACGGCAGCCTGTTCCGCAAAGTGGTGCAGGAAAGCGGCGGCCATCTCGACCTCTTGGCCATCGCGCCGTTCGGCCACTGGATCACTCCGGTCGATGCCCCCAAGCGCTTCGACACGCGCTTCTACCTCGCCCACGTCGGCCGCGACCAGGAGGCGCGCTGCGACGGCGCGGAAACGGTCGAGCTCGAATGGATCGCGCCGCACGAAGCGCTGGAGCGCGCACGGCGCGGCGATGCCGGGATCATGTTCCCGACCAAGCTCAGCCTGCTCCGCCTGACCGAAACACCCTGCCCGCGCACCGCGTTCGAAGCCGCGCTGCAGCGCGCCATCGTGCCACTGACCCCGGTGGTCAGCGCGCGCGACGGCGGCACAGTCGTCGCCATTCCCAAGGATGCGGGCTATGCCGAGTGGGAGGAGTTCACGCCCTACCCGCGCCGAGGCTAGACTCGTGGTGTGATCCCGCGCTCGCCCATGCGGCGCAGCAGGCGGACGAACATTTCCTCGGTATCCTCGCAATCGGCAAAGCCTGCCTTGCGCAGCTTGATCGTCGAGACCAGCACCGGCGCCCGCTCGGCATCGGCCGGCGCGTGCACGCCGAACAGCAGGTCGGCATAGTGGTGGCTCTCGCCGACCAGCTTCTCGAGGTCGGGCTCGCGCAAGCCCTCGCGGCTCGCGATCCGCGCCCAAGTGTCGCGGTGTTCCATTAGGAAGTCGACGAGGCTGAAGGGCTGGCCGAACGCAGGCTCCAGCCCCACTGCGCGGGCGATGGCGGGCCAGACATTGGCAAACGCGAAGACATCGCCGTTGGTCAGGTTGAAGGTCTCGTCGCGCGCCGAGGGCGCGGTTGCCGCCCAGCCGAGCGCCCGCGCGACCAGCCCGGCATCGACCGCTTCCGAAACCCCGCCCGGCCGGCCCGGGAAGGCGAGCGGCATGCCGAGCTCGCGGCAGATCGCGGCATAGGCGCCCAGCACCGGGATCATGTTCATGGCGACGCCGGTCGCCTCACCGAACACGATCTGCGGACGCCAGATCGTCAGCGCCCAATCCGCCCCCTCCCGCTTTTCGCGCAGGTAGTCCTCCTGCAGCCAGTAGAAGTTGGCGTGCGGGTCGCGCGGGGCGCTCTCGCGCGCCGGGACCGCGATCTGGTGGACGTGCGCGCCATAGGCCTTGGTCCCCTGCAGCGCGCTCACATGTTGCAGGCCCTTGGCGTGCGCCAGAAGCGGCTCCATCAGGTTGCGCAGCATGGCGAGGTTGCGCTCCATGTGGTCGCGCTCGAGCCATCCGGCATAGAGCCCCGGCTTTTCGTAGAGCGCGGCGAAGACCAGATGCGTGACGCGCGCCAACTTCGGCCCAAGCGCCGCGCAAGCCTCGGCATCGGTCAGGTCTACCGCGAGGTGCTCATGCGGGGCGCTGCTGTCGGGCGCGCGCCGCGACAGCGCAAGCACGTCCCATTCGCCCGAGCCGCCGAAATGGTCGACGCAGGCCTGTCCGATCACGCCGCTCGCGCCGGCGATAAGCACCGTGGGGCGCTGCTGCATCCTCTTGTCTCCACTCGCCGGATCGTCTGCGTCCGCTTGGCGGGAGCGTACGGCAGCCTTAATTAGTTAGTCAATCAACTACTTCTGGCAGCGATCGCAGAAGAACGTCGATCGCCCGCCCTGCACGATCCGCTTGACCGTGCCGCCGCAGGGACAGGCCTCGCCCTCGCGGCCGTAGACGCGCCAGTCCTTGGCGAAGTAGCCCAGCTCACCGTCGGGACGGGCATAGTCGCGCAAGGTCGATCCGCCGGCGGCTATCGATTCCTCGAGCACCGTGCGGATTGCCGGCACCAGCCGCGCCAGCGCGGGTTTCGACACCTTGCCAGCCTCGCGCTCGGGATGGATGCGGGCGCGGTTCAGCGCCTCGCAAACGTAGATGTTGCCAAGTCCCGCCACGATCCGCTGGTCGAGCAGCAGCAGCTTTACCGCAGCAAATCGGTTCTCGAAGGCGCGGTGAAGATGCGCGGCGGTCAGCCCCGGTCCCAACGGCTCGGGTCCAAGCGCCGCGAAGGCGGGAAACGCATCGAGTTTGTCCGTATCGACCAGATCGACGGAGCCGAACCGGCGCGCATCGTTGAGCGCCAGAACGTGTCCATTGCCCGTCTCGATCACCAGGTGGTCATGCTTGCCCAATTCCGCGGGATCGATTCGCCACCGCCCCGACATGCCGAGATGGAACACCATCGTGCTGTCGCGATCGGTATGGATGAGCCCGTACTTCGCCCGCCGGCCCAGCCCCGTGACGCGGGTGCCGGTCAGCGTCTGGACAAGGTCGGCGGGAAATGGCCGGCGCAAGTCGGCACGGTTGACCGCCACGCGCGCGACGGTCTGCCCTTCAAGCACGGTGGCAAGGCCGCGAACGGTGGTCTCTACTTCGGGGAGTTCAGGCATCGTGACGCAACCCGTAACAGTCTTTGCCGTCCGGGCAATTCCCCACTAAAGGCCCATTCCATGACCACATCCGAGACCGTGTCGTTCGGCTACGAGGAAATCCCCGCCGAGGAGAAGCAGGCCCGCGTCGGCGCGGTGTTTTCGAGCGTCGCCAAGAAGTACGACATCATGAACGATGCGATGTCGGGCGGCATGCACCGGCTGTGGAAGGATCGCTTCGTGCGCCGGGTCAAGCCGCGCGCCGGCGAATCGATCCTCGACATGGCCGGCGGCACGGGCGACATCGCCTTTCGCATGGCGTCTTCGGGGGCGGACATCACCGTTTCCGACATCAACCAGGATATGCTCGACGTCGGCATGGAGCGCGCGCAAAAGCGCGGCATCGCGGGCCTCGAATGGTCGCGCCAGAATGCCGAGGAGCTGTCCTTCGCCGACAAGGCGTTCGACGCCTACACCATCGCCTTCGGCATCCGCAACGTGACCCACATCGACAAGGCGCTGGCCGAAGCCTTCCGCGTGCTGAAGCGCGGCGGACGGTTCTACTGCCTGGAATTCTCGACCACCGAGTGGCCCGGCTTCGCCCAGGCCTACGATGTCTATTCCCACAAGCTGGTGCCGCAGATCGGCAAGGCGATCGCCGGCGACGCCGAATCCTATCGCTATCTGATCGAATCGATCCGCCGCTTCCCCAAGATGCGCGAGTTCGAGCGGATGATCCACGCCGCCGGCTTCCGCCACACGCGGGTCGAGCCGATCATGGGCGGGCTCGTCGCGATCCATTCGGGCTGGAAGGTCTGAACGGCACCGCACGCATGGCGCGACCTTCCACGCATATCCGCCGCCTGCTCGGCTGGGGCCGCACCGTCGCGCGGCACGGCGCGCTGCGCCTGCTCGAGGAGAACCCCAACACCCCGGCGCAGGTCCGCTCGCTGTGCCGGATCGCCCGCTTCGGCACGCGCCAGCCCGAGGTGCCCGACTACGCCGGCGCCTTCCGCGCGATCGGGCCCGCCGCGATCAAGCTCGGCCAGACGCTGGCGACGCGCCCCGACCTCGTCGGCGAGGAAGCGGCGCGCAACCTGCTCTCGCTGCAGGACAGCCTTCCCGCGGTCGACTTCGCGCTGATCCGGCGCGAGATCGAGACGACCTTCGAACGCCCGCTCGAATCGCTCTATGCCGAGTTCGACCCCGTGCCGGTCGGCGCCGCCTCGGTCGCGCAGGTCCACCGCGCCGTCACCGCCGACGGGCGCAAGGTCGCGGTCAAGGTGCTGCGCCCCGGCGTGCGTGAGAAGTTCGCGTGCGACATCGACACCTACGAATGGGCCGCCGCGCATCTCGAGGCGCTCGGCGGCGAAGCCAGCCGCCTGCGCCCGCGCATGGTCATCGCCAATTTCAAGCGCTGGACCGTGCGCGAGCTCGACTTGCGCCGCGAAGCCGCCTCGGCCTCGGAACTCGCCGAGACGATGCACGCCTTCGAAGGCTACCGCATCCCCGCGATCGACTGGGACCGCACCAACGGCCGGGTGATGACGCTCGACTGGATCGACGGCATCAAGATCAGCGACAACGCCGCGCTCGATGCCGCCGGCCACGATCGCAAGGAGCTTGCCGAACGGCTGGTGCTCGCCTTCCTCACCCAGGCGATCAGCGGCGGCTTCTTCCATGCCGACATGCACCAGGGCAACCTGTTCGTCGAACCCGACGGCACGATCGCCGCGATCGACTTCGGCATCATGGGCCGGATCGACCGCCGCGCCCGCCAGTGGCTCGCCGAAATCCTCTACGGGCTCACCACCGGCAACTACCGCCGCGTCGCCGAAATCCATTTCGAGGCGCAATACGTGCCAAGCTACCATTCGGTCGGGGAATTCGCCACCGCGCTCCGGGCGGTCGGCGAGCCGATGCGCGGCAAGCCGGTCAGCGAACTGTCGGTCGGCCAGATGCTCGACGGCCTGTTCGCCATCACCCGCGATTTCGACATGCAGACCCAGCCGCACCTGCTGCTGCTGCAGAAGACGATGGTCATGGTCGAAGGCATCGCGACGCAACTCGATCCCGAGATCAACCTGTGGGACACGGCGGCGCCCTTCGTGCGCGGCTGGATCCGCGACGAGCTCGGCCCCGAGGCGGCCATCGCCGAGCGCCTGCGCAGCGATGCCGAAACGCTGCTGCGCGTGCCCGACCTGATCCGCCGGATCGAGGAGCGCTTCCCGCCCAAGGGCGGCGCGCCCGAGGCGCCGCCGCTCCCCGAAATCCCGCTGATGTGGGACCGCGACCGCCGCCGCACCTTCCCTGTCTGGCTCGGCTACCTGTTCTCGGGCGCGGCCGGCGCTGCCGTGGTCGCCGCGGGGTTCACCCTCGGCTGGTGGGGCTGAACGCTTCGCCATGGCGCGCTCCGAACCCCTGCCCGGCCTGCAGCTCAAAAAGCGGCACTTCAACGCGCTCGACCTGTCGCGCCTCGTCGCCGCCTGCGCCGTGCTGTTCTGGCACTACCAGCACTTCTTCGTGCCCCCGGTCGACTATGGCTACCAGGTCGACCGCGTCGCGCTGACCCCGCTCTACCACCCGTTGCGCTGGCTGTTCGACTACGGCCACGTCGCGGTGCAGTATTTCTGGGCGGTCTCGGGCTTCGTCTTCGCCCACGTCTACCTCGCCGACCGCAATGCCCGCGGCCGGTTCTGGCTCGCCCGCTTCGCCAGGCTCTGGCCGCTCCACCTGCTGACGCTGCTGCTCGTCGCGGTGCTCCAGGCGACCTATACCGGGATCAACGGCACCGCCTTCATCTATCACCAGCAGGACATGAAGCACTTCCTGCTCAGCCTGCCGCTGGCGCACTACTGGGGCTGGCAGACCAACCAGTCGTTCAACGGTCCCTCGTGGTCGCTCTCGACCGAGATTCTCGCCTACCTCGCCTTCTGGCTGCTGCTGCCGGGGTTGCGGCGGCTGCCGGTGCTGCTCGCGCTGCCGGTCGCGGCGATCACGCTCGGCGCCTTCTTCATGGGCGCGCCGAACAAGCCCGTGCTCACCTGCACCGGCTTCTTCTTCGGCGGCGTCGCCACCTATGGCCTCGTCCTGCGCCTGCGGCTCGGCCCGGTCGCGCTGCTGGCGCTGAGTGCCGTCGCCGTGGGCCTCGCCTTTTACGCGCAGCTCGCGTTCCACTCGCTCGACGCGACCACGCTCGCGGGCACATTCGCCGCGCTGTTCGCGATGCTGGCGGTGGATCTTGCCGACAAGCGCGACCTGCTCAAGCTCGGGCGCCAGCTCGGCGATGCCTCCTACGGCATCTACCTGTGGCATTTCCCGCTCCAGCTCATGCTGGTGCTGGTGATCGACGCGACGCTGCACAGCCGCGCCATCGCCAGCCAGCCGGCCTTCCTGGTGTTCTTCGTCGGACTCGCCACGCTCGCCGGGTTCGCCTCGCACCGCTGGTTCGAGCGCCCTGCGCAGAAGGCGATCCAGCGCCTTGCCGGACGCGTGCGGCCCGGCAAGACTGCCGCAGCTTAGGCCGCGATCTCCTGGATGCGGTGATGCGGCAGCGTCCGCCAGCCGACCAGCAGCAGCACGACGTGGAACAGCTCGACCGCGATCGGCACCGGCCAGCCCTCGTAGGGTCCGGCCACGACGACGTTGACGAGGCGCGCCGCCGCCGCCGTGCCGAACAGCAGCGTCGGCACCAGCAGCAGGTCGGCATTGCGTCGCCAGGCGCCCCACATCATGCAGAAGGCCGCCACGCCGAAGAAGGCGGTGAAGTCGGCGCGCAGCGACGACAGCCCGGCGAGGCCCGTCGGCGCCAGGCCGAAGCCTGCCCCAGCCTGCTGCGGCCCGGTCAGAAACGAAACGGCCAGGAACAGATCGAACATCCCGGCCAGGAAGATCAGCGCGGTCAGCACCAGACGCATCGGCATATCCTTCGTTGTTTACGCCACCCTGCGCGCTTGCGGCGCGCGACGCAAAGGGATTGCGCCCGCTCGCGCCCCATTGCACAAGCCGGGCGATGATTTCGTCTCCCCGCATCCTGCTGATCGTCGGCGGCGGCATCGCCGCCTACAAGTCGTGCGAGCTCGTTCGCCTGATCCGCAAGAACGGCGGCGAGGTCACCTGCGTCCTCACCGAAGGCGGATCGCACTTCGTCACCGCCATGACGCTCGCCGCGCTCAGCGAGAACCCGGTGCACACCACGCTCTGGGACCTCAAGAACGAGGTCGAGATGGGTCACATCCAGCTCTCGCGCCAGGCCGACCTCGTCGTGGTCTGCCCGGCGACGGCCGATCTCATGGCGAAGATGGCGGCGGGCATCGCCGACGATCTCGCCACGACGCTACTGCTCGCGACCGACAAGCCGGTGCTTGCCGCGCCCGCGATGAACGTGCGCATGTGGAGCCACGCCGCCACGCAGCGCAACGTCGCCACCTTGCGCGCCAGCGGCGTGACCGTGCTCGATCCCGACGAAGGGGCGATGGCCTGCGGCGAATACGGCCCCGGCCGCCTGCCCGAGCCCGAGGCGATCTGGACCGCGATCAAGGCCGCGCTCGGCCCTGCTACGCAAGAACCGAAGCCTCTCGCCGGCCACCACGTGCTTATCACCGCCGGCCCGACGCACGAGCCGATCGACCCGGTGCGCTACATCGCCAACCGCTCGAGCGGCAAGCAGGGCTATGCCATCGCCGCCGCCGCCGCGAAGGCCGGCGCGCAGGTTACGCTGGTCAGCGGCCCGGTCGCCCTGCCCACGCCGCCTGGCGTCACCCGCATCGACGTCGAGACCGCGCGGCAGATGGCCGCAGCGGTCGACGCGGCGCTTCCCGCCGACGTCGCGATCATGGTCGCTGCGGTCGCCGACTGGCGCAGCGCCGGGGAAGCCGCGCAGAAGATCAAGAAGGACGGCTCGGGCGCGCCGCCGCCGCTGCAGCTCGTCGAAAACCCCGACATCCTCGCCACGCTGTGTCGCTCGGATCGCCGCCCGCCGCTGGTGATCGGGTTCGCGGCCGAAACCAATGACGTGATTGACCACGCCACCGCCAAGCTGGCGCGCAAGGGCGCCGACTGGATCGTCGCCAACGATGTCGCCACGCACGCCATGGGTGGCGACATCAACCGCCTCCACATTGTCAGCGCTGCCGGCGTCGACAGCCTGCCCGAACTGCCCAAGGACGCGGCTGCCGCCGCTCTGATCGAGAAAGTCGCCGATGTCCTCGCCCGATAACGTCCCCGTCCTCGTCAAGCGCCTGGCCGGCAACGACGACCTGCCGCTGCCCGCCTATGCCACCGAAGGCGCAGCCGGCATGGACGTGGTCGCCGCCGAGGACGTCGACCTTGCGCCGGGCGCGCGCCACGCGGTCGCCACCGGCCTCGCCGTGGCGATCCCCCACGGCTACGAAATCCAGGTCCGCCCCCGCTCCGGCCTCGCGCTCAAGCACGGCGTCACCGTCGCCAACGCGCCCGGCACGATCGACAGCGACTATCGCGGCGAATTGAAGGCGATCCTGATCAACCTCGGCAGCGAGCCCTTCGCCATTCGCCGCGGCGACCGCATCGCCCAACTCGTCCTCGCCCCCGTGACCCGCGCCGGCTGGGTGGAAGCGAGCGAACTCGACGACACCGCGCGCGGCGCCGGCGGCTTCGGCTCGACCGGAGGGCTGTCTGCGCTGCCGGGCTGACGCCTCAGTCCTCGTAGACCAGCCGCACCCTGCCCGCCGCTTCTGCCGCCAGCTTCCGCGCCTCGTCCGTCGTCGCCGCGCGCGCGAGCGCGACGGCCATGCGGCGATAGGGCCGCGTCACCGGCTTGGCGAAGACGCGCACGTCCATCGCTTCGGCCGGCACCGCCAGCGCCTCGGCGAGGCCCTCGACACGGAAATCCTCGGCGTGGCGGTCGGCCAGCACCACGGCGGAGGCGCTGGGGCCGCGCAAGCCGATCTCGGCCGGGATCGGCAGGCCGAGGATGGCCCGGGCGTGGAGGTCGAATTCGGTCAGGTCCTGCGAGACGAGCGTGACCATGCCGGTATCGTGCGGGCGCGGCGAAAGCTCGGAGAAGATCACCTCCTCGCCGCGCACAAAGAACTCGACGCCGAACAGGCCGTAGCCGCCGAGGTTGTCGACCACCTTGGTCGCCATCGCCTGCGCATCCGCAATGGCTTGCGCGCTCATCGGCGTCGGCTGCCACGATTCCTGGTAGTCGCCGCGCTCCTGCCGGTGGCCGATGGCGGGGCAGAACGACACGCCGCCGCGATGGCGCACGGTCAGCAGGGTGATTTCGTAGTCGAAGGCGACGAACTCCTCGACGATCACGCGCTTGCGGTCGCCGCGCATGTTGGCGACGGCATAGTCCCACGCCGCTTCCAGCCCCGCCGCGTCCCGCACGGTGCTCTGGCCCTTGCCGCTCGACGACATCACCGGCTTGATCACGCAAGGCAAACCGGTGTGCGCAGCGCCCTCGCGCACTTCGTCGAGACTCTCGGCATAGCGGTAGCGCGAGGTCCTGAGGCCCAGCTCGACCGCGGCAACTTCGCGGATGCGGTCGCGGTTCATGGTCATGATCGTCGCGCGCGCCGAGGGCACGACGTTGAAGCCCTTCGCCTCGAAATCGGCGAGCACTTCGGTGCGGATCGCCTCGATCTCGGGCACGATGTAGTCGGGCCTGGCCGCCTCGATCGCGCCGGCCAGCGCCTCGCCGTCGAGCATCGAGAACACGCGCCGCTCGTCCGCCAGCTGCATCGCGGGCGCGTCGTCGTACGAATCGCAGGCGGTGACATGGCAGCCCAGCCGCTTGGCCGAGATCACGAACTCGCGCCCCAGTTCGCCCGAACCGAGCAGGAGGATGCGTGCGGTATGTGCCATGGTCGTGCGCTGCCCTTGCCGAAGTGTGGCGCGGCGATGCCCCGGCGCTGGCGCGCGGTCAATGGGCGGGCGCGGCCCCGTACCGGGAAGCCGCGCCGCGCGCGCTCACTTCTTCTTTTCGGGCGCCACGCTGATGCGCACCGTCTCGCCGTTGTGGCCGGGGAAGTCGGTGAACATCGCCTCGACCAGGTTGGGCACGAGATAGGGCAGGCGGTTCGAGGTCGAGGCGGCCTCGGCCTTGCCCTCGAACAGGCGCTTGCCGTCGGCGCGGCGGTCGATCTTCAGGTCGATGCCGCTGGTATAGACGGTCGTGACGTCGACGTTGTTGTAGCCGGGCCCGCCGAAGAAGAACGGATCGTACCAGCCATAGCCCCAGCCGCGACGGCCATAAAACCCGGGACGGCCCCAGCCGCCCCAGCCCGGCCCGTACCAGCCGCCCCAGTAGGGATCGCCGAAGCCGGTCGTGCGCAGCTTGTCGCGGCCCTTGTCGACGCCGTAGTCGAACTTCACCAGCAGGTCCGCGCTCTGCGGGTTGCCCGGCACGTAGCCGACCTTCTGCATCTGCGCCGACACCAGCGCGGCATAGTTGGCGAACTCGAGCCCGCCCTCGTCGCGCGGGTCCTGCGGCACGATCGCGAAGGTCTGGCCGGCGGGCGCGGGCAGTTCGCGCTGGTAGCGCGAGACATTGGCGTTGAACGGGGTGGCGCAGGCCGACAGCGCAAGGAGCAGCGGTGCTGCAGCCAGAGCGAGGCGATTGGGGGCGAAACGGTTACGGCCGGAAGCGGTGTTCATCCTAAGCGACTCCATCAGGTGCGGCCCGGGTCCCCCGGCTGACGGCGGGCGCGGCTCGGTTCTAGCATGGCCCGATGCTAGGCGGGAGGTGCTGAATGCGCGTTGAATGGGTCCTGCAACAATTGTTGCAGCACTGCAGCATTCAGCAACGATTCAAGCGTGTTAGCGAACCAGCCCGAGCGCCGCGTAGGCGGCGTCCAGGGTCGGCACGGCCAGCGCCCGCGCCTTTTGCGCACCCTTGGCGAGGATCGCGTCCAACGCCGCGCGGTCCTCGCGCAATTCGCGATAGCGCGCCGCCATCGGCGAAAGCTTCTCGACCAGCAGCTCGCCCAGCGCGGGCTTGAACGCGCCGAAGCCCTGCCCGCCGAACTGGCCGAGCACCGCCTCGACGCTGGTGCCCGCCATCGCGGCGTAGATCCCGACGAGGTTCGCAGCCTCCGCCCGGCCTTCGAGCCCCGCCTTGTCCGAAGGCAGCGGCTCGGGGTCGGTCTTGGCCTTGCGCACCTTGGCCATGATCGCGTCGGCATCGTCGGTCAGGTTGATGCGGCTCATGTCCGAAGGATCGGACTTGCTCATCTTCGCGGTACCATCGCGCAGCGACATGATGCGCGCGGCTTCTGGCGGGATGATCGGTTCGGGCTGGATGAACAGCGGCGCGTCTTCGGGGCAGAAGTCGTTGTTGAACTTCTGCGCAATGTCGCGCGCCAGTTCCAGATGCTGCTTCTGGTCTTCGCCCACCGGCACGTGCGTGGCGTTGTACAACAGCACGTCGGCCGCCTGCAGCACGGGATAGGTGAACAGCGCGACGCTCGCGCCCTCGCGGTTCTTGCCCGCCTTGTCCTTCCACTGCGTCATGCGGTTGAGCCAGCCCATCCGCGCGGTGCCGTTGAGCAGCCACTGCAGCTGCGCGTGCTCGGGCACCTGCGCCTGGTTGAACAGGATCGACCGGTCGGGATCGATCCCGCAGCTCACCAGCGCGGCGACCATCTCGCGCGTGCTCGCGGCAAGCTCCTCGGGCTTGTGCGGCATCGAGATCGCGTGGAGGTCGGCAAGGAAGTAGAGGCAGGTCGCGCCGCGCGCCGTCCATTCGTCCTGCATCGCCACCCAGTTGCGGATCGCCCCCAGGTAGTTGCCGAGGTGGAGATTGCCGGTGGGCTGGATGCCGGAAACGATACGCATTGGAAGGTGCCTTACGTGATGGTGGAGCGCTTGCGGCGCAGGAGAAGCGCCAGGTCCGCCTTCGAGAAAGCCCCGAGGAGGATGGCGGCGAGGCCATAGACCAGCCCGCCCGCGCAAACCAGCACGGCGAGCGCAGCAAAGCGCACGGCCCAGCTGCCATGGACATACGGCGTCAGGTAGCCTTGCGTCGCCCAGAGCACCGCGCCCATCGCGATCGCCGCCAGCGCCAGCCGCGGCACGCGACGCTTCAGTTGCGCATCGGCGACGAAATGGCCGCGCGCCACCAGGGTGCGATAGAGCATGGCGACGTTAACCGTGCTGGCGATCGCGGTGGCGAGCGGCGGGCCCACGTGCTGCAACGGCACGATCAGCACGAGGTTGCCGACCAGGTTCACCAGCATCGACAGCGTGGCATAGCGCACCGGCGTCCTGGTGTCCTGGCGCGCATAGAAACCGGGGGTGAGCACCTTGACCAGGATGTAGCTCGGCAGCCCGATCGAAAAGGCCGCCAGCGCCTGCGCGGTGAAGTGCGTGTCCTGCGCGGTATAGCGGCCATAACCGAACAGCGCGGCGGCGATCGGCTCGCCCGCCAGCACCAGCGCCGTCGTCGCCGGCAGCGTCAGCAGCAGCGCCAGCTCGAGCCCGCGGTTCTGCGTCTCCATCGCCGCCCTGTCGTCGCCCGCGCCCAACTGGCGCGAGATCGTGGGCAGCAGCACCGTGCCGAGCCCGATGCCGATCAGCCCGAGCGGCAGCTGGTTCAGCCGGTCGGCGATGTAGATGTAGGTGACCGAGCCGTGCGCCAGCAGCGAGGCGGCCAGCGCGGTCGAGATGACGAGGTTGATCTGGACCGCGCCCGCGCCCGCCGCGGCAGGCCAGATCAGCGCGAGCAGCCGCCGCACCTCGGCAGTCAGGCGCGGCCGCCGCAACCGCAGCGAAACGCCGTTGCGCCTGCACGCCCAGGCGAGCCAGCCCAGCTGCAACGCGCCCGAAACCGAAACCGCGATCGCCTGGTTGCGCGCGGTCACCAGCGGATCGGCGTGGTGGAAGAACAAGAGCGCCGCGATCAGCGTCAGGTTGAGCAGGATCGGCGCCGCCGCGTTGACCCAGAACTTGTGCAACGAATTGAGGATGCCGCCGAACAGCGAAACCAGGCTGATCAGCATCAGGTAGGGCACGGTGATCCGCGAAAGGGTGACGGCAAAGGCGAACTGCTCGGCCGAAACCCCGTTGAACTTGCCCGAAAGCAGGAACGTCACCGGCCAGGCGAAGACCTCGAGCAGCACCGTCATCGCCAGCAGCACCGGCAGCAGCACCGCCAGCGCCTGCTCGGCAAAGGCCAGTCCGTCGTCGAGCCCTCGCCCGTCGGGGTCCGCCACCTTCTGGTTGAACATCGGGATGAACGCCGAGGCGAAGGCCCCTTCGGCGAACAGCGCCCGGAACAGGTTGGGCAGGCGGAATGCGACGAGGAACGCATCCGAGGCGAAGCTTGCCCCGATGTAGCGCGCGAACAGGCTGTCGCGCACCAGCCCGAGCACCCGGCTCGCCAGCGTCAGCCCGCCGATGGTGCCGGTCGCCTTCAGGAGATTCATGCGATGACCTGCTGCGACCGGCTATCGTCCCGGAATCAGGCCTGGCCCGCGCCGGCGGCCAGTTCTTCCTGCTGGCGCTGCTGGAGCTGCGCGAAATAGAGGCCGTTGAAGTCGATCGGCTCGAGCATCAGCGGCGGATAGCCGGCGTCGCGCACGGCATCGGCGATGATGCGGCGGGCGAACGGGAAGATCAGGCGCGGGCCTTCGGCGAACAGGAACGGGTGGGCCTGGTCGTCGCTCACGTTGCGCATGCCGATCAGCGCGGCATAGACCAGCTCGATCGCGAAGGCGGTGCCCTGGCTGGTCTTCGATGTGGCGTTGATCTTCAGTTCGATCTCGTGGACATCGGGCGCCAGCGTGCGCGCGGCGATGTTGAAGTCGATGTTCATCTCCGGCTGCTCGGTCCACTGGTAGGACTCGGGCGCGTTCGGGTTCTCGACCGAAAGGTCCTTCACGTACTGCGAGATCAGGCCGATCGCCGGGGCGGTGTCCTCGCCGTCGGGCGCGGCGTCGAGGTTGAGGTCGGAAATGATGTTGCCTTCGTCGGCCATGGTCGCAAGCTTTCGTGGAAATGGGCGGGACGTGGTGTTGCGCGCCGCCTAGCACCCCAGCCGGGGTCGGGCAACGCTTGCGCGCTTCGCCCGCCGCCGCATCGGTTCTTCCCGGCAAGGCCCGGTCGCGCCGGCTGGCTGCGTTCCCTTGTGGGCAAGCCGGCCCCGCCGGCGGCTTTGTAAGGGCAACTTACCGTCGTCCACACGTTGTTCATTTGTAATCCGTACCTATTTGAGGCACGGTGACTCACTGTCCCCGGAACCGAACTCAGCGACCGACTTTCGCGGAGCCCGGGCCGGGCCATGTTCGGGACGAGTGCGCGTGATTGTTGAAATTGTCATCCTGGCGATGATCGCAGCCTTCCTCGGCCTGCGACTCTATTCCGTGCTCGGGCGCCGTCCCGAGCAGAACGAGGAGCCCCTGCGCCGCCGGGTCGAGCAGCCCGATCCTTCGGCTGCCGCCCCGCGCCCGCTCGCCCCGCGCCTGCCCGAGAAAGCCGCCGCGGCCACCCGCCCGGCGCTCGCCGCGCCCGAAGCGAACGCCTTCGAAAGCCCCGCCGAAGCCGGCATCCGCGCCATCATCGCCGCCGACCGCCGCTTCGACGTGGCGCAGTTCGTCGCCGGCGCGAAGGGCGCCTACGGCATGATCCTCGCCGCCTTCTGGCGCGGCGACAAGGACGAGCTTGCCCAGCTGTGCGACCGCGACGTGTTCGAAGGCTTCGCCGATGCGATCGACGCGCGGGCGCAGGCGGGCGAAACCGTCGATGCGCGGCTCATCCGCATCGAGGAGGCCCGCATCGTCGCGGCCGACTACAGCGCGCCGGTCGCGCGCATCACCGTCCGCTTCGTCGCCGACGTCGCCTCGGTGACGCGCGACGCCGACGGCGTGGTCATCGCCGGCTCGCTCGACGACGCGATCGAGAGCCGCGACCTGTGGACGTTCACCCGCAACCTGACCGCGCGCGATCCCGACTGGCTGCTCGACGAAACCGACCAGGCCTGATCGTTCACGGCCATGCGCGGCGCCGTGCTGCTTCTCGCGCTCGCGCTGCTGTCGGCGTGCGGGCGCGTCATCCCGCAGACCGGCGGTCCCGCAGCAACACCGCGCCCCCTGCCTCCGGCCAGGCCCCAGCTGACCGCCGCCCTGCTCGGCGTGACCCCGGGACCGTCGACGCCGGGGCTCGGATTTAGCGACCAGAGCGCCCGCGCCGCGCTTGCCTCGTTCGTCGCGAGCTGCCCGCGCCTTGTGCGCCGCACCGACGCCAGCGGCCTTACCCAGCCATCGGACTGGGCCGCGCCCTGCGCCGCCGCGGCGACCTGGAGCCCGGCCAATGCGGCGAGCTTCTTCACCACCTGGTTCGAAACCGCTCAGGTCGGCGATGGCAGCAGCTACGTCACCGGCTACTTCGAACCCGAGATCGCCGGGGTACGCCAGCGCCAGCCCGGCTACGACGTCCCGGTCTATGCCGTTCCGCCCGATCTGGTGCGCGCACGGCCGGGCGATGCCGCGCCGATGCCCGACGGGCGCACCCCGCTCGGCCGCTACGACGAAACCGGGCGCTTCGTGCCCTATTGGGACCGCGCCGCGATTGAGGACGGCGCGCTTGCCGGAAAGGGGCTCGAAATCGCCTGGGCGGCGGACCCGGCCGAGTTCTTCTTCCTCCAGGTCCAGGGCTCGGGCCGGCTGCGCGCCCCCGACGGCAGCGTGATCCGCATCGGCTATGGCGCAGTCAACGGCTACGACTACACCGGGATCGGCTCGGTCATGGCGGCCCAAGGCCTCATCGGCAACGGTCCCGGCGAATACCCCGGCTCGATGCAGGGCATCCTGCGCTACATCCGCGAACACCCCGCCGAAGGCCGCGCGCTGATGCGCCGCAACCGCAGCTACGTGTTCTTCCGCGAAGTCACCGGCGATGGGCCGGTCGGCGCGCTCGGCGTGCCCGTCACCGGCGGCGCCACGCTCGCCGCCGATCCGCTGTTCGTGCCGCTCGGCGCGCCGGTGTTCCTTGCGACCGACCGCCCTGAAGTCGGCGGCCTGTGGGTCGCGCAGGACACCGGCGGCGCGATCAAGGGCGCCAACCGCTTCGACAGCTTCTGGGGCGCTGGACCCGAAGCGCGCCGCATCGCCGGGGGCATGAGCGCCCGCGGGCGGGCGCTGATCCTGCTCCCCCGCGGCACGCTGGCAAGGCTCGGCCGGTGATGCGCACACCGCGTGGCCTCAGCCCCGAGGAAGCCGAACTGTGGCGCCGCGTCGCCCAGACCGTCACCCCGCTCCATCCGCCGCGCGCCGCGCCCGCTGCCGCGGCCCCCGCGCCAGAGCCCGCCGCCCCCGCGGCGCCGCCGCCCAAGCGCGTCAAGGGCCGCGCGCCGCCGCCGCGCGTCGCCGCGCCGGCGCCGCCACCGCCCGCGCCCACCCGTCCGCTCACCCGCCACGGCCTCGATTCGAGCTGGGACCGCAAGCTCGCGCGGGGGGGCGTCGAGCCCGACGTCACCATCGACCTGCACGGCATGAACCTCGACCAGGCGCACGCGCGCCTCGTCGGCGGCATCGGCCAGGCGCTCGCGATGGGCTATCGCGTGATCCTGCTGATCGCCGGCAAGCCGCGCCCCCACGGCGACCATGACCTCCGCGGAGAACGGCGCGGCGCGATCCGGGCCAAGCTGCTCGACTGGCTCGCGCACAGCCCGCACGCCGGCAGCATCGCCGCCGTGCGACCCGCCCAGCCGCGCCACGGCGGCGCGGGCGCGGTCTACATCGTGCTCAGGCGGCGCTAGGGGCGAGCGCCGCCAGGGCGATCCGGCGGTAGATCCGCGCGAGCACGCGCAGGTCCTCCATCGCCACCGCCTCGTCGGTCTTGTGCATCGTCGGGTTGGTGAGGCCGAACTCGATGACCGGGCACAGGCTGCGCAGGAAGCGCGCATCGGACGTGCCGCCGGTGGTGGACAGCTCGGGCGCGATGCCCGTCTCGGCCTCGACCGCCGCCGAGACCAGGGCCGATTCGGCGCCGGGTAGGGTGATGAACGCCTCGCCGTGGAGCGTGGCGCGCACCTCGACCCGGTGCCGCGCGGCGATCGCGCTCACGCGGTCGACCAGCGCCTGCCCGGTGTGGTGGTCGTTGTAGCGGATCGACAGTCGCGCGCGCGCTTCGGCCGGGATCACGTTGGTCGCGCGGTTGCCCACCTCGAGGTCGGTGATCTCGAGGTTGGAGGGCTGGAACCAGTCGCTGCCCTCGTCCAGCACCAGCGCGTCCAGCTCGGCGAGCAGCGCGACCAGCCGCGGGATCGGGTTGTCGGCGAGGTGCGGATAGGCGACGTGCCCCTGCGCGCCCCTGGCGGTCAGCCAGACGTTGACCGAGCCGCGCCGCCCGATCTTGGCCATGTCGCCCAGCCGGCGGACCGAGGTCGGCTCGCCGACGAGGCAGAAGTCGGGCAGTTCGCCGACCGCGCGCATATGCGCGATCAGCGGCACCGTGCCGTACCTCGCCGGGCCTTCCTCGTCGCCGGTGATGATCAGGCTCACCGTCCCCGCCTCGACCGGGATCTGCGCCACCGCCGCGACGAAGCTCGCGATCGCGCCCTTCATGTCGACCGCGCCGCGCCCGTAGAGCAGCTCGCCGCGGCGCTCGGCCCTGAACGGCGCGCTCGACCAGCCCTCGCCGGCCGGGACCACGTCGAGGTGGCCGGCAAAGGCGAAGTGGCGGCTGCCCTCCGGCCCCTTGCGGATCGCGAACAGGTTCTCGACCGGCCCCTCGGGCGGCTCGCCCGCGACGAAGCGATGGACGGCAAAGCCCAGCGGCGCCAGCATCGCCTCGAGGCAGGCGAAGACCTCGCCCGTCGCCGGCGTCACGCTCTCGCAGTCGATCAGCCGCTCGGCGAGCACGACAGGATCGAGCGTCATGCCGGCTGCGCCTGCTCGAACTGCTCGATCGTCCATTCCTCCTCCTCGGCCGCGGCGACCCACGCCTGCATCCACGGGTGCTCCCAGATCGCCTCCATATAGGCTTCGGCGAAGCCCGGCACCCCCACCCCATAGGTCAGGAAGCGCGAGACCACCGGCGCATAGATGATGTCGGCGGCGCAGAACGTGCCGAACAGGAACGGCCCGCCCTGCCCGAAGCGCGCCCGCGCCTCCGCCCACAGCGTCAGGATGCGCACGATGTCGGCCTGGACCTCGGGCGGCACCGCCAGGCCCGTCACCCGCCGCCGCACGTTCATCGGCATCTGCCGGCGCAGCGCGAGGTAGCTCGAATGCATTTCCGCGACCATCGAGCGGGCCATGCCGCGCGCGGCGTCGTCCTTGGGCCAGAAGCGGTCGCGCCCGACCTTGTCGGCAAGGTATTCGATGATCGCGAGGCTGTCCCACACCACCGCGGCCGCCTCGCCTTCGCCGTCCCACAGGATCGGCACCTTGCCCGACGAGGGCGCCAGCGTGCCGTCGCGCGTCTTGCGCTCGTCCCAGTCCTCGCCATAGAGCGGGACGGTGATCTCCTCGAAGACGAGGCCCGACTGCCTGCAGGCGAGCCAGCCGCGCAGCGACCAGCTCGAATAGTTCTTGTTGCCGATCACCAGCTTCATCGCGTCCGCCTTCGCTCGCACCTGCGCCCGCCTAGCCACTGCGCGCCGCCCTGTCGAGGCTGCCCCCGCCGCGCCCGGCGCGAGGCCCGCTGACCCGCCCGGACATGCTCGCAATACTGCGTAGGGTCCCTGACTCCCAATCGGTAAGCCGGCAACGCTTACTCAACCTGCGATGCGCGTCAGGTTTCGTTCCTTGTTTTCGTCAGGCCCGGCCAGGGGCGGCGCACGTCAGCACGCCGTGGCGCAGTTCGGCCACCTGCGTCGCCAGGTCCCGGCGATGTACTTCATGGTCGCGGTCAGCGCGGCGACGCTCGCCTACACCCACCGCATAGTCGCGCCACCGTGGCTCTATCTCTATCTCCCCACGGTGCTCATCGGGCTCAGCCTCGTGCGCCTCGCGCAATGGCTCGTCCCGCTGCCGGCGCACCAGGTCGGCGAGGCCTTCGCCAGCTCGATGCTCCGGCGCACCGAGCTGTTCTCGGCCGTGCTTTCGATCGGCTTCGTCGGCTGGGCGCTGATGCTCGACCGCTTCGGCGGACCCTACGAGCACGGCCATGTCGCGGTGTTCATCGGGATCACCGTCATGGGCTGCATCCTGTGCCTGACGCACCTGCCCCGCGCCGCGCACACCGTCTTCGTGGTCGTGCTCGGCACGTTCCTTGCCTACTGCATCGTCCTCGGCACCGAGGTGCTTGCGGCCATGGCGATCAACATCGTCATCGTCGGGCTGATCAGCCTCAAGGTCCTGCGCAACTATTTCGCCTCGTTCCTCGCGCTCGAGGAATCGCGCCGCGCACTCGAGACCGAACGCATCGCCGCCCAGCGCTTGAGCGAGGAGAACGCCCGCCTCGCCCACTCCGATTCGCTCACCGGCCTGCCCAACCGCCGCTACTTCTTCGCCCGGCTCGATGCGATGCTGGCGCGCGACCGGTCGGCCGCGCCGTTCTGCATAGGCGTGATCGACCTCGACCGGTTCAAGCCGGTCAACGACACGCTCGGCCATGCCCAGGGCGACCGGCTGCTCCAGGCGATGGGCGACCGCCTGCGCCCCTTGTGCAACGCCGACGTCACCATCGCCCGCCTCGGCGGCGACGAGTTCGGGCTGATCGTCGAAGGCACGATGGACGCGGCCGCGCGCGTCGGCCAGCAGATCTGCGACGCCATCCAGCGCCCGGTGCAACTGGGCGATACCGTCGTCTCGGTCGGCTCGTCGGGCGGGCTCGCCGCCTGGCCCGATGCCGGCCACACCGCGCACGACCTGTTCGACCGCGCCGACTTCGCGCTCTACCACGCCAAGAAGAACCATCGCGGCACCTGCGTGCGCTTCTCCGGGGTGCTCGAACGGATGATCCGTTCGGAACAGGCGCTCGAGGCCGCGCTCCAGGCCGCCGAGCTCGAGCGCGAGCTCGACATCGCGTTCCAGCCGATCATCTCGACCCGGACGATGGAGATCAGCGGGCTCGAGGCGCTGGCCCGCTGGTCCTCGCCGACCCTCGGGCCGGTCCCGGCGGAAATGCTGTTCACCACGGCCGAGCGCCTCGGCATCGCGCGCAGCGTCACCCTCGCCCTGTTCGGCAAGGTTCTCGCCCAGATCCCGCGCATGCCGCCCGCCATGCGCGTGTCGTTCAACCTCTCGCCCGCCGACGTCGCCGACGTCGAGACCGTCCATGGCCTGCTGACGATGATCGCCGCGACCGCGACCCGCGCCGACCGGCTGGTGTTCGAGATCACCGAGACCAGCCTGATCCACGATCCCGAAATTGCGCGCGGTGCGCTCGAACAGCTGCGCGCCACCGGCGCGCGCATCGCGCTCGACGATTTCGGCACCGGCTATTCAAGCCTCAGCACGCTCCACCAGTTGCCGCTCGACGTGCTCAAGATCGACCGCAGCTTCGCCGCGCGGCTCGACGACCCGGTCGGCCGCCGCCTGGTCGGCGCGATCCGCACGCTCGCGCGCACGCTGTCGCTGTCGTGCGTGTTCGAAGGCATCGAGACCGAGATCCAGCTGATGGAAGCGACGCTCGCCGGTTACGACTATGCCCAGGGCTACCTGCTCGCCAAGCCCGACAGCCTCGATGCGATCCTCGCCATGGACTTCCCCGGCCGCGCCGCCGCCTGACGGATTCGCGTCGCGCCCCCGGGCGATGTCGTGGCGCCGGCAATGACGGAGCGGGGCGGAAGCCCGGCCGGCGGCCAAGGTTCCGGGGGCCCCACCGTTTCGCCCTTCTGCCGACCTGCCGCCTACTGCTCGGCGTCTTCCAGCACCGCGGCGCGCAATTCGGCAATGCCCATGCGCTTTTCCGAGGACGTGACGATCACCTGCGGATAGGCCGCAGTGCGCTTGCGCGCGGCGGCTTCGGTCGCCGCGGTCACTGCCGCCAGCTCGCTCGCCTTGATCTTGTCGGCCTTGGTCAGCACCACGCGATAGCCGACGCCCGCTTCGTCAAGCATCTGCATCATGTCCTCGTCGACCGGCTTGATGCCGTGGCGGCTGTCGATCAGCAGCAGCGTGCGCTTGAGCACCACGCGCCCGCGCAGAAAGTCGCGCACCAGCCGCCGCCATTGCTCGACCACCTTGGGCGGGGCCTTGGCGAAGCCGTAGCCGGGCATGTCGACCAGCCGCAGCCGGGTCGGCTCGCCCACCTCGAAGTAGTTGAGCTCCTGCGTGCGTCCCGGCGTCACCGAGGTGCGCGCCAGCGACTTGCGCCCGGTGAGCGCATTGAGCAGCGACGACTTGCCGACGTTCGAACGGCCCGCGAAGGCGACTTCCGGCACCGTCGGATCGGGCAGGAACTTGAGCGCCGGCGCCGACTTGAGGAATTCGATCGGCCCGGCGAACAGCAGCCGGGCGCGCTCGACCAGTTCGGCGCGCGCGGCTTCCTCTTCGGGCGAAAGCGCGGCGGGCGAAGGGGCGGCGGGCGAAGGGGTCAGGGGCTCGCTCAACGCGGCTTCGGCTTGTTCGAGGCCGCCTTCTTGTCGCGCGCCACCGCGCGGTCGATGTCCTGCTGGTCCTTCGCGCCTTGCGCCTTGAGCTGCGGATGGCGGCTGTAGAGGTAGCGCTGCTGCGCGATGGTGAGCAGGTTCGAGGTGATCCAGTAGATCAGCAGGCCGGTGGCGAACGGCGCCATCACGAACATCATCATCCAGGGCATGATGCCCATGACCTGCTGCTGCGCCGGGTCCATCGCCGCGGGCTGGAGCTTGAATTGCAGCCACATGGTGAAGCCGAGCAGGATCGCCAGCGGGCCGATCGCAAGGAAGCTCGGCGGGGTGAACGGCAGCAGCCCGAACAGGTTGAGCACGTGCAGCGGATCGGGCGAGGAAAGGTCGTGGATCCACAGGCCGAACGGCTGGTGGCGCATCTCGATCGTCAGCACCAGCACCTTGTACAGCGCGAAGAACACCGGGATCTGCAGGAAGATCGGCAGGCAGCCGGCGAGCGGGTTGACGCCCTCCTGCTTGTACAGCGCCATGATCTCCTGCTGCTGCTTCTGCTTGTCGTCCTTGTAGCGTTCCTGCAGCGCCTTCATCTTCGGCTGGATCGCCTTCATCGCCGCCATGCTGGCGAACTGGCGCTGCGCGACCGGGAACATGATCCCGCGCACGATCAGCGTGAGCAGGATGATCGCGAGGCCGAAGTTCTTGACCGCGCGGAACAGCGAATCGAGCAGCCAGAAGATCGGCTTCTCGAACCAGCGGAACCAGCCCCAGTCGATCGACAGCGACAGGTTGGTCACGCCCTGCTGCTCGTAGGCCTCGAGGATCTTGTTCTCCTTGGCCCCGGCGAACAGGCGGACCTGCTGCGTCTGGGTCTGGCCCGGCGCGATGGTCACCGGCTGGTAGAGCAGGTCGGCGAGGAACAGCCCGTTGCCGAGCGCGCGGTAATCCGCATCGACCTTGGCCCGCGCATCGGGGACGAGCGCGGACAGCCAGTAGATGTCGGTAAAGCCGATCCAGTTGGGCTTGCCGGCGGCGGTCACCGTGCCCGCGGCGGTCACGTCCTTGTAGTTGGTGGCAAAGCTCACCGAGCCGTCGAACGCGCCGATCGGCCCCGAATGGACCTGCCAGGTATCGACGCTGGCGGTGCGGTCGGTGCGGTTGATCTGCGCGATCGGCTGGACGACGACCGGCGCGGCGCCGGCGTTGGCCACGCTCTGCGTCGCGGTGATCATGTAGTTTTCATCGATCGCATAGCGGATCGCGAAGGTCTGGCCGGTGGGGTTGGTCCACTTGAGCGTGACCGGGGTCGCCGGCGTCAGCTTCGCACCCTCGACCGTCCACTGCGTGCGGGCGTCCGGCACGGCGATGCCGCCGCCCTTGGCCGCCCAGCCGAGCTGCGCGAAGTGCTGCGCGGGCGTGCCGGCGGGCGAAAACAGGCGGACCGGCGCGCTGGTCTTGTCGAGCGCCTCGCGGTGGCGGGCGAGCGTCAGATCGTCGATCGCGCCGCCGATCAGGTTGATCGAGCCCTTGAGGCCCGGCGCATCGATGGCAACGCGGGTGGGCGCGGCCAGCGCCTGCGCGAGGTCCTGCTTCTCCAGCGCCTGGTCCGCCGGGCTCTGCAGGCCGCCCTCGCGGGTCGGCTTGGCCTGCGCGGCATCGCCGGTGGCGGCGGGGGCGGAGGCGACGGCCCTCGGCTTCTGGCCGCTCTGCGGGTAGAAGTACCTGAGGCCGATATCCCAGCCGATCAGCAGCAGGCCCATCAGGACCACCGTGAGGATCAGGTTGCGCTGGTTTTCCACTATGCCTCGCGTTCGTTCAAATCGTCGTGTGGGGAAGTGCGGCGGCGTGCGACCTCGCGCCGCGCGATGCACCGGCTATGGACGGGCCTCAAGGAACCGGATCATAGCCGTGGCCGCCCCAGGGGTGGCAGCGCAATAGCCGCTTCACGGCAAGCCAGCCACCCTTAATCGCACCGTGCTTGTCGAGCGCCTCGATCGCGTACTGCGAGCACGAGGGCGCATAGCGGCACGAGGGCGGCAGCACCCGCGAAGGGCCCATCTGCCAGGCCTTCGCCACCAGGATCAGCAGCCGCTTCACTTGCCCCGCCCCTGGCTCTTGCCGGGCGCCTTGCCCCCCGACCGACCCTTGCGCCCGCCCCGTCCGCGCGGCGGATCGCCCTTGCCCGCGGCGGCGCGCGCCAGGGCGCTCGCCAGTTCCTCGCGCAGCAGCGCGAAGTCGCGCTCGATTCCGGTCTCGCGGCCGATCAGCACGTGATCGGCCCCGGCGATGCCCTGCACCGGCAGCAGCTCGCGCAGCAGCGCGCGGAAGCGGCGCTTCATCCGGTTGCGCACCACCGCGTTGCCGATCTTCTTGGTGACCGTCACGCCGAAGCGCTGCGATCCGTCGGCGCGGGCGAGCGGGTTTACCAACAGCACAAATCCGGGCCTCGCGACCCGGATTGCGTGGTTTGCGGCAAGGAAGTCCGCCCGCTTGGCAATGGTCGCAAGCCCGGGCGCCGAAACCGGCGCCCCGCCTGCGGACTGCGCGGCTTGCGGGATCAGGCCGAGAGCTTCTTGCGGCCGCGGGCGCGACGCGCGCGCAGCACCTTGCGACCGCCGACGGTGGCGGTGCGGGCGCGGAAGCCGTGGCGGCGGGCACGCACGAGGTTGCTGGGCTGGAAAGTGCGCTTCATCGGTCTGCTCTTTTCGTTCGAATCGGTTGGCCGGCCACCGCCACCAGAGGGGCGACGCGGAATCAGGGGGCGGCGCATAGGCAAGAGCGCGCCCGCCGTCAAGCACGCCGACGCCGCGCGCTGCCTGTCGACGCCCCCTTGCGCGGTTGCCGCGCGCGCGAACATCCTTTAGGCACGCGACCTTATGGCCAGCGTCCCCCCCGCCGAGCCCCGGCCCCGCACGCGCTGGTGGCGCCGTGCTCCCCGCATCCCCACGCTGGTGCTGTTCACCGTCGTCGCGATGGCGCTGCTCGGCGCGTTCACCCTGATCTTCGCCACGGTCGAGGCCGAGCGCGTCCAGCGCACCCAGGCGACCCGCACCTCGGGCGTGCTCGCCGCGCTCAACGGCGTGGTCACCGCCACGATCAACGGCGAGACCGCCCAGCGCGGCTACTTCATCACCAACGACCGCCGCTACCTCGCGCCCTACTTCCGCGGCCGCTCCGACTACGAGCGCGAGAGCGCGGCGCTGCGCCAGCGCCTCGGCGACGAGGCGAGCGAGCAGCAGCTCGCCATCGTCGACGAGATCGACCGCCTCGGCGACGCCAAGTGGTCCGAAATGTCGGGCACGATCAAGCTGGTCGAGCAGGGCCGCATCGTCGATGCCCAGACCCGCATCCTGTCCGACGAAGGGCAGATCGCGATGAACGGCCTGCGCGCCGCGGTGCGACGGCTCGAGGTCGCCGAACGCGCGCATCTCGACGACGCCACCCACCGCGCCGCCGCCGCCGAAGCGCGCATCGTGCCCTCGCTCGCGCTGCTGTTCGTGGTCATCGTCTGCGCGCTCGTGCTCGGTCTGTGGCAGGCGATCCGCACCGCCCAGGCCGAGGCCGCCGCCGCCAACGCCGACGCCATCGCCGAGGCGCGCGACCGCGCCGACCTGCTCGCCAAGGAACTGAACCACCGCGTCAAGAACCTGTTCGCGGTGATCCTCGCGATCGTGAAGATGTCGGCGCGCGGCGATGCCGAAGCCGCACCCGCGGTCGACCGCATCGCCAAGCGCATCCACGCCCTCGTCACCGCGCACGACGTGACCCAGGGGGCGCCGGGCGAGACCCAGGTCGACATCGCCGATCTCGTCGGCAAGGCACTCGCCCCCTACCGCTCGAGCAGCGAGAAGTGCGAAGTCTCGGGCGGGGCGCTGGTCATCTCCGGGCGCCACGCGGTGCCGCTCGGCCTCGTCCTCCACGAACTCGTCACCAACGCGGTCAAGTACGGCGCCTGGGCGCGTCCCGGCGGCCTGCTCAAGGTCGACTGGCGCGAGGAGGCGGGCCGCGTCCGGGTGACCTGGGCGGAACACGGCCAGGATTTCTCCCCGCCCGAGGGGGGCAAGCCGGGCCGCGAAGGCTTCGGCTCGATGCTGATCCGCAGCTCCGAACGCCAGCTCGGCGGCACCATCGTCCGCCGCTTCGAGGCCGAAGGCATCGTCGTCGAGATGGACTTCCCGCGCGAGGCATAAGGAAAAGGCGGCAGTTTCCCGCCGCCTTTCCCGAAACCTCGAGCGAACTCGAGCTTTACCCGTGCTTGGTCTCGCGGGTCGACTGGACCATGCCGGGGCTCAGGAACCCGATCGGGCTCGGTTCCATCGCGCGCTTCTTCAGCTCGCCCTTCATCCGGCCGTATTCGGCTTCCATCTCTTCGGTCACCGTCGCGCGCGAATCCTCGAGCGCATCGGCGAAGTCGGCCCCGGTAACCTGCTGCACCTCGCCGCCCGCGCGCCGGATGGCGTTGAGGCCGGCGCGGCGCACCACGTCCTCGAGGTCCGCCCCGGTGAAGCGTTCGGTCTGCCGCGCCACGTCCGCCAGGTCCACGTCGCTGCCGAGCGGCATGTTCGCCGTGTGGATGCGCAGGATGTGCTCGCGCCCCTCGCGGCTCGGCGTGCCGACATAGACCAGCTCGTCGAACCGGCCGGGGCGCAGCAGCGCCGGATCGACCAGGTTGGGCCGGTTGGTCGCGCCGATCAGCACCACCGACTGCAACTCCTCGAGTCCGTCCATTTCGGCAAGGATGGTGTTGACCACCCGCGCCGTCACCTGCGGTTCGCCCACCCCGGTCCCGCGCGCGGGCACCAGGCTGTCGATCTCGTCGATGAACACCACGCAGGGCGCGACCTGCCGGGCGCGGGCGAACAGCCGCGCGATCTGCTGCTCGCTCTCGCCATACCACTTGGACAAGAGGTCGCTCGACTTGATCGCGATGAAGTTCGCCTCGGCTTCCTTGGCGACGGCCTTGGCCAGCAGCGTCTTGCCCGTGCCCGGCGGGCCATAGAGCAGGAAGCCCTTGGCCGGCCGGATGCCGAGCCGGTGGAACGCCTCGGGGTTCTTGAGCGGCAGTTCGACGCCTTCGCGCAGCTTCTCCTGCGCTTCGTCCAGCCCGCCGATGTCGGACCAGCCGATCGTCGGCGCCTGGACCATCACCTCGCGCATCGCCGAAGGCTGCACGCGCTTCAGCGCCTGCAGGAAGTCGTCGCGATCGACGCGCAAGCTGTCGAGCACGTCCTGCGGGATCGTCTGCTGCTCGAAGTCGAGCTTGGGCATGATCCGCCGCACCGCCTCGATCGCGGCTTCGCGCGCCAGCGCGGCAAGATCGGCGCCGACGAAGCCGTGGGTCGTGCGGGCGAGTTCCTTGAGGTCGACATCCTCGCCCAGCGGCATGCCGCGGGTGTGGATGCCCAGGATCTCGCGCCGCCCGCTTTCGTCGGGCACGCCGACCACGATCTCGCGGTCGAACCGGCCCGGCCGGCGCAGCGCCTCGTCGATCGCGTCGGGCCGGTTGGTCGCCGCGATCACCACCAAATTGGAGCGCGCCTGCAGCCCGTCCATCAGCGTCAGCAGCTGCGCGACGAGGCGCTTTTCCGCCTCGCCCTGCACCTGGCTGCGCTTGGGCGCGATCGAATCGATCTCGTCGATAAAGATGATCGCGGGCGCATTCTTGGTCGCGTCCTCGAACACCTCGCGCAGGTGCTTCTCGCTCTCGCCATAGGCCGAGCCCATGATCTCGGGGCCGTTGATGGTGAAGAACGAGGCGTCGCTTTCGTTGGCGACCGCGCGCGCGAGTCGCGTCTTGCCGGTTCCCGGCGGGCCGTGCAGCAGCACGCCCTTGGGCGGCTCGACGCCGAGGCGGGTGAACAGCTCGGGATAGCGCAGCGGCAGTTCGACCATCTCGCGCAGCTGGCGGATGGTGTCGTCCATCCCGCCGACGTCGTCGTAGTTGACGTCGGCGCGGCTCGAGCGCGGCTCCTCGTATTCGGCGCGCAGTTCGACTTCGGTGTTCTCGTCAATGTGGACCACGCCCTTGGGCACGGTCGACACCACCGTCAGGCGAATCTGCGTGAGCGCGAAGGCCGGCGCGTTGAGCATCTGGCGCAGCGCCGGCGGCATGTCGCCGCGATTGACCTGCTGCTGGCCTGCCGTCGCGACGAGGTCGCCCGTCACCAGCGGCCGCTCGGCGAAATTGCGCTTGAGCGCGGCGGCGGGGCCCTGCAGCCGCAGGTCGCGCTGGGCGGGCGCGAACACCACGCGCTGCGCCGGGCGGCTCTCGACCTTGCGCACTTCGACGTGCTCGCCCGAACCGACGTCGGCATTGGCGCGCTGCAGCCCGTCGAGCCGGATCAGCTCGAGCCCTTCGTCCTCGGGATAGGGCAGCACCGCGCGCGCCGCCGTGCTGCGCTTGCCGACGATCTCGATCACGTCGCCCTCGGTCACGCCGAGGCGTCCCATCACCGCGCGGCTGATCCGCGCGATGCCGTGTCCGCTTTCTTCCTGCCGCGAGCCCGCAACCTGGAGCCGCACGACCCGGTTGTCGGGAATGGTTGCCGCGTCTGCCATGAACCGCCTTCTTTCCGTCCAGCGAATTGTTCCGGCTTCCCAGCTAGGAACCGGCGCGAAGCATTTCAAACGCCGCGCAGGCAGGAAGGTTGCGCAAGGCTAAAGGCGGGCTTTCGCGACAGGCGCTTTTCAGTCCCCGATCATCGCGACGAGCTGGCCTGCGGCTTCGGCGAATTCCTCGCGGAATTCCTGCACTACCGCGCGCGCCGAGCGGACCTGCTCGACCAGGCCGACGCCCTGCCCGACGAAATAGCTGACAAGCTCGCGCGCGCCCTGGTTGCCGCCGGCGGCCGCCTTCTCGATCTGGCGGAACGAAGGTTCGGACACCAGCCCCATCAGCGGCATCGGCAGCGTGCCGGGGCTGTCGGGCCCCTCCCAGGCTTCGTGCCAGCCGGTCTTGAGCTGGCGCGCGGGCTTGCCGGTGCGCGCCTTCGAACGGATCGTGTCGCGGCTGCGCGCGGCGACCATCTTGTCGCGGAAGGTCTCGCTGGTCTCGGCCTCGGTCGTCGCCAGCCAGACCGATCCGCACCACGCGCCTTGTGCGCCCATCGCCATCATGCCCGCCATCTGGCTGCCGGTCATGATCCCGCCGGCGGCGAGCACCGGGGTCTCGTAGCCCGCCTGGCGCAGCGCGCGGACCACTTCGGGCACCAGCACGATCGTGGCGACCTCGCCACAGTGGCCGCCCGCCTCGCCGCCCTGCGCGACGATGATGTCGACGCCCGCCGCCGCCTGGCGCAGCGCGTGCTCCTTGGCGCCGACCAGCGCGCCGACCGGGATGCCGCGCGCGTGCGCCTGCTCGATCATGCTGGCGGGCGCGATGCCGAGCGCATTGGCGATCATCCGGATCGGGTGGCGGAAGGCGACCTCCATCAGCGCAAGGCCGATCTCGGGCGTGATGCCCGCGCCTTCGGGCACGCCCATGTCCTCGGAGGCGGGCGGCACGCCGTAGCTGTCGAGCAGGTTCCTGGTGAAGGCCTTGTGCTCGGGGCTGATCGCCGCCGAACGCGCCGCGTTGGTGGCAAGCTCCATCACGCGCGGGTCGACCGTCTCGGGCACCAGCACGTCGACGCCATAGGGCGCGCCGTCGATGTGCTCGTCGATCCAGGCGAGTTCGCGCTCGAATTCTTCCGGAGAGAAGGCCGCTGCGCCCAACACGCCGAAGCCGCCCGCCTTGCTCACCGCGACGACCACGTCGCGGCAGTGGCTGAAGGCGAAGAGCGGGAATTCGCAGCCGACCATGCGGCACACGGCGTTGTTCATGGCGTGATCCTCTCTCGGGCCGCGCCGTTGCGCGCGCGCCTCTCGGCCCAGGATGTTCCACAGTGCGCAGGCGATTTCCAGCCGATTCTTAATCGGTCGGTTAAGACGCGGCCGCGCGCCTGCCGCCCGCCTTGCATATGCAAGCTCTGTCCTACACTGGACCTGCGCCCTATAGTCGCCGCACGGACATCGGGATCATTGGAAATGACCAACCGGTTCAACGATTTGGAGCAAGGCGCGGGCCTGGTCCGGCAGACTCGGCGGGGCTCCCGGTTTTTGTTCCAGGACAGTGTAAACTCCGTAAACCCCCCTCAGCGTGGGGGCGCCCGGAAGTCGGCCGTGATCGCCCCGGCCTCGGCCAGTTCGGCCTCGTGGCTTTCCTCGCGCCAGCTCTCGAGCAGCGCCTCGGCTTCCCACTGGCGCATCGGCTCGCTGGCCAGCACATGGTCCACCCAGGCCTGCCCGCGCCCGACGTCGAGGCCGTAGGTGCGGATGCGGAAGGCGACCGGCGCGAAGAAGGCGTCGACCACGCTGAACCGCTCCCCGGCGAGCCACGGTCCGCCGAAGCGGTCGAGCCCCTGCTCGAAGATCTCGCGGATGCGGGCGACGTCGCGGAGGAGCGCCGGCCGCATCGGCTTCGGGCTGACGCGCACGCCGACGTTCATCGTGCAGTCGTTGCGCAGGGCGGAGAACCCGCCGTGCATCTCGGCCACCACGCACGCGCCCCAGGCCTTCGCCGCCGCGTCCTCGGGCCAGACGCCGGGGTGGCGGTCGGCAAGGTAGAGCGCGATGCCGAGCGAATCCCACACCGTGGTCTCGCCATCGACCAGCACCGGCACCTGGCCGGTGGGCGAGAAAGCGCGGAACTCGTCGTAGTTCGACGGCTTGGTGAACGGTTCGAGCCGGTCGGCGAACGGAATTCCCAGCGCTTTCATCAGCACCCAGGGCCGCAGCGACCAGCTCGAATAGTTCCGGTTGGCGGTGATCAGGGTGTAGGCCATGGCTCAGACCTCGTAATGGGCGGTGGTCCTCGCCGCGACCTCTTCGGCGGTGACGCCGGGCGCCAGCTCGACCAGGCGAAAGGGCGAGGAATGGTCGGGCCGCGCGAAGACGGCGAGGTCGGTGACGATCATGTCGACCACCCCCTTGCCGGTCAGCGGCAGGGTGCAGGCGGGCACGAACTTCGGACTGCCGTCCTTGGCGCAGTGCTCCATCACCACGATGATCTTCTTGACGCCGGCGACAAGGTCCATCGCCCCGCCCATGCCCTTGATCATCTTGCCCGGCACCATCCAGTTGGCGATGTCGCCGTTCTCGGCCACTTCCATCGCGCCCAGCACGGTCAGGTCGATATGCCCGCCGCGGATCATCGCGAAGCTTTGCGCGCTGTCGAAATAGGCCGACTGCGGCAGCTCGCTGATTGTCTGCTTGCCGGCGTTGATCAGGTCCGGGTCTTCCTCGCCGGCATAGGGGAACGGCCCGATGCCGAGCATCCCGTTCTCGCTCTGCAGCGTCACCGTCATGCCTTGCGGGATGTGGTTCGCGACCAGCGTCGGGATGCCGATGCCGAGGTTGACGTAGAAGCCGTCCTGCAATTCGCGCGCGGCCCGCGCCGCCATGTCGTCACGTGACCAGGGCATCAGGCGGTCTCCTTCTCGCGGACGGTGCGGAACTCGATCTTCTTGTCGTAGGGCGCGCCGACCACCAGCCGCTGGACGTAGACGCCGGGCAGGTGGATCGCATCGGGATCGAGGCTGCCGGTGGGCACGATTTCCTCGACCTCGACCACGCAGACCTTGCCGCAGGTGGCGGCGGGCACGTTGAAGTTGCGCGCGGTCTTGCGGAACACGACGTTGCCGGTCTCGTCCGCCTTCCATGCCTTGACCAGGGCGAGGTCGGCGAAGATGCCTTCCTCGAGGATGTAGTCTTCACCCCGGAAGCTCTTCACTTCCTTGCCCTCGGCCACCAGCGTGCCGACGCCGGTCCTGGTGTAGAAGCCGGGGATTCCCGCGCCGCCCGCGCGCATCCGCTCGGCGAGCGTGCCCTGCGGGCAGAACTCGACCTCGAGCTCGCCCGAAAGGTACTGTCGCTCGAACTCCTTGTTCTCGCCGACGTAGGACGAGATCATCTTCCTGACCTGCCGCGTGCGCAGCAGCTTGCCGATGCCTTCGCCATCGATCCCTGCGTTGTTGCTGGCGAAGGTCAGGTCCTTGACCCCGCTGTCACGCACCGCATCGAGCAGGCGCTCGGGGATCCCGCAAAGGCCGAAGCCCCCGCAGGCGATCAGCAACCCGTCGCGCAGCAGCCCGTCGAGCGCGGCGGCGGCATCGGGATAGAGCTTGTTTGCCATTCATCACTCCGGCCGAAGTCGACGCGGCGACCGGTCGGCCGGCGCCGCGACATGCGCGGCCGGCCCTATCAGGCAGGCGAATTGAGGTCGATACCCAGCACCGAAGAAAGGTCCGCCAGCGCCTGCTCGCCGCTCGTCACCTTGATCGCATGCATGCCGAGCGCGGCGGCGGGCTTGCAGTTGATGCCGAGGTCGTCGAGGTAGACGCAGTCCGACGGCGCGAGGCCGAGATGGTCGCACATCATCTGGTAGATGCGCGGATCGGGCTTGCGCACGCCCGCCTTGCTGCTTTCGATGACATGCTCGAAGCGCGCGAAGATCTGCTCCATCTGGTCGTGCGCGTCGGCGCTGCGCGCCATGCCCGCGCCGTGACCGGTGGGGACGTTGTTGGTGATGCACCCCAGGCGAAAGCCCGCGTCCTTGAGCGTGTCGAGCGCGCGGACCATCGCCGGGCGGACCGCGCCCGCCAGCACGTCGAGCACCGCGCGGCCCTCGATCTCGTGCCCGAGCGCGCGCGCCTCGGCGGCGAACAGCCGGTCGAATTCGTCGCGGCTGATCTCGGCGCGCTCGAACAGCGCCCAGGCGTTGGTGTCGGGATTGGTGGCGTTGATGGTGCGGATGAAGTCGCGCGGCAGCCCGCGCTCGGCCTCGAGCCGGTTGAACGCCTCGAACGGCGAGGCCGTGATCACTCCGCCGAAATCGAAAATCACCGCCGCATAGGCCATAAGCCTGCATCCTCTCGTCGTCGTTCTGGTCGCGCCTGTCCTTAACGGCTCGGTTAAACACTGCAAGCGCCGCGAGCCGCCGCCGATTTGACGTGGATCATGGGCGAATCGCGAAGGCGCGCGCAGCATGACGGCACCCGAGACCCCGGAGGATCCCCATGCGCTCCATTCTCTGCCCCGCCGACAACGCCCCCACGCTCGACGACCGCGTCGAGACCGCGCTCGCGCTCGCCCGCGCCACCGGCGGGCACGTGACCTTCCAGATCGCCACCCCGTTCGCGCAGATGGCGCTGTGGGAGCCGTTCGGCGGCGCCGCGCTTTCGGCGGTCGCGATCAACGAGGTGCGCGCCGAGGACGAGAAGCTGGCGGCCGCGCTCGATGCGCGCCTCGCCCGCCAGGACGTCGCCTTCGACGTGACGGTGGTCGACGTCGGCCGGGTCGAGGGCCTGGCCGCGGCGTCGCGTTTTGCCGATGTGATCGTCGCCAGCCTCGACGACCCGGCGCTCGAGGAAGTCGCGCTCGAAGTGCGCTGCCCGGTGCTCGCGCTGCCGCAGGGCGCGCCGAAGCTGGCGTTCGATGCGCCGGTGCTGGTGGCCTGGGACGGCGGTTACGAGAGCGCCAACGCCCTGCGCGCCAGCCTGCCGCTGCTCGCGCTCGCGCCGGCCGTCCACATCCTGACCGTGCGCGAGAAATCGGAGGACTTCCCCGCAAGCGAGGCGGCCAGCTACCTTTCGCGCCACGGCATCCACGCCGAAGTGCGCGAGGCCGAGCCCAACGGCACGATCGCCTTCACCATCGAGGAGACCGCGCTGCGCCTTGGCGCCGGTCTCGTCGTGATGGGGCTGTTCGGCAAGAGCCGGCTGCGCGAGCTGCTGCTTGGCGGCGTGTCGCGCTCGATGCTCGACCGCAGCCGCATCCCGCTGCTGCTGGCGCATTGACGCCGCCCGGTCTATCCTGCCGCCAACCATCCGGGGGCAGGAGACCGTTTCGCGTGACCACACGCCCGTTGCCGCATCCCGCGCCGGCCCCGTCCCGGCTGGCGCTCCTTGCGCCCGCCCTCCTCGCCGCCCTCCTCGCCGGCTGCTCGAAGCCGCCGGCGACGCCCCCGGTCGACGCCACCGCGCCCGATGCCGCCGCCAGCGCCGCCATCGAAGCGCGGGTGTCCGCCGCACCGCCCTCGCCCGCCCCCACCGCAGCCGCAGCGCCCGCCGCAGGCCCGGCCGGAGCCGCCGACCCCGTCCCTGTCGGCGGGTCGCTCGACCTGCCCCGCAAGCTCCGCGCGATCGGCACCGAGCCGTTCTGGAGCGCCGATGTGGTCGGCGCCACGCTGACCTACGGCACGCCCGATTTCCCGGCGGGCATGTCGATCACCGTCGCGCGTCGCGACGGCCCGGGCTTTGCCGAATGGAGCGGCGCGCTCGACGGCAAGCCGTTGACCCTGCGGGTCGAGAAAGGCCCTTGCAGCGACGGCATGTCCGACCGCATCTATCAATTCCGCGCCACCCGCACCATCGGCCCCGAGACCGAACAGGGCTGCGCGCGGGCGCGCTGACGGCGCGCCGTGATCGACCGAAGGGGAAACGAGATGAAGCAGACCGTCGTGCTTGCCCTGGTGGGCGCATTCGCGCTGGCCCAACCCGCCGCGGCCGCGCCGAAAAAGGCCGTGGCGGCCGACCCGGTGGCCGCCGCGATCGCCGACACGGCCCGCAGCGACGACAACCGCAAGCTCGACGAGGGCCGCATGCCCGACAAGGTGCTCGCCTTCGCAGGGTTCCGCCCGGGCGATGCGGTGGCCGACTGGGGTGCGGGCGGCGGCTATTACACCGAGCTTCTTGCCGACGTGGTCGGTCCGAAGGGCCGGGTCTATGCGATCAACAGCCCCGCTTTCGCCAAGCCCGAGGTCTGGGCGGCGATCGGCAAGGCGCATCCCAACGTGCTGGCCCTGCTGGCGCCGGCGCAGGCGCAGGCGCTCGCCCCGGCGAGCCTCGACGGGATCTTCGCCCATCTCGAATATCACGATCTCTACTTCGTTTCGGAGAAGTACCAACACCCCGCGCTCGACGTGCCCGCGGTGCTGCGCAACTGGTTCGCCGCGGTGCGCCCGGGCGGGCGCGTGGTGATCGTCGACCATGTCGGCCCGGCGGGCGACCCGCGCGAGGTGGTCGAGAAGTACCACCGCATCGACCCGGCGCGCGTCCGCGCGGATCTGGAAGGCGCGGGCTTCGTCTACGAAGGCAGCTCGGACGTGTTGCAGCGCACAGCGGACCCGCACGACATCGGGGTGTTCGATCCCGCGATCCGCGGCAAGACCGACCGCTTCATCTTGAAATTCCGCCGGCCCTGAGATTCGTTACAGGTCCAGATGCAAAAACTGCAACCAGTTTGACCCATTTCGCACTTGCACAAAACCCGAGTCGCGAGCATATCGAGGAGGCCTTTCAGGCATCCTCTCCCAAAACTTCCAAGCCCGGCTGGCAACGGCCGGGCTTTTTTTCGGCCAACGTTTGCGCATAAGCGGAGGCCGGCGCGGCGCGGCGGGCGCGCTGCTCGATCAGGCGGGCGGCATGTCGTCGCCCTCGCCCACCCTAACGCCATCGCCCTCGCGCGCGTTGAGCTTGGCCCACAGGCCCTCGGTGCCCGCCTCGATCGCCCTGTTGACGTATTGCGAAGCGACCAGCCAGCCCTTGAACGGGCGCAGCGTAGCGAGGCAGCCGACCCCCAGGATCGGCACCGAGGTCAGCAGGTGCACCCACCACGGCGGATCGTAGGCGACCTGCACCCACACCGCGACGAAGGTCAGCGGGAAGGCGGTGATGCACAGCGCGAAGAAGGCCGGGCCGTCGTCGGCATTGGCGAAGCTGTAATCGAGCCCGCAGACGTCGCACTTGTCGGCGAGCTTGAGCCAGCCGTCGAACATCTTGCCCTTGCCGCAGCGCGGGCACCGGCCCTTCCAGCCGCAATCGAGGATCCAGCGGAACTTCTGGTTGGTCAACAGGCTCATCGTGCGTCCTTCGTGGCTGGTCGCGCGATAGGCCCGCCTGCCCGCCGGGGCAAGCATCGCGGCCGTCAGTGGTCGGCGGCCATCTGCGGCAGCGGCCCTGCCGGCTGGCGGTTCACCTTGACCAGCGCGAGCACCGGGATCGTCGCCCAGCACACCAGCGCCATCAGGTAGAAGTCGTTGAGATAGGCGATCATCGCCGCCTGCTGGTTGACCATGCCGTCGACCACGCGGGCCACGCTTTCGGCGGCGCCGCCATAGGCGGTGATGCGGTCGAGATCGGCCGGCACGCTCATCCGGGTGATGCGCTCGGCAAGCTCGGCATGGTTGCGCTGGATGCCCTGGCTGAGCAGCACGGTCACCACCGCGATGCCGATCGAGGAGCCGATCGAGCGGCACAGGTTGAGCAGGCCGGCCGCATCGGTGCGATATTCGCCCGGCAGGGTGGAGAAGGCGATCAGGTTGACCGGCATGTAGGTGAAGCTCATGCCGATGCCCTGGATGACGCCCGAGACGACGATCGGCCAGGTCGGCATGTCGGGCGCCCAGCCGGCCATCATGTGCAGCGACCAGCCGGTGACGACGAGGCCCAGCCCCAGCGCCAGGCGCGGGTCCATCTTCGCCATGACCTTGCCCAGCAGCATCATCGAGGCGAGCATGCCGATGCCGCGCGGCGCCAGCAGCAGCCCGGCATCGATCACAGGATAGCCGTAGAGGTTCTGCAGCAGGCCCGGCATCAGCGCCGAGACCGAGATCAGGATCGAGCCCATCAGGAACTGCAGGCCCATGCTGACGACGAAGTTGGGATCGGCAAAGATCCGGCGGGCGTAGATCGGGCGGGCGGTGGTCGACAGGTGGACCACCGCGAGCCACGCGCCCACCGCCGCGATCACCGCATAAGTGACGATCTCGCCCGAACCGAACCAGTCCTTGGTCTCGCCGCGGTCGAGCATCAACTGGAAGCAGGCAAGCGCCAGCGCGATGAACAGCCAGCCCATGATGTCCATCCGCTGCGGCCGGACCTCGGTGCGCGGCAGCAGCGCGATCAGCACGAGCGCGGCGAAGATGCCGACCGGCACGTTGATGAAGAAAACCCAGCGCCAGTCGGAATTCTCGGTGATCCAGCCGCCCAGCACCGGCCCGGCGATGGGGCCGAGCATGATGCCCTGGCTGAACAGGCTCATCATCCGGGGCCGTTCCTCGGGCGTCGAGACGTCGAGCATGACGGTCTGCGCGAAGGGGCCGAGGAAGGCGCCGAACAGACCTTGCGCGACCCGGAACAGCACCATCTGCGTCAGGTTCTGGGCAAGCCCGCACATCACCGAGGCGGCGGTGAACCCGATCACCGAGATGACGAACACCCGGCGCAGGCCGAAGTTGGCGACCAGCCAGCCGCCGAGCGGCAGCGCCACCGCCGAGGCGAGCACGTAGCTCGTCAGCACCCAGGTGATCGTCTCCTGCGTCGCCGAAAGCGAGGCGCGCATGTGCGGCAGGGCGACGTTGGCGATGGTGGTGTCGAGAATCTGCATGACCATCGCGGCCATGACCGCGACGATCAGCAGCGGCCGGTTCGCCGTCTGCAGCGGCGCCAGCGCCGCGGCGGCGGCGGCGGCGTCAGTCCTTGCCGACATGGACCGTGACGTCGGCGCTCAGCCCGGCGATCAGCGGGCGGTCGGTCTTGTCGTCGATGGCGATGCGCACCGGCACGCGCTGGATCACCTTGACCCAGTTGCCGGTCGCGTTCTGCGCCGGCAGCACCGAGAATTCCGAGCCGGTGCCCGCGCCGATCGAATCGACGTGGCCCTTGAGCTTGAGGCCCGGATAGGCGTCGAGCCGGACGACTGCAGGCTGGCCGGCGCGCATCCGGGCAAGGTCGGTCTCCTTGAAGTTCGCCTCGACCCGCGCGCCGTCGTCGCGGACGATCGACAGCATCGGCACCCCGGCGAAGACCATCTGGCCGATCTGCAGCCGGTTGACCTGCGTCACGCGGCCGTCTGCGGGCGCGCGCACGACCGTGCGGGTGAGGTCGAGCGCGGCCTTGGCGCGCACCGCCTGCGCCGCGGCGATGGCCGGATTGACCCCGGGCACCTGCGCGCCGGTGGCGAGCTGGGCCTGCGACTTGGTCACTTCGGCCTCGAGCGCGCGGAGCTTGTCGCGCGCGCTGGCGACGGCGAACTCGGCCTGGTCCATGCTGGCGCGGGTGTTGAAGCCGCGATCCATCAGCGCCTTGCCGCGGGCGTAGTTGGCCTGGGCGAGGCGCACTTCGTCGCGCGCGGCGGCAAGGTCGGCGGCGCTGGCGCCGACGTCGGCCTGGAGCGCGGTGACCTTGGCCTGCGCCGAGGCGATCTGCGCGTCGGCCTGCTGCATCGCGACCTTGAACGAGGAGGGATCGATCGTGAACAGAACGTCGCCCGCCTTGACCTGCTGGTTCTCGCGCACCGCGACCTTGACGATCAGGCCGTTCACCTCGGCCGCGATCGAGACGATGTCCTGCTTGACGTAGGCGTTGTCGGTATCGACCTCGCCCGGGCTGCCGAACCAGTACCACAACCCCGCGCCGACGATCAGCGCCGGGACGATCGTCATCAGCACCAGCCGCACGCGCTTGCGCCGGGTGGCGGCGGCGCGCTCACGCGCGGCCTCGGCCGCATCCTGGTGGATCGGAAAGGGATCGGCTTCGGCCATGGCGTTCACTCGGCAGCGGCCACGGCGGCGTCGCCGGGCGAATTTTCAAGGAGGTTGGTGCGGACCCGGCCGAGCAGGGCGAGCAGCATCTGGTGCTCGTCCTCGCCCAGGCCGTGGAGCGCTTCGGCAAAGACGTCGTCGGCGCAGGCGCGCAGGTGCGCCATCTGCGGGTCGGCCGCGGCGGTAAGGTAAAGCCGCCAGACGCGGCGGTCGGCAGGGTCGGGCCGGCGTTCGACGAACCCGGCCTTCTCCAGCCGGTCGATCATCCGCCCGGCGGTGATCGCCTCGACCTCGAGCCAGGCGGCGAGCGCGCACTGGTTCATGCCGGGAGTGCGCTCGAGCGCGGCGAGCACGCGCCATTGCGGCCCGGTGACGCCGAGCGCGCGCGCCGCAAGGTCGAAGCGCTTGCGGATCAGCCGGCTGACGTCGGCCGAGAGGAAGGCGATGTTGTTCTGCATCGGGCCATGATGATAATAACCATGCTTATTATGGTCAAGGAAGCGCCGCGCGAAGCTGGTGCAAGGAACAGGTCAGAGCGCGCGCATCAGCCCCGGGACATGGGCCAGCAGCTCGCGGGCGAGGAAGCCGAGCGGCCCCATCTGCTCGGCGCAGCGCCGTCCCGCCTCGCCGTGGAGCCACACCGCCCAGGCCGCTGCGACCGGCGGCGCGGCCCCGCGCGCGGCGAGCCCGGCGACGATCCCGGCGAGCACGTCGCCCGAGCCGCCGGTGGCAAGACCCACTCCGCCCCCGGCATAGGCGAGCACCGGCGCGCCCGGCGCGGCGACGAGACTGGTCGCGCCCTTGAGCACGCAGACTGCACCGAAGCGGTCGGCGGCGCGGCGCACGGCGGCGGCGCGGTCGGCCTCGATCGCGTCGGCAGGTTCGCCGAGCAGCGCCGCCATCTCGCCGATGTGCGGCGTCAGCACCGCCGGGCGGCGGCGACGGGCGAGGACAGGCGCGTGGTCGGCGAGCACCATCAGCGCGCCGGCATCGAGCACCAGCTCCGCCTCGCCCTCGTCGGCGAGGAGGTCCGCGACCAGGCGCCGCGCGGCCTCGTGGCAGGCGACGGCAGGCCCGGCGATGATCGCATCGGCGCGGGCCGCGAGCCGGCGCAGCGCATCGCCGCACGCGCCGAGCTCGCCATTGTCCGCCTCGGGCATGGCGTGGACCGCGATTTCGGGCATGGCGATGCCGAGCGCCAGCGCGGCGCCGGCGATGGTCGCAACCTGGACCTTGCCCGCGCCGGCGCGGAACGCGGCTTCGGCGGTCAGGCGGATGCCGCCCGGCACCGTCCGGCAGCCGCCGACCGCGAGCACGCGCCCGCGCGCGTTCTTGTCGGCGTCGGAGGCCGGCTGCGGCAGCGGATGGGCGCGCAGCCAGTCGCTGTCGAGCGCCTCGGGCCGTTCAGCCACGCGCAGCGACCATCTTGTCGGGCGCGGCGGTGACGGGGGTATCGTCGGCGACCATCGGCGCGGTCACGTTGTAGCGCGCCAGCACCAGCGCGCCGTGGTGACCCGCTTCCGGGTCGAAGCGATATTCAGTGATGCCGCAGTTGGCGACATCGCCCTCGCGGTCGATCGCGAGCACCTGCGCCTCGTCGAGCCCCTCGATGATGTAGCGCAGGCACAGCACCACGACCTGGTGGGCGACGATCATCACCCGGCGGCCGGCGTGGTGGAGCGAGACCGTGTCGAGCAGCGCGCGCAGGCGGAAGATCACGTCGACCCACGATTCGCCGCCCGGCGGGCGATGGTAGAACTTGCCCAGCAGGCGGCGGAACTCGGCCTGGTCGGGCTGCAGCTGGTGGATGCCGCTGGTGGTCAGCCCGTCGAGGATGCCGAACTCCTTCTCGCGCAGCCGCTCGTCGATGCACACCGGCTCGTCGGGCGCGCAGCCGCCGTGTTCGCGGAACAGCCGGGCGGTCTCGACCGCGCGGACATAGGGCGAGGCGAGCAGCACTTCCGGGCGGCCGTCCTCGTGCGCTTCGGCGAACCAGCGGCCGAGCGCGGCGGCCTGCTGGCGGCCGAGGTCGGACAGCGGCACGTCGACATCGCGATGGGTCAGCGGGATCCGCGCGAGCCCCTGCTCGGTCGCAGCGTCGCGGGCGACGTTGCCCGCGCTTTGTCCATGGCGCACCACCCACAGCACCGAGGGCCAGCGCGTCGAGGCAAGTGGTTGTTCTTGCGAAGGAATATCGGCCAGTCTGTCCATCCCCCGGCAACGGCACCACGGGGCGGCTTGTTCCCTTCGACAAGCCGCGGCGAGTGCGATAATCTGTGCCGCGGGAGATGGGGATGGACAAGACCGATGCGGCCGGGCCACGGCCGAGCCTGATGTCGCGCCTGCTGCGGCGGGTGCTGCTGTGGTTCTACAAGCGCCAGGGCTGGACCGCGATCGGCACGCCGCCGCCAGGCGGTCGCTACGTGCTGATCGCCGCGCCGCACACCTCCAACTGGGACTTCGTCTATTTCCTCGGGCTGGTGAACGCGCTCGGCCTCGATACGCGGTTCATGGCCAAGGACAGCCTGTTCCGCTGGCCGCTGGGGCGCTTCATGCGCGACATGGGCGGCATCGCGATCGACCGCAAGCACCGGCGCAACGTCGTCCAGGCGATGATCGAGGAGTTCGGCAGGCGCGACCGCTTCGTGCTGACCATCGCGCCCGAGGGCACGCGCAGCGCGGTGACGCAATGGCGCACGGGCTTCTACCAGATCGCGCTGGGCGCAGGGGTGCCGATGGTCGTCGGGCTGATGGACTACGGCACCAAGACCGGCGGTCTTGGCCCCACGATCATGCCCACCGGCGACTATGCCTCGGACATGCGGCAGATCGCGCAAGTCTACCGCTCGGTGACACCCAAGCACCCCGAGCGAAGCATCCGCAACTTCGAGGAGCTGCTGCCATGACCGATGCCCTGCTGGTAAACGCGGCCGCGCTGGCGCTCGCGATGCTGGTGCTGTGGCGCGTGGCGGTGCGGATCGGCGACGTCAGCTTCGTCGATGCGGTGTGGGCGGGCGGCATGGCCGCGCTAGCGCTGCTTTCGCTGGCGCAGGCAGGGTCGGGCGCTGCGGCGCGGGCGCTGCCGATCGCGGCGGCGACGGCGATCTGGGGCGCAAGGCTCGGCCTCCACCTGTTCCGCCGCTGGCGCGCGACCGGCGAGGACCCGCGCTATGCGCGCATTCTCGGCAAGGCGAAGGCGGAAGGACGCTTCGCCTTCGCGGCGCTGACCACGGTGTTCGCGATGCAGGGCCTGCTGCTGTTCGCGACGTGCCTGCCCGCCCAGTTCGGCATCCTCGCTCCGGGCGGGGCGCAGATCGGCCCGCTGGTCGTGGCGGGCGGGCTGCTCTGGCTGGTCGGCTTCGTGTTCGAGAGCGTCGGCGATGCGCAGCTCGCCCGCTTCCGCGCCGATCCGGCCAATCAGGGCAAGGTGCTCGACACCGGGCTGTGGCGCTACACCCGCCACCCCAACTACTTCGGCGACGCCTGCGTGTGGTGGGGCATCTGGCTGATGTCCGCCGACGCCGGCGGGCTGGTGGCGCTTGCCGGGCTGATCGGGCCGGTGTTCCTGACGTTCACGCTGACCCAGTGGTCGGGCAAGCCGATGCTCGAGCGCGGCATGGCCAAGCGCCGCCCCGGCTATGCCGACTACGTCCGCCGCACCTCGGGCTTCATCCCCCTGCCGCCGCGAAAGTGACCCGCGCCTCGGCCGGAACGGTGCGCGAAGGCGCGGCGCGCAGCCAGCTTTCGAGCGTATCGAGGTCGGTCGGGCCGGTCACCGCGTCGGGCTTGCCGGCGAACACCCCGAAGCCGTCGCCGCCGAGCGCAAGGAAGCCGTTGATCGTCACGCGGTAGCGCGCGGCCATGTCGAGCGGCCTGCCCATGAAGCTGATCGACGCGATCCGGCTGCCGACCGGCTTGCTGCGATCGACGACGTAGGAAAAGCCCGATGAGGGGGCGAGCGCCTGTTCCGGCCCCTTGTCGTCGAAGCCCTGCTCGAGCGCGGCCTTGATCTCCGCGCCGGTCAGCGTCTCGGTCACCACCTGGTTGCCGAAGGGCTGGGTCAGGTAGATGTCGCCATAGGTCAGCGTGCCGTCGGCGGCGGGGACCAGCGGCGCGCGGATGCCGAACGGGTTCATGAACGCAATCTGCGCGCCCGCGCCCGCGGTCGCGTCGCGCTGGGCATCGGCGATGATGTTGCCGAGCGTCCCGCCCACGCCGGCTTCGGCGCCTTCGCCCTTGGTGGCGGGGCCCGACAGCTTGCCCACGGCGCGCGCGGTATAGGCCTTCGAGGCATCGACGTAGCGCTGGACATAGGCCGCGATGTCGGGGCGCGGGGCGAACTGCGGGACGAGGTCGCTATTGCCGAGCGGCCCCTTGGCCGAAGTATAGGGCACCGACTGGACGATCACGTTGTGCGCGCGCTTCGAGACGACCTTGTGCGCGACCGGGTCGATCTCGAGCCGGATGTCGGTGATCTCCTTGCCGTAGAGCCCGGCGCTCGTCAGCAGCACCGGATGCGCCGGATCCTGCTTGCTCCAGTCGCAGACGTAGTCCCAGTGGGTGTGGCCCGAGACGACGACGTCCACCCGCGGATCGAGCCGCGACAGGATCGGCCGGATTTCGCCGACCAGATCGTTGCAGCCGTCGGGATCGGGCGCGCCTTGCGTCTTGCCGCCCTGGTGGATCAGCACGACCACCGCATCGGCGCCTTGCGCCTTGAGCGCAGGCACCGCGGCGTTGATCGTGTCGGCCTCGTCGGCGAAGGTCAGGCCCTTGATGCCGGCCGGGCTGACGAGATCGGGCGTGCCCTTGAGCGTCAGGCCGATCACCCCGACCGAGACCTTGCGCTTGCCGCTGCCGAAGCTGCGAAGTCCGGTGGCGGGGAACAGCGGACTGCCGCTTTCGGTCAGCGTGCTGGCGGCAAGGTAGCGGAAGCTGGCGCCGGCAAACTTCTCGAGCTGGCACGGCTCCTTGGCGGTGAACCTGGCGCAGCCGCCGTTCTGCATCCGCAGCAGTTCGTCGCGCCCGCGGTCGAACTCGTGGTTGCCGACCGCGTTGAAGTCGACGCCGAGGCGGTTCATCACCCCGATCGTCGGCTCGTCGAGGTAGAGCGAGGAGGCGAGCTGCGAGGCGCTGATCATGTCGCCCGCCGAAACGGTCAGGTGGTTGGCGTACTTGCCGCGGATCGAATCGAGCGCCGAGGCGAACCACGCGGCGCCGCCGGCGGGCACCTGGACCTGCCCGCCCTTCCCGTCGGGCGCGATCACCGACTGGCGCGGCGGCTCAAGGTTGCCGTGGAAATCGTTGAACGCGACGATCCCGACCTCCACTGGCGCCGCCGCCTCGCGCATCGCGGGCGTGGCGCAACCCGCCAGCAGCAGGGCGGCAAGCATGGGCGCGGCCAGGATCGGGGAGCCAAGCATCGGAGTGCGAAGACCGGGCCGGGCGCGAAGCGAAGACGTCATGGAAAGACCTGCTTTTCCGTTCGATTGCAAGAGCATGACCGCGCTAGCGGCGATGCGTGACGGTTGGAAGGCATGGCTGTTCATTGAAACACGCCGCGCCACGCCCTACAATCGGTGAAAGTGCCCACTCCCCGGGAATGCAGGACGCAGCGATGAACCGCGCTCAGACCGATATCGAGGCCACCCGCGAACGCCTGGTCGAGATCGCGACCAAGCTGCTGGAGGAGCGCGGTTCCCCGGCGCTGACGATGCAGGAACTGGCGATCCGCGCCGGCATGTCGCCCGCCACCGTCTACCGCTACTTCGAGGACAAGGACGCGCTGCTCGAGGCGCTGGCCGAATACTGGTTCCGCCCCAAGGTTGCGGCAATGGAGGAGGTCGTCGCCAGCGACCTGCCGGCGCGGCGCAAGATGTACGAGTTCTTCGCCCGGCGCTTCACCATGATGCGCAACCACTACCTCGCCGACCCGGTCGCGTTCCAGAGCTACATCGACATCGGCAACGAGCACTTCGAGCAGGTCCGCAGCTACGTCGACCTTGCCGACCACTACCTCGGCATGATCATCGGCGAGGCGATGGGCGAAGGCTACTTCGCCGGGCTCGGCGTCGACGAGACGATCAGCCTCGTCAACCAGATGGTCGCACCCTATTGCGCGATCAGCTTCATGGCGATGGCAATGGACCGGCTGAGCGAGGAAAAGCTGGCGCGGATCGTCGATGCGGTGTTCGACGGCCTGTCCGCCGCCGACCGCGGCGCCAAGGGCGTGGCCGACCTGCGCGCGGCTTAAGAGGGCTGACCGGCGCCGGCGCACCAGTCGCCGCGCCGGCCCTTCCAGCGCTCTGCCAGGCCCTCGCGTTCGAGCGCCAGGCCGAGGCTTTCGCCATCGCGCATCACCACCCGCAGCGCGCGGCCGTAGCGGTCGGTGGCGCGCGAGCCTTCGATCGTCAGCGTGAACGGCCCTGCATTGAGCAGTTCGGTGAGCCGCCGGGTCGCCGCCGCGCCCAGTCGCGCCTCGTCGGCACACGCGGGATGGCCCACCTCGGGCGCGTTGATGTCGGCGATGCGGATCTTGGTGCGGCGCAGCCAGAAGGTGTCGCCATCGACGACGCAGGTCACGCGCGGGCCCGGCCCGCACACGGCGAAGCGCGCGCGCTCCTGCGCAGGGTTCTCCTCTGCCGGCGAGGCCGCGGCAGGACGGGGCGCGGAAGGCCAGGCCGCGGCGGTGAGGACGAGCAAGACGAGCAGGGCGAGCGACGCAGGGCGTGGGGGCGGGGACGGCATGAGCGGCCCCTGCAATGCCCGGCGGTGGCTGTCTGTTCCGGGAAAAGACTCATCTGCACAGTTCCTTAGCGTTCCTGTCGCAGCGCCCGCGGCCTGGGCGGCCGGGGCAGCAAATGCTTAACCCGATTCGCGCTAGGCTGCGGGACATGTTCGGTTACCGGATGATCTTTCGCAGCCGCTGGGGCGCCCTGCTGTGGGCGATCGGGATCCTGTTCACGGCCTGGCGGATGACGCCGCGCGCCGAGGACACGCCGAGCGACGCGCCATCCGAGCACGCCCACGTCAATCCCTGGGCCAAGGACCCGCCCAAGGAGGGCTGACCGCGGCAGCGCAGGCGCGCCCGCCAGGATCAGCGTCCGACGAAGAGGAAGGCGACCGCCCCCATCAGGCAGGCGAACGCGGCAAGATGGCGCCAGTGCAACGGCTCGCCGAGCACCAACACCATGAAGCCGCCGAACACGACCAGCGCAATCGCTTCCTGCACGACCTTGAGCTGGCCCGGACTCCAGCCGGCGGCGAAGCCGAGCCGGTTGGCGGGCACGGCGAAGCAATATTCGACGAAAGCGAGGCCCCAGCTCACCAGGATCACCGCCAGCAGCGGCCGGCTCTCGGCGACCTGCACCCCGCCCTTGAGGTGCCAGTACCACGCCGTGGTCATGAACAGGTTGGAGACGATCAACAGCAGGATCGTGGGCAAGGACAAAGCTCCTCGACAGGACGGGACGGGTCGCGCGGGGATGGGCGAACCCCGAAGGACCGGTCCCTTGCGCCGCGTTCCCGCCCGATGGCAAGGCGCGATCGCTTTATCCGGATGTTAATGCGGCATCCGTAGTCGGACCATATCCGGCCAACCGCAAACGGACCCACGCGCGATGGACTTCCTGTTCCGCAACCGACTGTTCGGGGCGATCGTCGCCCTGCTGCTGCTCGCCGGGATGTTCGGCGTCGCCGTGCGCGCGGTCGCCCCGGACCCGACGCCCGCACCGCGCCCCACCGAGGACCCTCACGAGCGCTTCGCCCGCTGGGCCGCCGAAGATCCGGCGCCGCCCGCCGACGAGCCCGACGCGGACGGCAAGAAGCGCTACGAGGTGCGGGTCTACGAGAACGGCCGCGACGTCACTGCGCAGGTCGGCGACCTGCCCGACGGAGCGTCGGCGCAGCCTGCCGGCCAGGCCTACGGCCAAGGCCCCGGACAGACCCCGCCGCCGCAGTGACCGGCGCGCGCTAGTCGCGCGCGCGCGGCGTGTCGTCGTCGATGCCCTGCTCGCCGTAGAGGCCTTCCTCGTCGTCGTCGCTGCGCTCGCCGCGATAGGCGTCCATGTCGATACGGCCCGAGGTGACCATCTGCTTCATGTGGTCGACGATGTCGGGGGTGTCCGAGCCCGGCTCGTCGCCGAGGCCGCCGCCGGCGCGCTCGGTCTCGCCATCCTCGCCGAACACGCTGGTGGCCCGGCCGATCGCCTCGTCGGCGAGCGTCTGGGCCTGTGCGTCCTCGTCGTCCTGCTCGGCGTTGTGCGCCTCGGGCGCGAGGTCGCGCTCGTCGAAATTCTCGCCGGCGTCGTTGCTGGCGGTGTCGATCGGTTTGTTGCCGGACATCGGTGTCTCCTTCGTGCGGAGACTACGCCCTGCCGGCAGGCCCGTTCCCTTCAGCGGGTCGGGACCGGCGCTTCGCCCGAATAGTCGTAGAAGCCCCTGCCGCTCTTGCGCCCGAGCCAGCCCGCCTCGACGTACTTGGCGAGGAGCGGCGCGGGGCGATACTTCGAATCGCCGGTGCTCGCGTGGATCACGCGCATGATCTCGAGGCAGGTGTCGAGCCCGATGAAGTCGGCGAGTTCGAGCGGACCCATCGGGTGGTTGAGCCCGAGCCGGCAGCCCTTGTCGATGTCGGCCACGCTCGCGGTGCCCGAGCCGAGCACGAAGCACGCCTCGTTGAGCATCGGCACCAGGATGCGGTTGACGATGAACCCCGCCTCGTCCTCGGACTGGACCGCTTCCTTGCCGAGCCGCGCGACGAAGTCCTTCACCGCCGCAACCGTCGCCGCCGAGGTGGCGAGGCCGGGAATCACCTCGACCAGCTTCATCACCGGCACCGGGTTGAAGAAGTGCACGCCGATGAACCGCGCCGGATCGGGCGAGGACACCGCCATCCGCGTGATCGGGATCGAGCTGGTGTTCGAGGCCATGATCGCATCGCCGCGCAGGACCTTGCCCGCGGCGTCGAAGATGCGGTGCTTGATCTCCTCGCGCTCGGTCGCCGCCTCGATGATCAGGTCGGCTTCGGCCATCGGCGCATAGTCGCCCACCGGCGCGATTCTGGCGAGCGCGTCGGTCGCCTCGCCCTCGCCGATCTTGCCCTTCTCGACAAGCTTCAGCAGGCCCTTGGTGATCTTCGCCTTGGCCCCTTCGGCCACTTCGAGGCTGACGTCGGAGAGCAGCACCCTGATCCCGGCCTGCGCCACGACTTGCGCGATGCCCGCGCCCATCTGCCCCGCGCCGATCACCGCAACCGTCTGCATCGCCCGTGTCCTTTCGTTCGATCGGCGCGCGGCTTAGCTTTGCGGGCGGGGAATGACAATCAGCCGCGCGAGGCGCCCGGAACCCACAGCGGATCGTTGCCGGCGTTGATCGCGCGGGCGAGCACGAACAGGTAGTCCGAAAGCCGGTTGAGATAGCCCAGCGCCGCCGGGTTGACCGGCTCGGCCTGCGCCAGCGCCACGCCGGCGCGCTCGGCGCGGCGCGCGATCGAGCGCGCGAGGTGGACTCGCGCCGCCGCTTCGCTGCCGCCCGGCAGGATGAAGCTGGTGAGCGGGGGAAGGTTCTCGTTCAGAGCATCGATCGCCTGCTCGAGCCAATCGACCTGGCCCTGCACGATGCGCAGCACCATCTCGGAGGGCGTGAAATCCTCTCCGGGCGTGGCGAGGTCGGCGCCAAGGTCGAACAGGTCGTTCTGGATGCGGCGCAAGTCGCGCGTGGTGGCGTCATCGGTCGCAACCGCAGCCAGGCCGATCGCGCTGTTGAGTTCGTCGACCTCGCCGATCGCCTGCATCCGTGCATCGCACTTGGCGCGGCGCGAGCCGTCGACGAGGCCGGTCGTGCCGTCATCGCCGGTGCGGGTGTAGATCTTGTTCAGCTTTACCATGCAGCAGCGCCTAGCGCCGTTCGGATCAGCGCGCCACTGCCAGCAGGATGGCGACGACCGCGACCGCGAGGCCCTGGTACTTGATGCGGTTGAACATCATCTTGTTCTGCAGGACCTGCATCTCCTTGATGCCTTCGTCCCCGCGCTCGAGCCCTTCGCGCGTGGTGTTGAGGAACGCGACGATCCCCCGCACCAGCGAATAGACGGCAAGACCCATGAAGATGAGCAGGAGCGGGATGAGGACGTAGGTCATGCTTCGAGAAGTAGGGTGTCGGCAAAGGAAATGCCAGTGTCCAAAAGACCATGGCGCAGTTCCGCGGCGACCGCCCGTCCGTCCTCGCCCGCCCGCCGCCGTTCGGCGAGCGCCGGGGCATCGCGCCGCTTGGCGAGCTTGCGTCCGTCCGCTTCGACCAGCAGCGCATGATGGTGCCAGACGGGCGGCTCGATCCCGAGCAGCGCCTGGAGCAGGCGATGGACGTGCGTTGCGTGGAACAGGTCGAGCCCGCGGGTGACGCAGGTGACCCCGTCGGCGGCATCGTCGATCGTCGCGGCGAGGTGGTAGCTGGCCGGCGCGTCCTTGCGCCAGAGCACGACGTCGCCGAACATCTCGGGGCGCGCCTGCTGCTCGCCGCGCCGCTCGTCGGTCCAGGTCAGCGGCCCGCACAGGTCTGTCGCCTGCTCCATGTCGAGCCGCCAGACGACGCCGGGGCCCGGCGCGATCGGGCGGTGCAGGCAGGTCCCGGGATAGACCGGGCCGTCCGGCCCCATCCGCCGCGCCGCGGCGGCGATCTCGGCCCGGGTGCAGCGGCAGGGATAGATGAGGCCCATCGCGCGCAGCGAATCGGCCGCGTCGCGATAGGTGGCGATGCGCTGCGACTGCGGCGCCACCTCGCGGTATTCGAGGTGCAGCCAGTCGAGGTCGCGGCGAAATTCGTCGGCGAGTTCGGGCCGGCTGCGCGTGCCGTCGATGTCCTCGATGCGGAGCAGGAACGCGCCGCCGCGCGCTTCGGCAATGTCGTGCCCGACGATCGCCGACCAGGCATGGCCGAGATGGAGCGGGCCGTTGGGGCTGGGCGCGAAGCGGGTGACGGTCACCGGGTCACGCTAGACCGGCGCGCGGCACAAAGCAAAACGGCTGCCCCAAGGTTCAGGACAGCCGTGTCGATGCTTTCGTGCCGGGCACCGCGGCACGCTCAGACGAGCGTGGCGGTGAACATCATGCCGCTGACGCCAGCGGCAACGATGATCGGCAGGACATAGGAAACGATGCTGCGCATGGTGGTCCTCCTGTTGAAGGCACTTCCAGGCATCTCCCCGTTCATCGGCGCCGGCAGGGTGGTGGATTGCAGGAGCTTGCTGAACGAGGCCGCAAATACGCCGTTTGACGTATGCTGCAAATGCGAAGCAGGCCCACGCGATTGCAGGAAACGCAATTACCGCCGTGCAACCGTTCGCGCCGGCGTGATCGTCGCGTCTGGACAGCCGGAGCCGCGCTCATTATCGGCCAGCCATGAGCATCCAGCCCTCCGAATCCATCCTCATCGTCGACTTCGGCAGCCAGGTGACCCAGCTGATCGCGCGCCGCGTGCGCGAGGCCGGCGTCTACTCCGAAATCGCGCCGTTCACCCAGGCCGAGGCCGCGTTCCACCGGATGAAGCCCAAGGGCGTGATCCTTTCGGGCTCGCCGGCCAGCGTGCCTGCCGAGGGTTCCCCCCGCGCACCGCAGGTGCTGTTCGATTCCGGCCTCCCGATCCTGGGCATCTGCTACGGCCAGCAGGTGATGAGCGAGCAGCTCGGCGGCAAGGTCGAACCCGGCGATTCGGGCGAATTCGGCCGCGCCTTCCTTACCGTCACCGAGCCCTGCGTGCTGTTCGACGGGCTGTGGAGCGCGGGCGAGCGCCACCAGGTGTGGATGAGCCACGGCGACAAGGTCACGCAGTTCGCGCCCGGCTTCCGCATCGTCGCGGTTTCCGACGGCGCGCCCTTCGCGGTGATCGCGAACGACGAGAAGAAGTACTACGGCACGCAGTTCCACCCCGAAGTGGTCCACACCCCAGATGGCGGCAAGCTCATCGCCAACTTCGTGCGTCACGTCTGCGGCTGCACCGGCGACTGGACGATGGCCGAGTTCCGCAAGACCAAGATCGCCGAGATCCGCGAGCAGGTCGGCGACAGCCGCGTGATCTGCGGCCTGTCGGGCGGCGTCGATTCGGCGGTCGCGGCGGTGCTGATCCACGAGGCGATCGGCGACCAGCTGACCAGCGTCTTCGTCGACCCCGGGCTGATGCGCATGGGCGAGGCCGAGCAGGTCGTTTCGCTGTTCCGCAACCACTACAACATCCCGCTGGTCCACAAGGATGTCTCGGCGCTGTTCCTCGGCGGCCTTGCCGGGGTGACCGACCCCGAGGCCAAGCGCAAGTTCATCGGCAAGACCTTCATCGACGTGTTCGAGGCCGAGGCCCGGCAGGTCGGCGGCGCGGACTTCCTCGCGCAGGGGACGCTCTATCCCGACGTGATCGAATCGGTCAGCTTCACCGGCGGGCCCTCGGTCACGATCAAGAGCCACCACAACGTCGGCGGCCTGCCCGAACGCATGAACATGAAGCTCGTCGAGCCCTTGCGCGAGCTGTTCAAGGACGAGGTCCGCGCGCTCGGCCGCGAGTTGGGGCTGCCCGACGTGTTCGTCGGCCGCCACCCCTTCCCCGGCCCCGGCCTTGCCATCCGCATCCCCGGCGAAGTGACGCGCGAGCGCTGCGACATCCTGCGCAAGGCCGATGCGATCTACCTCGAGGAGATCCGCAACGCCGGGCTCTACGACGCGATCTGGCAGGCCTTCGCGGTGCTGCTGCCGGTCAAGACGGTGGGCGTGATGGGCGACTTCCGCACTTACGACAGCGTCTGCGCGCTGCGCGCGGTCACCAGCACCGACGGCATGACCGCCGACATCTATCCGTTCGACGCCGGCTTCCTGTCGCGCGTGGCGACCCGCATCGTCAACGAGGTCAAGGGCATCAACCGGGTGGTCTACGACTACACCAGCAAGCCGCCCGGCACGATCGAGTGGGAGTGAGGCCGGAGCGATGAAGCCCCCCGCCTGGCGGCTCGAGCCCGCGATCTATCCGCACAGCTGCCTGATCCAGACGCGCTACACCGACGAGGACCTGCTGCGCCACGTCAACAACATCGCCGTGGCGGGCTACTACGACGAAGCGCGCTCGCGCTTTTCGCGCGCGATCTTCCAGGCGGCGAACGCCGCGGGGGGCGAGACGCTGGGCGCGGCGCAGGGGCGCGGCCGCATCGTCACCGCCGACAGCCGCTGCAGCTACCTTGCCGAAGTGTTCCACCGCGACGATCAGCCGGTCGAGATCCGCACCGGCATCCTGCGCATCGGCACCGCCTCGTACGAGCTCGGCCAGGCGCTGTTCCAGGACGGGCGCTGCGCAGGCCTGTGCACGACGACCTTCGTCCAGGCCGACGCACAGGGAGCCTCGCCCCTTTCGCCGGCGATGCGCGCCGTGCTCGAAGCGCACCTGATCCCGGCGCCCGATGGCGCCTGACACCGCGACCGTCGCGCCGGCCACGGCCGCGGACGAGGAGGCGATCGTGGCGCTGTGGCAGGCGGCGGGCCTGACCCGCCCGTGGAACGATCCGGTCGCCGACTTCCGCCGCGCGCTTGCGACACCGGCTTCGGACGTGCTCGTCGCGCGCATCGGCGGCTCGCTCGCGGGCGCGGTCATGGTCGGCGACGACGGGCACCGCGGCTGGGTGTACTATCTCGGCGTCGATCCGCAGCGCCGGCGCCGCGGGATCGGCGGCCAGCTGATGGCCGGCGCCGAGGACTGGCTCCGGCGGCGCGGCTGCGACAAGATCATGTTCATGGTCCGCAACGACAATCTCGCGACCAAGGCGTTCTACGCAGCGCTCGGCTACGAGGAGAACGCCGTGGTCACGATGGGCCGCAGGCTCGACGATCAGGGACGCGGGCGCAGCCGGTCGTAGGCGCTCGGCGTGGTATCGGCCGAGAACCGGTAGGAGGAGGCGGTGACCCCGCCGCGCAAGTCGTCCTGCGCATAGATGCAGGTGCCGGGATCGCCCCCGGCCGCGCCCACCGCCACCATCAGCGGGATGAGATGGTCTTCGCGCGGGTGCGCCTCGCGCGCGGCCGGGGCGTCGGCCCACTGCCGCAGCAGCGCTTCGCGGTCCCTCGCCGGAACGCCCGTCAAGGCGTGGCGCAGCCAGGCTTCGAAGGCCGCCGAAGGTGCGCGCGCGCTGGGATCGAAGCGCCGCAGGTTGTGCCAGGTGAGGCCCGAGCCGACGATGACCACGCCCTCTTCGCGCAGGGGCGCGAGCGCCCGGCCGAGCGCAAGGTGCGCCTCGACGTCGTAGTCGGCGCGCATCGACAGGCTGACCACCGGCACCCCCGCGTCCGGGTAGATCGGCTGGAGCATCGAGAACGTGCCGTGGTCGAAGCCGCGCGCGGGATCGGTCGCGATCGGGATGCCCGCCGCGGCGCCGAGGTCGACCACGCGCGCGGCGAGCTCGGGCGATCCCGGGGCGGGATAGGAGATGTGGTAGGTGTGCTCCGGGAACCCGTAGTAGTCGTAGACCATGCCCGGCTGCGCCGCGCTGGCGACGGCGAACCCCGGCTCCTCCCAGTGCCCCGAGACGACCAGAACGGCGCGCGGGGGCTCGGGCAGCATCGCGGGAATCGCCTGGAGCGAGGCTTCGAGCAGGGCAAAACCTTCGCGGAAAGGACCTTCCAGCCACGGCCAGGGCCCGCCACCGTGCGAAAGGAAGAATACCGGCTGCATCGTCATCGTGATCGTATCCCATCGAGGAAGCCCCGATCTAGGCATTCCTGACGAGTGCCATCAGCCGGAAACGCTCGATCGTCCGGTTCGACCGGATCGAACGATGCCTCCATGGCCAAATCGTAATCTTCCGCTCACGCAAGCGACCGACCCGCGGCCCTAGAGCGGGTCTCGACGGTGAGCAGCCGGCACGAATCGCAACGAGACGGTCCCCTGTTCCGATTCACAGCCGCTGGTTGCCCACCGTCACCTTTTTTTGGGCGCCAGCTTTCGGGGCGCTGCCTCCCCCAGCCCAGCCGTCGTTCAGCGCGGAGATATCCGCGCCAGCTCGGCGCGCAGTTGCTCGGCCGGGCGCGTCCCCACGACCCGCTCGAAGAAGCGCCGCGACCGTTCCGAGGCCTCGCGCCAGCGCGCCGGGTCCGACAGCGTCTCCATGCAGGCGGCAAGCGCCGCGCCATCGGGCTGGCACATCGTTTCGGCAAGTTCGGGCGCGAACGTGGCGGTGGCCGAGCGCGGGTGGACGAACCCGATCACGGGCAGCCCGAGCGCGCCGAAGTCGAGCACCCGCGACGGCACCGAATAGGCGCTGCGATGGTTCGTTTCGGGCGGCTGCGTCGGCCCCAGCATCAGCGCGAAATGGCAGGCCGCGAGCGCCTCGTCGCGCGCCGCGTCGGTCCGGGCGGGGCCGGCGAGCGTGAGCATGTCGCGCAGCGCCGGATCGAGCCGGCGCACGATCCCGCGCCATCCGATGTAGCGCCATTCGACCGCGATGCCGCGCGCGCGCAAGGCCTCGGTCGCCGCCTGCATCGCCGGCAGCCCGGCGGCGTAGGACCCGATGTCGCCGATCAACGCGACCCGCAGCCGCTGCGGATCGACCGGCGCGGCGGCGCGCACGGCGCTGTCGGGACGCATGAAGAACAACAGCTCGGCGTCGCTGCGCCCGCTGGCCTGCGCCATCTCGCGGGTCAGGCTGAGCACGCCCGCGGCATGGTCGATCAGCCAGGCGAGATCGCCACCGGGCTGCGGCGGGCCGTCGAGCATGTCCCACAAGTGGACGACGAAGGGCTTGCCGAGGATTTCGAGCAGGTGCCGCATCCGCGTGGCGTCGGCCCCGCCGATGGGCGCGACGTAGACGCTGCCGGTGGTGGCGGCGAGGCGCTCGACCACGCGTCGCCCGGCGCCGCTCAGCACATCCCCCCGCCACAGCGACAGCCCGAGCGCGCGCGCCGCGCTCGCCGCCGGACCGGGTCGGCGGAAGATCGCCAGCCGCGAGAGGACCGGGCGTTCGAGGCGCACCGAGCGCGCCGGGCGCTGCAGGGTCAGGTCTTCCCAGTAGAGGTGGCGGGCGTTGCCGATGCCGTTGCAGTAATGGATCGTCTGCACGCCGATGGCGGTGCGATTGGTCAGCGAAAAGCGGGTGATCAGCAGCGGCTGGACGTCGCCTTCCCGGTCGTTCGACGGCATGCTTCCTCAAGCCCCCCGGGCAATGATGACCAAAAATTCAGGTCGCGGCCACCGGCCTGTCCGACGGCCGGGGCTACACAAGATCGGTCGCGATCGATCCGCAAGCCCCGCACCGCCTTCGCGTGCGACTCTCGTCTTGTTGCAGTGCGGAATCAAGCGCCGACTTGTCGCATTCCGGGAATTGCCCATGTCACGCCCGATCTTCTTCGATCCCACCGGCCGCCGCAGACGCTGGACCCGCCGCCTCGCCTTCGGCACGCTCGCGCTGGTCGTCGCGCTGGCGGTGATCTTCGCCAGCACGGTCGTCGCCGTCCCGCAGGCGCGGCCGCTGCCGCTCGGCTTCGAGCGCATGGCCCCGCTTCCGCTCAAGACGCAGGTCGGTCGCCTGTCGCATCGCCTCGCCGAGCTGCTCGGCGGACGCCACGCCGCCGCCGCGCCGGGCCGGCCGCTGATGGTCGGGTTCTACACCTCGTGGAGCGACGGCAGCGCGCAGGTCCTCGCCCGCCACGTCGGCCAGCTCGACTGGATCGCGCCGACGCTGATGTCGCTCGACCACCAGGGCCGCCTGACCGTGACCGACGATGCGCCGATGCGGCGCGTGCTGGCCGGCGCGCTGCACCGGCCGCTGGTCGTTCCGGTCCTGCAGAACGCTGCCGACGGCACCTGGGACGGCGCCGGCACCACCGCGGTGCTGGCCGCGCCGGCGCGGCGCCGCGCGCTGGCCGATGCGATCGCCGCCGCGCTCGACAAGTCGGGCGATGGCGGCGTGATGCTCGATTTCGAGAACCTGCCGCCCGCCGGCATCGCCGGCCTGCGCGCGCTCGCCGCCGATCTCCACGCCCGGCTGGCGCCCGCGCACCGCGTGGTCGCGGTGACGATGCCGATCGACAGTCCCGAATGGTCGGCGCGCGCGCTGGCGCAAGTCGCGGACAAGGTCGTGCTGATGGCCTACGACGAACACTGGCAGGGCGGCCAGAGCGGGCCGATCGCCTCGCAGACCTGGTTCGCCTCGCACCTCCTCGCCCAGTTGCGCGGGGTGGACCGCTCGCGCCTGATCGTCGCGCTGGGCAACTACGGCTACGACTGGCACGAAGGCCATGCCGACAGCCTCAGCGTCGAGGAAGCCTGGCTCGCGGCGCACGACAGCGGCGCCACCCCGGTGTGGGACAAGCAAAGCGGCAATGCCGGCTTCGCCTATACCGACGACACCGGCGGCAAGAGCGTTCGCCACGACATCTGGATGCTCGATGCCGCGGCGAGCTGGAACGAGATGCAGCTGCTCTCGCGCCTCGGCCTCGGCAACGTCGCGCTGTGGCGACTGGGGTCGGAGGATCCCGGCTTCTGGTCCGCGCTCGATGCCTGGCGCGCCGGTGGCTCGCATCGCCCCGCGCTCGGCGCGATCACGCAGGCCAGCAACGTCGATGTCGAAGGCGACGGGGAAATCCTGCGCGTCGACGCCGTGCCGCAGGGCGGCCGCCGCGACGTCGCCTTCGATCCGAAGTCGGGGCTGGTCACGGGCGAACACTACGTCAGCCTGCCCACGCCCTATGTCGTGCGCCGCACCGGCGCACGCCCCAAGCTCGTCGCGCTGACCTTCGACGACGGTCCCGACCCCACCTGGACGCCGCGGATCCTCTCGGTGCTCGAGCGCCACAACGTGCCCGCCACGTTCTTCGTGATCGGCGAGAACGGCGTTGGCAATCGCGGCCTGCTCGAGCGGATCGTCGCCGACGGCGACGAGATCGGCAACCACAGCTATACCCACCCCGACATGGCCGACGAAGCGCCGGCCGGCGTGAAGCTCGAGCTCAACGCGACGCAGCGCCTGATCGAGGCCTATACCGGGCGTTCGACCCGCCTGTTCCGCGCCCCCTACTTCGGCGACGCCGAGCCGACCACCGCCGACGAGCTCGACCCCGCGCTGATCGCGCAGCAGCAAGGCTACACCGTCGTCGGCCTCCACGCCGACCCCAACGACTGGAAGGTGCGGACCGCGCAGGACATCGCCGACGATGCGGTCGGGCAGATCGAGAACGCCACGGCCGAGCGCACCGCCAACATCATCCTGCTCCACGATGGCGGCGGCAACCGCGCAGAAACGGTCAAGGCCCTGCCCCAGATCATCGAGCGGCTCGAGGCGGACGGCTATCGCCTGGTCCCGGTCTCCACGCTCGCCGGGCTCGACCGCGACGCGGTGATGCCCAAGGTGGGCGGCTGGGACCTGACCGCGGTGCGCGCCGACGTCGCGATCTTCTCGATCCTGGCGGTGCTGCTGGTGGCGCTCAACTGGACCTTCTTCTTCGCCATCGCGCTCGGCGTGATCCGCGCGGTCGGCCTTGCCGGGCTGGCGCTGTTGCCCCAGCGCGGCAAGGCCCTGCCGCCGAGCGCTGCGGCCGACGCGCAGCCGCTCGTCACCGTGATCATCCCGGCCTTCAACGAGGAGCGGGTGATCGAGGCTTCGGTCCGGCGCATCCTCGCCAGCGACTATGCCGCGATGGAAGTGATCGTGGCCGACGACGGGTCGAAGGACCGCACCAGCGCGATCGTCGCGCAGGCCTTCGGCGGCGATCCGCGCGTGCGCCTGATGACCATGGCCAACGGCGGCAAGGCGCGCGCGCTCAACCGCGCGCTGGCCACCGCCAACGGCGAGATCGTCGTCGCGCTCGATGCCGACACCCAGTTCGAGCCGGCGACGATCGCGCGGCTGGTGCGCTGGTTCGCCGACCCGGCGATCGGCGCGGTGGCGGGCAATGCCAAGGTCGGCAATCGGGTCAACCTGGTCACGCGCTGGCAGGGCGTCGAATATGTCACCGCGCAGAACATCGAGCGGCGCGCGCTGACCCGCTTCGACGCGATCATGGTCGTGCCCGGCGCGGTCGGCGCCTGGCGCCGGGCGGCGCTCGATGCGGTCGGCGGCTACCCCGAGGACACCCTCGCCGAGGACCAAGACCTGACCATCGCGATCCAGCGCAAGGGCTGGCGCGTCGCCTACGACGAGGACGCCGTGGCCTGGACCGAAGCCCCCGAAACGCTGCGCGCGCTCGGCAAGCAGCGCTTCCGCTGGGCGTTCGGCACGCTGCAGTGCCTGTGGAAGCACCGTTCGATCCTCGCCGAACGCCGTCCTTCGGGCCTCGCCTTCGTCGGCATGCCGCAGGCCTGGCTGTTCCAGATCGCCTTTGCCGTGATCTCGCCGGTGATCGACCTCGCGCTCGGCGTCTCGATCGTCGGCACGGTGCTGCGCGTGCTCCAGCACGGCTGGGCCCAGACCCAGACCGACGTGCTGCGGATGGGGCTGTACTGGGCCGCGTTCACCGCGATCGACCTCGCCTGCGGCTGGGTCGCGGTGCGGCTCGATCGGCGCGAGGAGCGGTTCAGCCCGCTGCTGCTGCTGGGCCAGCGCTTCGTCTATCGCCAGCTGATGTACGGCGTGGTGATCCGCGCGATCGGCGCCGCGCTCGCCGGGCTCGGCATCGGCTGGGGCAAGCTCGAACGCACCGGCCGGGTCGAAACGCCTGCCGCGGGCGCAAGCCCGGCGACCCGCGCCGCAGCCGGTTCAGCGCGGTAGCGACAGCGTCGCCGAAAGCCCGCGCTGCCCCTCGGGCCCGGCGGCGTCGCCGTCGCCGAGCACCAGCGCCCCGCCGTGGAGCCGCGCCACCGCCGCGACCATGGCGAGGCCGAGGCCGCCGCCCGGCCGGGTCCGCGCGTTGTCGAGCCGGACGAACCGCTCGACCGCGCGCGCCCGGTCGTCGGGGGCGATGCCCGGCCCGTCGTCGACCACCGTGATCTCGCCCCCGGCATCGACCCGCCGGGTGCGCACGACGAGGTGGCGCCCGCCGTACTTCATCGCGTTGTCGATCAGATTGGCGAGCGCGCGCGAGACCAGTTCGCGATCGGCCACCACGCCCGCCGGCTGGAGTTGCGCCACCAGGGTGACGCCTTCCTGTTCGGCGAGCGGCTCGTACAGCTCGACGAGATCCTCGGCGAGCGTGGCGAGGTCGAGCGGCGCGCGGCGGTCGGCCACCGCGCCGCCTTCGAGCCGGCTCAGCTCCAGCGCGGTCTCGAGCATCGCGCGCAGGGCGTCGGCATCGGCGCGCGCCGCCTCGAGCGCATCGAGCGCCTGCGGCTCGCCGACCAGCGCGCTCGCCCGCTCGATCGCGGCGGTCAGCCGCGTGACCGGCGAGCGCAGGTCGTGCGCCAGCGCGCCCGAGACCGCGGCGAGTTGCGAGACCAGCTGGTCGATCCGCTCGGCCATCAGGTTGATCTGGCGGCGCAGGTGGTCGAAGCCGTCGCCGGTCTCGGCGCTGGGCAACCGCGCACCGAAATTGCCTGAGGCAAGCTCGGCGGCGGTCTCGGCGATCTCGTGGGTGCGATGGCTGATGACGAGGCCGAGCAGCGCGGCGCTCAGGCTCGCGAGGACCACCGCCACGGCCGTGGTCACGCCGATCGCGGTGGCGAAGGCGAGGTCGAAGCGCCGGTCGCTGTTACTGGCGACCCCCACCACCAGCGTCTCGCCGTCGGGCAGCCGTCCGGCAAGGGCAAGGCCGTCGGTGGGCAAAGTGTCGGCCCCGTGCATGACCTTGACCCGCACCGGGCGCGCGCCCACCGGCACGCGCGGCACTTGCGACAGGTTCGACAGCACCGGGGCCTCGGCGCCGCCGGTCAGCGCGACGAAGACCGTGGGGTCGGCCGCGCTCCCCCGCCGCGACAGGATGAAATCGGCAAGCTCGCCGCGCCCACCGTCGTAGTAGGCGGCGAGCATGTCGTCGCGCACGTCGACCACCTGCCGCACGCGATCGGCCTGCACCACCTCGACCAGCTGGGTGCGCAGGAAGAAGATCGCCGCCGCGTTCGAGAACAGCTGGAGCACGAAGACGGCGCCGACCAGGCGCACCATCGTCGGCGAAAAGCGGCGGCGGACGAACGCGGCGGGCACCGGGGCCGGCTCAGTCGGCGGCGAGGCGATAGCCGGCGCCGCGCACGGTGTGGAACAGCGGCATGTCCTCGCCGTCGTCGATCTTGCGGCGCAGACGGCTGATGTGCACGTCGATCACGTTGGTGCCGGGATCGAAGTGATAGTCCCACACCGCCTCGAGCAGCATGGTGCGGGTCACCACCTCGCCCTGGTGGAGCATCAGGTACTCGAGCAGGCGGAACTCGCGCGGCTGCAACGCGATCTTGCGCGTGCCGCGGCGGACCTGGCGGGTCAGGCGGTCGAGCTCGAGATCGCCGCAGCGCAGCGCGGTCTCCTGCACCTTCTGCTGGTGCGCCCCGCGCCGCATCAGCGCCTGGACCCGGGCAAGCAGCTCGGCGAACGAGAACGGCTTGCCGAGGTAGTCGTCCGCGCCCGCGTTGAGCCCGCCGATGCGATCGTCGGTGCTGCCCTGGGCCGAAAGCATCAGCACCGGCGTCGCCACCTCGGCCGCGCGCAGCGCGCGCAGCACGGCAAGGCCGTCCATCGCCGGCAGCATGCGGTCGAGCACGATCACGTCGAACTGGCTGTCGGTGGCAAGGAACAGCCCGTCGCGGCCGTTGTCGGCGCGGTCGACGGCAAAGCCCTGCTCGGAAAACCCCTGCGCCACGTAGTCCGCGATCTTCGGATCATCCTCTACCAGCAGGATCCGTCCGCTCATCCCGTTCGCCTTCGTTCATCGCCGTGTGGACATGCCCGGACCGCTCGTCGCAGGAGCCCCCCGATGCGCTCTAATCGTGGATCGGACGGCGCGCCAGACCACATCGGGGTCAGAACGGATGCGCGCCGCCGCCCGGTCCCGCGCCCGGGCCGACGCCCGATCCGCCCATACCCGATCCGCCCATACCGGGGCCACCCGACATCGTCACCGGCGCGCCGGCGGGCAGGCCGCCCGCGATGCCGCCGGTATAGCCGAAGCCCTGCGGCAGCGAAGGCCCCATCGGCCCGCGCGGTCCGACCGGTGCTGCATCCTCGGCGCTGGGAGCGGCGACCGCTGCGCTCGGCCCGGGTGGGACCGCCGCGGCGAGCGCAGGCGCATCGCCGGTGTCCGGCTCTGCCGCAGCCGATGGGCCCGCAGCGTCGCGCGTTGCGGCGCCACGCACGGTCCGCGCGGCGGCGGCCGACCCGGCGGGGGTGCCCTGCGCCGCCGCGGCGGCCAGCGCCACCGGCTGGCCGGAAGCGACCGGCGCTAAGGGCGCGGCCGTGTCCGCACCGGCGGGCGCCGGGGAGCGAACCTCGCCGGCGATCGCGGCAATCGGCGCGGTCGCTGCGTCCTGCTCGCCCCGGGGCAGCCCGACCAGCACGACGAGCGCGAGGCCTGCGGCCAGCGCCGCCACGCCGGCGCCGGCACGCCAGCGCAGGGCGTTCGCTGCGGCGGGCGGCGAACGGCCGGGCAAGGTTGCGGCAAGCGGGGCCGGCGGAAGCGAAGTCGAAAGAAGGGAGGCCTGCGCCGCCAGCGGCGCCGCCGGCGCTGCGCCCGGAACCTGCGGGCGGCGGACCGCCTCGTGCGCGATCCGCGCGGCAAGGCCTGCCGGAACCTGCGGCGCGACCAGCAGGTCGAGCGCGCGATCGAGTCCCGATTCGGCGAGCGCGGGATTGGACGGCGGCGATCGCTTCACGCAGCCGTGCTCGCCGGCACGAGATCGAGGCAACGCACGTCGCGCTTCTCGAGAAGGTCGCGCATGTGGCGACGGGCGCGGAACAGCAGCGATTCCATAGCCTTGATATTGAGCTCCAGCACTTCGGCGGCAAGCGCGTTCGACAGGCCCTCGTAGTAGCACAGCACCAGCGCCGCGCGATAGCGTTCGGGCAGGTCGGCAAGCGTGCGGGCGACTTCGGCGCGCGCCTGCTCGGCCACGATCGCGGCGTCGGCGAGCGGGGCCTCGTCGACCTGCTCGGGCAGCTCGGGCGCCAGCACCACGCGGAAGCGGCGCTTGCGGTCGAAGCACAGGTTGATCGTCACGCGGTGGAGCCAGCCGACCAGTCCGGCGCCGCTCGGCTGCCAGCGCGGCGCCTGCTGCCACACGCGTGCAAAGGCTTCCTGCACCACGTCCTCGGCTTCTTGCGCATCGCCCAGCATGCGCATGGCGACGCGGTAGAGCGCGCCGACGTGGCGGTCGACGATCTGCGCGAAGGCGGCGGCATCGCCCGCAGCGACGCCGGCCATCAGCGCGGTATCGTCGGCGCGGGCGAGCGCGGGATCGGAGCGCCGCCGGCCCTGCGCACCGCGTTCGGCCGGGCGGCCGAGCGGCTCGGGGGGAAAGCTGCCTTCGCCGAGGACGTCGGCGTGGCGCTGGATATCGCCGTGGAACATCATGCGGCGGGTCTCTGGCAGTGGCGCACGCAAGTCTCCGTCCAACCCCCTTGATGGCCGTCTAGCTGGTCTCTGGCGCCTGAACCGAAAATTTACGAAACCGTCAGCCGCGGGCAATTTTTTTGGGGGCGCACGAAGGGGTCCGTGTGCTAGTCGCGTTGGTGCATGCGGAAGTCGTGCGGTGCCGCCCCCGGACCTGCCGTGCGATTTCCACCCCTTGTCTTGCCGGTCGCGCACAGTTTTCGCGCGGCAGGCCGACGAACTCCTGCGCCCGTGGACCGGTCTGGATTACCGGTCGCGGGCGCTTCTTGCCGGATGGACCCATGATGCTGCGTCTTCGTCACGATCGTTACCTTGCCTCGACCGCAGCGCGCGCGGTGATTGCCGCGGCGCTGGTTCCCGCCGGCCTGCTGGCCGCCGCCCCGGCGATGGCGGACACGACCATCTCGACCACCTCGACCACGCCGCTCGCCACCTCGAGCGCGGGCAACGTGACGATCGCCAGCGGCGGCAACCTCAAGATCCCGAGCGGCACCGCGGTCACCGTCGATTCCGCCAACACCGTCACCGTCGCCAGCGGCGGCACGATCACCGCGGGCGAAGGCGACAACGCAACCGGCATCTTCATTGCGCCGGTTGCGACGACGATCGGCAACGCCGGCACGATCATCGTCACGCAGACCTACTCGGTGTCCGATACCGACGGCAACCAGATCGCCGACGGCCCGCTCGCCACCGTCTCGAACCGCTACGGCATTCATGTCGGCGCCGGCGGGACGTTGACCGGGTCGGTCAGCAACAGCGGCACGATCACGCTCGACGGCCTCGATTCGGCGGCCATCGCGATCGATTCGACCCTTTCCGGCAGCTTCACGAACAGCGGCACGATCACCGTGATCGGCGACCGCAGCACCGCCATCCGCACCGGCGCGGTCACCGGCGACGTGACCGTCGGCGGCACCATTCAGGTCGCGGGCGCCGGCACGCAGCTGCTCGCCGTGGGCGGCGATGTCGGCGGCGCGCTCAAGATCAACGGCACGCTGCGCCAGGGCACCACGATCACCACCGACGCCGGCGCCACCCTCACCCTGCCCCGCAGCGCGCTGCAGAGCGGCGTCGCCGCGGTCGCGGTCTCGGGCAACGTCGCCAAGGGCGTGCTCGTCTACGCGCCCTCGTCGAGCTCGGCGAGCGACCAGTCGACCGGCGCGATCACCGCCTATGGCAACGGCCCGGCGCTGCTGATCGGCGGCGCCACCGACACCACCATCGGCGGCGGCACCACCAACCTCGGAACCTACTCGGTCGGCATCGACGGCGCAGTCGTCTCCTCGGCGTTCTATTCCGCGACCGATGCCTACGGCGTCGTCATCGGCGGCAAGGGCGGCGCGGTCACGCTGACCAACGGCATCGGGGTGAAGGGCTCGATCACCGCCAACACGGTCGATTCCTCGGCCGTCGCGCTGCTGATCAACGCCGGCTCGACCGCTACGACGCTGACCAACGACGGCACGATCAAGGCGGTCATCTCCTCGCCCGGCATCGGCGCATCCTACGCGATCCGCGATCTTTCGGGCACGCTGACGACGCTCAACAACACCGGCGACATCACTGTCACCGGGTCGAGCGAGGACAAGCTCGCCGCCATCGACCTTTCGGCCAACACCAGCGGCGTCACGATCAAGCAGTCGCTCAATTCGACCGACGCCGCCAGCCAGACCTCGGACAAGGCGGCGAGCGGCTACAACGTCGACAGCGCCACGGTCTACACCTCGATCACCGGCAACATCTACACCGGCTCGGGCAACGACACGCTCGACATCCAGAGCGGCAAGGTCACCGGAACGGCGTTCCTCGGCGCGGGCGACGACACGGTCAAGCTCGCCGACGACGCCAAGTACATCGGCAACATCGACTTCGGCAGCGGCACCGGCACCCTGTCGATGACCGGCAATTCGCGCCTGACCGGCAATGTCGTCGCCAATGGCCAGCTCACCACCGTCACGCTCGCCGACGGCGCGCGCTGGCTCGGCTCGGTCACCGGCGGTTCGCAGCTGACGGTCAATGTCAACGGCGGGACCTTCGGCGCCAACGCCACCGGCACGACCACGCTGCACGCGCTCAATGTCGGCGCCAACGGCACGCTGCGCGTCTACGTCGACGGCGCCACCGGCACCGCCTCCAAGCTGGTCGCCGATACCGCGACCTTCACCAGCGGCGCCAAGATCTCGGCCACCGTCTCCTCGCTCGCCAAGGCCGAGGGCACCTACACCGTGGTCAGCGCCGGCTCGCTGACCGGGGTCGACACGATCGACGCCTCGGCGCTCAACATGCCGGTGCTGTTCAACGGCACGCTGTCGCAGACCAACAACGACCTGCTGCTGACGATCTCGCGCAAGAGCGCCGCCCAGCTCGGCCTCAACGCCGCGCAGGCTGCCGCCTACGACGCGATCCTCGACAACGCCGGCGACTACAGCACGCTGCAGACGAGCCTGCTCCAGGTCGCCGACACCGCCGCGCTGCAGAGCCAGTTCAGCCAGCTGCTGCCGGTGTTCAACGGCGGCGCCTTCGACCTCGTCACGCGCGCCTCGCGGCTCGCCTCGCAGCACGTCTCCGACGATTCCTCGATCTTCACGATCAGCGATTTCGGCGGCTGGCTCGAGCCGATCTACTTCCGCGGCACGCGCCAGGCCGATGCCTCGGGCGCCGGCTTCAAGACCGACGGCTTCGGCATTTCGGCAGGGCTCGAGCGCCGCTTCGGCTTCGGCAACGTCGGCGCCTCGTTCCTCTACTTCTCGGGCAACGCCAAGACCGGCGACTACCAGAAGGTGAAGGGCTCGAGCTACGAATTCGGCCTGCACTGGCGCCTCGCCAGCGGCCCGTTCTACGCCTATGCCCGCGGCTCGTTCGCCAAGACCAACTTCAAGTCGACGCGCAACTTCACCGGCACCGTCTCGGGCAGCGACTTCGGTTATGCCGCGGCCGGCAAGTGGAACGGCAACCTCGCCTCGGCGTCGGGCGGCGTGTCCTACCAGCTCGGCTTCGGCAGCGGGTTCTCGCTCAAGCCCAAGGCGACGCTCGAATACTACCGCCTGCACGAGAACGACTATGCCGAAACCGGCGATGCCGCGATCGCGCTGACCGTGGGCAGCCGCAATTCGAGCGTGCTCAACGCCAACACCACGCTGGTCGCGGCGTGGAGCGCGGGCGAATCGAGCTACGAAGGCCGCCCCTTCACCGTCGAGCTCGAAGGCGGCCGCCGCAACCGCCTGTCGGGCGACCTCGGTACGCTCGCGGTCGAAACCGGCAGCGGCGGCAGCTACACGCTGACCCCGGAAACGCTCAAGTCGGCCTGGGTCGGCTCGCTCAGCATCCTCCAGGGCGGGCTCGACTACACCTGGAAGCTTTCGGGCGGCGCCGAAAAGATCCAGGGCGGCGGCATGGCCTACACCGCGCGCGCCTCGTTCAGCATCGCGATGTAATCAGCGGCTTCGGCCACCGGACCCGTGCAAGGGCGGCGCTTCACGGCGCCGCCCTTCTCGTTTCAGGCATAGGGCTGGAGCAGGTCGCGATACTGCCGCGGCTGGCTGCGCAGGTACTGGCTCGGGGCCGAAACCTGCGCGCCGAGTTCGGCGGCGACGTGCCAGGGCCAGTGCGGATCGTAGAGCATCGCCCGCGCCACCGCGACGAGATCGGCATCGCCGGTCGCGACGATCGCCTCGGCCTGCTGCGCTTGCGTGATGAGGCCGACCGCCACCACCGGAATCGACACCGCCTGCCGCACCGCGCGCGCCAGCGGCACCTGGTAGTTGGGGCCGACCGGGATCGCCTGCGCGGGATCGAGCCCGCCGCTCGAGACGTGGATCGCCGCCGCGCCGCGCGCTTCGAGCGCCTTGGCGAAGGCGATCGTCTGGGCCTCGTCCCAGCCGCCTTCGATCCAGTCGCTGCCCGACACGCGCACGCTGACCGGGCGGTCTGCCGGGAAGGCCGCGCGCACCGCGTCGAACACCTCGAGCGGGAAGCGCATCCGGTTCTCGAGGCTGCCGCCATAGTCGTCCGTCCGCCGGTTAGAAATCGGCGAGAGGAACTGGTGCAGCAGATAACCGTGCGCGGCGTGGATCTGCACCGCGTCGAGCCCCAGCCGCGCTGCCCGCTTCGCGGCATCGGCAAAGGCGTCGCGGATACGCTCGAGTTCGGCCCGGTCGAGTTCGACCGGGGGATTTTCGTCCTCGCCATGCGCGAGCGCGGACGGCGCGACGGTTTGCCAGCCATTGGCGGCGTCGGGTGCGATCTGCTTGCCCCCGTCCCACGGCCTTGCGGTCGATGCCTTGCGCCCGGCGTGCGCCAGCTGGATGGCAATGGGCATCGGCGAGTGACGACGCACGGCGGCGAGCGTGCGCGCCATCGCCGCTTCGGTGGCGTCGTCCCACAGACCCACATCGGCGTAGCTGATTCGCCCCTCGGGCAGCACTGCGGTGGCCTCGATCGTCAGCAGGCCGGCGCCCGACAGGGCAAGCTGGCCGAGGTGGATCGTGTGCCAGTCGGTCATCTGCCCATCCTCGGCAGAATACTGGCACATCGGCGCAATGACGATGCGGTTGGCGAGGGTCAGGTCACCCACGGTGACGGGCTCGAACAATCTGGGCTTGGGCATGACGGGCAAACTCCCTCGGGGACCATGTGATCCGCGATATGGGGTCGCCCCGCCGCATTGCAGCGCGGCCCGAGCTCAATCCTTCTTCTGGGCGGCAAACCACGGCTTCATCCGCGCGATCGCTTCCTCGACCAGCGGGGTCGAAACCGCGAAGCTCATGCGGAAGTAGCGGCGACCTTCGACCGGATCGAAGTCGATCCCCGGCGCGGTGCACACTCCGGTGTCGCGCACCAGCCGCTCGCAGAAGGCGAGGCTGTCGTCGGTCAGGTGGCCGATGTCGGCCCAGATGTAGAATGCGCCGTCGGGCGGGGCGATGCGCTGAAGCCCCAGCTCGGGCAGCGCCGCCAGCAGCAGGTCGCGGTTGCGGGCATACGTCGCGACATGGCCTTCCAGCTCGTCGCGGCAGTCGAAGGCGATCAGCCCGGCGTGCTGGGCCAGCGACGGCGGGGTCAGGAACAGGTTGCCCATCCGCGCCATCGCCTGCGTCACCAGCGCGGGCGGCACGATCAGCCAGCCGAGCCGCCAGCCCGCCATGCTGAAGTATTTCGAGAAGCTGTTGACGATCAGCGCCTCGGGATCGAGCCCGGCGACTGACAGCGCCGGCTCGCCGTAGGTGATGCCGTGGTAGATCTCGTCCGAGACCAAGCGGATCCCGCGCGCCTTGCACACCGCCACGATCCGGGCCAGCTCGTCGGCGGCGATCACCGTGCCGGTCGGGTTGGCGGGGCTCGCCAGGATCACGCCGTCGGGCGCGGGATCCACCGCCTCCAGCGCGGCGGCAGTGATCTGGTAGCGCTCGTCCGGCCCGCACGGCAGCTCCACCGGCTCCATGAACAGCGCCAGCAGGTTGTTGCGATAGGCGACGTAGCCCGGCCGCGCGATCGCCACGCGCGCGCCGGGATCGAACAGCAGCGACAGCGCCATGACCAGCGCCGGCGAGGCGCCGTTGGTCAGGATCACCTGCTCGGGCGCGATCGTCGCGCCGCAGGTCTCGGCATAGTGGCGCACGATCCGCGCCTTCAGCGCATCGCTCTGCCAGTAGCCCATCGGGTCGTTGTCGAGCACGCGGTGCGCGGCGGCGATGGCCGCGGCCGGCGCGCCGGTCGATGGCTGGCCGAACTCCATGTGGATGACGTCGCGCCCTTCGGCCTTGAGCCGGTGCGCGATGGTGGAGATCGAGATGGCGTGGAACGGTTCGAGGATCGCGGGCATGCGCGCTCCTAGCAACCGGGACCGCGCGGTTCAAATCCGCGATGCGATACGCGCGCTTACTTAGTCAAGTGATTGACAGGCAGGCGCGGTCATGTCCCAATGCCGCCAGACGCCGGCTCGAACCAGGCGCATCAAGGAGAGGTCCATGTCTGCTGATTCCCATACGGCAACGCCACCGCCTTCGACCGGTATCGCCGCCGCCATCACCTTCGCCGCCGTCGTCCTGATCGCCGGGTTCATCGCGATCGGCACCGCGCTCCACCTTCAGCCGCTCTACGCCGGGTTCACCCTGCTGTGGTTCTGGTCGAGCGTCGATGCGAGCGACATCAAGAAGCTGCCCGCCGCCGTGATCGGTGCGCTGGCCGGCACCGCCACCAGCTACCTCGTGCAGTACGGCACGGTTACCGGCAACGCCGCGCTGGTGTTGCTCGCGCTCGGCATCATCGTCGTTGCGCTGTTCATGGTCATCGCCCAGCGCCTGCCGCTGGTGTTCAACGCCAGCTACATGCTGTTCGTGACCGTGATGAACGCGCCGCTGATCCAGGCGGGCGAGAGCTTCGCCAACGTCTTTGCCTCGATCGCGCTGTCGGCGCTCTACTTCGGCGGGATATTCTTCGTCGGCGCAAAAGTCATGGCGAGCCGCGCCGCGCGCGTCGCCAACGCCTGACATCCACCAGCTACCACCCTGCCGGGCGGGGCCTGCTCCCGCCCGGTCCTTTTGCGAGAGACCCCTGATCCCATGCTGCTCTATGACCACCCCTTTTCCCCTTATGGCCAGAAGGTGCGCATCATGCTGCGCGAAAAGGGGCTGGCGTTCACCCAGAGCCTGCCGACCGGCATCGGCGCGGGCAACAATGAAGACTATGCCCGGCACAACCCGCGCATGGAGGTTCCGGCGCTGGTCGTCGACGAGGCGCACACGCTCTACGATTCGAGCGTGATCCTCGAATATATCGAGGATGCCCATCCCGAGCCCGCGATGCGTCCCGGCGACCCGCTCGAGCGCGCGCGCTGCCGGATGATCGAGGAAGTCTGCGACACCCATTACGAAGCGATCAACTGGGGCCTGGGCGAAGTGCGCTTCTTCGGCCGCGGCGCCGACCGGCCCGACGATTTCCGCGCCGTCGCGCAGAAGGACACCGCGCAGTTGCAAGGCTGGCTCGCCGGCCACCTCCAGCCGAGCGGCTGGCTGTCGGGTGCCGACTTCGGCTGGGCCGATATCTGCGCCGCGCCCTACGTGATGATGTCGGGCATCTTCGGCTTCGCGCCCGAGCGAGGCACGCCGCTGTCCGACTGGCTCGAGCGCGTCCGCGCGCGGCCTTCGGTCCAGGCGACGTTCGACGAAGCCAGGACCCAGGTCGAGCCGATGGGCCAGGTCGCCGCGCTGCTCGACGCCGGCCTGTTCAAGCGCCAGTACCGCGACCACCGGCTCGAATGGATGATCCGCGCCGGCGGCATCGACGTCGTGACGCAGGGCCTTGCCAAGGACAACATCCGCTTCACCGACCTCGCGCGGTTCAACGCCTAAAGTTCAGCCCCCCAGCGCGCGGTGGCAGGCCAGCACCGCGCGCGCCACTTCGACCTGCGCGTCGCGCACCGCGTCGATTCCGTCGATCTGCACCGCCTCGGCGCTGCGCAGCTGGTCGCGGCTGATCTCGCCGACCTTGTAGGCCTTGCCCGCGCGGTCGGCCGCGCGCGCCAGCGCTGCGGCCTGCTCCTGCCGCGCGTCCAGCGCCGCGCGCGCCGTGGCGAGCCGCGCGAACGCGCTTTCGACCTGCTCGCCCGCGCGCAGCACCGATCCGCGGTAGCTCGCCAGCGCTTCCTTCTCCGCGCCCTTCGCCCGCTTGATCTCGGCATCGACACGGCCGAAGTCGAACAGTCGCCAGCGCAAGCCGACCGCGCCCTGCACCGTCGCCGAATCGCCGCTGCCGAACGTGCCGAGCGTATTGGTGGCAAAGCCGAACAGCCCCGACAGGCTGAGCTTGGGCCAGTATTCTCCCAGCGCCTGGCCCACCCGCGCATGGGCGGCGCGCAGCTTTGCTTCGGCTACCACCAGATCCGGCCGCCGCCGCAGCAGGTCCGAGGGAACCCCCGCCGCCGGATCGCCCGCGACCGGGATGCCCTGCGCCTGCGCCAGCTCGGGCAGGTCCGCCGAGGCGGGCTTGCCGACGAGGATCGCGAGCCGCCCCTTGGCCACCGCCACCCCGCCGCGCACCTGCGGCAACAGCGCGTCGATTACCGCTAGGGTCGCGGTCGGCTCCTCCAGCGCGTTCGCCGCCGCCTCGCCGGTCGCCACGCGCCTGCGCATGATTTCGAGCCGCTCGGCCGCGATCGTGCGCCGCGTCGCGAGCGCGGAGAGCTGCGCCTCGCTGCCGCGCAGGCCGAGGTAGGTGTCGACCAGGTCGCCCACCACCGCCAGCCGCGCCGCGTCGGTCCCCGCCTGCGCCCCGACGAGATCGGCCAGCGCCGCCTCGCGCCCGCGCCGCAGCTCGCCGGCGAAGTCGATGTCCCAGCCCGCCTCGATCGCCGCCGCCGCGCGGTTCTGCGTGCGCCCGAAGCCCGGCACGTAGCGCGCCAGCCGCCCGATCCCGTCGTCGAGCGACTGCTGCGAGCGCGCGAGCGATCCGGTCACGTTGGCCGAGGGCAGCTGGCTGGCCTTCGCCATCCCCGCCGCGGCGCGCGCCTGCTCGACCCGCGCCAGCGCCACGTCGATGTCCGGGTTGGCGACGAGCGCCTGCTCGACCAGCGCATCGAGCGCCGGATCGCCGAAGTCCTTCCACCACGCCCCCGGCGCCGGGCGCGGCGTCGCCGCCGCCGCCTTCCACGCATCGGCCACCGGCAGCGCCGGCGCGCGATAGGCGCTGCCCGCCGCGCAGCCCGCCAGCAGCAGCGGCGCCGCGATCACCAGCCGCTTCATGCCGTCGCCTCCTTCACGCTGATCACCGGCTTGCGCTTGCGCTCCGCGCGTTCGGCCAGCAGCAGGTACATCACCGGCGTCGCGATCCGCGCCAGCACGGTCGAGGTGACGAGGCCGCCGATCATCGCAATCGCCATCGGCGCGTTGAGCCCGTTGCCTTCGACCGCCAGCGGCAGCAGCCCGCCGATCGCGGTGATCGAGGTCAGCAGCACCGGCAGGAAGCGCAGTTCGCCCGCCCGCTCCACCGCCGGGCGGATCGCCATCCCGTCGCGCCGCAGCTGCTCGGTGAAGTCGACCAGCAGGATCGAGTTCTTGATCTCGATGCCGACCAGCGCGATCAGCCCGATCGAGGCGGTGAACGAGAGGCTGTAGCCGGTCAGCCACAGCGCCGCGACCGCGCCGAAGAAGCCCAGCGGCACCACGCCCGCGATCACCACCACGTTGCGGAAGGTGCCGAACTCCAGCACCAGCACGGCGAGGATGCCGACCGTCGCCACCACCACCGCCGGCAGCAGCCCGCCGAAGCTGCGCGCCTGCGCCTCGGCCTCGCCCGCCACCTTGAAGCCATAGCCCGGCGGCAGCACCAGCTCGCGCTTGAGCGTCGCGATCGTTGCGGTCGAAGCCCGGCTCGAGAGCACGCCGTCGTTGACATAGGCGGTCAGCGTCACTGCGCGCTCGCGCTGCACCCGCTCGATCTGCGGCACGCCCGATTGCAGCCGCACGCTGGCGAGCGCCGACAGCGGGATGCTGCCGCCCCCGGCGCTCGAAACGAACACCCGGTCGAGCGCGCCGATCTCGTTGCGCCCCTGCATCGGCAGGCGCACCGTCACCGGGTAGTCGTCGCCGTCGCGGTCGCGCACGATCGCCGGGCTCGCGCCGCCCAGCGCCACCTGCACCGCCTGGCGCAGCGCGCCCGCCGGCACGCCCAGCGCCCGCGCCCGCGCCTCGTCGACATCGAGCACCACGTCGGTCCGCGCCGCGCGCACCGGATTGGCGACGTCGCGCAATTCGGGCATCGCGCGCATCAGGTCCTCGCCCTTGTCGGCAAGCGTGCGCAGCGTGTCGAGGTCGGGGCCGACGATGCGCACCGCGATCGGCGCCTCGATCGGTGGCCCCTGCTGGAAGTTGACCAGCTTGATCCGCGCGCCGGCCATCTGCGCGAACCTGGCGCGCAGGCGCTCCTGCATCTGCGGCGTCTCGCGCGGCTTCCATTCCTTGAGCGAGACCTGCACTTCGGCGGTCGCCGGGTCTTCCGGATTGGGCAGCGCGTTGTAGTAGAGCCGCGGCCCCCCGCGCCCGACGCTGGCGACGGTCCAGACCACGTCCTTCTCGGCGCGCACCACCTGCTCGACCTTGCGCACCATGGCGTCGGTGGTGGCGAGCGCGGTGCCGCGCGGCATCTCGATCTTGATGCTGAACTGCGGCAGCTCGGCGGGTGGGAACAGGCTGGTGCCGATCGCCGCCACCAGCGGCACCGACAGCAGCGAGATGCCCAGCACGATCGCGAGCGCCAGCTTCGGCGCCTCGAGCGCGCGGTGCAGCACCGGCGCATAGACCCGCTCGATGCCGGTGGTCATCACCTGCAGCAACGGGTTGCCGTGGCCATCGCCATGGCGCGGCAGCAGGCGGCTCGCCGCGAACGGCATCAGCGTCATCGCCACGATCAGCGAGCCGAGCACCGTGCCCAGCACCGCCACCGGCAGCGAGCGGATGAACGCGCCCGCCGCTTCGGGCAGCGCCACCAGCGGCAGGAACGCGAACATCAGGCAGGCGGTGCAGCCCAGCACCGCCAGCGCGATCTGCTGCGTTGCCGCGATCGCCGCGGTCATCCGGTCGGCGCCCTCGCGCAGCCAGCGCGCCACGTTCTCGATCACCACGATGGCGTCGTCGACGAGCAGGCCGAGCGAGATGACGAAGCCCGAGATCGCCATCTGGTTGAGCCCCACCCCGGTCGTCGCGAGGATGCCCATGCCGATCAGCAGCGACACCGGAATCGAGATCATCACCACGCCCGCCGCGCGCCAGCCCAGGGGCAGCAGCGTGAAGGCGACGATGACGAAGGCGAGCAGGAAATCGCGGGTCAGCGCGCCCAGCCGGTGGCGCACGTTGTCGGCCTGGACGAAGCCGATCTGCAGCTTGACGCTGCCCGGCAGGCTCAGGCGGAAGCGGTCGACTTCCCCGCGCACGAGGTCGGTCAGCCGCCGCACGTCCTGCCCGTCGGCCTGCTCGGCGGTGACGAGCAGCGCGCGCTTCCCGTCGAAGCGCACGATCTGGGTCGGCTCGCGCTGCGCCCATTCGACCTGCGCCACGTCGCCCACCAGCACCGGGCGCCCGCCGTCGACCTTGACCGGCTGGCTCCGCACCGTGGCGAGATCGGGATAGGTCCCGGCATAGCGCACGTTGAAGCGGCGGTTGCCGGCGTTGACCGTGCCGATCGGGGTGTCGGCGCCGCCCGCGCGCAGCGCGTCGATCACCTGCCCCGGGCCGATTCCGAGCGCCGCCATGCGCGCGGTGTCGAGCGCGACGCGCAGCTCGCTGACCGGCGAGCCCAGCACTTCGGCCTTGCGGATGCCGGGCACGCGGGCCAGCGCATCGCGCAAGTCCTGCGCCTGCTTGTCGAGCGCGCGCATCGGCAGGATCGGGCTCTCCAGCGCGACCTGCACGATCGGCACCCCGGTCGGACGCGCGCGCTGCACCTCGAACCGCACGATCCCCGCCGGCAGCGTGGCACGCAGCGCGTTCGCCTCGCGCACCACTTCGTCGTACTTGCGCTCGGGATCGGTGCCCCAGACATATTCGGCGTGGACCTGGACGACCCCGTCGCCGGTGGTCGAGCGCACCTCGCGCAGGCCGTCAAGCCCGGCGAGCGCGTCCTCGATCGGCTTGGTGACCTGCTGCTCCATATCCGCCGGGGTGGCCCCGGGCAGCACTGCGATCACCGAATAGTTCGGGAAGTTGAGCTGCGGGTCCTCGGTGCGCGGGATCGACAGGAAGGCGTTGATGCCGAGCGCGATGACCATCGCGAAGGCGAGCAGCGAGAACTGCCAGCGCTTGACCGCGAATTCGATGATCGCGTTCATTCGCCGGTCACCCGCACGGCTTCGCCTTCGGCGACGAAGCCCGCGCCGGCGGTGATCACGCGTGCGCCGCGCGGCAGGCCGGCGACGCGCGCGGTGCGATCGTCGAAGCCGGCAAAGCGCACTTCGACGCGCCGCGCGCGGCTCTGCCGGTCGATGACGTAGACGAAGGCGCGCGCGCCTTCGGCATCGAGGATCGCCTCGGCCGGAATGTCGGCAAGCGTAGCGCTCGCGGCCCCGGCGGCAGGACCGGCGGCCGCTTCGCGCGCGAACCGCACCGAGGCCGAAAGGCCGCTCGGCAGCGCCGGCGGCTGCACCAGCGCAAGGTCGACCGCCACGGTCCCGGCGCGCGGATCGCTCGCCGCCCCGATCCGGATCACCCGCGCCGCCAGCGGCTGCGCCATGGCCGGGACCAGGACCTGCGCGGCAGCGCCCGGGCGCAGGCCCGCCGCGCGGCCCGCGGGCAGCTGGGCGGTGGCGATCAGCGGCGAGGAGAGGTCCGCCACCATCGCCACCGCCTGGCCTCCCGCCACCGTCTCGCCGATCTCGGCGCGGCGGGACAGCACGACCCCGGCAAAAGGCATTGTCAGGGTCGCGCTCGAAAGGTCGTAGCGCGCGGCGGCGACCGCGGCGCGCGCCGCCGCCAGCGCATCGCGCGCGTCCTTCGCCTGCGCGTCGGACACCGCGCCGTCGGGCGCCAGCGTCGCATAGCGCGCCGCCGCGCGCGACAGGCGGTCTTCCTCGGCCTGCGCGCGCACCAGCGCCGCGCGCCAGGGCGTCGCATCGATGCTGGCGACGACCGCGCCCGCGCCGAGCCTCGCGCCTTCGCGCGGGGGGCTGGAGCCCAGCCGGCCGGGCAGCCGGAACGACAAGGTGGCCTCGCGCTCGCGGTGGATCGTGGCGGCGAAGCTTTCGCCCCATGGCGTCGCGCCGGCGGCGCCCGCTGCGCCCGCGCCGTCCCCGCCGTCCACGCCGCCGATGGTCACCGCACGCACCGGCGTCGGGCCCTTGCCCGCCGCCGCGGCCGGCGCGTCGGCCTGCCCCCGGCTTGCGCCGATGGCCACCAGGCCAACTGTCGCGACCCCTGCGACTATGGCAATGACCTGACCCCTGCGCATCGGCGAATCCCCTATCCCTGATAGGCTATCTATGATAGGTTGCAAAATGCAATGTCAATCGGGTTCGATCGCGATCACGAAGAAAGCAGAAAGCAAGGCATGAACACGGCGGGCGCCCATGGCGCGGAGAAACGCGGTCGCGGGATCGACCGGCGCGAGCAGATCCTGCAGGTGGCGCTGCAACTTTTCGCCCAGCACGGCATGGCCCAGGTCTCGACCCGGCAGATCGCGCGGGCGGTGGGCATTTCGCAGCCCTCGCTCTATGCGCACTTCGCCAGCGCGCACGAAATCTCGGCGGAACTGTGCCTGCGCGCCTTCGCCGGGCTGTCGGCGGCCTCGCGCAAGGTGCTCGAGGCGCCGGGCACGGCGCGCGACCGCTTCTACCGGCTGGGGCGCGCCTATATCGACTTCGGGCTCGCCCACCCCGACATGTACCGCCTCGCCTTCATGCAGGAGCCCGACGAAACCGTCTCGCAGCTGGTGCAGCAGGGCAAGGACCCGGTGATGGCGGCGGGCCAGGGGGCCTTCGACCTCGCCCGCCAGGCGCTGGCGCAGATGCTGGGCCGGACCGAGGCGGAGGTCGAACTCCAGGCCCAGTCGATCTGGGCCTCGGTCCATGGCCTCACCGCGCTGCTGATCGCGCGGCCGATGTTCCCCTGGGTCGATCGCGAACGGCTGATCGAGCACCACCTCGCGGCGATCTGCGCGCCTTACGAGACCGCCGCCGCGTCCGGTTGACGGCGTCCTTGCATATGCAAGGACGGCAAGAGCTGTCCTACATCGCGCGGGCGCTGTACAATCGGCCGGCGATGACCACCAGAATCGTCTCTTTCCAACGGGTTGCATGTGCCGGGCATGCGGCGTTCGGCGGACGCCCGGCGGACTGCGATTTTACTCCCTGGACTGTGTCAACCCCGTCAACCCCGCGGCTCAGAAATCGATCGAGGCGCTCGCCCGGAAGGTCCGCGGCTGGCCCTGCAGCAGCGCCGCCGAGAACACGTCGAAGGCCGAGGCCCAGAAGCGCTTGTTGGCGACGTTGTCGACGCCGAAGCGCAGCGTGACCGGCTTGTCGGCGGCCACCAGCACGTAGCGCGCGCCAAGGTCGAAGCGCGTCCAGGCCGGGATTTCGAGCGTGTTGGCGACGTTGACCGCCTGCTTGCCGGTGTGGACGACGCGGCCGGTGAGGGTAAGGCCGGTCGCCGGCACGTCCCATTCCACCCCGGCGTTGCCGGTCCAGTCGGGCACGCCCACCGCGCGGTTGCCCTGGTTGATCCCGCCGCTCGTCCGCCGCAGCTTGGCGTCGACCACCGAGGCGCCGCCGATCAGCCGCAGGCCCTTCGCAACCTCGCCGTTGACGGTGAACTCGATCCCTTCGTTGCGCTGCAGGCCGTTGAGCCCGAAGCGCTTGAGGCCGCCGCCGATGTCTACCGAGTAGCCCACCGGCAGGTCGATGCGGAACAGCGACAGGCCGGCCTCGATCCCGCCGACGCGCAGCTTGCCGCCAACCTCGTACTGCGTCGACTTGACCGGCTCGAGCACTTCGCCGGCGTTGACCACGCTCGGATCGATCGGCGCGGTCGGCCCCTGCTGCAGCGCCTCGATGCGGTTGGCGAACAGCGACAGGCCCTCGGTCGGCTTGACCACCAGGCCGACCACCGGGGTGATCGCCGCCTTGCGGTAGGTGCCGGTAAGCGATCCGTCGCCATAGCTGTAGCTCTTGACCTCGATGTCCTGCAGCCGCACCCCGCCGGTCAGCAGCACGCGGTCGCCCAGCAGCCCCACCGTGTCCGAGACGAAGGTCGAGAGCAGGCGCGTGCGGCTGATCGGGAACGGATCGTCGAGATTGCCGCCGACCAGCGCCGAGGCGGGCAGCGCGACCTGCGGGGTGTCGTAGATGTTGGTGGCGAACCCTGCGAAGCCGGGACCGTAGCGGAAGTCGTAGGCATTGCGGTTGACCTGCCACACCGCGCTGCCGCCGATGCTGATCTCCTGCGTCACCGCGCTGCCGAGCTTCACCCTGAGGCCCGCCTCGAGCGCCTCGTTGTTGTCGGTGCGCGGCACGTAGAGCCCGTTGCCGTTGGCCGCGCCCGTGCCTGCGTCGAGCACGGTCACCCCGCCGTAGATCCCCTGCTCGCTGCCGTCGCGCGCGCCGCCGGTCACGTAGAGCATCGCGTGCTCGCCCAGGTCCTGCTCGAAGCGCAGCACCCCGAACACGTCGCGCAGGTCGGTGTAGGTCCAGTCCTGCGCGTAGTTGGCATCGGCGCGCGGCACCTTCGGGATGGTCGCGGTCCCGATCGTCACCTTGGGCCGCAGCCCGTCGACCTCGACCTTCTGGTAGCCGAGATCGAGGAACAGGCGGGTGTTGTCGTCGCGCCAGTCGAACGCGCCGCCGATCACGGTGGTGCGCCGGAACTCGCCGCCGATCGCGACGTCGCCGGTGCGGAACGCGGCATTGACCCGCACCCCGAAGGCACCGTCCTCGCCGAAGCGGCGCGACACGTCGAAGCTGCCGCCGAAGTTGGCGTCCGAGGTATAGCCGACCGTCACGCGGCTGAGCGGATCGGCGCCCGCGCGCTTCAATTGCAGGTTGACGCTGCCGCCGAGCGACGAGCCCCCCGGCGCCGCGCCGTTGAGGAAGGCCGAGGCGCCGTTGAGCACCTGAACCGACTGGAACAGTTCGGGCGCGACCAGCTGGCGCGGGGCGATGCCGTAGAGCCCGTTGAGGCCGACGTCGTCGCCGTAGAGCGCGAAGCCGCGGATGACGAACTGCTCGGCGGCATTGCCGAAGCCGTAGCTGGTGCGCACCGTGGGATCGTTCTCGAGCACCTGGCCGAGCGTCTGCGGCTGCTGGTTGAGGATCAGCGCCTCGTTGTAGCTGCGCACGGTGAACGGCACGTCCTCGGCCTTCTTGCGGCCGAGCGCGCCGAGGTCGCCCTCGCCCATCACCCGCGTCGCGTTGAGCGCCTGCGCGGTGACCACAATCTGGTCGGGCGCATCCTCGGCCGCGAGCGCCGGGGTGGCGGCGACGCAGGGAACGAGCGCGGTGGCGGCAAGCAGGGTCAATCGCTTCATCATGGGGCGCTTCATCATCGGGTCTTTCGGACAGGAACGGCGCGCCGGCGGCGGCGCCAGTGGAGGAGGAACAGGACGAGCGGCAGGCCGGTGGCAGCGGCGCACAGCGCGTCGCGCCAGCCGCTGCCGGTCAAGCCGAGGACGAGGCCGCCGAGCGTGAGCGCGGCGACCAGCAGCGGCGCGCCGAGCGGGCGCCACGGCGTGCGGGCGCGGCGCCCGCTCATGCCGCGCGCGCCTTGCGCTTGCCCCACCACAGCGCGAAGCCGCTCCACAGCACGCGGATCGTGGCGAGGTCGAGCAGCGCCCAGACGAGCTTGAGCGCAAGGCCGCCGTAGTCGCCGAAATGCAGCGGTTTCGACAGCATTAGCGCCTGCATCGACAGCGGCATCGCCCGCACGTCGGAAAGGTGCGCAGTCTCGGCATCGACCAGCACCGGGGTGAGGACATGGCTGGTCAGCGGCGTGTCGCCCTGGAAGAAGATCGCGTAGTGCCGCGTCGAGGAGAAGGACCCGCCGGGAAAGCCGACGAACTGCGGCGCAAGCCCGCCTTGCGCCCGCTGCGCCGCAGCCATCGCCGCGTCGAGCGAGCCGTAGCGCGCCGGCGGCAGCGCCGCATCGCCGTGCCGGGCGGCGACCATCTGCGCGAGCTCGCCCTGCCGCCACAGCGCGGTGAGCGGATCGGCGAAGGCGTTGATCACGCCGGTCGCGCCGACCACCAGCGTCCAGCCGAGCAGGAGCGCCCCGAGCAGGTTGTGCTCGTCGAGGCGGCGCACGCGCTCCGAGCGGTCGAAGCGCAGCGTGCCGAAGGCGAGCCGCCGGACGAAGGGCACGTAGAGCACCACGCCCGAAACGATCGCGGCAAGGAACAGCAGGCCCATCACCCCGAGGAACAGCATCCCCGGAAGGCCCAGCAGCAGGTCGGTGTGGAGCTTGAGCAGGAGCGGCATGATCCCGTGGCGCGCGACTTCGCCGACGCTGCGTCCGGTCGCGCGGTCGTACGAGAACAGCCGCATCTGCGCTTCGTCCGCATCGGGGCGCGGCCCGAAGGTGACGGTGATTAGCAGGCTGTCCTGCGAAAAGCCGACGAACAGCGGCACCCCTTGCGCCCCTGCCGCCCTCGCGTAGTCGGCCCGCGCCTGCGCCACGATCGCATCGAGCGGCCGCCCGCCGCGGGCCGAGGCTACGCCCGCCAGCGCCGTCTCGCCCGACCAGGCGTCGATCTCGTCATGGAAGATCAGCGGCAGCCCGGTGACGCACAGCAGCAGCAGCGCGAGCGTGCAGACGAGGCTGCTCCACGTGTGGACCCATGCCCAAGCCCTGATCGACCCTGCCCGCATGGCTGGCGCGGCTAGGCGATCGGGCGGTTCCCGTCAATGAGAATTATTCGCATTAGCGACGCAACACCAGCGTCACACCCCGAGCTTTTCCAGCGCCTGCTCGAGATCGCGGCACAAGTACGGCTTGGACAGGAAGATCGACCCCTCCACCGGTTGCGCCTCGGTTCCGGGGTAGCCGCTGACGTAGATCACGCCGGTCTGCGGCGAAACGGTGCGGATGCGGCGCGCCAGCTCCCAGCCGTCGATCGCGCCCGGCGTGCGGATGTCGGTCACCAGGCAGCCGAACGAATCGCCTGATGCGATCATCCGCCAGGCCTCGTCGCAGGTCGTCACCGGCACCACCTCGAAGCCCAGGTCCTCGAGGTCCTCCTGCGTCATCACCCGCAGCAACGGCTCATCTTCGACAAGACAGATCCGCGATCCCATGCGCTCCCCCGGCTCAGTCAGAGGCCCGAGCCGGGATCAACAGCCTGACCGTGGTTCCGGTTCCCGGGGCGGATTCGATTTCCACCCGGCCGCCCATCTGCTCGATCGTGCCCACCACCTGGCTGAGCCCGAGCCCGGTGCCCTTGCCGAGGGCCTTGGTCGAGAAGAACGGCTCGATCGCGCGTTCGAGCGTCGCTGCGTCCATGCCGCAGCCGGTGTCGGCGACGCTCAGCTCGACCCAATCCGGCGCGTGGAGGCGCGTGCGGATCGTTACCCTGCCCTCGCCCGAGATCGCGTCCCTTGCGTTGAGCCCGAGGTTGAGCAGCGCCACTTCGAGCTGTGACCGATCGACCAGGCACGGCGGCAGGCCCTCGGCGAGATCGAGCTCGATCGCGATCTGCGCACCGATGGTCTGGTCGAGCAGCTCGGCCGCGGCGCGTGCCACCGGGGCAAGGTCGTGCAGTGCGCGCTGCATCGGCTGCTGGCGCGTGAAGGCGAGCAGCTGGTGCGTCAGCTTGGCGGCCTGCGCCGCCCCGGCCAGCGCATTGTCGAGCGCGCGTGCGCCTTCGGGCGTCGCCGCGCCCTTGCGCTGCGCGCGATCGATGCTCCCGACGATCACGCCGAGCAGGTTGTTGAAATCGTGCGCGACGCCGCCGGCAAGCTGGCCCATCGCCTGCATCTTGTAGGACTGCCGCAGCATTTCCTCGGCCTTGGCGCGCTCGATCGCCTCGCGCTGCAAGGCCTCGTTGGCGCGTTGCAGCTGCGCCGGCGAAGGGATCGCGACCAGTCCCGGCAGCAGGCGCACCAGCAGGACCGCGGTGACCAGCGAGGCGAGCGCGGTGACCGCCTTGACCAGGCCTTCCCAGCCGTAGGCCGGGATCCACAAGGTGACGATCGAGAGCACATGCGTGAGGCCGCAGGCAAGGATGAACAGCGCGAAGGCGCCGATCATCCAGCCGAACCTGATGTCGCGGCGGATCATCAGCAGGCGCAGCAGCACCAGCGGAATCGAGAAATAGGCGGCCGCGATCACCGCGTCGGAGGCGACGTGGGTCCAGATCAGGCGCGGTTCCCACAGCAGGCAGTACCCGTGCGGGGCGAGCCCGCGCACCGCGAGGAACGACTGCAACGAATCGAGCACGTGATGGTCTCTCCGCACGGACCGCCCGGCCGGCCGCCCGTTCCCCCGGCAGATACGCCAATTCGCCGCGCGAGGCGATGCCCTTAGGGCCGTACCGCCCCCGGAATTGAAGGACTTACGCCTTCCTCGCGGGCGCCGCTGGCGCCGCCGGCCGGGCGCGCCCGCCGCATCGCCCCTTCGGCCGTGCCGGCGCCGTCCGGGCCGGGCGCAATCCGCCGGCCGCCGCCCGCGGGGAAACGGCGGCGACGGCCGGGCGCGCCCGCGCTCAGCGGCTGCGCGTGGGCGTATACCAGATCGGCGAGGACCAGGCGCGCTGCTGGATGGTCGGCGCGACTTCCTTGGGCAGCGGCAGGCCGAATTCGATCGCACGCAAGGTGGACCAGCGTGGCGTCGGGATTTCGAGCACGCGGACGTAGTAGACCGCGGTCTGGTCGGCCTTGAAGGTCGGGTCGGTCCACACCGTCGCCAGGCGGGCGGCGCCGATCGAATTGTCCCACTTGCCGGTCTTGAGATCGACCGTGCTGCCGATCGCGGAGAGCTTGCCGGTGTCGGGATCGATCTTGCGCGCGCCGCTGGCGGCATTGCCCCAGGCAACGTCGAAGATCTTTTCCTGCTGCTTGCCCCCCTCGACGTAGACCTTGACCACCTGCACGCGGTCGAGGTTGCCGCTCAAGGGATCCTTGACCGCCTCGATCACGAAGTTCGGCGCCTTTCCGGCGCGGGCCTGCGGCAGGTCGCCCCCCATCGGCACGCCGAGGCGGTAGGCATCGTGGACCCAGTTCGGCTTGGCGACGAAGCTGCGGGAGAAGTCCCAGCCGCCGAAGAAGCGCAGCTTGAGCCGGCTGCCGCTGGTGGCATAGGTCTCCTTGCGGCGGAACGCGGCGTAGATCGCGTCGCGGGTATTGGCCTCGGCCCAGACGCCGGTCAGCGCACCGGGGCTGAGGATCACCGGATTGAGCCCGACGCTATGCGCGGGCGCAAGGCCGAGCTGCTCCTTAGCGCTATCGTCCTTGAGCTTGCCGCCGCCGAGGTTGGCGCCGGCAATGCCGCCGTATTCCTGCGCGGTCGAGACCTGCAGGCCGCCGTGCAGGTCGCTCGACCCTTCCGCGCCGTCCTTGTACGGGTTCACTCCGAGCTTTTCCTGGAGCACGAGGCCGCGTCCCAGCGCATCGCGCCAGTATGAGCCGGCGGGCTTGCTGGCGGTCGTGCCGATCAGCAGCTTGTCGAAGATCTCGTAGTTGGCGAACTCGTCGTTGGCGGCGAGCGCCGGGTGGGTCTCGCTGGTGCCCTTGTTCTGCGAGACTTCGGACAAGGGCTCGTTGGTGGCGCGCAGCTGCGCATAGGCTTCGTCGATCGGTTTGCCGTCGAGCGAGGTCCAGTCGTACATCAGCCCGTTAGAGGCATTGCCGTTGTGCGGAATGGCGAGCGCTTCGTAGCCCTGCCCGCGGATCTTGGCGAGCCAGGTCCACAGGTCCTTGGGGTCCTTGCTGTCGATCGAGGTGAAGGGCGCGGGCGCCGTGTCCCCCTTGAAGATGACGTTGCGATGGAGGTTGGCGCCGCCGGGCATCGAGGTCCACTCGTAGGCGATGAAGGTGGTGAACTTGCCGGGCGCATAGAAGCGGTTGGCGGTCTCGATCTCGCGCGCCCAGGTCGAGGCGGAGACTTCCGCGGCATTGCCGCCGAGACGCGTGCCACCGGTGATCAGCCCGACGATCTTGACGAAGTTGGCGACGCCGCCCTCGCGCGCCAGCTTGCCGATGTCCGACAGCGAAAACTCGCTCTTGGGGTCGTCGAGCTGGTTGAACACGCCGAGGTTTTCGGAGTGGTCGGTGACCGCCTCGAAATCGAGCGGGAAGCTGCGCTTGATCGGCGCGCCGAGGTACTGGATCGTGTCGCCGCGGGCGAAGCGGTAGGCGTCCTCGGGCGTGGTGCGCGTGCCCATCAGCACGTAGGCGTCGAACGAGTTGGTGGTGTGCAGATGCAGGTCCCCGAAGAAGGCCTGCTTGTCGGGGAAGGTCTCGATGCCTGCGGGCGCAGCGCTTTCGCTGCGGGCCGGCTGGCTGGCGGACGCCGCGCCGAAGCCGATCAGGACATGGTAGGCGAGCGGCGCGGCGATGGCGGCGCCGGTCAGCCAGCGGGTGCGCTTGGTCATGGGACATTCCCTCCTGTTGTGTGCTTGCACGTCATGCGAAGTCGATCACGGCGTGGAGCCGCTCGAGGAACCAGAAGAAGGAGAACGAGCCGATCGCGTAGCTCGCGGCCGTCCAGGCGATGCGCGGCGTGGCGGCGGGCCAGCGCAGGCGCTTGAGGCCCCACAGCGCGGCCATGACAGCGGCGACGAACAGCAACTGGCCGATCTCGACGCCTAGGTTGAAAAGGAACAGCGAGGCCGGGATGTTGCCCTGCGGCAGCCCGATCTGCTTGAGCGCGCCGGCGAAGGCCGCGCCGTGGAGCAGGCCGAAGCCGAACGCGACGAGCCATGGCTGGCGCTGGGTCAGCCCGTCGGCGCCGCGCTGCTTGCGCACCAGTTCGACCGCGAGGAACAGGATCGACCAGGCGACCATCGCCTCGACCAGCGCGGGGTCGAGGGTCATCAGCTTGAGCGCGGTGAGCGCAAGCGTGATCGAATGGGCGACGGTAAACGCGGTGATCGTGCGCAGGAGCTGCCGCCAGCCCGAGCTGAGCAGCAGCAGGCCGAACACGAACAGCAGATGGTCGACACCGGTGAGGATGTGTTCGACGCCGAGCACGAGATAGGCGGGGACCGCAGCGCCGGCGTGCGCGTCGATCGTCATCGCGGGCTCGCCGGGCGTCAGCACACGGCTTTCCTCGTCGCCATCGGGCAGGTGGATCAGCAGCAGAGTGTCGGTGATCGTCTGGTCGAGCCCGTCGACGCGCACCTCGCGCCCGTCGAGGCCCTGCGGACCGAGGTCGACCCCGTCCCAGTGGCGGATCTCGAAGTTGGTGGCGGTCTCCACCCGGTGCGCCCGGCCGTCGATCAGTCCGCCCGAGATGCGCGGGCGCAGCGGCACGACCAGCATGCCGATGCTCGGCTGCTTCCAGGTGACGTCCGCCTTGCCGTCGGGCCGGGCGACGATCTCGAGGAAGGCGGGGCGGACTTCATGCGCACGGGCCGACGCCGCGCCGGCAAGGAGCGCGACGAGTGCGAGGAAGGCGCGCAGCAGATGCATCAGCGTACCTGCGGCACGGTGACGGTGTAGCGCGCGCGCAGCGCGGTCCATGCCGCGTCGTTGCGCGCCTTGCGGTCGGCCTCGATCCAGTCGCGGCGGACGTCGGCGCGCGCCTCGTCGAAGCTGCGCGGGCGAGCCGGGGTCAAGTCGGTAACGCGCACGAGGTGCCAGCCGAAGCCCGAGCGGAACGGACCGGCCCAGCGGCCCCGGGGCGCAGCGAACACGCCCGCGGCAAAACCGCTGCCGCCGAACACGCGGTCGACGTCCTCGTGGGAAAGCGCGACGATCCGTGCCGGGCCAGGGAAGGTGTCGCCGGGCGTCGCGTCGGCATTGGCAAGCGCAGCGGTGGCGAGCGCCCTCGCTGCGCCATCGCCGCGCTGGTCCGGCGCGAAGTAGCGCTGTTCGAACGAGACCTTGGCCGGCTCGGCGAAGCGCGCGGCGTGCGCAGCGTACCAGTCACGCAGCTGGCTCTCGGCGGGCTCGCGCGGGGCGGCCTGGTCCTGTTGGAGGAAGTCGAACTTCTGCGCGATGCGGCGGCGGACGATCTCGTCGTTCTTGTCGAGCCCGAGCGCGAGGCCCTCGCGCAGGTAGATTTCCTCGCGCACGGCGTTGTCGATCATCGTGCGCATCTGCCCGGGGCTGGCCTGCGCGCCATATTGCTGGGCGTAGGAGTTGGCGATGCGCAGCACATCGGCGTTGGTGAGGGTGAGGTTGTAGCGCGACTGGCGCTGCTCGATCACGTGGCTGACGAGGAAGATGCCGATCCCGATGGCGACGAAATGCGTCAGCGGCTCACGGACGACAGCGCCGATCCAGCGAGGCAATCGCTCGGCCAGCGCCGTCATTGGTCGATGCCGTAATGGTCGGCGACATGCTGGCCGGTGATCCCGTGGGTGTACGATGCAGGATCGAGGGGCAGCATGGTCTTGTCCCACTCAGCCCAGCGCTGCGTCAGGTCGGCGTAGATCTCGGGCTTGCGCAGCTTGAGGTTGGCCCGCTCGAGCGGATCGGCGACGACGTCGAACAGGAACGTGTTGCCTTCGAGCTTGAGGTATTTGTAGCGGCCCTTGCGCGCGGCCTGCTGGCCGTGCCCCTTGTATCGCCAGAACAGCGTGCGCTCGGGCAACGCGGCGCCTTCGAGCGCAGGGCGGATGTCGATGCCGTCGGGCGCATGGGCGCTGTCCGGCGCGGTTCCTGCCGCGGCGACGAAGGTCGGCAGCCAGTCCATCGACATGATCTGCGCATCGCTGGTGGCGCCCGGCCGGGTCACCCCGGGCCAGCGCACGATGGCGGGAATCCGCAAGCCGCCCTCGAGCAGCTCGGTCTTGTGACCGCTGAAGGGCCAGGTGTCGGAAAACCGTTCCCCGCCATTGTCGCTGGTGAACACGACGATGGTGTTGTCCGCCTGCCCGCTCGCCGCGAGCGCATCGAGCACGCGCCCGACCTGAAAGTCGAGGCGGGTGACCATCGCCGCATATGTCGCGGCGCTGCCGCCGTCGTAGTGGAACTGCGCCTCGGGATCCTTGAGGGCGGCAAGACGGCGGGATTCGGCCTCGTCCGCGGAGCTTTCCCAGGGCCAGTGCGGCGCCGTGAAATGGAGGCTCATGAACCACGGCCGCGAGCGCTGGCCGAACGCGCGCAGCACCTCGATCGCGTGGTCGGCCAAGAGGTCGGTGGTGTAGCCCGCCTTCTCCAGCGGGGTCGGGCCGTCCCACAGGTCGGGCTTGCCGTTGGCGGAAGCGTGCGAGAAGTAGTCGATGGCCCCGCCGCGCAGGCCCCAGAAATGCTCGTACCCGCTTTTCAGCGGATCGTAGGCGGGAAGGCTGCCGAGATGCCACTTGCCGACCAGCGCGGTGGCATAGCCCGCCGCGCGCAGGAGCGAGGGCAGCGTCGGATGCTCGGGCGGCAGGCCGACGTTCTCGCGGTTGGCGAGCGGCTCTTCCAGCCCGACCGGCAGGCGGTACTGATAGCGCCCGGTGATCAGCGCCACCCGCGTCGCGGTGCAGACGGCGCTGTTGGCATAGGCGCTGGTGAAGCGCAGTCCTTCGCTCGCCAGCCGGTCGAGCCGCGGCGTCTGGTAATCGCGCCGTCCGTAAACCGACAGGTCGGCATAGCCCATGTCGTCGGCGAGGATGAACAGGATGTTGGGACGCCGCCCGGTCGGCGCGGACCGCACGCTTTCGGGCATGGCGGCGACGCCTGCCGTGGCGGCGGCAAGCGAAAGGGCGGCACGACGGGTAAGCTTGGGAGTAAGCTTGGCAGGAACGGATGCTGGCACGGCGGGGGTGGCGCTTTCGCTTCGGAACAAAGGTGGAGGCGGCCCAGGGAAAGCCGCCTCCGAGGGAGCGCGGCAGATCAGGCGGGCTCGGACTGCGCCGCCTTTTCCTTCTTGATCGTGCGGCTGGTGCGGCCGTCGATGCCGACCGGCACTTCGCCGGCGACGGTGGCGCGACGCAGCGTGCGGCGCTGCAGGCCGAAATCGGCGACGGCGCGGTGCTGGGTCGACTGGTTGTCCCAGAACGCCACGTCGCCCTTGCGCCAGTTCCAGCGCACGACGTTTTCGGGCCGGGTGATGTGATCCTGCAGGATCTGGAACAGGCGCGCCGAATCCGCCTGGTTCAGCCCGACGAACTGCTTGACGAAGTGGCCGAGCAGCAGGCTGCGCTGGCCCGAGACGGGGTGGACGCGGACGACGGGGTGCTCGGTCTCGTAGACGGTCGAGGCGAAGACGTTGCGGTTGAAGGCCGAGCGGGCGTTCTCCGCATCGGTGTTCTTCGGCGCGTTCTGCAGCACGGCGGCATAGTCGTAGACGTTGGTGTGGACCGCCCAGAGGTTGTTCACCAGCTGGCGCAGCGCTTCGGGCAGGCCGTCGTAGGCGGTCTCGCCATTGGCCCAGAGCGTGTCGCCGCCCGCTTCGGGAATGGTGATCGCGCGCAGGATCGAGCCCTTGGGGTAGGCATCGACGAAGGTCACGTCGGTGTGCCAGCTCGAGGCGGCGTAGCCTTCCTTGCTGTCGAGCTCGAGCAGGTAGCGCGAGCCTTCGGCGACGGGCACGGTGGGGTGGGCGACCGGATCGCCGAAACGCGCGGCGAAGGCTTCGTGGGTGGCGTCGTCGAGATCGTGCTGGTCGCGGAAGAACACCACCTTGTGGCGCACGACCGCGTCCTTGATCGCCTGGACGGTGGTATCGTCGAGATCGCCCGAGAGCGTGACGCCGCGGATCTCGGCGCCGATGGTGCCGGTGACGGGGCGGATGTCGAGCGGCGAGGCGGGGTCCTTGGCGTTGGCGTAAGTCACGATGGCAGTCATTTCAGGTCTCCTTCGGGGCACTTCGGGGGGCGGGGGGGGGGGAGGGGATCATTCGGCGGGCACCAGGCGCGGCGCCTGGTAGGCAAGCTTGCGGCGCACTTCGGCATGGGCGCGACTGTCGAGCGGGAAGCCGGCGACGAGCGCGGCGGCCGCTGTGTGCGCGAGCGCCGGGCCGAGCGCGAAGACGAGGATCAGCGCCTGCAGCGCCTGCGGCGGGTTGACCACGCCGCGCGGGTCGAAGCCGAAGGCCGAGACCAGCGGCAGGGCCACGCCCACCGCGATCGCCCCGCCCAGCTTCTGCGAGACGCTGAACACCGAATAGTAGAGCCCGACGCGGTCCTCGCCGGTTTCGGCGCGATGGTGGTCGGCAATGTCGGCGACCATCGAGCGCAGGAAGAGATTGCCCGAACCTTGGCTCAGGCCCTGCAGCAGGGCGAGCGCAAGCATCAGTCCGAAGCTTTCGGGGGTGAGGAAGACGAGACCGAAGTTGATTGCGGCCTGCACCAGTTCGGCGAGCACGGCGGCACGGCTCTTGCCGAGGCCCGTGCCGATGCGCTGCCAGATCGGCGCGGCGAGGATGCCGAACGAATACTGGAACAGGAACATGCCCGCCGCCCACTCGGGCTTGCCGAAGTAGATCGTGATCACGAACAGCAGCAGCCCGGTGCGCACGCCCTGCCCGGCGGTGACCGCGGTGTCGGAGGCGAGCACGCGCAGCAGCAGCGGATTGGCGAAGACCGCGCGCAAGGTGGCCTTGAGGTCGAACGGGCCCTGCTCATGGCGCGCGGCGCTGCGGTCGGGCAGCGCGGTGAGCGTGAGCCAGAGGCCGGGCAGCGCGGTGCCGAGAACCAGCGTGCCGAACAGCGTCAGCCGCAGCGGGCCGTCGTCGGGACGCAGCTGGTCGGCAATCGCCGGCAACAGCAGCGTGAGGACCAGTGCGGCGGAGGAAAGGAAGGTGAAGAGCGAGGCGATCCGGGTGCGCTGGTGGTAGTCGCCGCTGATCTCGCCCGACCAGGCAAGCAGGGGCGTGACCGTCGCCGCAGCGCCGGTGTAGTAGAGCAGCACGGCGGCGCTGACCCACGGCACGCTCACCAGTCCCGGCGGCGGGAAGAACAGCATCGCGCAGCCGAGGATGAACAGCACCCCGCCGCCCGCGATCCAGGGCCTGCGCCGCCCGAAGCGGCTCACCGTGCGATCGGACAGCGCGCCGATGACCGGATCGAGCAGCGAGTTGAGCACCTGCCCCGCCAGGAACAGCAGCCCGAGCGTCGCGAGCGGAATGCCGTAGTGGCGCGAGAGAATCGCCGGCACGAACGCGATGACCGGCTGCGCGGCGGCGTAGATCGGCACCGCCATCGCCGAAAAGCGGAGGAGCCGCCCCCGGCTCAGGTGTTCGGAAGAGGTGTCTTCCGCAGGCGTGTAATAGGGCATGGGGCGGCTCCTTGCTTGTGGCGGGGATCAGAACTTCGTGCGCAGCGTGGCGCCGATCGTTCGCGGCTCGCCCACCTGGCCGGTGACGACGCCGGTCGCCGCCGCGGAGAGCGAGAGGAAGTAGTCCTTGTCGAGCAGGTTGCGCGCCCAGATCGAGGCGTCCCACAGGCCATCGCCGGTCCTGAAACCGATGCGCGCGTTGAGCAGGCCGTAGCCGGGCACTTCGGCCCAGATCGAATTGCTCGACGAGGTGTTGAACTTCGTGCGGTACGACCAGTCGGCGTGGGCGTAGACGCTCACCTCGCGGCCGCCGAGCTCGCCCAGCGGCGCATTGGCGTCGGCGCCGAGGCTGTAGGCGAACTTGGGCACGCCCGGCAGCTGCTCGCCCGACAGGTCCGCAGCGACGATCTTGGGCAGGCCGACCGGGCTGGGGTTGATCTCGGGCGCGACCGGGGCATTGGTATAGCGCACGTAGGTCGCCTCGGTGTAGCTCGCCGAAGCGTTGAGCTGGAAGCGTTCGCTGACCGCGAGGTTGAAGTCGCCCTCGATGCCCTTCGAGCGGACCTTGGGAATGTTCGCGATGTACTGGCGCGTGACCAGCGGATTGGCCGGATCGACGTCGGTGATCGCGGTCTGGTAGTCGCCGATCTCGGTCAGGAACGCCGCGGCGTTGAGCGTGGCGCGGCGATCCCAGAACTGCGACTTGAAGCCCACTTCGAAGGAATCGACCTTTTCCGGGCGCACCGTCGGATCGGTGATGCTGGCCGGCAGCTGGGTGAGGTTGAGCCCGCCCGACTTGTTGCCGCGCGCATAGGTGCCGTAGAGCAGCACGTCGGGCGCGACCTTCCAGCTGAGCGAGGCGAGGCCCGAAAGGCTGTCGTCCTTGAAGCTCGTCTCGTAGAGAGGGACAACCTTGTTGAAGTTGGCGCGGATGCCCAGGATCGCGGCCTTGGCCGCATCGGGGAAGGCGGAGATGTCAGCCGCCTTGGCCACCCACTGCTGGAAGGTGCCGGTCTTCTCCTCGTGGGTGAAGCGAAGGCCCGTGGTCAGCGTGAGCGCCGGGGTGATGTGCCAGTCGGTCTGGCCGAACACCGCGAAGGTCTTGGTGCGCGGCTCGGAGTAGGAGTTCACCTCGTAGCCGTTGAGCGCGGCGTTCGAGACGGCGGCGGGCACCGCCGGGATGAACCAGGTCGGCGCGGCGGCGCCATAGCCGGTCGCGCCATAGCCACGCACCGTCTGCCAGAAGTAGTAGGCGCCGAGCACGTAATCGAGCGTGTTGGTGCCCTTGCTGGCGAGCCGCACTTCCTGGCTGAACTGGCGCTGGCGGTTGGCCTGCTGCGCCTTGACGATCACCGGCAGCGAGGTGTTGTCGGCATCGTTGGCCGGGTCCCAGTCCCACCAGCGATAGGCGGTGATCGAGGTCAGCGCCGCGCCGCCCAGGTCCCAATCGACCTGGCCCGAGACGCCGTAGCCCGCCATGTTGGCCTGGTAGTGGCTGTCGGATTCGCCCACGCGGTCGAAGGCGTTGAAGCTGGGCGCGGTGTAGCCGGGGAAGCGGGCGATGCGCTGCGCGAAGCTGTTGGGGATGGCGACGCCATCGGTGAAGGTCGTGTTGCTGGCGACGAACAGGTTGAGCACGTTGTGCTGGCGCTGGCGCGAATAGTCGCCGATCACGCGCACTTCGAGGTTCGACGCGGGCGTCAGCAGCGCCTGTGCGCGGATGCTTTCGTTGCGATAATCCTGCGCGCGGGTGCCGTAGGTCTTGTTGTAGGTGAAGCCGTTGTTCTGGCTGATCGCGCCCGAGACGCGCACCGCCAGCAGGTCGGGCACCACCGCGCCCGAGACCGAACCGCGGATCTGGTAGAAGCCGTAGTTGCCGACATGCGCCTCGAACGAGGCTTCGGGATCGAAGCTGGGCTTGCGGCTGGTGATGTTGATCACGCCCGACGTGGTGTTCTTGCCGAACAGCGTGCCCTGCGGCCCTCGCAGCACTTCGATGCTCTCGAGGTCGACGAGGTCGAACTGGGTGAGCCCGACGCGGCCGTAGTAGACGTTGTCGATGTAGAAGCCGACGCCGTTTTCCAGCCCGTCGTTGGTCAGCGCGACGTTGGAGCCCAATCCGCGGATGTTGATGTTGGTGTTGCGCGGGTTGAAGCTGAACACCTGCAGGCTCGGCACCTGCTGCTGGATCTGGCCGAGCGTGAAATCGCCCCGCTTCTCGAGCGCAGCGGCGCTGACCACCGAGACGGCGAGCGGGATGTCCTGGACGTTCTCCTCGCGGCGGCGCGAGCCGGTGACGACGATGCCGCCCTCCTCAGCGCCGTCCGAAGGTGCGAGCGTGGCGTCTGCCGGGGCAGCCTGATCCTCGGCGGCGGCGGCCGCGGCGGCGTGCGCCGGCGCGAGGCCGAAGGCCAGTGCGCTCGCCGAGGCGAACAGCGCGGTGATGGCGGTACGAGCGGTTTTCATTGGTCGATCCCTGAACCTTGTTGTTGGTCTGGCCGGTTGTCGGCGGATCGGGGCGCAACCTGGTCGCTGTCGGGCAGGCCACCGGCGCCGGCCGACGGCTCGACGCCCGCAAGGGCGGCGATGATCTGCTGCAGCGACACGGGATACCGGCCCAGATCGCGCAGGTCGGCCTGCGTCAGTCTGTGCATGGTCGTCTCCTGCCGCGCGAAGGGCGGCCGAAGCGCTGGTGTCGGTGGTGAAGGAACGTCGGCGCGGCCCGATGCGCCCCGTCCAAGGCGGCGCTCAGCGGCTCGTCGCCGGTTCCGTTTGCGCGGGCGTCAGCCGCGCTGGGTGGTCATTCGCATCATGTCACCTCGTAGAAGGAGAGGAACACGACGCCTGGCGCTGTCGCCTTGGTGTCGCGCGCTTTAGCCGTTGGTGACGCGGAGCAAGCTGCTTCCAGATCAAATGCCGCGGTCCAGGAAACCCTTGAATCGAGCGAACGGCCCGGACTCCGTTCTGCTCGGGTTAATCTCTACCTATTTGATAGAACCTCCCCGGTCAAGCGAAGGCTTTGCTTTGCACCGCACAAGCCGCGCTATTCGTCGCGGCGGCCTGCCGCTGCAGGCTGGCGAAATTCCGGAAGGGGAAAATCTGGCAATGCGCGCGGCAGCTCCGGCCATCGGCGCGGCATGGCGAGCCCTGCTGGATTCGAACCAGCGCGCAGCCAAGCCCGCAGCTATGACTTAATCGTGATTATCAGTCACTTCGTATGACACAGCGTGCTGCTAGCTGTGTAACACCGAGTATCCCCGATGGCCATTTACATCCCCCGCGTGATCGAGCGCGACGGCGTGCTCTATTCCAAGCGCCGCGTGCCGAAGGCGGTGGTCGACGCACCCGGAGCATTGCAGCGCTTCTTCAAGGGGCAGAGGGTCTCGAAGGCTCTGGACAAGCGTGCGGAGAATAGCGGTCAAGACCTTCGTCCAACCGCGCAACGGCATTGGCAAGCGGGGTAAAGTCCGGCGGCATGGACCGCTGTTGCCACCATTGCATCTGCACTGGCAAGGACTGTGCGACCGTGGTTTCAGGGGACGTTACCCGTCCGGCGTGCCGAGCAGCACCAGGCGCGCGCCATGCGTCCGTCAACGATCCCGGCAGTATGGAGAGTGAACACCACGTTAAATCGCGTCACGGGGCTGGACTGCCTCAATCTGAAATTCTACTGAATTAGTAGAATTTACGAGGGTGACGTGAGGCGGCTTTTCAGTTTCGTTCTCCTGGCCGGCGCCCCGGCCGCAGGCGCATGGGCTCAGTCGGCAGACTCCTCCGCGACGTCCGACGAACCGATCGTTGTCTTCGGGCGAGGAATCGAACAGGTCGGCACCGCAACTTCGGGATCCGAAGGCGTCGTGGGCTACGCCGACTTCGAAAACCGACCGCTTGCGCGCGTCGGGGAGCTTGCCGAGAGCGTGCCCGGTCTTGTCGCCACCCAGCATTCGGGCGAAGGCAAGGCCAACCAGTTCTTCTTGCGCGGCTTCAACCTCGACCACGGCACCGACCTTGCCGGCACGGTCGATGGCGCGCCGATCAACATGCGCAGCCACGGCCACGGGCAGGGCTATCTCGACCTCAACTTCCTCATCCCCGAACTGGTCGAGCGTATCGACTACACCAAGGGCCCTTACCACGCCGACAAGGGCGATTTTGCTTCGGCGGGGACGCTCGCGTTCACAACGCGCAACCAGCTTGCGACGCCGCTGCTCGAAACAACCGTCGGGACCTACGGTTACCTGCGCGGACTTGCGGCGGGAAGCACCGCGGTTGGAGGGAGCGAATTGCTTGCCGCGCTCGATGTGACCAGGGCCAACGGTCCTTGGGTGCTCGACGAAAGGCTGCGCAAGGTCAATGCGCTCGTCAAGCTATCTGGCCCGACTTGGGCGCTGAGCCTCAGCGGCTACACCAACCGCTGGAACTCAACCGACCAGGTGCCCGAGCGGGCCATTCGCGATGGCCTCATTCCGCGCAACGGTGCGATCGATCCCACTCTCGGCGGGCGGGCAGAGCGTCTGGGCCTGACATTCCAGGCGCACTTCGGCGCGACCGACCTCGCCGCCTTCGCCGTCGCCTCGCGCCTGCGTCTGACTTCGAACTTCACATACCTGCTCGACGATCCGGTCAACGGAGACCAGTTTCGCCAGATTGACCGGCGCGCGGTGTTCGGCGGCTCCATCGTCCATCGCCTCACGCATGGCGCACTCGATGTGCGACTCGGCGGTGACGCGCGATGGGACCGCATCGGCACAGTCGGCCTGTATCGCACTCGCGCTGGCGTCGTGCGCGAAAACGTGCGCGAAGACCGCGTGGATGAGTGGAGTGCCGCCGCCTTCGCAGAGGCCACATGGCGCATTACCCCGGACCTGCGCACAATTGCAGGCTTACGTGGCGATGCGGTCGCCTATCGCGTCCGCTCCGACCTCGCCGCGAACTCGGGCAGTGGCGGCGCGGGGATCATCACGCCCAAAGTCGCGCTCGCCTGGCGCGCATTTCGCGGGGTCGAAGTCTATGCGGATTATGGGGAGGGCTTCCATTCGAACGATGTGCGGGGTGCGACCATCACCGAGGATTTGGCAACGGGCGAAGCCGCCGGCCGGGCTCCCGTGCTGGTGCGCTCGCGCGGGGCTGAGTTCGGCGCGCGGATCGAGCGCGGGACGCTTACGGCGTCGTTGGTCGGGTTCTGGCTCGACCTTGGATCGGAGCTGGTCTTTGTCGGCGATGCTGGCGCCACCGAGCCTAGCGCACCCAGTCGGCGGCTTGGCGCCGAAGCGAGCGTTTTCCTGCGACCAGCAACATGGCTGACCCTTGATGCCGCCGCCGCCCTTACCCGCGCACGCTTCCGCAATGTGGCTGCGGGCGCAGACCGCATTCCAGGCGCAGTGTCCGAGGTGTTCAACAGCGGCGCCGGCGTGCAAGCGGGGCCGAACCTCGTCCTGGCATTGCGCGCACGCCATTTTGGCAGCGCGCCGCTGATCGAGGATGGTTCGGTGCGGTCGCGACCGACAACCCTGTTCAACGCGGGTGCCTACTGGACGCACAAGGCGCTGCGCGTCTCGCTCGATGCGCTCAACGTGTTCGGCTCGACTGCACCCGACATCAGCTACTTCTATGCGTCGCGCCTGCCCGGTGAGCCAGTTGAAGGCGTCGAAGATCGTCATGTCCACCCAGTCGAACCGCGCCAAGTGCGTCTGACGCTGCGGTATGCATTCTGAACCAGCAGCATTGTCGCGCGCCTTGCCGAACGCTTCGCCGGGGTCGCATACTGGGTCGGTCATCGCGAGGGCTGGTGCATCGCACCAGCGGATGCGGAGCCTGCTGTGATCATCTTCCCACTCGACCCGCCGATGAAATGCTTCGTCTTCCAGGACGACGACATGGGCGAGCGATCACCGAGCTCTCGCCCTGGCTGCTCACCGGCCCCAAGGTCCGTCTGCGCGAGCTGATGGACGCAGGCTGGGATGGCGTCGGCGTTCCCGGTGAGAACGGCGAGTGGACGATCATCCCGGTCGAGGAGTTCGCCAAGCATAGCGGAGGCTGACGCAGCTCCGCATGGCGCGGCGGGAGCCTGGACGACATCTTCGCGCCACGTGCCTGCCGGCGATCTCGTAGTGCCCATTTATGGCGCCGCGGCCGTATCCCGCAGAGTCATGCAGGCAGGCGCAAACAACCCACAGCGTCGGGCCGATCTTCAACTCAAGGCGCGAGCTTCAGCTGGTTCTCGTCATGGACTGCATCGGCACCGTCACACCATCAGGCGGTAACCAACGCCGGGCTCGTTGCGGATAGCGCTCGCTTCCACATCGACGTCTTCAAGCTTCTTCCTCACCCCACGCGCGGCAACGCGAAGATACTCGACATCATGATCGTGGCCTTCGCCCCACACGGCACGCAACAGCTGGGTGTGCAGGATCACCCTTCCCGGGTGTCGGCAAAGTTCGGCAAGGAAGCCGTATTCCTTTGGCGACAGATGCACGTCGACGCCTCCCCGAGTGACACGGCGGGATGCAAGATCGACGACGACATCGCGGAAAGCAACTGCACCTTCCTCCCGTGTCGCGCGGCTGCGCGCGCGCAGCGCCACGCGAATGCGGGCCTGGACCTCCTCGGTGTCGAAGGGCTTGGTCACGTAGTCGTCGGCCCCGAGATCGAGTGCGCTGACCTTTTCCTCCGTGGCATCGCGCGCCGAGACAACGAGCAGAGCTGCACCGGATGCCTTGACCGGCGCAACCAGCTCGAGCCCGTCACGATCGGGTAGGCCCAGGTCGAGGAGAACCAGTTCAGGCTTGTCGATCGCGAGCGACGCAAGCGCCGCGCGTGCGTCAGGCGCCTCAATCACCGCGTAGCCTGCTGCGGCCAGGCTGCCGCGCAGTAGCCGGCGGATGGCGGGCTCGTCGTCGACAACGAGAACCTTTGTTCGCATGGTCATGCTGCCTCGCCCACTTCGCGTAGCCGATCTGCCGGAAATCGGATCGTGAAGCGTGCTCCGCGTCCTTCGACGCGATTGGCGGCGGTGACTTTGAGCCCCATTGCCTCGGCAAAACCACGCACAATCGCGAGACCGAGCCCGGTGCCGCCCTTGCGGTCGGACCCTTCGATACGATGGAATACTTCGAACACGCGCTGCTCCATGCCGACGGGTATGCCAGGTCCTTCATCGCAAACCGACAGCTCTAGCCCGTCGCCAAGGCGCTTTGCAGACACGAAAATCGGTCCCTCGCGACCGCCATGCCGCGCCGCGTTTTCAACCAGGTTGATCAGGCAGTGATGGAACAGGCGCGGATCGACGAGCACCAGCGGCAGATCCTGATCAATGCCGAACCGAACTTCCTGGGAGCCGAGGGTTCCACGCAAATCGCGCACGGCAGCGGCGGCCGCCTCTGCCAGATCGACCGGCTCGATATGCAGGTCGATTGCGCCAGCCTCGACCCGCACCATGTCGAGCAGGTTGGCGACAAAGCGGCGCAGCCGCTCGGCTTCTCCCCGTGCCAGCGCAACGATTTCGCGTTGGTCTGGTTCGGCCGGAGACAAATCCCGCAAAAGCCCCAGCACTGCGGTCAAGGGCGTGCGCAGGTCGTGGCCGACCGAGGACAGCAGGGCTGCGCGCAAGCGATCCCGTTCCTCCAGCGTCCTGACGGCGGCCGCTTCGCGTTCGAGGCGGATGCGCTCAAGCGCTAACGACGCCTGGTCGGTCAAACTCGTGAGCAGCGGCAGTTGATCTGCGCGCACTGGCACAGCCGCATCAGTCCGCGCGACACCGAAAACGCCCAGCGCTGTTTCGCCTGCCGCAAGCGGAGTGAACAGCCATTCCGAAGCCGTCAGTGTGCCGGCTCCGCGCCCGGCGGGCGTCTGGTTGGCAAAGCTCCATTGTGCGGCGGCATTGTCGAGCACTTCGAGACGGATCGGCTTCGACATCGCGACAATCTCAAGCTCTCCCTGTCGCGGGAGGAGGAGAACGGCGTTCGTCTCAAGCAGATGTGCCGCCTGCTCGCACAACAACTGCCCTACCTTTGCGGCCTCTTGCGCGCCGGTAAGCAGCCGCGCGAACCCGGCGAGCGCTGCGCTCTGCCGGGCGCTTTGCGCAGCGAGAATCGCCTGTGCGCGCAGGCGTCCGGCAAGCTGGCTGGCAACGGCGGCGACGAGCAGCAGCACGCCAACCGTGATCACGTTCTGGGGATCGGCAATGGTGAAGGTGCCCGTCGGGGGAATGAAGAAGAAATTGTAGGCAAGCGAGCCGATAACGCCCGTGACGATGCCAGTCGCAAGCCCGTATCGGGTGGCGGCAAGAAGCACCGGGAGAAGGTAGAGCAACCCCACGTTGGTGATGTTGTCTCCGGCGGAAAAGATCGCCAACCCGAGGACGGTGACGAGGGCGGTGGTGAGCAGCGAAGGCAACCAGCCCGGTATCGCCGGACGTCCCGGCTTCCACTGTCTTGCTGAAGGTGCTCTCCGCGTCGAAATCTGGACGAGGTGGATCGAAAGCTCGGGTAGGCGCCGCGCAAGCGGCCGCACGCTCAATCGACGTTGCCAGGGCAACCGGCGTGGCTGTGGCCGGCCCAGCACAAGCATCGTGGCGCGCGTGTCGGCTGCCGCCAGGGCAAGACCTTCGACGACGCTTTGACCGGGTAGAGACAGGACCTGCCCGCCGAGCATGCTCGCAAGATGCATTGCATCGGCAAGATGCCGTGCGGTGTCCGGCGCGCGCTCTGACGTCGTTTCGACATGAACGACTGTCCACGGCGCGCGCAGCGCATCGGCAAGCCTTTTGCCCGCCCGCACGACCTCGCCCGCGACCGGGTTGGCGCCGACGGCAACCAGCAGGCGTTCGCCAACGGCAAACGACCCGCCGGTTGCCGAGGCGCGCAGATCATCGAGCATCTGTGCGTCGATTGCCTGCGCTGCGCGGCGCAGGGCAAGTTCGCGCAAGGCGGAGAGGTTCGATTTCGAGAAGAAATGATCGAGCGCGCGCGCCGCTTCGTGGGGAACGTAGACCTTGCCCGCCTTGAGCCGGGCGATCAGTTCGTCCGGAGGCAGGTCGACGACTTCGATCTCGGCATTGTCGAGCAGGCGGTCGGGCACCGTTTCGCGGACCCGGACATGGGTGAACGAGGCGACGACATCGTTGAGGCTTTCGACGTGCTGGATGTTTAGCGTTGTCCAGACGTCGATCCCGGCGGCGAGCAGTTCCTCGACATCCTGCCAGCGCTTGTCGTGCCGGCTGCCTGGCGCGTTGGTGTGCGCGAATTCGTCCACCAGGACCAGCGCCGGGTGGCGGGCGAGGATGGCGTCGAGGTCCATCTCCTCGAGCGGCTGGCCACGATGCGCGATGCGCGCGCGGGGCATGATCTCGAACCCGGCAAGCTGTGCCTGGGTTTCGCTACGGCCATGGGTTTCGACGACCCCGACCACGACGTCCAGCCCGCCCGCGCGGCGGGCAGCGGCGTCGCTCAACATCTCGTAGGTCTTGCCGACGCCCGGAGCCGCCCCGAGGAAAACCTTGAGGCGGCCGGTGCTGTCGCGCGCGGCGGCGCGCAACAGGGCGTCTGGATCGGGGCGGGCTGGGCTCACGTCGGTCCGTTTGCCCCCGAAGCGGCCATCGCGTCGAGCGCGATGTTGAGTTCGAGCACATTGACGCGCGGTTCACCCAGAAGGCCGAGCAGCGGACCTTCGACATGATCCTGCACCAGCGTGCGGACGCGCGCTTCGGGAAGGCCGCGCGCCCTGGCGACGCGGCTCACCTGAAGAAAGGCCGCCTCGGGGCTTACATGGGGGTCGAGCCCCGAGGCGGAAGTGGTCACCAGGTCAGGAGGAACGAGGGAACCCGGTGAGGATGGGATGGACTTGAGCGCATCGCGCACACGGTCGCGCAGAGCCTGCGAGGCAGGGCCCAGGTTGGAGCCGGACGAGGCCGCGGCGTCGTAACCATTGCCGGCGGCCGAAGGGCGGCCGTGGAAGTAGCCGGGCGCGGCGAACTGCTGCCCGATCAGGTGCGAGCCGACGACCTTGCCACGCTCCACGATCAGGCTGCCATTGGCTTGCTGCGGCATGGCGACTTGCGCCACGGCGGTGATGGCGGCGGGATAGGCAAGGCCGAGCAGCCCTGCAAAAAGGCCGGTCATGACCAGTGCCGGACGCAGGCTGGCGGCGAATTCCTTGAGCATGGAAGCGGTCCTTCAGGCGAGGTGGAGCGCGGCGACGACGAGGTCGATCGCCTTGATGCCGATGAACGGGGCGACGAGGCCGCCGAGGCCGTAGACGGCAAGGTTGCGGGCAAGCAGCGAGCCGGCGTCCATCGGGCGGTAGCGCACGCCCTTGAGCGCGAGCGGCACCAGCACGGGGATGATCAGCGCATTGAACATGATCGCCGAAAGGATCGCGCTCTGTGGGCTGGCCAGCCGCATCACGTTGAGCACGCCGAGCTGCGGGTAGAGCACGATGAACATCGCCGGGATGATCGCGAAGTACTTGGCGACATCGTTGGCGATCGAGAACGTGGTCAGCGCACCGCGCGTCATCAGCAACTGCTTGCCCAGGCCCACGATCTCGATCAGCTTGGTCGGGTCGCTGTCCAGATCGACCATGTTGCCGGCTTCGCGCGCGGCCTGGGTGCCGGTGTTCATCGCGACGCCGACGTCGGCCTGGGCGAGCGCGGGGGCATCGTTGGTGCCATCGCCGCACATCGCCACAAGCTTGCCGCCCTGCTGTTCGCGGCGGATCAGCGCCAGCTTGTCCTCTGGCGTCGCTTCGGCGAGGAAATCGTCGACGCCGGCTTCGGCGGCAATGGCGGCGGCGGTCAGCGGGTTGTCGCCGGTGATCATCACGGTGCGGATCCCCATGCGGCGCAATTCAGCAAAGCGTTCGCGCACGCCGGCCTTGATCACGTCCTTCAAGGCGACGACGCCCAGCAGCACGCCGTCCGATGCAACCGCCAGCGGGGTCTGCCCGGCGCGGGCGATGGTTTCGGCAATCTGGCGCAGTTCGGCGGCTGTCGCGCTGCGTTCGCCCTGCGGGTTGGCGCGCAGGATCGCATCGACCGCGCCCTTCTGCACGAGGCGTCCGTTGTGGGCGAGGCCGGAGATGCGGGTCTGCGCGGTGAAGGGGATCACTTCGGCGCCGTCGGGCACGCCCTGGCGGACAAGGCCGTGCAGTTCGCCGGCAAGGCGCACGATCGAGCGGCCTTCGGGCGTTTCGTCGGCAAGGCTGGCCAGCAGGGCCGCTTCGGCGAGCGTTTCGGGCATGACGCCGGACAGCGGGCGGAAGGCGCTGGCCTGACGATCGCCGATGGTGATCGTGCCGGTCTTGTCGAGCAGCAGGACATCGACATCGCCCGCCGCCTCGACCGCGCGGCCGGACTTGGCGAGGACGTTGAAGCGCACCAGGCGGTCCATGCCGGCGATGCCGATGGCCGACAGCAGGGCCGCGATCGTGGTCGGGATCAGCGTGATCAGCAGCGCGGCGAGCACGGCCACCGGGATGCGGCCACCGGCATAGTTCGCAAAGGCGGGGATCGTGCCGACCGCGATCAGGAAGATCAGCGTGAGCCCCACGAGCAGGATGGTAAGCGCGATCTCGTTCGGCGTCTTCTGCCGCTGCGCGCCTTCGACAAGCGCGATCATGCGGTCGAGGAAGCCTTGCCCCGGCTCCTGCGTCACCCGCACGACGATGCGGTCGGAAATGACGCGGGTGCCGGCCGTCACGGCGCTGCGATCGCCGCCGGCTTCGCGGATCACGGGCGCGCTTTCGCCGGTGATCGCCGCCTCGTTGACGCTGGCAACGCCTTCGATGACTTCGCCGTCCGCCGGGATCAGGTCTCCGGTTTCGACCACCACGGTATCGCCCCGGCGCAGTGTTGCGACGGGCACCTGTTCGCCCGAAGGCAGGCGGGCGACGAGATCGGACTTGGTGGCGCGCAGAGATGCAGCCTGGGCGCGGCCACGCCCTTCGGCCAGCGCTTCGGCAAAGGTGCCGAACAGGACCGTCAGCCAGAGCCAGACGATCAGCTGGAGCTGGAAGCCGAGCGAAAGGCCGCTGCCGCCGACGAACACGAGCGCGCTGAGCAGCGCGGCGACCACGGCGGTTGTGAACAGCACCGGGTTCTTGACCAGCTCGCGCGGGTTCAGCTTGCGGAAGGCGTCGCCGATGGCGGGCAAGACAAGCTCGCCCGAGAACATCGACGTGGCTTTGGAAGTTTCTTGGGACGCTGATTGGGACACGTTCGTGGTCCTCAGTAAAGCTTGCCGGAAAGCAGGGTCAGGTGGTCCGCCACCGGGCCGAGCGCGAGCGAAGGCAGGAAGGTGAGGCCGCCGACGATCAGGATCGTGGCGACGAGCAGCCCGATCCACAGGCCGCCGGTGGTCGGGAACGATCCCGAAGTCGCGGGGGTGTGCTTCTTGGCGGCAAGGCTGCCGGCGATCGCCAGCACGGGGACGATCACCAGGAAGCGCCCCAGCCACATCGCAACGCCAAGAAGGCCATTGTAGAAGGGCGTGCCAGCCGTAAGCCCCGCAAAGGCCGAGCCATTGTTGCCGGTGGCCGAGCTGAAGGCATAGAGCACTTCGGAGAAGCCATGCGGTCCCTTGTTCAGGGGGCCTGCAAGACCCGCCGGCAGCACCACGGACAGCGCGGTGAAGCCCAGGATGCAAAGCGGCAGGATGACGATGGCCAGCACCGCCAGCTTGACCTCGCGCGCCTCGATCTTCTTGCCGACGTATTCGGGCGTGCGACCGACCATCAGCCCGGCAATGAACACCGCGAGCAGGGCATAGAGCAGGAAGCCGTAGATCCCCGACCCGACGCCGCCGATCACGATTTCGCCCAGCTGCATGTCGAACATCGGCACCAGGCCGCCGATCGCGGTGAAGCTGTCGTGCATGGCGTTGACCGCGCCGCAGGATGCAGCAGTGGTGAGGACCGAGAACAGCGCGCTCGCGGCAATGCCGAAGCGCACTTCCTTGCCTTCCAGGTTGGCGCCGGCAAGGCCGATCTGGTGCAGCGCGGGATTGCCCGCCGCTTCCTGCCAGTAGGTGACCGATGCGCCGACGAGGAACAGCGTTAGCATGGCGGCAAGGATCGCCCAGCCCTGGCGGCTGTTGCCGACCGCCTTGCCGAAGGTGAAGGTAAGCCCCGCGCCGAGCACGAAGATCGACAGCATCTGGATCAGGTTGGTCAGCGCGCTGGGGTTTTCGAACGGGTGGGCAGAGTTGGCGTTGAAGAAGCCGCCACCGTTGGTGCCGAGCATCTTGATCGCTTCCTGGCTGGCGACGGGGCCAAGCGCGATCGTCTGGCGCGCGCCTTCCAGCGTCGTGGCATCGATGCTGCCCGCGAAGGTCTGCGGCACGCCGCAAAGCACCAGGAACAGAGCATAGAGGATCGAGGCGGGCAGCAGCAGGTAGAGCGTGACGCGGGTCATGTCGGCCCAGAAGTTGCCGACCGTCTTTGTCTCGGTGCGCGCAAAGCCACGGAGCAGCGCGAAGGCGATGGCGATGCCGGTCGCGGCCGACAGGAAGTTGTGGATCGTCAGGCCCAGCATCTGCGACAGGTTGGAAAGCGTCGCCTCGCCCGAATACCACTGCCAGTTGGTGTTGGTGACGAAGGCGATGGCCGTGTTCATCGCGCCATCCGCGCCGACGCCGGCAAGGCCGCGCGGATTGAGCGGCAGCACGCCCTGCAGGCGCAGGACGGCGTAGGTGAACAGCGTCGTCACCAGCTGGAACATCAGCATGTGCAAGGCATAGGCCTGCCAGCTTTGCTGGCGGTCGGGATCAATGCCGGACAGGCGATAGAACCCGCGCTCGATCGGGCCGGCGACGCGGTGAAGCGGAGTGGTGCGGCCTTCGTAGAGCGCGAAGAGCCACTGCCCGAACGGCTTGGCGAGCAGCGCGACAAGCGCGGCGAAGCCGAAGATGAGGAGCCAGCCGGAGAAAGTCATGACGGTGGGCCCTTCTCAGAACCGCTCTGGCCGCAGGAGCGCGACCACGAGATAGACAACGAGGCCCGCCGCGGTGATCGCGGCGAGCAGTTCGGGCAGATGCATGGGAAAAGTCTCCTCAGGCGCTTTCGCAAAGACGCAGGAAGGCGAGCGTGGCGAGCACAAGGCCGGCGAGAATAGCGAGCCAGACAAGATCGCTCATAACCTGCGCACCCCGCGCACAGGCAGCCACGAGCGTGGTGGAGCGGGCTGTGGCTTCAACAGTTCGGCACCGGCAACGATCAGGCAAAGGCCGCTCCACAGCGCCACGACCACGGCAAGCGCCGCCAAGGCAGAGTGCGGACTACCCGGTCCGTGGAGCAGGTCTTCGTTGCGCTCGACAGCAAGCAGTCCTGGAAGGGCGCCCAGCACTGCGAGGCCACTGAAGCGAATGACCAGGTCAAACAACCTGGGATGGGAAACGGCGGCGTTGCCGATCCGCTCTGCGAATAAGTCCATGCGAACGTTCCTCTGGTGTGAGGAGCGATGTCGGACGAACCTCCCTTAAGGTTCCACGGCGATCTCGACGCTGCAGATAAAGGTTCCGTAAAGCAGCACGGGGCTGGACGCTGGGCCGACTGCCCTGACACTCCGCCTTCGAGATTGATCGCCGCGTCAGGGACCAGCTGTATAAAGGGGGGGGGCAAACGGAGCGATTTCCAACCTCGGCGGATAGGCACCGTCGGGGTGGCAATCGGCGTTCCAGCTAGGACATCGACCTCTTGGGCAGGAGATGTAGTAGGCTGATTTTGTTGTGTTCTCGGACCATTTCCCACCCGCATCCATCGCAGCGATGCGTCATGGTGAGCTCATCGACAATGACACGAGGTCACCGATCAATGGCTCGAGTATTCCTGGCGTCCGACCAATCCTGGCGCACCCCGCTGACGATCGTCGTGCGCGACAACGACGAAGCATTCCGCATGGCTTACCTCTGGAGCGAGGCGCATGGGCAACTTGGCGTTCGGCGGCATGACGCCCGATGCGCAGCGCAAGTTGATCCAGAAAGCGATTGAGGCTTCGCTTAAGGGGGCGCGAGTTCAGGAACCTGCGAAGGCCCTGCCGATGCTTTCGCCGCCGGGCATGCCGAAGGGGGCAGTACCCCCGCCCCCGCCGGGGTTCAGGTTGGACTAGGTGCTAACGTCCCTATTGGCTCTAATGCCCTATTCGGCTGACATCTCAGCTTGCGGCCAGAGGCCGTCCATTGCAGCGTGGTAAAACTGGACAGGCAGGGGTGGGCCTATGGATGTAGAAGCAGAGTTAGTGAGGCGTCTGGCAAAGCGAAAATTAGCACGGATCCGGCGAGCGTACGATCTCACCACGGAGCAAGGCGTTTCATGGTCAAAATAGCTAACCGCGTCGCTATTAGGCTTGAACGGCGCCGGGGCGCTGGGTATCCTTAACACGGTAGATAAGCTGCGAAATCCGCAATTCGCGGCCGCAACCTTCGTCCTTGGGATCGTGTTAGCTTTGCTGTCAGGTTGGGCACTGCAACTGATCTACTTTCGCCAAAGTTCATTTGCCGAGGATGCGGAAGACTACTGGCAACGTGCGGAAGACGAAGGCGCCGTCGATGAGCAGGCTCACCAGCGGCTAGTCAGGGATGCTGCAAAGGCTCTCGCTGGTCGCGGGTTCCCCCGACTCTAGGCTTTATGTCGGGGCTAACGTTCGTCGTGGCAACTGTCGTCGCTGCGTTCGCCGGGGTGAGTGCCAAGTGACGCCGTGCTTACTCCGTGCTTACTCCGTGTTTACCATGGCTGGAAAACGCTATTCAATCCGGCCTTTCTCGACCATTCAAAAGTTGCGGTTTTCTGCAATGGTGAGCCCTGCTGGATTCGAACCAGCGACCTACTGATTAAAAGTCAGTTGCTCTACCGACTGAGCTAAGGGCCCGCGCCTTGCGGTGCGCCGTCATCGTGCGCGGCGCCGTGCGGCACTAGGGGCGCGGGTCGTGCGGGTCAAGCGGGCGCGCAGTTGCCCGAGCGTGAGGCCGGTCAGCGGATCGCGCCAGTCGCGTGCGATCCGCGCGGCGGGGCCGAGCACGAAGGCGCGCTCGCGGAACGCGGGATGCGGTATGGTGAGCGCCGCATCGGACCAGGCGCCTCCGCTCCACAGCACGAGGTCAAGGTCGAGCGTGCGTGCGCCCCATCGCCGGCCGCGCCGGACCCGGCCGAAATCGTGCTCGATCGCCTGCAACAGCGCGAGCAGCGCGCGCGGGGCGAGCGGCGTTTCGACCACCACCGCGCCATTGGCGTAGAGCCGCCGCGACGGCCCGAGCGGGGCGCTCGCCAGGACCGGCGCCGTCGCCAGCACCGCCAGCCCCGCCGCGTCGAGCGCTGCCACCGCCGCAACCAGCACGGCGCGCGGCAGCCCGTGCCGCGCGTGGCGCACGTTCGACCCCAGCGCGACGAGATAGCGCTGGCGCTCCAGCGTCAGACGTCCTCGGCGAGGCGGCCGTAGAGCTGCGGGCGACGATCGCGGAAGAAGCCCATGCCGGCGCGATGCTTCGCCGCTTCGCCAAGGTCGATCGTCGCGACGAGCGTGCCGGTTTCCTCGGCGCCGTATTCGGCCAGGAAATCGCCCCACTGGTTGGCGATGAAGCTGTGGCCGTAGAAGCGCTGGTCGCCCTCCTCGGTGCCGATGCGGTTGGCGGCGATCACCGGCATGCAGTTCGACGCCGCATGGCCGAGCATCGCGCGGCGCCAGATGCGGCTGGTGTCGAAGCTTGCGTCATAGGGTTCGGAGCCGATCGCGGTGGGATAGAACAGCAGCTCGGCCCCCATCAGCGCCATCGCGCGCGCGCATTCGGGATACCATTGGTCCCAGCACACGCCCACACCGATGCGCGCGCCGAACACGTCCCACACCTTGAACCCGGTGTTGCCGGGGCGGAAATAGAACTTCTCCTCGTAGCCCGGCCCGTCGGGAATGTGGCTCTTGCGATAGGTGCCCATGACCTCGCCGTCGGGTCCGACCATCGCCAGCGTGTTGTAGTAATGGTGGCCGTCGCGCTCGAAGAAACTGGTCGGGATGGCGATGCCCAGCGCCTTGGCAAGCTTGCGCATTTCCTTGACCGAGGGATCCTCGTCCAGCGGATGGGCGAGCGCGAACAGCGCTTCGTCCTCGCGGCTGCAGAAATAGGGCCCGGCGAAGAGCTCGGGCGGCAGCACCACTTGCGCGCCCTTTTGCGCGGCCTCCTCGACCAGCGCGGCGACCGCGGCGATGTTGGTCTGCTCGTCGGCGTCGAGCGCGAGCTGGAGGGCGGCGACGGTGATGCTGGTCATGCGCCGGACCTAGGCGTCCGACGCCGACAATTCAATCGTGGCCGTCAGCCGCGCTTGCGGAACAACAGCGTCATCCGGTCGCTTTCGCCGATCGCCTGCAGCCTCGCCTTCTCGGCATCGTCCTTCACGCCGTCGAGCGAGGGTGGCAGGGTCCACACGCCTCCGGGCCAGTTCGCCGGGTCCTTCGGGTTGGCATTGACTTCGCTCGCGCCGACGAGCGCGAAACCCTTCGCTTCCATCAACCGGACGAGGTCGGCCTCGCGCAGATAGCCCTTGCTGCCATCGACATAGGCATCGGGCGCGTCGGGCCGGGCGCGGTGTTGCTCGATGCCGAGCAGGCCGTCGGGCTTGAGCAGATCGCGCATCGTGGCGATCTCGACGTCGGCGGTCTTCGAGCGGAGCAGGTTGTGCATCGCGCGCATGACGAGGATGCGGTCGAACGTGCCCTTTTCGCCGGCCGGAACCGCGCCGAGCGAGAAGGCGGCGAACCGGTCGGCGGGCTGCGCCGCCCAGCCCGCAACCTGCGCGGGGAACTTGTCGACCGCGGCCTGCGTGGCCGCCTGCCGCTCGGCGCCCGCGCTGCCGACATCGGCGAACAGCCCGACGAGCTTGCCCCTCGGCGCGAGATAGATGCCGAGCAGGCGCGAGTACCACCCGCCCCCCGGCGCATATTCGCCGACCTTCATCGCCGGGCCGACGCGGAAGAACGCCAGCGTCCGGTCGGGCTTGCGGTAGACATCGCGCGCGGCATCGGCCGCACGCAGCGGGCTGGCGACGGCGGCCGCGAGCGCGGGATCGATTGCGGGCACGGGCGCCGGCATCGAAGCGGGCATGGAAGCGCGGGCGAGCGCCGGATCGGGCGCGCCCTGCGCGACGACGGGCGCAACGAGGGCGGCAGCGGCGAGGGCGGCAACAGCGAGGGCCGGAAGCAGGGCACGGCGGGAACGGCGCATCGGGATTCTCCTCGGGACCGGTGACAAGCGCGGGATCGGTGCCTATCTTCGGCGCACTTCAGGAGAATAAAGCGCATGAGCGAACAAGCAACGGCCGTCCTTGCCGGAGGCTGCTTCTGGTGCACCGAAGCGGTGTTCCGCGACGTGATCGGCGTGGAACGCGTCGAAAGCGGCTATATTGGCGGCACCAAGGCCGATCCGACCTACAAGGAAGTGTGCTCGGGCAACACCGGCCACGCCGAGGCGATCCGTGTCACCTACGATCCCGCGACGATCAGCTATGCCCAGCTGCTCGACATCTTCTTCGCCACGCACGATCCGACGCAGCTCAACCGCCAGGGCAACGACATCGGCACGCAGTACCGCTCGGCGATCTTCCCGCTCGACGAGGCGCAGCGCGCCGAGGCGCAAGCCGGGATCGAGCGCGCCCAGGCCGAGCGCGAGGGCAAGATCGTGACCACGATCGAGGGCCCCGCGACGTGGTATGCCGCCGAGGACTACCACCAGGAGTATTGGGAAGGCGAAGGCCAGCGCAATCCCTACTGCCTCGCGGTGATCCCGCCCAAGCTGATGAAGCTGCGCAAGAGTTTTGCGAACAAGGTCAAGGCCTGAAGGATATCGCTGCGTGCGGGTGGCCGGCTCAGGCCGCCTTCACCCAGCGCGCCGCGAAGAAGCCGTCGATCCCGCCTGCTCCTGCGAGCATGCCGGGATCGGCGCGGAACCAGCCCTCGTCCGTCGGCGCGAGGCCGCCCGGCAGTTCGTCGGCGCGGATCGGCGCGGGGCGCAGCGCACGGACCCATTCGGCCTGGCGCTCGCCCTCGGCCGGCTCGAGCGCGCAGACCGCATAGACCAGCGTACCGCCGGGCCGCAGCGCCCCTGCGGCGCGTTCGAGGAGATTGCGCTGCAATTCCTCGAGCCCGGCGAAGTCGGGCTGGCGCAGCAGCACGTCGGGGTGGCGGCGGCAGGTGCCGGTGGCCGAGCACGGTGCATCGAGCAGCACCGCGTCGTAGATCTCTTCGGGCCGCCACTGCATCGCATCGGCCGCGACGATCTCGACATCGGCTTCCAGCCCGACGCGCCTGAGGTTGGCGGCAAGCCGTTCGAGCCGCCGCGCCGATTTGTCGAGCGCAGTCACCTTCCACCCGGCGGCGGCGAGCTGCATCGTCTTGCCCCCCGGCGCCGCGCACAAGTCGAGCACGCGGCGACCGGCGCCGGCGCCAAGCAACCGCGCCGGCACGCTCGCGGCGAGGTCCTGGACCCACCACGCGCCTTCGGCGAAGCCTTCGATCGCTTCGACCGCCCCGGCCCGCGCCAGCCGGACATGGCCTGGCATCAGCGCCTGGCCGCCCAGCCGCTCGGCCCATTCCTCGGTCCGCGCGCCATCGCGCAAGGTCAGGTCGAGCGGCGGCGGCTCGGCAAGGCCCGCGGCAATCGCCTCGATCCGTCCGGGCCAGGCCGCGCGCCAGCGCGCCGCCACCGGCTCGGGCAGCATCGGCGCCGCGGGCAGGCCCTGCCCGGTCTTGAGCACCGCCGAGAACACCCCGTGCGCCAGCCGCCGCGGCCCGCCGGCAAGCAGCGGCAGGCCGGTCGCGATCACCGCGTGCGGCGGCAGGCCCAGCCGCAGCGCCTGGGCCAACATGATCCGCAGCACGCTGCGCGCCTTGGCGTCGTCGGGGAGCGCCTGGCGGGTGGCGCCATCGATCAGCGCGTCGAGATCGGCGAGCCAGCGCAGCGCTTCCTGCGCGATCGCGGTGGCGAGCGCCCGGTCGTCGCCGCGTTCGATCGCGCGCAGGATCGGCGGCGCGCTCTGGTCGAGCGGCTCGCCCCGGCGCAGCACGGCATCGAGCATGCGCAGCGCGGCGCGGCGGGCGGCGAGCCCGGCAATGTCGTCGTGGGGGGATGCGTTCATCGCCCGCCTATCGGCCCCTCTGCCCCAAATGGCAATTGCATCGCGCGGTGCGAGCGCCCATCTCCGCAGGCATGGACAGACCCGCTCCCTCCGCCACGACCCCGCGCGCGACGCAGCGCCCCGCCGATTTCGTCAAGCCCGAGCACTGGAGCAACGACCCGGCGCCGCGCCCGCGCAGCGTCGAGCGCGGCGAGGATCCCGACGGGATCGACCCGACCCGCTTCGGCGATTGGGAGAAGAACGGCATCGCGATCGACTTCTGATCGCGCGGGCTTCAGCCCTCGATCACCCCGCCTGCCGGATGGTGGCGGTCGAGGTGCCGGCGCACGATCCTGAGATTACGGCTGTTCGAACGGAACAGCACGTCGAAGGCGTCACCGACCACCGGGATCGCCCCGACCGCGGCATCGAACGCGACGTTCGCGCTCATCTGCCACAGGCGCCAGCGCGGCAGGCCGAGGTTGCGCGCCTCCCACACCAGCCACGCGCCCATCGCCGCGGTGACGAGGTCGCCGACCACCGGAACCAGCCCGGCCAGCGCATCGATCCCGATCGTGCGGCCCAGCAGCGGCACGCGCACCGCCCGCTCGAGCACGAATTCGGCCGCTTCGATCCGCGCGCGGACCGAAGCCGGATCGCGCCCGAGACCGGGAAGGTCGGGGACCTGGCGACGCAGGCGTGAGGCGGCGGAGGCGGTTGCGGTCATGCCTCCTATCTGGGAACGACCGCGAAGGGCGGCAAGGGATGCCAGCCCCAGGGATTTGCGGCAAACCCGGTTACCCCGCTGCGCACCAGCGACCAGCGCAAGGGGCGCGCAATCGGGATGAAGCCGTTGGCCGCGGTGATCTCGGCCTCGGCCTCGCCCAGCAGCGCGGCGCGCTGGCGGGGATCGATCGCCCGGCGCGCGTCGTCGAGGCGCGCGTCGCCCACCGCGTTGCACGCGGCCTTCTGCACCGCGCAGGTGAGCTGGTTGAGGAACCACGTCGCGCGGCCGTAGCGGGCGACGCTGTCGACCAGGCGCAGGTCCGCCCGGCTCGTTTCGCTCACCCGGTCGAGCCCCACGCCGATCGCGGCGAAATCGGTGGTGAGCCGCGCCAGCACCAGCCGCGATCCCGGTCCGTCGGGCATGGCGATGCGCAATACCGGCGCCGGGTTGCCTGCCGCCTTCCACCGCGTCACGCGTTCGAGCGCCGCCGCGCGCCGCGCGGCCATGTCCATCGCCACCCAGCGTTCGCCGACGGTGCCGAGATCCCCCTCGACGTCGCTCGAGACGATCCGGGTGGTCGGCTGCCAGCCGCCGACGTTGAATTCGCCGAGCAGCGCCGCCCGGTCGATCGCCAGCGCCAGCGCCTCGCGGTTGGGGGGCTCGGCAAGGAAGCCCGCCCCGCTCTCGACCATCAGGCCGAACATGCCGATCACCGGGTCGATCTGCACGTTGCCGCGGGTAAGCCCGCCGATCCCGGCGAGCGGCAGCGAATCGATCCGCCCGCCCAGCACGACATCGACGAAGCCGTCGTTGAACCGCGCCACCGCCCGCGCCGCGTCGGCGACCTCGAGGCGCACCGGCCGGCTGCGCGCGGCGAAGCTCTCCTGCGGCGGCAATCCGCGCTTGTCGGGCGGAATCAGCGCCAGCACCGCTCCGGTTCCGTCGCGCCTCAGCCCCATCGGCCCGCTGCCGCGCTTGCGGTAGGGCAACCCGAGCTCGGGCTGGGCAAGCAGGGTCAGCAGGTCGGGCATCGGCGCCGAAAGATCGACCTCGATCACCCGCGTCGCCATGACCCGGACCTGGTCGATCGGCGCGAGGTCGAGCCCGAGCGCGGTGCCTTCGAGCGAGGCCACCGCCTTGCGCAGCGCGGCGGCCGCGGTCTCGGCGGTGATCGGCGATCCGTCGGGCCAGGCGCCGTCGCGCAGCCGGAAGATGTAGCTTTGCCCGTCGTCGGTGACGATCCAGCGCTCGGCGATGGCGGGCACCACGCGGCCTTCGGCATCGAAGCCGACCAGCCCCTCGACCGTCGCCGCGCGCAGCACCTGCGCCGCCGGCGTCAGGCGCGCCCGCGAGGTCTGGAACGCCTGGTCGTCACCGACCAGCGCGATCGGGACCGCGCCTTGCCGCGTGCGCCCGCACCCGGCCAGGAGCGACGGCAGCGTGGCGGCGAGCGCGAAGGCGATGGCGGCAGTCCTGCGCGAAGTCACGGTCATCGCGCCGAGTGCTAGCACAGGCGCTGCGGCAGGTCAGCGTCCGTGTCATCGACAGGGTCCAGGGCTGGGTCCGGGACAGGATCAGGGCCTGGGGCGGCTCCGGGGCAGGCCCGCTTCCGGCGGCGCGAAGGTCAGATCTTGCGCAGGCGCTGCAGGTCGACCGTGGCGAGCGGCGGGCGCACGAAGCGCGGCGTGCCTTCGCCCTGCCCCGGCGCCGGCGTCAGCTCGCGCGCCAGCAGGGGGTCGATCGGTTCGGCAAAGGCGATGCCGAAGCGGTTGTCCTGGATCCAGGCGATGGCGCCGCGCACCCAGCCGATGTTGCGCAGCGACACGTCGACCATGTCGGCATGCCCGACCTTGACGCTGCCCTCGGCCATCATCCCGCCGGCCGACAGGTTGCGCACGCGCACCTTGTGCTCGCCGTCGGTGCCGACCAGGCGCAAGTCGGCCATCAGGAACATGCTGTCCCGTCCGAGCTGGCGATGGTCGATCTCGTCCATGACCCCGATCCGTTGCCCTAGCTTCGGCAGGTTAACCGCAATGCGGCAAAAAAGCACCTGCAGAAGCGCGTGTTCGGCGCGCTTCTGGTGCAAATTTGCCCAGACATCGCAAAAGAACGTCGCTAACGCCGGGTTAACGCACGCCCCTGTCTCGTTACGAGACAGAAAATTCACATGTCGCGGGAGATCTTCTCGCGCCGCTCGTGCGCTTCCTGCGCTTCGACCGTCATCGTCGCGATCGGTCGCGCGATCAGCCGGCCGAGCCCGATCGGTTCGCCGGTCACTTCGCAGAAGCCGTATTCACCGTCGTCGATCCGGCGCATCGCCGAATCGATCTTGGCGATCAGCTTGCGCTGGCGGTCGCGGGTGCGCAGCTCGATGCCCCAGTCGGTCTCGCTCGACGCGCGGTCGTTGAGGTCGGGTTCGCGCAAGGGTCCGTCCTGTAGCGCCGAAAGCGTGGTCTCGGACGCCGAGAGGATCGACTTCTTCCACTGCAGCAGCAGCCGGCGGAAGTAGTCGAGCTGCTGCTCGGACATGTATTCTTCGTCGTCGCTCGGAACATAATCGCTGGGCATGGCCCGGCGGGCCTTTGCCAGTACGTCGATCTCGTCACTCAGTACGCCAGCCATTCGGCCCTCCGCATGGCCCGGAACCGGCAAGGGTCCGGGCTGAAAAACGACGACCCCGAGACTTCCAGCACCGCACGCCGACGCGGTGCAAGCTTCTGGTTTGGCGGGGCCTATAAGGGCGGGCCGGAATCGCCACAAGTCCTTTAGACACAGGCCGATCTCGCGGCATAACGCATCCCCGGACGGGCAGGAACACGGTTAGCGAGAGGACAACGGGCGCTCCGCAACCGCATTCCTCGGAGCGTTAACGCTTTATTGACCAAACATGGTGACTTTTATCCCAGGCCGGGGCCGCAGGGGCGCCGCCGCACAACGGGGTTTCGAGGAACGTGGGCATCAATCACATCACCGCGCTGTCGGCCGTACCGGGATCGACCATCGCCACCATCGCATCGGCCAGCGCGCACGACGAACTCGTCGCCAGCTGCCTCGCCGCCGCGCAAGGCGGGGACATCTCGGCCTATTTCGATCTCGGCGTCGCCTATTCGACCGGCAGCCACGGCGCGCCGTGCGATCTCGTCGAGGCGCACAAGTGGTTCAACCTCGCCGCCGTCGCCGGCCACGAGGAAGCGCCGCTGTGCCGCGCCGATGTCGCCGACGAGATGACCGCGCGCGAGATCGCCGAAGCCCAGCGCCGCGCCCGCGAATGGCTGCGGCTCACCGCCCGCCGCGCCGCCTGACCGCGCTTCAGGCGCCGCCCGCCCGGGCCACCGCCGCCGAGCTGTCGCGCGGACGGACATAGACCCTGGCCACGATCGGGAAGCTTTGCGCCACCTCGCGCTCGATCGCGAGCACGATCCGCTCGACATCGCGCGCCAGCATCGCGTCCTCGAAGTCGGCGCTGATGATCACCGTCACCATCGTCGGCGCGCTGTGCAGCGTCAGCACCTCGTGGACCCGGACCACGCCCGCGTGCGCCGCCGCCCTGGCGCGAATCGCCTCGACCAGCGCCGGATCGGCGCTCTCGCCGATCAGCAGCCCCTTGGCCTCGTAGAGCAGCACCACCGCCAGCACGCCCAGAACCAGCCCGATCACCACCGAGGCGAGCCCGTCCCAGAACGGCTGGCCGGTGACCAGGCTCAGCGTGAGCCCCAGCGCGGCCGCCACAAGTCCGATCAGCGCGCCCGAATTCTCGAGCAGCAGCACGAGCGTCGGGGCATCCTTGGTCTTGCGGATCTCGGCCCAGATCGATCCCCGGCGGGAGCTGTTGAAGTCCCTCAGCGCGGCGATCGTCGACCAGCCCTCGAGCGCGAAGGCGATGCCGAGCACCGCAAAGGCGATCAGCGGACTGGTGGCAGGCTCTGGATCGAGGATGTGCAGCACGCCCTCGTAGACCGAAACCCCCGCGCCCAGCGCGAAGACCAGGATCGCGACGATGAACGACCAGAAATACAGCTCGCGGCCATAGCCGAACGGATGCGCCGCGTCGGCGGGCTTGATCGAGCGCTTGCGGCCATAGAGCAGCAGCACCTGGTTGGTCGAATCGACCAGGCTGTGCACCCCCTCGGTCAGCATCGCCGAAGACCCGGTCACCGCCGCCGCGGCGAACTTGGCCACCGCGATGCCCACGTTGGCGCCGAGCGCGATCAGGATCGTCTTGGTCGAACCGCCTGCCATCTTATCTCCTGTGGGTGCGGCCTCACAACCAGCCGATCCGGCGGAAGCGCCAGTAGAGCCCGCCGCAGATCGTCACGATCGCGGCCCAGACCATGTAGTAGCCGTAGTGCCACTTGAGTTCCGGGATGTACTCGAAATTCATCCCGTAGATTCCCGCGATCGCGGTCGGCACGGCAAGGATCGCGGCCCATGCGGCGAGCTGGCGGGTCATCTCGCCCTGGCGGTGCTGCTCGAGCAGGCTCGCCGTCTCGACGATCGCGGCGAGCGTCTCCTTCAGGCCGCGCATCCGCGCCATCACCCGCCGCACGTGGTCGAGCACGTCGCGGAACCAGATCCTGGCCGACGGGTCGATCGTCGGCAGGTCCGCCTGGACCAGCCGCTCGACCATCTCCTCCATCGGCCCGACCACCCGCTCGAAGCGGCGCAGCTGGCGGCGCAGGCGGAAGATGCGGCGGATCACCGCCTGTTCGGGAAACACGTCGATCGCCGCTTCCTCCATCCCCTGCGCCACGTCCTCGAGCCGGTCCATGATCGGCAGGTAGCCGTCAGCGATGAAGTCGAGCACGGCGTGGAGCACGTAGTCGGCCCCTTCGGCCAGCCGCTCGGCATCGGCTTCGAGCTCGCGGCGCAGGTCGCGATGCGCGCGCGACGATCCGAACCGCACCGAGATGATGAAGTGCGCGCCCATGAAGAACGCGGTCTGGCCGTAGACGATGCTCTCGCCGTCCTCGCCGAGCGAGGCGGTGCGGGCGACCACGAACAGCTGCTTGCCGTAGATGTCGACCTTGGGCAGCTGGCGCGGATTGAGCGCATCCTCGATCGCCAGCGGGTGAAGTCCGTACTGCCGGCGCACCAGATCCATCTCGGCCGCATCGGGCTCGCACAGTCCGATCCAGTCGAAGCACCCTTCGGGGCAGTCCCGCGGCGCGCCGTCCAGCTCGATGGCGACGTCATGGGCCTTCCCGGCGGAATAACGGCGTGCGGCGACGATCATCGGCGCCCTGTCTGTCGCGGTCGCCGGCAAAACGCAATCGCCGCTGGAAATTGCCGGCAATGCCGCTAACATCGCTGTCAATAATAATCGGGAGAATGTTCCATGGGCGTCGAACACAGCCTCGCCAGCGCCACCCCGGACGTCGATGTCGCCGTCGTCGGCGCAGGGATTTCCGGCATCGGCATGGCTGCGCACATGCAGATGCTGTGCCCCGACCGCTCCTATGCGATCTTCGAGCGGCGCGAGGCTATCGGCGGCACCTGGGACCTGTTCCGCTACCCCGGCGTGCGCTCGGACAGCGACATGCACACGCTCGGCTTCGTGTTCGAACCCTGGCGGCACGAGAAGTCGATCGCCGACGGCCCCTCGATCCTCGAATACCTCAACCGCATCGCCGATGAACGCGGCATCCGCCCGAACATCCGCTTCGGCACCAAGGTCGTCTCGGCCGACTGGGACAGCGCCGCCGGCCTGTGGCGGCTGGTCAGCGAGGACGCGGCAGGCGCGCGCCGCGCGTCCACCGCGCGCTTCCTCTACCTGGGCTCGGGCTATTACGACTACGACGAGCCCTACGAGGCGGAGATCCCCGGCAAGGCGGACTTCGCCGGCACGATCGTCCACCCGCAGTTCTGGCCGCGCGATCTCGACTATGCGGGCAAGCGGGTGGTCGTGATCGGCTCGGGCGCGACGGCGGTGACGATCGTCCCCGCCATGGCGCAACAGGCGGCGCAGGTGACCATGCTCCAGCGCACGCCGACATGGTACGCCTCGCGCCCCGCGCGCGATGCCTTCGCCAACACCTTGCGCAAGTTCCTGCCGGAAAAGGCCGCCTATGCGATCACCCGGTTCAAGAACATCCGCCTGCAGAACTTCTTCTACAACCGCGCCCGCACCCGGCCCGACAAGGTCAAGGAGTTCCTCACCCGACGGCTGAAGGAGATGCTCGGCGACAAGTACGACGCCAAGGCCTTCACCCCGCCCTACAACCCGTGGGAACAGCGGCTGTGCCTGGTGCCCGATGCCGACATGTTCGAGGCGATAAAAGCCGGCAAGGCCGAGGTCGTGACCGACCGCATCGCGAAGATCGACGGCACCGGCATCCAGCTCGAATCGGGCAAGCACCTCGATGCCGACGTGATCGTCACCGCGACCGGGCTCAAGCTCGCGATGGCGGGCAAGATCGCGCTGGCGATGGACGGCGAGCCGATCGACCTGTCGGACCACTACTACTACAAGGCGGTGATGTTCTCGAACCTGCCCAACCTTGCAGCGGTGTTCGGCTATCTCAACGCCTCGTGGACGCTGCGCGCCGACCTCAACGCCGAGTACGTATGCAAGCTCCTCAACCGGATGCGCGAGACCGGCCGGCAGGTGGCGACGCCGGTCCTGTCCGACGCCGGCGCGCTCACCTTCGACGACGTGTTCGACTTTTCCTCGGGCTATCTCCAGCGCGGCAAGCACCTCCAGCCCAAGAGCGCGACCGACATGCGCTGGCGGCTGAGCCAGGACTATGTCCGCGACCGCAAGTTCATGAAGAGCGATCCGGTCGAAGATGGCGTGCTGCAGTTGTCCGACCCCGGCGCCACCGCAAGCATGGCCGATCCCTTGCGGGAAGCCGCCGAGTAAGCGCCCCCCGCCGGCAAGGGTCGGCCAAGGACACCAAAGGCCCCCTTGCCAGCGTCCGGCTTTGCGGTAACGGTGCCGGGCGATGACCGACACCGCCCGCATCTGGACCGCCGCGCTGATCGTGATCGGGGACGAGATCCTCTCCGGCCGCACGCAGGACAAGAACATCGCGCAGATCGCGACCTGGCTCGGCGTGCAGGGCATCCGCCTGCGCGAGGTGCGCGTCGTGGCCGACGACATGGACGCGATCGCCGAGGCGGTGAACACGCTGCGCGCACGCAACGACTACCTGTTCACTACCGGCGGCATCGGCCCCACGCACGACGACATCACCGTCGATGCCATCGCCGCTGCCGTCGGCGTGCCGGTGATCGTCCACCCGCAGGCGCGCGCCGTGCTCGAACGCTATTACGAAACGCGCGGGGGCCTCACCGATGCGCGGCTGCGCATGGCACGCGTACCCGAAGGCGCCGACCTCATCGCCAACCGCATGTCGGGCGCGCCCGGCATCAAGTTCGGCAACATCTACATCATGGCGGGCGTGCCCTCGATCACCGCCGGCATGCTCGACGGCCTTACCGGCACGCTCGAAGGCGGGCTGCCGCTGCTCTCGGTCACGGTCGGCTGCTGGGTCGCCGAAAGCGAGATCGCCGACCTCCTGGCGCAGACCGAGCGCGCCTACGAGGGCGTCCAGATCGGCAGCTATCCCTTCTTCCGCGAAGGCCGCACCGGCGCGAACTTCGTCATCCGCTCGACCGATGCGGCGACGCTCGAATCCTGCGCCGCCGCGCTGTCCGAGGCGCTTTCCGACATGGGGCGCGAGCCTTTCGCCGGAGGCATCTGAGCAAGAGGGCGGAAGGCATGGTCCTACGGCAATCGGTCGCGGTTCTCGCCGTCGCCGGGCTTGCCGGCTGTGCGCCGGCCCAGCTCCACCGCTTCCAGCAGACGCTGCGCGCGCGCGACAGCGCCACCGCCGCGCTCGCCGACTGGTGCCGCGCCGAAGGCCTCGGCCCGCAGGGCGAGATCCGCGCGCTGGTCGACCGCGCCGCGTTCGAGGCGCCCGACGCCGCCACCCGCGCGCTGCTCGGCCTTGCACCCGATGCGCCGGTCGGCTTCCGCCATGTCCGCCTCGCCTGCGACGGCGTGGTCCTGTCCGAGGCGAAGAACTGGTACGTTCCCGCCGCGCTCAGCCCCGAGATGAACCACGCGCTCGAGACCACCGACGTCCCCTTCGGCAAGGTCGTCGCGCCGCTCGGCTTCCATCGCGAACGCCTTTGCGAAAACGCCGGCGGCTGGCCGGGCTGCCCGAAGGATACCGTGCTTTCGCATCGCGGGCTCTTGCACCGCGCCGACGGCACCGCCATCAGCCTCGTTATAGAGTGTTATACAAAAGCCAATTTCAAGAGAGGATCGAACCGATGAGCGAACTGGTCACCATCGAAAAGCGCGACGCCGTCGCCATCGTCACCCTCAACCGGCCCGAGGCGATGAACGCGCTGTCGCGGGCGCTGCGCGATGCGCTGGCGCAAGCGATGGCTGCGGTCGCCGCCGACGACGACGTCTCGGTCGTGATCCTGACCGGCGCAGGCGAGCGCGCGTTCTGCGCCGGGCTCGATCTCAAGGAATTGTCGACCGGCAACGGCCTGTCCGCCGTCGCGCCCACCGGCGATGAACCCGCCGATCCGGTCCATGCCATCGAACATTGCCCCAAGCCGGTGATCGGCGCGATCAACGGCGTCGCCATCACCGGCGGCTTCGAAGTCGCCATCGCCTGCGACGTGCTGATCGCCAGCGACAAGGCGCGCTTTGCCGATACCCACGCTCGCGTCGGCATCCTGCCGGGCTGGGGCCTGTCGCAGAAGCTGCCGCGCCTGATCGGCATCGCCCGCTACAAGGAAATGGCCTTCACCGGCAATTTCATCGATGCAGGGCGCGCGCTCGAATGGGGCCTCGTCAACCGCGTCGTGCCCGCCGCCGAGCTGATGGACACCGCGCTGGCGCTCGCCGCCGAAATGGCGACGATCCCGGCCAAGACGCTGTCGGCCTACAAGGCGCAGATCGATGGCGGCAACGCGCTCGCCTATGGCGAAGGCCGCGCATACGAAAAGAGCGCGAGCCGCGCCTTCTCCGCCTCGCTCACCGCCGAGGACATCGCCGGCCGCGTAGCCGGGGTCCAGGCGCGCGGCCGCACCCAGGCGGGCTGAGGGGGAGCAAGCGCGATGCGCGTGCTGGTCACCGGATCGTCGGGCTGGCTCGGCCGTCCGCTTGCCGCGCGGCTGCGGCAGGACGGGCACCGCGTCACCGGGCTCGACATCGCCGCCGGGCCCGAGACGCAGGTGGTCGGCTCGGTCGCCGACCGCCGCGCGATCGAGCGCGCGTTCGCGTTCGGCGCGGACGCGGTGATCCACACCGCCGCGCTGCACCAGCCCGACATGGCGCGCGCCCGGCTGCAGAGCTTCGTCGACATCAACGTCTCGGGCACGCTCGCGCTGCTCGAAGCGGCCAAGGCGGCGCAGTGCAGCGCCTTCGTGATGACCTCGACCACCTCGCTGATGATCGACCGCGCGATCCGCGAGGAACAGGGCGAGGCCGCCGTCTGGCTCGACGAAAGCCACGCCCCGCTCAACCCCCGCAACATCTACGGCACCACCAAGCTCGCCGCCGAAGGCCTCGTCCGCCTGTTCGCGCAGGAGCACGGCCTGCCCGGCGTCGTGCTGCGCACCAGCCGCTTCTTCCCCGAGGACGACGCGGTGCGCGGCCTCCTGTCCGGCCCCAACCTCAAGGCCAACGAGTTCCTTCATCGCCGCCTCACCGTCGAGGACGCGGTCGACGTCCACCTCGCCGCGCTCGACCGCGCCGCGACGCTCGGCTTCGGCCTGTTCATCGCCTCGGCCCCGCCGCCGTTCACGCGCGACGAGGCTACCGAGCTCAAGCGCGATGCCCGCGCCGTCATCGCGCGCCACTTCCCCGATGCGGCCGAGCTCTACGCCGGGCGCGGCTGGCAGCTGCCGCGCAGCATCGGCCGGGTCTACGACCCCTCGCTGGCGCAGACCGCGCTGGGCTGGCGGGCGAGGACCGACTTCGCCGCCGTGCTCGAGGCCTTGCGCAGCGACGCACCGCTGCCGTTCGCGCACGATGCGTCGTACGTTTCGCCCAAGGACCGCTGAGGCGCGCGCCGCCCTCAGGGCTGCTTGACAGGCACCACCGGCAGCCACACCGCGCTCGCCTGCGCGCCGCCGCGCTCGACCGAGATCGTCGCCGCCTTGTAGTCCTCCTTCTTCGCCAGGAAGATGTTGGGCACGAAGGTCTGCGGATTGCGGTCATAGAGCGGGAACAGCGACGACTGCACCTGCACCATGATGCGGTGGCCCGGCTGGAACACGTGGTTCACCGTCGGCAGGCGGAAGCGATAGCGCTGCACCTGCTCCGCCGGGATCGCGGTCGGGTTGCTGAAGCTGTCGCGATAGCGCCCGCGGAAGATGTCGAGCGCGATCGGCAGTTCATAGCCGCCCATCTTGGGATCGGAAGCCACCTCGTCCGGATAAACGTCGATCACCTTGACCACGAAGTCGCCATCGGTCCCGGTGGTCTTCGCGAACAGGTCGGCGATCGGCGCGCCGCTCACCCGCACCGGTGCGTCGAGCACACCCGTCTGGTAGGTCAGCACGTCAGGGCGGCCATCGGCGTGGCGCTGGTCGCTCACCAGCCAGTCGCCCCAGCGGCCATCGCCGAAGTTCACCGGGCGCGGCAGGTGCGGCACGGGCTTGGCCGGATCGGAAACGTAGGAATCCTCGCCCGCCGCCGCCTTGTCGAACGACAGGCCGCCGTCCGCGCCGAGGTAGATCGGCGTCAGCCCCGCCTTGCACCCGCTCTCGCAGGCGAGCGGCCAGTCGGCCAGCTTGTCCCAGTGGTTCTCGCCGGTGTTGTAGATCGCCACCTGCGGCAGGTTCGCCGGCGGCCCGTCCTTCAGGTACTGGTCGAACAGCGGCAGCACCATCTGCTCGCGGAACTGCTGCGCGGTATCGCCATTCCACTGCAGCGGGCCCAGCGAGCGGCCATCGCGGTTGACCTGGCTGTGCCGCCACGGCCCCATCACCAGGAAGTTGTTGCCGAGCTTGCCCTTGGCCTTCAGCGCCTCCCACGAATGGATCGCGCCATACATGTCCTCCTGGTCCCACAGCCCCTGCTCCCAGATCGTGGGCACGTTCGAAGGGTTCGCCGCCAGCAGCTTGTCGAGCGCCTGGCCTTGCCAGAACGCGTCGTAGGATACGTGCTCGACCATCTTCTTCCACGCCGGCAGCTGGTCGAAGCCCGATTTCTTCGCCCACTCGTTCGCCCCGCCCAGCCGGCGGAATTCCTCGTAGTTGTCGTAGACGCCGGTTGCAGGGTCCTTGCCATCGCCCTTGTAGCCGGTCTGCGATCCGATCCAGCCGATGTTGGCCAGGCGGAACGCGCCATGGTGGAACCAGTCATCGCCCATCCAGCCATCGATCATCGGGCTTTCGGGCGCGGTCACCTTCAGCGCGGGATGCGGATCGAGCAGCGCCATCACCACGGTGAAGCCTTCGTAGGACGACCCGATCATCCCGACCTTGCCGTTGCTTTCGGGCAGGTTCGCCTTGTTCACCAGCCAGTCGATCGTGTCCCAGGCGTCGGTCACGTGGTCGACCTTGGTGGGGTTGAGAGGCCCGCGCACGGGCCGCGTGACGATGTAGTCGCCTTCCGAGCCGTACTTGCCGCGGATGTCCTGGAACACGCGGATATAGCCCGCCTTGACGAAGCCCTCCTCGGCCAGCGGCAGCGTCGAGAGCACGTTGGGGCTGTCGAGGCGGTTGGCCCGCGCGCGCGCGTTGTAGGGCGTGCGGGTCAGCACGATCGGCGCGTTGGTCACCCCCTTGGGGAAGACGATCACGGTGTAGAGCCGCGTGCCGTCGCGCATGGGGATCAGCACCTCGCGCTTGACGTAGTCGCGCGCGTCGACCGGCGGCGCGAACTTCGCCGGAATATCGCCACCCGGCGCGGCGTTGGCGGCGGCGGCGATGTCCTTGGGGCTCGACACCACTTGCGCCGCGACCGGCGAGGCGAGCAGCGCAGCGAATGCGGGGGCAACGATCAGCGACGCGAGATGCGCGGACTTCAGACGCATGGACGACCCTCTATGTGGTTGCAACGGCAACGATGGCCCGTCCGTGCCCCGAACCGCAGCGGCTGGCAAGCGCCGAGCGGCCCTCCTTTTCGCGCGCGGGGCGCGCGTGCCGGCGCTAGTCGCGCGTGCGGGGCCGGCGCCGGCGCTTGCGCGCGCCCGGCGAAGGCGCAGGCTCGGTCGCGGGCACCAGCGCCCAAGCGGTCTGCGCCGCGGCATAGGCCTCGAGCTCGCGCCAGTGCCGGTCCCAGCCGGGACCGCGCCGCTCGGGCGGCACCTCGGCCTCGACCATCGCCCGCGCCCGCGTCACCGGATTGGCAGGAACCAGTTCATCGTCGGGACAATCGGACACGCGGCACTCCTGCTGGAGAGCGTCGATGCCGCGCGCCGGCGCCACCGGCAAGCACGGCGGCTGCGAAACATGGGGATTGGCGCGGTCGCTCGCGTTCACGCTCCCCGCTCGAGCGCGGCGATGATGTGCTGCGCCAGCCGGTGCGCGGTATCGGGCAGGCCCGCCGCCTCGATCAGCGCGATCTCGGTATCGTAGAGCGGCGGCAGGCCGCTTTCCTCGCCGAGCGCGGTCAGTCCCGGAGGGACCATCTCGAACGGCAGCACGGTGATGCCGAGCCCGGCGCGGACCGCCGAAAGGCTGCCGGCGAGGCTGGTCGAGGTATAGGCGACGCGCCAGGGCCGCCCCATCGCGTCGAGCGCATCGCTGGCGCGGCGACGATAGACGCACGGCTCGGGCGAGACGACCAGCGGAATGCGCGCGACATCGGCGATCGCCTGGCGGTCGCGTCCCACCCAGACCAGCGGTTCGCGCCAGACGCGCACGCCCGGATCGCGCGCCTGCTCGGGCTGGCGCTTGACCAGCACGAGGTCGAAGGCCCCGGCGTGGAACCGCTCGAGCAGGTTCAGCGTCAGGTCGCAGGTCACCTCCAGCTCGACCAGCGGATGCGCCTCGGCAAAGGCGGCGAGCACGGCCGGCAGGTGCGCGGTGGCGAAGTCCTCGGGCACGCCGAGCCGCACCTGTCCGGCGACGTCGGGCTCGAACATCTCGGCGACGGTGGCGTCGTTCAGACGCAGGATCTGCCGCGCCGGGCCGATCAGCCGCTCGCCCTCGGGGGTGATCGCAAGGAAGCGCGGGCTGCGCTCGAACAGCGTGCGTCCGAGCTGGTCCTCGAGCCGCTTGAGCTGGAGCGAAATCGCCGATTGCGTGCGCCCCAGCCGCTGGCCGGCGCGGGTCAGGCTGCCGGTCTCGGCAATCGTTACGAAACAACGCAGTAGATCGATATCGAGGTTGCGCAGGGCCATGCCGTGCGCCTTATCATTTGCAAATTCAATGATCAAGATTTCACAAATTCGTTTCCCTCATGTTTCAGCCGCTGTCATCTGCGCCTCCCAAGGAGGTGATCCATGGCAACGACATTCGACCAGATGCACGACAACCGGACCCGGCGCGGCCCGGCCGCAGTCTCGGGAGCCTCGCTCGCGCTCGGCGCGATGGGGCTGGGCCTCGTCGCCGCGGCGGCCGCAGGGCTGCTCGCGCCGACCCCGGCAGGCATCGCGCTCGGCGGCCTTGCCGCGCTGCTCACCGCCATCGTGCTGGTCTTTGCCCAGCGCCACCTGCGCGCCGACCCGCGCCGCGCCGCGCACGCCCGCCTCGCCGCGGCGCTCGCTTGCGCCACGCTGCTGGTCGGCCTTGCCGACAACGTGCTGCTGCTTGCCGCCGGATGGATCGCCGCGGGGCGGCTGATGACCGGCCTCGTCCGCCACGCCGGCGACTGGAGCGAGGCGCGCGCCGCCGCCGCCCGCGCCCGCGCCGCCTTCCTCGTCGGCGACCTCGCGCTCGTCGCCGCGCTCGCCACGCTCGCGCTCGGCGCGCGCTCGACCGCGCTCGACGCTGTCCTGCGGGCGGTGCCGACGCTCCCGCCGGCGTTCGTCGCGACCGCTGCGGTGCTGCTCGTCGTCGCCGCCGCCGCGCGCTGCGCCACCCCGCCGTTCGCGTCGTGGCTGCTCTCCTCGATCGCCGCGCCGACCCCGGTCTCGGCGCTGATGCACGCCGGCTTCGTCAATGCCGGCGGTTTCCTCGTGATCCGCTTCGCCCCGGTGCTTGAGGCGGTTCCCGCCGCGCGGGCCGCGCTGCTCGTGCTCGGCGTCGCCGGCGCGCTCTACGGCTCGGCGCTGATGCTCGTCCGCGCCGACGTCAAGGGCGCTCTCGCCGCCTCGACCGTCGCGCAGATGGGCTTCATGCTGCTGACCTGCGCGCTCGGCGGCTATGCCGCGGCGCTGTGGCACATGGTCGCGCACGGCGCGTTCAAGGCCTGGCTGTTCCTCGGCGCCTCGGGCTCGATCGTTCGCGCCGGGGAGCGCGCCGACAAGGCGCTGCCCGCTCCGCTCGCAGGCCTGATCGCGCTCGCCGCGCTCGGCGCCGCGGCGCTCGCCATGAACAATCCGCTGGCGCAGACCACGCTGCTGCCGCTCGGGCTCGCCGCCACCGCGCTGTTCGTCGCCATGGCGCTGGCCGCGCGCGACCTGCGGATCGAGACCGCCCGCCTGACCCTGCTCGCGCTGCCCGCGCTGCTGGTCGCGGTCAACGCCGCCGCGCTCGCGCTGGTCGAAGCGGTCCAGCCCAACGCCGCCGCGGCGCTGCTCGCGCCCTGGGCGCAGCTCGGCCTGCTCGCGCTGTTCCTCGCCGCCTGGCTGATCCAGCAGGACCTCGCCGCCGGCCGCCGCCGCCTGCCGCCCGCGCTCCATGCCCGCCTGCTCCACGCCGGCGCGCTTCCCGCCGCTCCCCGTTCCACCTCGACCCGGAAGGACTGACCGATGGCCTCTTCTGCCTTCACCCCGATCTTCGACGCCGGCGCCCAGGCCGACCTTGCCGCCCGGGTCGCGGATGCCGCGCAGGCGATCGCGCCGCTCTGGCCGCTCGAGAGCGCCATCGCCGTCAACCCGCTGTCAGGCTTCGAGGACCGCCCCTTCGAAGTCGCGCTGCGCGAGGGCGCCGACCTGTTCGGTGCGCGCACCACGCTGGCGCTGGGCCAGTGGCGCGCGCTCCATGCCGAAGGCCGCATCGCCGATGTCGCGCTGCGCAAGGCGATCGTCGCCACCCTCGGAGGGCTCGATGCCGCGTTCACGCTGTTCGGCCCCGACCTCAATGCCTTCGCCCTGCTCCACGCGCGCCTCGTCGAGCTGCCGGTGGCGCCGGCGGCGGAGCCGCAGCGCCGCGTGCTGTCGCCGGGGATGACCGTGCTGGCGCGCTGGATCGGCTGCTTCCTCGATCGCGCCGCGCCGCCGCTGTTCGGCCGCGAGCTCGGCCTCTATCCCTGCCTGCGCCTCGCGCTGCAGGCGGACCCCGCGCTGCGCGCGATCGCAACCCGCGACGGGCTGCGCCTGCTCGACCTCGCGCCGGAGGATCCCCTGGCGACGCTCGGCCTGGTCTTCGACCGGCGCGGTATCGCGCCAGCGGCCACCGAGGATACCGTGCGCCGGCTGTTCGCGCGGCTGCCCGGCTGGGCCGCGCACTTGCGCTGGCGGACGGGCCACGCCGAAGCGCACCAGGTCGCCGGCGCGCCCGCCTCGATGCTCGATCTTGCCGCGCTGGTCGCGCTGGTCAGCTTCGTCGCCGGCGAGGACTTCGCCGACCGGCAGCCCGCCCACGCGCAGCCTGCGGGCCTGCCCGGCCGCGACGAGGTCGCCCGCGCCCTGCTCGCGCACTGGAACCTCGCGGCCGACGCGCCCGAAGCGTGGAGCGACGAGGCCCGCCAGCGCTTCGCCCGGATCGTCGCGATGGACGAGGCCGCGCTCGGCCTGGTGTTCCAGCAGGCCGCCGAGCGCGGCGTGATCGACAGCCTCGGCCACGCGCTCGAAGGACGGTCGGCCGCCTGCGCCAACGCGGCGCCCGCCGCCTCTCCCGCCGCCCCACCTGCCGCCCCACCCGTCGAGCGCCCCGCCGCGCAGCTGGTGTTCTGCATCGACGTGCGCTCCGAACCGATGCGCCGCGCGATCGAGGCCGCGGGCGCCGCTGCGGGGACGTTCGAGACCTATGGCTATGCCGGCTTCTTCGGCCTTCCCATCGCGCTCCAGCCGGTGCTCGGCCGCACCCCGCGCAAGCAGCTGCCGGTCTTGCTCGCGCCGGCACACCATGTCGCCGAAGCGCCGCTCCCCGGCCGCACCGACGAGGCGCGCGAGGTCGTCACCCGCCGGGCCTGCGCCCACCGCGCGCAGGGCATGCTCGAAAGCACCAAGGGCGGCGCGACCGGCTTTGCCGCGGCCGAGGCGCTCGGCCCGCTCGCCGCGGTCGCGCTGCTGGCGCGCACGCTCGCGCCGCGGCTCGCCGAACGGCTCACCCGCGGCTTGCTTGGCAGCGCGCACGAAGTCTTCGCCCCGCACGCCTCGAACGACGACGAGGCGGCGATCCCGCTCGCCGACCGGATCGGCTATGCGCGCGGGATGTTCCGGCTGACCGGGCTGCCGGCGGCGACCGCGCGGCTGGTGGTGCTCGTCGGACACGGCGGGTCGACCACCAACAATGCCTTTGCCGCAAGCCTCGATTGCGGCGCGTGCGGCGGCCACCCGGGCGGCCCCAACGCGCGGCTGATGGCGGCGATCCTCAACGATCCGCTGGTGCGCGAGGGCCTTGCCGCGGACGGGCTCGCGCTGCCGGACGATACCGTGTTCCTCGCCGCGCAACACGACACCACGCGCGACGAGATCACCCTGTTCGACCGCGCATCGGTCCCGGCGAGCCACCACGCCGATCTCGCCGCGCTCGAGGCGGTGTTGCGCGCCGCCGGCCGCAGCGCGCTCGAAGGGCGCGCCGGCAAGCTCGCCCGCCCCGCCGACGACCTGCTCGCCGGCGCCGCGCACTGGGGCGAAGTGCGGCCCGAATGGGGGCTGTCGGGCAACGCCGCCTTCATCGTCGGCCCGCGCCGCCTGACCGCCGGGCTCGACCTCGAAGGCGCCGCCTTTCTCCACAGCTACGACTGGCAGACCGACAAAGACGGCAGCGCGCTGACCACGATCCTCACCGCGCCGATGATCGTCGCGCAGTGGATCAGCTGCCAGTACCTGTTCTCGACCATCGACAACGCGGTCTACGGCGCCGGCGACAAGGTGACGCAGAACGTGATCGGCGGCTTCGGGGTGGTCCAGGGCAACGGCGGCGACTTGTGCACCGGCCTGCCGCGCCAGTCGCTGTTCCGCGACGACGGCACGCCCTACCACGTGCCGCGCCGGCTGACCGTGTTCGTCCAAGCGCCGCTGCGCCGGGTCGAGGAAATCGTGTTCGCCCACGAAAACCTCGTCCACCTCGTCGAGAACGGCTGGATCAACCTCGTCGTGATCGATCCCTGGAAGCACCGCGCCCACCACTGGCAGCGCGAGCACTGGGTGCCGCGCCCGGGCTGACGCGGCCCGAGGCGCGACGACGCGCGGCGGGGATCTCGCCGCGCGATGCGCCGCCCCGCCAAAAACGAAGGGGCCGGGAAGATCGCTCTTCCCGGCCCCATTTTCGTGTCTATGCGACGGTACGGGCGATCAGGCGCCCTGGACCTGCGCGAGATCGACCTTGATGCCCGGGCCCATCGACGAGGACAGGCCGACCTTGCGGACGTACTTGCCCTTGGCGCCGGCGGGCTTGGCCTTGACGATCGCGTCGACGAAGGCGTCGAAGTTGGCGCGCAGCGCTTCGTTCGAGAACGAGAGCTTGCCGATGCCGCCGTGGATGATGCCGGCCTTCTCGACGCGGAACTCGATCTGCCCGCCCTTGGCGGCCTTGACCGCTTCGGCGACGTTCGGGGTGACGGTGCCGAGCTTCGGGTTCGGCATCAGGCCCTTGGGGCCCAGCACCTTGCCGAGGCGGCCGACGAGGCCCATCATGTCGGGGGTGGCGATCACGCGACCGTAGTCGAGGTTGCCGTTCTGCATGTCCTCGAGCAGGTCTTCGGCGCCGACCTTGTCCGCGCCCGCGGCGAGCGCGGCTTCGGCCTTGTCACCGCGCGCGAACACGGCGACCTTGACGTCCTTGCCGGTGCCCGAAGGCAGCGTGACCATGCCGCGGACCATCTGGTCGGCGTGGCGCGGGTCGACGCCGAGGTTCAGCGCGACTTCGAGGGTCTGGTCGAACTTGGCGGTGCCGAGGTCCTTGAGGAGCTGGATCGCTTCGTCGATGCCGTAGAGCTTCTGGTTGTCGCCGAGCTTGGCGGTCAGCGCCTGCTGCTTCTTGGTCTGCTTTGCCATGTGATCAGCCCTCCACGACCTGGAGACCCATCGAGCGGGCCGAGCCCTCGATGATCTTGGTCGCCTGTTCGATGTCGTTCGCGTTCAGGTCCTTCATCTTGGCCTGCGCGATTTCGGCGAGCTGAGAGCGCTTGATCGTGCCGCCCGAGGCCTTGCCCGGGGTCTTCGAGCCCGACTTGATGCCGGCGGCCTTCTTGATGAAGAAGGTGGCGGGCGGAGTCTTGGTCACGAAGGTGAACGAGCGGTCGGCATAGACCGTGATCACGGTGGGCAGCGGCGTGCCCTTCTCGATTTCCTGCGTCGCAGCGTTGAACTGCTTGCAGAATTCCATGATGTTGACGCCGCGCTGACCCAGCGCCGGGCCGATCGGCGGCGCGGGCTTGGCTTCGCCTGCAGACACCTGCAGCTTGATGTAGCCTTCGATCTTCTTGGCCACGAAGGGCCTCCTTTCTTCCTGTCGGCGCAGCCCGCAGGCGCGGGCCGGGCCTCAGAGTGAGCGGTCAGGCGAAGGACGGGGACCGCCCTTCTTCCGCAGGGGAATCGACAGACCGCACGCGAACGGCGGCCCGGCGAGCTGCGCGCGCATAATCGCAAGCCGGCGCGAAGGCAAGTCGGTACTCGCGCGTTGAACTGTCAAATTTCGCCGTTAGACTTGGGACGACAATGCGCATAGCCCTGATTGCCACCCACCACGCCGACTATGCCGCAAACCTCGCCGCCGCACTGGCCGAGCGGCACGAGGTGCTCCTGATCCTCAGCCGCCGCAACGCCGGCCGGCAGATCCGCCCCGAAGCGATGGCCTGGCTCAAGGCCCGGATGGAGGTGCGCATCGTGCCCCATCACCTCGCCCCGCTCCAGCCACTGGTCGCGCTGCTCTGCGCCCGCCACATCGCGCGCTTCGATGCCGACGTGGTCCATGTCCAGGAACACCCGACCCACGCCATGGCCCAGCTCGCCACGCTGCTGCGCGGGCGGGTGCCGCTGGTCACCACCGTCCACGACCCGCTGCCGCACAGCGGCGACGATGCCCGCGCGGCGCAAGTCTATGCGAAGTCCTACGCGCTGCTGCGCGCCGCCAGCGACCGCATCCTCGTCCACGGCGACTGCCTCGTGCGCGCGCTCGCGGGCACCGGCGTCGCTGCCGACAAGGTCGCGGCGGTGCCGCACGGTGTCCTGCGCTTCGGCCGCCACGGCGCCGGGGTGCCGCGGGCGCGCCCGGCGCCGGCGCGGCTGATCTTCTTCGGGCGGATGGAGGCCTACAAGGGGCTCGAGGAGCTGCTCGCCGCCAATGCCCTGTGGCTCCAGGCCGATCCCGCCGCCGGACCGCGCCCCGAGCTGGTCATCGCCGGTTGCGGGCCCGAACTGTCGCGCCTCGCGCCGCGGCTCGATGCGCCCAACATCACGCTGCTGCGCGGGCGGATCGACCAGGCCGAGCTCGAGTCGCTGGTCGCCACCAGCACCGCGGCGGTGCTGCCCTATCGCGATGCGACGCAGAGCGGGGTGATCGCCAGCAGCTTCGGCGCCGGCCGCCCGGTGATCGCCACGCGCGTCGGCGCGCTGCCGGGGGCGGTCGGCGATGCCGGCCTGCTCGTGCCGCAGGGCGATGTCGCGGCGCTGGCGCAGGCGGGACTGGCGCTGGTCCGCGACGCCGGCTTGCGCACCCGGCTCGAACGCGCGGTCGAGGCGCGCTGCGCCGAGGCGCTGTGCTGGCAGAAGATCGCCGGGCAGACGCTCGAGCTCTATGCCGAGGCGCGCGGCGCGGCGGCGCGGGCGCGGCGGCATTCGCCGGCCCTCGCCCCGGCGTTTACTTGACCAGCTCGACTTCCTCGAAGCTCAGCTCGACCGGCGTGGCGCGGCCGAAGATCGACACCGCGACCTTCACGCGCTGCTTCTCGAAGTCCAGTTCCTCGACGGTGCCGTTGAACGAAGCGAACGGCCCCGCGTTGACCTTGACCGAATCGCCGATCTCGTAATCGACCGCCACGTGCTTGCGCGGCTCGGCCGCGGCCTGCTCGCGCGCGCCGAAGTAGCGCGCGGCTTCCTTCTCGGAGATCGGCTGCGGCTTGTTGTTGTTGCCGAGGAAGCCGGTCACCTTGGGGGTGTTCTTGACGAGGTGGTAGATGTCGTCGTTCATCGTCAGCTTGGCGAGGACGTAGCCGGGCATGAACTTGCGCTCGACCGCAACCTTCTTGCCGCGCTTCACCTCGGTGACGGTCTCGGTCGGCACTTCGACCGATTCGACGAGCTGCGAGAGCCCCATGCGCTCGGCTTCCGAGATGATCGAATCGCGGACCTTGTTCTCGAAGCCGGAATAGGCGTGGATGATGTACCAGCGGGCCATGGATTATCCTTGAGGTCTTGTCCGGGAGATCAGGCGAGCGAGAGCAACCACTGCACGATGAAGCCGAACACCGTGTCGATGCCGAGGAACAGCACCGACAGGATCAGCATCATCACGCCCACGAAGATCGCGGTGGTGATCGTTTCCTGCCGCGTCGGCCAGACGACCTTGCGCGCTTCGGCACGGACCTGATTGATGAATTCGCCGGGGGTCGTCTTCGCCATCGCTTGTCCCGCCTCGCCTTCGCTTGCCTGAGATGAATGTCGCGCCTTCCGGCTAGGGGACATCGCCGCCCCGGACAGGTCCGGGAGGGGCTTGGCGATGTTCCGATGTCGGAAGGTGGCGGTCATTTAAGCGCAAGCGCCGGCAATGGCAAGGCTCCCCCGCCGCGCCCCGTCCATGCGCCCCGTCCACGCTCCCCGTCCGCGCGCGCCGGAGGGGCTGCTCGCGGCGCGGTTCAGATCACCACGAAGTCGGCGGCGGCCAGCGCGAGGTGCGGCGCCAGCCGGGCGAACTCGACCGCCGCGGTCGCGCCGCTGCCGTCGGCGTCGTACGACAGCGCGCCGGTCCCGGGATCGTAGACGATGCGGTCGCTCGCATCGTGCGCGCCCGCGCCGCTCCAGAACGCCTCTCGCGCGATTGCCCCGCCCGGCACGCCGTTCGCCGGGACGAGCGCGGCAAAGCGCAGGTGGTCGAGCACGATGGTGTCGTCGGCCGGGTTGAAATCGAGGATCTTGTCGACCGGCCCGGTCGAACCTGCGCCGAACACGAAGCGGTCGCGCCCCGCGCCCCCTTCCAGCGTGTCGGCGCCATGGCCGGCCTCGAGCCGGTCCGCGCCGCCGCCGCCCTTGATCGCGCTGCCGCCGTCGGCCGCGACGATCCGGTCGCCGCCGGCGCTCCCGGTGACCGAGACGAAGCCGGCGAAACCCGCCAGCGAAAGCTGCGCGCCGGGAGTCTCGAGCACGATCCAGCCGAGGTAGCCCGTGGCGTGGCCGAGATCGAGCGGGGTCTTGCCGACGATGGTGAGCTTGCCGACGTTGAACTCGTCGAACTGCCGCACTTGCGCCGCGGTCATCCGCAGCAGGGCATCGGGCGAGAGCACTTCCATCCCGGTGATCTTCACGCAGGTGAGGTCTACGGTGTTGGACGGCGAATTCAGCGCGGTCACGCCGAGCCGGTCGCGACCCGCGCCGCCCGAAACGACCTCGCCCTTCGCGGTGTCGCCCGCCAGCACGAGCCAGTCGTCGCCCGCGCCGCCATAGAGCCGGTCGAGCCCGGTCCCGCTGGTCAGCTTGTCGTCGCCACCGCTGCCCGAAAGGGTGTCGTTGCCGTCGTCGCCGGAGAGGTCGTCCGCTCCCGCGCCGCCGACGATGACGTCGTTGCCTCCTCTGCCGTAAACCCAGCTTCCGAACTGGCCGACCGTGATCCGGTCGGCGGCGCTGCTTCCTCCCACGCTGATCTTTCTGTCCGCGTCGGACCAGTCCACCGTCGCGCCATCGAGCAAGGCGACCCCGCTCAAGCCGCCACCGGGACGAATCGATCCTTGGCCATAGACCTGTACCGAAACATCACCAGAAATGGCGATGGTATTGAACTGCTCCACACTGCAGATCAACCTGCAGCCATATCCTCCACCCTGTATAGCTTCGATGTTGACGAAGGAATACTTGCGCAGGTCATACAACGTGCGCTCCGAGAGTTTGATCGTGTCGAAGCCGTCCCCGCCATCGCAGGCGGAACTATACATATCCATGAAGTAGTCGTTGCCCGAAGTCCCGAGCGTGACCCCGTAGCTGTCAGCAGCAAATGTGTAGACCGACCCGTCGCTCAGCGTCACCGCGGCTCCGACGACCCCGGTCACGGTGATGGGACCGGAGTGGCTTCCGCTCACGAGATGCGCTCCGGGAGCCGCCAGTTGGATGCCGTAAGCAACGACATCGACCTGCCCCAGATCGACCTCCCCCGCGCCGACGATCTCCAGCGTGCCGACGTGGATCGAGCGCAGCGCCGAGGCCTGCGCCGCGGTCATCCGCACCGTGCCGCCCGCCTCGACCGCTTCGAGGCCGGTCAGGTCGAGCCCCGAAAGGTCGGCGGTGGCATAGCCGTCGATGCGCAGCGTGTCGGTGCCGGCGCCCCCGTCGATCACGCCGCCGCCGACGAGCTCCGCGGCCGAAGCGACGAAGGTGTCGTCGCCATCGTAGCCGTACAGGCGGTCGGCCCCGCCGCCGCCGCGCAACCAGTTGTCGAGCGCGTTGCCGCTGATCGTGTTGGCCAGCGCATTGCCCACCCCGGCGCGCGCGGGCGCCAGCAGGACGAGGTTCTCGACATTGTCGGGCAAGGTGAAATCGACGCTGGCGCGCACCGTGTCGATCCCGCCGTCGGGCTGCTCGACGATCGAGACGCCGGCCTCGGCCACGTCGAAGACGTCGTCGCCAGAACCTCCGAACACGCTGCTCGCTGCCATGGCACACCCCTTCGGTCGCGCCGGGGCAGCGGCAGTCGCCGGCACGGCCATGCGCGTATTCCTAAGGAGTAATACTACCAAAATGGATGTATTGCAGTAAGCAAATGGAGCGCCGAAGTCCTTTTTCAGGACTCGCGGGTCGATCTGCAGTAACGTTACGGATGCGTGACCAGTCTGCGGCCTCAGCTCGTCGATCGCGCGGCCCCGGACATGCGGGGCGCCTTCACACGGAATCGGCGTCCGCCGCCGTCGCGATCGCAGGCGACGGCGCAAGGATTCGCGCAAGGTACGTCAGGATGTCGGAATGGCCTGCTGCGGCAGCGCCGGGGGCATAAGGCAGGCGGACCGGCGCTACGGGCCGACGGGTCAGCCGGGGTTGGCCGCCTCGGGATCGGTGGCGGCGCCACGCTCTTGGCGGCAAGTGGCAGGAGTGGAGGGACTCGAACCCCCGGCCCTCGGTTTTGGAGACCGATGCTCTACCAACTGAGCTACACTCCTGTGCCGGAGAAGCGCCCTTAGTGGCTTGACGCAGGCGATGCAACCGGCCGACAACGATAAATGTCAGATATGGCCCGCGAGGACCCGATCATCCCGCCCGAGCTGCTGCTCAGGGCCTATCGCGCCGGCATCTTCCCGATGTCGGACAGCCGCGACGATCCCGAGATCTATTGGGTCGAGCCGCGCCAGCGCGCGATCCTGCCGCTTACCGGTTTCCACCTGTCGAAGTCGCTTGCCCGCACGCTGCGCCGCGGGCGCTTCACCGTCACCTGCAACGCCGCCTTCGACGCGGTGATCGATGCCTGCGCCGCGCCGCGCGAAGGGGCCGAGGACAGCTGGATCAGCCGCCGCATCCGCGACAGCTACCGCGAGCTGCACCGGCTCGGCCACGCCCACTCGATCGAGAGCTGGACCACCGACGCCGAGGGGCGCCAGCACCTTGCCGGCGGGCTCTACGGGGTCGGTTTCGGCCGGGTGTTCTGCGGCGAAAGCATGTTCAGCCGCGTCGCCGACGGCTCGAAGGTGGCGCTCGCCTGGCTGGTCGCGGCGATGCGGCGCTCAGGGATGGAGCTGCTCGACTGCCAGTTCTCGACCGCCCACCTGATGTCGCTCGGCGCGGTCGAGATCCCGCAGTCGCAGTACCTCGTCCTGCTCGCCCAGGCGCTGGGACGCCCTTATGCCGGCGGCGCTTCCTCGGCCGGGGCATCCTCGTCGGGGGCCGGCGCGGCAGGGGCGGCGGGCTTTGCCGACGGCGCGCTGGTGCCCGAAGGCTTTGCCGCGTTGCTAGACGACGCGCTCGCCGCCGGGCTGTCCTCCTCGCCGGGGAACTTCATCGCGCAATCCTTGACCCAGACGTCGTAGACCGGGTGCTGGACGACGTTGAGCGAGGGCGAATTGCGGAACAGCCAGCCGGAGAACACTTTCTTCCAGCCGAGCTTTTCCTGCGTCGTCGCGCGCTCCTCGACATAGAGCTGGACGAACGCGCCGGTCTCGGGCGGGTCCTCCCACGGCGCGGTCTTCTCGCAGGTGGCAAGGCGGACGATGGCGTTGCCGATGCGCCGCGATTCGCCGGTGCGCAGGACCAGGTCCTGGGTGATGTTGTTGCGCTTGTTGAGGAAGCCGAGCGTCGCCACGCGGTCCTTGACCGGAGTGCCGTATTCGCTTTCGACCACGCCGCTGGCGGCCGCGACCGGCCCGGCGGTCTGCGTCGCCTCGGGCGGCGGGGCGGCCTCTTCCTGGGGCTTGCAGCCGGTCACCACCGCCGCGCCGAGCAGCAGCACGAAGGCCGGCTTGGCGGCGCGAATCATCAGGCTTCTGGAGACGCTTCTGGAGACCAGGCTTCGTAGTCGCCGGTGGCCGCCGCGCGCTTGCCGCCGCGCTCGAGCGCGCCCTGCGGGCGATAGGCGGCCGAGGTGCCGGTGGCGTTGGGGGTATAGTCGACTTCCCAGATCCGCGGCGGCGGCAGGTTGCTTTCGGGCACGCCGTCGAAGCTGCCGTGGAGCCAGCCGTGCCATTCGGCGGGCACGCGGCTGGCGTCGTTGGGACCGTTGTAGATCACCCAGCGGCGCTCGCGCCCGGCGAAGGGATGGCCCTTGGGATAGGGCTTCTTCGCGCGGTAGTAGCGGTTGCCCTGCGCATCGGTGCCGACCTGCTCGCCGTTGCGCGCGCTGTCGAGCATGGTGCCGAAGGTGGCGCCGTCCCACCAGGTGAAGATCTTGCCGAGGATGCTCATGTCGGCAGCGCTTAGCCGCGAACGGGGGGTTTCGGCAAGCGCGCGATGCGCCCTATGCCGCCCTTAACCCGCCCCGCGCCGGCCTCACCACTCGACCAGCGTGCCCGGCACGATGCCGTACTTGGCGGCAAGGCCCGCGTTGAGTTCGAGCACCGCCGCCGCCGGCCCCGCCGAGGGCAACGGCGTCAGGTCGTAGGGCACCGCGTTGGCCGCGACGTTGAGCACGCGATGGTCCGCGCCGATGAAGATGATGTCGAGCGGCAGGATCGTGTTCTTCATCCAGAACGCGGTGCGCTGCGGCGGATCGAACGGAAAGATCATGCCGCGCCGCTCGTCCATCTCGGTGCGGTTCATCAGACCCTTGGCCTGCTCGGCGGGAGTGGAGGCGACTTCGACGGTGAAGCTCTGGGCCTGCGGCGCGGTGGCGACCGTCAGCGTGATCAGCCGCAGGTGCGACTTGGCGTCGAACTGCGGCGCAGCCGGAGCCGCAGCCGCCGCCGAAGCCGGAGCCGCCGCCGGAGCCGCCGCCGGCTTCGCCGCGCGCTGCCGCGCATCGGCCGGCGAACATGCCACCAGCCCCGCTGTCACCGCCAGTGCAACAACCCTAGTCCACTTCGTCATCGACCCAACTTTCCGCTTCCTCGATGCTCGCTGCATCGACCATGGCCCGCGCGCTGGCAAGAGGGTGCCCGGCGCGCAGCATCGCCGCCACCTGCTTTTCGCGCGTGGCAGGATCATGACGCCCGGTGTGCCCCGCCTCACCTGTACCGCGCCCGAACGGACCGAAGCGCCGCTTGCGCGCCATCGTCAGCGCCGCCTGCCGCCGCTCGCGGTCCGAGCCGAGCCCGTCGGCGCGCAGGTCCTCGCCGATCCCGGCCTGCCCCAGCGCCTGCCCGATCCGCCGCGCGCCATAGCCGCGACGCAGCAGGCCCTGCCCCTTGGCGCGCGCGAACACGGCATCGTCGACATAGCCCGCGGCGACCATCCGCGCGACCACCGCCGGAACGTCCGCAGCCGCCTCGCCTTCCCAGCCGCGCTCGCGCAGCTTGCGGCGCAGGTAGTCGGCGAGCTTGCCCGCGCTCGTGGCGAAGCGCGCGACATAGGCCAGCGCCAGCTCGTCGAGCCGCGCCGCATCGAGCGGGCGCGGGGGCCGGGGGCCTCGTTCGGGGCGGCTGGCGTCATGCACGCCTTATTCGTGCCACAGTCCGCGCTAAATGAGAAACATTGCCTGCCCGTGCCGCGGGACCGGTCCGCCGCAGGCAAGACAGTCATGGACCATTCACCTGCGAACGCAGAGAGGGTTCGCAAGGTAACGACAAAGAATTCGGGGTATCGCATGACCGTTCAGGACACCGTCGCCGCAAAGGCGGCCCTTGTTCCGACTCCCAACGACGATGCGCAGCCGCGTCGTTACGCCGATTTCGACACCTTTTGCGACGCGCTCGACTATGCCGCGCAAGGGGAGCGTGGGTTCAACTTCCACGATCCGCGGGGCCAACTTGCCCGCGTCTATCCGTTCAGCGAGCTGCGCGCCGATGCGCTGGTCGCCGCGCGCCGTCTCGTTGCGCATGGCGTGCAGCCGGGCGACCGCGTCGCGCTGATCGCCGAGACCGGCCCCGAATTCGCCGCGCTGTTCTGCGGCGCGATGTACGCCGGCGCCTGGCCGGTGCCGCTGCCGCTGCCGACCAGCTTCGGCGGCAAGGAGAACTACATCGACCAGCTCGCGGTCCAGCTCGGCAGCTCGGACCCCCGGATGCTGGTCTATCCGGGCGAGATCGCCGAGATGTGCGCCGCCGCCGCCGCGCGCCAGGGCTGCCCCGGCCTGTCGTGGGCCGAATTCGATGCCGTCGCCCCCGCCGACGCGCCGCTGCCCGCGCCCGATCCCGAAGCGATCAGCTACCTCCAGTATTCCAGCGGCTCGACCCGCTTCCCCCACGGCGTCGCGGTCACCCACCGCGCGCTGCTCGCCAACCTCGCCGGCCATTCGCACGGCATGGAAATCGGCGACGGCGACCGCTGCGTCAGCTGGCTGCCGTGGTACCACGACATGGGCCTCGTCGGCTGCTTCCTCTCGCCGATCGCCAACCAGGTCTCGGTCGACTACCTCAAGACCGAGGACTTCGCCCGCCGTCCGCTTGCCTGGCTCGACCTGATCAGCCGCAACCAGGGCACCACGCTGTCCTATTCGCCCACCTTCGGCTACGACATCTGCGCGCGCCGCATCTCGAGCCAGACCAACGTCGCCGAACGCTTCGACCTGTCGCGCTGGCGCGTGGCGGGCAACGGCGCCGACATGATCCGCCCCGACGTGATGCAGAACTTCGTCAACGCCTTTGCCGGCGCCGGCTTCAAGGCGAGCGCCTTCCTGCCGAGCTACGGACTTGCCGAAGCGACGCTCGCCGTCACGATCATGCCGCCGGGCGAAGGCATCCGCGTCGAACTGGTCGAGGAAGAACGCCTGTCGGGAACCCCGCGCGACCTCTCGCGCCCCGCGCGCTATCGCGCCATCGTCAACTGCGGCCTGCCGGTGCGCGGCATGGAAGTCGAAGTGCGCGGCGAGGACGGGCATCCGCTCGGCCACCACCACATCGGCAAGGTGTGGTGCCGCGGCAGCTCGGTGATGCACTCCTACTTCCGCGATCCGGAAGCGACCGAGGCCTGCATGGTCGGCGGCTGGCTCGACACCGGCGACATGGGCTACGTCAACGAGGCGGGCTACCTGTTCATCGTCGGCCGCGCCAAGGACATGATCATCATCAACGGCAAGAACCACTGGCCGCAGGACATCGAGTGGGCGGTGGAACAGCTGCCCGGCTTCCACCAGGGCGACATCGCCGCCTTCTCGGTCGAGACCGAGAACGGCGAGGAAGCGCCCGCCGTGCTGGTCCACTGCCGCGTTTCCGATCCCGAAGAGCGGGTGCGCCTGCGTAACGAGATCCGCGAGAAGGTCCGCTCGATCACCGGCATGAACTGCGTCGTCGAACTCGTGCCGCCGCGCACGCTGCCGCGCACCAGCTCGGGCAAGCTGAGCCGCGCCAAGGCGAAGAAGCTTTACCTCGCGGGCGAGATCGAACCCTACCGGCTGGCGGCGTAACAGGCTCTTACCGGACGGCTTCCCTTCACCCGTCACCCCGGACTTGATCCGGGGTCCCGCTTCCTTGCCCGGCTAGAACGGCACTTCCGCCCCGTCCCAGGCGAACAGCTTGCCGCTGTCCGCGGCGCTCAGGCCGTCGAGCACGGCGAGCAGGCGCTCTGCGGAAAAGGCGGGGGCGAACAGCTTCTCGGGGGTCACGCCCTTCTGGAAAGGCGCGGACAGGCCGGTGTCGACCGTTCCGGGGTGGAGCGCCACGACCACCGCCTCGCGGTGCGTCCGCCCCAGCTCGACCGCGAAGTTGCGCACCAGCATGTTGAGCGCGGCCTTGCTCGCGCGGTAGCCGTGCCAGCCGCCCAGGCGATTGTCCGCAATCGAGCCGACGCGCGCCGAAAGCGCCGCGAAGACCGCGCGCCGGTCGCGCGGCAGCAGCGGCAACACGTGCTTGGCGACGATCGCCGGGCCGATCGCGTTGACCGCGAAGCTTTCGGCGAGCCGCGCCGGATCGAGCGCGCGGTACGACTTTTCCGGGCCGCTGCCGTCGTCCAGCGTCAGCCGCCCCGTCGCCACGATCGCGAGGTCGAGCGGCGCGGCCATGCCGGCGCAGGCGGCGGCGATGCTGGCCTCGTCGGCGAGATCGAAGGCGAAGCCGCGCACCTTGCCCGCATCGTCCTGCCCCTTGCGCGACCCGGCCCAGACTTCGGCAACCTCGTCGCGCGCGGCGAGCGCGGCGACCAGCGCCTGTCCGATCCCGCCGCTCGCGCCGAACACGGCGCAGCGCAGGCTCATCGCTTCCACGCGTCGCGGTCGGCGGCGATCCGGCCCACCGCGGCGAGCACGGCTTCGTCCTGCGCGCGGATCTCCTGCGGCGCGCCGGCCGGCTCGTAGAACGCCGCAACCAGCAGCGGGGCGCGCCCGCCCGGCGGAAACAGGATGGCGATGTCGTTGATCTTGCTCTCCATTCCCGGCGCCATGCCGGTGCCTGTCTTGTCGCCGCTGCGCCAGTCGCGCGGCACGCCGGCGCGAATGCGCCGCAGGCCGGTGGTGGTCTCTGCCATCCAGCGCAGCAACATGTCCCGCGAGGCGGGGGCGAGCACGTTGCCCGCAAGGACCTGGGCGAGGCTGGTGGCGATGGCGCGGGCCGAGGTGGTGTCGCGCACCTCGCCCGGCGGCACGTTATTGACCGCGCCTTCGTAGCGGTCGAGCCGGCTGACCGTGTCGCCCAGCGCGCGCCAGAACGCGGTCACCGCCGCGGGGCCGCCAAGGCGCTGCATCACCAGGTTGGCGGCCAGGTTGTCGCTGGTCGCTTGCGCCGCCTGCGCCAGCGCGACCACCGTCATCCCCTGCGGCCCGCTCGCCGCGCCCGTCACCGGCGAGTTGGGCAGGACATCGAGCAGCGACCAGACGAGCCGCTCGTCGGCGGGCAGGCGCCCGGCATCGACCTCGCGCAGCACCAGCGCGGCAAGGCTCAGCTTGAAGGTCGAGCACATCCCGAAGCGCTCGTCCTCGCGCCAGCCGAAGCCCAGCCCGCTGCCGGTATCGAGGACATAGGCGCCAAGCCGCCCGCCCGCGGCGCGCTCGAGCCGCCCGAGCATTTCCACCCCGCGGAACGGCCGCGCGCCCTTCGCCTTCGCGGTCCGCGCAGCGGCAGGGACGGCGGCCTGTCCGGCGGCAAGGGCAGCAACGGCAACGAGGCCGGAGGCGAAACGGCGACGGTCGAGCATCGCGCCAAGCTATTCCTCCGCAGGCGCCGAGGGAAGAAGAAAGCCGGGGAATCCCGCTCCCGCAAGGCAGGGTCCGGGGCCCAAGCAGAGCCGGAACAGAGGTTCTCGCACTGAAGCGCAGAGTTCACCCTAGACGCGGAGACCCTCATCCTCCCCTGCAAGGGGAGGGGGACCACCCGCAGGGTGGTGGATGTAGCGCGGCGCGACCTTTTTGAGTGATTGACAGGACCTTTTGTAGCACTCAGTCGCCATGTCCAGGCGCGAGCGCGTCGCCCCCTTTGGTGATCCGAACGCCATTAATCTCGTCGACCGGCACCCAAATTCGCTGCTGGTTATCACTCTGCGGGACGATGCAGGCCACCCCGCTATGGCCCACGTCAATGACACGTTCGACCCAAAGCCAGCCTGTGGCCTTCGTCGAAATCTCTACCGCGAAGCGATCCTTTTCGATTGCCTCGATTGCAGCCTGCAACACTCGGAACGATCCATTCGCCATACTACCTCCTCCTCAGTCCGGACCCGAGATTATCACCTCGCGTGCCGGCGTCATCCCACCCCCGACACCGTAGTTGAGGGAAACTTCCTCGATCGAGAACTGGGCGAACAGCTCACGCACTTCAGGCCGATCGTTGAGCGACAGGATGAAGCGCCCCTTGAGCGCTCCTAAGAGGTCTCTCAGACGGGCAAAATCAGCCTCTGAGAAGATGTCCCGGCCATAGTCGTCAGTGCAGCCCCAGTAGGGCGGATCGAGGTAGAAAAGCGTGCCAGGGCGGCTGTCATAGCGGCGGATGCAGTCCTCGTACGGCAGGTGCTCGATGATCACCCCGGATAGCCGTTCATGCACGGATTCTAGGACCGGAATCAGCTTGGTCAGATCCCATCGGCCGGGCTGGTCGTAGGAGACGCCGAAGACCTGCCCGGTGACCTTTCCGCCGAACGTGGTGCGCTGCAGGTAAAGGAAGCGCGCCGCCCGCTCGAGGTCTGTCAGCGTGCTCGAATCCGTCTTGAGCAGGCGCTCGAAATCAGCCCGGCTGCACACTTGCCATTTCAGCGTGTCGAGCAGCTGCTGGTAGTGGCGCTGGAGCAGCCGAAACAGGTTCACGATCTCGCCGTTGATGTCGTTGATCACTTCCAGCTTCGGCCGAAGCTTGCGGCGGAAGAACACGCCGCCCATGCCGGTGAAGGGCTCGACGTAGCGCACATGGGGAATGGCGGCTATGCGCTGCCCGATCCGCTCGGCCAGTGCCCGCTTGCCGCCTTGCCACGGCGCTGGTGGCTTGGCCGGCTTGACGGGCTGGAGCGCCTCGAACTCTCTCAATCCTTCCTTCATAAATCAGCACCTATCGTCGCCCCGCCGTCACGGCCGGGGGAGCTGGAAGGCTGTTCGCGACAGCCCAAGGTGCGAGTGCCTGCTCGCGGTTCGAGGCGCTGCAATCGCCTCTGCCGCCCCCGTCAGGGGCGATAAGACTTCATCCGGATTCGCCGGGCTTGAACATGATCACCAGGCTAGGTTCGATCAGGGTATCTCGCACCACTCGGTCGGGTGCTGCCACAGGCCGTAAAAGCCGCCGTCATACTCGGCGAAGCGCCAAGCTTCGGTGCCGTCCTCCTGCAGCTCGAACTTGGCCACCACACAGGGCGGATAGAACTGCGCGACGCCGGCAAGGTGGGGATTGGACTGGACCGTGTAGGCGTCGTGCAGGTGTCCAGGATAATCGCCGCCGTCCCATCCATAGCCGGGCTTCCCACCCCTGATCAGCACGAAGCGATCTCGCGGTGCCCTCTCGATTGGTTGCCAGGTCATATCAAACCCCCACGTTGACTGCGGTCAGTTCGCACATCGGCGCGCAGTGGAACATCTGCCAGCTCGTGCCGCTGATCGTGATGCGGTCTGGCGTGCTGTCGCGCAGCGTGCAGGACGCGCCGCTGTCGATGTTTCGCCCGGCGCCGAGGTAGTCGAGCGCGAAGCGGGCCTTAACCGGGCCTGCCAGATTGGCCGAGCAAGTGATCACGACGGTATCCTTGTCGATCGAGAGCCCGGTAATCGTCGCCGTTCCGCTCGCATCGACAACCCTGATGCCCTGGGTTGTTGTCGCTCCCAACGCGGTGCTGTCGAACACCAGGGGCAGCGTCGGCACCTCGAACCGCACGCGAACGATGTTGCCTTCGTACTCCGCCGAGATCGGCTTGAGCGATTGCGGCTTCTTGCCGGCGAGGATCGCAGCTGCAGCCCGGCCCTCATACGCACCGTGCAGCTTCACCCCATCGCGGGACAGATGCACCTGATCCGCAGCGTGCGGATAGCGGTACATTGGGCCGACCAGGTGATAGCGCGGATTGGGTTGCGCGGCCGTCGGCTGCGCGGCTTCAAATTGCGCAAGAACAGGGCCGCTGCCGCCATCGCCAGTGCGCCGCAGATAGGCCACCGGCTGCGAAATCAGCACGATCAGGTCATCGGTGTTGCCGGTAACGCCACGGATCGTCGATCGCGCCGAAACGCGCCAGTTCTCGAGGTGGTTCGCATAGGTGGCCTTGGCCATGCCGTTCAGCTGGTCGGTCTCACCCTGGGTGAGGAAGACAAGCGGAACCGAAAACGACTTGCCGGCTGCCGTCGCCGCGTTCTTCAGCGTTGTGGCCTGCGTTCCAAGGCTTGTAACCGAGGCCGATCCGGCGCCCATGGTGGTGCCCGCCGCAGGGTCGATCGACGCTCCGTTGACGCCTGCCGTGTAGGACGAAAGCCACTGCGAGGCCGGGTCGGTCAACCAGCCCTGGCGCAGCCCGGTAACGGTCGCGAAGTTGGCCGCCGTCACCCAGTTCTTTTCAGTCGTGACGCTGACCAGGCCGGTAAATCCGCCCGATCCGTTGGACATCACGTTGCTGTAAAGCTGCGTCGTGGTGATCGGTGCGCTGGTCTCACCGGCTGCGAAGAACGGCACCGAATTGCTCTGCCCGGTCGCTGGCATCGCCATCACTTGCGCGCTGGTGATCGTAATGCCCAGCGCGTCGAACGATCGCGCGGTGATGCCAGGAGTTGCACTGGCGTTTTCGAGCGTGCTGACACGCGCGGCTAGTGCCGTGTTCAGGCTTTCGACAAAATCCAGCTTGGCCATGAGGCCCGTCTGGATGGTGTACTGCATCGCGAACGTGACGCTGGCTGTCGAGCTGGTCCGCGCAGTGTTGGAGAAATTCGGACCGCCAAGGATGTAGTCGAAGCCGACACCGCCGCCCGTCTGCCACTGCAGCGTGCCTGCAGGCGCATAGAGCGCGAGATATTGCCCCGCCGCGATCTCGATGTTGAGGCCGCTGTACGAGTTGGATCCGACGACGGTCGCGCCGGGCAGGGTCGTGGCCGAAACCGTCGTCCAGTTATTGCCCGATTTGGTGGCAACGACGGCGGTTACCTGGCTGCCGGCCACTGCAGCCGGGAAGGTGATGTTGGTGACGAGCCCCGTTTTGGTGACGGCCGACAGCGGGAAGATCGTCAGGGCGGCGCCACCCTGCGTCGCGTTGGCAGCGGTTGATCCGAAGGTGATTTGCGAGCCGACAATGAGGTCGAGCAGCACCGCGTCGCCTGCGTCCATCTGCGCTTTCAACCCAGCGACGAGCGGGCTGATAGTGTACCCGAGGCGCGGCGCGTTGGTCGCCTGGAATGAGGGCGCAAAGCCTATCCCCACCGTGCCGGGCGTACCGCTGCGGAACCAGACGCCGCCGCCTTGTCCGCTCGCCGTGCCATAGCGAACAGTGGCCGTGGTATAGACTGCCACGAACTGCCCGCGCCGGATCGGCATGATCAAGTCCGTGAAGTCGTTGGCGCCCGCCGCGAAGTTCCGCAGGTTTGGCTCGATGTAGCGCGGGACCAGGTTGGCGCCCACGCGCTCGAGGACGGCAAAGTACCCCGTGCCCGAATTGGCCGTGTGCGTGGATGCCGCAGTGACCACGCCGTCGAAGGTGGCGGGCTGGCGACTGACGAGGGTGAGCGAACCTGCGCCATAGCTGGCCGAGCCGTCCGACGCGGGGATGATGCCGACCGACGCGGTCGCCGTCCCCAGCGCGAAGGTTGAAGCAGTGCGCGCGGCAATGTCCTTGATCTCGTCGCCGCGCTGCCCGGTCGAAACCTCCCAATAGAGCCGCATCCGGGAATTGCTGACAATGGTTCGAGCCGAAGACCCGCTCGACAGATTATCGGGCGGCACTGTGCCCGCGACCGTCCAGGTATTCCGGCCCGATGCTGTGGCGATGGAAATCACCCCCTGCTCGGTCACAAAGCCGGGATAATGGTTGGCGGCAACGTCCGGCGTGAAGCTCGGAAAGCTGACTACCGTGCCACCCACCGCCGCGCGTGGCACGCCGATCTGTTCCAGCTTGATCGTGTTGTCGCCGTTGAGTGAGCACGTGAAGGGTGTGATCCAGCCATCGGCGCCTGCATAGACCCACAGCTGCAGTACGCCCGCCGCACCGAACGCGGTCGCGTCGATCAGCGTACCCGTGCCGTTGCTGGTGCCTGCGGTCGGCGGATTGGCCGTGCCCGAATTGGTGACGGTCCCCAACAACGTACCCGACTTGGTGCTGTCCAGGTCGTCGACGCGCACCCACCCTGTCGGCGCCGAGGCAGAATACTGGAATACGCCGCTGTTCGCTGTCTGCCCTCCGCTTGCACCGAAATCACCCGACAGCGACGCGTGCGTCCCTGTATCGGCCGCCGACACTTGCGCGCGATCGCCGGCCACCATTCCGGTTGCCGCAGCCAGCGCCGACCAGCTCTGTTGCATGACGGCGTTCTGCGCCCGCGCCCGGTGCCCGGAAGCCGCCGTCACAAACGGCTGCGCCAGACCGCTGATGATCGTGTGGAAGGCCGAAGTCAGCGTCCAGGAGCCGGCGCCGGATGCGCCGCTCTTGGTGTACAGGTCATTGTTGGCGTCCGTGCTGTCGCCATAGACCAGCGCCACGCTGCCGGCTGCCCAGGCAAGATCGGCATTCAGCGCGGCGCGCGTGGCATAAGTCACGTCGACCATCGCCCCCAGGCTCACCTGCGCGATCGCATTTTCGATGATCGGGCCGATCGCCCGCGCCTCTGCCTTGTCGACGTCCTGGATGCCGCTCGAGGCGATACCGTCGGTGACATAATCACGGAACGCCCGGTTGATCTGGTCTACGATGCTACCCATGCTGCCCTCGCTCAGGTGACGGTCGCGGTCACCGGCCCGGCAAGCGCGCCAGCGCCTCCCGAGCTGGTGAAGGCGCGCGCCCAGTAATACTTGGTGCCGGCGCTAAGGCCGGTGTCGGAGATGGTTTTGACCTCGCCCAGGGCGCCGACGATATCCCCGCCGACTTGGGTGGCGGATCCGAACGAGCTGCTCGTCCCGCGATATAGCCGCGCATAGGCCAGGCTGCTTTCAACCGGCATGCGGAAGGTGATGCTGGCCGATCCGGCCGCGCCCGTCGCCGCGAGCGAGGCCGGCGCCGATGGCGTGTTCGAGGCGACCGGCGTGATGGTAACCGAGCTGCTCCAGGCGCTCGCTCGATAGCTCAGCGTCACAGCCCGGATCTGCACCTCGTACTGCGTCGAGGTATCGACAGGCCCGCTGCGCGCAGTCAGCGCGTCGTTGTCGACCGTCATCATCACCCAGTCGCCGCCTGCCGTCGGCCGGTAGCGCACCTCGTAGGCCAGGTCCGCGCGATCGGGCGACCAGGTGGCCGCGATCGCCACCCCGCCGCCACTGCTCAGCGCGATCTGCACGGCGCTCAGCGCAAGGCCTGTCGGCACGGCGATAACCACGGGCGCGCTCGTGGTGTCGGGCGCGATCGGCGGCGTGCCTTCCTCGGCCGAGGCGTCGAACGCCCAGTCCTCCGGTCGCACTTCGATCAGCCCGGCCTGGATCGTCGTGCGGGTGCGGCCGATGTTGATCTTGACCCCGCTGTCGATCGCGAAGGTCGCATCGATCGGGAACTGCTCTGAAACGATCCGGACGAAGCGCCGGCCGAGCAGGTTGAGCCCGAACAGGTTCAGCGACAGGTCCAGGTGCCACCGGTCGCCCAGGCGCGCTGCCATCAATTTGCCCACCCGCTGCGCCTGGTTATGGTGCGGCGCATAGTAGAGCTGGATTGCCTGGGGATCCGTGTTCGGATCCTCGTCGGCGCCTGGCACGTCGATGCCGGCGCTCTCCTGCTCGCGATACCCGATCGCCGCTTCGGTATAGAGCATCTTGAGCGTGCTCACCCGCTGCTGCGCCTTCGGCCCCAGCGACGCGCCCAGCGCCAGGATATGATCGTCCGTGATGGTCAGCGTCGGCGCTTCGTAGGCGCCCACCAGCAGGTTGAACTTGAAGTCCGGCCCCTGCCAGCAGAAACCGTCGCAGGCCTTCAGCATGTCGGCCAGCACCTGGCGGCGCTCATCCTTCGAAAGCTGGTAGCTCGCCCATAGCCGCCAGCGCTTGATCGTCGCGGCCGTGACGGTCGTTACCGTCTGGTCGCAGATGTCCGCCTGGGCCGCGATGTTGGCCCAGTTCACATTCTCGTAGCCGAGCCCGTAGCCGTCCTCGTGCGCCGCATAGTCGCCGATCACCAGCGCCGCGTTGTCGTTCCAGGCCCAGGTGCTCCGATCGTTCAACCGCTGCGGCCCGCTGCCGCCTGCCGTCGAATCAAGCCGTGGATCGTAGACTTTCACGCCCTTGCGGATCGAGGTGTAGACAGGCTCGCGGCCGTTGAAGACTTCGCTGAAATACTTCTGCTTGACCGGGTCGCAGATGATCGCGGCATGCGTGCAGCCGCGCTGGCGATGGTTGCTTGTCCACTGCGAGAACTTGGCCGTCAGTTGCGATATCGCCGTCTGGGACGCGGTGCCCAGGCGCGTGTAGATATGGATCGCGCCGCGATAGCTCGCCTCGGTAACAGTGCCGCTGCCGTCCAGCGTTACCTTCCGGTCGTTGATCCGATGCTCCAGGATCTCGGTTTCTTCGCCGGTCCCCTGCGTCACGACGATGCCCAGCGTGCCGTTGCTGCTTTCCTCGAACGTCAGCACCCCGCCCGTATGGACGATGCCGTAGTTGCGACGGCGGCTCTCGACCGAACCGCGGGCGGTCAGCTGGCCGTCGCTCGGCTTGGGCCGCGCCGGCCCGAAGACCGAAGTCACCAGCGCGCTGAGGCCGGTGGTGATCGCGGTCAGGACCAGCCAGCCCACGATCTGGCCGACCGTTGTCGCGGCAAAGGCCACGCCGCCGATGAAGGCTGCTATTGCCTGGGGCACTGGCTGCCTCCTGCCACCACGCGCCAGGCGATTTCGGGCTCGCACCGTGCGGTCAGGACTTCATGGTCGCCGCGCGCGGCCCACAGCTCACCGATGCACAGGCACATGGTCAGGCCTACGTCGGGCAGGCGGACCAGGCCCACGTCGCCGCGTTCGGGATTGACCGTGGTCGGGCAGCCGAGCCGCGCCATGACCATGCTGCAATAGGCCTCGAAACCGCCCCAGCGCTGCAGGATGCGCTGCGCGCCCAGCGCGGTGCGATAGCGCGGCCTGACCTGCAGTTGCCGGCCGGTCACGAACTCCACATGGTCCAGCACCGACAGGAAGCAGTCGGTGCTGCCCCACTTGAACGGCAGCCGCGCCCACACTTCCAGCGTTGACGCGACTGCGTCCTGGCCGGGTCTCAATAGTCCGGCCATGTCACCACCTTGTTGACCAGCGAAGAGACGAACTCGAACCCCTTGTCGCCGGGGAAGCGCCGCTGCTGGTCGGCGTCCGTGTACATCGACCAGCGCGGTCGGCTGCGCAGCGAAAACAGGCTCTCGGCCTTCACCGTCACGGATCGCTCACCGTTCTCTGCAAACTGGAACTCGGGTTTCAGGCAGCGCGCGGCGGTGATCGGATAAGGCAGGTCGAGCGGGCGCTGGTTGTCCGGATCGTCGGGATCATCCACGCCGAAGAACTGCAGCAGCACATAGACGAGGCGGCCCTTTACCTCGGCCTCGAACTCATCCTTGGCGAGCCGCATGATCTGCGCGTCGATGCCCGACAGGGTAAAGCTCATTTCCGGCGCATCGCCGTTGACGGCCTGCTCAACCCCGCTCACCGCGCCGAATTGGCCAAGCCCGCTCCAGACCTGCCCGTCGTTGGTGGTCAGCTTGCCGTTGCCGCCGATCCACAGCCGCACCGGCTCTGTCGTGAAGTCGAACTTCACCAGGAAGCAGCACTGCACCACCTTGCCCGCAAGGTCGGCCGCGATCGTGTCAGGAAAGAGGCTCAACGAAGTCCTCCTGAAACGTGATCGACGGCGCGCCGTGGCGCAGGTTCTTCAGCATCAGGGCGCCGCCGTCGTCGCTGGTCAGCCGCCCGATCATCGTCGGCTTCAGCTTGAGCGGCGCATCGGCATAGGCAGTCCGCAAAGTCGGCGAGCAGCGGATCCGCGCCACGGTGCCCGTCCAGACCACGCTGCTGGCAATGTACGGGTGTTCGCCAATGCCGAAATACAGGCCGCCCTCAAGCAGCTGCCCATGGTCGCCGAAATCGACTTCGATCCAGCGCTGGCCCTGCGCTCCGGTCACCGTGACGTCGGCAAGGTCCGACGTCGAAAAGGACGCCCCGTCCGAAAACAGCGCACCGTCGCTGAAACCCGAAAGCCCGGCCGCGATCGCTGCCTCGCTGGCGCGATACCAAAGGTCGAACAGCGGCAGCCGGGCGCAGTGCGCGCGGCCTTCCAGCAGCGCCAGCATCGCGCGCCAGGCCAGCACATCCCGGCCGAACAGCTCGTCGAATTCCATCGTCACCGTGAACGGCGGCCGGATCACCGGCTGCGCCTGGGTGAACTGGGTCAGGCTTTCGGTAAGCCCCTGCGTCGCGCGCGGCGGCAGCACCTGGATGTTGCGCGGCACCAGCGTGGCGGGCCAGTCGAAAATGCTCATTGCTGCCCGCGCCTCGCCAGATGTTCCTGCACCCGATCGCCGACGCCGGCATCGTAGGCGGTAAGGCCGGCCGCGACGCCCTGGCGCACCATGGCCTCGATCTCGGCGTTGCCGCGCGCGCCCGAAACCGTCACGTGCAGCGCGCCCGGTCGCTGGCCGCCCATCTCGCGCAAGGCCGAATTGGGCATCACGCCCACGCCGCTGCCGGTTGCAAATACCGGCTCCGGCCCTTCTTCGCCGACGATGCCCCAGCTGCCGGTCGGGATCGTGCCGCCGTCGGCGAACAGGCCTGCGAAGGCCGGGTCGCTGATCGTGGCGCTGGCGCTGCTCACCAGCGACGCCTGCGGGCTCGCGCCGCCCAGGATCGAACCGATGCCCTTGACCAGCGATCCGAGCAGCCCGCCGCCGCCGCCGCTCGATCGCGCCGCTTGCAGCGCCTCGGCGATCGGCCGGATCAGCACGTCCTGGATGAACAAGTCGAGCAGGCCCTTTAGCAGCGGGTCCTTCACCCCCAGGCGGCTGCTGATCGCATCGGTGATCGCGTTGTGGACGTATTCCAGCTCCTCGACCACCAGCGCCTCGGCGCGGCGGCCATTGTTCAGCTTGTCGTCGCGCAAGCCGGCCACGTAGGCGGCAAGCGGCCCTTCGCTGCGCTGCTCGAGCCCGGTGCGCGCCGCCGCCTGCTGGCTCGCCAGCTCGGCACGGGCCTTTTCGGCATCGGCCACCTGGCCGCTCGCGATCTGCTGCTCGAGCAGGTTGGTCTGGATCTGCTGCTGCAAGGCCAGCGCCTCGGCTTCGAGCCGCGCGCGCTCGTCGGCGCTGCGGCTCACCTGCGCCCAGGCTTCCAGCGTCTGCGCCTGGCGCGCCAGCATGTCGTTGGCGAGGCGCGCCTCCTCGTCGCGCTGCTGCTTGCCGACCTGCTGGTTGAACAAGCCGCCTGCGAGATCGAGAACGCCGGGCTTGTCCGATTCCTTGCCGTAAAGCGCGTCGAGCCGTGCCTTCAGCGCGCGCTTTTGCGCTTCGCTATAATCCTTGTTCGCGTCGATCTCGGCCTCGCGCTGGGTGCGCTGTTCGCCGAGCATCTCGTAAGCGATATCGGCCCGCTCCTGGGTCGACGTTGCCAGGTCCAGCTTGGCCTGCAGCTCCTCAAGGTCGAGCGCCGCCATGTCCTGCTCGAACGCTGCCGCGATCTCGGCGGCACTCTTGCCGTTCTTCTTCTTCGGGCTGCCAGGCTGGCGCAGCGACGGATCGAGAACGCCATCCTTGAGCGACTGCTCGATCGCGTCGGCGATCTTCTGCTTCTCGGGATAGGACACCCCGTCGGCAACGGCCTTCAGGAACTCTTCCTTGGTGACCGCAAGACCACTGAAGTCGAGCCCTTCGGCACGCTTCGCTGCCTGCATGCCGTCGACGCGGCCGGCGCGCATGTCGGCCACCAGCTGGCGCACCGCGTTCTCGCGCTCGACCGAGGCACCGACCGGAATGCCGAGCGCGCCCAGCGCCTTCTGCCCCATCGACAGGCCGATTGTGCCGGTTCGGAAGTTACCCATGGCGCTCTCGTTGTTGGCCTTCTCGGCCGACGCCTGGGCGCGCAGGTTGATCGCCATGAGCTGCGCGTTGAGCCGCAGCATTTCGTTCTGCTGCTTCAGCTTGCCGGTGGTCAGATCGAACATCTTGCCCAGGACGCCTTGCGCGTCAGAAAGCCCGTCCGATGCCAGCTCGACCTTTTTCATCGCGTCGTCGGCCGAGAGCAGCTCGCCAACGAGCGGGCCAAGCACCATCACCGCCGTCGAGATCGCCAAGCCCCAAGGCCCGCCAAGAAAACGCGCGAACTTGCTGCCTTCGCCAGCCATCAGCTGGATGGCGCCGGTTACTTGCCCGATCTGGCTGGCGAAGATCTGCTGCGGCCGCATGCCGAGCGCGTACATCGTCGACATGTCGCCAAGCTGCTGCGTCAGCTGCATCAGCCCGGCTTTCTGCCCGGCCGATGCGCCCGTCGTCTGGCCCATGGCGTTGATCGTCTTGCGCAGCTCGGTCTGGGCGCGGCGGTGTTCTTCCTCGTACAGCGCCAGCGTCTGCTTGGCCTCGATCACCGTCCGGTTGTGCTCGTCCTGGGTGATCTTCGCCGCCCGCAGCGCGGCGGCCGAATTGTCGATCGCGACCTTTGCGTTGGTCTGCGCGATCGCCAGCGCATCGGTCGCGGCAGCCGCCACGGTGAACGCGCGCGTGCCCTGCTCACCGCTTGTCGCCGCCTGGCGCATCTTGTCGGCAAGGTTGAGCGAACTGCCCGAGGCGGCGTCCAGCGTCTTGCCGAGGCCCGTTGCCGCCGCCTTGGCCTTGTCCACGCCGGCATTGAAAGCGCCGTCATCGGTGCGCAGCATCAGCAGCGCTTCGCCCAGCACCTCAGCCATTGCTCAGCGCCTCCTGAGAAGGCTCTGACGGCGGGTCCACGAACTCCACGTGGATGCCCATCGCCGCGATCTGGTCGAACGTCGGCCGCTTTGGCTTGGCCTGCGCATCCTCGCGCTCACCGCGTTCGGCAGCGTGCAGCGCATCGATCATCGCCTTGCGGTCGGCTTGCTCATAGCCGCCGAAGGCGATGCCCTGGCCCCGGATGGCGTCCAGGTGCTCGCGGGCTTCGATGCGCGACATCATCGTCACGAAAGCGCGAACCAGCGCGCGAGGCGCTTCAGCCAGCCACCATTCGGGACGGCCGCCGTAGAACCGCTGGAGCCGGGGGACGAGCTCTCCCCAGTCAGCTGGTCGCCGATCGCGCCGTTCGTCCCCACCGCCTTCGCGATCGCTCCCGCCAGGCCGAGACGCTTGCCCAGCAGGAGCCCGGTAAAAACATCGACGATGGCTTGCTTGGCCGCGCCGCTCAGCCTGGCGAAGACTTCGGCCGGCACGCCGACCGCCACGCGCTTCGCAATGCGGTCGACCAGCTCCTCCAGCTCGGCCTCTTCCGCCTCGCTGGCGACGTCGCTTTCGGCAATGGCGTTGATGCGCCGGCCCCATACGCCGAAGCGGTGGCCGTCGATGATCGAAAGCTCGTCGGGCGACAGGATTTCATAGCGCTGATCGTCGATCGCGATCACCGGCCGGATGATCAGCGTGTCGAGATTGAGCAGCGGCGCGAAAGCGCTTTCGAGCGTGGTGGTTTCGGGAGTGTCCATGCCCGGCGATATGCCTGCGGCGTTGGCTGCCCCGCGCCCCGGAACAAGTTCCGGGCTGTACTGCGATCAGATCATGCGGGGGATGCAAAGCGGGACCTGGAACAGCTCCCGACTGCTCCAGGTCCCTTACGCCAGGCGGCGCCAATCCGCAACGCCGCCCGTCGAAGTCGTCGCGGGCTCAGCCCGTCAGAGCGCCACCGCGTGCTGGAACACCAGCTTGCCGAAGCGCAGGTCCGCGCTTGCTGCCGACAGGTCTTCCAGCGCGTCGAACATCAGCTCGACACCGGCCGGCACGCCCTTGCGGTGCACGATCGCCGGGCTGTTCGACATGAAGCAGCGCGGCACCTGGTACTGCGCGGTCATACCGTCGCCATAGGGCGAACTGCCCCGCGCCAGGAGCGCATATTCGGTCACGTCCACGCCGCGCGACAGGCCGATCGACTTGAAGCCTGCCGTGCCCACGCCGGCCGCCGTGGTGGTCAGCGTGTTGGCATTGAGTGCCACCTTCAGCTGCTCGAGCGTCAGATCCCAGATCGTCAGCTTGAACGACAGGTCCTCTTCGTTGCGGAACGCCTTCACCGCGCCGGTGGTGCCGCCCGGCCGCACCTTCTGGATCGTCTGGCTGTGCGTCGTGGTAACGCCGCCTTCGTCCTGGTTGCGCGTGCCACTGGTGCCGATCAGCGCCCAGCTGCCCGAAGGCGCCGCGCCGATCAGCGGGAAGGTGGTGCCCACAGGCGCGAGCCACAGCGAAAGCGGCTGCCCCACGATCTCAAACGGTTGTCCCATCGAAACTACTCCTCACGAAATGCGCGCCAGCGCGAACATCACCTGGAATGACCGCCAGGCGCGCGGCCAGTCGGTTTCGGGCTCCCGGCCCGACGAATACCCGCCCGCCGATTTCACCCAGTGGATCAGCGTGCCGTTCACCGTACGCCGCTCCACCCGCCGCAGCTTCAGCGCGATCAGGTCGGCCAGCTGGCCGGCCACGTTCGGCGTCTCGCCATAGGCGAACAGGTCCACGCGCTGGGCGTCGATCTCGGCATTGCTGCCAGCAGTCAGGGACACCCCGCCAGAGGCGCGCAGCACGAAGGCCGGGCGTGGCATGAGCCTGGTCTGCGCGGCCGGCAGCTCGCCGCCATAGCCGCGCGCCGCCGCGATCGCCGCAATGTCGCTGTCAGCCAGCAGCAGCGCCACCAGCGCGCCGATCGGATCTGCGGCAACATCAGGCATCGCCGCCTCCATCGGTCGGCGCGGCCGGCGTCGCGCTGCCGCCCGGCTTCATCTTGTCCCAGGCCTTGCGGATATTGGCGGCAAGCTCCGGATACTTCGCGTCCGCTGCCGGCCGCAGGTATGGCCGCGCCGGGATCGTGACCCGCTTTTTCAGGATGTAGTGGACCTTGCCGCTGTGCTGGTCGACCAGCATGGGCTGGCCCTTGATCGACTGCACATAGGCAAGGTTGCCCATGTTGCGCGGGGAGCCTGCGCGCTTCGCCGCCTCGCTCACCGGCACCGACAGGAACTTGGCGTTCTTCGGCTCGATCGTCCCGCCCAGCTCGTGGATCAGCGCATAGGCAACGTCCTGCACGCCCCACACGCCTTCCACGCCTTTGCCGTCCTCGGCGGGCGCGGCGTACTTCACCACGTCGATGCCGCCTGTCAGCACGCCGGTCTGGTTCTGCCAGGTGTGGTTCTGGCGCGCGTGGTTGACTGCCGCGCCCATCGTGCGGTTGACGCCTTCGATCTGCGCCGCGCGCATGCGGGCGGTCACCGCCTCGCCCTTCCAGACCAGGGATTGCTCGGCCATTAGCCAATCCTCCGCAGCGCCGCTTCCAGGTGCGTGTGCTTGCGCTGCACCGGGCCTTCGACCGACAGCCGGCCGGGGATGATCTCCAGCCCGCGCCGGTCCACGATCGCGGCCAGCTGGTCGCCGGGCTGCAGATCGGTCCCCAGCGCGAACAGCGCGCGGAATTCCTCCAGCTCGGCCGTCTTGCCCCCGTCGATCGACTGCGTCGCGCTGATCGACCAGACGAAGCACGCGACCGGATCGCCGATCGCGGTAAAGCCCGGCGCAACCGGGTTGCCCCAGCTGTCCGTGCCTGTCGCCGCGTTGCGCTCGATCGAGGCGCGCATGGTGAGCCGGCCGGCGATCATGCGCCATCGTCCCCGTCGCTGTCGCCGATCGGCCCCAGCTCGTTCTCCTGCGCTACGTCCAATGTGGGGAAAACGGGCTCGAAGAAATAACCCTCAGGCCCGCAGCGCCGACGGCGCAGCAGGCTGCGCTGGGTCGAGCGCTCGAGCGCGATCGGCGTGTCCAGGCGCGAGCGGTGCCGGTTGGTCGCAGGGTTCCACCTGGCGCCCGTCGGCCGCGCGCAGGTCAGCCGCCCCACCATGTGCTGGCAGACGTGGCAGTCGGGCGCGCTCATGCCGCTTCCTTCCGCATGCTGCCGTGCCATTTCATGCTGTAGCTCGACAGCTTCATCTCGCCGCCGCGAGGCAGCGTGAACCACAGGTCGGCCGACCAGCCATTGTCCCAGGTCGCGCGGCACCGCCGCAGGTTGCCCTGCCGGTCGCGCCACCCGACCAGGTCGACCAGCGCGGCGTCCTTGCCGATCGGCACGAGCTCGTTGAGCATCGCCTCGGCCTTGTCGGACCTCTCGAGCTGGTGTCGGGTCTGTTTCTGGGAGCGCTTGCGCGGCATGGGATCAGAAAACCGGATCGCCGCCAGCGGCATTCGCCACCCAAAGGAACGCCGTCTCGAATTGCGTCCGCGCCACAGCCAGGCCGCGTGGATCGACTTCGGCTTCCTTCATGGCAGCGAGCATCGCCTTGACCGCCTCGATCGCCGCGCCCGTCTTGATTGTCAGCTCGTCCATCACACCCTCACGCCATGACCAGGCCGCGCCGGTTGGCGAGCCCTTCAAAGATCGCTTCGCGTTCCTTCGTGAAGCTGTCGGAAAGCTGGAATTGATAGTCGCCCGCGCGCTCGCTCTTCAGGCCGCCGCGATAGGACAGGTCGAGCTGCACCAGCTTGATCGTCGCTTCCTCGCGCGCGGCGCCCTCACCGATCGGCGTGTAGGTCACTGTCACGAAGGGCGCCCAGTACAGGCTGCCGTTGGGGCCGCCCTGCAGCCGCTGTAGCGTCCGCCCGCCATGCACCACGCGGTAGTCTGCCGGATCGAGCGTGCGCGCGGCAGAAGCTGCGCCCGTATTGCCCGGATCCATCTCGACCACGGTCACCGCCTGGCCCACGTCCATCGGCCGCTGCAGGCGCAGCGACCGGCGATAGCGCGAGGCGGTGTCGTCGAGGTCGCCGAACTCCTGGACGATCGGCCCTGCCGTTCCGAAGCGCGCGTCCAGCTCGGCAGTGATCCCCTCGATCATCGCCAGCAGTTCGCTATCCGGCAGATCGCTGCCAGTGCGGGTGCGCACGCGGTCCAGCAGGGCCATCGCCTCCGCCCCTTACTTCTGGCGCTGGCGCGGCGGCTTCGCCGCCTTGTTATCCGGCGCCGCAGCTTCCTTGTTGTCCGCAGCAGCCGCTTCCTTGGCGGCAGCCTCGGCCGCTTCGGCAGCGATGCGATCGGCTTCAGCCTTTTCGGCGGCGAGCCGATTCGCCTCGGCTTCCTCGTCCGCCTTGAGCTGGGCCTCGGCCGCTTCGGCGGCGATGCGATCGGCCTCGGCCTTCTCGGCGGCGAGGCGATCGTGCTCCGCCTGCTCGAGCGCATCGCGCACGACGGCGGCCTTCGCTTCGGCATCCTCGCCGGCACCGTCGGGCAGGCGCCCGTCGACCAGGCCGTAAAGCTCGGCCGCGCTGTCGGGGATCTCGTCGCCCGGAACCGCATAGAGGAACGCCGCGCGCGGATCTTCCGCTGCGACCAGGGCATCCTTGGCGGCCGTAAGGCACAGCCGCTGCTTCGCGATCATCATGGCAATGCTCCTCAGTTGGTTTCGTAGTAGTCGACGAGCACGGCCGAGCCGTTCAGGGCCGAGCTGAGCGCGATCGTGTTGCTCTCGCGCGCGCTGGCCGAGAACGTGACCGTCGGCCGGGTCGCTTCGCGCACGCCGGCCAGGAACGCGCTGACCACGGCGTCGCGGCTATTGCTGACCGGCAGGCCGAGCTTGGCGCCAGTGCCGACGCGGATCCGCTCGGTCCCCGCCGAGGCATAGGCCGGCAGCGTGATCGAGGTGACAGTGGCGAAGGCCTTGTTCCCGACGATCGTCGCTGTGCCGGCAGCCACGATCGTTTCGCTGATCGCTTCGCCGGCATTGTTGGTGCCCGCGATCACCACGTTGCCGGCCACCGTGGATGCGTTGCCGGTAACGGTCAGATTGCGGGCGACGTCGGGCGCGGTGATCCCGGCCGTAACCAGCGTCGTCGCACCGTTCGCCATGGCGGTATCGCCAAGCACCGCGTTGGTGGTCCCCAGCGCAGGCGAGCCGAGCGCAGCGTTGAGCACGCGCGATCCGGCTCCGGAAATCTTCGGCATCGGGAAATCCTTTCAGGGGGTGGAGGCCGTCGGGTCCGGCCGACGCCCCCGGTTTGCAGCCTCGGCAGTGCCGGCCCGGACGCCGGCACTGCGTCAAAGGCTTCCCTCGCGCGGTATTAGAGCCCGGTGTTCTGGCAGAAGGCTGCCGGGCGGAACCAGGCGAGCGCGGCGCGCATGTCGGCGCGCACGGTCCGCTTGCCCTTGCCGAAGTCGTCGTTGACGTAACCGACCGCCACGTCGACGCCCTTGCGCTCGAACAGGCCCACCGTCGAAACGTCGAAGGCGCCGGTGTAGCCGGTGCCGGCGCTGCCGGCGTCGATCTGCACCACCTGCAGGCCCCACAGACGCTCCGGCCCGGCCTCGGCGGGCGAACCCCAGATGTAGATGCCGTCGGCGGTGCGGGTCAGGCGGATGCCCTGCCAGTCGGTCGGATGGATCAGGTGATGCGTCGGGTTGGCGCGGCCGGTCAGGCGGACCTTGACCATCGCCTTGAAGAACGTGTCGAGCACCGGATCAGCGCCCTTAGCCTGCGTCTGGATGCCCGAGACGTTGGCGAGGCCGCGCAGGTTCGGTGCCGACCCATCGCCCAGCAACGCCTGGCGATCGAGCCGCTGGCGCACGCCGAACATCAGGCGGCTGCTGATATAGCCGCTCATCATCGCAACGTCGGCCAGCTGCTCGTCGGTCACCGGCAGACTGTCGGTGATCTTGCGCACCGGGCTGGTGCGTTCGGTGAAGGCAAAGGCGCTCTCGGCATAGGCGGCGGCTTCGGCGGTTTCCGCCGCCGAATGCGTCCGCGTGGTCTCTTCCATGTAGACCACCGCGTTCTGGTCGGTCTGGAACATGGGCAGGATGTCGAGCAGCTGGATCGGCCGGGTCGCAGCTTCGACGATCTGCGGCAGGCGGATGGCCTGCGGTGCATAGCCGGCGCTGGTGGTCATCACCGTCTTTTCGCCGAAGGTCTGGCCGGTCAGCGCCTTGACCATCAGGTCGGAAGCCCAGGCATCCTCGAACGTCAGGTCGAGCCCGCCGCTGCCGCTCCAGTTTTCAAGCTGCTTGCACTCGGCCAGCAGCTCACCCAGGCCCTTGACCTGAAACTGACCACGGTTCTCCGGGCGCTGGTCGCCGAAGCCGCTGCCCAGGCCGGGCAGGCGGAAGCCGCTGCGGGCCTTCTCGCGCGCCTGGTGCTGCATCGCCGCCTTCTCGGCCTCGTCCAGCTTGTCCGCATGTTCGCCAAGCGCGTTGAGCTCGTCGTTCATCGCCTTGACCTTCTCGGCCACCGCGATCGAACCCTTAACGTCAGCGCCCAGGCACTTGACCTTGTTGAAGTCGTAGCCGTCGTCCGACTTCGCTTCCTCGAACACCTTGCCCAGCGCGTCCTGCCTCGCCGCCATCTTCTCGCGGGTCTGCTTGAGCGTCAGTCCTTCGATACCGTCCATCGCGAATGCTCCCTTGGCCCGCATGCCGGGCAACCAATTGACCGGAGCATTTGGCAGGAGCGCGGACACGCCTTCGCCCCGGAACAGGTTCCGGGCGAGCGGGACGATGATCGAGGGATTGGCCGGCGCGATCGCGCTGCCGGCAGGGATGGTCTAGCCGATTGGGGCCGCCGATGACAACCGCCCGCCTCCGATCGAGGACGAAAGGGCCGAATTTGCCATTTGAGAAGGGCTAAGAAGGGGGTCAGGGCAATTTTACGGGAAATCCCCCGCCAGCGCGCCCACAGGCCTCCTGGCGGGAAATTTCGGCAGGTTCAGATCCGGGCCTGCAACCGCCCGCGCGACATGGCCTGCAGGTAGCCTGCGACCGCCTCGTTGACCGCCTTGGTCTCGTCGCCGTTGTCAGCGCCGGACTTCACCTGCATTAGCGCATCACCCAGCGCCGCGTGGATCTCGCCCAGCTGCTTCAGTCCCACGGCCGACAGGCAGGACGGATCCTCGCCGATCGCGCTCGCCAGCTCGGCCAGGTTGCCGATCAGCGGCGCGAAGGCCGCTTCCTTCAGCTCGGCAGACTTCACCGCGATCGTGCCGGTCCGCGAACCCATGCCCCGCAGCACCGGACTGAACTCGTAGACGTCCAGCTGCTTCAGCACGCGCACCTGGCGATTGGCGCGCAGCTCCTTCGCGCTGTCGAGCGTGCGATAGCCATAGCTCCACTCCTGGACGGGCCTGCCGGTCTCGAGGTCGAACTTGAGCGCCTCGTGCCAGTCCTTCCCCGCCTGGGTGTTGAGGTTGAGCGTGAAGTCCGCCAGCGCCTGGCCGTTCTGCTCGTAGACCCAGCCCTTGCCGAACGGCATCGCCTGCTTGTTGTGCGCGGGGATCATCAGCGCCCACTGTCCGCCGCCGTCCTTCCAGCTGAAGGCGCCCTTGGCGTAAGTGTCGCCCTCATTGTCGATGTCCGAAAGCACCGCAAGCAGCGCCTTGCCCTTGCCGGCCGCGTCGATGTCCTGAACCTGAAGCGCCTTGGTCTGCATGTCCGTTACTCCTCGAAATTCGGCGCGAAGCTTAGCGTGCCGTTCGGATGCTCCTCGTCCGCCATGACCAGGGCCTTCTCGATCGACACCACCGAACCGTTGCGGGCGATATGGGTCAGCAGCGACCGGCCCGGTCCCAGCAACCCGTCATAGACGATCAGCGTCTCGATCCCTGCGGCGCGGGCGCGCTCGATCGTCGAGATGTTCTGTGCGTACTTCGTCTCGGTGCGGGCGATCCGGCGCGATCGCTGCAGCGGGTTTTCGCTTGGACCGTCCTCGACCAGGCCGGCGATGCGCCCGGCGAGCTGCACCGCGCCTTCGCCGGCCGCGCGGCCTTCGGCCAGCGCGTTGAACATCGCGTCCTTCGTCTGCTCTTCCAGGTCGACCAGGCCGGCGCGCCGCCCGCCCGCCGCGATCACCGATCGCGCGACAACGTCGGGCAGCGACGCGCCAAGCCCGGCGCGCTCGGCCACGTCGTTCTCGGCCGTGGCAACGGCCAGGTACTGCGCCTCGTACATCTGCCGCAGCTCGCCCTGCCAGCGCTCGATGCCCAGATCGTCCAGGATCGCCTGGATCAGCACGTCGTCCTCGCCCAGCGCCTTGCCGGTGCGCATGGCCAGATCGGGATCGCGCTCGAGCGGCACCTTCGCCGCAGCCTCGGCAGCGGTCCCCAGCCTGCCAAAGAAGGCCGTGAGACGCTTCTCGAAAGCGGCTTGCAGTCCGGCCGCCTTCTGCTGCTGCAACAGCGCCCAGGCATAGCCGCGCTGGTAGGCGCTATCGCTTGCGGCTTTCTCCTCGCCCGCTTCGGCCGACTTCTGCGCGGCAGGCGAAAGCGCGGCCTGGCGCACGGCGAGCTCGCGCCCGTTGCCCTCTGGCACTTCGATCGAGGAGATCGGCCGCAGGTAGAAGCGGTGGCTTTCGTCGGCGGCAAGGCCGATCGCGAGGCGATAGTCGAACACCGTGATCGCGCCGCTCGCCAGCATCTTGCCCCAGCGCTCGACCTTCTTGTCTTCGTCCTCCTGCAGCGCCAGCACCGCGCTGGTGTCCCAGGCGACCTTTTCGCCGCGATCGGAGCCGAACTGGCCGAGCAGCGAACGCTGCAGCTCGTCGGCAAACATGCGCGCCATCGGCAGCACGCCGTTGTTCCAGGCAAGCTTGCGCAGCTCTTCCATCGTCGCGCCGACCTTGGTCGCCTGCAGGCCTGCGCCGAAGCCGACTACGGCAGCCGGGATGCCAAGGCATGCGCAGACGCGCTCCTCCGCAACGTCGCGGCCCTCGCTCATGTTCATCTGCTGCGGATTGAAGCCATAGGCCTGGACGTCGGTCGGCGCGCCCATGACCAGCGTACCGCCCCGGTTGTCGCCGCCGAACTGCTGCTTGAACCACTGCTTGGTGGCTTCGACGTCGTCGCCGCTCGCGATCGCGCCGGTCTTCGGGCTGATCACCACGCCAGGCACGCCCATGTTGCGCAGCAGGCTGGCGACGAAGTTGCTGCTTTCCAGATCGATGAAGATCTCGCGGATCACCCCGTCCATCGGCGAAAGCCCCATGCGCGGGTTGCGCGGGTCAATGCCGTGGCGGAAATGGACCACGTCCTCGAACGGGATCTGTTCCTTGCCCTGGCCGTCGCCTGGGTCGTACTCGTAGTGCGAGATATAGGCCGATCCGTTGGCCGGGTACTTGGGCTCGATCATCCAGTTGGGCACGAACCACAGTTCGACCGGAACGCCCGCGCCGTTGCGCACGATCGCCCAGTAGGCATTGCCGGTGATCGCGAACATCATCACCGTCGCCATCCACAGCGCGATATCGCCATAGAACGGGTTCGGCGCCTGGATCAGGTCCAGCATCTTGTGGCTGGGCACCGGCTGCGCATTCCCCTCGCGATCGGGGACGGTCACCTCGAGCACGGCCTCGGGCAGCGCGCGCGCGATCCACATGGCCGGCGCAGTGACGACGGAACTGTCCAGGCCGTCGCCCACTTCGCGGCGGTAGTCGAACCGCGTTCGCTTGAGCAGCCCGCCGAACAGGGGCGGGCGCGACGGATGGCGCATCGCCGTAAGCGCCTTGGTCAGCCAGTTCATGCCGGGGTCCACTTCGAATCGAGATCAGAGGTTTCGAGCGCGCGCGCCAGGGCGACGAAGCCGGCCGGCGTCAGGTAGAGCCGCCCGTCGCCATTGAGCGCGATCAGGTCGGGCATCAGCCGTTCGCGCAGCATCGGGCCGATCGGCGCGTGATCTTCGTCGAACTGCGCCATCGTCGCGCGCCCGGCATTGAGCACGTAGGCGAGGACGCGCCGATCGGTCGGCGCAATATCCGCCGCCTTGGCCGGCGCGGGCGAGACCGGACGCCACGCCGCGCCCTCGGCCGACGCGGCGGCATGCACGGCCAGGCCCAGCGCCCAGAAGCGGTCGCTGTGCCCGTCTGGCGTGCGCTCGGCGGTAAAGCGGATATTGCCCGAAAGCGTGGTCTGCTTGGTCACGGCGCGAAGATCGGCGCGGATCTTCGGATCGTGCGGGATGCGCAGGCCCTTCGATTCCATGTTGCTGCGGACCGGATAGGCGAGCTGCTCTTTCACACGCGGGGTGAAGGTAATCCCTTCCACCTTGTACGTGCCGAAGGCCTTCTGCGCGTCGTCGGTCCACCCGATGCCAAGGCCGGTGGCGTCGATGCACACCCGGTCGCAGCGCTGGAACCACGGCCACAGGATCTTCTCCTGGTCGCCCTTGGTCATGTTCTTCAGCGCTTCGACGTGGCGGGTGTAGAGCACGTCGCCCAGCTTCTCGACCACCCACAGCACAGTCAGGTCGTGCTTGCGGCCGATATCGACGCCGGCATAGAGCGCGCCGCCCTCGATGCGCTGCCAGTCGACGCCGGTCAGGTACTCCGCGCCCGCGATCAGGTCGTATTCCAGGAACGCCGCATCGTCGTCGGCGGGCTGGCACATGTACTCCTGCTGGAAGCTTTCCTCGTCCGCGCAGCCCGACTTCACGAAGTCGAAATACGCCGCCTCGTCCATGCCCTGGCGCTCGTCGTCGTCAGGCAGCGAACGCTGCAGCTTGTACAGGAAGCCGTCGTCGAGCGCGGTCTGCAGTGTAACGGTGTGTAAGGAAATCCCCTTGGGATTGCCGCTTTCCTTCACCTCGCGCACCAGCTGGTTGAAGAAATTGTGGCTGCCGCGATGCGTGCTGATCAGCTCCATCGCACCGCCCCAGGTGATACCTGGATAGGCGATGGCCCACAGCTTGCGCGGATCGGGGTGCAGCGCGAATTCGTCCAGGATGCGCCCGCCGCGCTTGCCCGCCTGCGCGTCGGGGTTGGACGACATCGAATTGATGCGCTTGCCGGTTGTGAAGCTCAGCACATAGGCCGTCTGCTTCGTGCTCTCGTCGATGATCCGCTCGCCCAGGTCCTGCGCGGCCAGGTTGAGCACGCCGGTAAAGAGCTTGCAGTCCTCCAGGAACAGCCGCGCCTGGATATCGTCGCGCGACGACACCCACTGATCATGCCGCGCGCCTTCCTTGCCCGTGCGCGCCACGGCGGCATAGGCCGTCGACCAGGAGATACCGATCTGGCGGCTCTTCTCCATGAGCTTGAGGCGGCTCTCATCGGCGATCCACCGGCCCTGGTACGGCAGGAAGATCGCGTCCGGATTGGCAGGGATAACGCGCGCGTTGCCCATTATCCGGATGCTCGGTCCTGGTTGCCACGGCGGCGGCAAAGCACCTCCTGATAAGCCAGAAGCATCTCGCGCTTAAGCTTCCAGCGCCGGATGATCCACTCAAAGAAAAGTGCCGAAACAACCGTGAAAGCTGCGCTCGCGTAGGCCGCAACATGGATCAACCCAATCCACCAGAGGATGCGATCGAACATCACCCAACCCCCAGCGCGCGGTTGATCTCGGCCAGTGTCTCGGCCGAAACGCCGTTCTTCTTGCCCACGGCCTCAACCTCGGCCGCTGCCTTGCGCAGCTGCGCATCGACCTCTTCCTGCAGCTTGCGCCGTGCGTCGGCCGAAGCCTTCTGGGCGTTGACCGTCGCCTGCAGCGCGCGGCCCAGCTCCATCACTTCCTTGGTGGTGGTGTTTTCCGCCTTCTCGAGCAGGTTGAACATCGCGAGCTTCAGCATCTCGGCCACCGCGACCGTCACCTGGTCCGGCCGCTCGGCGCCGAGCGAGGTGACCAGCTCGCCCGACATGCGCTGGATCTCGTCCAGCTTGCGAAACTGGATCGCCTTGCGCACCGCGAACCGGCTCCAAGCCGACTTGGACACCGGCTCGATCCCGCGATCGGCAAGGCGCTCGTTGAACTCTGCCAGGATCACGTTCTGCGGCAGCTTGCGATCGCGCAACTGGTCGAGCGCCCAGACCACGTCCGGCTCGGCCTCGTCCGGCAGCATGTCGATCGACGACAGCCTACCGCGTCCCTCGCGCCGGTTCTGCTCCTGCCGGTCGGCGGGTTCTTCGCCGGCCATCACTCGACGTCCGCAGGGCGGCTGACCCCTTCGATCACCGCGCGCTCTTCCACGTGATCGCGGCCGGCGCGCGTGATCTTCGCCACCAGCAGCTCACCGGCCGGCTGCAGCTCGACCGCGTCCAGCTGCTCGAGCTTGCGCATCTGGGTACGAACCCAGTCGCGATCGCGGCGGATGCCATAGATGTCGAGCGTGCGCTGGATCAGCAGCTCGTTCATCCGGCCGTCGGTCTGGCGGTGAAGTTCCTTCAGGATGCGCACGCGCGCCTCCTGGGCAACGACGTCGGTAAAGCTCACGGCTGCCTCCGCAAAAAATCGTCGATCCGCTGCACCGTGTGGCTCACGCTGGTGACATGCGTGTCGAGCCGGGTGATCTTCTGGTCGAGCCCGTGGAGATCGTCCTTGGTCGGCATGTGCGGCAGCACGTCCTCCAGCTTCTGGATGCGCCGGTCGTGGTTCTTCAGATCCTCGCGGTGCCGATCAGCGCGGGCGTCGGCCGCTGCCGCCAGATCGTCGACGCGCTCGTTGGTCTCGTCGATCCGCTTGTTGGTGTCGCGCGCCGGGCGGCTGATCCAGATCCACGCCGCATTGGCGATCCCGATCAGAAGGGCGACGACGCTCAGCCACTGCTGCACTGCTGTCAGGCTCATCGCGTCACCCGATCCGCTTGGTGGCGCGCAGCCGGCCGATGATCGCCAGCAGGCCGAGCACACCGGTCAACACCTGCTGCGCTTCCACGCCGCCCTGGACGATATCCGACGAGCTGGCGGGCTGATCGAGGACGAACCCCGCGATCGCCACCACCAGCGAGCCAAGGCCCGCCCAGATCGTGCTCGATTGCCACCACGGCTTGCTGTCGTTGACGCTCACTGTTCGATCCTCCTGAGTCCTGGTCACTTGCGGCTTGGCGGTGGCGGCGGCGCTTCGATTGGCGGGGGCACCTTCGGCCGACTTGCGCCGCGCCGCGCGGGCGGCGTGAGCACAATCAGCAGCGCGATCGCGCCAACGCCGATCCAGCACCCGTTCATCGGCCCAGCCTGTCGGCGCGCGCGATCCAGCCTTTCAGGAAGCGCTTCTGCTCGGGATAGCGCCGAACGATTTCGCGATAGCGTTCGCGCGCCGACTCCCGGTACGCCGTGACCAGCGCCGGCTTGCCCAGGCTCGGCCATTCCAGCACCTGGCGCAGGCAATCCTGGGTGGCGTTGCCGATGGCGCCGTCGACCTTCAGCAGCGCCACGCCCTTCTTCGAAGCAGGGATCTGCAGCAGGCAGGAATTGATCGCGCGCTGCAGCAGCTTGCGCGCCGCGACCAGGCCACCGTTGACGGCCTGGTCGAACATCATCTCGCCAATCGGCGCGGGGAACGTCTCGGCCTGCAGCCGCAGCCAGAAGCAGCGATGGTAGAGGAAGGCGGCGTCGCCGGCCGTCAGCTTGCGGATATCGGCGCCGTCGATATCGCCGTCTAGATCGAGGTCGAAATCGGCCTTGCCGTCGCCATCGGCGTCGAAGGCGCCTTCGCTGGCAAGAAAGCGCAGCGAGATCCCGTACTTCGTCTCGCCGCCGCGATCGACCTTGTCGTTGACGTAGCCGCCTTCGGCTTCGAACACGTGGCGCAGCGCCGCAACAAAGCGCGGCGAATAGCCGCTTACCGTAATCGGTTCGGGAGGAATGTCGGGCCTGTCCATGGCCCGGTTGTGGCCGCAGGCGCGGCCTGCACGCGCCCCGGAACGCATTCCGGGCGCGGTGCTCTTGCGGTCAGAACAGCGTCATCTGGCGATTGTCGGCATCGCGGCGCGGGCCTTTGGCGCGGCGCAGGCGGATGCCTCGAATCGTGTATCCCGTGGCGAGCGCGATGTCACGTTCCGACCGTCCCTCGGCCAGCATGGCATCGACCTTGGCGCGCTGCCGGGCAGCGTGCCCTGCCGGGCCGAGCGGGATTTCCACGCGCAGCCCGGCAAGGCCGCAGGTCAGTTCTTCCGCCACGGCCTGGGCGGCTTCACGGCCGATCAGGCGCGTAAGCCAGTGATCGGCCGCAGGGTTCGGCGGAATGTAGACTTCGGTGCCGCCGCGCACCTTCGCGATTGCCAGCGCGGCCTCTTCGCCGGCCACGCTGGCAATCCGAGACAGTAGAGGCGGCAGATCAGTCCGCATCGCCTGCGGTCCGATCAGGCTTTGTGCGGGCCATGTTGCGCGCATGGTTGTGCCGGCCGTCTTCGTGCAGAACAGTCACCAGCGTGCCGTTCCGGATCACGTAGACGAGCCCAGCTGACAGCACGAGCAGCTCGCCGCCGCTCATTTCGGCGCCGGCCTGCCAGGCGCGGTCGAGCGACTGCGCCAGCGCCGTGCGGATCTTCTCAACATCGACCACGCCGGCCCGCTCCATCCAGCGGAACAAGGCATGATCCGACACCTTCACGGGCGCGGCGGGCTTCCTCGCCGCCTTCACAGCACAAACCCCGCAAGGAACGGAGCTACGAAGCCCGCCACGAAGCCCGCCACGAAGACCAGGCCGAACGCGATCGCGCCCGGCGCGATCTTCAGGTCCGCCGCATAACCTGCCTCGTTGATGGTCGGCAGGTTGCGAAATTCCAGCGTCTCGCTGGATTGGCGGATTTGGGTCACACGATGGCTGGTCATGCCGCATGCCCTCCCGTCGCTGGCGTGCCGAACTCGCGCAGCTTGCGCCCCAGCGCGGCGGCGAGGCGGTCATAGTCCTCGGCAGTCCACGGATCGGCCTTGGCGTTCTCGATGCCGCACAGCTTCCACGCGGCATCGTGCAGGCCCCAGTCGGCCGGTGCCATGCCCGCTGCCTTCAGCTTCGCCAGGATCAGGTGGCAAAGGCTCGATTGCAGCGTGCGCGGGTCCAGCTGCTTGCCGGACACCCGGCAATGCTGGATCCAGCCCGCGCGCGCGGCCATGCTCTTGAGCGCCTCGATCAGCCGGAACGCGTCCGATTGCTTGGCCCACTGCAGCCGATCGCAGCCGAGCTGGCGCTTGGCGAAGGCCTCCAGCGCCTGCTCCGACGAATTGTGCACCGCGCCCAGGTGATAGAGCGAGATCCACAGCGCACGCGCCTTGCGCGCCATCGGATGATCGGCCTTGCCACGCCCCGGCATCGGTCTGAAGCCTTTCGACTTCAGCCAGTCGAGCACGCGGGCGAGCTGCAAATCGTTGCACTCGGTCAGGCTCGTCTTGCCTGTCGTGTCGAACAGGCCCTGGCGATAATCGTCCTCGTCCATCGCCAGCTGCTTTCGTGCGACGTGGATCTTGCCCAGCATCGCCCGGCGCTCCTGGCTTGCCCGGTCGAACTGCGCAGGCTGTGACTTAGCAGTCTGCATGGCTGAATCCTTCCGATCGTGCGTGGAATCGCTGCAGCGCGCTGCAGCAGCTGAGGAAGAAGCCATCGCTCATCCGCAACCGGACGGCCCTGGCGTGCAGCGCCATCGCGGTAGTGTGGTCCCGGCCATCCATGGCCCGGCCGATTTCCGGGTAGCTGAAGGGCTTTTCCGGAATGGCCCGGTGGCACCAGGCCACGAGCGCCCGCGCGTTCTCCAGCGCGGCGCCCCGGCGACGCGAAAGCAGCTCGCGCACGTCCACGCTGTAGAGCGCCGCCGCGATGCGGATCGCGACGCTCGAGAAATCCCACGAAGGCAAGTCGCCCTCGATATGGATCGCGGTCTGATCGGGCCGGGATGCGAAGTCGCAGCCCATCAAGACGGGTGCTGCGCCGCTCATGACGGCCACCCCGTCATCAGCAGTGCGCTCACACCCATCGCCAGGCAGGCGAGAGCCCCGAGCGCCGTCGGCTTCGCCCCCGGCTTCAGCTCGCGCGGCTCGATCGTGATAACCCCGCCCGCGACCTGGTCAACGCGCCCGCTCACCATGTCGATAGCCACGGCCAGCGGCGACATGCCGCCTGCGTCGAGCGCCTGCCACGGCACCAGCACCGAAGTGCGATAGCCATCGAGCCTGCCGAGCACCCGGCCGACCACGGCGATGCCGTCCACGCCGATCGACAGCTCGATCGACCGGCGCGCATCGAACATCGCGGACCGCTGCCACGCCATCTGCGCGGCCTGTTGCAGCAGCGCGATCATGCTGCCACCGCCCGCTGGGACAGCTGCGCCCAGGCATCCTGCAGGTGCTGCACCGAAAGCGGCATGCGCTCGGCCGAGGCGAGCATCCACGCCAGCTCGAGCGTCATCGTGCCGCTGCGCAGTCCCCCCGGCATCGTCACGATCTTGCGCAAGTATCCGATCGCATCGTCCTCGTGGACGTTCCAGGCCTCGGCCAGCGCATCGGCGTCCGACTGCAGCGGCACCGGGCGGATCAGGCGCATCGAAACCCGGCTGTAAAGCTGCGCGAACGCGGCGGCGCGCGCACCGCCTTCCAGGCGCTGCATCACCGTCATGTTGCCCAGCAGCGCGATGCCGACGCCGGTTTCGTCGTGCCAGCTGCGGATTTCCTCGATCGCCTTTTCCGAAAGGTGCTGCGCTTCGTCGATGATGATCAGCGGATTGGTCAGGTCGCGCACGCGGTCCATCACCCGGCCGGACAGCCGCTGCGGCGTGCCGACGGCGTCCTTTTCGCCCAGCGCCTTCAGCACTTCCTGCTGCATGTTGTTCACGCCGGCCGTGGAAGGCTTCATCGTGGCGATGAACACGTTGGGCAGGCAGTCGCGATGGTGGCGGGCCGTCTTCGTCTTGCCCAGGCCGGCACCCGTGGCGACCACGATGATCCGGCCGCGCTGCGCCCAGTTGAGCAGCATCGTGATCTGCTCGCTGGTCGGCGTGGTGAAGTAATCGGGCAGCTTGGGCGCTTCGACGGTCAGCTGCTTCTGCTGGTCGAGCAGCTGGCGATAGCGGAACACCGTCTCGGCAATCCGCCGCTCGTCGCCCGAATAGCCGCTCGGCCCGCCGAACTGGCTCAGCGTGCCCTGCTTGATGCCGATGCGCTTGGCGATCTCGGACCAGCTCGTGTTGGTCGCCTTGCGATGCTCGATCAGCCAGGCGCGCTGCTCTTCGATATCGATGGGTGCGTTTGCTGGGTCGTTCATGTAGTAATGCTCCTGTCTCTTCGTTGGGACAGGCGCGCGGGGGCAGTTTCCTAGGCCGGCCCCGCGCGCCCTTTCATTCCGACGGCCTCACAAGCTTGAGGGCGGCGAAAACTCTGGATTCGTGTTCAGGCTGCGCGGGCGCAGTCACCGGCTTCAGCGCGGCGGCGCTCTGGCCGCGATGGCGCACCGGACGGATCACCTGCGGTTCGGGCAGGACCGGCATCGGCGCATCCACCTGCAGAGAAGCGACTTGCGCGGCGGTAAGAAGGTCCTGCGCCTCGACCGCGTCGCGGATCCTGCGGCGATATTCCGCCACCCGCTTCGCCGTCGCCTTGGCCTCGGCCGCGTCCAGGAAGTGGACGTCCCCCAGCAGCTGCGCGGCGCACAGATAGCGGCCCTGCAGGTCGTACAGGTGCACGTCGCGCAGCAGGTTGTCGGGGTCGAACCGCACCGTCACCTGCTGCCCGTGCAGACGGCCGCATTCCGGGCTCCAATACCGGTTGCCGAACAGGCGGATTTCGCCGGTCTGCCGGTCGATCCGCTTCTGCTCGCCGGCCAGCAGCGCCAGGCGCATCTGCTCAGGCGTGGCCTTGCCGATCGGCGAACGGGCATAGCTCTCGGCGAAGGTTTCGTCGAAGCTGCGCCCGCGCGCCGATTCCGTGCGGCGGCTCAGCCGGGCGTTGTGGTCTGCCATGCCCTTGTCGACCTGGGCGACGAACTCGGCCCAGTCGATCGCGCGGCTGCCGTAGTTTTCCGGCTTCGCCATCGGGTTGTTGCCGACATAGGCGCCCGCGAAGGCGGGATGCTTGGCGATCCGGTCGCACAAGTCGCGGAATCCGCGCTCGATCGGCTTGGACTGGCCGCGATAGGGCGTCGCCCAGTGGATCTGGATGCCAAGGCCGGTCAGCAGGCCGGTCGGATCCTCCTCGCGGATCTTGAAGCGGAAACGGCTGTTCGCACCGCCCGTGATCCACTTGCTGGCAAAGGCGCGCCCGTTGTCGAGCAGGCAGGCCTTGGGAATGCCGAAGTTCTGGAACAGGTCGGCAAAGCACAGCCGCGTCTGCACCGCCGATTCCTCGCCGCCGATGCGCCAGGCGAGGAACTTGCGGCTATAGACGTCCTGGATCGCAACCATGATCGGGCGGATCACGCGGCCCTCGCCGGTACGGACGAACACGTCGAACTTGTGGCCGTCGATGTTCACCAGCTCGAGCGCGTGCAGCTCGGCCACGGTGCGCTTCTGCGCCGGAATCGATCGACGCAGCGCCTCCTCGCCCTTGCGGCGCAGCAGCTGCACGCGCGGATCGACTTCGCGGTCGAGCTTGCGGCGCACCGAGCGCTCGGACGGCATGTCGAGCCCGCGTTCCTTCGCGATCTCGGCCGTGCGGTCATAGCAGCTGGTCAGCGTCGGTTGTTCGGGCCGCAGGTAGTCTGACAGGAAGATGCGCCAGATTTCGTCGTCGATCTCGGCCTCGCGCCCGCCGCCGCGCACACGCGGCGCCAGCGCCGGCAGCCGGTTGTGGGGCGCAACGCCATCGATCAGCTTCAGCCAGTTCCAGATCGTCTGCGCGCTCTTGCCGTGCTCGATCGCGGCGGCGTTCACCGCCATTGTGCGCGAAAGGCCCGACTGCTCGAGCAGCTCGATCTGCGCCACGATTGCCGCGCGTTGTTCGGCCGCAGCCTTCACCTTGTCGCCCTGCAGCTCGTACCACGTCCAGCTGCTCGCGGCCGGGTCTTCGGCTTCGACCAGGACCGTCTCGCCCAGCTTGCGCGCAAGCTCGATCCGCGCTGGGCCGGGCAGCAGCGAGACATGGAATTCCAGCCCGCCGCCGCGCCCGGCGCGCGGGCGCGCCAGATAGTTGCCGGCCTTGTCCGCCTGGATTTTCCAGCGCCGCTCGTCGGCAAAGCGGTTCATTGCGCGCTTGTCGGCGGGCAGGCCCGGCAGCGCCAGGTCGGCCAGCTCGGCGGCGGTGAACCACTCGCGCGCGGCGGGCGCGGCCATGTCAGGGGAAAGGGCTGGCTTGGCCGTCACTGGAATCGATCCCCCCGGATAAGCGGCGCTGTCGCCGAAACCTTCTGTCGTTCTTTCTTCAGCCGCTCGATCTCGCGGTCGATCTGGCCGAGGCGCGCGGTATGAACTTCCTCGCCAACCAGCACGGCCGCGCCGATCTCGCGCAGCAGCGGGTCGAGCAGGTCCTGCCGGCCGCTCACCGCGATCAGCGCAAAGAACCGGCTCATCGGCACCTTGTGATCGGCCCGCGCCGGGCTCGAATAGGCGTCGAGCATCGCCCGGCTGACTTCCTCGTCGAGCAGGATGCTCATTTCGGCCGCGATGATCTCGCGCGGGCGGGAATCGCTGGCGAGAATGGTGCCGACCACCCGGCAGATGCGCTGCTCGAGCCCAGCCAGAGCAGCGGCGCCCGACGCAGGCGCGGGGGCCTCGAAGGTGAAGCCAAGCTGTTCGGGATGGGCCTTCGCCTTAGGCATGGACGAATGCCCCTGCGCTCAGCGTGTCGGGATCGTAGTAGCTGGTCGGCTCGAAATCGACGCGCATGCCCGACGTCGCCGGGTAGACGAACGCCTCTCCGTTCCACTTGCCCAGCGCCATCGCGTTGCCGCGCTTCAGCAGCACCGAACGGCCGTCGCGGGCGCGCGCATCAAGCGGCTTCCATGGGAGCTGCGCAGGCCTCACAGCGACCTCCTGCGCTCGAAGGACGAGAGCTTCGCCCGCGTGTCGCCTGGCTCGCGATGCTTGCAGCCAAAGCCACTGCGCGCGCCGCAGCGCGGGCAGGCCGTCTCGCCATAACCGACGTCGGCCACACCCCGCTCGCTGCGCGGCGTGTTGCTCAGCTTGCGCGCCTGGCGCAGCTGCTGCTCGCGCAGCGCCGCTTCGGCACGCGCAGCCTGGCGGAGCATTTCGAGGCGCTCGCTCACAGCGCGCCTCCCTTGAAGTCGCCATCGTCGTTCGCGCGCGCCAAGCGCGGATCCTCGGAGCGGCGCGGCCGATCGACCAGGCGCATCGACACAACGGGAACGCGGACCACGCCCGCGCCATGCTGGTCGGTCAGCAGCGCGCGCACGGTGCTCTCGTTGAGCATGAAGGGGGCTGGCCGCAGGTTCACGCCATGCCTCCCTGCTCTTGCTTCCACCAGGGCAGGTTGTCGCTTTCGCCTTCGGCGCCGACCTCGCAGGCCGTGGTGATCGGGATCGGGCGCGATACGCGATCCATCTGCGCCTTGCGGGCTTCCAGGCGGCGGTGCGTCTCTTCCCAGCGCAGGCGCGCCTGCGCCTCGCGCGGGGTGCACCCCAGCTTCATGCCCGCCTCAAAGGCTTCTCGGGCTGCGCGGAATCGCTCGGCGAGCGACTGGGCCATCACTTCGCCTCCCACCGGATGACATGGCCGGCGAAAAGGCCGGGTCCGTGGTGGCGCAGCCAGAAGTTGCCCATCGCGCGGCGCGCGCTGCAGCCCTCGCTCGCGGCAAAGCCGTCGGCCACCGCGAACCGCTCGATCTCGTGATCGCGCAGCTTGAACTCGCCGAAATCCAGCTCGGCGATGATCTCCGGGTGCGCTCTATCGACCGTGATCACGATCAGCGCGACCTCGGTGCAGATCACGTCGGGCATGATCTTGCGGCAGTGCTTGGTGCGCATGCCGACATAAAGCTGCAGCGTGTCGCCCGGCTTGGGCGGGTGCTTGCGATTGCGGATCGTCTGGCGCTTGGTGCCGGCCAGGATCGGACCGGCAAACTGCGCCTTGAAGCTGAGTGCAACCATTACGGGCGCTCCCCACTGAAGATCATGCTGGGCGAAGGGATCAGCGGCACGGCGTAGAGCGGTGCACCGCCGATCGAAGGAATGGAGGGGCGCTCGATCAGCTCGATCGCCCGCGCGTGCCCTGCCAGCGTGCGGATCGCGCCGCGCTCCTCGAGGCAGGACATCATCCGGCAGATGTTCGACTTGGCCTTCTGCCCGAGCGCACGCCGACACTCTTCGAGTGTGGGCGAAACGCCACCGTGCGCGGCCTGATAGCCCGCGATGAAGCGCAGCAGCCGTGCTTGCGTTGGAGTCAGGCTCAAGGCCATCAGCGCCCCCTCGCGATCTGGATCGCGCGCAGCAGCGCGGCCGATCCACGGCGCAGCATGTCGCGCTGGCGCCCCTCGCTGCCGGTGTCGTCGTACAGGCCAACGATGCGCTCGATCCGGCTGATCGGCAGCTGGGTCTGACACGCGATGGCCGGAATCAGGTAGCCCCGATCCCACAGCGCCATCACGGCCGCTTCCTGGGGATAGAGCCCGGCCATCACGCGCGCTCCTCGACCAGGCCTAGCGGCGGCAGCCAGATCGTGCGCGTATCGCCGGGCGCGGTCGGGTTGCGCACGTCCCACACGACGGCGCAGTAATCGACCATGCCGCCGCGATAGGCGCGCCCGCCCATGGCCTCGATCATGTCGCCGGGAGGCATCGACGGGCGCTCGCAGAAGTGCAGCACGAACTGCGGCGGATGATCCACGCGGACGAGGCGCGAGCGGCGCTTGCCCATCGCCAGCCACTTGGCCGGCAGGATCATCACCACGCGATCCGTGGCGATCTGTAGCGCCCGGCGCACGAACGCCTCGGAGACGATCATCTTGCGGCCGTCGAGCCAGTAGTGGCGGTAGCTGAAGGGCGGATTGCACCAGATCGACACGCGACCATGAAGGACCTCCCACGGGCCGTCTTCGATGAAGCAGGCGCTCGTGAAGGTGACGTCCTCGGGCCGCTCGAAGTCGTCCCAGGCCACGCGGTTCACAATATCCGACAGCAGAAGCGAGCCCGCGAACCCCATGCCTTGCAGGCGCGATGCGCTATGGCCGAACCCGGCAGCAGGATCCCAGATCATGGTGCCCGTTTCGGCCTCTTCCAGACCGATCGCCGCGACGATCTGCTCCCACTCCCAGCCCTGCTCGACATACCAGTCGTAAGGGTGGCGCTTCGCCTGCCGGCCGGTGGAGATTTCACCGCGCATCAGGCCTCGTCCTCATCCAGGGTAAGGTTGGGAGCGGTGAACGGGTAGTCCATCGGCAGGTCCCACCGGGCGAGATACTTGACCATGGAAAGACCATGCGCCTCGCGAATGTGCGGCATCAGCCGCTCCATCTTCTCGCCGCAGTCGAGGCAGACGAGATGGTCCGGCTTTACTGATTGCCGGACCAGGACTGCCGGCTTAGGCGGCGTTACGGGCGCATCGCCCAGCTGCTCGTTGAGCACGTCGCGCAGCTGCCGCTTGACCTCGTCGCTCTTCAGCGACTTGGCGATCTCGCTCACATAGCGCTTCTGCTGCGGCGCGCTCAGCCGGCCGAGGTTGCCGACCACCGCCGAGACGGCCTTTTCTTCCTGGCTCGGCTTGCGCCCGCCACCGCTATCGATGCCGACCGCGATCCGCGCATCGTCGGCGCCGATCTCCGGGTCCGCCAGCAGCGCCTCGATCACGCGGCGCCGATCGGCTTCCTCTCGGACCTGGGCGATGGCGCGCAGCTGCGAGGCGTTTTCGCCGACAACCGGATGGCGCGCCAGCTGCTCGATCACGTCGCCGAAGGGCTCGATCAGCAGGCGGAAAAGCTCAAGATCGCGATGGATAGACCGGCGCGACATGCCGAGCGCTTCGCCGACCGACTCCTCCCAGCCGTATACTTGTGCCATCGTGGCATAAGCATCGCTGACTTCCTCGGTAAGCGCTGCGTCAGGGCGCGTTTCGTGGGCTTTCACACGCTCCCAGCGCAGCTTTGCACCGAGCTTTTGGTGTGAAAGGTTGCCATGCGCGCGAGCAATCCGCTCCTGCGCCGCCTGGACCAGCGCCGCCGTGAACTTGGCCCGCTCGATCGGCGCCAGCGGCCGGCGATGCAGGTTCTCGCTCGCTTCCAGGTCGGCCAGGTCCTCGGGCTTGCCCGCGACCTCGATCGCCCATACGGCGATGCCCTCCAGCCGCGCACCGATCAGGCGATGCATGCCCGTCACCAACCGCCACGGTTGCGCCGTGTTCTTCGGCTGCGCGACCACCTTGATCGGGTCGCGCTGTCCGTCGACCTTCATCAGCCGGCCGATCGCGGCTGCCTTGTCCTGATGCAGGAAGCCGATGCGCTTCCCTTCGTCGACTTGTGCGGGGTCAAGCTCGAACAACTGGGCGTTCGAGAGCAGGCTGTTCATTTGCGCTTCTCACTTAGACGATGCGCGACAACCGCGCGGGCAATACGCTTCTCCTCGTCGGCAAGGGTGCCGATCTCGATTGCAGGAGAAGCTGGATGACGATCACGCCGCAGGACCGGATAGAGGCGCTCGAATACCTCGTTCTCGCCCTCGCCATTGCGACCGGCCGCGCCATTCCGGGTGCCGCCGACGCAACGGTAGAACAGGGCAGCGCCTTTGCCGATGAACTTGCCGAACAAGGGCAGCATGGAGCCGCCAAGCAGCTGCAGGATCTGCTGGACACGATCCGCGCCTCGGGCGCGCTTCGCTTTGCCGGCTAGAGCCGCGCGATAGCGCGCAACACGGCGGGCGGTCGCGATCGCCTCGTCGCTGGAAAGGTAAGCTCGCTCGTCAACATCGTCCGACGCCGAAAGCCCCGCTGCAAGCCGCTGGCGCACTGCATAGACGCGGGCGGCAATTTCGCGCTCGCGCATCATGCGGACACCGCCTTGCGGCCGCGACGACGCTCGACAGGGTAAATGTCAGGGCGCAGCTCGTGTCGGCTAACGCCGTATAACCGCTCTGCCTTGAGGACATGCTCGGCGGGAAGCTGCTTCGTCTGATTGAGCCAACGCCACATGGTGGACTGCGGCACACCAAGATCGCGTGCCATCTGACTGTCAGACCCAGCCGCGTGACGGCAGGCCTTTAGCGCTTCATATCGGGTGCGGTTTCCTTCCATAAATGGATACCTATCCAACATCGGATAGGTCTGCAAGCCGATAATGAATAGGGCGACTCTACCCGGTTATGGATAGGAGGGGGTATGGCTGAATTACGCCCCGATCGGCTCATCGCACTTCGAGAGGAACGCGGCTTGTCGCAGGCGGCGTTGGCCCGCGAGGTTGGCGTTGGACAATCAACACTAGTGAGGTTGGAGAAGGGCGAAACACGCAACCCAAGAGAAATCTTGGCGATTGCGCGGGCGCTCGATTGCTCCCCTGAGTACCTACTGGGGGAGAGCGATGAGCGTGGCTCAATTAGGGCTGCAGCGAAGCCGTCGAAGAGAGAAAAACCAGCACAGCCAATCGTCGATCAAGACGATGACGTAGTTCAACTACGCGAGATTGATCTGCGATATGGCATGGGCGCCCGCTATCTAGATCTCCCGATCGCGGAAGAGATGCGTAGCTTTTCTCGCGAATGGCTGCGTAGTGTGACCAGGGCGCCCCCTGAGTACCTTTTTTGGGCTACCGGCGACGGCGACTCTATGGAACCGACGATCCGCGCAGGTGAGACCTTCCTGATAGACACATCGCAACGGACACCGCGAATGTCCGACGGCATATGGGCCCTGGCTGTTGGCGAGATTGGAATGGTCAAGCGGCTTCACTTCGATGGTGACGGCGTGATCGAATTGCACAGCGACAATCAGCTGGTTCGCCCCAGCCGCGTGAGTGAGGATGAGCTGCACATCATCGGCCGCGTCGTCGCGGTGGTAAGGAGGCTGTAATGAGCGAGGACTTGGTGGGGGTCGTCGTCGTTTTCGCAGTGCTTGCGGTAATGCTGGTCGGCATTCTCGCGCTTCGTGCGGACAAGCAGACCGAAGTCGACACCGCCGAGCAGCCCGAAGTCGAAGCCACAGCCGCGAGATTGAGTAGCGATAGTAGCAGCCGCTGGGTACTCGGCATACTTGCCACAATCGGTGGCTTCGTGGGCATGGTTGGCGCGGCAAACCTTGATGTTTCCAACGGTGGCGTCGCCAACATTGATCTAGTGGGTTGGCGCGGCATTCTGTTCACCAGCGCTGCCGTCGCGTTCCTCACAGGCATCATCCAGCTCGCTGTCGCCCGCGTTGTGGAAGAGCTGCGCAAGCGGGACTGACCTATGAACCCACAACGACACGTCCAGATTGCGATCGAGCACCTCGCCATGGCACTCGACGCCTGGCGCGATGACCCGGAAGAGCCGCTCGACGGTCCAGACTACTGGGCGGATCTGCTCGTGTTGACCGAGGCGCTGGAAAAGCTCGTCGAGCGCATTCCCCAGGACGAAGTCAAACAACCCGAACTCCATATCCGCGCCAAGCAGCTGCTCGACCGGTCATCCTTCGGCGAAGCCGGCCGCACCGACCAGGGCACGATCTTGAAACAAGACGCCTACGTCGCCTGGCTCGATATGCGCAAGCTCTGGGAAGACGAGATAATCCCCGCGCTATGGCGCGCGCAGCAGCCATAAATGGGCGCGGAAAAGTGTCCCACTTCGTGCCGGCGCCAATGCTAGACTCGGCCGATGCCCGATGCGCTAAGAAGCCCGGTTTCTGCGGGCTGCGGGCCGATCGGCGCGCCATTATCGAACTGGGCAGCTTTGCACCCCACTTCCGCCCACTTCAGAAGGCCCTCACGCGCGCCTTATGGCCCAGTGAGAAGCCTCTGAGGCGCAGAAAACCGCCGATGCCGCGCGTGGAGCGATTTTCGTGCTACTCAAACCGCTCTTGGCAAAGCCATGTCTAGATGGCCCGGTCACTTAGACAGTTCCCAAGGCCCGCGAGCGCCCGCCACAAACCGCGAAAATCCCCAAAATCCACGGATTTCCCCCGATGCGACCGCTCAATCCCGGAAAACCCCGCTACTCAAGACGGTCCTGTCAAACCACAGTGGAGGGGTGCCGCGCCGAGCCAGCCTTCGAAGAAGGACGATCCTTCGACAAGCTCAGGACGGACGGGGAAAGAGGTCCGCGCTCCGCAGCCCTGAGCCTGTCGAAGGGCCGCCCTTCCTTCAGTGCAACCCCCGAAGCCCTCTGCACCCCGCGCCGCATCCGCAAGGCCAGCGCCGGAAGACGTCCCGGGAGCGCGAGGGGCCCCGCCCCTCGCCCCCCCTACTCCCTTCCTTCTCCGCGCCTCTGCGATCTCTGCGCGAACCCTCCCCAACCCATCTTGACACAACTAACCATATAGGTTATACACCGCCCCACGGACCGGGAGCGGCATGGCCGGCTTGCTCTTCGCTCCTTCGGGCTGATCTCCACGCGGGGTGAGGCCCGACGCGACCGGCGCGGGTCGGCGCTGCGGGAAGCCGGATCTCTCACCAGATGCGGCGAGCGAGGGCGTAAAGCCCCAAGTCCCTCAGGGCATACCCCAGCCAGTGCAACGGACGGGCGGATGTGGTGCGGCGGTCCAGCCGCGTGGCAGCGCTCCCATGAAGTCCGGTTCCGGTCCGGCCTGGCCCCCTCGTGCGGCCCTGCTTATCCCGGAACTTATCCTTAGGGACTCGCTACGGACCCGATGCGGCACGCGAGCCGTCGCAAGGGATACGAGCCCCCGTCCGAACAAGGCCGAGCCGTGCGGGAAGCAACGCCCCGCCGGCCACTCGCCAGAGCGTTCACCGCCCTCCTTCGCGCAGCGCCAGGCAATGGCGCCCGCGCCGGTCGCGCAGGTCCGCATCGCTTCCCCAAGGCATCAGGTCCGGGTTCGCCGCCGGATGTTTTTGCGTGTGCGGCCTTGCGGGCGCGACTCCCCCTACAGCCCGAGCGCTGCGCGATCGGCGACGACGGCGGCGAGTTCGGCGCGGGCGGACGCTTCGCGCAAGGCCGCGTCGAGCGTGCGCAGCGCGGCGTCGGCGGCGCTTTCCTCGCGCAGGTTGACGAGCAGGAAGTCGCTCGCGCCGAGGTCGAAGCGGCGCCGCTCGGCCTCGGCCATGCGGCGCGCGAGCGCGGCCTCGTCGCCGGCGAGGCGCACCAGTTCGCCCGCGCCGCGCACTTGGGCGCGCAAGTTGGCGATCTCCACCCCGATCTGGTCCTCGAGCAGCCGCTGGCGCTGCGACAGCGCGTCGCGCTCGGCGGCGACTTCGGCGATGCGCCCGCGCGCGCTGCGCTGTTCGAGCGGCAGCGAGAAGCGCAGGCCCACCAGCGCCTCGGCCGGCCGCCGCGTCGCGCTGCCCGCGCCGAAGTCCTTCGAGGCCTCGGCGCGGATGTCGAGCCGCGGCCGCAGCTCGTTCTGCGCCAGCGCCGCGCGGGTCTCGGTCTGGCCGATCCGCGCGGTCAGCGCCTTGAGGTCGGGCCGGTCGGCGAGGTGGACCTGCGTGTCCTCGAGCCGCGGCCGCACGCCCTCGGGCATCGCGTCGGGCAGGCGGTCGGCGGTCGGGGTCACCCGCTGGCCGAGCTGGTCGCGCAGGAACAGCGAGAGCGCGTTGGCGGCAAGCTGCAGTTCCTGCTCGCTGCGCACCACCAGCGCGCTGCGGCGGACCATGTTCTGCCGGTTCTCGACCGCGAGGATCGCCGGCCGCGCGCCCAGCTGCACCTGCCGCTCGATCGAGGCCTGGCGATTGCGCGCAAGGTCGGCCAGCTCGCGGTAGAGCCGCAGCCGCAGCCCGGCCGCGACCCATTGCTGGTAGGCGTCGATCGCACGGCGCTGCACGCCGATGGCGACCGCCTCGCGCTCGAACGCGGCGATCTCGATGTCGCTGCCGGCAAGGTCGCGCTTGCCGCGCCGCTCGTCGATCAGCCGGTCGCGCAGCAGCGAAAACACCGCGCCCGCCCGGAATTCGCCGAGCCCGTTGGTCACCTGCTTGCCGTCGTAGACCGGGAAGTCGCCGAGCGAGAGGCGGTAGCCGCCATAGACCTGGCCGCCGTTGCCCGGCAGCGGGCGCGTCGTGCGCAGGTCGGCATAAGTGCCGTCGTAGTAGCCGAGCGCGCGGGCTTGCGCATCGACGTCGAACACCAGGTCGAACGCGCCTTGCGCGGCCAGCAGGCGGGCGTCGGCCTGCCGCTCGCGCGCGATCGCCTCGAGGATCTGCGGCTGGTGCTGCGCCGAGGAGGCGAGCACCTCGCCCAGGGTGAGCGGGGCGGCCGGCGCCGCCGCTGCGAAGGACGGGCCGGCCACGACCAAGGCGAGCGCGGCGGGCAGGGCGCGCAGCCGGCGGCGGATCACTTGCCCTCCTCGCCGTCCTTGCCGGCGCCGCCCTTGCCGCCCTTGGCCGCGCCGCCGCCGCCGCCATAACCGCCGCCGTAGCCGCCCCCATAGCCGCCTTTATCGACGAACCCCTTGCCGGCGCCCTTGCGCGGGCCGGTCTCGACGGGCGCGGGGAATTCCAGCGGGAAGTCGTTGAGCTGGCGCCACAGCTCGTAGCCGATGCTGACCGTCTCCATCTGGATCCAGCCGCGCACCTTCGAGCCGAGGCGGACGAAGTTGTCGTCGGGCCAGCGCGGCTTGCCCGGGCTCGGCTCGACCAGCACGCGGAACAGCCCGCTGTCCTGCGCGGTGGGGTCGATCGCGCGGACGCGGCCGTCGAACATGCCCTGCGCCACCGAGGGCCAGCCGCTGAACTGGATCGCCGGCCAGCCTTCGAAGTGCAGCCGCACCGGTTGCCCTACGCGCACCAGCGCCACGTCGCGGCCATCGACCAGCAGCTCGACCACGCGGGGCGAATCCTCGGGCGCGAGCGTCGCCAGCCAGTCGCCCGCACCGACCAGCGTCGCGCCGGCGGCGGTGTTGAGCGCCTGGATGCGCCCGTCGCGCGGCGCGCGGACCAGCTGCGCGGCCGAGCGGTTGAGCGCGATGTCGGCCTTGGCGAGCTTGGCGCGCGCCTCGGCGAGCTTGGCGGCGTGCTCGGCCACCTTGATCTGCGCGGCTTCGTAGTCGCGCCGCGCGGCAAGGCCGTCGGCGAACAGCTGGCCGGTCCGGCCGACGTCGATCCGCGCGGTCGCCATCGCCTGCTCGCTCGCGGCGATCTGCGCCGCGACTTGCGCGCGCTCGGCGGCGAGGCGGGCGAGGAGGTCGGGGTCGTTATCTGCGATGCGGGCGATCGGGTCGCCCTTCTTCACCGGCTGGCCGTCGACCACGTACCAGCGCTCGACCCGCCCGGGGACCAGCGCGGTGACCTGCTGCAGGCGGTCCTGCGGATCGAGGGCGACAACCTGGCCGCGCCCGGGCGCGGTCTGCACCCAGGGCACGAAGACCAGCGCGAGCAGGATCAGCGGCACGGCGATGGCGATCATCCAGCCAAGCGCGACGACGAGGCGCGGCGGGCGGATCGCGGCGAGCGTGCGGAACTGCGCGAGGTTGTCGGGACGGGTCGCCATGGCTCAGCCCTCCTGCCCGGGGGTGGCGGGGGCGGCGGTGTGGCCCGGCAGCACCTCGGCGAGCGTCGCCCCCTTCGCCTGCGCGCTCTCGCCCAGCCACAGCCAGGCGTCGCGGGCCAGGCCCTCGGGCCGCGCGGTGAACTGCAGCACGGTGGTGCCGTGCGCGCGCAGCGCGGCGAGCACGCGGTCGATCCGCGCCGGCGGCAGCAGGTCGTAGAGCGGCGCGAGCACCAGCACCCGCGGCCGCGCGAGGATCGCGCCGGCAAGCTTGAGCGCCATCGTCTCGCCCACCGAAAGCGGCCAGCCCGAGCTCGACAGCGGCGTGTCGAGCCCGCCCGGCAGCGCGCCGATGCGCGCCTCGAGCCCGACCAGCGCGAGCGCCTCGAGCATCGCCGCGCCCTGCCCCGCCGCGGCCAGCGTCAGGTATTCGCGGCAGGTCATCTCGACGATCGTCGGGCGGTCGAGCACGATCACGTCGGAGCGCAGGCGGTACATGTCGAAGGTGCCGAGGTCGGCGCCGCCGACAGTGACGAAGCCGCGCTCGGGCGCGCGCAGCCGCTTGAGCAGGGTGACGATGCCGCGTTCGACGCCGGGCGCGGCGACCACGCCGACCTGCTCGCCGCTCGCCACCGAAAAGTCGAAGCGATGCGGCCCCAGCTGCACCCGGTCGAGCCGGATCGCGCCGTTGCCGAGGCCCGGCGCATCGGTTTCGGGCGCGGCTTCCTGCGGCACGTCCCAGAACAGCGACAGCTCCTCGAGCCCGGCGGCGAGGTCGTAGAACACCTCGAGGTAGGAGCCCAGTTGCGCGATGCCGTAGAACACCCCCGACAGGATCAGCTCGGCGGCGACCAGCTGGCCGATCGACAGCTCGCCCTGGAGGATCAGCCAGCCGCCCATCGCCAGCAGCCCCGCGCTCGCCAGCGCATAGAGCGCGAGCAGCGCGATGGTCTGGCCGAAGGTGTAATGGAAGTGGCGGCGGTGCGCGGCGACGTAGGCGGCGGTCATGTCCTCCGACCGGTCGATGGCGAAGCGCATGTGGCGGCTCGACTTGTAGAAGCCGTTCGAGCCGCCGACGCTTTCGAGCCAGTGCGCCGCGGCGTGCTTGGCGTGGCTCTTGGCGACCGCGCTCGCCAGCGAGCCGGCCAGCCAGATGCGCCAGATCACCAGCACCAGCAGCACCAGCAGCGCGTTGAAGGCGAGGAAGAAGGGGTGGTAGAAGCTCGTCACGACGAGCCCGACGAGGCTCTGGAGGACGATGGTGAAGCCGCCGATGACGAGGCTGGTCAGCGCCTTCTGCACCGTGCCCAGGTCGAAGAAGCGGTTGAACAGGTCGCCGCGCCGGGCATCGACGAAGAACGGGTTCTGCGCATGGACCGCGCGCAGCGTGATCTCGGCGACCATCCGCGCGAAGAAGCGCCGCTCGAAGCGCGCCATCAGCAGGACGCGCAGCGCCATCAGCAGGCCGGCGATGGCGAGCAGCGCGAACAGCAGCAGCGAGAGCGTGAACAGCGGCGCGGGCAGCGCGGTGTTGGCGACCGAGTTGATCAGCAGCTGGACCGAGATTGGCGTCGCCAGCGACAGCAACGAGATCGCCGCGCCATAGAGCAGCGCGAGGCGGATGAACCCGCGATCGGGTCTCAGCACGTGGCCGCTCCAGCGCGCGAAGTCGCGCATCGTCGGGGTGTGGTGCTCGGCGGTCTCGGTCGCGGTTGCGGCCATCACGAAACGGGGTCCTCCTGCGCAGGTGCGGCGCGCTAGGTGGCGCGTCCACCCGCATGCTGCAACCGCGAGCAATCTATCCTCACAATTGTGCAAGCAGGAATACGGATCGCCCCCGGATCGCGCGCGCCTCCGCCCCCGAAGGACCGTCAGGACCGGCGGGCGCGGCCGGCCCTAGCCGGCGTGAGGCTCGTCCACCCAGTCGCGCCGCAGGGCAGGCCCGGCGAGCGCCATCAGCGCCGAGGCGACGACCAGCAGCGCCAGCGCGAACAGCATCGACATGCGCAGCGCCTCCTCGCCGTAATGCGGCTTGAGCGCGGTCGACAGCGCGCCCAGCGCATAGATCCCGCCGCCAAGGCCGATGAGGTTGTTGATCAGCAGGAACAGCGAGCTCGCCAGCGAGCGCGCGGGCGGCTCGACCAGGTGCTGGATCGCGTTGAGCACGGGGCCCAGCCAGACATAGGCGAAGGCCTGGGGGATGAGGAACAGGACGAAGGCGAGCCAGACGTTGTCGTTGAGGATGCCGGCGACGAACAGCGGCACCGCGGCGATGAACGAGATGGCCGGCACCCAGCCGAACCAGGCGCGGTCGCGCCGGCCGAGGCGGTCGGCAATGCGCCCGCCCAGCACCATGCCGCTGACGCTGCCGAGCAGCAGCAGCGCGCCGATGAAGTACGAGGTCTCGATCAGGTCGAGCCCGTAGGAGCGCTGGAGCAGGCTCGGCATCCAGAAGCCGACGCCGTAGCCGAGCATCGAGCTGGCGGTGGCGCCGAAGGTCAGCAGCCAGAACGAGGGCTTGGCCATGACCGTGCGCGCGACCACGCCGAGCCGCGGCGGCGCCGCCACCGCTTCGCCGGCGAGCCGCGGGCGGTCGCGCACCAGCAGGCGGAACACCGGCGCCAGCACCACGCCCGCCCCGCCGACGACGAGGAAGGCGACCCGCCAGTCGATCGTCGCGGCGATGTAGCCGCCCGCCAGCACGCCGAGCGCCGAGCCCAGCGGAATGCCGAGCGCATAGATCGACAGCGCCGAGGCGCGCTTCTCGCTCGGGAAATAGTCGCCGATCAGCGCATAGGACGGGGCGACGCCGCCGGCTTCGCCCACGCCCACCCCGACACGCGCTGCGAACAGCTGCCAGAACCCCTGCGCCATGCCGCACAGCGCGGTGAACACGCTCCACACGACGAGCGCGCCGGTGATCACCCAGGTGCGGCTGACGCGGTCGGCGACGAGCGCGAGCGGCACGGCGAGCGTCGAATAGAGCAGCGCGAAGGCCATGCCGCCAAGCAGGCCCATGCGCGCGTCGCTGATCCCCAGTTCGGCCTGGATCGGCGCGGCGAGGATCGAGAGGATCTGCCGGTCGACGAAGTTGAGGACATAGACCCCGAGCAACATGGCCAGGACAAGGTTCGCGCGCGGAGCCGGGCGGGGGGCGGCGCCGGACATGTCGCGGGGGGGCTGGGGCGGCGCGGCGCGCGCGCTGGCGCCCGTCGGGCTTGCGGTCTGCGGCATCAGGCTGTCGGTCTCCCGTGTCGGTCCGCCCTTGCCGGGCGGCCTTGCTTATCGAGAGATAGTGACGCAGCCGGCCGCCCCGGACAAGCGCGAAGCGTCGGGGGCAAGCTTTTGTTGCAAAGCGTTACCGCGTCGCGGCGGGCGCTCAGCCGTCCTGCGCGCCGATCGCCGCCGCCACCGAAGCGGCGATCTCCTCCTTCCACGGATTGCGGCGCAGCGTCAGCCCGCCGTTCACCTGGAGATTCTGCCCGGTCATGAAGCATTCGTCCGAGGCGAGCCAGACGACCGCCGCGGCGATGTCCTCGGCCGTGCCCACCCGGCCGAGCGGATAGGACGGCAGGAACGCCTCCCACAGCCCCGGCGTCTGCGCCGCCTCGGCGGTCATCGGGGTCTCGGTCAGGCCCGGCGAGATCGAATTGGCGCGGATTCCCTGCGCGCCGAACTCGTTGGCGATGCAGCGGATCACGTGATCGGTGCCGGCCTTGGTGCCCATGTAGGCGGCGTGGTCGTTGAGCATGATCGTCGCCGTCGCCGACGAGATCTGCACGATCGAGCCGCCCTCGCGCATTGCCTCGATCATCGCCTGGAAGAACATGTACGGCCCCTTGAACTGCAGGTCCGAAATGCGCTGGATCTCGTCCTCGGTGGTGTCGAGGAAGGGCTTGAGCAGGCCCCAGCCGGTGGCGTTGACCGCGATGTCGACCCCGCCCATCTGCGCGAGGGCGGCGGCGGCGAGCGATTTGTTGTCGGCGCGGCTGGTGATGTCGCACAGCGCCATGAAGCCCTGGCCCGGATGCGCCGCGACGAATTGCTCGAGGTATTCCGGCTTGCGCCCGGCGACCAGGACAATCGCGCCTTCAGCCACCAGCCGCCGGGCGATGACCTGCCCCATGTTGTCCTTGCCCGCCGCGCCGAGCACGATCGCCCGCTTGCCCTCGAGCCGCCCTTGCCCTGCCATCGCGTCTCTCCCGTATCGCCGGCCGACCGTTCGCCGCGCGCCTTTGCGCCGGTGATAGGTGCGCCTTGCCGCGCCATGCACTCGCACTTGGATCAGGTTGCGCAACCGTTGACGCACGCCGGGCGCGCCGCCACGCTTGGCCGCAAACCACGGAGAGGCCCATGACCGCTGACAGCCACGACCTCGTGCTGGTCGATTTCCCCGCGGACGGCGTGCGCCGCCTGACGCTCAACCGGCCGGAGAAGCGCAATGCGCTGTCCAACCCGCTGCGTGCGCGGCTGTTCGACCTGCTCGAGGCGGGTGACGGCGACGATGCGGTGCGCGTCACCATCCTGCGCGGCGCGGGTCCGTGCTTTTCGGCAGGCTACGATCTGGCGGGCGGGGCCGAGCCGCCGTTTCCCTACCACACCGCGCCCGGCGCCGGGCACTGGGCGCGCCACGTGGTCGAAGGCGCCTTCCGCATCTGGGACCTCGCCAAGCCGGTGATCGCGCAGGTCCACGGCTGGTGCCTTGCCGGCGGCTCCGAGCTCGCCACCGCCTGCGACCTCGTCTACGTCGCCGAGGATGCGCAGATCGGCTATCCGCCGGTGCGCAACATGAGCCCGCCCGACAACCAGTTCCACGCCTGGCTGTGCGGCCTTCGCGGCGCGATGGAGATGATGCTGACCGGCAACGCGATCGACGGCAACGAGGCGGTGCGCCTGGGCTTCGCCAACCGCGCCTATCCCGCCGACCGGCTCGACGAGGCGGTCGTGGCGATGGCGGTGCAGGTGGCGCAGGTGCCCGCCGACGTGCAGGCGATCAACAAGCGCTCGGTCCACCGCGCGATGGAGATCATGGGCCTGCGCGCCGCTATCCGCGCGGGGACGGAGATGCAGGCGCTCGCGCTCGCCACGCCGACCAGCCGGCAGGCCTTCGCCGAGGTGCGCGAGGGCCTGACCCGCGCGCTCAGCGCCCGCGACGCGGCTTTCGGCGATTACCGCGCGGGGCTGGGGGCGGGGCTGGGGGCGGGGCGGGGGGCCGGACCGGAGGCGGCAGGCCCGGGCGCGGAGCACGACGACGCGAGCTGACCCCACCGCCCGCGCGCTGCCGGCGCGTCCGATCGACCAACGGCTGTATTGCATCGACAACACAGCTTGCACCTTCGGCTCGCCAGCGCCATCTTGGCGGCCAGCCCCTTGCGCCACCGACAGGAAGATCATGGCCAGCACCGCGACCGATACCGCCGCTCCGATCACCCTCACCCCGCCAGAGCCGGTGCCGGTGGTCGCGCCGACGCAGGCCGCGGGGCTGGTGCCGGTCAGCGACGACGCCAAGTCCAAGCTCGAGGCCAAGGTCGACGCCTTCGTCGCCGACCTCGTCGCGCAGGATGCGCAGAGCCCCGAATTCGGCAAGCGCGTCGACCAGCTGACCGCGATGGGGCGCAAGGAGATCAGCGCCGCGGCGGGGATGTCCAACCGCTTCCTCGACCGGCCGATCCGGGCGATGGACAAGGACACCGGCGTCGGCGCCGATCTCGCCGCGCTGCGCCGCACGGTCGAGGACCTCGATCCCGGCCGCCAGGGCAATCTCTCGTCCGGGCGCAAGTTCCTCGGCATCCTGCCCTTCGGCAACAAGCTCAAGAACTACTTCGACGGCTACACCTCGGCGCAGGGGCACATCAAGGCGATCCTCGAGCGCCTCGCCTCGGGCAAGGACGAGCTGTTGATGGACAACGCCGCGATCGACGTCGAGCGGCAGAAGCTGTGGGAGGCGATGGGCAACCTCGAGCAGATGATCCACATCTCCAAGGTGCTCGACCAGCGGCTCGAGGACGCCGCGCTCGATCTCGACCACTCCGATCCCGCCAAGGCCAAGGCGATCCGCGAGAGCGCGCTGTTCTACACCCGCCAGCGCACGCAGGACCTGCTGACGCAGATGGCGGTGACGGTGCAGGGCTACCTCGCGCTCGACCTCGTCAAGAAGAACAACGTCGAACTGGTCAAGGGCGTCGACCGCGCCAGCACGACCACCGTCGCCGCGCTGCGCACCGCAGTCACCGTGGCGCAGGCGATGACCAACCAGAAGCTGGTGCTGGCGCAGATCACCGCGCTCAACACCACCACCGCCAACATCATCGATTCGACCGGCAAGCTGCTGCGCGAGAACACCGGCAAGATCCACGAGATGGCCGCCTCGAGCACGATCCCGATGGAGACGCTGCAGCGCGCCTTCCAGAACATCTACGACACGATGGACACGATCGACACGTTCAAGCTCAAGGCACTGGATGCGATGAAGCAGACCGTCGACACGCTTTCGGGCGAAGTCGAGAAGTCGAAGGGCTATATCGCGCGGGCCGAAGGCGCGGCCCAGGCCAAGGCGCTGTCGGGGCCTGAAACCTCGCCGCTGCTGTCGCTGGAGGGCTGATGAGCGCTTCGCAGAGCGACCGAATCCTGGCCGAGGCGCGCCAGTCGCTGGTGCGCCAGCGCGAAGGCGGGCGGCGCGTGACAGGACGCGCCATCGGCCAGCGCTCGGCCGAAGTGCGCCGGCGGCACCTCGCGCGCAAGGTCGCGCGGGTGGCGATGGCGATCGCGGCGGTGCTGACCGCGGCGATGGTCGCCGGGCTGGTGATCGACGGGATCGGCTTCACCGGGCTCGTCGTCACGTTCTTCGCGGTGGTCGCGGCGACGTGGTTCTTCTCGACCTATCCGCGGCTCAAGGTGCCCGACCTCGCCTCGCTCAACACCGGCGACGCGCGCACGCTGGTCGCGCGCACCGAGCTGTGGCTCGAGGCGCAGCGCCCGGCGCTGCCCGCGCCGGCGGCGAACCTGGTCGACCGCATCGGCGTGCAGCTGGATGGCCTGGGGGTTCAGCTCGAAGGGCTGGACGGATCGCTCGCCCCGGTCGGCGAGGTGCGCCGGCTGGTGGGCGAACACCTGCCCGGCATGGTCGAAAGCTGGCGCAAGATCCCGCCGCACTTGCGCAAGGAGCAGCGCGGCGGTCGCGATGCCGACCAGCAGCTGGTCGACGGGCTCGGCAAGATCGCCCAGGAAATCGACGAGATCAGCCGCACCCTTGCCGCCGGCGATCTCGACGCGCTCGCGGTGCGCGGCCGCTATCTCGACTACAAGTACGGCGAGGGGCTCGACAGCGCGCCCCAGCTCGTCGCGCCGAAGGACCCTGCATGAAAGTCTCGATTCCCCACACCCTCGGCAAGGACGAGGTCCGCCGCCGCCTCCACGCGCGCGCCGGCGAAGCCGAGGGCAAGGCGTCGGACATGCTCGGCGGCGCGGTGTCGATCGCGATGCACTGGCTCGACGAGGACCACCTGAAGATGGACGTCAGCGCGATGGGCTTCGCCATTCCCTGCGCGCTCGAGATCCAGGACAAGGCGATCGAGTTCGACGTCGAGATCCCGGCCGGGCTCGGTTTCGCGCGCGGCATGATCGAAGGCGCGATCCGCGAGAAGGGCGACAAGCTGCTGCGCTAGGGGCGCGAGGTCACAGGTCCTTGCGGTGCAGTTCGAGCAATGCTCGCGGCAGGCGCAGCGTGCTCGAGACGAGCCGCGTCTCGAGCAGCAGATAGACCAGCGCCACCATCAGCAGCGCGATCGCGATGAAGAAGGTGATGCCGGTGGCGGTGCGGAACTCGCGCCCCGCCATCTCGCCCACGAACAGCGTGCCGACGGTCACGCCGATGGCGATGCCGCTCAGCACCAGAAGCAGCAGCGCATGGCCGATCAGCTGGATGCGGCGATCGACATAGCGCATCTCGACCACCACGGCGTCGTGCGCCGCGCCGGTGGTGTCGGCGTGGAGCTGCTGCAACGTGCGCGAACGGTCGACCACGCGGCCGAGCCGCGTCGTCAGGATGTTCATGATGTTGCCGATGGCGACCAGCACGAACACCGGCGCCAGCGCGAGCTGGATGGTCTGGGCGATCATGGCGCGAAGCTTCGCCCGATGCGCGCGGCTGCGCAAGACGTGCGGATACGAATGAGGACGAGGTCCGAACGCACAATTAGCCCACCCCGCCCGTCCTGAGCTTGTCGAAGGACTGTCCTTGGCCTTTGGGCTTCGTGCAGCGACGCAAGAGAAGAGCAGCCCTTCGACAGGCTCAGGGCAGGCGGCATGAAGCAGGCGGTAGCGCTGCCTCGCCGAACGCGCGTTGGCCGATCAGGCGGCCTTGACCAAGATGTACCGTCCGTCCGCCGGCAACGTCAGCGCGGCGATGCCCGGGGCCGAGGCGCAGTCGCCCGGGCGCAGCACCTCGTCGCCCAGCCGCACCTCGCCCTCGCGCGGGATCACCAGCAGCGGACCGGCATAGGCGGCGCGCAAGGTTTCGTCGGGCAGGCCGTCGACGCGGTGCGCGGTGAAATAGCGGCCGCTCGCCAGTTCGACCGTGCCGCGCTCCGGCACGTGCCTGCGCAGCGCCGGGTCGAGCGGCTCGCCGCGCGACACCGCGATGCCCTTGTCGAGATGGAGCTCGCGCGGGCGGCCGTAGTCGTAGAGGCGGTAGGTGATGTCCGAGTTCTGCTGGATTTCGATCAGCGAGACGCCCGCGCCGATCGCGTGGACGGTGTTGGCCGGGATGTAGAAGAAGTCGCCCGGCCCCACCGGATGCCACACCAGCATGTCCTCGATGCTGCCGTCGAGCGCGGCGGCGCGCATCGTTTCGGCATCGACGTGCCCGGCAAAGCCGACGCCCAGCGTCGCGCCCGGTTCGGCGTCGATCACCAGCCAGCACTCCTCCTTGCCGCCGTAGCCGGTCGCCTCGGTCTCGCCCGAAGCGGCCGCCTGTTCGTCGCTGGGGTGGACCTGGACCGAGAGCTTCTCGCTGGTGAAGATGTACTTGACCAGCAGCGAGGGCACCTCGGCCGGCGGCTCGAACCAGATCTCGCCGATCCGCTTGTCCAGCGGCGCGACGAACGGTGCGGGCAGAACGTCCTTGCCCCAGGGCTTCTCGACGGTGCGGATCGGCAGCTTGCTCACCGCGTCCTCACTGGTTCGCCGCGCCCGACAGCTTGCCCACGGCCTGCGCGCCCTCGGGCGTGCAGACCAGCACTTCGTCCTTGTCGACCACGACGATCAGGTTCGACGCGCCGACCACGTTGACGCGCGGGCCATCGGAATGGACGAGGACGTTGCTGCAATCCTTCAGCTCGGCGGGGCCCCTCACCGCGTTGCCGTCGGCGTCGCGCTCGAGCGCTTCGTGCAGCGCCTGCCAGTTGCCGATGTCCGACCAGGCCATGACGGCGGGGACCATCGCCGCGCGGCTGGTGTTCTCCATCACCGCGTAGTCGACCGATTCGCTTTCGATCCGGGCGAAGGCCGCGGGATCGGGATGGAAGCGCAGGCCCTCGGCGCTGCCCGCATCGACCGCGGCCTTGACCGCGGCATGGAGCGCCGGGCGATGCGCCGCGAGCTCGTCGAGGAAGGTGCCGGCGCGGAACGCGAAGATGCCGCCGTTCCACGAGTAGCCGCCGTGGCCGAGGAATTCGATCGCACGTTCGAGGTTGGGCTTTTCGACGAACTTCTCGACCCGGGCGCCGGCGCTCCCGTCGATCGCCTCGCCCCGCTTGAGGTAGCCGAACCCGGTCTCGGGCGCGGTCGGCGCGATCCCGAACGAGACCAGCCAGCCTTGCGCGGCGAGCGCCGCCGCTTCGCGGGCCGCGGCCTGGAACGCGGCGACATCGCCGATGTGGTGGTCGCTCGGGCAGACCAGCATCACCGCGTCCTCGGGCAGGCGCAGCGCGGCGAGCGCGATCGCAGCGGCGGTGTTCTTGCCTTCGGGCTCGACGATGATCGCGGTGTGCGCGCGGTCGGGCAGCTGCGCCTCGACATGCTCGAGGTGCGCCGCGCCGGTGACGATCACCGGATCGCCGAAGCCCGCCGCCTTGTCGCAGCGCAGCACGGTCGCCTCGAACAGCGTCGAATCACCGACGAGCGGGAGGAACGGCTTGGGCTTGGCCTTGCGCGAGCGGGGCCAGAGCCTGGTGCCGCTGCCGCCGCACAGCACTACCGGAATGATATCGTTCATGTAATCCCGTCTTCTTCCCCGCGTGGCGCCCTTTGGAAACAGGGCGTTACTCCATCAGTTGCAGTATCTCGGCGATCGTCGCGGTCGCAAAACCGACGGCGCTGTCGGATATACCATAGGGAACCAGCAGCGCATCGCCCACCTTCAATGCGCCGCAGGTGTAGACGACATTCGGGACATATCCAAAACGGTCCGCGTCGATCGCGGTCAGCAGCGGCGTGCGGCTGCGCGCCAGCACCCGCGAGGGATCGTCGCGATCGAGCAGCGCGCAGCCGAGCGCGTACTTGCGCATCGCGCCCACGCCATGGGTGAGCAGCAGCCAGCCGGCATCGGTCAGGATCGGCGCGCCGCAATTGCCGATCTGGATGAACTCCCAGGGGTACTTCGGCTCCATCAGCAGCACGCCGTCGTCGTCCCAGCAGTCGAGCCGGTCCGAATACATCAGGAACAGGTTCTTGCCGTCCTGGCGCCCGACCATGCAGTAGCGCCCGTTCACCTTCTGCGGGAACAGCGCCATGCCCTTGTTACGCCCGGCCCTGCCCTCGATCGGCTCGAGCACGAATTCGCGGAAATCGCGCGTGCGCAGCAGTTCCGAGCGGATCGAGCTGCCCGAATAGGCGGTATAGGTGCCGATCCATTCGTAGTCGCCGCCGCCCGCCGCATCGTGGTCGAAGCGCACCAGCCGCAAGTCCTCGAGCCCGCCCTTCTGCTGCTCGGTGATCGGGAAGATGACCGAGTTCGACAGGCTCGATTCGGCGTGGCGATGCACCGTCACCGCGCTGTCGGCATCGACCAGCGAGGTGTCGTCGATGCCCATCGCGGTTGCGAAGTGGCTCTGCGGCCAGAGCTGGAAGCTGCCGTCGGCATTGGCGATGCCTTCGCGGAACACGATCGAGCTGATGTGCCCCTCGCCCACCGCGCGCAACGACATCACGAAGCGCACCGCGCCGCCCGACATGCCCGACTGGTCGGGATGCGGGACCACGCTGGGGTTCATCAGCGCGGCCGCGGCGTACGTGTATTCGTGGCAGAAGTAGGCGCCGATCAGCTTCTTGCGCACCGCATCGATCGCGCTGCCGTCGAGGCCGAGGCGTTGCTCGACCTCGTGGTAGCGCTCGAGGAACAGCTGTTCGGTCTGCCAGTGCCGCTCCTCGAAATCGACGAGCACGCGGGCATACTCCTCGGCCGCCTCGGCCGCCGGGAGCGCGAGGACGTCGGCCACCAGCCGCGCCGGGCGCGAGCCTTGCGCGGTGTCCGACGACCATCCCAGATGGAATGGCCGAAGGACTACCCGCGAAGGATCGGCGTGGAGTCTTTCCTCAAGAATTCGCAAGCTGGTGTGCGCCCTGCTGCGGTCGGTCGACAAGTGCACTCCCCAGGATTCGCGCAGGGGCCGTCGCGGCCTGGCCCTGCGGCCGGGCGCGGCGGGCAAGCGCCTGCATCGCGTAATGCGAAAGCTGGAATGCCAGAATCGATTCGGCACCGCAATTCTCGTTCGCGCCCTGCGGCGTAATCCCGTCGCGGCAACGCCCGCTGGCGATGTCGCCCAGCACCACGCCGCGGTCGTTCTCGCCCAGATACCAGCGATAGGCCGCCTCGGCATGGTCGAGCCAGGCCTTGTCGCCGGTCGCCTCGAAGGCGGTCGCGGCGGCGTCGATCGCCGCCCAGGCCTCGAGCGGCTGCTGGTCGAAGGGCATGTTCTCGAACGGGCGGTGGAAGGTCTCCGAACCGATCGCACGGAAGCGGCCGCTCGCCGAGATCTGCTGGCCGCAGATGAAGCGCAGCGAATCGAGCCCGCTTTCGAGCCAGTCGGCGCGGTCCATCACCATCGCCGCCGCGATCAGCGCCTGCGGCATGCGCGGGTTGTCGTAGCCGAGCACGGTCTCGAACCAGGCCCAGTCGGGCCGCCGCTCGGCCTGGAGCAGGCGGTGCAGCATCTCGCCCCCGTGCAGCACGAGGTCGCGCGCGCGGCGGTGGTCGGGCACGACCTTGAGCGCCTCGATCGCGCCGAGCATGGTGAAGGCGACCGCGCGCGGATAGCCAACGTCCGACAGCGGGCCGACCGCGATGTCGAACCACTGCCGCGCCCAGGCGCGCAGGCCCGCATCGGGCGCATGGCCCATGGCATGGCCCAGCGCCCACAGCGTGCGGCCGTTGCTGTCCTCCGAGCCGACGCTTTCGCACCAGGTCCGGTCGAACGCCATGAAGTTGCGGAAGCGCTGCTCGTCGGGATTCCAGGCGTACTGGATGAACGAGGCATAGACCGTCGCCCAGCGCTGGCGCTCGGCGAGCGGCACCGCGTCGGCCTCGCCCATCAGGATCAGCGCGCGGACGTTGTCGTCGATGCAGTAGCCGTGGCGGCGGTCGGGGACGATGCCGATGGCGTGCTGGAGCATGCCGGTATCGTCGCTCATCGCGCGCACCCCGGTGAAACCGGGCGTGGCGAGCAGCGGCGCGGCGCGCGGCAGGGTTACCGCGACTTCCTCGACCAGCCCGGCGGTGGCCTCGGCAAAGCGCGGCCAGATCGTCTCGCGCCCGCGGGCATAGGCGCGGCGCTGCATCGCCGCGAGCTTTGCGGGATGGTCGAGCAGCCCGGTGACCGCCTTGCCCAGCGCCTCGGCCGAGCGCGGCGGCACGAGCAGCCCGACCTCGTCGGCGAGCAGTTCGGTGGCGTGGACATAGGGCGTCGCCACCACCGCCTTGCCCAGCGCGACGGCATAGCTGAGCGTGCCCGAGGTCGACTGCTGCAGGTTGGGATAGGGGGTGACGTAGATGTCGCAGGCCTCGATCGCGTCGAGCAGTTCCTCGGTATCGAGGAAGCGGTTGTCCCAAGCGATGTTGGCGGCAACGCCCAGCCGTTCGGCAAGCGCCATCAGCCGCTCGCGATAGGCCTCGCCCTCGCGCGCGACGAGGTTGGGGTGGGTCGCGCCGACGATGCGGTAGACCGCCTGCGGATGCGCCGCGACGATCGCGGGCATCGCCTCGATCATCGTCTCGAGCCCCTTGCCCGGGCCGAGCAGGCCGAAGGTCATCAGCACCGGCCGCCCGGACAGGCCGAGCCGCGCCTTGAACTGTTCGCTGCGGCCGAACGGGCGGTCGGGCGCGCCGTGCGCGATCACCGCGATCCGGCTGCGCTCGACGCCGTATTCGCGCGCGAGCAGGCCCTGCGAATGGTGGCTCATCACCATGACCTTGCTGGCCCGGCGCAGGATGTGCTCGAGCACGCGGCGCTGGTCGGCGCTGGGCTCGGCCAGCACGGTATGGAGCGTGACGATCAGCGGCGCGGCGACGCGGTCGACCAGGTCGAGCACCATGTCGCCCTCGGGCCCGCCGAAGATGCCGTATTCGTGCTGCAGCCAGACCGCATCGACGCCGTCTTCGTTGATCCGCCGCGCGGCGACGCGATAGTCCTCGGCGCGGTCGGCGAGGATCACGCTGCGCGCGTCAGGATAGGCGTGCGGATCGCTCGGGCTGTCGATCACGTGGAGGTCGACCGCGACGTCGGCGCGATGCGCGCCGATCTGCTCGAACAGGTCGGTGGTGAAGGTCGCGATGCCGCACTTGCGCGGGCGGAAGCCGCCGATCAGCGCAAGGCGCAGCGGACGCGTCGCCGGTTGCGGCGCATTGGCGGGCGAATCGGCGAAGAAAGGCAGGACCGCAGCCATGCCCGTGGGCTGGCGCTGGCGGCCGAAAGCAGTGTGATGTTCGATCGTCATCGATGGCAGGCCCCGAATGGTCTGTGACACGCCGAGCGGTTCGTGACACCTGGTCAGAAACTGTGCGTACGATGAACCAAACGCCGCAAACGCGATTCAGTTGCGGTGCGTTGCAGCACGATTTGGTCAGTGCCGACTGATTTTGTCGCACAAAACCTTCGTTTCAAGGGGGGAAAGCCAGAAACTGCGGCTCGCAGGTGCAGCAATGGCGCGCGCGGGCAGGCTCAGGGGGCGAACCAGCGCTGCTCCCAGCCGAAGGTCGCCTCGATCGGGTTGCCGTTCTGGTCGAGAGCCGGACGGAAGCGGAACCGCTCGGTGGCGAGCCGGCACGTCACCGCGTCGGCGGAGGCATCGCCGCTGGGCCGGTAGATCCTGCAACCGGCGACGCGCCCGTCGGTTCCGACCGTCAGCATGATCACCACGCTGCGCCCGAGCCGCGTCTCGCGCCCCTCGCGCGGGTAGTCGCGCGCCGAGGTGATGTCGCCGGCCACCTTGACCGGACGCGTCGCGACCCGGCGCCCCCCGGCGCCACTGCCGCTGCCGCCGCTGCCGGTGCCCGTCCCCGCCGCGCCGCCGCCGCTGCCCTCGCCCGCCGCCAGCGCGCCCGAGCGGGTGTCGTTGCCGCTGCCTGCGACCGGAGCGGCGGCAAGCGGCGGCGGCGTCGCCACGATCCGCGCCCTGGGCGCCACGACCTGGGTCGCGCGGGCCTTGCGCCCGGCCGCGCCTTCGCGCCCCTCGTCCTCGCGCGAGGCGGTCGCCGGGGTGCTCGGCGTCGGCGTGGGAGCTGGCGCAGGCGGCGCAAGCGGGATGTCGGTCGCCACCAGCATCGGGCGTACCGGCTCGGGCAGCATCCCCGCCACGCCGAGCCCGCGCACCACGATCAGCGCGAGGCCGAGATGGACGATCGCCACCAGCGTCAGGGCCAGCAGACGCGGCGAGCGGCCCAGCTGGTCGCTGTCGGCAAAGCGGGCCCCGGCGGCTTCGGATTCGGGTCCGCCTGCCTGCTCCTGGCGATCATCCCTGCGCATCGGGTTCCCTGCTCAAGTCCCTGTTCGACATGATTTTTGCCAAAAATGCGATGTCGTGTTTGCGCCAACCGACGAACGCCGGTTAATATCCTCTACGATCGTGTACTGTGACACAGCTGATGCGGAAAATGCGACTATAACGAGAGCGGGCCTGCGCCCGGTGAGGAATGGTATGAAGATCCTGGTCGTCGAGGACGAACCGCTGCTCGCAATGCTGCTCGAGGAAAGTCTCGCCGACCTGGGCCACGAGGCGGTGACCACCGCCGCGACGGTCGACCAGGCGCTGTCGGTGCTCGGCGACCGCGAGATCGACTGCGCGCTGCTCGACTTCTCGCTCGGCCGCGACACCACCTCGGCGCCGGTCGCGCGGCGGCTGCAGGAGATGGGCACGCCCTTCTACTACCTCAGCGGGCACGCCTCGCTCGAGGAATCGGACGATGCGCCCGAGGCGCCGCTGCTGGTCAAGCCGGTCAGCATCGATGCGCTGAAGAAGGCGCTGGTGGCGATGGCGCCGACCACGCGCGCGGCCTGAACGGCGCGAAGCGGCGCCCGCTTTCGCGCCCGCACGCCGCCTCAGGCAAGGCCTTCGTAGCGGCGATACCAGTCGACGAAGGCGGCGACGCCGTCGCGCACGCTGGTGCGCGGCTTGTAGCCGAGATCGCGCTCGAGATCGGACACGTCGGCGAAAGTGTCGGGCACGTCGCCCGCCTGGAGCGGCAGCAGGTTGCGCTGCGCCTTGCGCCCGATCGCCTCTTCCAGCGCTTCGATGTATTCGGTGAGCTTCACCGGCGCGTTGTTGCCGATGTTGTAGATGCGGTAGGGCGCGTCGCTGGTGGCGGGATCGGGGTTGCGGGCGTCCCACGCGGGATCGGGCTGCGCCGGCCGGTCGAGCGCGCGGATCACGCCTTCGACGATGTCGGTCACGTACGTGAAGTCGCGGGTGTGGTTGCCGTAGTTGAACACGTCGATCGGCTTGCCCGCGATGATGTTCCTGGCGAACAGGAACAGCGCCATGTCGGGCCGCCCCCACGGACCGTAGACGGTGAAGAAGCGCAGGCCGGTCGTCGGCAGGCGGTAGAGGTGGCTGTAGCTGTGCGCCATCAGCTCGTTCGCCTTCTTGGTCGCGGCGTAGAACTGCAAGGGGTGGTCGACGCCGACGTGCTCGCTGAACGGCATCGCCTTGTTGGCGCCGTAGACCGAGCTGGTCGAGGCATAGACGAGGTGCTCGACGCCGCCGTGGCGGCAGGCTTCGAGGATGTTGGTGAAGCCGACGATGTTGCTCTCGACATAGGCGTGCGGGTTCTCGATCGAGTAGCGCACCCCTGCCTGCGCCGCGAGATTGACCACGCGGCGGATGTCGTGGCGGGCGAAGGCCTCCTCCACCGCGGCGCGGTCGGCGAGGTTGGCGCGCACGAAGCTGTAGCCGGCATTGGTGCGGCGCGCGGTCTCCTCGAGGATGCGCAGCCGCGCCTCCTTGATCGCCGGGTCGTAGTAGTCGTTGACCACGTCGAAGCCGACCACGTCGTCGCCGCGCTCGAGCAGCGCCTTTGCCGTATGGAAGCCGATGAAGCCGGCATTGCCGGTCACGAGTATCGCCACGTCCTCACTCCGTCCCCGCCCGCCGGCCATCGCGATGCCGGCGCGTCGTTGTCGCTCTAGGCGAGCCACCGGCGCAAGGCAAAGCCAACTGCGGTCCCTCCGATCAGGCCTCAATATCGATTGCGCGCAAGGTCCGCGCGGGGCATCAACAGGCGGGATGACCGGAATGCTGCGAACCACCCTGCTGCTTCCCTGGTGGACGGCCAGCCTCGCGACCGGGGCGAAAAGCTTCGTCGACCACCCGCTGATCGGTTCGCGACGGCTGAACGAGGCGGGGCTCCACACCGCCCGGGTGCGCGCGGCCCATGCGCTGGCCGAGCGGCGGCGGCGGGCCACCGCGGGCCGCATCCGCGCCGAGGACCGCGAGGCTTTCGCCCGCGACGGCCTCGTCGTGCGCCACGATTTCCTGCCCCCGGCGCTGTTCGCCAGGCTGCGCGAGGGACTTGCCGCATGGCGCGGGCCCTGCCGCGACATGCGCCAGGGCGATGCGGTGACCCGCCGCTTCGCGCTCGACCCCGCGCTGCTCGGCGCGGTGCCCGAACTGCGCGCGCTTTCCCGCCATCCCGAATGGCAGGGGCTGATCCGCCATGTCTCGAGCTTCGATGCCGAACCGGTCGCCTATGTCCAGACGATCCTCGCGCGGCAGGGCGCCGGCGCCGGCGGCGCGGCGGGCGGCGGGTCGAGCGACCCGCAATTGCGGCTCCACGCCGATGCCTTCCAGCCCTCGGCCAAGGCCTGGCTGTTCCTCGACGACGTGGCCGAGGACGAAGGGCCGCTGACCTATGTCCCCGGTTCGCACCGGCTGACCCCGGAACGGCTGGCGTGGGAGCGGCGGATGAGCCTGTCGGCGGCGCAGGCCGAGCGGCTGACCGCGCGCGGCTCGTTCCGCGTCACCGACGAGGACCTCGTCGCGATGCGCCTGCCGCCGCCGCGTCGCCTCGCGGTGCCGGCCAACACGCTGGTCGTGGCCGACACCTTCGGCTTCCATGCGCGCGGCCCTTCGGCGCGCCCCTCGCGCCGGACCGAAGTCTGGGCCTATTCGCGGCACAATCCGTTCGTCCCCTGGCACGCGCCCGACTTCGCCGCGATCGCCGCGATCAACGAGCGGCGGGTCACGGCCTACTGGCGCGGCCGCGATCTGCTCGCCCGATGGATCGGGCAGCCCTGGCGAAAAGCCGGCAATCGTGGTCCTTTCGACACGGAACCGTCATAATGCCATCATACCCGGCCCGTCCGGACAGTGCCGGACGCGCCGCGCGGGCATGCCTTCGCGCATCGTCCGGCGGCGTAACGGCCGGGAAAGCAAAGGCAGGGTTCGGTTGGTTACCCCCCTTGCAAAAAGTTAGGGGGCGTGGTGCTAGCGCAATGCGACCGATGGTAATTTTTCGGTCAAGAAACGACAGGATGCGCCCATGCTGAGCAAAGCCGACACGCCGGGGAACGCAGCACGCAAGGCCGCGGCCACGCGCGCCGCCGATGCGTCGCCCGCCGTTTCCACGGTCGAACTGCTCAGCCACGGGCGCACGGTCATCCAGACCGAGGCCAAGGCGCTGGGCGACCTGTCGGCGATGCTCGACGAGCGCTTTGCCGAAGCGGTGCGCACCATCCTTGCAACGCCGATGCGCGTGGTCGTCACCGGCATGGGCAAGTCAGGCCACATCGGCCGCAAGATCGCCGCGACCTTCGCCGCGACCGGAACCCCGGCGATCTTCGTCCACCCGGCCGAAGCGGCGCACGGCGATCTCGGGATGCTGGTCGCCGGCGACACGCTGCTGGTCGTGTCCAATTCGGGCAACACCGCCGAGCTGCGCCCGATCCTCGCCCACGCAGCCGCGCTCGGCTGCGCGGTGATCGGCATGGCCTCGCGCGCCGAATCGCTGGTGATCCGGCGCGCCGACGTCGCGCTGATGCTGCCCCAGGCGCGCGAGGCGTGCCCCGCCAACATCGCGCCGACGACCTCGACCACGCTGATGCTGGCGCTCGGCGACGCGCTCGCGGTGGCGGCGATGCGCGCCCGCGGGGTGACGCGCGAACGGCTGCAGGCGCTCCATCCGGGCGGCGCGATCGGCGCGCGGCTGATGCCCATCGCCGACTTCATGCGCGGCGCCGAGCACCTGCCGCTGGTCGCGCCCGACCGGCCGATGCGCGAGGTGCTGGTGACGATGACCGAAAAGAGCCTCGGGATCGCAGGGGTGGTCGACGACGAGGGCATGCTGATCGGGGTGATCACCGACGGCGACCTGCGCCGCCATGTCGACCGGCTGCTGACCTCGACCGCGCGCGAGGTGATGACCCGGCGCCCCAAGACGATCGAGGTCGGCGCCCGCGCCGGCGATGCGCTCGCGGTGCTGGCCGAAAGCCGCATCACCGCGCTGTTCGTGGTCGATGCCCCGGCCGGCGCGCGGCGCGAGGGCCAGGCCGGGCGCCCGGTCGGCATCGTCCACATCCACGACTTCGCAGCGCCCGGACCCGTCTGACCGACCGCATGCCCGCGCCTGCCGATCCCCGCGTCCTGGTCGTCGTGCCCGCCCGGTTCGCCTCGAGCCGCTTCCCGGGCAAGCCGCTCGCGCTGCTGCGCGGCGCGGACGGCGCGCAGCGGCCGCTCGTCGAGCGCAGCTGGCGCGCCGCCTGCCGCGTGTCCGAAGCCGCGCGGGTGGTGATCGCCACCGATTGCGACGAGATCGCGACCTGCGCCCGCGGCTTCGGCGCCGAAGTGGTGATGACCCCGCAGCACTGCCGCAACGGCACCGAGCGCTGCGCCGCCGCGCTCGCAGCGCTCGGCGAAGAGGTGGAGATCGTCGTCAACCTGCAGGGCGATGCGCCGCTCACCCCGCCCGCGCTGGTCTCGGCGCTGATCGGGCGGATGCGGGCCGATCCGACGCTGCCGGTGTGCACCCCCGCTCTGCCCTGCACGCCGACGATGCTGCGCGCGCTGGTCGAGGACCAGGCCGCGGGCCGCGTCGGCGGCACCACCGTGGTGTTCGACGCGGCGGGCGATGCGCTCTACTTTTCCAAGCGGGTGATCCCGTTCGTGCCGCAGAACGCGCTCGCCGAGCGGCCCGGCGCGGTCCATCTCCACGCCGGGCTCTACGCCTATCGCCCCGCGGCGCTCGCCGCCTATGCCGCGCTGCCGCCGTCGCCGCTGGAGGAATTGGAAGGGCTCGAGCAGCTGCGCTTCCTCGATGCGGGCATTCGCGTCGGACTTGCGGTATGCCCGATGCCGGCCTGGGACCTGGTCGAGCTGAACAATCCCGGCGATGCGCCCGTGATCGAGGCGATCATGGCCGCGCACGGGCTGGAGTGAGCGAGCGATGGCGGTCATGAACCTGCTCGGGCGCGAGGTCGGGATCGGCCTTCCCCCGTTCCTGATCTGCGGACCCTGCGTGATCGAAAGCGAGGCGCTGTGCCTTGAAGTGGCCGAGGCGCTGCGCCGGCTCGCCGGCCAGACCGGCCTGCTGGTGGTGTTCAAGGCGAGCTTCGACAAGGCCAACCGCAGCTCGGGCAGCGGCTATCGCGGGATCGGCATGGAAGCGGGCCTGCGCGTGCTCGAAAAGGTCCGCGCCGAGACCGGCCTGCCGGTCCTGACCGACGTCCACGAGGCAAGCCAGGTGGCGCCGGTGGCGCAAGTGGTCGACATGCTGCAGACCCCGGCGTTCCTTGCCCGGCAGACCGACCTCATCGCCGCGGTGGGCGCGAGCGGGCGGCCCGCCAACATCAAGAAGGCGCAGTTCATGGCGCCGCTCGACATGGTCCCGGTGGTCGAGAAGGCGCGCGCCGCGGCGCGCGCGGCGGGTCTTGCCGAGCCGGCGATCGCGGTCTGCGAGCGCGGCACGAGCTTCGGCTACAACAACCTCGTCGTCGACATGCGCGCGCTCGTCGAGATGCGCCGGACCGGCTGCCCGGTGGTGTTCGATGCGACCCATTCGGTGCAGTTGCCCGGCGCCAACGGGACGAGTTCGGGCGGACGGCGCGAATTCGTCGCGCCGCTGGCGCGCGCGGCGGTGGCGGTGGGGGTCGCCGGGCTGTTCCTGGAAACGCACCCCGATCCGGCGCAGGCGCTGTCCGACGGACCCAACGCGGTGCCGCTCGCCGAGCTGCCGGCGCTGGTCGACGATCTGCGACGAATTGCCGACTGCGCGCACGGTGCAGCGCAATCCGGGCTGGCAAGCCGATGAGCGTTACGCTAAGCGCGCGCCGGGGCGTGGGGGAGGACCGACCGGAGCGCCGCTTGGAGACGTCGCGTTCGCTGCCGGATTCCGGCGCGGATGCGTGGCACTGGGGAGTTCGGTCATAGCTTCTGGCGCATCTCGATCGCAGCTGCAGGTCACGCTCGGGGTCTGGCGCGCGCTGATCCTGCGCGAGGCCGAAGCCAAGCTGTTCGCCAGCCGCGTCTCGTGGATCTGGGTGCTGGTCGAGCCGGTGTTCCACGTGCTCTACCTGATGGTGCTCTACAGCGTCATCCGCGTGCACAAGGTGGGCGAGCTCGACACCGCGATCTGGGTCATGGTCGGCCTGCAGGCCTACTTCATCTTCCGCAAGACCGCCGATGGCGTCGCCAATGTCGCCAACGACAACAGCGCGCTCTTCGCCTATCGCCAGGTCAAGCCGATCGACACGCTGATCGCCCGCGCGCTGCTCGAGGCGACGATGAGCGTGGTGACCTGGCTGCTGCTGATCGCGCTGGTCGAGGTCTGGGGCCATCCGTTCCAGCCCGACTATCCGCTCGAGATGCTCGGCGCGCTGGCGGGCATGTGGCTGTTCGGGTTCGGCTTCGGCATGATCGTCTCGGCGCTGACCTCGCTGGTGCGCGAATTGAAGCTGCTGCTGCAGATCGTGCTGCGGCCGCTGTACCTGGTGTCGGGCGTGATCTTCCCGATCTCCAGCCTGTCGCAGCCGATCCGCCAGGTGCTGATGCTCAACCCGATCGCCCACGGGGTCGAGATGGCGCGCTCGGCGATCTCGCGCAGCTACGATGCGGTGCCCGAGACCGACCCGACCTATCTTTTCGCCTGGGCCGGCGTGACGGTGTTCCTAGGCCTTGCGCTGCAGATCCGCTTCGCCTTCAGGATCGCCGAACGATGATCATCGCCCGCAACCTGTCGAAACGCTACGTCACCGCGCACGGCGCCGGGCGCTGGGTGATCGACGACGTGAGCTTCACCATCCCGCCGCGGCTGAGTGTCGGCCTGGTCGGCTCGAACGGCGCGGGCAAGTCGACGCTGCTGCGCATCCTTGCCGGCGTGGACAAGCCGACCCGCGGCGAAGTGGAGCGGCGCTGCCGCGTGTCCTGGCCACTGGGCTTCGGCGGCGGGCTGCAGGGCACGCTGACCGCGCGGCAGAATGCGAAGTTCGTCTGCCGCATCCACGGCCACGAGGACGACATCCCCGAGCGGATGGCGCGGATCGAGGAGTTCGCGGCGCTGGGCAAGGCGTTCGACGAGCCGATCCGCACCTACTCCAGCGGCATGGCGGCGCGGCTGCGCTTTGCCATTTCGCTGGCCTTCGACTTCGACGTCTACATCTCGGACGAGGCGACCTCGGCCGGCGATGCGGCGTTCCGCAAGCGCGCCGCCGACGAGTTCCGCCGCCGCGCCAACGAAGCCAGCGTCATCATGGTCAGCCACGATCCCGGCACCTTGCGCAAGTTCTGCACGGCCGGAATGTTCCTCTCCAATGGCAAGGCCCACTGGTTCGACGATCTCGAGGATGCGTTGAAGGCCTACAAGGAATCGACAGAGCAATGAATGCCGAGACACCCCTGCTCCAGGCCGAACCGGACGCCCCGCGCGAACGCTTCCGCATCCGGCCGCGCGCGCTGGTGCGCGGGCCCTGGACGGCGCGGCGGATCCGCAATGTCGTGCTGGGGCTGGCCACGCTCGCCAGCCTGCTCGGCGCGATCTACTGGCTGCTGATCGCGTCGGACCGCTACGTTTCGCACGCCAACGTGGTGGTGCAGCGCACCCAGCTGCCCGGCGGCGGGCCCGACTTCGGCGGGCTGCTCTCGGGCTTCTCGTCGAGCGGAGCGCGGTCGGACCAGATGCTGCTGCGCGACCACCTGCTGTCGCACGACATGCTGCGCAAGCTCGACGCCAAGCTGCACTTGCGCCAGCACTACAGCGACTGGCACCGCGACCCCTTGTCGCGGCTGTGGTCGGCCACGACCCCGATCGAGCCGTTCGAGGACTACTTCCAGAACCGCGTGCGCATCGACTACGACGACTACGACGGCGTGCTCGAGATCAGCGCCGAGGCCTTCGACCCCGTCACCGCGCGCGAGATCGTCACCGAGATGCTGCGCGAGGGCGAAGCCTTCATGAACGAAAGCGACCACAAGCTGGCGCAGGCGCAGGTCGATTTCCTCGAGGGCGAAGTCGCGAGGATGAGCGAGCGCAACCAGCGCGCGCGCCAGGCGGTGATCGCGTTCCAGAACCGCGAGGGCCTGGTCTCGCCCGAAGACACGCTGCGCTCGGTCGCCGGGATCATCACCCAGCTCCAGGCGCGCAAGAGCGCGCTGCAGACGCAGATGGCGACGATGCAGTCGTACCTCGTGCCCGACCACCCCGACGTGGTTTCGATGCGCCAGCAGATCGCCGCGATCGACGCGCAGATCGCCAGCGAGCGCGAGCAGGCGACCGCGCCGTCGAACGGCGCGCTCAACCGCACGACCGAGAAGTTCCAGCGGCTGCAGCAGGAAGCGGCCTTCACCCAGGCGATGTACCAGACCACCCTCGCCGCGCTGGAAAAGGGCCGGATCGACGCCGCGCGCACGGTCAAGAAGATCTCGATCCTGCAATCGCCGACGACCCCGGAAATCTCCGAGCAGCCGCGGCGCGCCTACAACACGCTGGTCTTCACGCTCGTCGCCTTCCTGCTTGCGGGCATCGGCCTGCTGCTCGTCTCCATTGTCCGCGACCATTTCGATTGACAGGACGCATGACCTTGATCCGCTTTGCCAAGCCCCGCCCCGCCGCCGCGCCGCTGCGTCGCACCCCGCTGCTGACCGGGGCCTTCGCCGCCGCCGGCGTCGTGCTCGCGGCCGCGCCCGCCGCGGCGCAGATGAACCCGCTGTCCCCCGACGCGATGTCGTCGGTCGTTTCCGGGCTCGACCCCTCGACCGTCGCCGCCGCCATCGCCGCGGCCTCGACCGCGCAGGGGAGTGGCGGGTCGCCGACCTCGACCGGCGATGCCACCACCGGTGATGCGACCGTGACGCTGCCCTCGACCAGCGTGCCCTCGTTCTCGAACGGGGCGACGCTCGATGCGCCCGGCGCGACGATCAGCAGCAAGGGCGCGCCCTTGTTCGACTATCGCGCCAACCTGCAGTCGCCCGCGTTCGGCGCGCGGCTGTTCACCGGCGCCTTCGCCCGCGCGGGCGCCTCGCAGTTCAACCCCGACTACGTGATCGGCGCGGGTGACCGCATCGTCGTGCGGCTGTGGGGCGCGTTCAACTTCAACCAGATCCAGACGGTCGACGCGCACGGCAACATCTTCCTGCCCTCGATCGGACCGGTCAACGTGCTGGGCGTGCGCAACCAGAACCTGCAGGGCATGATCGAGCGCGCCGTGGCGCGGTCGTACAAGAGCAACGTCTACAGCTATGCGAGCATTGCCGAGGCGCAGCCGGTGCGCATCTTCGTCGGCGGCTTCGTGCGCCGGCCGGGGCTCTACGACGGCACCAGCATGGACGGGGTGCTGCACTACCTCGACCTTGCCGGCGGCATCGATCCCGAGCGCGGCAGCTTCATCCAGGTCCAGGTCAAGCGCGGCGAGCAGGTGCGCGCGCGCTTCAACCTCTACGAATTCCTGTTCCGCGGGGTGATGCCGCTGATCAACCTGTCGGACGGCGACGTCGTGTTCGTCGGCCCGCGCCAGAACACCGTCACCGTCTCGGGCCTTGCCGAGAACGCCAACGTGTTCGAATTCCCGGTGGGTTCGAACGCGACCACCGCCGACCTCGTGATGATGGCGCGCCCGCTGGCGGCGGCGACCAACATGCGCATCACGCGCAACACCGGCACGGTCAAGAATGTCGAATACTACCCGATCAGCCAGGCCGGCAGCGTCGCGCTGGTCAATGGCGACGAGGTCGAGTTCACCGCCGACAAGAAGCCCGGCACGATCACCGTGCGGGTCGAGGGCGAGCACGACAGCGCGCAGGAATACGTGCTGCCCTACGGCTCGCACCTGGGCGACCTGCTGCAGAAGGTGCAGTTCTCGAGCCGCTCGGCGCCCGAGAACATCCAGCTGTTCCGCCAGAGCGTGAAGCAGCGCCAGAAGGACATGCTCGCCGCCTCGCTCAAGAGCCTCGAGGCCGCCGCGCTCAACGCGCGCTCGGGCACCAGCGAGGAGGCGCGGCTGCGCGCCCAGGAGGCCGACCTGATCCTCAAGTGGGTCGACCGCGCCAAGCAGGTCGATCCGATGGGCCAGGTGGTGCTCGGCCAGGGCGCGGCGCGCAACGACCTGCTGCTCGAGAACGGCGACCGGCTCAAGGTTCCGGGCAAGGACGGCCTCGTGCTGATCAGCGGCGAAGTGCTGTTCCCCAATGCGGTGACCTACGACCGCGGCGCCCCGGTCGCGGGCTATGTCCGCCAGGCCGGCGGCTATACGCAGAAGGGCAATGCCCGCCGCATCGTCGTCGCGCACCAGAACGGCAGCTTCGACGAAGTGGGCGACAACAGCCGCGCGATCACCGCGGGCGACGAGATTCTCGTGCTGCCCAAGGTCGATTCCAAGTCGCGCCAGCTGTTCAAGGATCTTACCCAGATCCTGTACCAGATCGCGGTCAGCGCCCGCGTGGTGCTGGCGTTGTGACGAGGCGGCGATGACGCGCAAGGTCCTGACCGTCTTCGGAACGCGCCCCGAGGCGATCAAGATGGCCCCGCTGGTCAAGCGGCTGGCGGCGGCCGAGGGGATCGATGCGCGGGTCTGCGTGACCGCGCAGCACCGCGAGATGCTCGACCAGGTGCTGCGCCTGTTCGAGATCGTGCCCGACTACGACCTCGACATCATGAAGCCGGGCCAGACGCTGTCGGGGATCACCAGCGAGATCCTCACCCGGATCGAGGCGCCGCTCAAGGATTTCGCGCCCGACATCGTGCTCGTCCACGGCGATACCTCGACCACCTTCGCGACCACGCTGGCGAGCTATTACCAGCAGATCCCGGTGGGCCACGTCGAGGCGGGCCTGCGCACCGGCAACCTGCTCTCGCCCTGGCCCGAAGAGGCCAACCGCAAGCTGACCGGCGCGCTGGCGCGTCTGCACTTTGCGCCCACCGACCAGTCGAAGCGCAACCTGCTGGCCGAGAACGTCGACGAGGCGACGATCCACGTCACCGGCAACACCGTGATCGACGCGCTGCTGATGGTGAAGGACAAGCTCGAGGGCGATGCCGCGCTCTCGGGCGAGCTTGCCGCCCGGTTCGCGCCGGTGCTGCGCGAGGGCGCGCGGCTGGTGCTGATCACCGGCCACCGCCGCGAGAACTTCGGCGGCGGGTTCGAGCGGATCTGCGCGGCGATCGCGGACCTTGCCGAACGCCACCGCGACGTCGACTTCGTCTATCCGGTGCACCTCAACCCCAACGTCCGCGCGCCGGTCAACCGCATCCTCGCCGGGCGCGACAACGTCCACCTGATCGAGCCGCTCGACTACCTGCCGTTCGTCTACATGATGGTCCGCAGCACGCTCATCCTGACCGATTCGGGGGGAATCCAGGAGGAAGCGCCTTCGCTGGGCAAGCCGGTGCTGGTCATGCGCGACACCACCGAGCGGCCCGAGGCGGTCGAGGCGGGGACCGTCCGGCTGGTCGGGACCGACGCCCGCGCGATCGTCGAGGGAGCAGCCGAACTGCTCGAAGACGAGGCGAAGTATCGCCAGATGGCCTTCGCCCACAACCCTTATGGCGACGGTCGTGCTTGCGAACGCATCCACAAGGTGCTTGAGCAGTGGTCATGAGGACCGCAACGATTGCATCGCCGCCAGCGCCCGTCGAAGAACACGCCATGGCCTTCAGCAGAGTATCGGTAATCGGGCTCGGCTATATTGGGCTGCCGACTGCTGCAGTATTCGCTTCGCGCGGGATCGAGGTGATCGGCGTCGACGTCAACCCGCACGCGGTAGAGACGATCAACAGCGGCCGGGTCCACATCGTCGAACCCGATCTCGACATGGTGGTCCACGCCGCGACGGTGGCGGGCAAGCTGCGCGCGACGGTTACCCCCGAGCCGGCCGACGCCTTCCTGATCGCCGTGCCAACTCCGTTCCGCGGCGACCACGAGCCCGACCTTTCCTATATCGAGGCGGCAGCGAGGGCGATCGCGCCGGTGCTGCGCGCGGGCAACCTCGTCGTGCTCGAATCGACCTCGCCGGTCGGCGCGACCGAGCAGATGGCGGCCTGGCTGGCCGAGGCTCGCCCCGACCTGACCTTCCCGCAGAGCGACGGCGAAGGCTCGGACATCCGCATCGCCTATTGCCCCGAACGCGTCCTGCCCGGACACGTCCTGCGCGAGCTGGTCGAGAACGACCGCGTGATCGGCGGCATGACCCCGCGCTGCTCGTCGGCGGCCTGCGCGCTCTACAGCACCTTCGTGATGGGCGAATGCGTTGTCACCAACGCGCGCACCGCCGAGATGTGCAAGCTGACGGAAAACGCCTTCCGCGACGTGAACATTGCCTTCGCCAACGAGCTTTCGCTGATCTGCGACAAGCTCGACATCAACGTGTGGGAGCTGATCGCGCTGGCCAACCGCCATCCGCGCGTCAACATCCTCCAGCCCGGCGCGGGCGTGGGCGGGCACTGCATCGCGGTCGACCCGTGGTTCATCGTCCACCGCACCCCCGATGCGGCGCGGCTGATCCATGCGGCGCGGCTGGTGAACGACGCCAAGCCCGGCTGGGTCGTGGGCAAGGTGATCGAGGCGGTCGCCGAGCGCGCCCGGCGGCGCGGCGTCGAACAGGCGCAGCTTTCCATCGCGGTGTTCGGGCTCGCCTTCAAGCCCGACATCGACGACCTGCGCGAAAGCCCGGCGGTCGAGATCGCGATGCACCTCGCCGCGCTCTATCCGGGTCAGGTCCTTGCGGTGGAGCCGAACATCGCGGCGCTGCCCGCCGCGCTCGCCGACCGCGGCGTGCGCCTCGCCAGCACCGAGGAGGCGCTCGCGAGCGCCGACGTCCGCGTGCTGCTGGTCGACCACCGCCCGTTCCGTGACGATCCGCCGGCGCCGCGCGAAGGCGTCCCGCTGGTCGATGTACGCGGCATCTGGCCGACCTGAGCCGGCGACCGTGCGCATCGAGCCCGGCCACGCTCCGCAGGACAGCGACCCGGCGGCGCCTGAATCCGGCCGTGCGGCGGACGAGGAACGAACCGCGGCACCGCCCGCGCCGTCCTCCGCCGCGCCCGCGCCCTCCGCTGCGCCCGCACCGGTCCCCCGCCCGGCGGCGGCGCGCGCCGACGCCGCGCTCGCCGACGAAGTCGCGCGGCTCCGCCGCGAGGTGGTGGCGCAGAAGAATGCGTTCCGCCACGCGAGCCAGGCCTACGAGGCGCGCATACTCGCGCTGCGGCGCACGCTCGTCTGGCGGCTCGGCGACCTGCTGGTCCATGGCTTCAAGACCCCGCGGACGCTGGCCGCGCTGCCCGGCCGGCTGCTGGCGCTGCGGCGCGAGTTCAACCAGCGCAAGGCGCAGCGCGAGCGGGCCCGGCGCGAGCTGGGCGGCGAGGCGCTCGAGCGCATTCTCGCGCTCCATGCGGGCGGCGGCTTCGCGGCGGCGGCCGAGGCGATCGAGACGCTGGCCGCCGGCGATCCGGTCAAGCGCGCCGAAGGCTACGGCGCGCTCGCCCGCGCGGTCGTGCAGTACGACCCGGAGGCGGGCAAGCAGGCCGCGCTCCGCGCGTTCGAAGCCGATCCCGCACCGCATCGTGCGGTCTGGCTTGCCTTCCGCATGTTCGACGCCGGCCTGCTGGTCGAGCCGGCGCGGCTGATCGAGGCGCTTCCTGCCGACGCCTTCTATGGCGAAGGCGAACGCCGCCGCGCCGAAGCGATCGTGTCGCAGGCGCGGCTGCTGGCCGCCCCGCCCACGCTCGCACGGGCCGGCGCGCCCGCCTATGCGCCGCTTCCCGATCGCCTGCTCTATGTCGCGGCGAGTTCGCGGCCGCATCACCTGAGCGGCTATACCGCGCGCACCCAGTCGCTCGTCGCCGCGCTCGCGCAGGCCGGGCTCGAGGTGAAGGCGATGACCCGCCCCGGCTATCCCTGGGACCGCAGCGACTTTGCCGGGACCGCCGGCAGCAGCAGCGCTTGCGACGGCATCGTCTATCACCACGCCGCCCAGCCCGACCAGCATCTGCCGCTCGACGCCTATGCCTGGCGCGCCAGCGAGGTGATCGCCGAAGCGGCGAGCGAGCACCGCGCCGCCGCGATCCATGCCGCGTCCAACCACGTCAACGCGCTGCCGGCAATGCTCGCCGCGCGCAAGCTCGGCATCCCGTTCTACTACGAGATGCGCGGGTTGTGGGACCTCAGCCGCGCATCGAAGCAGCCCGGCTACGAGCACAGCGAGCGGTTCGCGCTCGGCCAGTCGCTCGAATTCCATCTCGCCGCCAATGCCGACCGGCTGTGGGTGATTTCGCGCGCGCTGGCGGACTACCTCGGCGAGCGTGTCGACCTGACCGGCGTGGCGATGGAGATCCTGCCCAACGGGATCGACGCCGCGACTTTCGGCGAGATCGTCGCGCAGGAGCCGCAACGCTTCACGCTCGGCTATGCCGGCGCGCTGGTGCATTACGAGGGGCTGGACCTGCTGATCGATGCGATCGACCGGTTGCGCGCCAAGGGGATAGCCATCGAGGCCGAGATCATGGGCGACGGCGAAAGCCGCGCCATGCTCGAGGCGCGGGTCGCCGCGCTCGGCCTTGGCGAACAGGTCCGCTTCCACGGCAAAGTCGCGCCCGACGAGGCGCGGGCGCGCCTGTCGCGCACCTCGCTGATCTGCCTGCCGCGGCGGCCCAGCACCGTGTGCGAGATCGTGCCGCCGCTCAAGCTGGTCGAGGGCATGGCGCTCGGCCTGCCGCTGCTGGTCCCCGACCTGCCGGTGTTCCGCGACGAGGTGACCGAGGGCGAGACCGCGGTCTTCTTCCGCGCAGGCGATCTCGACGATCTCGCCGCCGTGCTCGAACGGCTCGTTTCCTCGCAGGAGCGGCGCGCCATCGGACGCAGCGCCCGGCGGCACGCCATGGAACAACGCAGCTGGCGCACCCACGCGGAACGGATCCGCGCCGCGCTGCACGAGGACACAGGCCAATTCAACCAGGACCGAACGCGATGAGCCAAGCCTATCCGCAGTTGCACCGCGAAGTCTACCGGACCTTCGGCCGGCTCCGGCCGCGGTTCCACCGCCTCTCGTTCGAGGCGCCGGGGGGCAAGGTCGACCTGCGCGTCAAGCTGGTCGAGGGCGCGACGCGGCTGGTGGTCAACTTCCACGGCGCGCTCGACCGCGAGAAGCGCGACCTGCCGGTCTTCGTCAACGGCGTTCCCGGGATTGCCGACGCGCACCAGATCAGCGTGGCGGATCCGACAATGTCGCTGCTCGACAAGCCCTTCCGCATTTCGTGGTACGCAGGCCACGAAGGGTTCGACGCACAAGGCGTGATCGGCACCATCCTCAATGCCGCGGCGCGCGCGCTCAAGGCGCAGCGCACCGTTTATTTCGGCAATTCGGGCGGCGGTTTCGCCGCGCTCTACTTTTCGTGGCTGCATCGTGGCAGCATCGCGGTGGTGGGCAACCCGCAGACCGACATCGCGGCGCACTTCCCGACCCCGGTGGCCGACTACCTGCGCTATTGCTGGCCTTCGCTGTCGGGGGCGGACGAACTGCCGCGGGTGATCCGCAGCAACCTTGCCGCGCTCTATCGCGAAGGTTTCCCCAATACGGTGATCTACATCCAGTCGCTGGGCGACCGGATGCACTACCAGAACCACATGCTGCCCTTCGCCGCCGCAGTCGCCGGGACGCCGGATGCGCGCCGCTTCCTGCTGCACAGCGACTTCGGCGGCACGCTCGGCCACGTCGCGAGCCCGCAGGACTGCACCGACTGGGTGGGCGCGGCCTGCAATGCTCCGACCAAGGATCCGACCGACATCCTGACCACGCTCCACGCGCTGCGCTCGGCGCGCAGCGCCAATCCGCTGCTCGCCGGGCTGATGCGGCGCAAGCCGGCGCTCCCTGTCGCGCCCGCGCCACGGCGGGGAGCGACCGCCAAGGCGGCGCCGGACCGCGCGGAACGGCCCGCTGCGGTCGCTGCAGGAGCTGCACCCGCCGCCGCTCCGCAACCGCCTGCACCGTCCACGGAAGCGGCTTCTGCGGCGATGGCAGCGGCGGCGGCTCCGCCACCGGCCCGCACGGCCGATCCACGCGGCTTTGCGGCCGAAGACCTGGCGATCGCCGAGCGCCTGCGCGCCTGGCGCGAAGCCAACGCCGGCACGGAGACCGTCGCATGAGCCATCCCTATCGCCACCAGCCCCGCCGCGCCTTCTGGAAGGGCGCGGTCGCCGAGGTCCACCTTGCCGACATGGCCGACCTGTGGGACCCGATCGTGCTGCGTCGCAGCGATCGCGTCGCCACCGCCGGCAGCTGCTTTGCCCAGCATATCGGCCGAAATCTTGCCTTGCGCGGCGCGAACTACATGGACCTCGAGCCGGCCCCGCCGGTGTTCGACGACACCGAGCAGGCGCGGCGCTTCGGCTACGGGGTGTTCTCGTGCCGCTACGGCAACATCTACACCTCGCGCCAGCTGCTCCAGCTGGTCGGCGAAGCGCTCGAGATGCGGGCGCCCTCGACGCTGGTGTGGGAAAGGAACGGCCGCTACTTCGACGCGCTGCGCCCCGGCATCGACCCGGTCGGGCTCGAAAGCCCAGAGGCGGTGATCGCTGCGCGCAAGGCGCATCTGGCGGCGGTGCGCGAGATGCTGACCACGCTCGACCTGCTGGTGTTCACGCTTGGGCTGACCGAAACCTGGGTTACCGCCGACGGAACCTTCCTCCCGTCCGCACCCGGAGCGATCGCGGGCACCTACGACCCCGACGCCGTATGGTTTCACAACCTGTCCTACCGCGAGGTGCGCTCGGACATCGAAGCCGCGTTCAAGCAGATCAAGGCGCTCAACCCCGGCGCGCGGATGCTGCTGACCGTCTCGCCGGTGCCGCTGGTCGCCACCGCGACGGGGCAGCACGTGCTGCCGGCGACGACCTATTCCAAATCGGTCCTGCGCGCCGTGGCCGGGGATCTTGCCGCGCAGCACGACGACATCGGCTATTTCCCGTCCTACGAAATCATCATAGGACACCCGTCTCGAGGAATGTTCTTCAACCCGGACCTTCGGACCGTGAACGGTTTCGGCGTCGACCTCGTGATGAAGCACTTCTTTTCCGGGCCGCTCGCCGCCGAATTCAGCGGTGGCGACGCGTCCGACGAAGAAGAGGGCTTCGAACTCATCTGTGACGAAGAGGCAAACGAGAGCGCATGAACCGCAAGGCCGTACCCCGCAAGTCGCTCACCATCGAGGAGCGGCGCGCGCGGACCGAACGCGTCCGCGCCCGCCAGAACCGCATCGCGACGCAGATGCCCAAGCCCGGCCAGGGGCTGAAGACGCGCGCCATCGTTCTGCACATCGGCGCGCACAAGACCGCGTCCTCGTTCCTGCAGACCCTGCTCAAGGGCCATTCGGTCGAACTCGCGCAGCGCGGGGTCGGCGTGGTTCACCGCAGCCACCTGCTGGCGAGCCCGCTGCAGGAGGCGCTGATCGCGATCGGCAAGGGGCAGGCGGTCAAGCCGCCGCTGATGCTCGCCGCGGCGCAGTCGCTGCGCGGGATGCTCGCCCGGCGCAAGCCCCACGTCCTGTTCAGCAGCGAGGACCTGCTGCACCGCATCCGCGACCTCGGCTTCTTCGCCAATGCCGGCAAGGCGCTGGAATTCGTCAAGTCGCTCGCCGGGCCGATCCCGGTCCGGGTCGTGCTCTATACCCGCTCACAGGCCGACTACATCGAATCGGTCTACATGCAGTTCATGCACCTCGGGCGGGACTTCACCTTCGAGGAGTTCATCGAGCGGCTCGACGGCAACGACTACTCCTGGAAGCGCGTGCTCGACGAGATGGCCGCAGTCGTCGGCCCGGAAAACGTGACCGCGGTGCCCTACGAAGCGATCAAGCGCCTGGGCTCGGCCGAGTTCTATCGCCGGTTCCTCGAAGCCTGCGGCGTGCCCGATGCAGGTTCGCTGCAGGTTCCGGCCGAGGCGGAAAGCTCGCGCGGGGCGAACCGCAGCTATTCGGCCGATGCGCTGAAGATCGCCAAGTTCGTCGGCCCGATGATCGACGAGAGCCAGCGCGCCGAACTGCGCAAGTTCCTCCAGGAGAACTTCTCGACCGCGACCCACGCCAAGGTCGAGCTGTTCACCCCCGAAGGCCGCGCGAAGCTGCTCGAATCGTGCGCGCAGGACAACCGCGCGCTGTTCGAGACCTGGCTGAAGGACTGGCCCGAGGAGCGGCGCTTCTACGTCTGACCCGCCCCGCCCGGGGTCAGAACCCGGGCGGGTCGATCGGATAGCCGAAGGCGCGGAAGTCGTCGGCGTAGATCTGCCGGATCAGGCCGATCGTCTCGGCATCGAAATGCTCGCGCATGCGCGCGCCGGCCGAGGTGACCCGCGGCCCCTTGCGAACGGCCCCGAGCGCCGCGCGATCGAACATTTCGCGTCCGAAGAGCAGCTTTTCGACCGCCAGCAGGTCGTCCACCAGGCTCTCCTGCCTGCCGATGAAGTCGTAGTTGAGATGGCGGTAGAGCGTCGAGGCGCACTGCACCTGCCAGTGGCGTTCCATTTCCCCCGGCGGCTGGTCGGCGATGAAGCCGAGGAATTGCGCGAAGGTCGGCTTGTTGGTGTCCGAGAACTCGGTCGCGGCGTAGAGTACCATCTTGCTCGGGTTCATCTTGCGCTCCTCGACGATGCGATGGAGGTAGCACGAGAGGATCCGGGTGAAGGGATTGCGCACGAACGCGATCTTGCGAAAACGCGGCGAGTTGATCACCTCCAGCGCCGTCGCCTCGGGCAACTGGTACAACCGCAGGTGCGGCGAGGCATAGTGGTCGTTGACGTCCTGCACCTCGAGGTTGGTGCCCTCGTACTCGGCATATTGCAGGTGATGCGAGACGGTGCTCGATGCCGACTTGCAGCACATGAAATAGACGTATTCGTGCCGCAGTGAAATGAAGATGTCATACAAGCAGTCGCGCTTGGACTTCATCGCGTAGAATTGCTTGAGAGAATTGAATTTCATGGCCGGGTCCCCGCGGGGCCCATGCCAAATCCCCCGCGCCATGGCAATGACCCGGCCCGCTCCGGCAATGCACCGACTTGGCGGGAAATGCTCCCGGCAGCGCTCAGCCGCAGCGGTCGAAGGCGGAGGCGTAGAACTCGGCGCGGACCTTGGCGAAGGTCTCCTGGGCCTTGGCCGGGCACATCGTGTCGCGCCGCGCCATCGGCGAGGACCAGGCTGCAGGATCGGGGTTCGTCATGCGGATGCGGGTGGCGCGATAGGCCTGCGCCAGCGGACTCGCGCATGTCATCGCGCCGGCCGGCGGCTGCCAGGTGCGCGTGCGCTGCGCCCGCTCCATGAGCTGCGCGGTCAGGTCGAGGACATGGACCTGGTAGCCGCAGTCCTTGCCATTGCGGTTGAGGAAGTAGCCGCCCGATCCCAGCGGCTTGTCGGCATTGAAGCCATAGTAGAGCCATTGCACATTGTCGCGGCCGACCGGCTCGGAAAGATAGTCCTGGAAAGTCGGCAGGTCGCCCATGCGGCTGCGGCTGCCCGGCTGGAACACCTGGTTGAGCCCGGCGCCGATCGCGTCTTCCCAGCCGGCCGGGACCGGCCAGCCCATCTTGCGATGGAGGTCGATCATCATGCCGAGGTCGCGCAGCACGTGCAGGTCCTGGTTCAGCGTCAGCCCCGAGCGCGCCGGGCGATCGCGGCGCGAGACCGAATGGTACCAGCTGCAGCTCCGCCCGCGCAGCGTGGTGCACGGCATCTCGGTATCGAGCCCGCCGGCACGGGTATCGAGCAGGACGGTGCGCATGATCCCGGCAGCGAGACCGCGATAGAGCGCGACATCCTGCTGCGCGCGCGGATAGCCGCCGGCCTGCGCGCTGGCCGCGAGCTGGAACAGGAAATAGGCAAGGCCGCTCTGGCCCATGCCGTTGTAGGGCTGGCCGACGTCGTTCAGCCAAGCGACCTGGAGATCCGCCGGCGCCGCGCGGCCGCCGTCGCTGCCGAAGAACGCGGCAAAGCCCTGCGCCCCGCGCAGCGAGCGGCGCGAATCGCGAAAACCGACGTCGTCGAGCGACATCGCCGCGATCACCCGGGCGCGCGCATCGCCGGCCGCATTGCCAACCGCAGCGCCGCTCGCGCGGTTCCAGTTGTCGCGGACCGCGCGCAGGCAATTGGTGAAGAAATGCCAGTTCGTCGCCGGCGCGAGGCCGTTCTTGAGCGGCGCTTCGCAGGCCTGTTCAAGCCGGTCGCCGCCGTCGTTCCACGGCTGGTCCTCATCGTCGTCGGCCAGGCCGGGGCGCGCCTCGGCCCGCAAGCCTTGCGCCGACCCCGGCGCCGAGAGCGCCGCCGCGGCAAGACCGCAGGTTCCGACGAGGAACGCCGAAACCCCGAGGGCGACCAGACCGTGCTTCCTGCTGACGACCATCCGAAACACTCCCGAGCGAGATCCACCAAGACTGGGAACGGCACCTACCATGCGAAGATGACATGAACCGGACCTTGCAGCCGGGCGCAAGCGCAGGGGCACCGCGTCCGATTCGAATGCAGAGCCAGGCTGTGCCAGGCCGGGCTCGGCAAGGCGGCGCTGGGCTAGGCGAGGCTAGGCGAGGCCAAGCACCGCATCGAGCCGCGCGAAAACCGTGGCGAAACCGTAGCGGTCGCGCACGAGGTCGCGGTTGCGCAGCAGTTCGGCCTGGCGCACGTCCGCCTGGGCGCTGCGGAAGGCGAGCACCCGGTCGGCCGCCTGCACGACATCCTCGACCAGCCAGTCGGGCGAATAGATCGTCTCGGCCTCGCTCCACGGCCAGACCAGCGGATGGCAGCCGCTGAGCACGCCATCGGCCAGGGCATAGTGGAACGATTCGAAATCGCTGCACGAGACGATGTGATCGATCCCGCGATACCATGCCGAGACATCGTTGCCCCACGGCTGGAAGCGCAGCTCGCTGCCCAGCGCCTCGAGGTGTCTCGCGCGGTCGTAGACCTCGCGATAATAGGCAAGCTCGTCGACGCGGGTCGGCGCGCGCATGAAGTCCAGCGTCTCGGGCCGCGGCCCCTTGATCTGCAGCGAAGTGCGGTGGCCGCGGCGCGACAGTTCGAGCGCAAGGTCGACCGCGCGGTCGAAGCGCTTGCGCTGCGGGACGATGCCGACCATGCCGAGGTGGATCACCTCGCCCGGCTCGGGCGGGTGGAACGCGTATTCGTCGTCGAGCACGAAGTTGGGCACGACCACGGTCTTTTCGACCGGCCAGCCGAACAGCTCGACCGCCTGGTCGCGCACCCCGGCCGACACGAAGATCACCGTCTCGACCCGGTCGATCGCGATCTGCGCGCCGAACCCGCGCGCCCGCTCGCCGACTTCCTGGAGATGGCACCGGATCACCAGTCGCTTGCCCTCGGGCAGGTTCTGCGAGTGCCAGACCGCATTGCCGAGGCCCCATTCGCAGAACACGATGTCGGCCCATTCGGCGAAGCGACGGCTGCGCTGTTCGTCGGAAATGCTGCCCCAGCCGCAGTCGTCGTGGCGCACCTCGTGGCCCTGAGCCTTGAGCCGGGAGACGTAGGGTTCGACGAACTTCATGTCGTGCCCGGCAAAGCAGATCCGGCGCGGCGCCGCGACCTGCGGGGCGACGAAGACCTCGCTCGCCATCCGCTCGCTCAACGGCTGGAGGCCGTGGCGCGCGCGGACCCGCCCGGCCAGCGCAGGATCGACCGTGGCCGTGCTCTTGAGCACGGTGCGCAGATCCGCCACCCAGCGCACGAAGTAGGGATAGTCCTCGCCCAGCAGCGACCGGTTGATCGCGCTGGGATAGCAGATGCAGCGCGCGCCGTTGGCGACCATCTCGACCAGCTTGGTCGACAGCTCGAGCGTGTGCTCCTCGAGCTCTTCGGGCCGCCAGCACCAGACATAGTCCATGGTCGCCATCAGCTCCATCGACTGCGCGCGGTCGAAGTCGACGTGATGGACCACGCCAAGTTCGGCGAAGGCCTCCTTGATCCGCGCGACGAAGCCCGACACGCCCGAGGCCGAGATCTTGTTGGCGACGACCGTCAGCTCGACCTCCTGCCCGGTCAGGCGCAGCTGGCGGGTCCAGTCGAGCAGTTCGCTGATGCCCCAGCGCGGGTTGATCTTGCCGGCATAGCCGATGCGGATCGGCCGGTTCGCGATCGGCGGAAGCTGCGCGGGATAGGGATCGTCCGGGATCGCCGGCGGCATCGCGCTCGCGGCGAAGTCGACGCCGGTCAGCGCGGCGAGGCGCGCGGCGATCTCGGGCGTCTGGGTCAGCACGGTTCCGGCATGGGTGACCGCCTGGACCGCCATCCGCCGCTGCGCCTCGCTGGTCTCGAGCCCGTTTGCGCCGATCGTGTAGAAATCGGTGAGATAGATGCGCAGCCGGTCGCGGAACTGGCGCGTCGCGGTCAGCTCGGCAGCGGCGGTCAGGCCGCGCACCACCACGTCGCGGACATGGGGGAGCTGGTCGTCGAGCGCGCGGACCACGTGCGCCGCGTCCTTCACCGTCAGCTGCCCGGTCAGCCCGAGGTCGCGCGGCCCGATCACCACCAGGTTCTCGCGGTTGCGGACGTTGCCGAGCACGATCTGCGTCTCGGGATCGGCCTTGGCGACGAGGATGCAGGGCCCGACCGCGCAGAGCACCGAGGCCATCGACGACAGCCAGACCGACGATCCGTCGACGACGTTGAGGCTGATGTCGGCATAGAGCAGGCTGCGCGCCGTCTCCAGCTGCGGCGTTTCGGCGAGCAGCTTGGCGATTCCCTTGTCGAGCGCGCGGACGCGATCGGCGGCGGCATCGCGGACCACCGGCGGCCGGCGCAGGACCACCGAGTTGACGTTGACGCTGCGTTCGATCGGCAGCGACAGCTCGAGCGCCAGCGCGCGCTGCGCCGTGGCGAGGCTGAAGCCGAAGCTCTGCGTCACGACGTCGCCCTTGCGACCGCCGCCCAGATAGGAATAGGCATGGCCGCGACTGCATTCGGCCATGCCGAGCCGCTTGATCAGCGCGCTCGACGGCGGCTCCTCGGACAGCGCGATGCGCCCGATCAGGCTCGAGCGGTTCTGCTGGATGTAGCGATCCTCGTGCGCCACCTCGATCTGCCAGTCGCCCGCAGGCACGTCGGGGAAGACCACGTGGCGGCGGGCCATCGGCGCAAGGACGAAGGGGCGGGTGCGGCGGCCGATCCGCGCGATGATCGAATCGCTGCCGTCGCTCGCCCCGAAACGTTCGACCGCGACGCCGCCGTAATAGCCGTGCAGCACCTCGACCGACGCCGACCGGATCCGCGCCCTGCCCACTCCATGGCAGCGGATCGCCACCAGCACCCGGCGCACGCCCGGGCGCGGATGGTAGAACAGCCGCTCGCCCGGCATCGCGCGGATCGTGTTGATGCGGTCCCCGGCGGGGCTGTATTCGAGGATCATCGCCGAGCAATCGGTCTCGCCCTCGACCTCGGCATCGAGCGAGACGGCGACGGCGTCGTTGAGCGAAACCTCGAGCCCGTCGCCGTCGGCCAGCTGGTTGAAGCCGCCGGGCGGGCCGAACAGGGTGTAATAGGCCGCCTCGCCTTCGCGCACCTCGACCTCGGCGGCGAACTGCTTGCCCGACTGTGCCGTGATCGTACCGCGCGCCACCTTGCTTTCACGCCAATCTCCGCCCGTGGCGGAACGATCCGGTCCTGCGCTGAAACGTGCAAGCAAGTTGATCATCGACACCCCTTCGTTTGCCTCGCTTTAATCGCAAGGGCGGCGGGCCGGAAGTCCAAAGTCATGGAAACCATGACAAGATCGGACACCAAAATGGCGCGATTTCAGCAGTTCGGGGAGCAACCGGGACGCATCGACCTTGCCAGAGGGCAAGTGGTCGGGGCACAGGGGGCGGCGATGCAGGACCTTCCCCCGGCCTCCAGGCGCGCCGCCGCCCGCCGCATGTGCGCGCTGGTCATGGCCGCCGCCGCCCTCGCAGCGATGCCGGTCCGGGCCGGCACGATCTATCTCGCCCCCGGCGGGAGCGACGCCGCGGCCGGAACGACGGGCGGATCGGCAGTGGCGACCCTCCCGCATGCGGTCGCGCTCGCGCTGCAGGCGCCGGGCGAGGCGCAGGTCGTGGTGCTGGGCGGAACCTACCGCGGCCAGACCTTGGAGCTCGACGCGCGCCGGCTGACGCACAGCCTGACCATTCGCAGCGCGACCGACGCGACCGCGACGGACCCGACCGCCTCGTACCCCGCGTTCGTCGGCGACGGCAACGCGACGTTCGTGCGCCTGCGCGGAGCACGCCCCCAGGGAGTCGGCTTCGTGCTGCGCAAGCTGCGCGTTGCGGGCTATGCGACGGCGATTTCGATCGAGGCCGGCCGCGACGCGCCCCGGCCGGCCACGCGGACCATCATCGCCGACAACGTCTTCGAACGGATCGGCAGCTCGCCCGGGGATGCGGGCGCTTCCCCGCCGCGCCCGTCGACCGCCGCGATCCGGCTGGTCAACGTCGGCGGGGCGGTGGTCGCGCGCAACCTGTTTCGCGACATCCGCAACACGCCGAGCGCCGCGTGCCCGCTGCTCCACGCCGTCTACCTCGCCCATTTCTCGTCGCGGGCGATGATCCTGGGCAACACCTTCGACGGCTTCTGCGGCAGCGCGATCAAGCTGCGCGACCGGTCGAACGATGCGCTGATCTTCGACAACCGGTTCGCCCGGGCGGGCGAGGCCGGCGCGATCGAGGAGTGGTACTGCGACAAGGCGCGCAGCGCCGAATGCACCAAGGCCGAAGGCGAGTGCCCTTCGACCGGCGCGCTGGTCGGACGCAACCGCTTCGACGGACTTGCTCCGGCGCGGCAGGTCCTTGTGCGCGGCGGCCGCAGCGAGCGGGCGTGGTGCGCCGATGACGACTATCGCCGGCCGCGGATCACGATCGATGCGCGCTTCGACACCGCGCCGCTGCTTTCCGGCGTGGACGACTGACGCAATGGCGCGCAGCAGGCTTCGCATCGCGCTGGTGGCCGACGAGCTTACCCGCGCGTGCCTGTCGCACGAATGCACCGTGCTCGACGTGGCGGGCGACGACTTTTCCGCGCTGTCGGGCGCGGCGCGCCCCGACCTGCTGCTGGTGGAATCGGCCTGGCACGGGATCGGCGGCAGCTGGAAGGGCCGGATCGCCCGTTATCCTGCGTGGATGCTGCGCTCGAACCGGCGGCTGCGCGCGCTGGTCGCCAAGGCGCGCGACCTCGGCATTCCGGCGGCATTCTGGAACAAGGAGGACGGGGTGCATTTCCCGCGCTTCATCGACAGCGCGCGCCTGTTCGACCATGTGTTCACGGTCGATGCGAACTGCCTGCCGCGCTACCGCGCGGAAATGGGCGTGCAGGCGCGGCTCGACGTCCTGCCGTTCCCGGTCCAGCCCGCGTTCCACGCCTTCACCGGGTTCCACTTCGAACGCAACGACGCCAACTTCGTCGGCAGCTACAGCAGCCATGTCCACGATGCGCGACGCGCCTGGCAGGACATGGCATTTCGCGCCGTGCTCGACGCCGGGATGGGGCTGGTCGTCTACGACCGCAATTCGAACCGGCAGCGCCAGGTCTACCGCTACCCCGACCTGCCCGGGCTGGAGGTGCGCGCGGCGGTCGACCACGCCGCGACCGCGCAGATCTACAAGACCAACCTCGTCTCGCTCAACGTCAACACCGTGACCGATTCGGAAACGATGTTCTCGCGCCGGCTGGTCGAGATCCTGGCCTGCGGCGGGATTGCGGTAACCTCGCCGGCAAGGTCGGTCGACGCCTCGTTCCGCGACTTCTGCCATGTCGTCTCCTGCGACGAGGAGGCGCGCGCGCTGTTCGCCCGGCTGCGCCATGGGCCCTCTGCCGAGGACCTCGACCGCGCGCGAGAAGGGGCGCGGCATGTCCTTGCCAACCACACCTGGGCGCAGCGGCTCGACCAGCTCGCGGCGGCGCTGGGGTGCTGAGCGCGGCGCCGCGCTTCGGCCGGATCGTCGGCGTCGGCATGCGGCGGTGGAAGGCCTACAACCTCGCGCCCATCCTCGCCGCGCAGTGCCGCGCGCTGCGCTTCTGCGCCGATGCCGCCGCCGCGCGCGCGCTGGCGCCGGGGCCGGGCGATGCGCTCGCCGTCTGGGGGGCGATCGCTCCTGCCGGGGTGAAGCGCCTTGCCGGCGAGACCGGCGCCACTTTACTGCGCATCGAGGACGGCTTCGTCCGCTCGGTGGGCCTCGGATCGGACCTGATCGCGCCGCAGTCGCTGGTGATCGACGAGATCGGGATCTACTTCGATGCGACGCGGCCGAGCCGGCTCGAGACGATCCTGAACGGCGCCGCGTTCGACGATGCGCTGCTGGCGCGCGCGGCGGCGGCGCGGGCGACGATCGTCGAGCAGGGGCTGACCAAGTACAACATCGAGGCGCGCACCGCCCCCGCCTGGCGCGGCGCGGGACGGCGCATCGTCCTCGTCCCCGGCCAGGTCGAGAGCGACGCCTCGATCGCGCTGGGCGGCACCGACGTCCGCTCCAACCTCGCGCTGCTCGAACGGGTGCGCGCGACCTGCCCCGATGCCTGCATCGTCTACAAGCCGCACCCCGACGTGATGAGCGGCAACCGGCGCGGGCGCGGCGCCGAGCGCGAGGCGATGGCCATCGCCGACGTGGTCGAGACGCAGTGTTCGATCGTCAGCTGCATCGAAGCCTGCGACGAGGTCCATACGATCACCTCGCTCGCAGGGTTCGACGCGCTGCTGCGCAACAAGCCGGTGACCACCTGGGGCATGCCGTTCTATGCCGGTTGGGGCGCAACCACCGACCGCGCCCCGCTCGCCGCGGCTGCCGCGCGGCGGACGACAAGACTGAGCGTCGATCAGATTGTTGCAGGAACGTTACTGCAATATCCGCTCTACTGGGATGAACTGCATCAACGACCGACAAACTGCGAATCCGTCCTATCCAATATTGCACGGCAGCGTAATATGCTGGAAAGGGATGGAAAGCTCGACGGGCTGCGCACAGGGGGAACCGCCCGGTTGACCCGCAAGCTGCGCACGCTCGGCCGGGCATGGCTGGGGGCCCGCAGTCGTGATCGATGGTGGAATTAAGGCATTTCGGGGGCGGCGCATCCTGCTGCTGCAGGGACCCGTCGGCCCGTTCTTCACCCGCTTCGCACAAGACCTGGCCGAGGCCGGGGCCAGCGTCCACAAGATCAACTTCAATGCCGGCGACTGGCTGTTCTATCCGGGCGGCGAAACCTATCGCGGAACGATGGAGGACTGGCCGCGCTGGCTCGGCCACCGGCTGGCCGAGCTCGACATCGACCTGGTGTTCCTGTTCGGCGATTGCCGCCCGATCCACCAGGCCGCGCACCGCGTCGCGCAGGACCTGAATATCGAGGTCGGCGTGTTCGAGGAAGGCTACATCCGGCCCGACTTTGTCACGCTCGAGCGCGACGGCGTCAACGCCAACAGCCTGATGACCCGCACGCCCGAGGAGTACCGGCGCGCGCCCGACCGGGTCATCGCCCGGCGCTCGATGCCGCACAGCTTCTGGTGGATGGTGTGGTGGGGCTTCCTCTACTTCACCATCGGCGGGTTCGGGCAGGTCTTCTTCCCGCACTACCGCCACCACCGCCCGCTGACGATCATGGAAATGTTCCCCTGGCTGCTCTCGCCCTTGCGCAAGCAATGGTTCAAGTGGCGCCAGCGCGGCGTCCAGGCCCGGCTCGAGGGGGAGTTCGACAAGCGCTTCTTCCTCGTGCCGCTGCAGGTCCACAACGATTCGCAGGTCGTCGTCCACGCCGACGTCGGCGGGGTCGAAGGCTTCATCGCCTCGACCATCGCCTCGTTCGCCCGCCATGCCCCGGGGGATTGCCTGCTCGTGCTCAAGCACCACCCGATGGACCGCGGCTATCGCAACTACACCCGCCTCGTCCGCACCCTCGCGGCCGAGGCGGGCTGTCCCGGCCGCGTGCTCTACATCCACGACCAGCATACCCCCACGCTGATCCGGCACTGCCGCGGAGTGGTGGTGATCAACAGCACGGTCGGGCTGACCGCGGTGGGGATGAAGTGTCCGACCAAGGCGGTGGGGCAGGCGGTGTGGGACATGCCCGGGCTCACCTACCAGGGCTCGCTCGACCGGTTCTGGGCCGATGCGCCCGAGGCGGTGCCCGACAACGACCTGTTCCTCAAGTTCCGCGACGAACTGATCGCGACCACGCAGATCAACGGCAGCTTCTATCGCAAGCTCGCTCCCGAGGCTTCGGCCACCGGCCTGATCTGGAGCGCCGAGGCGACCAGCCTGCCCCGCGCCGCGGTGCAGCGCCGCCCCGCAGCCGGCGAGGCCGCGAGCGCGGCCGCAGGCATCGCTGCCGGCGAGGCTGCGTCCCGCCCGCCGATCGCCGCCCTCGCCGGCCGCTAGCTGCGCAGGTTCAGTCGGCCAGCATCGCCGCGAGCGCCGCGGCGATGGCGTCGAGCGTCGCCGGATCGGTCCAGGTCGGGTGCGGGCGCGAGGTATCGGCAAGCTCGCTTTCGCGCGCCGACAGAATCCCGCCGAGCGAGGCGCCCATGAACAGCAGCCGCCGGTTGATCGTTGCCGGCGGGCGCGGCGCCAGCAGCCGGCGGATGTGATCGAGGCACCGCTGGTAGCCCGAATTCCACCGCCCCTCGAGCGCCTCCATGAACAACGCGCGGTTGGACAGCTGGAGCACGACCACGAAGCGGTTGTAGCAATCGCTCCACGGCGGGTCCGACGGCAGCAGCGAGGTGCGCACCAGCAGCCGGGTCGCGTCGAACAGCGTCTGCGGCCCACCCTGCGCCTCCAGCGCGTCGAGCTCGCGATTGCGCAGATCGTCGATCAGCCGCGCGCCATGGGCGATGACCGCGCGCACCAGCGCTTCCTTCGACCCGAAGTGGTAGCCCACCGCGGCGTGGTTCTTCTGCCCGGCGAGTTCGGCGATCTGGCGCACGGTCACCCCGTCGACGCCGTGCTCGGCAAAGAGCCGCAGCGCCGCTTCCTTGAGCATTTCGGCCGGATCGACCCGCGAGGCCGCAGCGCTGGTTGCCATGGCGCGCAAATACCCTTTGACAGCGCATTAAGTCAAACACATTATCCATCTGGATAAGGGATTCGGCGCCTGCGACGAAGGGCGGACCGACCCGGCGATGGAGGATGCGTGAACGAGCCGGCGGACATACCGGGCGTCGATCTGGCGGCGCTGGCGGGCTGGATGGATGGCGAGGGACTGGGCGCGGGCCCGCTCGAAGCGGTCGAACCGCTGACGGGCGGCACGCAGAACATCCTGCTGCGCTTCACCCGCGCCGGGCGCACCTACGTGCTGCGCCGCCCGCCGCCCCACTTGCGCGCCAACTCCAACGAGACGATGCGTCGCGAAGCGCGCGTGCTGGCCGCGCTCGCCGGCAGCGACGTGCCGCACCCGGGCCTGATCGCCGCCTGCCCCCAGGAGGACGTGCTCGGCGCCGCGTTCTACCTGATGGAGCCGATCGACGGGTTCAACGCCACGCAGGGGCTCGAGCCGCTCCACGCCGCGGACGCCGCCGTGCGCCACCGCATGGGGCTCGCCATGGTCGACGCCATTGCGGCGCTGAGCAAGGTCGACGCCCTCGCGGTCGGCCTGGCCGACTTCGGCAAGGTCGACAACTGGCTCGGCCGCCAGGTCGGGCGGTGGGCGGCGCAGCTCAAGAGCTACGAGGAATTTCCCGGCTGGACCGGCCCGCAGGCGATCCCCGGCGTCGACAAGGTGGCGCGCTGGCTCGAGCAGCACATGCCGCCCTCGTTCCAGCCCGGCCTGATCCACGGCGACTTCCACCTCGCCAACGTGATGTTCCGCCACGACAGCGGCGAACTCGCCGCCGTGGTCGACTGGGAGCTGTGCACATTGGGCGATCCGCTGCTCGATCTGGGCTGGCTCGCCGCGACCTGGCCCGAGGACGGCGTGCGCCGCGCGACCGACGTCGCGATCACCCCCTGGGAAGGCTTCGCCACGATCGACGAGATGGTCGCGCGCTATGGCGAGACGACCGGGCGCGACCTCGCCCACTTCGACTGGTTCGCGGTGCTCGCCTGCTACAAGCTCGGCATCATCCTCGAAGGGTCGAACGCGCGCGCCTGCGCCGGCAAGGCCCCCCGCGAGATCGGCGACCGCCTCCATGCCCACACCATCGACCTGTTCGAGCGCGCGCTGCGCCGCATCGGGTAAGCAAGGACATCCAGGAATGATCGACGACACCGACTTTACCGGCAAGCGCGTGCTGGTCGTGGGCGGCTCGAGCGGCATCGGCAACGGCATCGCCCACGGCTTCCGGCTGCGCGGCGCGCACGTCCACGTCTGGGGCACCCGCGCCAGCGCCGGCGACTACGATCCCGCCGAAGGCTCCGATCTCGCAGGGCTCGGCTACTCTTGCGTCGACGTCGGCGATCCCGATGCGATCGAGGCGGCGCCGGCCCCGTTCGACGGGCTCGACGTGCTGGTCCTGTGCCAGGGCACCGTGGTCTATCGCCGCGGTGAATTCGAGCGCGAGGGCTGGGACAAGGTGATGGCGGTCAACCTCGACAGCCTGATGCACTGCGCGCGCAAGTTCCGCGCCGCGCTTTCGGAAACGCGCGGTTCGATCGTCATCGTCAGCTCGATCTCGGGGCTCAAGGCGAATATCGGCAATCCCGCCTATGCCGCGTCGAAGGCGGGCGCGATCAGCCTGACCAAGACGCTCGGCCAAGCCTATGCCGCCGACGGCATCCGGGTGAACGGCCTTGCCCCCGGCCTCGTCGACACCAAGCTGACCAAGGTCACCACGCAGAACCCCCAGCGGCTCGAAGGCGCGCTCGCCGCGATCGCGCAGCGCCGCGCCGGCACGCCCGAAGACATGGCGGGGGCCGCGATCTTCCTCGCCTCCCCCCTCGCATCCTACGTCACCGGCCACACGCTCGTGGTCGATGGCGGTCTATCGCTCTGATTTACCCGGAAAGGCACCGACCATGATTTTCGAACATACCGACAAGGTGAAGGGTCTGCTGGCGCAGATCGAAGCCTTCATGGACGAACACATTTATCCCAACGAGCAGGCCTATACCGACTTCGTCCACGATCCCGCCAACCTGTGGAAGGAATGGCCGGGGATGGAGGAGCTCAAGGCCAAGGCCCATGCGCAGGGCCTGTGGAACCTGTTCCTGCCGCACGAGTACGGCGAATTTTCGCCGGGCCTGACCAACCTCGAATATGCGCCGCTGGCCGAGCTGATGGGCCGCGTGCCGTGGTCGAGCCAGGTGTTCAACTGCTCGGCGCCCGATACGGGCAACATGGAAGTGCTCGCCAAGTTCGGCAGCCCCGAGCAGCAGGAAAAGTGGCTCAAGCCGCTGCTCGCCGGCGAGATCCGCTCGGCCTACGTGATGACCGAGCCGCAGGTCGCCTCGTCGGACGCGACCAACCTCGAGCTGTCGATCCTGCCCGATGGCGACGACTACGTGATCAACGGGCGCAAGTGGTGGATCTCCAACGCGATGCACCCGCGCTGCGACATCTGGATCGTGATGGGCAAGAGCCGCTTCGACGGTCCGCGCCACAGCCAGCACTCGCAGATCCTGGTCGAGCCCAACACGCCTGGCATCACCATCGTGCGCCACCTCACCGTGTTCGGTTCGCACAATTCGCCCGGCGGTGAATGCGAGCTGCGCTTCGACAACGTGCGCGTGCCCAAGGAGAACCTGATCCTCGGCGAAGGCCGTGGCTTCGAAATCGCGCAAGGGCGCCTCGGGCCCGGCCGCATCCACCACTGCATGCGCTCGATCGGCCAGGCGCAGCGGGCGCTCGAGTTCATGGCGCGCCGCGCCGACAGCCGCACCGCCTTCGGCAAGAAGCTCGCCGACCAGTCGAGCATCCGCCAGGACATCGCCAAGAGCTTCTGCGAGATCGAGATGGCGCGCCTGCTGACGCTCAAGGCCGCCGATGCGATGGACCGCTTCGGCAACAAGGTGGCCAAGGATCTCATCGCCGCGATCAAGGTCGTCGCGCCGCAGATGGCGCAGACCGTGTGCGACCGCGCGATCCAGGTCCACGGCGGCATGGGCGTGAGCGGCGACACCCCGGTGGCGGCGTTCTTCACGCTCAACCGCTTCGTGCGCATCGCCGACGGACCGGACGAAGTCCACATGAGCCAGCTCGGCAAGCAGAAGATCCAGGAATACGTGCAGAGCAACGCGCGCTGACCTGATCGTGCAAGGGGGGCGGCAGCGAAGCGCGCCGCCCCCCGCCAGACGACGACCCGCCACGGCGCGGGCGCAAGGCCGGAGAGAGAGGATGGGCTGGATCAAGAGCGGCGATGTCACGCTGACCCCGGCGCAATTCGATGCGCGGGCGCGCAAGGCGGCGAGCGTGCTGCGCGCGGCGGGCGTGGGGCCGGGCGACGGCGTCGCCTTCTACTTGCGCAACGACCTCGCCTATTTCGAAGGCTCGTTCGCCGCCGGCATCGTCGGCGCCTACCCGGTGCCGGTCAACTGGCACTACACGCCGGACGAGGCGGGCTACCTGCTGCGCGACAGCGGGGTGAAGCTGATGCTGATCCACGCCGACCTGCTGCCGCCGATCGCCGAGGCGATCCCCGAGGGGCTGAAGGTGATCGTGGTCGAGACCCCGCCCGAAATCCGCAGCGCCTACCACCTCGGCGAGACCGCGCCGCCGCCGGGCCTGCCGGTCTGGGGCGCGCTGGTCGACGCCGCGGCCCCGTTCGACGGCGAGCCGCTGCCGCCGCTCGCCTCGATCATCTATACCTCGGGCACCACCGGCCGGCCGAAGGGCGTGCGCCGCACCCCGGCGACCCCCGAGCAGGCCGAGGCGGTCACGCTGATGCTCGGCCGCTCCTATGGCTACATGGACGTGATCGAGGGCCGCGCCCCGCCCGAAAGCGTGGTCACCGCGGTGATCGGCCCGGTCTACCACTCGGCGCCGAACGCGCATTCGGCCTTTTCGATCCGGCTCGGCGCCAACGTCGTGGTGACCCCGCGCTTCGATGCCGAGGAATTGCTCGCGCTGATCGAACGCGAGAGGATCACGCACCTCAACATGGTGCCGATCATGTTCAACCGCCTGCTGCGCCTGCCCGACGAGGTGAAGCGCAAGTACGACCTCTCCTCGCTGCGCTTCATCACCCACGCCGCCGCGCCCTGCCCGCCGCCGGTCAAGCGCGCGATGATCGAATGGTGGGGACCGGTGATCAACGAATACTACGGCTCGACCGAGATGGGCAACGTGACCAGCCTCACGTCGGAGGAATGGCTCGCGCATCCCGGCTCGGTGGGGCGGGTCATGCCCGGCGTCGACCTGCGGGTGGTCGACGAGGCCGGCAACGACGTGCCTCCCGGCACCGTCGGCGAAGTCATCGGCAAGAGCCGCATCGCCACCGAGTTCACCTACCAGAACGCGCCTGAAAAGCGCGCGGCGATGGAGAAGTACGGGCTGATCACCCCGGGCGACGTCGGCTACTTCGACGCCGACGGGTTCCTCTACTTGTGCGACCGCAAGAACGACATGATCATCTCGGGCGGGGCCAACATCTATCCGGCAGAGATCGAAGCCGAACTGCACAAGCTGCCCGGCGTCGCCGACTGTGCGGTATTCGGCATCCCCGACGAGGAATTCGGCGAGAGCGTGATGGCGGTGGTCCAGCCGATGCCGGGCGCCGCGTTGCACGAGGACGATCTCAAGGCCGACCTGCGCCGCGTGCTCACCGCCTACAAGGTGCCGCGCCGGATCGACTTCGCCGATAGCCTGCCGCGCGAGGATTCGGGCAAGATTTTCAAGCGCAAGCTGCGCGAGCCGTTCTGGGCCGGCCGCGACCGCGCGATCTGAGGGAAACGGACACGATGAAGGCGCTGCGCTACTACGGCACCCGCGATATCCGCCACGAGAGCATGGACGATCCCGTGCTCGAATCCGACCGCGACGTGATCGTCAAGGTCGACGCCTGCTCGATCTGCGGCTCGGACCTGCACATCTACCACGGCCATGGCTTCTCCGAGGACACGGGCTTCTGCGTCGGGCACGAGGCGGTCGGCGAAGTGGTCGAAGTGGGCCGCGGCGTCCATCGCCTCAAGAGCGGCGACAAGGTGATGATCCCCGCCGCGGTCGGCTGCGGCGCCTGCCGCGCCTGTCTGTCGGGCGTGGTCAACTTGTGCGAGAATGGCCAGTCGGGCTGCTACGGCCTGTCCGCCAAGCTCCAGGGCTCGCAGGCCGAGGCGGTGCGCGTCCCCGCTGCCGACATGAACGCGGTGAAGATCCCCGAGGGCATCGACACCGAACAGGCGCTGATGATGACCGACGCGATGGCGACCGCCTGGTACGGCGCGCGCATGGCCGACATCGCGCCGGGATCGAGCGTCGCGGTCGTCGGGCTGGGGCCGATCGGCCTGATGGTGGTGGACAGCGCCTTCGTCATGGGCGCGCACGTGGTCTATGCGATCGACCCGATCGCCGAGCGGCGCAAGCTCGCCCAGGAAGCCGGCGCGATCGCGCTCCATCCCGACGAGGCGATGGAGCGGATCAAGGCGGATACGCACGGCCGCAAGCTCGACTGCGCGGTCGAGGTCGTCGGCGCCGACGCGACGGTCGATTTCGCGCTGCGGCTGGTGCGCCCGCGCGGCACGGTCTCGGTGATCGGAGTGCAGCAATCGCGGCGCTTCGCCTTCCCGCTCGAGCGGGCCTTCGCTGCCGGGCTCACCTTCCGCACCGGCACCTGTTCGGTGCCCGAGGAACTGCCCGCGCTGTTCGCGCTGGTCCAGGCGGGCCGGCTGCGCCCCGAACGCTACATCAGCCACCGTCTCCCGCTGTCGCAGGGGGCGGAAGCCTACCGCATGTTCGAGGCGCGCGAGGCGGGCGCGCTCAAGATGGTGCTGCGGCCGGACTAGGCCGACCGCAGGGCCGGGGAATCAGAGCAGCTTCCAGGTGATCGGCACGGTCACCGCGGTGGCGCCGCCCGGGGGCGGCGGCAGCGTGCCGGCGCGCGCCGGGAGAGCAAGCGCCTCGCGGTCGAGCGTGGCCGAGCCCGACGCCGCGACGAGTTCGGTCTTTTCGACGGCGCCGGCAGCGGAGACGAAGACCTTCACCTTGGCGGTGCCTTCCTCGCCGCGCATCTGCGCGGTGCGGGGGTAAGTCTGCTTGGCCGCGATCGCGCGCGCGACCTGCGCGATCCAGGCGGCCGGCTGCGCGGCGGCGGGAAGCGGGAACAGCGCGCAGGCGACGAGCGCCGCGCCGATCATCTTGTTGGTCTTTCCGATCATGGTCGATTTCCTCGAGTGTGACGAAGTGGGCGGGGACGAAAGGAACGGAGCGGGACGGGAGCGACGGAAAGTTCAGAACTCCGACCAGTCCTCGGCATCGAGCTGGTGTGCGGCATTGCCGGTGAAGGCCGGCGTGGGGGCGGCACGGGGCGCAGCCACAGCCCGCGGCGCGGGCGCGGCTTCGGCCTCGTGGTCGTTCGACACCGCAGGGTGGGCGACGGACGGCTGGACGGCGCCAGAATGGGCGGCGGCAGAGTGGGAGACGGGGGAATGGAACCCGCTCGAACCGCGCGCCGCGCTGCCGGCGCCGACGCGGAACCGCGCGACCTGCTCGACGAGGCTCTCGGTCTCGACCGAGAGGTTGCGCGTGCCGGCCGACGTTTCCTCGACCATCGCGGCGTTCTGCTGGGTGAACGAATCCATCGCCGCGACCATCGCCGAAATCTCCGAGATGCCGCTGGCCTGCTTCTCCGCCGCCTCGGCGATCTCCTCGACGAGGTTGGAGACGGCGGCGACCTCGGTCACGATCTGGCGCAGGGCGTCGCCGCTGCTCTCGACCAGCGACACGCCGCCGCCGACCTGGTCGGTGCTGGTGCCGATCAGCGCCTTGATGTCCTTGGCCGCGTCCGCCGAACGCTGGGCGAGCGCGCGGACTTCGTTGGCGACCACCGCGAAGCCCTTGCCCGATTCCCCGGCGCGCGCTGCCTCGACCCCGGCGTTGAGCGCGAGCAGGTTGGTCTGGAAGGCGATGCCGTCGATCACGTTGACGATCTCCGCCATCTGCCGCGACGAGCCTTCGATGCTGCGCATCGCCTCTACCGCGCGGCGGGCGATGTCCTCGACCCGCCCGGCCGTGTCGCGCGCGACCGCGAGGCGCCCGCTGGTCTGGCGCGCGTTGTCCGCGGTGATCTTCACGGTGCCGGTGAATTCGGCGAGCGTGCGCGCGGTCTCGGCCAGCGAGGTCGCCTGCTGCTCGCTGCGATCGGACAGGTCCGATGCCGCCGCGGCGATCTCGGTGGTGCCGAGCTTGATCGTGTTGCAGCCATCGGCGATCTGGCCGAGCGCGCCCGACAGCGCCGCAACCGCGGCGTTGTAGTCGGCATGGAGCTTGGCGAATTCGCCCGTGCCGTTTTCGGGCACGCGGTACTGCAGGTCGCCCGAAGCGAGCGCCGAAAGCCCGCCGCCGATCGCTTCGATGGTGGTCTGGGTGGCGGCGGCGCGGGCCTTGTCGGCCTCGGCCCGGGCATGATCGGTCGCGAACAGGTCCTTGAACCGGTCGAGCGCGCGCGCGAGGTTGCCGATCTCGTCGCTCCGGGCGAGCCCCGGGAGCGCGACCGCGAGATCGCCGGCGACCAGCCGCGCGACCGCGTCGCTCATCCGGTTGAGCGGTCGCGCGATGTTCTGCATCAGCAGCACCAGCAGCACGATCGCGCTGGCAAGGCCCGCGCCGATCGCGGCGAACATGAACGTGCGCGAGCGAGCGAAGAGCACGTCGCTGTGCGCCGACACCGCCGAGGCGCCCTTGCTGTTCAGGTCGATGACCTGGAGCACCGAATCCTCGAGCGAATAGAACGAATCGAGCAGTTCGCCGTCGAGCATCTCTCGGGCGGCGGGATCGCCGGCGCGGGCCTTCTGCAGCAGGACTTCGCTTTTCGCGGCATAGGCCTGCCAGGCGGTGGCGAACTGGTCGAACGCCGCCTTCTGGTCGCCACCGATGCCGAGCTTGCCGTAGTCGGCGATCAGCCCCTCGATCACCGCCTCGGCGTTGCGCGTCAGCTTTTCGGTGCGCGCCGAAGGGGCGGCGACGAGGTCGGTCTGCTTGATCCGGTACTGGGAGATATAGGCGTGGATGTCGCCGAGGTTCTGCGCGGCGGGCAGCCAGCGGCCGCGCAGCTCGGTCGAGGCCTGGTTGACCTGGGCCATCTGGTCGATCGCGAAAAGGCCCATGCCCGTCATCACCGCCAGAAGCAGCGCGAAGGCGGAGATGAGCTTGGCCGAAATATGAAAGCGAATCATGCAGTCTCCAGCCCCGAAAGCGTTTGCTGTCAGTAGGCTGGGCCGGATCAGCGATCGGTAAGCGCCCTACTGCGGGACTCTGCTTGGTCCAGAATTAACCAATTGCGCGGGAGCCTTGGCAAACCCCGCGCGATCGGCAGACTGCGGCCATGCACCGCCGAATCGTCCTCGCCGCCCTGCCCCTGCTCCTGCTGACCACCGCCGCCGCGCCGCGCGGAGCGCCACGAGCCCCCGCCGCGCCGCCCGTTCCCCCGCCGGCCGCCGCGCTCGCCGATACGGTCCGCGTCACCCTGACCACCGAGCTCGGCCCGATCGTGATCGACCTCGACGGCAAGCACGCGCCGGTCAGCACCGCCAATTTCCTGCGCTATGTCGATCTGCGCCGTTTCGACGGGATCGCGTTCTATCGCTCGATGCACCTCGATTGGGGCACGCCGCCCAACGGCCTCATCCAGGCCGGGCTGCGCGGTGATCCGCGCAAGGTGCTCAAGCCCATCGCCCACGAGCCGACCAGCCAGACCGGCCTCACCCACAAGGCGGGCGCGATCTCGATGGCGCGCTTCGCTCCGGGCACGGCCACGGCCGACTTCTCGATCATGGTCTCGGACATGACCGGGCTCGACGCCAATCCGCAGGCCACCGATCCCGAGACGCAGGCGGGCTATGCCGTGTTCGGCCAGGTCGTCGAAGGGATGGACGTGGTGCGCCGGATCTGGGACGCGCCGATCTCGCCCACCGCCGGCGAAGGCGGGCTCAAGGGCCAGATGATCGAGAAGCCGGTCAAGGTGCTGACGGTGCGCCGCACGCCGGCACCCGCGCCCGCCAGCCCCTGATCGCCTTCCCCTGATCGCCCGCCGGCCCTCAGCCTGCGCTAGGCCCTGACCGCCTCCACGCCGCGCACGATCGCCGCCTCGATCTGTGCGTGGTCGGCCTCGTCGAGGCAGTACGGCGGCATCACGTAGATCGTGTTGCCCAGCGGGCGCAGCAGCACGTCCGCCTCGCGGAACAGCGCCATCAGCCGGGGCGCGAGGTTCGAGAGGTAGCCGCCGTCGCGCGCCTCGACGTCGATCGCCGCGACCGTGCCGCAGCGCCGCGGGCGGACGAGTCCCGGCACCTGCGCCAGCCGGTCGAGCATCGCCTGCTGGCGCGCGCCCAGCGCCGCGATGCGCTCGCGCACCGGCTCCTCGCGCCAGATCGCGAGGTTGGCGACCGCCGCGGCGCACGCGATCGGGTTCGCGGTATAGCTCGACGAATGGTAGAACATCTTCGCGCGGTCGGTCGACCAGTGCGCCATGAAGATCTCCTCGCGCGCCATCGTCACCGCCAGCGGCATCGAACCGCCGGTCAGCCCCTTGGCGAGGCACAGGATGTCGGGCACCACGCCCGCCTGCTCGCAGGCAAGCAGGGTGCCGGTGCGGCCCCAGCCGGTCATCACCTCGTCGGCAATGAACAGCACGTCGTGGCGGCGGCAGATCTCGGCCATGCTGCGCAGCAGGTCCGGCGAATAGACCAGCATGCCCCCGGCGCCGAGCAGCAGCGGCTCGACGATGAATGCTGCGGCGCCGGACCGGCACGCCGTCTCCAGCGCCTCGAGCGTCGCCGCGCCGTCGCCGGTGGGGAACGGGATCGTGCCGACGTCGAACAGCAGCGGCTCGTAGGGCTTGTTGAACACGCCGCGCTCGCCGATCGACATCGCGCCGATGGTGTCGCCGTGGTAGCTATGCTCCATCACGAGAATGCGCTGCCGGTCCGATCCGCGGTTGGACCAGTAGCCCAGCGCCATCTTCAGCGCGACTTCGACGCAGGTCGAGCCGCTGTCCGAGAAGAACACCCGCGTCAGCTCGCACGGCATGATCTCGACAAGGCCCGCGGCGACCTGCTCGGCCGGCTCGTGCGTCCAGCCGGCGAAGATCAGCTGGTCGAGTTTCTCGGTCTGCGCCCGCACCGCGGCCATGATCCGCGGATGGCAATGGCCGTGCGTGGTCACCCACCAGCTCGAGATCGCGTCGATCACCCGGCGCCCGTCGGCGGTGTGGAGAGCTGCGCCCTGCGCGTGGGTGACCAGCGGCACCGGCTCCTGCAGCCCGTGCTGGGTGAACGGATGCCAGACCGGCGAGGCCATCAGGAAAAGTCCGCGAGCGCGAAGGCCCCGGCAAAGGCGGCGGCGAGGCTGGCGCGCGTCAGCGTCTCGAGCCGCGGCAGCCGGCCGAGCTGCCGCACGCCACCCATCGCGCAGATCGTCGCCTGGCTGTCCGCCACCTCGTCGCCGACGAAGGCGACGCCGTGGATCGGCACGGCGCGCGCGCGCAGCGCCTCGATCGTCATCAGGGTGTGATTGATCGTGCCGAGGCTGGTGCGCGCGACGATGATCGCGGGGATGTTCCACCAGGCAAAGACATCGGCATAGGTCGTGCTGCGCGTCACCGGCACCAGCGCGCCGCCCGCGCCTTCGACGACCAGCGGCGCGACCTCGGGCAGCGCGAGCCGGGCAAGGTCGATCGCCACGCCATCGATCTCGGCTGCGCGATGCGGCGAGCACGGGGTTTCGAGGAAATAGGCCTCGGGCAGCACGCGTTCCGCCGGAACCCCGCCCAGCTCGATCACCGCGTCGTGGTCTGCGCCGTCGTCGCGGCCCGACTGGATCGGCTTCCAGTAATGGGCGCCGATCGCCCCGGTCAGGGCTGCCGAAAACACCGTCTTGCCGATTCCCGTATCGGTTCCGGTCACCACGAAGCGCGTCACGTCAGGGCCTCCTCCAGTGTCGCCGCGAGCGCGTCGACATCGTCCGTTGTTGCATTGAGCGTCAGCGAGATGCGCAGCCGGCTGGTCCCTTGCGGCACCGTCGGGGGGCGGATGCCGCGCACGTCGAAGCCGGCCAGCCGCAGCCGCTCGGCCACCGCCATCGTCCGCGCATCGTCGTGCAGGATCAGCGGCAGGATCTGCGACCCGCTGGCCTCCACGCCCAGCGGAGCGAGCCGGGCCTCGGCATGGCGTACCAGCGCCGCCAGCCGCGCGCGCCGCTCGGGCTCGCCGGGCAGCATGCGGATCGCCTCGCGCACCGCGGCGCAGACCAGCGGCGAAGGCGCGGTCGAGAAGATGAAGGCACGGCCGCGGTTGACCAGGAAGTCGCGCACCACCCGCGGCCCCAGCACCAGCGCGCCCTCGCAGCCCAGCGCCTTGCCGCAGGTGCGCAGCACGATCGTGTCGGGCCGGCCCTCGAGGTGCCCGGCAACGCCGCGCCCGTCGCGCCCGAACACGCCGGTGGCATGCGCCTCGTCGATGAACATGATGGCGTCGTGGCGCTGCGCGACGGCCGCGAAATCATCGATCGGGGCGATGTCGCCGTCCATCGAATAGAGCGTCTCGAACGCCAGCCAGATGCGTCCGGTGTGGCCCGCCGCGCGCCATTCGCGTGCTGCCTCGTCGAACCCTTGCGGATCGTTGTGCGGCGCCGATACCGCGGTCGCGCGCGTCAGCCGCAACCCTTCGTGCATCGAGGCGTGGACCAGCTCGTCGTGGACGATCAGGTCGCCGCGCTGGGGCAGGGTCGAAAGCAGCGCGGCATTGGCCGCATAGCCGGCCGAAAAGAACAGCGCCGCCTCGCTGCCGAAGAAGGCCGCGGCTTCGGCTTCGAGCGCCTCGTGCTCGGGATCGTTGCCGCGCAGCAGGCGCGATCCGCCCGAACCCAGCGGCACGCCGCGCGCGATCGCGTCGCGCACGGCCTGGGCGAGGCGTGGCGAGGACGACATCGCGAGATAGTCGTTCGACGCAAAGTCGATGCCCTTGCGCGGCGCCAGCGCGCGCAACCGCGAGCGTTCGCCGAGCGCGGCAAGGTCGGCCTCGTGCGCCTGCCACAGGGCGGAGGCGGGAAGCGTCTCCGCCCCGGCCTCCTGCACGATCATGCGGCGCATCCGCCCGAGCAGCCGCCGACCTGCTGCTTGATCGCCCGCAGCGGTTCCTCGCCTTCCATCGGCCTGAGGCCGAGGCGCGCGAACATCGCGGCGTCGGCGTCGTCGCCGGCATTGGCCGCGGTGAGCAGCTTGTCGCCGGTGAAGATCGAATTGGCGCCGGCCATGAAGCACAGGGCCTGCGTCGCCTCGCTCATGCTCTCGCGGCCCGCCGACAAGCGCACCATCGACAGCGGCATGGTGATGCGCGCCACTGCCACCGTGCGCACGAACTCGATGTCGTCGATCTTGGCGAGCGGCGTGTCGGCGAGCATGTCGCCCAGCACGGTCCCCTTGATCGGCACCAGCGCGTTTACCGGCACGCTCTCGGGATGCTGCTCGAGCGTCGCTAGCGCGTGGACGAAGCCGACGCGGTCGGCGCGGGTCTCGCCCATCCCGACGATGCCGCCCGAACAGACGTTGATCCCGGCGTTGCGCACGGTCGCCAGCGTGTCGAGACGGTCGGCGAAGCTGCGCGTGGTGATCACCTCGCCATAGCGTTCGGGCGAAGTGTCGATGTTGTGGTTGTAGTAGTCGAGCCCGGCCTCGGCGAGTTGCTCGGCCTGCGCCGGGGTCAGCATCCCCAGCGTCATGCAGGTCTCCATCCCCATCTCGCGCACGCCCTTCACCATCGCCACGATCGCGGGCATGTCGCGGTCCTTGGGGTTGCGCCAGGCCGCGCCCATGCAGAAGCGCTTGGAACCGGCGTCGCGCGCCTGCGCCGCCGACTGCAGCACCGCCTGCACGTCCATCAGCTTGGTCGCCGCAACGCCGCTGTCGGCCTTGACCGACTGCGAGCAGTAGCCGCAGTCCTCGGGGCAGCCGCCGGTCTTGATCGACAGCAGCGTGCACAGCTGCACCTCGCCCGCGCGGTGGTGCGCGCGATGAACTTCGGCCGCGCGGAATACCAGCTCGGTGAACGGCAGGTCGAACAGCGCCGCGATCTCCTCGCGCGTCCAGTCGTTGCGGACAGCGGCGCGCACGGCAGGAGCGACGACAGCCTCCGGGGCGGAAAGCGTGGCGGTGTCGGACATTGTCATCTCCCTGCAATCAGCGATTCACCGCGCCCTTAATCCAAAAGATGCGGCCATGCTTGCGTAAAAATGTTTCCCGGTCCCTCGGTCGGATTGGGCAAAGGGGCGCGGATTAAAGCTATCGAAGGAATGGCGTGGCAGGGCCCTGATCCGCTAGACAGCGTGGCAAGGACCAATGAGGGGGAATCGGGGTCTCGTGAACAAGCCCGTCGAATCGATCGGTGTCGTCGGCCTCGGCTATGTCGGCCTGCCCCTCGCGGTCAGCTTCGCGCGCAAGTATCGCGTGGTCGGCTTCGACATCAGCGCGCACCGCATCGCGACGCTGCGCGAAGGGATCGACTACACCAACGAAGTGACGGCCGAGGAGCTGGCCGCCTGCGCGCTCGAGGTCACCGACGATCCCTCGGCGCTCGCCGGATGCCCGGTGATCATCGTCACCGTCCCCACCCCCGTCGACGAGAGCCGCCGCCCCGATTTCTCCGCGCTCGACGGCGCCTGTCGCACCGTGGGCAAGGTGCTGCGCGATTCGGGCGCGCGCGGCACGATCGTGGTGTTCGAATCGACCGTCTATCCCGGCGCCACCGAGGAAGTCTGCGCCCCGATCATCGAGCAGGTCTCGGGCCTTTCCAGCGGCGTCGACTTCAAGCTCGGCTACAGCCCCGAGCGCATCAATCCCGGCGACAAGGACCATCCCTTCGAGAAGATCGTCAAGGTCGTCTCGGGCCAGGACGCCGAAACGCTCGACACGCTTGCCGCGCTCTACGGCTCGGTCGTCACCGCCGGGATCCACAAGGCGAGCTCGATCAAGGTCGCCGAAGCCTCGAAGGTGATCGAGAACACCCAGCGCGACATCAACATCGCGTTGATGAACGAAATCTCGAAGATCTGCGACCTCGTCGGCATCCGCACCAGCGAGGTGCTGGCCGCGGCCGGCACCAAGTGGAACTTCCTGCGCTTCTACCCCGGCCTCGTCGGCGGCCACTGCATTGGGGTCGATCCCTACTACCTCACCGCCAAGGCCGAGCAGCTCGGCTACCATCCCCAGGTGATCCTCGCCGGGCGCCGGATCAACGACGGCATGGGCAGCTACGTCGCGCAGCGCACGGTCAAGATGATGGCGCTCGCGGGGCGTCCGCTGGCGCAGGCGCGGGTCGGCATCCTCGGCCTGACGTTCAAGGAGAACGTGCCGGACATCCGCAATTCCAAGGTCGAGGACATCGTGCGCGAACTGCGCGAGTTCGGGATCGAACCGCTGGTCCACGACCCGCTCGCCGATCCCGCCGCCGCGCGCCACGAATTCGGCATCGCCCTTTCGCCGGTCGACGCGCTGGCCGAATGCGACGCGCTGATCCTGGCGGTCTCGCACAAGGCCTTCGTCGAACTGCCGGTGGAACGGCTCGCCGCGATGCTGCGCCCCGATGGCGTGCTGGTCGACGTCAAGTCGCTGCTCCACCCCGGCGCGCTGCCGTCGGGCGTCCGGTACTGGAGCCTGTGACGAAAAAGGGGCGATGGCTCGAAAAGAGCCGTCACCCCAGGTTTCATCATGCGCTCACGTCTGATGGCAATGCACCGGCGGCGCTGCGGTTCCCGCCCGATCAGGCTTCGATCAGGGCAGCGAGCCGGCCGGCGATGTCGAGCAGTTGCGCGGCGTCGAACGGCTTGGTCACCACCGGCTTGTCGCGGAACGCGTGCGGCAGGTGCTCGCGGCCGTAGCCGCTGACGAAAGCGAAGCCGATCCCCGCCGCCTCGAACGCGGCGGCGACCGTGTCGACCCGCTCGCCGCGCAGGTTGCCGTCGAGCAGCGCGATGTCGGGGCGAAGGCCGGCGATGGCCTCGATCGCCTCGGCGCAGGTGCCGACCGGGCCCAGCGGCGTAGCGCCGGCGTCCTCGAGCAGCATCTCGAGCTCCATCGCCACCAGCGGCTCGTCCTCGACCACGAGGATGCGGCGCCCTGCCAAGGACGCCGTGCCCGGCGCGACCGCGCCACGCGGCGCGCGCGGCTGCGGCACCGCGCAGGATGCGCCCCGGCCGAGCGGCATGGTCAGCGTCCACGACAGGCCTCCCGCGGCGAAGTCGGCAACGGCGCTTCCGCCGAGGCTCGATTCGATCAACCGCGTGCCGAAGCCCGCGCGCGTCGGCTTGCGCACTGGCGGGCCGCCGCTTTCGCGCCACGACAGCACGAGGTTGCCCGCCTGCGTCTGCCAGCCGAGCTCGACCCGCCCGCCCGCTTCGGACAGCGCGCCGTACTTGATCGCGTTGGTCACCAGTTCGTGGAACACCAGCGCCAGCCGCAGCGCCGGCTCGGGCGCCAGCTGGACCTCGGGACCCGAAGCGACCAGCCGCTCGGGAGCGATCGCGCCCAGCGCCAGCTGCTCCTCGACCAGCCGGCCGACGCTCGCGCCTTCCCAGGTCGCCGCGCTCAGCAGCGAATGCGCCCGCGCCAGCGCCTGCAGCCGCCCGGTGAAGGTGCTGAGGAAATCCTCGGGCGAAGCGGCATGGCGCACGCTCTGCGTCGCGATGGCCTGGACCGTAGCCAGCGAGTTCTTGACCCGGTGGTTCAGCTCGCCGACGAGCAGCGCCTGCGTTTCCTCGGCGCGCCGCCGCTCGGTCACGTCGAGCACCTGCAGCGCCAGCGTGCCGCGCCCGCCCGCCTCGGTCAGCGACGAGCAGTACCATTCGCCGTCGATCGCCACGCCGTCGGCGCGCAGCAGCGGGTGCTGCAGAGTCTCGCTCGCCTCGCCGCGGTCGAGCAGCGCCTGCATCGCCGCGACGAAGCGCGCGCGCCCGTCCTCGGCCAGCCACGGCACCTGCCGCAGCGACACGCCGACCACGTCGCCCCGGGCAAAGCCGGTCATCCGCTCGGTCGACCGGGTCCAGGTGATCACCCGCAGGTCGGCGTCGATCTCGATGATCGCGAGCGGCGAGTTGTCGCTGTGCGCCCGCAGCCGCGCGAGCACCAGCCCGAGTTCGTCGCGCTGGCGGGCGAGCTCCTGGCGTTGCCGCGCAAGCTCGGCGAAGACCCCGACCTTGCCCGCCAGCACCACCGGGTCGACCGGCTTGAGCAGGTAGTCGACCGCGCCTGCCTCGAAGCCGCGGAAGCGCCGCCGCTCGTCGGTGGCGAGCGCGGTCAGGAAGATGATCGGCACCGCGCGCGTCCGCTCGATCCCGCGCATCAGTTCGGCCAGCTCGAAGCCGTCCATGCCCGGCATCATCACGTCGAGCAGCGCGAGCGCGAAGTCCTCGCGCAGCAACAGCTCGAGCGCCTCGAACCCGCTGCGGGCCTTGACCACCTCGATCCCGTCCTGCGCGAGCAGCGCCTCGAGCGCGCGCAGGTTCTCCTCGACATCGTCGACGGCGAGCACCCGGACCGGATCAGGCTGGCGCATCGCTCGCCTCCACCCAGGGCGCGGCCGTGCGCCGGAAGACCTTTTCCTGCGGGACGAAGTCGGCGAACAGCGCCGAATGGCGCGAGAAGCGCAAGGTCTCGCGCGATCCCAGGCCGAGGAACCCGCCGCGGGCGAGCGAGCTCGCAAACAGTCCCAGCGCGCGGTCCTGCAACTGCCGGTCGAAGTAGATCAGCACGTTGCGGCTCGACACCAGCTGCACTTCGGAAAAGACCTCGTCGCTGGCGAGGTTGTGGTCGGCAAAGACCGCGCGGCGGCGCAGCGTCGGGTCGAACCGCGCCGCCCCGAACGCAGCGGTATAGTAGTCCGACAACGACCCCGGCGCGCCCGAGGCGCGATGGTTGCGGGTGAAGTCGGGGATGCGCTCGAGCTCGTAGATCCCCGCCTTCGCCTTCTCGAGCGCGGCCGGATTGATGTCGGTGCAGTAGAAGATCGTCCGCTCCTCGAGCCCCGCCTCGCGGAACAGGATCGCCAGCGACCAGAACTCCTCGCCGTTGGCGCACCCCGCCACCCACACCTTGAGCGAGGGCCAGGTGCGCAAGTGCGGCACGACGTGCTCGCGCAATGCGCGGTAATAGGCCGGATCGCGGAACATCTCGCTGACCTGGATGGTCAGGAACCCCATCAGCGCGGGGTGGACCTCGGGATCGTGCAGCACCCGGTCCTGCAGCTCGGACAGCGTCGCGCAGCCGAAGTGCGCGCGCGCCCGGTCCATCCGCCGGCGCAGCGAATCGCGGGCATAGTTGCGGAAGTCGTACTGGTAGCGCCGCCAGATCGCCTCGAGCAGCAGGTCGAGCTCGATGTCCTCGGTCGCAAGCGCGGCGGCATCGCTCATCGCGGCATCCACACGCGCACCAGCGACAGCAGCTTGTCGACGTCGAGCGGCTTGGCGAGATAGTCGTTGGCCCCCGCATCGAGGCAGTCCTGCTGGTCGCGCGCCATCGCCTTGGCGGTCAGCGCGATCACCGGCAGGTCGCGCCAGCGCGGCTGCTTGCGGATCTCGCGCGTGGCGGTCAGCCCGTCCATCTCGGGCATCATCACGTCCATCAGCACCACGTCGACCGGCAGCGCCTCGCCGCGCGCCACCTTGTCCAGTTCGGCAAGCGCCTCGAGCCCGTTGCGCGCGATCCGCACCCGCGCGCCGTGCGGCTCGAGCACGCTGGTCAGCGCATAGACGTTGCGGATGTCGTCCTCGACGATCAGGATCTGGCGCCCTTCGAGCGCCGCATCGCGGGTCAGCGCCTTGGCCAGCAGCTTCTGCTGCGGCTCGGGCAGGTCGGCGACGACCTGGTGGAGGAACAGCGTCACCTCGTCGAGCAGCCGTTCGGGGCTCTTCGCGCCCTTGACGATGATCGACTTGGAATAGCGCCGCAGCCGCAGCTCCTCCTCGGCGGAAAGGTCGCGGCCGGTATAGACGATCACCGGCGGGAAGCCGACGCTCTCGTCGCTGCTCAGCCGCTCGAGCAGGTCGAGCCCGGGCATGTCGGGCAGGTTGAGGTCGAGCACCATGCAGTCGAAGGTCTCGGCGCCGAGCTTCTCGAGGCACGAGGCGGCGCTGTGCGCCTCGATCGTCTCGACCTCGCGCGAGGCGAGCAGGTGGCGCACGCTTTCGGCCTGCGCCACGTCGTCCTCGACCACCAGCACCCGCCGCAGGCGCTGCTCCATCTTCGCCTCGAGCCCCTCGAGCATGCCCACCAGCGCCTCGCGCCGCACCGGCTTGAGCAGGTAGCCGACCGCGCCGTTCGACAGCGCCGCCAGCGTGTCGTCGTCGACCGACACGACATGGACCGGGATGTGCCGCGTGCGCGTGTCGCGCTTGATCCGGTCGAGGACGGAAAGCCCGGTGTGGTCGGGCAGGTTCATGTCGAGGATCACCGCGTGGGGCACGTATTGCCGCGCCATCAGCGCGCCCTCGTCGGCCGTCCCGGCGAGCAGGCACTGGAAGCCCATCTCGTGGGCGAGGTCGCGCAGGATGCCGGCGAAGACCGGGTCGTCCTCGACCACCAGGATCACACGCGCATCGCCCGACAGCACCTCGCGGTCGTCCTCGGCGTGGGCCCTTGCAGGCTCCGCCTGCGCAGACTGCGCCGGCACCGCCGCCGCAGCCGGCCTTGGCGGCGCAGGCCGCGCAGCAGCAGGCGGCGGCGGGGGCGGCAGGACCGCGGCAGGATCGAACGCCGCCGGCAGGTCGAGCGTGAAGGTGCTGCCCCGCCCCGGCGCCGAATCGAGCGCGATGCCCCCGCCCAGCAGCCGCGCCAGCTCGCGCGAGATCGACAGGCCGAGCCCGGTTCCGCCGTACTTGCGGCTGATCGTGCCGTCGGCCTGGCGGAAGGCCTCGAAGATCGTGTCCTGCTTGTCGGGGTCGATGCCGGGGCCGGTGTCGCGCACGGCAAAGGCGATGCGGTGGTTGTCCTGCGGCGCGACGACGATCGCCACTTCGCCGCGCTCGGTGAACTTGATCGCATTGGCGAGGAAGTTCTTGAGCACCTGTTCGAGCCGCTGCGGATCGGTCTCGATCTCGGCCGGCGCACCTGCGGCGATCTCGACCTCGAGCGCGAGGCCCTTGGTCTCGGCCGAGGCGCGGAAGCCTTGCGCGATCTTCTCGACCAAGGGCGCGATCCGCACCCTTCGCGGTTGCAGTTCGAGCCGCCCCGCCTCGATCTTCGAGATGTCGAGGATGTCGTTGATCAGCGTGAGAAGATCGTTGCCCGAGGTCTCGATCGTGCGGGCGAAGCGGACCTGCTCCTCGTCGAGGTTGCCCTTGCGGTTGTCGCCCAGCAGCCGCGCCATGATCAGCAGCGAATTGAGCGGGGTGCGCAGTTCGTGGCTCATGTTGGCGAGGAATTCGCTCTTGTAGCGGCTCGCGAGCTCGAGCTCGCCCGCCTGCGCCTTGAGCGCGGTCTGCGCGCGCGACAGCTCGTCGCGCTGCGCCTCGAGCGACCGGGTCTGTTCCTCGAGCTGGACGTTGCTGCGTTCCAGCTCGGCCTGCTGCTGCTCGAGCTCGCCCTGCGCCAGTTGCAGCGCGCGGGTCTGCGCCTCGAGCTCGTCGTTGTTGGCGCGCAGCTCCTCGCTCTGCGCCTGCAGTTCCTCGGCCTGCTGCTGCGTCTCGGCGAGCAGCGCCTGGAGCTGCGCGCGATACTTGGCCGAGCGGATCGCCAGGCCGAGCTGGCGCCGGACGAGTTGCAGCAGCGCCACCGGATCTTCGCCGCCGGATCCAGCGCGATCGGCGCCGAGCGCGAGTTCGACCACGCTGTTGACCGTGCCGTCGACTTCGCTGATCCCGATCAGCAGGCGCTCGGGCGACCCGTCGCCAAGCGCTGAGCCGAACCGGAAGTAGCCTTCGGGCAGCCGGTCGAGCACGATCGCGCGTCGCTCGGCGATCGCGCGTCCGGCCAATCCGTCATCGTGGCCGAGCCGCGCCGCCGGAGCAAGCGCCTCGGGCACGCCGATCGCCGCGAGGCGCCGGAAGCCGTCGCCCTCGCGCACGAACTGCACGCCTGCGCGCGCGCCGGTGCGGTCGATCAGATAGGCGAGCGCCGCCCGGCCGAGATCGTCGAGCGACTGTTCGCCGGCGATGGCGTTGGCAAGGCCGGCCTCGCCGTCGCGCAGCCACTGCTGGCGAATCGCCTCGTTGCGATAGCGGATGAACAGCGCGCCGAGCCCGGCGAGCGCGATCTCGACGATCGTCGCCAGCGAGCGATTGACGATCGCCACCGAGGGGTCGATCCCGGCGGGGGCGAAATGGAAGCCGACGATGGTCAGGGCCGTCGCGACGAGGGCCGAGGCGACAGGCACCCACGGCCGGTCCGACAGGAACGCCAGCACCGTGGGGACCAGATAGATCACCCAGACCGCCGTCCCCAGCGGAAGCACAAGGTCGGCGGCGAACGTCGCGGCAAGCAGCAGGACCAGCGCCAGATTGAGCAGCGAGCGAGCGGCAAGTCCTCGCGTAGTGAGCATCGTCATCCTTCTGCCGTGACAAACGCCGGAGCGTTTCCGGCGTGATCAGCGCAGACCGGGTCGTATTTCGGCCGGCAACGTCCGGCGCCGCGGTTGGTTCCCTGCGCCTTCTCACCGGCAGCCGCGCGCCCTTTTTGGCTTGCGCGAACCCGCTTGGGAAAAATGGCAATAAATTCTTGATCGGACAGCCACTAGTCATGCTAGCTGCACTGCAGCACGGGAGCGATCCCGGGCAATCTTCAGCAACAAGGGTGCGCCGTGAACGCGAAGGGGCCCAGTCCGCAAAAGTCCGAAGTCCGGCCGCCAAAGGCCGAAGTCCGGAGCATCGCCGACCTCGCCCGCATCGCCGGCGTCTCGGTCTCGACGATCTCGCGCGCGCTGACCGGCAAGGGCACCCTCAACGAAAAGACCCGCGAGCGCGTGCGCGCGCTGGCCGACGAGCACGGCTTTCGGCTCAACGTCGCGGCGCAGAACCTGCGGCTCGGCCGCACCGGCGCGATCGGCGTGCTGCTGCCGCTCGGCCACGATCGTGGACAGCACCTGTCCGATCCTTTCTTCAGCGCGATGCTCGGCCATCTCGCCGACGAACTGGCCGAACACGGCTACGACCTGCTGATGTCGCGCGTGCTTCCCGGGCGCGCGAACTGGCTCGACGATTTCGTCCGCTCGGGCCGCACCGACGGCGTTATCGTGATCGGCCAGTCGAACCAGGGCGCGGTGCTCGATGCGGTCGGCCGCCACTACCGCAATCTCGTGGTATGGGGCGCGCACGGCACCGACCTGCCCTACCTTACCGTCGGCACCGACAACGTCGCCGGCGGCGCGCTTGCGGCCGAGCACCTGCTGGCGCGCGGGCGGCGGCGGCTGGCCTTCTTCGGCAACGTCGAGGCGCCCGAATTCGCCGCGCGCGAGCAGGGTTTCCTTGCCGCGCTGCCGCCCGACCTGCGCGCGCAGGTCGAAATCGTGCCGATCCAGCTCACCCCCGAAAGCAGCTTCGCCGCGGCGAGCGCCTACTTCGCCGCGGGCAACCGGCCCGACGGTGTGTTCGCAGCGTCGGACATCATCGGCATGAGCATCGTTTCGGCCGCCGCCGAACAGGGCATCGTCGTGCCCGAGGCGATGTCGGTGGTCGGCTTCGACGACATCCTGCTCGCGCGGATCGCCACCCCTCCGCTCACCACCGTCCGCCAGGACATCGCCGAAGGCGCGCGCCGGCTGGTCGCGCTGCTGCTGCAGCGAATCGCCGGCGCCGACGTCGCCTCGGTGCTGCTCGAACCCCGCCTGGTCGAGCGCGGCTCGAGCTGAGCGGCGCGCCCGCCGCCCCCGACGCCAGGTCCGCCCGCGCAAGACCGCGCCGCGCCCCCCGTCCCGTCCCGCCAGCCCGTCCCGCCGAAAGAGCGCCGCGCTCCGCCAGTGCTCCGCCCCGTTTCTGCCAGCTATATGGGCCGGCTGCCCCGAGGGGCACGATCAAGGTCATTCGCAATCGTTTGCTGATTTGGCCTTGCAATCGTTTGCCGAGAGGTCTAGCGGCGCTGTCTGAGCGGTCCGTCCGACGGCCGCCAATGCCCTGTCCGGGCAGCATGGGAGGTTTGTCATGAAGCGTGTTTTGCTCACTGCGTCCGTTGCCCTGTGCGCGCTCGCCGCGCCGGCTTTTGCCCAATCCGCTCCCGCAGATGAAACGGCGGCGGACGCCAAAGCCGATCCGCTCGGCCTCGACGAAATCGTCGTCACCGCGCAGCCGCGCGCGGTGAACAAGCTCGACAGCTCGGTCTCGGTCTCCTCGCTTGGCGCCGACGCCATCGCGCAGGCCGCGCCCCGCACCACCGCCGAAATCTTCCGCTCGATCCCAGGCATCCGCTCCGAATCGACCGGCGGCGACGGCAATGCCAACATCGCCGTGCGCGGCCTGCCGGTCGCCTCCGGCGGCGCCAAGTTCCTCCAGCTGCAGGAAGACGGCATGCCCGTCATGCAGTTCGGCGACATCGCGTTCGGCAACGCCGACATCTTCCTGCGCGCCGACCAGACCATCGCCTCGATCCAGGCGGTGCGCGGCGGCAGCGCCTCCACCCTCGCCTCGAACGCGCCGGGCGGCGTGATCAACTTCATCTCGAACACCGGCGAAAAGGACGGCGGCGTGGTCATGGCGACCGCCGGCGTCGACTATCGCGACTACCGCCTCGATTTCGATTACGGCGGCCACATCGACGACAAGACCACGTTCAACGTCGGCGGCTTCTGGCGTTCGGGCAATGGCCCGCGCGATGCCGGCTACACCGCCAACCAGGGCTACCAGATCAAGGCGAACCTGACGCGCAAGTTCGATGCGGGCTACGTCCGCCTGTACTTCAAGCACCTCGACGACCGCGCGATCAGCTACCTGCCGATGCCGACGCTGGTCACCGGAACCAACAGCGATCCCAAGTTCGGCTCGATCGACGGCTTCGACATCAAGTCGGACACGATCCAGAGCGCCTACTTCACCAGCGCCTTCGGCCTCGACGGCCAGAACAACCGCCGCACCACCGACCTCAAGGACGGCATGCACCCGCTGGTCAATGCAGTCGGGCTCGAGGCGGTGTTCGACGTGGCCGACGGGCTGAAGCTCGAAGAGCGCTTCCGCTACCAGTCGGTCAAGGGCAACTTCGTCTCGCCCTTCCCGGCCGAGATCGGCTCGGCGCAGGGCATCGCCGACAGCACCGGCAACTACCTTGCCAACGGCAGCTTCTCGGGCGGCGCGACGGGCGCCTACTCGCTCAAGTACGCCACCGGCCCCAATGCCGGTTCGGCCTTCACCGGCGGCGCCAACGGCCTTGCCATGCGCGTCCACCTGTTCAACGTCGACATCAACGATTTCGGCGGGTTCACCAACGACCTCAAGCTGACCAAGACCTTCGGCGATTATTCGCTGACCGCCGGTCTGTACAATGCCCGCCAGTCGATCGACATGGACTGGGTGTGGGACAGCTTCCTGATGGAAGTGAAGGGCCACAACGCCGCGCTGCTCGACGTCGTCGACAACGCCACGGGCCAGGTTCTCTCGTCCAAGGGTCTCTATGCCTATGGCGTCCCCTTCTGGGGCAACTGCTGCACCCGCAGCTACAACGTCGATTACGACATCATCGCGCCCTACGCCGCGTTCAGCGCGCAGGTCGGCCCGGTCAACCTCGACGCCTCGATCCGCTACGACAGCGTCAAGGCGCGCGGCGACTATGCAGGCGCGGTGCAGTCGGTGCTCGACGTCAACCAGAACGGCGTGATCGACCCGGTCGAAAAGAGCGTGTCGGTGATGAACAACGGCGCCGCCTCGCCGGTGAACTACGACGTCCACTACACCTCGTGGTCGATCGGCGCGAACTACCGCGTCAGCAACGACCTCGCCGTCTTCGCCCGCGCCAGCCGCGGCGGCCGCGCCAATGCCGATCGCCTGCTGTTCGGCCTGGTCCAGCCCGACGGTTCGGTCCGCCGCCAGGACGCGATCAACTTCGTCAACCAGTACGAACTGGGCGTGAAGCTGCGCTCGGGTCCGTTCGCGCTGTTCGTCACCGGCTTCCACGCCAAGACGCAGGAACAGAACTACGAGGCGACCAGCCAGCGCTTCTTCAGCCGCGTCTACAAGGCGACCGGCGTCGAGCTCGAAGGCGCCTACCGCCAGGGCGTGTTCGACCTGCGCGCCAGCGCCACCTGGACCGACGCCAAGATCAGCAAGGACGCGATCAGCCCGGCCAACGAAGGCAACCGCCCGCGCCGCCAGGCCAACCTGATCTACCAGTTCACCCCCGCGCTCGACTTCGACGTCGCCCGGGTCGGGTTCAACGTGATCGGCACGACCAAGGCCTATGCCCAGGACAACAACGACCTGGTGTTCCCCGCCTATGCCCAGGTCAACGCCTTCGTGAACGTCCGCCCGGTCGAAAACGTCGAAGTCTCGCTCAACGCCAACAACCTGTTCAACGCGACCGGCTTCACCGAGGCGGAAGAAGGGTCGATCACCAACAACGCGACCAACTACGTCCGCGCCCGCGCGATCAACGGTCGCACGATCTCGGCCTCGGTCAAGTACACCTTCTGAGCCCTGCCCGCAGGCGTCGCCTCCCCCGGGGCGGCGCCTGCCGGTTCTCGCGATCACCGATCATCAGGCAGGAGCCGCCGTGCCCGCACCCTCTCCCTGGCGCGCCCGTCACCTCGATGCCATCCGCGCCGGCGATCCCGCGCCGCTGATCGCCGAGCGCGACATCGTCCGCGTCTCCGACACCACCGACGTGTGGGACGCCTGGCCGGTCCAGCGCCGCGACGGCCATCCCTTCACCCTCGCCGATGGCGCGCAAGTGTGGATGGCGCTCGCCGCACCGCGCTTTCCCGATCCCGACGAGCGCCACGGCCATGCCCGCATCACGCTGTTTCGCCGCGCGGCCGATGGCGCCTGGCGCGAACTTGGCCCGGCGATGCCCGACGGCTTCTCGCCCGGCAGCCGCGAATGGTCGGGCAGCGCCATCGCCGAACCGGACGGCGCGCTGACGCTCTACTTCACCGCCGCCGGGCGCCGCGGCGAGCCTGCGCTCAGCTTCGAGCAGCGGATGTTCCGCGCGCGCGCCACGCTTGGCGCGGACGGTCGCTGCACCGCCTGGCGCGACCTTGCCGAGATCGTGCCGCTCGACCCGGCGCACTACATGCCGACCACCGCGGGCGGCGGGATCGGCACGATCAAGGCCTGGCGCGATCCGTCCTACTTCCGCGACGAATGCGGCCGCCACTGGCTGACCTTCGCGGCCTCGCTCGCCGGATCGCCGAGCGCCTTCAACGGCGTCGTCGGCGCCGCCTGGGCGGCGGCGGAGACTCCCGAGGACTGGCGCCTGGTGCCTCCGATCGTCTCGGCCGACGGGCTCAACAACGAGCTCGAACGGCCCCACCTCGTCGCGCACGGCGGCCGGGTCTACCTGTTCTGGTCGACCCAGGCGCACGTGTTCGATCCTGCGGGGCCGGTCGGCCCGACCGGGCTCTACGGGATGGTCGCGCCCTCGGTCGAAGGCCCGTGGCAGCCGCTCAACGGCAGCGGCCTCGTCTTCGCCAATCCTCCCGAGGCGCCGGCGCAGGCCTATAGCTGGATGGTCCTGCCCGATCTTTCGGTGACGAGTTTCGTCGACAACTGGGGCGGCGGCGATGTACGCCGGTTCGGCGCGACCTTCGCCCCGTTCCTCCATCTCGCGCTGGACGGTGCGAGCGCCGCGCTGAGGCAGGACTGAAGACGATGGCACAGCCCCGTATCGCCGGCGTCGAGCTCGGCGGCACCAAGACGATCCTCGTGCTCGCCGATGGCCGCGACATCGTCGAGCAGGTCGCGCTGCCGACGCAGACGCCCACGGCGACGCTCGCCGAGGCGAACGCGCGCCTTCGCCAATGGCACGAGGACCGCCCGCTCGCCGCGCTCGGCATCGCTTCGTTCGGACCGCTCGACCTTTCGCGCGGCACCATGCTGCCCACCCCCAAGCCGAACTGGAGCGGCGCGCCGATTCTCGCCGGCTTGCGCGACGGCCTCGACTGCCCGGCCGCGATCGACACCGACGTCAACGGCGCGGCGCTCGCCGAGTACCGCTGGGGCGCGGGCGCGGCGCACGGCTTCGCGAACCTGTGCTACATCACCATCGGCACCGGCGTCGGCGGCGGCATCGTCATCGACGGCAAGCCGCTCCACGGGGCGATGCACCCCGAACTCGGCCACATCCGCGTGCGCCGCGCCGCGGGCGACCTCTTCGCCGGCGCCTGCCCGTTCCACGGCGACTGCCTCGAAGGGCTGGTCAGCGGCCCTGCGCTCGCCGCGCGCTTCGGCATGGACGGCGCGCAGATCCCCGACGACCACCCCGGCTGGGCCGAGGTCGCCGCCGAACTTGCCGACGCGATCGCGACGCTGTTCCTCGTCACCTCGGTCGAAGCGGTCTTGATCGGCGGCGGCGTCGGCACCGCGCGGCCGGGCCTGTTGCCCGCGGTGCGCGCGCAGGTCGTCGCCAGCCTCGCCGGCTACCTGCCGTTCATCGACCCCGCCGGCGCGGAACTCCGCATCGCCCCGCCCGCGCTCGGCGACCGCGCGGGCCCGCTCGGCGCGCTGGCGCTCGCGCTCGACGCCCTGGCTTAACCAATCCCGGCTGCGGAGAGCAGCGCGGGGATGCGCTGCTTCATCGAGAAGAAGCCCTTGGTCGCGTGCGGCCAGGCGCGCTCGTCCCAACTGCGGCGGTGCTCGGCCAGCGCCAGCCCTTCGCGGCGCAGCGCGCGGTTGACCTCGGGCACGGCTTCAAGCGCGGGCCCGACGCAGGCAAAGCCCGTGACCACCTGCCGCGCCCCTTCGCCCGCGGCGAAGGCGGCAAGCTCCTCGGCCGAGGCGCAGATTCGCGAGGGGCAGTGCCAGCGCGCCACCGCCCGCGCCATGCCGTCGCCCAGCGCCGCCCTGTCGACCGCGCCCGCCCCGTCCGCGCCCAGCACGGCAACGCCGCGGACGTCCAGGTCGGCGAGCGCGGGTTCGAGCTCGAGCGACAGGTCCTCGCAGGTCAGCCAGACCACGCAAGGGGCCGCCCGATCGACGCGCAGCGGCGAGCGCACCGGCTGCGCTGCGGGCGCGGCAGGCCCGTCCGGGATCCGCGCCTGCGTCGCAAGGCCCCGCGGGGCGAAGCGGCCGCTGGTCATCCGCGCGATGCGTTCGGCATCGGCGAGGTAGGCCTTGCCCCGGGTGTGGAGCCCGGCGACCCAGCGCCACGACAGCGTGTTCGATGCAGGGTCCGCATCGACCAGCCGGTCGTGGAAGAACCGCGCGCCCAGCTGCCAGGGCAGGCCGAGCGTGAACACCCAGATCGAGGCGAACTGCATCCGCGCCCAGTTGTGGAGGTATCCGGTCGCCTCCAGCTCGCCGACCCAGTGGTCGAAGCAGTCGATCCCGGTTTCGCCCCGGCTGGCGCCGAGATGGCGCGCGGCAAAGGCATCGTCGCGCGCCAGCCGCAGGTCCAGCCGGTGGAGATCGCCGCGCCAGTCGGACCAGACTTGCGGACGCGCTTCGAGCCAGCCCTTGAAATAGGTCCGCCAGAACACTTCGGCGACGAACTTCTCGGCGCCTTCGCCATGCGCGGCATGGACCGCGGCGACGACCTCGTGCTCGGACAGAACCCGCCGCCGCAGCGCCGCCGACAGGCGCGAGACCGCGTCGTGGCGGCCGGGCCCGAACACGATGTTGCGCCGCGCGGCATAGGCAGCGCCGGCCTGCGGCAGGAACGCGTGCAGGCGCGCCAGCGCCTCGGCGCGGGTCACGGGGTGCGCGGCGAAGTCGGGCGCGGACGCGGCGCCGGCGAACGAGGGGAGCGAGGCCATGCGCGTGCTGGTGCAACCCCGCGCGCCCGCCCGCAATCCGGCCCGTGGGGCAGGCGCGCGGCCGCCTCAGGCCGCGACCGGCACCTCCTCGGGCGCCAGCGGGGCGCGGCCGCGGATCACGTCGGCGATCTTCTCGGCGATCATGATCGTGGGCGCATTGGTGTTGCCGCCGACCAGCGTGGGCATGACCGAGGCATCGACCACGCGCAGGCCTTCGAGCCCGATGACCTTGCAGTCCTTGTCGACCACCGCCAGCGGATCGCTCGCCACGCCCATCCTGCAGGTGCCGACCGGATGGTAGATCGTCTCGCCGCGCGCGCGCACCCAGGCGTCGATCTCGTCGTCGCGCTGCACCTCGGCGCCGGGCCACAGCTCCTCGCCGCGATAGGGGTCGAGCGCGCTCTGGTTCACCACCTCGCGCGCGATCCGCACGCCTTCGCGCACCGCGCGGCGGTCTTCCTCGGCGGCCATGAAGTTGCACAGGATCGCGGGGTCGGCATAAGGATCGGCCGAGCCGAGCGAGACCGTGCCCCGGCTTTCCGGGCGCAGCTGGCAGACGTGCATGGTGAAGCCGTCGCGCTTGACCGAAACCTTGGCGTGCTCCTGCATGATCGCCAGCACGAAATGCAGCTGCAGGTCGGGCCGGTCGAGGTCGGGCCGCGACTTGAGGAAGGCCCCCGCCTCGAGCCCGTTCTGCCGTCCTGCGCCCTTGCCGGTCAGCAGATACTGCAAGCCCACCTTGAGCATGCGCAGGCCCTTGATCTCGTTGTAGAGCGTGATCGGCTGGGTGCAGGCCCAGTTGAGCGTCACGTCGAGGTGGTCCTGCAGGTTCTGCCCCACGCCCTTGCGCGCATGGACCGTGGCGATGCCGTGCCGCGAAAGCTGTTCGGGATCGCCAATTCCCGAAAGCTGGAGGATCTGCGGCGACTGGAAGGCCCCTGCACAGACCAGCACCTCGCGCGTGGCGATCGCCCGCTGCACCGGCTTGCCCGGACCGAGGCTGTATTCCACCCCCGTCGCCCGGCCGTCCTCGACGATCACCCGGTGCGTGCGCGCGCCGGTCACGATCGTCAGGTTGGCGCGCTGCCCTGCGATCGGGGCGAGGTAGCCGCGCGCCGCGCTCCAGCGCTGGCCGTCGTGGATGGTCAGCTGGTAGCGGCCGAAGCCTTCCTGCTCGAAGCCGTTGAAGTCGTCGGTCACCTTGTGCCCGGCCTGCGCGCCGGCCGCGATCACGCCCTTGTAGAGCGGGTGTTCGGACCGCTCGCCCCAGCTGACCTTCAGCGGCCCGCCCTGCCCATGGTAGGTGTTCGCGCCGTCCTGAAAATCCTCGGCCCTGCGGAAATAGGGCATGACCTCGGCATGGCTCCAGCCTTCCAGGCCCATCTGCCGCCACTGGTCGTAGTCGCGGGCATGGCCGCGCACGTAGAGCATGCCGTTGATCGCGCTCGATCCGCCCAGGCCCTTGCCGCGCGGATGCCACATCCGGCGGTTGTCCATGAACGGTTCGGGCTCGCTCCAGAAGCCCCAGTTGTGCTTGCTCTTCTGCTTGATCAGCGAGCCGACGCCGGCCGGCATGCGCACCAGCACCGACGTGTTCGCGCCGCCCGCCTCGAGCAGCAGCACGCGCGCCTGCGCATCCTCGCTCAGCCGCGCGGCGAGCACCGACCCCGCGCTGCCCGCACCGATCACGATATAGTCGAACGCGCCCTCTGGCATCTTCTCATCCCATTCCAACTCTTGTTGACAGAGGGGTAAGTAAACGGAATTCCGATTGCAAGCCGCACGAGCGGTCATGCAAACCTGACGGAAATTTCACGCAACCGCGTTCTTTCTGCTGCGTTTCCGGCAGATGATTGCAGATAACGCGCCGGCGCTGGTTACCGGGGGAGAGAGTGGCATCGGCCGGGCCTGTGCCCTTGCGCTGGGCAAGGCGGGCCACCCGGTCGTCCTGACCTATTATGCCGATGCGGCGGCCGGCGCGGCCGTCGCCGGCGAAATCGAGGCGGGCGGCGGGCGCGCGCTCGCCTTTCGCTGCGACGTCGGCGACGAACGCCTGGTCGATCTGCTTTTCGCGCAGGCCGAATCGCGCTTCGGGCTGATGCGCCTGCTGGTCAACTCGGCGGGCCTCAACATGAGCGGCACGGCTCTCGAAGACATGGCGCTGGCGCAGTTCGACCGCGTGCTGCGCGCCGATCTCTACGGGCCCTTCCTCACCTGCCGCCGCTTCGTGCGCGGTCTTGCCGGCATCGCCGCCGCACCCGGTCGCACCGCGCGCGGCATCGGCCGCGTGGTCAACATCTCGTCGATCCACGAACGCGCGCCGCGCCCGGGCGGGCTCGATTACGATGCGGCCAAGGGCGGCCTCGCCCAGCTCACCACCACGCTCGCGCTCGAACTCGCGCCGCGCGGCATCGCGGTCAATGCGGTCGCGCCGGGCATGATCCTGACGCCGATGAACCAGTCCGCGCTCGACCACCCGGACGAGCTGAAGGCCAAGGAAGCGGCGATCCCGTGGGGCCGCGCCGGCCGCCCCGAGGAAGTCGCGGACCTTGTGCTGTTCCTGCTGTCGGACCGCGCCGACTACATCACCGGCAGCACCGTCACCATCGACGGCGCGCTTTCGCTCACCGTGGCGCAAGGCGCGTGATGGTGAGCGGGGGCAAGCCCGACCACGCCGTCCGGCTCGACTTCGCGGTCGAGGCGCACCACGTCGTCACGCTCGACGCCGCACGCAGCGACGGTCTGCTCGCCGGCTACGATCTGATGAGCCCCTACGTGTGGCAGCGCGATGGCGCCTACCGCCTGCTCGTGCGCGTGCTGCCCAATCCGCTGAAGGCCGACGATCCCACCGGGATCATCTATGCCGGCGCCTCGCGCGATGGCCTCGCCTTCGCGATGGAGGACCGACCCGCGATCGCGCCGGGCCCGGAGGACGTCGACGCCGCCGGGGTCGAGGACCCGACCGTGGTCCATTCCGGGCAGCAGGTCATGGTGTTCTACACCGGGGTCGAAAAGGGCCGCGGCCAGGGCTCGCTGCTCGTCGCGCAAGGGCCGGACCTGACCGACCTGACCAAGCGCAAGGTGCTGCTCCAGGCGCCCGAAGGCGAAGGCAACATCAAGGAGGCGACGGTCGCCCAAGGGGCGGACGGGAAGTACCGCCTGTTCTACGAATATGCGCGCGAGATCCGCCCCGGCCATGCCGCCTCGCGCATCGGCATGGCCGTGGCCGAGGCCCTCGAGGGTCCGTGGACGGTGGCCGACGATCCGTTCACCGTGCGCGAGGACGCCTGGGACAACTGGCACCTCTCGACCGGCCCCATGCTCGCGCGCCACGGCAGGCCGCCGGTGATGTTCTACAACGGGGCTACCGACGATGCGCGCTGGCGGATCGGCTGGATCGCCTTCGACGAAAACTTCACCCGCGTGGTCGACCGCTGCGTCGAGCCGCTGATCGTGCCGCCGCCGCCGCGCCTGCGCTCGGGCACCGACATCGCCTTTGCCGCCTCGTGCCTCGACGAGGACGAGGGCATCCGCCTCTACTATTCGCTGGAGGACCGCGTGCTGCGCCGGGCGACGCTGGCCTGGCTCGCACCCGCATAAGCGCTCGGATTGTCGACAATCTGTTGACAATCGCCGGGCGAGGATCGAGCCTGCCCGTCATGACGCCCCCCGGCCCCGCTTCCCGATCGAGGATTTCCGCCAGCGACATCGCCAGCGCGATCGTCCGGGCGATCGAATCGGGCGAACGGCAGCCCGGCGAACGCCTCGTCGAGGCCGACCTGTGCCTGCGCTTCGGCACCGGTCGGCAGGCGGTGCGCGAGGCGCTGCAGCAACTGAAGGCCGCCGGCGTGGTCGAGATCGTGCCCAATCGCGGCGCGCACATCCTCGCCATCTCGGCCGAGCAGGCGATCCTCACGCTCGAAGTCACCGAACTGCTGTTCGGCCTCGCCGCGCGCAGCGCCGCCCGGCGCATCGCCGCCGGCGCCGATGCCTCCTCGCTCGAACGCGCGGTGGCGGAACTCGAAGCCTGCCGCGACGAAGGCGATGCCGCCAGTTACATGCACGCGCGCCGCCACCTGTTCGGCGCGCTGGCGCACATCGCCGCCAACCCCGAGCTCACCCGCAGCCTCGACCAGGCGCGGGTCCATGTCATGCGCGGCCAGTTCGGCTTCGCCATGATGCGCCACGAACACGCCGGCGAACTGGCGCAAGTGGGCAAGCTGGTGCTTGCAGGACAGGCCGCCGAAGCCGAAGCCGCCGCGCGCGCCTATGTCGAACGCATCCGCCACCGGCTCGAAACGCCATGAAATCCTGAAGACAGAAGGCAAACGTCGCAAAGACGACAAGCGGGAGAGAATGACCATGCAGTACGATCTCGTGATCCGCGGCGGCCTTGTCGTCGACGGCACCGGCGCCACCCCGTTTCACGCCGACGTGGCAGTGAAGGACGGCCGCATTGCCGAAGTCGGCGCCATCGACGGCCGCGGCGCCGAAGAGATCGACGCCACCGGCAAGATCGTCACGCCCGGCTTCGTCGACGTGCACACCCACTACGACGGGCAGGTGACCTGGGAGAACCACGTGGCGCCCTCGTCGGGCCATGGCGTCACCACCGTGCTGATGGGCAACTGCGGCGTCGGCTTCGCGCCCTGCCGCCCGCACCAGCGCGACATGCTGGTCAAGCTGATGGAGGGGGTCGAGGACATCCCCGAAGTGGTGATGACGCAAGGCCTGCCGTGGAACTGGGAGACCTTCCCCGAATATCTCGACGCGCTCGCCGCGCGCGAGCTCGACATCGACGTCGCCGCGCAGCTGCCCCACTCGGCGCTGCGCGTCTACGTGATGGGCGAGCGCGCGCTGCGCCAGGAGGCGCCGACGACCGAGGACCTCGACCGGATGCGCGCGCTCGTCGCCGAGGCGATCGCCGCCGGCGCCTTTGGCGTCACCACCTCGCGCAACATGATGCACCGGACCAAGGCGGGCGAGCTTGCCCCCAGCCTCCACTCCGAAGTCGACGAGCTCTGCGCGCTGATGGATGGGCTCAACCAGGCCGACGCCGGGGTGTTCCAGCTGATCCCGGCGCCGGCGAGCGACGCCGAGGAGGAGTTCGCGCTGCTGCGCAAGGTCGCCGAACACGGCCGCCGCCCGCTCTCGTTCACCCTGCTCGACGTGCCCAACCAGCCGGGCGCCGGCTGGCGCGCCCAGCTGCGCGCGCTCGAACAGGCGCGCGCCGACGGGCTGGAAATCCGCGGACAGGTCGCCCCGCGCCCGGTCGGCATGTTCTACGGGCTCGACCTCAGCCTGCACCCGTTCAGCGCCCACCCCTCGTACCGCGCGATCGCGCACCTGCCGCTGGCCGAGCGCGTGGCCCGGATGCGCGAGCCCGCATTCCGGGCGCAGCTGCTGTCCGAAGCGGCCGAGGACACCAACCCGGTCACCCTCGCGCTGATCGACGCCTTCCGCGCGACGCACGAATGGGATGGCGACCGGCCCGACTACGAACCGGCGCGCGACAGCCGGATCGAGCAGCGCGCGCGCGACGCGGGCAAGGACTGGCAGGAATTCGCCTACGACCTGCTGCTGAAGAACGAAGGACGGCAGATGTTCTACCTGCCCGCCGCCAACTACAGCGAGGGCAACCTCAAGGCAGTGCGCGAAATGCTCGGCCATCCCGACACGCTGATGGCGCTCGCCGACGGCGGCGCGCACTACGGCCTGATCTGCGACGGCAGCTTCCCGACCTACTTCCTCCAGCGCTGGGTGCGCGACGCCGCGCCCGACGAACGCATCGCGCTCGAGGATGCCGTCGCCGAACTGACCTCACGCGCCGCCGCGGCGGTGCGCATGGACGATCGCGGGCGCATCGCGCCGGGGCTCAAGGCCGATCTCAACGTGATCGACCTCGACCGCCTCGACCTGCACCTGCCGTTCGTCGCCTACGACCTCCCCGCCGGCGGCAAGCGCATGCGCCAGGAAGCCGACGGCTACGTCGCGACGATCGTTGCGGGCACGATCATCGCCCGCAACGGCAAGCCCACCGGCGCGCTCCCCGGCCGCCTCGTCCGCCGCGGCCAGGACCACGCCGCCCTCGCCGCCTGACCCCCACCGCCCAAGCCCCGCCGCCGCCCATCCTCCCCTGCAAGGGGAGGGGGACCACCCGCAGGGTGGTGGAGGGGTACCGCGCAACGCCACTCCCGAAGAGAAGAACGATCCTTCGACAAGCTCAGGATGGACGGGAAAGAGGTCCGCGCTCCGCAGCCTTGAGCCCGTCGAAGGGCCGTCCTCCCTTCAGCGCAACCCCCGAAGCCCCCCGCACCCCGCGCCGCATCCGCAAGGCCAGAGCCGGAAGACGTCCCGGGAGCGCGAGGGGCCCTGCCCCTCGCCCCTCTCCTCCTTTCCTTCTCTGCGCCTCTGCGATCCCTGCGCGAACCCTCCCCAACCCATCTTGACGCGACGAACCATATAGGTTATATGCCACCCCACGGACCGGGAGCGGCATGGCCGGCTTGCTCTTCGCTCCTTCGGGCTGATCTCCACGCGGGGTGAGGCCCGACGCGACCGGCGCGGGTCGGCGCTGCGGGAAGCCGGATCTCTCACCAGATGCGGCGAGCGAGGGCGTAAAGCCCCAAGTCCCGGGCACAAACCCAGCCAGTGCAACGGACGGGCGGATGTGGTGCGGTGGTTCAACCGCGTGGCAGCGCTCCCATGAAGTCCGGTTCCGGTCCGGCCTGGCCCCCTCGCGCGGCCCTGCTTATCCCGGAACTTATCCTTAGGGACTCGCTACGGACCCGATGCGGCACGCGAGCCGTCGCAAGGGTACGAGCCCCCCGTCCGAACAAGGCCGAGCCGCGCGGGATGCAACGCCCCGCCGGCCACTCGCCACAGCGTTCACCGCCCTCCTTCGCGCAGCGCCAGGCAATGGCGCCCGCGCCGGTCGCGCAGGTCCGTATGGTTTCCCCAAGGCGCAAAGGTCCGGGTTCGCCGCCGGATGGTTTCGTGTGTGCGCGAAACCCGCTACTTCACCACCTCGCCGCCCTTCATCACGTGGGCGATGTTTTCCAGCACCGTGATGTCGGCCAGCGGGTCGCCTGCGACCGCGATCATGTCGGCATGGTGCCCGGGCGAGAGCGCGCCGACGTCCTTGTCGCGCCCCAGCAATTGCGCGCTCACCGTGGTGGCCGACTGGATCGCCTGCATCGGCGTCATCCCGTAGCGCACCATGTAGCGGAACTGCCGCGCGTTGAGCCCGTGGGGATAGACCCCGGCATCGGTCCCGAAGCTCAGCTTCACGCCGGCCTTCACCGCCTTGGCGAAGCCCTGGCGCTGCGCCTCGGTCGTGTCGTCGTTCTTGCGCAGCATGTCGGCGGGCCAGTGATCGCGGCGGCCGACTTGCGCGATCCAGTCGCCGTCGTAGATGTCCATGTCGAGCCACACGCCCCTCGCTTTCGCGAGCGCGATGCCTTCGTCGTCGATCAGGCTGGCGTGCTCGATCGCGCGCACGCCGGCCTCGATCGCCGCCTTGATCCCGGCGGCGCCATGGGCGTGCGCGGTCACCCACGATCCGCGCTGGCGGGCGACGTCGACCGCCGCCTTCATGATCCCGGGCGAAAGCTCGAGCTGCCCCGGCTCGGTCCCCTGCGCCAGCACCGCGCCGGTGGCGATCAGCTTGATCGAATCGGCGCCGTTCTGAAACAGGCGGTTGACCACCAGCGTGGTGTCGGCCGCATCGCGCACCACCCCTGCGCGAAGGTCGGCAGGCACGGTGACGTCGGGCGATAAGCCGGTCACCTCGCCCCCGCCGCCGGGGATGGTGACGTAGGCGCCGACCGCGCTCATCCGCGGTCCGGGCACGTCGCCGCGCTCGATCGCGTTGCGCAGCTCGACATCGGCATAGGCGCGGAACGAGCCGACATCGTGGACCGTGGTGAAGCCCGCCAGCAGCGTCCTCCTCGCATTGCGCGCGCCGACATAGGCGATCTCCATCGCGGAGTGCAGCAGCGGCTCGGCGACGTTGTTCGATTGCTCGACGTCCGCCAGGTGGACATGGCAGTCGATCAGCCCGGGCAGCACGGTGAAGGCGGACCAGTCGACCACCTGCGCGCCCTGCGGCACCGCGCCGGCGCCATCGGCGACGATCGCGGCGACGCGCCCGTCCTCGATCCGCAGCACCTGCGCCGCCAGCACCCGCCCGGCCTCGGGATCGACCAGCCTGCCCGCGCGGACATAGAGCGTGTCGGCGAGCGCGGCCGATGGCAGCAGGGCGAGCGAGGCGAGGAGGAGATGGCGCAGCATGGGGCGCGAGACTAGCGCGCCTGCCGCCCCGCGCCAGCGCCTATTCGCGCGATCAGGCAGCGCGGGGGCGGCGGCGCCGGCGGGCGAACATCAGCCCCGCCGCGCCCGCGCCGAACAGCGCGACCATGCCGGGTTCGGGAATCGCCACGCCGCCGCTGCTGGTCGTGCCGCCCGAGGACGAGGTGGTGGTCGACGAAGCGGGCGCCTGCGGCACGACGTACGTGCCGGCATAGGTGCCGATGTGGAACTCGCCGTTCTGGGTCAGGCTGCCGAACACCGCCGAGCCCTGCACGTAGTTGCCGGTATTCGCATTGGCGAGCGGCGCCAGCACCGAGCCGCCCCAGGCGGTGGTCAGCGTCAGGCTGGTCGCGTCCTTGAAGTTCCAGATCACCTTCTCGCCGAGGTTGTTGGTCCCGCCGAGGAAGTTGTCGTTGAGCAGCACCTTGTCGCCCGAGACGTTGACGATCACCGTGTCCGCGCCGTTGGCGCTGAACTGGATCTCGCCGATCTTGTCGAGGTCGGCGGACGAGATGTTGAACACGGCAAGGCCGGAAGCGTCGGGCCTCGCATCGAACGTGCCGCGGTTGCCGCTGATCGAGAAGGTGCTGTTCGCGGCGTTGGTGCCGAGCTGGTAGGACAGCTCCTTCATGCTCGTCGTCATCAGGCTCGCGTCCTGCTTGAGGTTCTGCACGAAGGCGGGGTCGGTCCTGGCGAGGCCGGAGATCACCGTGTTCTGGTTGACGTTGGTATTGCTGATCGTGCCACCGACCTTCACCGTCTGCGGCGCGCCGTTGAGGTTGAAGCCGCTGCTCACGCTGCCGCCGACCACCGCGCCCGATCCGTTGTTGAGGTTCTTGAAGCCGCCGGTGACGTCGCCGACCACGGTCAGGCCCGGACCGGTGAAGGTCGAGGCGGGCAGCGCCTTGATCTGGTAGTTCGACGAAGTGCCGGTGAGGTTGCCGCCCACCCAGGTCCGCCCTTCGACCTCCGACGAGGAATTGAGATCGCCGAGCACGACGAGGTTGTAGACCTTGAGCGCGTCGATCCCCACCGCGGTGCTTTCGGCAAAGGCGGCGCCGGCGGGCGCGGTCAGGGCAAGCACGGCGAGCGAGGCACGAACGAGAGTCTGGCGCAGCGGCATGGGCGGTCTCGAATCCGGGTCGGCGCGCGGAAAATGGCGCCTTTCGCCAGTACCACCGAAACGGACCGGAATTAAGCCGTGCAGCCGCCCCGCAACCATGAACAGAGCACGAATTCGCGCGCGCCCCGGCCCGCGCGGCTACTCGCCGATCAGGTGCGCCACCACCTGCCGGCGGTGGGCGGCGCGGCGATGTTCGACGAGATAGATCCCCTGCCAGGTCCCCAGCGCCATCCGCCCGCCCAGCACCGGGATCGACAGCGTGACGCCGGTCAGCAGTGCTTTGAGGTGCGCGGGCATGTCGTCGGGGCCCTCGTCGTCGTGGGCATAGCCGTCGTTCTCGGGCGCCAGCCGGTCGAGCCAGCGCAGCACGTCGCCGCGCACTTCGCGCGCCGCGTTCTCCTGGATGCACAGCGAGGCCGAGGTGTGCCGGCACAGCAGCGTCAGCAGGCCCTTCATGATCCCCTGCGCATCGATCCATTCGGCGATCAGCGGGGTGATCTCGTGAAGGCCCCGCCCCGGGGTCTCGATGGTGAACGTGGTGGTCGCCTGCTGCATCGTCCCCATATGGCTCAGATGTCCCCGCACCAGCCAGACCTGTTCGACGAAGCGGTCGCCGGCCCGCCCCGGCTCGCGCTGCCCGAAGGCATGGCGCTCGCGCCCGGCATGGTCGACGCGGCGCAAGAAGCCGCGCTCGTCGCCCGCATCGACGCCTCCCCGCTCGCGCCGTTCGCGTTCCAGGGGTGGCTGGGCAAGCGGCTGACGATGGCGTGGGGCAGCGCCTACGACTACCAGCGCGGCACCGTCCTGCCCGCCCCGCCGATCCCCGACTGGCTGCTACCCTTGCGCGCGCGCATGGCCGACTGGGCGGGGCTCGATCCCGCCGCGCTCGTCCAGGCGCTCGCGATCCGCTACGATCCGGGCGCCGGGATCGGCTGGCATCGCGACCGGCCGCAGTATGGGGTGGTGCTCGGCCTGTCGCTCGGCGCGCCCGAGCGCCTGCGCCTGCGCCGCCGCCGCGCCGACGGCACCTTCGAACGATGCGAAGTGCCGCTTACCCCGCGCGAAGCCTATCGCCTCGACGGCCCCGCGCGCAGCGAATGGGAGCATTCGATCCTGCCCGCCACCGCCACGCGCTGGTCGCTGACCTTCCGCACGCTGCGCTGAGAGCGGAGCTTAGGCCAGCGCGGTCTTGAACAGCGCGAGCATCCGGCCCCACGCCTTTTCGGCCTGCGCCTGGTCATAGATCGGCGCATCGATCGTGCACCAGCCGTGCTGCGCGGGATAGACCTCGACCTCGGCCGCGCGGCCCGCCGCCTTGGCCGCTTCGCGCAGCGCGTCCTTGTCGCCCGGCGCGCGCTCGTCGTCGTTCTGGGCGATGGCGAAGAGGTAGCTCGCCTGCGTGCGCGCCAGCAGCTTGTGCGGACTGTCGGGCGTATCGTTCACCAGGTTCGCGCCATGGAAGCTCGCCGCCGCGCCGACGCGCGCCGGACTCGCCACGGCGGTGCGCACGGTGAACGGCCCGCCCATGCAATAGCCCGCCGAACCGATCTTGCGCGCCGTATCCACTTCGCCCTGGCCATCCAGCCAGGCGACGAAGGCGCCGGCATCGCTGGTCGTGCCCGCGGGCGTGATCGCCGCGATCATCGGCTTCAGTTTCTCCTGTCCCGCCGGCGAGCGCCATTCGGACAGGCTCGACAGGATCGGGGCCGGGCTCGAGCGGTAGTACTGGTTGACCACCAGCACGGCATAGCCCGCGCTCGCAAGGCGCGTGCCCATCGTGCGGTAGGCATCGCGAAGGCCGGCGATGTCGGGCCACAGGATCACCGCCGCATGCTTGCCCGACTTGGGGTGGACGAAGAAGGCGTCGGCCTTGCCGTCGGGGGTGGTGATCGTCACCGCGCGGCTGGCCGTCGGCAGGGCGCCGGCATCGGCGGCAGGGCTGGCGACGCAGCCCGGCGCCACCGCCAGCACTGCCGCGCCCGCGCCCAGCGCGGCAAAGCGCCGCCGGTCGAGAACGTAGCTTTCGTTGTCGCGCTCGGTCAGTTCATCGCACATCGGGTCCGCTCCTTTGCCCGCCCTCGCCCGCCACGATACCGTGCCGCCGCCCATGCGCAATCCTGCCCGGAGCTTGCGCCTGCCCCGACGTTCCGCTTGCCCGCGCGCGCCAAGCGATTTAACTGACGAGTTAAATAACCACCGAAGAGAGGATGCGCGTGGCCGATCACATCGCCGGAAAATCGATCGTCGTGACCGGCGCCGGCGGCGGGTTCGGCAAGCTGGTCGCGGAAAAGGCCGCGGCGCGCGGGGCCAAGGTCACGCTGGGCGACATCGACGGCGCGGCGCTCGATGCCGTGGTGGCGCAGATCCGCGAGCATGGCGGCACCGCGCAAGGCGCGGCGACCGACGTGACCGACCTTTCCGCGATGAAGGCGCTGGTCGAGTTGGCGGTGCGCGGCCACGGCGGGATCGACGTGATCGTCAACAACGCCGGCGTCATGCCGCTCGCGTTCTTTTCCGACCATGCCGCCGCCTACGACGCGTGGGTGCGCTGCATCGACATCAACTTCAAGGGCGTGCTCAACGGCATGGTCGCCGCCTACGATCCGATGATCGCGGGCGGAAAGGGCCAGGTGATCAACGTCTCGTCGATCTACGGCAATTTCCCGACCGTGGGCGCGGGCGTCTATGGCGCGACGAAGGCGGCGGTGAACGTGCTGGGCGAATCGCTGCGGCTGGAATCGCGGGGCAAGATCAAGGTGACGACGATCAAGCCGACCGGCGTTGCCGGCACCGGGCTTGGCGGCACCGTGGTCAACATGGCGGGGCTCGCCGGTATCCTCGGGCTCAACGCGGCCGAGGCGAATGCGGTGTTCGCACAGATGGCCGACGGCTCGCTCGATCCGGCGCGGCTGGACCCGGAAAACATCGACTACGCCAATCTCGAACCGCGCTTCATCGCCGACGCCGTGCTCCACGCGATCGACCAGCCCTGGGGCGTGTCGATCGGCGAGATCACCGTGCGCGGCGCGGGCGATTACTACATGCTGTGATTTGGGCGCGGCGCGGCACGCGCCGCCAGGACGAACGGGAGTACCGGGCTTGAGGCCCGGCGGATGGAGAGGATCCGAGGATGCGCATGAAGAAGCTTTCGGCAGTCGCGATTTCGGCGGTGGCGCTGGCCGTCGCCGCCTGCCAGGTGAGCGGCGTGGGGCCGCTCAGCGCGGGGACCGGCACCGGCGTCACCGACGCCATGCTCGCCGCCGCGCCCGACGCCGAATGGCTGAGCTATGGCCGCGACTACGGCGAGCAGCGCTTCTCGCCGCTGACCCAGGTGAACGACCGGAACGTCGGCCAGCTCGGCCTTGCCTGGTACGCCGATCTCGACACCGCGCGCGGCCAGGAAGCGACCCCGCTGGTCCACGACGGGGTGATCTACGTCTCGACTGCCTGGTCGATGGTCAAGGCCTACGACGCGAAGACCGGCGCGCCCAAGTGGTCCTACGATCCCAAGGTCCCGCGCGACACGCTGGTCCGCGCCTGCTGCGATGCGGTCAATCGCGGCGTCGCGATCTACGGCGACAAGATCTACGTCGGCACGCTCGACGGCCGGCTCGTCGCGCTCGACGCCAAGACCGGCAAGGAAGTCTTCGCCAAGGTCGTCGTGCCCGACCAGACCAGCTACACCATCACCGGCGCGCCGCGCGTGGTGAAGGGCCGCATCGTGATCGGCGCGGGCGGCTCGGAATATCGCGCCCGCGGCTACATCGCGGCCTACGATCCCGACACCGGGGCGCAAGTCTGGCGCTTCAACACCGTTCCGGGCAACCCGGCCGAAGGCTGGGCCAAGGACGGCCTGAACGCCAAGGCGATGGAAGCCGCGGCCAAGACCTGGGCCGGCGACTGGTGGACCATCGGCGGCGGCGGCACGGTGTGGGATTCGATCACCTACGACCCCGCGACCAACCTCGTGCTGTTCGGCACCGGCAATGCCGAGCCGTGGAACCCGGCCGCGATGGGCCGCGAGGGCGATGCGCTCTACACCTCCTCGATCGTCGCGGTGAACGCCGACACCGGCCAGTATGCCTGGCATTTCCAGGAAACCCCCGAAGACCGCTGGGACTTCGATTCGGCGGCGCAGATCACCATCGCCGACATCATGGTGAACGGCCAGAAGCGCCACGTCGCGATCCACGCGCCCAAGAACGGCCACGTCTACGTGATCGACGTCAAGACCGGCCAGTTCCTGTCGGGAACGCCGTGGGTTCCGGTCAACTGGACCACCGGGCTCGATCCCAGGACCGGCAAGGCCGCGATCAACCCCGAGGCGCGCTACGAAAAGACCGGCAAGGCCTGGGTCGGCCTGCCCGGCGCGATCGGCGCGCACACCTGGCACGCGCAGAGCTACAGCCCGAAGACCGGGCTGCTCTACATCCCCACCAACATCGCCGCGCAAGGCTATGTCGCGGCCAAGGACTGGAAGCCGAGCGCGATCGGCTACCAGTTCGCGATCGATCCCTCGCAGACCTCGCTGCCCGCCGAAGGCCGCGCCGCGGCGAAGGCCGCGACGGTCGGCTCGCTGATCGCCTGGGACGTCGCCGCCAAGAAGGAAGCCTGGCGCGTGCCGATGCCGACGCCGTGGAACGGCGGCGTGCTCTCGACCGCGGGCAACCTCGTGTTCCAGGGCAACGCCACCGGCCAGTTCGTCGCCTACAGCGCCGACAAGGGCCAGAAGCTGTGGTCGTTCGGAACGCAAAGCGGGGTGATCGCCGCGCCGATGACCTACACCATCGACGGCGAGCAGTACGTCGCGATCCTCGTCGGCTGGGGCGGGGTCTGGGATCTTTCGGCGGGCATCCTCGCCCACACCGGCGGCGCCTACCGGAACATCAGCCGCCTGATGGTGTTCAAGCTCGGCGCCAGTGGCCAGCTGCCCGCCGCGCCCAAGCTCGACAACCAGGCGGTGCTCGATCCGCCGCCGTTCACCGGCAAGCCCGAACAGGTTGCGCGCGGCAGCCAGCTCTATGGCCGCTACTGCACGGTCTGCCACGGCGACGCCGCGATCGCCGGCGGCCTCGTCCCCGACCTGCGCCATTCGGGTGCGCTCGGCTCGGACGAGGCGATCCGCTCGATCGTGATCGACGGCGTGCTCCACGAAAACGGCATGGTCTCGTTCAAGTCGGCGCTGAAGCCCGAGGATGCCGAGGACCTGCGCCAGTTCCTGATCAAGCGCGCCAACGACGACAAGGCTCTCGAAGGGCGGGCGCTGGAAGAAAAGAAGGGCGGCTGATCCGGCCCGCTTGCGGATCACGGTCATGCCGGGCACCCTGCCGGGCATGACCACCGCTCCTTCCAACGATCCCGAAGACATCCGCGCCTTCCATCGCCTGAGCGAGGAAATCACCACCTCGGGCCGGCTGGAAGCGCACGATATCGACCGCCTGGCCGCGATCGGGGTGGCGCACGTGGTCAACCTGGCGCTCGCCGACCATCCCGAAGCGCTGGGGGACGAGGCGGCGCGCTGCGCCGCCGCCGGGATCGGCTACACCCATATTCCGGTGCCGTTCGACGCGCCGGGCGAGGACCACCTCGCCGCCTTCGACGCCGCGCTTGATGCCGCCGGCGGCCCGGTCCATGTCCACTGCATCATGAACTGGCGCGTATCGGCCTTCTTCTACCGCCGCCACATCGCGCAAGGCATGGCGGAGGAGCAGGCGCGCGCGCTGATGGAGCGGCACTGGTCGCCCGAAACCAGCGACAATCCCCACGCGCCCGCCTGGGCGGCCTTCGTCGCGCGCGCCTGACCGGCCGAAAAAATCCTGTCCCGGGCGGCGCCGACACGCGGCAGCCATGCGCCTGTATCCAAACGAAAGTTCCTTTTTCCCTGTACCCCGGATGAACGGGCCCGTCTCAAATCTGTCAGCGGCTCGCCATAGCGTCCCGCTTCGGAACGAGGGGACATGACCCGTCGCGACAACGCCAAGGGGACCAACATCATGAAGCCGATCTTCAAGTTCGACCTGACCGCCGATCCGATCGCGATGTACGAAGTCGATGGCGGCGAAACCGAATTGCAGGTGCTGCGCCCGAACCAGAAGCTGAGCTACGACGCCGGCAGCGGCCTCGTCACGCTGACCACCACCAATCCCAGCTTCATCAAGGTGATCACTTTCGCGCAGACCGCCGACACCACCGACGACGCCTCGTTCTACAACCGCGACGGCCTCGTCTTCACCACGCTCGACGGCAAGGTGATCAACGATCCCTCGAGCGAGGAGGAAGAGGACGGCGTGCCCGCGGACCAGGACGGCGACGGCATGAACGACGATTCGCTCTATGGCGACAGCGGCAAGAACACGATGCACGGCGGCGCCGGGGACGACCACCTCGACGGCCGCGGCGGCGACGACATCCTCCACGGCGGCTCGGGCAACGACGACCTGTTCGGCGGCGCGGGCAAGGATGCGCTCGACGGCGGTTCGGGCGACGACGTGCTGGTCGGCGATGGCGGCAACGACGTGCTCGACGGCGGCACCGGCAACGACATCCTCGACGGCAACGACGGCATCGACAAGCTCTACGGCGGCGACGGCGCCGACGACCTGTCGGGCGGCCAGGGCGCCGACCTGCTCGATGGCGGGGTCGGCAACGACCATATCGTCGGCGGCGCCGGGTCCGACCGCCTGTTCGGCGAGGCCGGCGACGATGCGCTGTCCGGCGGCGCCGATGGCGACGGCCTCCACGGCGGGCTCGGCAACGACGACCTCGCGGGCGAGGCGGGCGCCGACAAGCTGTTCGGCAACGAGGGCGACGACACGCTGCTGGGCGGCGAAGGCGACGATGCGCTCAACGGCGGCGACGGCAACGACCTGCTCGAAGGCGGCAACGGCCGCGACAGCATCGCCGGGGGCAAGGGCGCCGACGTGCTGTCGGGCGACGACGGCGACGACAAGCTTGCCGGCGGCGATGGCGACGACACCTTCCTTGCCGGCGCCGACGCGGGCAACGACAGCATCGCCGGCGGCGCGGGCGACGACATCGTCGACTATGCCGCGGCAAAGGCGGGCATGGCGGTGAACCTTGTCTCGGGCCTCGCCTTTGCGGCCAATGGCGGCAATTCGGGCACCGGGATCGACAAGCTTTCGTCGATCGAGACGGTGATCGGCAGCGTCTTTGCCGACAGCATGATCGGCGGCAAGGGCGCGCAGACGCTGCGCGGCGGCGACGGCGACGACCGGCTCGAGGGCGGCGCGGGCGCCGACACGCTGACCGGCGGCGCGGGCAACGACACCTTCGTCTATTCCGCCTCGTCGGATTCGGCGAGCGCGAAGGTCGACACGATCACCGACTTCACCAGCGGCGACCGGATCGACCTCTCGGCGATCGACGCGGTCAAGGGCGTGCCCGGCGACCAGACCTTCACCTTCGCCGCGACCGCGCCCGACGAGGGCAACGCCGGCGGCGTGGTCTGGTTCGATGCGGCGACGAGCACGCTCTATGCGAGCACCAATGCCGGCGCCGCGCCGGAGCTCGCGATCGTGCTGAACGGGGTGACCAGCCTCTCGGCCGGCGACCTCGTGCTCTGACGAAAGCGGTCGAACCCCTGCGGCGCGCCCCTGTGGCACGGCGGCGCCGCGGGGGTCAGCCCGGCGCGTCGCGGAAGTTCAGCTCGAGCAGCACGCCGTCGGGATCGAGCGTGAACACTTGCGTCAGCCCGATCGCCTCGATCCTGTTCTGCCGGAAGTCGCGGCCCATCGCCTTCAGCCGGGCCAGCACGATGTCGCTCCCGCTGCACGCGAGCGCGACATGGTGGATCGCCCCGGTCTCTCCGCCCGGCACCGCCGCGCGGTCGTAGGCGCGCGGGCAGTCGACCGCGTTGAGATGCAGGATCGGCCGGCCCTGCCGATCGTGCATCCACTGGATCTGGTCGGGACGCGAAGGCGGCGGCCCGTCGCGCCGCTCGAGCCCGAGCAGCGCGGCATAGAACGCCGCGCTCGCATCGAGGTCGGCGCAGATGATGTTGACGTGATCGAGCGCATCGACCTGCATGGCCGTCCGGTTCCTCTTGCCGGTTCCTCTGGCCCTTGTGCCGGCACGGTGCGGCCGCACCGTGCCGGCACAACAGGCAAGCAGGATCAGAAGATCTCGAACAGCCCGGCCGCGCCCATGCCGCCGCCGACGCACATCGTCACGACCGCATATTTGGCGCCGCGGCGCTTGCCCTCGATCAGCGCATGGCCCGTGCAGCGCGCGCCGGTCATGCCGTAGGGGTGCCCGATCGAGATCGAGCCGCCGTTGACGTTGAGCAGCTCGTTCGGGATGCCGAGCTTGTCGCGGCAATAGAGCACCTGCACCGCGAAGGCCTCGTTCAGCTCCCACAGGCCGATGTCGTCGATCTTCAGGCCGAAGCGTTCGAGCAGCTTGGGGATCGCGAAGACCGGGCCGATGCCCATTTCGTCGGGCTCGGTGCCGGCCACCGCCATGCCGACATAACGGCCGAGCGGGGTAAGGCCCTTGGCGGCGGCGACGCCCGCTTCCATCACGATCGCGGCGGCCGACCCGTCGGACAGCTGGCTCGCATTGCCGGCGGTGACGATGCCGCCTTCGATCACGGGCTTGAGGGCCTGCAGGCCTTCGAGCGTGGTTTCGGGACGGTTGCCCTCGTCCTTCTTCAGCGTGATCTCCTTCATCGAGATCTCGCCGGTGGCCTTGTCGGCCACGCCCATCGTCGTCGTTACCTCGACGATCTCGTCGTCGAACTTGCCCGCGGCTTGCGCGGCGGCGGTGCGCTGCTGCGACTGGAGCGAATATTCGTCGCAGGCCTCGCGGCTGATGCCATAGCGCTGGCCGACGATTTCGGCGGTCTGCAGCATCGGCATGTAGATCGCCGCATGCATCGCCTTGAGCGAGGGATCGGGAGCGACGCGCATTTCCTTGGTCTGGACGAGGCTGATCGAATCCTGGCCGCCCGCGGCGACGACGTCCATGCGGTCGATGATCACCTGCTTGGCGGCGGTGGCGATCGACATCAGGCCCGACGAGCACTGGCGGTCCATGCTCATCGCCGAGCTGGTCACCGGCAGGCCGGCGCGCAGCGCGACCTGGCGGGCGATGTTGGTGCTCTGCGTGCCCTGCTGGAGCGCGGCGCCCCACAGCACGTCGTCGACTTCGGCGGGGTCTATCCCGGCGCGGGCGACCGCGGCCTCGAGCGACAGCGCGCCGAGGGTGGCGCCCGGCGTTGCATTGAACGCGCCCTTGTAGGCCCGGCCGATCGGGGTGCGGGCGACGGAAACGATGACGGCATCACGCATGGTATGATCTCCTTGTGGGTTTTCCTGTGGCCAGGCTTTCCCGGGGAGGTTGAGGGAACGGGTGAGAAATCAGGCCTTTTCGTAGCCTTGCGGCGCGATCGGGTTGCCGCCGAAGCGATCACGCAGCTCGCGCTTCAAGACCTTGCCGATCGGGCTGCGCGGCAGCTCGTCGACCACTTCGATGGCGGAAATGCGCTGCGTCTTGCCGAGCTTGCGGTTGGCTTCGGCGAGGATCGCTTGTGGGTCGGCGGTCTTGTCGGCCAGCACCACGACGGCGAGCGGGGTTTCGCCCCAAGCATCGCTGGGGACGCCGACGACGGCGGCTTCGCGCACTTCCGGCTGGCGGGTCAGTTCACTTTCGAGGTCGGAGGGGTAGATGTTGAACCCGCCCGAGATGATCATGTCCTTGGCGCGGTCCATCAGGATGAGGAAGCCGTCCTCGTCGAACTTGCCGACGTCGCCGTGGCGGATGTAGCGCCGACCTTCCTTGTCGTACCACTCGACCTCGCGGGTCTTGTCGTCCTTGCCGTGGTAGCCGTTCATCATGATCGGCGAATGGCCGACGATCTCGCCCACTTCGCCCTGGGGCAGTTCGTTGCCGTCCTCGTCGATGATCTTCATGATGTGCCCGGGGCTCGGCTGGCCGACGGTGTGCAGCTTGTCCGGGTGCGCGTGGGCGACGAGGATCGAGGTCGCGCCGCCTTCGGTCATGCCGTAGCCGTCGGTCAGGCCGCCGGGCCAGCGCCTCAGCACATCGGCCTTGAGCCAGGCGGGAAACGGCGCGCTGGTCGAGGACTTGAGCTTGTACGAGGACAAGTCGAAGTGATCGAAATCGGGCACTTCCATGATCCGGCGGTACTGCACCGGCACCAGCATGGCGTGGGTGACGCGCTCGCGCTCGGACAACACGAGGAAGCCGCGCGCGTCGAACTTCTTCATCAGCACGACCTTGCCGCCCGCGGTGAGCGTGGGCAGGAAGCTGACCAGCGTGGTGTTCGAATAGAGCGGGGTCGAACAGATCACGGTAGTGTCGTCGTCGTAGCCGCCGAGGATCGTGCGCCGGGCATATTCGTGGCGCATCTTGTGGCTCTGCACGATGCCCTTGGGCGCGCCGGTGGTGCCCGAGGAATAGATGATGTTGAAGGGATCACCCGGCGCGGGCAGGCGCTCTTCGGGCTTTACGCCTTCTTCCGCCATCCATTGCGCAAAGGGCACGCCGTGGGCGCCGCCATCGAGCGCGATGCGCTTGACGCCTGCCGGGAAATCCAGCCCTTCGAGCCGCGCGGCGATGTCGGCGTCGAGGAACAGCACGCGGCTGCCGCTGTCGACCAGCATGGCGAGGATCGTCTCGGCCGTGGCGGTGGAGGTGAGCGGGGCGGCGACGGCGCCGGCGCGGATCGCGCCGAGGAAGGCAAGCGCGGTGGGAACCGCGTTCATCGCGGCAATCGCCACCGGCTCGTCTTTTTCCACCCCTTCGCGCTGCAGGGCGACGGCGACGCGATCGATGGTGGCGTCGAGATCGCGCCAGCTGACCTGGTTCTGTTCGTCGGCGAGCGCGATCGCCCCTCCCCTGCGCGCGGCATGCGCGCGCAGGATCGTGGTCAGCGGCATGAACTCGGCTTCCGCGATTTCCTCGATGGTCACCGCCATGGCGCCTCTCCCCGTCGTCAGTTGAAGGTTTCCCCGGCCACCGCCTTCTTGGCGAGCAGCGGCGCGACCGGAAGCCCGTGCTTTTCGAGGCCATCGACCACGGTCTTCAGGCCGATGTGGTCGGCCCAGAACATCGGGCCGCCGGTCCACGCGGGCCAGCCATAGCCGTTGAGCCAGACGGTATCGATGTCGCTGGCGCGCTGCGAGATGCCTTCCGCAAGGATCAGCGCGCCTTCGCTGATCATCGGGTAGAGCAGGCGTTCGCGGATCTCTTGCCTGTCAATCGACCGCTGCGGCTTGCCCTCCTTTTTGGCGAAGTCGGCGATGATCGCCTTTACTTCATCCGAAGGCGTGCGCTGGCGGTTGTCGTCGTAATCGTAGAAGCCCTTCTTCGTCTTCTGGCCCCAGCGGCCGACGGCGCAGAGCGCATCGCGCAAGCTTTCGATGCGGTTGGGATCGCGGTGCCAGCCGATGTCGACGCCGGCGAGGTCGGCCATCTGCCACGGGCCCATCGGGAAACCGAATTCCAGCAGCGCTTCGTCCACGTCCCAGTAGTTCGCGCCTTCCATGATCAGCGCATGGGCCTGCGCCTGGCGGGGCGAGAGCATGCGGTTGCCGATGAAGCCATGGCACACGCCCGAGACGACCGGCACCTTGCCGATCTTCACCGACAGCGCCATCACGGTGGCGAGCTGCGCCTTGCCGGTCTTTGCCCCGCGCACGACTTCGAGCAGCTTCATCACGTTGGCGGGCGAGAAGAAGTGCATGCCGAGCACCGATTCCGGTCGGCTGGTGGCCGAGGCAATCTCGTCGATGTCGAGATAGCTGGTGTTGCTGGCGAGGATGGCGCCGGGCTTGGCGATCTTGTCGATCCGGCCGAAGACCTCCTTCTTGACGTCCATGTTCTCGTAGACCGCTTCGATGATGAGGTCGGCCTGCGCCAGTGCATCGAAATCGAGCGTGGGGTTGAGGCGACCCATCGCCGCTTCGGCGAGGGCGGCGTCCATCTTGCCGCGCTTGACGGTGTTCTCGTAGTTCTTTCGCATCGTGGCGACGCCGCGATCGAGCGCTTCCTGCGTCATTTCGACGATCGTCACCGGGATCCCGGCGGTGAGGAAGTTCATCGTGATGCCGCCGCCCATCGTGCCGGCGCCGATCACGCCGACGCGTTCGATGGGGAGCAGCTGGGTATCGGCGGGAATGTCGTCGATCTTGGCCGCGAGCGTGCGGGCGGCCTCGATGTGCTCCTTGGCACCGGGAATGGGGTCGGACATCGGATATTGGCTCCTGTGGCTGAGGGATGCTTTCGGAGGGGAGGACGAAACGGCAAAGGGTCAGGCGCGGCTTTCGGCGAGCGCGGCGTAGATCAGGGTCTTGAGATCGCGGCGGATCGGGTAGGCCGACGAGGGCAGCAGCTGCGCCATCAGCACCATGTGCACCTTCTCCACCGGATCGACGAAGAACCCGGTCGAGAAGATGCCGCCCCACGAGAACTCGCCCGCCGATCCGGCGCTGAGCGCGCGCACCGGATCGAACACGACGCCGAAGCCGAGCCCGAAGCCGACGCCGGCGTTGTTCGCTTCGCTGAACATCGAGCGCGACATCTGGGTGAGGTCGACCCCGCCGGGCAGGAAGTTCGAGGTCATCAGCGCCAGCGTCTTCGGACTGACCAGCCGCACGCCGTCGAGGCTGCCGCCGTTGGCGAGGGCGCTGGCAAAGCGGTGGTAGTCGGCGGTGGTCGAGACGAGCCCGCCGCCGCCGCTTTCGAAGCGTGGCGCGCGCACGAGGTTGCTGGTCTCGGCCCGGTCGAGCAGGTGCGGCGCGGCCCCCGGGACATAGCTCCAGGCATCGCACAGGCGGTCGAGCTTTTCCGGCGCCACGGCAAAGCCGGTATCGACCATGCCCAGCGGATCGAAGATGCGCGCCTTGAGGAATTCGCCCAGGCTCATCCCCGAGAGCCGCGCGACGATCACCCCGCAGACGTCGGTCGAAACCGAGTAGTTCCACGCCTCGCCCGGCGCGAATTCGAGCGGCAGCTTGGCCAGTTCGGCGATGAAGTGATCGTTGCCGGGAAGGCTCGCATGGCCGTCGAGCCGCGCCTTGCGGTAGGCGGCATCGACGTTGGTGCGGTTCTGGATGCCGTAGGTGAGCCCCGACATGTGGGTGAGCAGGTCGACGATGCGCATGCCCTGCGCAGGGCGCCCCGGCATGAAGGGCGCATCGCCGCCGCCGCCGGCATAGACCGACAGCCCCGCGAATTCCGGGATCACCCGCGTGACCGGATCCTCGAGCGCGATCGCGCCTTCCTCGACCAGCATCATCAGTGCGATCGAGGTCAAGGGCTTGGTCATCGAGGCGATGCGGTAGATCGCGTCGTCGCGCACCGGCGTGCCGTCCTCGCGCATCGCGCCCAGCGTCGTGCGGTAGATCGCCTGCCCGTCGCGCGCGACGAGCACGTCGAGGCCCTTGAACCTGCCGGTCGCGACATAGCGCTTGTCGAGCAGCGCGGCGATCCGCGCGAGGCGGTCGGAATCGAAGCCGTGGGCGGCGGGATCGGCGAGGGAAATGGTCACGGGCATGCGCTCCTTTTCAGCCGAAGATCGCGACCGACTGCAGGCCGTGCATCACCTGCACGCCGTCGGTGTTCCACAGCCGCAGCGTCTCGCTGGAGAACCCTGCCGCCATCGCGTTCGAGCTGGTTTCGAGCAGGTACCAGCCGTCGTCGGTCCGGGGCTTGTCGGTGAGCACGGTGAGCGACCAGTTGATCGACGAGAGCGGCCCCATGCGCTCCTGCGCGGTCATCGCGCCGGGCGGCAGGGTATCGCCGATGCCGATCAGTTCGCCGACGGGATCGAGCCCGGCGCGGTCCTTGAGGCGCACCCAGCGGCGGATCGTGCCGACCGGCACTTCGCCCTTGGGCGCGGCGTGGCGCAGGTCCATGCGGTGGGTGAAGAAGGCGGGGTCGGGATGCGGCCGTGCCGGCACCGCCTGGTCGTGCGGCACGAAGCCTTCGAGCCGGCGCTGCGGCACGCCGCCGTTGTCGGGCCGGGCGCTGCCGAAGATCCACAGCGCGCGCTGCAGCAGTTCGCCGTTTGCGCTGATCTCGGTCTCGACCTGGGCCACGCTCTTGCCGGCGCGCAGCACGCGTGCGGCTATCTCGACGTCCTCGCCCACCGGCGCGATGAAGCCGATCTGCGCGGCCCGCAGCGGCGGCAGGTCGGGGAAGGCCATGCGCGCCGCGGTGAAGGCGACGAACGAGGACGCGCCGCCGTACATGGTGCGGCCCTGCATCCAGCCGGCCGCGCCGTGCAGCACGAAGCGATCGCCCTGCCGCTCGATCGCAGCGGCCAGATCGCCCAGGGTGCGCGGGGAATCGGTCATCACGCCATCTCCGGCGAGGCCGGATGCGGAGCGGTCTTCGACATTGGTTCTCTCTCCCGGAGGGCGGATTGCCGCCCTGCTGCCGGTGCGCAGGAAAAAGCCCTCGCAACGCTCCGGTCAACCGAAAAAGGCGCGCAGGACTCCCATTTTCCCGCCTTCCGCTACGGCATCGCGGCGGCGGCGAGCGGCGCCCCGCGCGTGTCCGCGCTTTACCCTAAGTTAGAGGCTATCTATCTAATTTGTAACGTTTTTTATAGTGGGAACCGTTCATCGGGCGTTGTTCGTGCGGCCGGGTGCATCGTCCCCGGTGCGACTCGGACGCGCGATCCGGCGGGCAGAGGAAGACCATGGAAACAGCGACCGCGACCCTCGACGCCCGTCGGGCGCGCATTCCGATCGCGCTCGCGGCCGGCGAGGCGCTGTCGCCACCGGGCGGCGCGGGGCGGCAGCTGCTGGTGCTGCGCAAGGGCTGGGCAGCGCGCTGCCACCGGTTGAGCGACGGGCGCCGCCAGATTTCGGCGCTGTTCGTGGCGGGCGACCTGTGCGACCCGCTGTGGCTTGCCGGAACGCCGCACCACACCGTCGAGGCGCTGACCGCGATCGAGGCGGTGCCGATCGCCGAGAGCGAACTCCAGCCGCGCGGCGAAGGCCCCGCCGACCTGGTGCGCGAGCTTGCCGCCGACGTCGGCCATGCCGCGAGCTGGACGGTGAGCCTCGGCCGCAAGTCCGCGCTCGAGCGGATCGCGCACCTGTTCTGCGACCTGCTGGTCCGGCTCGGCCGCAGCACCGCGGTCGGACGCTCGTGCCCGCTGCCGCTGTCGCACGACGACATTGCCGACGCGACCGGGCTGACCGCGCAACACGTGCAGCGGCTGCTCGCCGACCTGTCCGGCGCCGGCCTTGCCCGCGTGGCGCGGCACAAGCTCAGCGTTCCCGACTTCGCGCGGCTGGCGCGGACCGCGCGCTTCGACCTCGCCGACGTGCCGCGCCGGCCGGACTGGCTCGCGCGGGTCTAGGCCGACGCGCTTCGCAAGGCCCCCGGCCCTCTGGCGGGCACTGCGGTGCGGCCCCTTACGCGAGAAAGGCGGCCTCTTGCGAGACCGCCTTTCCCTGGGTGACGTCCGTGGATGGGGAACGCACTGTCGGTTCAGTGACGCGATTCCCAGCCGCGACGCGCCGCCTCGGAATGGCCGCGGCTGTCGCCGAACCACCCACCCTGGCCGCCGCTGCCACTGCTGCCGCGTCCGCCGCGACCACCGCGGTCGTCGTCGTCGTCACGGCTGCGCGAGGAGCGCGAGCCGCCGCCGTTGCCACCGCGACCGCCCCGGTCGTCGTCATCGTCACGGCCACGCGAGGAGCGGCTCTGCGATCCGCGTCCGCCGCGATCGTCGTCGCGATCATCCCAGCCGCGACGCGCCGCTTCGGAATGGCCTTCGCTGTCGCCGAACCAGCCGCTCTCGCCGCGCCGTTCGTGATCCCAGCCGCGGCGCGAGGCTTCCGAATGGCCCCCGCTGTCGCCGAACCAGCCGCTTTCGCCCCGACGTTCGTGGTCCCAGCCGCGGCGCGAGGCTTCCGAGTGCCCTTCGCTGTCGCCGAACCAGCCGCCCCGGCGGCCGCCGTCGCGCTCGCGGTCGTCGTCGTCGCGCGACGAACGCCCGCCGCCGCCCCGGCTGCTGCTGCTGCTGCGACGATAGTCGTCGTCATCGTCACGACCGCGCGAGGAGCGCGAGGACGAGGAACCGCCCCGATCGCGATCGTCCCAGCCGCGGCGCGCCGCTTCCGAATGGCCTTCGCTGTCGCCGAACCAGCCGCCGCGACGACCGCCATCGCGTTCGCGATCGTCGTCATCGCGCGAGGAGCGCCCGCCGCCGCTGCGGCTCGAGCCGCCCGAGCGACCGCCGCGATCGTCGTCGTCGCTCATGAACCGGCCGTATTCATCGCGCTCGCGGCTGCCGTTGCCGTTGTTGCCGCCACGGCTGCTGCCGCCGCGTCCACCTCGGTCGTCATCCCGACCATAGTCCGCACGTGCCATGTCTCTCTCCTTCTCTCGCTGGAAGTCGTCGTAATCGTCGTTGTCGTCGTAGTCGGCGCGCGAGCGCCGGTTGCCGCCGCCGCCCTGCCCGGCCCCGCGGCCCAGGCTGAACGAGACGATCTCGGGGGGCTGGCGCATGCCGTCGCCGATCTCCTCGGCGTAGCTCTCGCGCGCCTGCGCCATCTCGCGGCCGAGCTGCTTGAGGTCGACGCCGTCCTTCTTCGCGCGGGCGAAGATGCCGTCGGGGCCTTCTTCCTCCTGCACGTGATGGCGGATGTATTCGCCCAGCACCTTGACCTTGGCGTCGTAGTATTCGTCGCCCGGCTCGCCGCGCTGCAGCTCCATGATCAGCAGCTTGGCCGAATCGTGTTCGACCTGCGCTTCGTCGAGCGGATCGTCGTCATCGGCGGCTTCGCGGCAGGCGGGGTAGAAGATGTGCTCCTCGAGCAGCGTATGCAGCTCGAGCGCGCGGGCGATGTTGCGGACCAGCTCCTGCTTCTTCGACCGGCTGTTCGCCGCTTCGTAGTCCTTGAACATCTGGTCGACTTCGCGGTGATCGCGCGTCAGCAGCGCGACGGCGTCGTCGCCCGCCTGCGCGCTCTCGCCGTTCCCGTTCCCGTTCCCGTTCGCGCTCTTGCCGCTCTCGCTCTTGCCGCCGGTCCTGGCGGAGGCGGCGCTGCCGCCGCCCGAAGCGCCCTGCGACTTGGCTGCGCCGGTCTGGCCGCCCTTCTGGGGCTGGGCCTGCGTCGGCGACTTGGCTTCGGCAGAGCCCGCCTGCCCGCCGCTGCTGCCGCTGCTCGCGCTGCCGCCGCTGCTGCTGGTACCGCTGCTGCCGCTGCCTGCGCTGGCGCCGCCATTGCCGTTCGCACCTTCGGCCTTGGTCGTCTCGCCCTGCTTGGCGCTTTCCGCGCCGGTGGATTTGGATTGTTCGGCCATGTGGTTTCATCGTCCTGTCTGGAGGGACGAGACGGGGAACGGGTCGCCCATGGCCCGGTTTCACCTGCGATACCCGAGCATGGGCTTGGGTACGCGAGCGTACCGGAGCGATGAGGCAGCCCTTCCAGCCGGAACCCGCGACAGCCGGAGCCGCGGCGCTCCATCCCCTGCTCGGCAATCTCGCCACCGTCGAGCGCGCCGCGGTGGTCCGCCGGCTGCGTCTGGTGCGGCTCGAGACCGGCGCGGTGCTGGCCGCGGCGGGCGCGGCGCCGGGGCACCTGCACTTCCTGATCGACGCGGCGGTGGCGTTGCGCACGCAGAATGCGCAGGCCTGCGCGCTCGAACTGGCGGTCGTCGGCCGGGGGCGGGTGACCGCCGCGCTGGCGACGATCACCGCCGCGCCCTCGGCGCACGCGCTGGTGGTGGTCCACCCGGGCGCCGCGCTGGCGATGCGCCGCCCTTCGCCGACGTTCCTTGCGCGCATTGCGCCCGGCCTCCAGGCGCGGCTGCGCGAGGCTGCGGCGCGCGAGGTGCGCGCGATCACCACCGCGGTGCTGCGCCAGGCCGGAGCCAGCGCGCGCGAGCGGGTCGCGGCGCACCTTGCCGAGATGTGGATGGCGACCGAAGCGCGGCTGCTGTCGGGCCACCACGACGCGATCGCGCGGCAACTGGGGTTGCGCCGGGCGACGGTGACGGTGGCGCTGCAGGAACTGGAACAGGCGCACGCGGTGCGCGCGCGACGCGGGCTGGTCGAGATCGTCGACCCGGTCACGCTCGAGCGCGAGGCGGGGCCCTATCTCGCGGCCTGAGCGCGAGTTACTCCTCCGCGAGCACGTCCTCGAGCATGTCGAGCGTGGCGGCGAGCGCGAGGTGGCGGACCTCGGCCCGCTCGCGCGCGCCGAAATGACATTCGCGCGTATGCGGCGGGTGGTCGCGGCGCAGCACCGCGATGTGGACCAGCCCCGCCTCGTCGTCCTCGCCCGAGGCGCCGGCAAAGCCGGTGATCGCGGCGACGAGACCGGCGTGCGAATGCGCCAGCGCGCCTTCGGCCATGGCCAGCGCCACGGTTTCGCTGACCGCGCCGTGGCGGCGCAGCACGATCGGCTCGACCCCGAGCAGCTCGCACTTGGCCGCCTCGCTATAGGTGACGAAGCCCCGCTCGAAGCAGCCCGAATGACCCTCGATGTCGGTAAACAGCGAGGCGAGCAGGCCGCCGGTGCAGCTTTCGGCGGTGGCGATCATCAGGTCGAGCTCGCTCGCACGCTGCAGGATCCGGCGCGCCTGCTCCTCGAACGCCTGTGCGTCATCGCGTAGCTCCCGCGCTCCGGTCATGATCCTCTCTCCTTTGTCGTGCCGCGCTCGGCATCTCTGACAAAATCGAACGGAATCAAGAAGATCGTGTTCCTTGTCGCGTGGCCCGCGCGCCCCGGCCCGGTTCCGCGCCCGGGGCGAAACCGGGCGACACGCGCCCCGTTGGCGCGATGAAGGAGCACGAGAGATGCAGAACAAGGACGAACGCACCCCGCCGCTCGACGCGAAGTCGGACAACGCCTCGCTCAACAGCGAACTGCACGCCGCGACCAAGGTCCAGTCGAACGTGCGGCCCGAGGACTATCCCCCCGAGGAGCGCGCGATGCAGGTCTCTTCGGCGCAGGCGCCGGTCGAGGGCGACCGCAAGGCGATCGCGGAGGAAGTGGCGAAGAAGGGTCAGGCGAGCAAGGGCTGATCGAGCCGAACGACGCGGTTCGCCAGCCGCTCGACCTCTTCGGCGCGATGGCTGACGAGGACCATCGGCAGGCCCAGTTCGTCGCGGATGCGTTCGATCACCGCCATCACCCCGTCGCGCCGCGCGCCGTCGAGCGAGGACAGCGGCTCGTCGAGCAGCAACAGGCGCGGGCCCCGCAGCAGCGCGCGGCCGATCGCGACGCGCTGCGCCTCTCCACCCGACAACGTGCGCGGGCGGCGGCCGAGAAGGTCGGCGATGCCGAGGAAGGCGCAGGTCTGCTCAAGCGTCATCAGCCGCGCCGACGACGGCGCGAAGCGGGCGCCGTAGAGCAGGTTGTCGCGCACCGAGCGATGGGGAAACAGGCGCAGGTCTTGGAACACCACGCCGCAGCCGCGCGCTTCGGGAGGAAGGTCGATGCGGCGCGCGGCATCGAACAGCGCCTCCCCGCCGAGTTCAATCCGCCCTTCGACCGGGCGCAGCAGCCCGGCGATCGCTTCGATCACGCTGGTCTTGCCCGCGCCCGACGGCCCCAGCAGCGCGGTGATGCCGCCCCTCGCGGTGAAGCATGCGGCGATGCGGCGCTCGCCCCGCAGCACCGCGATGTCGACCTCAAGCGACATGGCCGAACCCGCTGCGCCGGGCGAGCGCTTCGGAAGCGACCAGCGCCGCCAGCGACAGCATGACCGAAATGGAGGCGAGGCGCGCCACCTGCACGTCGCCGCCGGGCAGTTGCAGCGCCGAATAGATCGCCAGCGGCAGCGTCTGCGTTTCGCCCGGGATGTTCGAAACGAACGTGATCGTCGCGCCGAATTCGCCGAGCGAGCGGGCAAGGCCGAGCACGCTCGCGGCGATCAGCCCCGGCAGGCTGAGCGGCAGGGTGACGGTGGCGAAGGCGCGCCACGGCCCCGCGCCGAGCGTGCGTGCGGCGGCTTCGAGGCGCGGGTCGACCGCCTCGAGCGAGAGACGGATGGCGCGGACCATCAGCGGCAGGGCCATGACCGCGGCGGCGAGCGCGGCGCCGGTCCAGCGGAACATCAGCGTCACGCCGAACAGGCCTTCGAGCAGCCGCCCGGCCGGGCCGTTGCTGCCGAAGCCAAGCAGGAGCAGCCAGCCCATCACCACCGGCGGCACGACCAGCGGCAGATGGACCAGCGCATCGAGCACGATCCGCCCGGGAAAGCGCGTGCGCGCCAGCACCCAGGCGAGCGCGAAGGCCACAGGCAGGGTCAGCGCGACCGCGACCAGCGCCACCTTGAGCGAGAGCGCGACGATCGCCCAGTCAGCCGTCGAGAGCACCGCCGGCGCGCTCAGCGGGTGCCGAAGCCGAAGCGGCGGAAGATCGCCTTGCCTTCGCCCGACAGGAGGAACCGGCGGAACGGCTCGGCATCGCTGGCGGAGCCGCGGGCGAGCCGGGCGAGCGGATAGACGATCGGCGGATGGCTGTCGGCAGGAAAGGCGGCGACCACGCGCACCCGCGGCTCGGCCCGGGCATCGGTCGCATAGACCACCCCCAGCGGCGCCTCGCCCCGCGCGACCAGCGCGAGCGCGGCGCGCACGCTTTCGGCCCGCGCGATGCGGGGGGCCACCTGCGGCCAGACGCCAAGGCGGGTGAGCGCGGCCTTGCCGTAGATGCCCGCCGGCACGGCGTCGGGGTCCCCCATCGCCAGCCGCCCGGCGCCGAGCGCGCGGGCGAGCGGGAAAGCGGGACCGATCGCGAGCGCGACGCGTCTCGACGCCGGCGCGACGAGGACGAGGCGATTGGTGAGGAAGGGCGCGCGCGTGCCCGCTGCGACGAAGCCGGCAGCCGCGACATGGTCCATCCACTGCTGGTCCGCCGAGACGAACAGGTCGGCCGGCGCGCCCGCCTCGATCTGGCGGGCGAGCGCGGAGGAGGCGGCGAACGAGATCAGCGGACGCTCGTGGCCCTTGGCCACCCAGCGATCGGCCGCCGCGCTCAACGATTCCTGCAGGCTCGCCGCCGCCAGCACGACCGGCGGCCGCGCCAGCGCGGCGCCCGCGGCGAACAGCGCCAGAAGAGCGAGGAAACGGGCGATCGCGCGCGACAGCAAAGCCATGCCCCGTGCGATAGGGCGCGGCGTGCCGCCGGGCAATCGCCTCGTTGCTCAGAGCCCTTCGGTGAGGATAACGCGGTAGTCGGCCGAGGCCTTCCGCAGCTTGGCGACTTCCTGGTAGGCATCGCCGAAGTACCAGGCCTTGGCTTCATCCATGGTGTCGAACTTGACCATGACGACGCCTTCCGCCGGTTCGCCCTCGGGCGTCTCGCAGGGGTTGTAGACGACCAGCGGCTCGACCTTGTGGCCGGCCATCGTGCCGCCGGCCTTCTGGCCGTATTCGCCGAACGTGGCGGGGTCGCTGACCGAATTGCGGATGAAGATCGCGTAAGCTGCCATGGCACTCCCTCTTTCCTTAACTGGTTAGCTAAGAGCGATAGGCATGCCGACAGGGCTTGGCAATGCGCTTCGAACAGGGCAACCTGTCATTTGATAGGTTCGTGAGAGGATGCGCGGAGGACAGGCCGGACAGATGGCCGCCCCGCCGGGAAGGAAAAGCCCCATGCCGCTGTTGCGCCAGGTTCCCCGCGGCGAGATCACCGACGAGGTGGTGCTCGCCTACATGCAGCACCTGTTCGGGGACCGCGACCCCACGGTCGAGCCCGGCACGGCGACCGGCACGCCGGGCGACTGGTGGAGCGTCTTCGCGCTTTCGCCCGACATCTTCCGCCACGCGGTGAGCGGCTTTGCGCTCTACCGCAGCCCCGAGCGGCGCATCGACCCGATCCTGCGCGAGCTGGGCCAGACGCGCGCCGGCTGGGTCAAGGGCAGCCAGTTCGTGTTCTCGCAGCACTGCAAGAGCCTGCGCGGCCTCGGCTGCAGCGAGGAGAAAATCGCCGCCGTGCCGCACTGGGCCGTGGCCGATTGCTACAACGAACAGGAACGCGCGGTGCTCGCCTATGCCGACTGCCTGTGCCAAGCGAACGGGCGCACGCCCAAGGCGGTGATCGACAAGCTCAAGACCTTCTGGGACGACCAGCAGATCTTCGAGTTCACCTACATCACCTGCCTCTACGACATGCACGCGGTGATCACCCGCGCGCTGCGCATGGAATTCGACGACCGCGAGGACCCGATCGTGGAAGTGGCCGCGCCCGAAGGCTTCGATGCGGCGGACTTCCTCGGCGGACGGCGCAAGCAGCAGCAGGAGAGCGAGGCATGAGCGGGAACAGCGTGTTCGACATCCGCGGGGTCAACCACCTTGCGCTGGTCTGCCGCGACATGGCCAGGACGGTGGAGTTCTACCGCGACGTGCTGGGCATGCCGTTGACCAAGACGATCGACCTGCCCGGCGGCATGGGCCAGCACTTCTTCTTCGACATCGGCAACGGCGATTCCATCGCCTTCTTCTGGTTTCCCGATGCCCCGCCAGCGGCGCCCGGCATCGCGGCGCCATCGGGCCTGCCGGCAATGGGCGACATGAAAAGCGCGCACGGATCGATGAACCACATCGCCTTCAACGTGCCTGCCGACAAGTTCGACGAATATGTCGCGCGGCTGCACGAGCGCGGGGTCGAAACCTCGCCGGTGCTGAACCACGACGATTCCGAATGGCAGGTCGCGCCGCAGATGCAGGACGGGGTGTTCGTGCGCTCGGTCTATTTCTTCGACCCCGACGGCGTGTGCCTCGAGTTCGCGGCCTGGACCGCCGAGCTCGGGGGCGAGGCGCACGTGCGGCACGACCCGATGCGCGCTGACGGCACCAAGGCAGTGGGCATGATCGTCAAGGATGCGCTGCTACAGTAGTGAAGGATCGACCACCCGGCCTTCGCGCGCGGAGACCTGCGCCGCCTCGATCACCGCGTGGACGCCCAGCAATTCGTGGAGGGTGTTGGGCGGCGCGCCCTGCCCGCGGATCGCCGCGGCAAGGCTTGCATAGAACGCCTGCTGCGCGCCGCGCGGCGCAAGCGTCTGCGTTTCCGCGCCGGCGGCGTCGATCCGGCGCAACGGATCGGGATCGCGCCCCCAGCTTTCGTCGCCCGGCCGCAAGCCCGCGACCGACTGCGCTTCCTGCGGATCGAGGCACTGCTTGACCAGCGTGCCTTGCGTGCCATGGACGACGAAGCGCGGCGCGCCGCCCGCCACGCACATCCCTGCGTGAAGGATCGCCCGATGCCGGCGATAGCGCAGCACGACGTGCGCCCAGTCGTCGGCCTGCGCGCCGTCGCGCAAGGCGGCGATGTCGGCGCTGACGCCTTGCGGCATGCCGAACAGCGCCAGCGCCTGGTCGACGAGGTGCGGCCCGAGATCGAACCACACGCCCCCTCCCGGCCCCGCCGCCTCGCGCCAGCGGTCGCGGACCTGCGGACGGAAGCGGTCGAAGTGCGATTCGAAGTGGACCACCCGCCCGATGCGGCCGTCGCGGACCGCCTCGGCGATGGCAAGGAAATCGCTGTCCCAACGGCGATTGTGGAAGGCGACGAGCAGTCGGTCGCACGTTTGCGCGAGCGCCGCGAGGTCGCGTGCCTCGGCCAGCGACAGCGCCAGCGGCTTTTCGGCGACGACGTGCTTGCCCGCGCGCAGCGCCTGCGCGGCGAGCGCTGCATGGGTGTCGCTCGGCGTGGCGACGACGACCAGCTCGATCGCCGGATCGTGGAGCACCTCGCTGATCTCCGCGCGCCGCTCGGCGCCGGCGGGAACCGGGACCTCGGGCCGGCGCGAGACCACTGCGGCAAGGCGCAGCGCCGGGCAGGCGGCGATGTAGGGGGCGTGGAACACCCGCGTCGCCATGCCGTTGCCGACCACGGCGACCCCGATCGGCGAGGATGCGGCGGGCGCGGCCGGCGTCATTGCGGGTCGGCCTCGGCCACGAAGCTGCGGGCGAAGCGGTGGACGCGAATGCGCTCGACCGCGAAGCCCTGCGCGCGGATGCGGGCGAGGATGTCGCGCGCGGGCCAGTCCTGCGGCCGCGTCCACGCCGCCCAGAACAGCGTCGGGCAGCGCGGCGAGAGCGCGCGCGAGCCCGCCGGGGCGAGCGCGAAGCCGTGGCGCGCGGCCATCGCGCGGTAGGCGAAGGGCACGACCTGGCGGTTGTCTGCCGGCGGAGGCGTGATCGATTCGGCGTTCCAGAACGGATCGGTGTGGACGCGCGCGTCGGGGCAGGCGGCGACGATCCGCCCGACGAGCGCCGCGCTCGGGGTCCAGTCGCCGTTCTGCTGCTTGGCGAGCGCGGCCTGGGCGGCGGCCGCGACCGAAAGCGCGGCAGCGAGCGCGACGCAGGCGTGCGCCAGCCGCGCATCGAGGCGGCGCAGCAGCGCTTCGGCGCCGAGCGCGAGGATCATCGCCATCACCGGCACGAGGCCGAGCAGGTAGCGTTCGTAGATGAACGGACGCCACAGGTGGATGGCGACGATTGCTGCCACGGCGAGCGCCCAGCCGACCAGCAGGAACGCGGCCGATTCGATCTGGGAGATTTCCTCTGGATCGTGCGCGCCGCTGCGCCGGAAGAGCGCGAGGCCGGCAGCTGCGAACCCGGCGACGGCGCAGCCGAGCAGCAGCAGGTTCGCTTGGCCCACGCGCAGCACCAGCAACTCGATCGTCCAGCGCGCGACGCCGAGCCCCGGCGGCAGCCAGAACGAACTGGTGTTGGCGAGCCAGTGCCGCGCCTGCACCGCCGAGACCGCGACGAACAACAGCCCTGCGACGAGCGAGGGCAGGCCCAGCCGCCAGAACCGGGCAAAGTCACGCGCGGCGAGATAGCGCAGCAGGAACGGCAGCTGGATCGCGCTCGCCACGATCGTCGTGGTGATGTGGCTGTTGAAGGCGACCAGCGCTGCCGCCCACAGCACCACGCCGTCGCGCCGCCGCCAGGGCCGCCCGCCCGGCGCGGCGGCGCCAAGGTGCACCACCTCGACCGCCACGGTCAGCAATGCGATGGCGCAGACCGACAGGAAGTACGAGCGGTAGTCGGCGGCGAAGCGCACGACCACGCCCTGCGCCGCCAGCGCGATCGCGAACAGGGCGAAGAGGCGGTGCAGGTCGGCGCGCGGCCGGACGAGGACCAGCGCTCCGAGCAGCGCGGCTGCGAAGAGCACGAGGTTGAGCAGGCGCTTGTGTTCGATCGTATCGCCGATCCACCAGAACCCGCGCGCGAGCGCGTAGTAAAGCGGCGGATGGTTGTCGGGGAGCCAATGCCCGACCAGCGCCTGCCCCAGCGGCATCGTGGGCCGCGCGACGTAGAAGGTGAAGAACTCGTCGTACCAGGGGCCGAAGGCGAGCATCGTATGGAGCACCGCCGCCGCCAGCCCGGCCAGCGCAACCCCCGCCGCGCCCGGCACGATCCACCCGGAAAGACGCACACGCTCCATCGCCAGCCCCTGCCCCGGCATCGACTGCGCGTCCGGCCCGACCGGACAGACGCCCGCCCGAAGCCGAGCGGCCGCGATTAGCTATCGGCAATGCCGCGCCGACGCCAGCGCCAAGGCGGGCAAAAGCGCAAGGCGCCCCCTATCGCGACGATGCGTGCGGCACGAAGGACAGCGGAAGCCCGGCGTGCTTGATGTCTTCCATCACGATCGATGCGTGGACGACGTTCATTTCGACCCGGGCAACGATCGCGTTGTAGACCTTGTCGTAGTCGTTCACCGAGGGGAGGACGATCTTCAACAGGTAGTCGACGCTGCCGGTGAGGCGGTACACTTCGACGATCTCGGGGATCGCTTCCACCGCGCGGCGGAAGTTCGCGGTCCATTCCGCGCTGTGGATGCGCGCGCTCACGGTAACGAACACGGTGGTGCCGAGCCCGAGCCGGTCGCGATCGAGGACGGCGACGTTGCGCCGGATATAGCCTTCGTCGCGCAGGTTGGCGATCCGCCGCGAACAGGCCGAGGGCGACAGGTGGACCTTCTCCCCGATCTTGCTCAACGAAGTGTCGCTGTCCTTCTGCAACACGTCGAGGATCGCGAGATCCCGCTGGGTCAGCATCGTCGTCTCCCTTGCCTGCCGGTGGGGTACCGGAGCCTCGGCCTTCCCCATCGCCTGTCCCGACTGTGCCCCTGCCCTGTCAAGAGCCGAACGGTTGCTCTTGGCAGCGCCCACGTCCGCCCGGGGTGGTCACATGCGGTAGTCGCCGGTGTCGAAGAAGCTTTCGATCGCCTTCAGGTCGGGTGCGATGTCCAGGTCGCGGGCGCGGAGCCAGGCATCGCTGAAGATCGTCGAGGCGTAGCGATCGCCGGAATCACACAGTAGCGTCACGATCGAGCCGCGCCGCCCCGCGCGCGCCATCTCGGCGGCTAGGCGGGCGCAGGCGACGAGGTTGGTGCCGGTCGATCCGCCCACGCGCCGGCCGAGGCGCTGCGAGAGGGCGCGCGCGGCCGCGATCGACGCTGCATCGCCGACGATCTCCATGCGATCGACCACCGAGGGAATGAAGGAGGGCTCCGCCCGCGGCCGGCCGATCCCCTCGATCAGGCTGCAGGCTCCGGCAACGGTGGTGACGCGCGGGTCGCTCCAATGCCGGTGGAACACCGACGCTTCGGGATCGGCGACGCAGATCCTGCTCGCATGGCAATGGTAGCGCACGAAGCGGCCGAGGGTGGCCGAAGTCCCGCCGGTGCCCGCGCCGCAGACGATCCACTCCGGGATCGGCGAGGGCTCCCGCTCCATCTGCGCGAAGATGCTTTCGGCGATGTTGTTGTTGCCGCGCCAGTCGGTCGCCCGCTCGGCATAAGTGAACTGGTCCATGTAGTATCCGCCGAGCTCGGCGGCGAGCGCCTGCGCGACCTCGTAGATCGTCGCCGGATCCTCGACCTTGTGGCAGACACCGCCCTGCGCCTCGATTGCCTCGATCTTCTCCGCCGCCGTGCGCGCCGGGACGACCGCGACGAAACGCAGCTTCAGCATGCGCGCGAAATAGGCCTCCGACACGGCGGTCGAGCCCGAAGAGGCCTCGACGATGGCAGTGTCCGGCCCGATCCGCCCGCTGCACAGCGCGTGCAGGAAGAGCGACCGGGCAAGCCGGTGCTTGAGGCTGCCCGTCGGATGGCTGCTTTCGTCCTTGAGGTAGATGGCGATGTCGGGAAGCGCCGGAAGGTCGAGCGGGATCAGGTGCGTGTCGGCCGACCGGGTATAGTCGGCGTTGATCCGGCCGATCGCCCAGGACACCCATTCCGCATCGCTGCCTTGCCGCCCACAGGCGCGCAGTTGCTCCACCGCTCCTGCGCCGTCCGACGTCTTCACCACCTGCATCGCGCCCGTTCCCCCCTGACCGTGTCGTGGTGCGGAAATAGCAGGGAGCGCACGACGCGTGCTTGCAAACCCGGCCCGCAGCGCCCTCGATGCTGCAACCCGTTTGCAGCGATGCGAAGGTTCCTGCAAACCGCGACACCGGCGGCGAAAGCTGTTGCTAACGGCTCCCCCCGGAATGACCGAGCGAGAGGCGTTGCGCGGCGCGACGCCATCTCGGCAAACGGCGAGAAGCAACGCCTCTGCGGATGGCATCAAGGGAAAAGCGATACTAGGAGGACCGACCGCGAATGGCCCTGCTGCCAAGAATGCGCAGATATGGCGGAGACGGAGGGATTCGAACCCTCGGTACCGGATTTACCAGTACGACGGTTTAGCAAACCGTTGGTTTCAGCCACTCACCCACGTCTCCGGATCGCAGCGGCGAGGGCGCGCTATAGCGAGCGATTTGGGGGGCGGCAAGGCTGCCGCTGAAATTCTTCATGCGGCGCACAAAGGGCGCGGATCACACGCATCCGGACGCAAATTCGACTCGGCTCATCGCCCGTTCATTGTACGCAGGCGAGCTTGCGCCGCACTGCAGGGCGTTCGGGCCGGCACGGGATCGCAAAGGCCGCACCGGGCCAATTTGGGGATGGGACTTCCGATGACGAAACTTCACCGCACAATCATGCTGGTCCTGTCGGGACTGGCGCTCGTCCCCGCCACTGCCGTACAGGCCCAGGTCCAGACGATCGACCCCAACCAGGCGATCGATGCCGATCTCGATCCGCGCACGCCGGCAGCGCCGGCGACTGCGCCCTACCCCGCGCGCATCGACCAGGCCGCGCCGGTCGGATCGGAAGCGCCTCGCCCGCTGCCGCCGCTCGCCGATCCGAATGCGCCGGTGCCAGCCTCGCCGGCACCGACGCCCGTCCCGGTCACGACCGCACCGCCGCCGCCAGCGGGGTCGCAGGGGGTCCCCCCCGGCACCTACAAGGAGGACGACCTGATCGGCGCCGCCGAAGGCGTGTTCGGCAAGGGCGCGCGGGGTCTTGCCCTGATGATCAAGGACATCCTCAAGAAGCAGGGCGAGCCGATCGGCTACATCACCGGGCGCGAGGCAGGCGGCGCGGTGGTCGTGGGCGTGCGCTATGGTTCGGGCACGCTGCACCACAAGATCGAGGGCGACCTGCCGGTCTACTGGACCGGGCCTTCGGTCGGCTTCGATCTCGGCGCCAACGCCGCGAACACGTTCGTCCTCGTCTACAACCTGCACGACACCGCCGAACTGTTCCACCGCTACGGCGCGGGCGAAGGCCAGGCCTACCTCGTCGGCGGATTCCACGTGAGCTACCTGCGCAGCCACGATGTCGTGCTGATCCCGGTGCGGATGGGTGCGGGGCTGCGGCTGGGGCTCAACGCCGGCTACATGAAGTTCAGCCGGACGCAGAACTGGGTGCCGTTCTGAGCCGAGCGGCACGGCGCCCTCGCGGACTCCACGCCGGAACCAAAATCAGGGGTTGCGGCGAAGCAGGCGCGGCGGCATGGCGCGCGCAATTTCCGCAAACCCGGACAGGAGGGTCCGCCCATGCTCGAAAATCTTGCCGCCCAGCCCGCCGACGCGCTGCTCGCGCTGATCAAGCTGCACAACGCCGATCCGCGCGCCGACAAGATCGATCTGGGCGTGGGCGTCTATCGCACCGCCGAGGGCGCGACTCCGGTGTTCAAGGCGATCAAGGCCGCCGAGCAGAAGCTTCTCGCCGAGCAGGATTCGAAGGCCTACCTCGGCCCCGAGGGCGACATGGGCTTCGTCCATGCGCTGATCCCTTATGTCTTCGGCAAGGACTTCGACCGCGCGCGGGTCGAAGGCATGCAGTCGCCGGGCGGCACCGGTGCGGTGCGCCTCGCCATCGAGGTGGCGCAGCGCTCGGGCATCAAGCGCATTCTCATGGGCACGCCTTCCTGGCCCAACCATGCGCAGATCGTTGCGGCAGTCGGGCTGGAGCTGGTGACGTTCACGCACACCACCGCGGACGGCACCGCCGATCTCGACGCGCTGCAGGCCGCGCTTGCCGCAGCGCAGCCGGGCGATGCGGTGCTGCTCCACGGCTGCTGCCACAACCCGACCGGCGTCGACTATACCGAGGCGCAGTGGGACGCGATCGCCGCGACGCTCGCCGACGGCAAGGTCCTGCCGATCATCGACCTTGCCTACCAGGGCCTGGGCGACGGCATGGAAACCGATGCCTATGGCCTGCGCAAGGTGTTGGGCGCGGTGTCCGAGGCGCTGGTCGCCTATTCCTGCGACAAGAACTTCGGCCTCTACCGCGACCGCGTCGGCGCGTTCTACGCGGTCACTTCGGATGCGACCGCGCTGGCCAACGCGATGGCCAATGGCGCTGCGGTCGCACGCGCGTGCTGGTCGATGCCGCCCGACCACGGCGCCGCGGCGGTGCGACTGATCCTGTCGGACGCCGAACTGACCGCGATGTGGCTCGCCGAACTCGACGAGATGCGCGAGCGCATGGCCTGGGTGCGCGAACGCCTTGCCGCTGCCCAGCAGGTGGGCAGCGTCAACATGGCGCCGCTCGGAATCCAGAAGGGGCTGTTTTCGATGCTGCCGCTGTCGGGCGAGCAGATCCTCGCGCTGCGCGAAAAGCACGGCATCTACATGGCGGGTTCGGGCCGCATCAACGCGGCCGGCCTGACCACCGGCAACATCGACAAGTTCATCGCCGCGCTGGGCGACGTCGCCGCCTGATTGCGCACGAGGGTTGGAAAAACAAGAAGGGCGGGCGCCGCGTGGCCCCGCCCTTTTTCGTGCATGCGGGGTTCGGTTCAGGCCTTGGCGGCGAGCGACTGCATCCGCTTGAGATAGCGCGCCAGCACATCGATCTCGAGATTGACGGCATCGCCCAGCGCGAGCGTGCCGATGGTCGTCACTTCAGCGGTGTGCGGAATGATGTTGAGCGCGAAATGGCAGGTGCCATCGGCCTGGTCGGTCACTTCGTTGACCGTGAGTGACGTGCCATCGACGGTGATCGAACCCTTGGGCGCGATGTAGGGCGCAAGTTCGGCAGGAGCGGAAATGCCGATGCGCGTCGAGCCGCCTTCCGGGCACAGGCCGACGACGTGGCCCACGCCATCGACATGGCCCGTCACGATATGGCCGCCGAGCTCGTCGCCCAGCTTGAGCGCCGGTTCGAGGTTCAACTTCGCCCCTTCCCGCCAGTGCGCCGGCGCGGTGCAGGAGATCGTCTCGCCCGAGACATCGACCGCGAACCAGGCGTCGCCGGCCGTGCCGCCGCGATCGACCACCGTCAGGCACACCCCCGAGCAGGCGATCGAGGCGCCGACCGCGATCTTCGCCGGGTCCATCGCGCAGGCGATGGTCATGCGCTTGTCGCCGCGGTCCTCGATTCGGGTGATCGCGCCGATTTCGGTGACGATGCCGGTGAACATTGCTCTCTCTCCTTCAGCGCCTGCGCTCGTAGACGTCGAGCGTGTCGCTGCCAAGCTGGCCACGCGTGACATGGCTCCAGCGGCCGTGCGCCGCATCGAGCGTGGCGAGGCCGATGTCGCCGATGCACGGCCTTCCGCCGCCGATGACGATCGGTGCGCGGTAGATCATCAGCCGGTCGACCAAGTCCGCGGCAAGAAACGTGGCCGCCGCGCCCGCGCCGCCTTCGACATAGAGATACTGCAGATCGCCGAACGCGTGGGGCGCAGTGATGTTGGCGACGGCGCGCCAGCCTTGGGGCGCAGCTCCGCGCGTCAGCACCCAGCGTTCGGGACTGCGGGCCTCGAGCCCGGGCAGGCGCACGTCGAGCCGGGGCGAATCGGCGCGCAGCGTGCCGCCGCCGACGAGGATCGCTTCGGCGCGGGCGCGCTCGACATGGACGTGGGCGCGCGCCGCTTCGCCGGTGATCCAGCGGCTCGAGCCATCGGCAAGCGCGATGCAGCCATCAAGCGAGGTCGCGAGCTTGAGCGTCACGTGCGGACGGCCAAGCCTGGCGCGCGCGAGGTATCCGGCAAGCGAGGCTTCGGCCTCCGGGGAAGGCAGCAGGTCGACCGTAATGCCTGCTTCCCGCAGGCTCTCCATGCCGATGCCGGCGGTGCGCGGATCGGGATCGGGGCACCCGACGACCACCCGCCAAAGGCCGCTCGCGACGACCAGCGACGAGCACGACGGCCCGCGTGTGCTTGTGTGCGCGCAAGGTTCGAGCGTGACGTAGAGCGTCGCGCCGCGCGCGGCATCGCCCGCCTGCGCCAGCGCCATCGCTTCGGCGTGGGGCCGCCCCCCGGCCTGGGTGAAGCCCCGCCCGACGACGCGTCCGCTACGGACGATCACCGCCCCGACAGCGGGATTGGGACGGCTCGCTGGACGGCCGCGGGCCGCCAGCGCTGCGGCGGCGGCCATCCAGTTGCGGTCGCTGCGCCCCTCCACCGCCAACGTCAGGGCTTGGGCGTGGGCGGCACCGGCTCGCCGGTGATCTGGCGCAGCAGCGCCTCGTTCTTTTGCTGCTCGGCCTTGCGCGCCGCTTCGCGCTCGGCCGTGCCTTCGTCGTACATCTTCTGGGTGTCGATGCCGGTGGCCGCGCCGACCGCCTTGTACATCTTGCGGATGTCCTCGGCGCGACGATCCTCTTCGGCCTGTTCGGCGTCGAGTTTCTTCTGTGCGGCGATGTTGCCGGCAAGGATTTCCTTGTCCGAGCGGTCGGCGCGCCAGCTTTCGAAGTAGATCACCTTGGGCGGACGCGGCAGCCCGCGCCCTTCCTGCTGGGCCATCAGGTAGAAGATGCCGCCGGTAACGCACGCGGCGAGCGCCAGCGCGCGCCAGCGGTACTCGCTCGGCGCGCCGAGCACCTGCCACAGGTCCTTCAGCGCGCGCGCCGGCGAAACGTTGGAAAAGAAACCCTTCATCGTTGCGCCTAGATAGGAGCGCAGGCGCGTTTGCGCCAGTTGCGGTTACATTTCCTCGTCGAGGCTGAGCAGCGAGGCGTTGCCGCCCGCGCTGGTGGTGTCGGTCGTGGTCACCCGCTCGACGCAGAAGCGGGCAAGATAGTGCGGCCCGCCGGCCTTGGGCCCGGTGCCCGAAAGCCCTTCGCCGCCGAACGGCTGGCTGCCGACCACCGCGCCGATCATCGAGCGGTTGACGTAGAGATTGCCGACCCGGGCGGCGCCCTCGACCGTTTCGGCAACCCGCGCGATGCGGCTGTGCAAGCCCATGGTCAGGCCGAAGCCCTTGGCGTTGACCCGTTCGATCACCTGCTCGAGCTCGCCGGTCTTCCACGTTGCGACGTGCAGCAGCGGGCCGAACCATTCGGCGTCGAGATCCTCCAGCGAATCGAGACGGATCACCGTCGGCGGGACGAACAGGCCGTGGGGGGGAACCGCAACGGTCTTGACGATCCGCGCTTCCATCGCGCTGCGCCGCCCCATCAGCCGCGCGAACGCGGCCTCGTCGATCACCGGGCCGACATCGGTCGCCGGGTCCGCCGGATCGCCGATGACGAGCGCATCCATGGCGCCCGCCAGCATCTCGAGCGTGCGCTCGGCGATGTCCTCCTGCAGCAGCAACAGGCGCAGGGCGGAGCAGCGCTGGCCGGCCGAACGGAAGGCGCTGGTGACGATGTCGCGCACCACCTGTTCGGGCAGCGCGGTCGAATCGACCACCATTGCATTGATCCCCCCGGTCTCCGCGATCAGCGGTACGATCGGGCGATCGTCGTCTGCCAGAAGCGCGCGGGCGATGCGCTTTGCGGTCGGCACCGAACCGGTGAAGGCGACTCCGGCGACACGCGGATCGGCGACGAGCGCCGAACCTGCCTCCGCCCCGCCGACGAGCAGTTGCAGCGCGCCCTCGGGCACGCCCGCCTCGCGCGCCAGCGCAACCGCCCAGGCGCCGATCGCCGGGGTCTGCGGCGCGGGCTTGGCGACGACCGTGTTGCCGGTGACGAGCGCGGCCCCCACCTGGCCAAGGAAAATCGCCAGCGGGAAGTTCCACGGCGCGATCGCCGCCCATACCCCGCGCGGCAGCAGGCGCAGCACGTTGGTCTCGCCGGTCGGCCCCGGCAGCGGCAGCGGCTGCATCAGCTCGCGCGCCTGTCGGGCGTAGTAGCGGCAGAAGTCCGCCGCCTCGCGCACTTCTGCCAGGGCATCGGGCAACGTCTTGCGGGCCTCGTGCACAAGCAGGGCAAAGGCTTCGTCGCGACGCGCCTCGAGCAGGTCGGCGAGGCGTTCGAGCACCTCGGCCCGGTCCTCGAGCCGGACAGCGGCCCAAGCAGGCGCTGCCGCTGCCGCTGCGCCGACCAGGCTCGCGGCATCGCCTTCCGCCGGGACGCGCAAGGTCGGGGCAGACTTCATCGCCGCAGCGAGCTCGGCCAGCACCGCCCGGTCGTTGAGGTCGATGCCGGCCGAGTTCCCGCGCACCGGTTCGAACAGGTCGCGCGGCAGCGGGATCGACGGGTGCGACTGGCCGTCGCTCGCCCGCGCCTTGGCGACCGGATCGGCCAGCAGGTCCTCCTCGGACAATTCGGCATCGGCCAGCTGGTGGACGAAGCTGGTGTTGGCGCCGTTCTCGAGCAGGCGGCGGACGAGATAGGCGAGCAGGTCGCGATGCCCCCCCACCGGGGCGTAGATCCGGCAGCGATAGCCCTCTTCGCGCACCAGCTTCTCGTAGAGTCCCTCGCCCATGCCATGCAGGCGCTGGAACTCGAAGTCGGCGCCGCTGCGGCCCATGGCGCGCGCCCATTCGACGATGGTCGCGACGGTGCGGGCGTTGTGGCTGGCGAACGCCGGCTCGACATGCGGGCTCGCCAGCAGTTCGCGCGCCGCGGCAAGGTACGAGACATCGGTGTGCGCCTTGCGCGTGAACAACGGATAATCGGGCAGGCCCTGTTCCTGCGTCGCCTTGATCTCGCTGTCCCAGTACGCCCCCTTGACCAACCGCACCTTGATCCGACGCCCGGTCGCCTCGCCGAGGCCATTGGCCCAGCGGCACACGCTGCGCGCGCGCTTCGAATAGGCCTGAACCGCCATGCCGAGGCCATCCCAGCCCTTGAGCGCGCCATCGGCGGCAACCGCGGCGATGATGTCGAGCGAGAGGTCGAGCCGCTCGCTTTCCTCGGCATCGACCGTCAGCGGAATGCCCGCCCGCGCCGCTCCCCGCGCCAGATCGAGCAGCATCGCGGTAAGCTCCGGGATCGCGGCATCGGCCTGAGCCGCCTCGTAGCGCGGGTGGAGCGCCGAAAGCTTGACCGAGATCGAGTGGCCCTCGCCCGCGGCCTTGCCCACCGCGGCGATGGCGGCTTCATAGCTTTCGAAGTAGCGATGCGCGTCGCCGAAGGTACGCGCTGCCTCGCCCAGCATGTCGAAGCTCGCGGTGAAGCCCTTGTTCTCGCCCTTGCGCATGCGCGCCATCGCCTCGTCGATGGTGCGCCCCATGACGAAGACCTCGCCCATCAGCTTCATCGCAGCGCCGACCGCCTGGCGCACGAACGGCTCGCCGCTGCGCGCGATCAGGCGGCGAAGCACGCCCGCCTGCGGCTCCACCCCGATCACCGCGCGACCGAGCACCAGCCCCCAGGTGGCCGAATTGACCAATGCCGAGGACGACTTGCCCGAGTGCGCGCGCCAGTCCGCCTCGCCGATCTTGTCGGCGATCAGCAAGTCGGCAGTCGCAGGATCGGGCACGCGCAGGAACGCTTCGGCCAGGCTCAGCAGGGCGAGGCCCTCGGCGCTGTCCATGCGGTATTCGGCCATGAAACGGTTGACCCAGCCGCTTGCCTGCCCCTTGCGCAGTTCGGCGATCAGGCCCTTGCCCCGCGCCATGATCGCGGCTTCGCCATCGCCCGGCAACGTCACGAGCAGGGGCCGCACCACCTCGGGCTCGGCAAGACGGTGCTGGCGACGCATCTCGGCGCGGGCGAGCGCCATGGCGGGGGTAAAATCGAAGCGGTTGTCCATGGCCGGCCCCTAGCGCAAACCGGTTACGGTTGCGACCGGATTTGGTAGCAGTCGCCGCTCCGTCAGCCGAACAGACGGTAGAGCGCGCGACCCTCGCGCTTGAGCCAGCGGTTGGCGTCCTCGATCCGCCCCTCGTAAAGCTCGGCAAGATGGGCGTGAAACGCCCGGCTGTGGTCGAAATGGGTCATGTGCGCGACCTCGTGCGCGACCACCGAGCGGCGGACGAAATCGGGCGCCATGACCAACCGCCAGTTCATCCGGATCGATCCGTCGGCAGCGCAGCTGCCCCAGCGGCGCTGCGCTCGCGACAGCGCAAGGCGCGGCACGGCCTTGCCGGCGCGGGCGCAGTAGTGGGCAAGATCGTCGGCCATGAGCCGCAGCGCCTCGCTTTCGAGCCAGCGCGCGAGCCGCGCCTGGAGGCTTTCGCGCGGTCCTCCAAGCACCACCATGCCATCGTCGAGCACCGGCTTGCGCGGCGCATCGGCCAGCCAGGCCACCTGCAGCGCCTCGCCGCGATAGGGAACGTGGCTGCCCTCGGTCACGCTGGCGCGCTCGGGCACGCGGCGCAGCTGCTGCGCCAGCCAGTCGCTGCGCTCGCGCGCGAAGGCCTCGGCATCGCCGACGCGGCCCCAGCGCGGGATCGAGACGCGGACCTCGCCCCCGTCGGGCGAGAGCCGCAGCGTCATCCGCCGCGCCTGCGCCAGCCGCCGGATCACCAGCGGCATCTCGCGTCCGGCTACAGTGATCGCGCGCGGGGCGATCGGCCGGGGCGAGGCCGGTTGCCGGTCAGGTCGGCGCAGCCAGTCGATCACGGCAACGCGTCCTCGCCCGCAACGTCGTCGGGATCGGGGATGACGTGATCCTCGATCGGGCCGGCCAGCACTTCGCTGATCGCCCGGCCGCGGACCGAAACGCCCGCGCGGTGCACGCTCTCGCGGTCGCCGCTGATCAGGTAGTGCCAGTCCCGCAGGGGTTCGCCATCCGCACGCAGGCGATAGGCGCAGGTCGGCGGAAGCCAGGTGACCTCGCGCACCAGGCGGGGCGTCAGCCGCAGGCAATCGGGCACCAGCGCCTTGCGGTGGCGATAGTCGGCGCAGCGCCCCGTCTTGATATCGAGCAGGCGGCAGGCGACGTTGGTGCGATAGACCCTGCCGGTGTCCTCGTCCTCGAGCTTGTGCAGGCAGCACTGGCCGCAGCCGTCGCACAGCGCTTCCCATTCGTCGCGGGTCAGCGCCTCGATCGGCTTCTCCCAGAACCTCTCGCTCAACGCACCCATTTCGCCAGTTCCGCCGCGACCGCGGGTCCGTCCTTTTCCGCCGGCAGCAGCGCGATCGGCTTGCCGTCCGGCCCCATCAGGTAGCCTGCGCGGCTGTGATCCATCAGGTAGGCGTCGGGCGCGGAGCCCTCGCGCTTCTGGTAATAGACGGCAAAGCTCTTGGCGACTGCCGCGATCTGGGCGGGCGTGCCGGTCAGGCCGACGAGTTCGGGACCGAAATTGGCCGCGAACCTGCCGACGGCCTCGGGCGTATCGCGCGCCGGATCGATGGTGATGAACAGCGGCACGACCTTGGCCGCAAGTTCGGGACTCGTCCTGGCGAAGGCATGGTAGCCCTGCATCAGGTGCTGCACGTCCAGCGGGCACACGTCGGGGCAGAAGGTGTAGCCGAAATAGATGACGCGGTACTTGCCCGCGAAGTCGGCATAGCGCACCGGCCTGCCGTCCTTGCCGACGAGCGTGAAGTCGCCGCCGATCGCCGCGCCTTCGAGCGGGGGACGCTCGGCCGGCCCGCTGCCCGAACAGGCAGACAGCGCGAAGGCCAATGCGCTGGCAAGCGTTAGGAATATCGGGCGGCGCCGAAGCGGGCGTGCGGATCTGGGCGGCATGGCGCGCAGGTTCATGCTCTGCTAACCAGCCGCTTGCAAGGGGCGAGCCCGCGGTCGCGAACAGGAGGACGACAACGTGAACAGGTGGACCGGCTGGGCGCGCTGCGCCGCGGCGACACTCGCAGGACTGGCCCTCGGCCTTGCCGCGCCGGCCAGCGCGCAGTTCTCCGACAGCTACAAGTTCCTCGAGTCGGTCAGGAAGAAGGAAGCCGACAAGGTCACCGACGCGCTCAACGAGCCCGGCACGCAGATCGTCAACACCCGCGACGTCACGACCGGCGAATCCGCGCTGCACATCGTGACCGCGCGCCGCGACGTAACCTGGATGCAGTTTCTCGTCGGCAAGGGCGCCAACGTCAACATCCGCGACAACAAGGGCACGACGCCGCTGGTGCTTGCCTGCAACCTCGGTTTTCTCGAGGGCGTCGACTTCCTCATCTCGGCCGGCGCGCGCGTCGACGAGCCCAACAACACGGGCGAGACCCCGCTGATCAGCGCGGTCCACCGCCGCGACGTGGCCCTCGTCCGCGCGCTGCTGAAGGCCGGCGCCAACCCGGACCGCCCGGACAACTCCGGTCGCTCCGCCCGCGATTACGCCACGCTCGACGGCAAGGGCAGCGCCATGCTGGGCGAGCTCGAAAACGCCGCCCGGGCCAAAGCCGCCAATCCGGCCAAGAAGAGCTACGGCCCAACTTTCTGATCGCGCCGAAAGGACCCGCCATGACCGCAAACGACGCCACGCTCGAAGACCTGCGCATGGACCTCGCGCCGCTGATCGCCGAATCGGCGATGTTCGACGGCTGGAGCGACGCTGCGGTCGAAGCCGCCGCAGAGATGGCCGGCATCGACCCGGCGGCGGCGCGATTCGCCTTCGAGGGCAAGGCGATGACCATGATCGCCGCGTGGATCCACGCGATCGACCGCGACATGGCCCGCGAACTGCCGAACGAACGCATCGGCAACCTGCCGATCCGCGAGCGCATCCGCAGCCTCGTCCAGTTCCGCCTCGATGCGCTGGTCGGGCGCGAGGAGGCGCTGCGCCTCGCGCTGATCGAGATGGCCAAGCCCTGGAACGCCGCGGCCGCTGCGCGGCTCGGCTGGGAAAGCGCCGATCGGATGTGGCGCCTCGCCGGCGACACCGCTACCGACTACAACCACTATACCAAGCGCGCGACACTGGGCGCGATCTATGCCGCGACGCTGACGTTCTTCGCCCAGGACAGGAGCGAGGACCACGACGAGACCCGCGCCTTCCTCGCCCGCCGGATCGAGGACGTGATGAAGTTCGAAAAGGCCAAGGCCCGCGTGATGCGCCCGCGCGACGAGAGCTTCAGCCTGACCCGGCTGCTGGGGCGGCTGCGCTATCCCGCGACCTGACCGGCGCAATCGTCCCGATCCGGGCTCAATCAACTATTGCGAATGACTTGCAATTGTTGCGGGGCTGTGGCAGCGCCACACGCGTGACTCTCGACCAGCTTCCCCTTGGCAGCAGCGCCCGCATCGCCGCGGTCGACTGGACCCTGCTCGTTCCAGAAGAAGCGCAGCGCCTGCGCGCGCTCGGCCTCGACGAAGGCGCGCAGGTCACGCTCGCCTATCGCGGCGTGTTCCTCGGCCGTGACCCGCTGGCGATCGAGATCGGGCGGATGACCGTGGCGCTGCGCCGCGCCCACGCGCGCGCGATGACGGTCGAGACGACCCATGCGCCGCAGGCGGCCTGAACGATGAGCCGCCGCCCCTGCGTCGCCGCGCTGGTCGGCAATCCGAATGCGGGCAAGAGCGCGCTGTTCAACGCGCTGACCGGAGCGCGGCAGAAGATCGCGAATTACCCGGGCGTGACTGTCGAGCGCAAGGCCGGGCGGATGCTGCTGCCCAATGGCGAGCCGGTCGAACTGGTCGACCTGCCCGGCTCCTACGGCCTCCACGCCACCACCAGCCCCGACGAGGAAGTCACCCGCCGCGTGGTCATGGGCGAGCAGGAAGGGCAGGCCCGCCCCGACGTGCTGGTCATCGTGCTCGACAGCTCCAACCTCGAACAGCACCTCGTCTTCGCGCAGGAAGTGCTCGAGCTGGGGCGGCCGACAGTGGTCGCGCTCAACATGGTTGACCTTGCCGAGCGCGATGGCCTCGTGCTCGATCCTGCCGCGCTTTCGGCGGCGCTCGGCGTGCCGGTCATTCCCACGGTCGCCGTGCGCCGCCGCGGGCTCGACGATCTTGCAGCCGCCGTCGCCGCTGCGCGCGATGCGGTCGTGGAGCAGCCGCTGGCCCGCCCCCACGTCACCCTGCCCGAACGGCGCATGCTGGCGCACGAGATGGCGCAGGGCGCCATCCTCTCGGAAACGCGCAAGCACCGCATCCACGCGCGGATGGACAGGGTGCTGCTCCACCCCTGGGCCGGACCGCCGATCCTGTTCGCGCTGCTGTTCGTGGTGTTCCAGGCGGTGTTCAGCTGGGCGACGCCGTTCGCCGACGCGATCGATGCGGGCTTCTCCGCCATCGGCGACTGGGTCCGCGCGGAAATTCCGCCGAGCCTTGCCCGCGACCTGCTGACCGACGGCGTCATCGCCGGGGTCGGCGCGGTCATCGTGTTCCTGCCGCAGATCCTGATCCTGTTCTTTTTCATCCTGACGATGGAGGCGACCGGCTACATGGCCCGCGCCGCCTTCCTGATGGACCGGCTGATGGCGGGCGTGGGCCTGTCGGGGCGCAGCTTCATCCCGCTGCTGTCGAGCTTCGCCTGCGCGGTGCCCGGCATCATGTCGACGCGTTCGATCACCGATCCCAAGGACCGGTTGACCACGATCCTGATCGCCCCGCTGATGACCTGCTCGGCGCGGCTGCCGGTCTATGCGGTGATCATCGCCGCATTCATTCCCAACCGGATGGTCGGGCCCGTCGGCCTGCAGGGTCTCGTGCTGTTCACGCTCTATGTCGCCGGGATCATCGGCGCGATGGTCGTGGCGCTGGTGCTGCGCCGCTCGGTGACCAGGGGTGCGGCGTCAGGCTTCATCATGGAGCTGCCCAAGTATCAGCTGCCCACGGTCAAGGATCTCGCGCTCGGCCTGTTCCAGCGCGCCTGGGTGTTCCTGCGCCGCGCCGGCACGATGATCTTCACGGTCACCGTGGCCTTGTGGGTCCTGCTCAACTTCCCCCGCGCCGAGCCAGGGCAGGACCAGGTCAACGCCTCGATCGCCGGGCACATCGCTAACGGCCTTGCCGTGGTGGTCGAACCGATCGGCTTCAACCGCGACATCGCGCTGGCGCTGATCCCGGCCATGGCCGCGCGCGAAGTCGCGGTCAGTTCGCTCGCCACCACCTACGCCGTCGGCGCCGCGGACGAGGACCAGCAGGGCCGCCAGCTCGGCGACCAGCTCAAGGCGCGCTGGAGCCTCGCCACCGCGCTCGCCTTCCTCGCCTGGTTCGTCTTCGCGCCGCAGTGCATGTCGACCATCGCGGTCACCCGGCGCGAAACCAACGGCTGGAAATGGCCGGGCTTCATGCTCGCCTACCTTTTCGGCCTCGCCTACCTCTTCGCCGGCGCGACCTACTGGACCGCGGTGGCCTTGGGCTTGGGATAAGTCCCTTGCGCTCCTTGAGGTCGATGTCGACGCTGCTTACCTCGTTGGCTCGACATTCCAAGGACACGATTCGATGGCAGGCAGCGTCAACAAGGTCATTCTGATCGGCAACCTCGGCGCCGATCCGGAAGTGAAGAGCTTCCAGAACGGCGGCCGCATCGCCAACCTGCGCATCGCCACCAGCGAAAGCTGGAAGGACCGCGCCACCGGCGAGCGCAAGGAGCGCACCGAGTGGCATAGCGTCGTGATCAATTCCGAAGGCCTCGTCGGCGTGGTCGAACGCTTCCTCAAGAAAGGCAGCAAGGTCTACATCGAGGGCCAGCTGCGCACCCGCAAGTGGCAGGACCAGTCGGGCAACGACCGCTACACCACCGAGATCTCGGTCGGCGGCATGGGCGGCGTGCTGACCATGCTCGACGGCCCGCAGGGCGGCTCGGGCGGCGGCATGGGCGGTGGCGGCCGCTCGTCGGGCGGCGGCTGGAACGATGGCGGTTCGTCGGGCGGTTCGCGCGGCGGCGCCTCGTCGGGCGGCAGCAGCTGGAACCAGGGCGGCGGCTCTTCGGGCGGCTTCGGCGACGATCTCGACGACGATATTCCGTTCTGATCGCGGGCGATCAAGCGCCACCCCGGCGAAAGCTGGGGTCGCTTCCGGCCCCACATCCTCAAGTCCCGCGCGTATCCCCGTACAGGTGGATATGCAGCCGGTCGGTAAACCGCCACCCGGCGTCGAGCGCCGCATCCGACAGCCATTTCGACCGTTCGCGCAAGGTTGCGCTGTCGGTGCCCTCGGGCATTACGAACAAGCGCTCGCCGGGAATGGCGTAAGCCTCCTGCAGTGCGGCCGCTTCCTCCACATCGGCAGGCGTCGCCACCACGAACTTGAAATAGGCGCGCGGCTCTGCCGCCCACGCCGCCAGCCGCTCCGGGATCAGCGCCAGCTCGGCCGGATTGCCCGAATGCGCAAGCTTGGGGCTGACGTTGTACTGGTCGACCAGCGCGTCGAGCGCCGCATGCGGCGCGACCGAACCGTTGGTTTCGATCTCGACGTGGAAGTCTGGCCGCGCTTGCCGGACCGCCGCGACCATCCGCGCCAGCGCCGCTCCTTGCAGCAGCGGCTCGCCCCCGGTGATGACCAGCCGGTCGGGCAACAATGCCACGATCCGCGACGCCACCTCGCCCTCGTCCAGCACCAGCTGGTTCGCGCTGCGTTCGAACGCCAGGTCGTCGCGGTGCGGCCGATTGTCGCCGGTAAAGCGCCACGTGTACGCCGTGTCGCACCAACGACAGGCGAGGTTGCAGCGCGACAGGCGCACGAAGGTGGAGGGCCGACCCAACGACGGCCCCTCCCCCTGCAGCGAAGCGAAGATCTCCGCCTCGCCCGGCGTGACGGTGGCGAGCGTCAGCAAGGCAATCCTCCCCTGCAAGGGGAGGGGGACCGCCGCAGGCGGTGGAGGGGTATCGCGCGCACGCTACCCCTCAGTCGACGCTGCGCGCCGCCACCTCCCCTGCAGGGGAGGATGGTGGGCCATGTCCTGATCACCCCAACCGCTTGAGCGCGGCGGCCAGCCGCTCGGCTTCGGCCGCGTGCATGGCATGGTCGGCGCGCGCCTTCTCGACCGCTTCGGGCTTGGCGCGCTCGACGAACGAGGGGTTGGACAAACGCCCTTCCAGCGCCTTGGCTTCCTTCTGCGACACGGCCAGCGCCTTTTCCAGACGCGCCTTTTCCGCCGCAATGTCGATCACGCCTTCGAGCGGCACGATGATGTTGGCGTCACCCGCGCCGATCTGCATCGCGGCGCCTGCAGGCGCCGCTTCGAAACGGATCGCGTTGAGCCGCGCCAGTCGTTCGATCGCGGCCGGATTGGCGTCGATCGTCGCGCGCGTCTGGGCCGAAGGTTCGGGCAGGTAGGCATCGAGCCGGGCACCCGGCGCGATGCCGAGTTCGTTCTTGGCCGTGCGCAGGTTGGACACCAGCGCGATCAGCCACTCGACTTCGCGCTTGGCATCCGCGTCCGCCGGGACATCAGCCGCAGGCCATTGCGCCACGATCAGATCGACCGACCGATCGCCAAGCGCGTGCCACAATTCTTCGGTGACGAAAGGCATGAACGGATGCAGCATGACCAGGATCTGATCGAGCACCCAGCCGGCAACGGCGCGCGTTTCGTCATCGAAGCTGCCCTTGATCAGTTCGATGTACCAATCGCAGAAGGTGTTCCAGGTGAACTGGTAAATCGCATTGGCCGCCGCGTCGAAGCGCAGGTCGGCCATCGCCTGGTCAAGTGCGCGGACGGTTTCGCCCACTTCGCCCACGATCCACTTGTTGACCGCGCTGGTCGCCGGCGGAGCGGCCGCCGACGTGCTGCCGACGATGCCGTTGCTCTGGCAGAAGCGCGCCGCGTTCCACAGCTTGGTGGCGAAGTTGCGGTAACCCTCGACCCGCTTTTCGTCCATCTTCACGTCGCGGCCCTGGCTTTCCATGGCGCACATGAAGAAGCGCAGGGCATCGGCCCCGTACTTGTCGATCAGGCCCAGCGGATCGACCACGTTGCCCTTGGACTTGGACATCTTCTGCCCATCGGCCGCGCGGACGAGGCCGTGGAGATAGAGCTTCTTCCACGGCACCTGCCCCATGAACTCGATGCCCTGCATCGCCATGCGCGCATCCCAGAAGAACAGGATGTCGAAGCCCGACACCAGCAGGTCGTTGGGATAGTGCTTCTTGAGCAGCGGCGCGTCCTGATCCGGCCAGCCGAGCGTGGCAAAAGGCCACAGCGCGGAGGAGAACCACGTGTCGAGGACGTCAACATCACGCAGCAAGACGATCTCGTCGTCTAAACTCAAATCACCTTTGTCTGCGCGATTTATGTGTTCAATGTTGCGGTGAAGCCATTCATTACGATCTGACGCGATAAATATTTTTTTCTGACTGCCGTAATAGGCCTCGCAATCAGCTTCTAGATGAGCCTCATCGACACACACAAAGACCTTATTTTTAGAGAGGTCGGACAAATCAACGCTTAGATCGTTTCCTTTCTTGTGAGGACCATACCACGCCGGGATCCGGTGGCCCCACCACAGCTGGCGGCTGACGCACCAGGGCTGGATGTTTTCCATCCAGTTGAAGAAGGTCTTCTCCCAGGTCTTGGGCACGATCTCGATCTTGCCAGTGCGCACCGCCTCGATCGGGGCCTTGGCCAGCGTCTCCGCATCGACGTACCACTGGTCGGTCAGCCAGGGCTCGATCACCACGCCGCCGCGGTCCCCGAACGGGGTCTGGATCGTGCGCGGTTCGGCGTCGAGCAGGGTCTCGTTGCCGTCCTTGTCCTTGACCACGTGCGGGATCAGGAAGCCCGCCGCCTTCATGTCGGCAACGATGGCCTCGCGCGCATCGAACCGGTCCATCCCGAGGTACTTTTCGGGCACCAGGCCGTCGGCGGTCTGCACCACCTTGGCTTCGGCATCGAACATGTTGAGCATGTCGGCAGCCTTGATCCCGGCGCGCTTGCCCACTTCGAAGTCGTTGAAATCATGCCCCGGCGTGATCTTCACTGCGCCCGACCCGAGCTCGGGATCGGCATGCTCGTCGGCCACGACCTTGAACCGGCGGCCGGTCAGCGGCTGCAGGATTTCCTTGCCGATCACCGACTTGTAGCGCGCGTCCTCGGGGTGGACGGCCACGGCCATGTCGGCCAGCATCGTCTCGGGCCGCGTGGTCGCGACCTCGATGTAGTCGAGCCCGTCGTCGCGGATGACGCCATCGGCGAGAGGGTACTTGAAGTGCCAGAACCCGCCCTTGATCTCGTGCGTTTCGACCTCGAGGTCGGAGATCGCGGTCTTGAGCTTGGGGTCCCAGTTGACCAGCCGCTTGTCGCGGTAGATCAGCCCCTTGTTGTAGAGGTCGACGAAGACCTTGACCACCGCGCGGGTGAAATGCGGGTCCATCGTGAACTGCTCGCGCGACCAGTCCATCGAACAGCCCAGCCGCCGCAGCTGGCGGGTGATGGTGCCGCCGCTCTCGGCCTTCCACTCCCACACCTTGTCGACGAAGGCCTCGCGCGAATAGTTGGTGCGCTTGTCCTGGCGCGCCTCCAGCTGGCGCTCGACCACCATCTGCGTGGCGATGCCGGCATGGTCGGTGCCGACCACCCACAGCGCGTCCTTGCCGCGCAGGCGCTCGTAGCGGATCACCACGTCCTGCAACGTGTTGTCGAGCGCATGGCCGATATGCAGCGAGCCGGTGACGTTCGGCGGCGGATTGACGATCGTGAACGGCGCGGCGTCCGGGCGTTCGGGGCGGAACAGGCCGTTGTCTTCCCAGTGCGCGTACCACCTGGCCTCGATGCCGGCCGGCTCGAAGGTCTTGGCCAGTTCGGCGGCGGCGTTGATCGCGGGGGTCTGGTCGCTCATGCGCGGCGCTCTGCCACCCCGACGCCCACGCTGCAAGCACAAGGCGGGATACGAGGCCATGCTTCGGCGTTACGTCGCACGTGCTGCACTTGTCGCCTTGCAACTTTTCCCGCATGAAGCGGATACGATGCGGGCGCTGACCGACTTCACGATCGCGTCGGACGAAGCTGCGTCCGGCGATGGCGGTGGCGCCACGCTGGCGTTCTCCGGCCCGATGACCGTGGCCTCGCTCGGGCCGATCGACGCACGCATCCGCGATGTCCCGGCCCCGCTAGCGCGGATCGACATGACCGGCGTCACCCGGATCGACACCGTCGGCGCCTGGGTCGCCTGGCGCGTCGCGCAGCGCACCGGCGCGCGGATCGTCAACTGCAAGCCCGAAGCCGAACGCCTGATCGCCGCGGTCAGCCAGGCCGACGACAACCGCGAGCCGGTCGCCGGCGAGCGGCTGCCGCTGTTCAGCCGCGTGCCCGCGCGGGTGGGGGAGACGATCATCGGCCTCGGCCGTGGGACGCTGCAGGTGCTCGGCTTCCTCGGTCTCTACGTCCAGGCCTGCTGGGCGCTGCTGCGCCGCCCCTCTACCTTCCGCACCAAGGCGCTGGTCCACCAGATGGAGCTGGTCGGCGTCAACGCGCTCGGCATCATCGCGCTGATGAGCTTCCTCGTCGGCATCGTCATCGCGCAACAGGGCGCGGTGCAGCTGCGCCAGTTCGGCGCGGAGATCTACACCGTCAACCTCGTCGGCCGCCTGACCTTGCGCGAGCTCGGCATCCTGATGACCGCGATCATGGTCGCCGGCCGCTCGGGCTCGGCCTTCGCCGCGCAGCTCGGCACGATGAAGCTGACCGAGGAAGTCGACGCCATGCGCACGATCGGCGTTTCGCCGATGGAGGCGCTGGTGATCCCGCGCATTCTCGCGACGATGATCATGATGCCGCTGCTCGGCATCTATTCCGCCTTCCTCGGCATCGTCGGCGGCGCTTTCCTGTCCTCGCTCACGCTCGGCATTCCGTTCTTCACCTTCCTCGCCCGCATCCAGGAAGTGGTGCCGCTGCACGATGTCTGGGTCGGGCTGGTCAAGGGCCCGGTGTTCGGCCTGATCGTTGCGGTCTCGGGCTGCTACCAGGGCTTGCAGGTACGCAACAATGCCGAGGAAGTCGGCACCCGCACCACCGCGGCCGTGGTCATGGCGATCTTCATGGTGATCGTGCTCGACGCCTTCTTCGCGGTGTTCTTCACCGAGATCGGCTGGGGATGAGGGAGTGCCCGGACATCCCGATCCGCGTGCGCGGCCTGAAGAACGTGTTCGGCGACCACGTCGTCCACGAAGGGCTCGACCTAGAGGTGCGCAAGGGTGAGATCATCGGCGTGGTCGGCGGCTCGGGCACCGGCAAGTCGGTGCTGATGCGCTCGATCATCGGCCTGCAGGTGCCGGCCGAGGGCGAGATCGAGGTGCTGGGCAGCTCGATCACCGACGCGCGCGACGACGAGGACATCGACATCCGCAGCCGCTGGGGCGTGCTGTTCCAGGGCGGCGCGCTGTTCTCGACGCTGACCGTGGCCGAAAACGTCGAAGTTCCCCTGCGCGAGTTCTATCCCGAGATCGAGGACGAGCTGCGGCACGAGATCGCGCGCTACAAGGTGCTGCTGTCAGGCCTGCCCGCCAATGCCACGCGCAAGTATCCGAGCGAACTGTCGGGCGGCATGAAGAAGCGCGCCGGGCTCGCGCGCGCGCTCGCGCTCGATCCCGAACTGCTGTTCCTCGACGAGCCGACCGCGGGCCTCGACCCGATCGGGGCGGCGGCGTTCGACCAGCTGATCCTGGGGCTGCAGCAGACGCTGAACCTTACCGTGTTCCTGATCACCCACGATCTCGACACGCTCTACGAGATCTGCGACCGCGTCGCGGTGCTGGCCGACCGCAAGGTGATCGCCTGCGGGACGATCCCCGAACTGCTCGCGCTCGATCACCCCTGGATCCAGGAATACTTCAACGGCCCGCGCGGGCGCGCCGCGCAATCGGCCAAGCAGCGCAACGGCGCCGCGTCAGAGCAGCAGAAGGGCTAGCCATGGAAACGCGCTCGAACAACATCTGGGTCGGAGCCGTCACGCTGCTGCTGCTGGCGGGCATGGCCGCGCTCACCATCTGGATCGCGCGGCTCAACCAGGGCGCGCAGAACGAATACGACATCTTCTTCAAGCAGTCGGTCGACGGCCTCGCCAAGGGCTCCGAAGTGTCGTTTTCGGGCGTCCCCTCGGGCCAGGTCAAGGATATCGAGCTGTGGGAGCGCGATCCCGGCCTCGTCCGCGTGCGCATTCGCGTCGACAGCAAGGTGCCGATCCTCCAGGGCACGACCGCGAGCCTGCAGGGCAGCTTCACCGGCGTCACCACGATCCAGCTCCAGGGAGCTATGAAGGGCGCCCCGCCGATCGTCGAGCCGGGCCCCGAGGGCGCGCCGGTGATCCCGACCAAGCGCAGCGGGCTCGGCGAGATCCTGTCGAACGCGCCACTGCTGCTCGAACGGCTGGCGACGCTGACCGAACGGCTGACGATGGTGCTGTCGGACAAGAACCAGAAGTCGATCGAGAACATCCTCGCCCATACCGACAAGCTGACCGGCAACCTTGCCGATGCCTCGCCCGACGTGAAGCGCACGCTGGCCGAACTGCAGGCGACGCTGCGCCAGGCGAACTATACGCTCGCCGCCTTCGAGAAGGTCGCCGGCAGCGCCGATTCCATGCTGAACGACGAAGGCAACGGCATCGCCAAACAGCTGCGCACCACGCTAAAGTCGGTGCAGGGCGCCGCCGATGCGCTCAAGGCGACCGCCGACGACGCGCGGCCCGGGGTGCAGCAGCTCAACGCGCGCACGCTGCCCGCCGCCGAAGCGGCGATCCGCGAACTTCAGGCGACGACGCGCTCCTTGCGCGAAGTGACAGACCGCATCAATGATCGCGGCGTATCGAGCATCGTCGGCAGCCCCAAGCTGCCGGACTACAAGCCCTGAGCCGGGAGGCCCCACGATGAACAAGACCCTGCTGTGCTCCCTGCTGCTGCCGCTCTCGCTGGCTGGCTGCGTGTCGATCGGGGCGAAGCCCCCGACGAGCCTGCTCAGTCTCGATGCCGAAGCGGCGCCGGCGGTCGGCGCGACCGCCAGCGGCAAGCCGAACGACGCCCTGATCGTGGTCGAGCCGACCGCGGCGGCGAAGGTCGCGGTGCTGCGCGTGCCGGTCCAGATCGATGCGACCCGGATCGCCTATCTCAAGAAGACGATGTGGGTCGAACGCCCATCGCGCCAGTTCCAGCACCTGCTCGCCGAAACGCTGCGCGCACGGGGCAACCGCCTGGTGAGCGAACGCGATAACGGGGTTCTGGGGACGCGCGTGTCGGGCCGGCTCCTCGACATGGGCTACGACGCCGCGACCCGCGCCGTGGTCGTCGGCTTCGAGGCCTCGCGCGAAAATCCCGACGGGACGATCGCGACCAAGCGCTTCGAAAATCGCGTGCCGGGGATCGACCCCGATGCTCAGGACATCGCCCCGGCGCTCAACCGGGCAGCCAACGAAGTGGCGCGCGAGGTCGCCGACTGGGTCGGCTGACCGTCAGGCTGCCGGCATCTGCTGGCTGGAACAGTGGAATCCGCCCCCGCCCGCCAGCACCGCATCGGCCATCAGCCCGATCGTGGCGCGGGTCGGAAACAGCTCGGCAATCGCGGCCACGCCATCATCGTCGTGCGCCGTGCCGAAGATCGGCACGATCACCACGTTGCTGGCGATAACGAAGTTCATGTAGCTCGCCGGCTGCACCGTACCGCCCCATTCGACCCGCCCGGGTGACGGGACATCGACGACCTCGACCCCCGCGTCGCGCGCCCGGGCAGCGGTATCGGCGTAAATCGTGGCGTTGGGATCGTCCGGTCCGGTGGCGCGCGGCACCGCCAGGCGGTTGGGCGCAACGAACCGGGCGAGATTGTCGACGTGGCCGTCGGTATGGTCGTTGATCAGCCCGTCGCCCAGCCACAACACCCGGTCGTAGCCGAGGTCGCGCTCGAGCCGCGCCTCGATCTCGCCGCGCGTCAGGTGCGGGTTGCGGTTGGGGTTGAGCAGGCACTGCTCGGTCGTGGCGACAAGACCGGTGCCATCGCCGTCCAGCGCACCCCCTTCGAGGATCCAGTCGCACCGGTCGGCGGCAAGGCCCGCATCGGCGGCCAGCGTCGCGCCGATCTCCTGGTCGCCGGGCATCAGGTATTTCCCCCCCCAGCCGTTGAAGCCGAACAGCCGCGCCGCGCGCGCGCCCGATGCATCGCGCACCACCAGTGGACCGGTATCGCGCACCCACACGTCGCCATAGACGCGCCGTTCCAAAGTGACCGCCGCCGACACCAGCGACCGCGCCCGCATCTCGTTGGCGGCGTCGCGCACCAGCAGGCGCACCTGCTGGCCGCTGTCGGCAACGGCGCTGGCGAAGGCGGCGATCTGTTCCTGCGCACGATCGATCACCCCCGACCACTCGTCGGCGATGTGGGGGAAACCGATCCACAGCCAGTCCTGGGGATGCCATTCGGGGGGCATTCTCCCCGAAAAGACCACCGGCGCCGCCTCGCTCATGCGTCTTGTCCCTACTTCTTGCCCGCTTCGCCCAAGCTCTTGTCGCGGATCGCGCGGAATTCGTCTCCGGGGTGCCAGTTCGGCCAGTCGCTGCCGTCGGCAAGCCCGCGGCCGAGCCGGTAGAACAGTTCGACTTCCTGCGCCATGCCCGACATGTCCCAGCTGTCCGAGTATTCGTCGCTGGGCTGGTGGTAGCGGTTGACGGTGTAGTCCTCCGAGGCCGCCTCGCCGGCCGCGCGGCCGCCCTTCTCGAGGTCTTCGCCAAGGCCGACGTCGAACATCGGCACGCCCAGCTTGGCGAAGCTGAAGTGATCCGACCGGTAGTAGTACCCGCGCTCGGGATGGCTTTCGGGCGTCTCGGACAGGTTCATGTCCTTTTCGACCTTGCGCAGCAGCGTGGTCAGCTCGGACTTGTCGCCACCGGTGACGGTCACGTCGCGCGCGCGCCCCGTCGGCGAAAGGCCGTCCATGTTGACCCCGCCAACGGTCCTGGCGAGCGGGAACACCGGGTTCGCGGCATAGTATTCCGATCCCAGCGTCCCCGATTCCTCGAGCGTGACGGCAAGGAACACCTGGCTGCGCGCGGCAGGGCCGGCGCGGTGGTTCATGTCCGCCAGCGCGGCGAGCGCACCCACCCCGGTCGCGTTGTCGACCGCGCCGTTGCAGATGTCGTCGCCGGACTTGTCCGCCTCGCAGCGGCCGAGGTGATCCCAGTGCGCGCTGTAGAGCACGTATTCGTCCGGGCGCGTCTTGCCCGGCATCAGGCCGACCACGTTGTGCGACATCGCCTTGCGGATCGCGTTGTCGAAAGAGAGGTCCATGGTCAGGCCGAGCGGCACCGCCTTGAACCCCTTCTGCTTCGCCGCGGCGGTCAGGCCGGCGAGGTCCTGACCGGCGGCCTTGAAGACCGCCTCGGCCACGCTCTTCTGCACCCAGGCGTTGGCGACCGTCTGGTCCATGCCGTCATTGGCCGACTGGACGAAGTATTGCGCGCCGGTCCAGCTCGACTGGACCACGTTCCAGCCATAGGCGGCGGGATAGGTATCGTGGATGACGATCGCCGCCGTCGCCCCCTGGCGCGCGGCCTCCTCGAACTTGTAGGTCCAGCGCCCGTAGTAGGTCATCCGGCGGCCCTTGAACGGCCCGTCCTCGCCCTGCATCTCGTAGTCCGGGTCGTTGACGAGGATGACCGCGGTCTTCCCCTTCATGTCGAGCCCGGCATAGTCGTTCCAGCCGAGCTCGGGGGCGTTGATGCCGTAGCCGACGAACACCAGCTCGCTGTCGGCGATCCTGGTCTGCGGCACGAAGCGGTACGACCCCGCCACGAAGTCCTTGCCGATCGCGAAGCTCATCGGCGCCAGGCCCTTGGCCTTGATCACCATCGGCGAGAACTGGCTTGCGGTCATCTCCACGGTCGGCACGTCCTGGAGCCACGATCCCTTGTTGCCGGGCTGAAGGCCCGCGGCCTTGAACCGCGCGATGATCGCGTCGAGCACCTTCGGCTCGGCGGCGGTCGAAGGGGCGCGCCCTTCGAACTCGTCGGAGGCCAGCGTCTTGATGGTCGCGCGCAGCGCCGGCACGTCGACCGGCGGCACCGGCGCGGCGGCGAAGGTTGCCGATGAAATCAGCGTGGCGCAGGCAGCGCCCGCGACCAGCGCGGCGCGAAAGGCGCGATCGACACGGTAAGGCATTGAATTTCCCTTCATGTTCACAGCCCACCGCAGCATTGCCGGGGCGTCCCTGCGGTCCTGCCATGACGTTGGCAGAGCGTGGCGGGCGACGCAACACCGCCCCGGCCGGCGCGCGCAATGCTTGCCTCGGCTGCTCCGACCGGGCATCGCCGGGACATGACCGACTGGCAGAATGCGCTGACCCGCGCCCGCACCTGCTCGCCCTTCCTCGCTCGCGCGCTCGACCGGCAGGGCGAACTGGAAGCGCTGCTCGCGCAAGGCCGTCTCGACGAAGCCATGGCCTGGGTCGCTGCTGCGGGCGACGGCGCCGCCGATGTCGCGGTGGCGCTGCGCCGCGAGCGGCTCGCGCTGGCGACGGCGATCGGCATTGCCGACCTCGCCGGCGCCATGCCGTTGCCCGCGGTCACCGGGGCGCTCTCCGCCTTCGCCGACCGAGCGCTCGACGCCGCCATTGCCGCCGCCATCCTTCGGCGCGCGCCCGATGCCGTGCCGCAGGGGTTTTCCGCCATCGCGCTCGGCAAGCATGGCGCGGGCGAGTTGAACTACTCCTCGGACATCGACCCCATCCTGCTCTACGATCCCGACGTGCTGCCCCGGCGCGAGCGCGACGATCCGGGCGAGGCGGCGCAGCGGGTGGCGCGCGCGGTGGTCGAGCTGCTCGGCCAGGTCACCGACGAGGGCTACGTCTTCCGCGTCGACCTGCGGCTGCGCCCTGCGTCCGAGGTCAGCCCGCTGGCGATTCCCTTCGAAGGCGCGATCACCCACTACGAATCGAGCGCGCTCGCCTGGGAGCGCGCCGCTTTTATCCGCGCCCGCGCCGCCGCGGGCGACATGGTGCGCGGGCAGGCCTTCCTCGACACCATCCGCCCCTTCGTCTGGCGCCGCAGCCTCGATTTCGGCGCGATCGACGAGATCGGCCGCCTGACCACCCGCATCCGCGACCACTACATCGGCGGCCAGGCGCTCGGCCCCGGCTACGACCTCAAGCGCGGGCGCGGCGGGATCCGCGAGGTCGAATTCTTCGCCCAGACCCACCAGCTGATCCACGGCGGCCGCAACCCGGCGCTGCGCCTGCGCGGCACGCGCGCCAGCCTCGACGCGCTCGCGGCGGCCGGGATCATCGCGCGCGAGGATGCCGACGTGCTGGGCGCGAGCTACGACCGCCTGCGCACGATCGAGCATCGCCTGCAGATGGTCGCCGACCAGCAGACCCACTCGCTCCCCGCCGATCGCGCCGCGCTCGACAACGTCGCGAGGCTCGACGGGCTTGCCGATGGCGCGGCGCTCGTGGCCGAGCTCGCCACGATCTCCGAGGCGGTCGGCGCCCGCTTTGACGCGCTGATCGCGACTTATGCGCCCGCCGGCGCGGTCCAGGTCGCGGAGAAGCCGCTGGTGCGCGAACTGGCGGACTGCGGCTTCGACGAATGCGAGCAGCTCGCCGCGCGCATCGAAGCCTGGGAGAACGGACAGTTCCGCGCGCTGCGCAGCGACGAGGCGCGCGCCGCCTTCGCCCGCCTGCGCCCGCAACTGCTGCGCGCGTTGTCCGAAGCGCCCGATCCCGATCGCGCGCTGCTGCGCTGGGAGCAGCTGATCGGCGCGCTTCCTTCGGCGATCAACGTCTTCCGCCTGCTTGAGGCGCGCCCGGGCCTGCTCGCCGTGGTCATGCGCGTGCTCGCCCATGCGCCCACGCTCGCCGACGAGCTCGCCCGCCGCGCCGACCTGCTCGATACGCTGATCGACCGCTCGGCCTTCGACCTGCCCGGCACCGTCGCCGAGATCGCCGCGGACTTGCGCCGCAACGAAGCCGGCGACGATTACCAGCGCCTGCTCGATGCGGTGCGCCGCAAGGTCGGCGAACTGCGCTTCGCGCTCGGCGTCCAGCTGATCGAAGCGGGGCGCGATCCGCTGGAGATCGCCGCCGCCCTGTCGCGCGTTGCGGAGGCCGCGATCCTCGTCCTCGGGGACGCCGCCTGCGCCGAGTTCGAGACGGTCCATGGCGCGGTGCCCGACAGCCGGCTGGTCGTCCTGGGGCTCGGGCGGCTCGGCGGCGCCGCGCTGACCCACGCCTCGGACCTCGACCTCGTGTTCCTGTTCAGCGGCGATCACATGGCCGAGAGCGACGGCCGCCGTCCGCTGGGGGGCACGCTCTACTACAACCGCCTCGCCCAGCGGGTCATCGCCGCGCTGTCGGTGCCGACTGCGGCGGGCGCGCTCTATGAGGTCGATACCCGGCTGCGCCCCTCGGGCGCACAAGGCCCGATCGCGGTCAGCCTCGACAGCTTCGCGCGCTACCAGCGCGAGGAGGCGTGGACCTGGGAGCACATGGCGCTGTGCCGCGCCCGCGCTCTGTTCGGCAGCGCCGCCGACCGCGCGGCGCTCGACGGCATCGTCGCCTGCGTGCTCAACCATCCGCGCGATGCGGAAAAGCTGCGCGGCGACGTGCTGGCGATGCGCGGCGAGATGGCGAAGCACAAGCCCGCCCGGGGGCCGCTCGACGTCAAGCTGCTGCGCGGCGGGCTCGTCGACATCGAGTTCATGGTCCACTTCCTCCAGCTGCGGGACCATGTGGCGATCGAACCCGGCCTTGGCGACGCCGTTTCCGCGCTCGAGGATGCAGGGTTGTTGCCACAGGGCCTGCGCGAAGCGCACGACCTGATGGCGCGGCTGCTGGTGGTGGTCCGCCTGGTCGCGCCCGACGGCGAATATCCGCCGCCCGCCAGCCGCGCGATCGTCGCGCGCGCCTGCGGGCTTGCCCGGTGGGGCGACTTGCTTGACGCCGTCGCCGCCATGCGGCAGCGCGTGGCGCAGGCATGGAGCGCCGTTTTCGGCGAAAGGCTGGAGATCCGAACATGAGCGAGCGCATCGGCGTCGGCGACGCCCTTCCCGACATTGCCCTGGCCACGCCCGATGGCGGCACGGTCAAGCCGTCCGACTTCGCCGGGCGCAAGCTGGTGCTGTTCTTCTACCCCAAGGACGACACCCCGGGCTGCACCACCGAGAACAAGGATTTCTCGGCGCTGGCCGACCAGTTCGCCGCGGCCGGCACCGCGCTGCTGGGCGTCAGCAAGGATCCGCCCAGGAAGCACCAGAAGTTCGCCGAAAAGCACGCGCTCGTCGCGCCGCTCGCCAGCGATGCGGAGGACGGCGGCCTGTCCGACGCGCTCGGCATCTGGACCGAGAAGTCGATGTACGGCCGCACCTACATGGGCATGGAGCGCACCACCTACCTCGTCGGCGCCGACGGCCGCATCGCGCAGGTATGGAACAAGGTGAAGGTCAAGGGCCACGCCGACGAAGTGCTCGCCGCCGCCCGGGCGCTCTGACCCGCGGTGAGCGTCCCCGATTCCGCCAGGCCGCCGGTGGCGCAGGCCATTCGCGCCGCGATGCTGACCGCCGAACCCGAGGCCAAGGCGATGGCGGCGCGCGCGGTCGCCCGGCGCTGGCACGCGGGCGAACTCGCCTTCGCGTTCGACGTCGCCATGCCCGACGTGCCCGCCCGGCCGGAGGCGCCGCAGTTGCTCCCGCCCAACGCCATGCCCAAGCGCGGCCGCGGCGGCTCCGAACGCGGGCGCATCGCGCTGCTCCATGCGCTGTGCCACATCGAATTCGTCGCCATCGACCTCGCGCTCGATGCGGCGGGACGTTTCGGCGCGGAGCGCGGGCCGGGGTTCGTTGGCGACTGGCTCGGCGTCGCGGCGGACGAAGCAATGCATTTCGCGCTGCTCGCCCGGCGGTTGCGCACGCTCGGCTCGGCCTATGGCGCGATGCCCGCGCACGACGGGCTGTGGGACGCCGCGCGCGAGACCGCACACGATGTCGCGGCGCGCCTGGCGGTGGTGCCGATGGTGCTCGAAGCGCGCGGGCTCGACGTCACTCCGATAACCATCGAGCGGTTCGAAGCGGCCGGCGACCTGCGCTCCGCGCGGATCCTGCAACGAATCCTTGACGACGAAATCCGCCATGTGCGTTTCGGCACAAGCCATTTCGAACGGGTATGCGAAGAACGCGATGAATCGCCCCCGCAGCTTTGGAAAGCGTTGGTCGAGAGGCACTTCCGCGGGGCCATTAAGCCACCGTTCAACGACTCGGCGCGGCGAAAGGCCGGTCTATCTTACGAATTGATGGCAGGGGTTGCCTGATCCGGACCACTGCCGTTACCCCTCCAATCACGAGTTGGGCGGGGGGTTCCGATCCTTCTCAAATATTTCTCCGCGCCGGTTTTCGCGAACCGATGCGGCACGCACTGGGGGTCAGCGCGTCTGCGCCGATGCTTGCATCGATGCGGGTCGAAAAGAAGAAGGTCGTTCGGGTCGTAATGTCGCACAACACCAGCTTTTACCGCAGGCCGCTCGGCGCACTCGCCGCCATCGCAGCACTGATCTCGGTCCCCGCATTCGCCAACAGCGCCTCGGCCGACATCGCCTCGCCGCTCCGCACCGCCGACGCATCGCGCAGCGCCGCGGTCAGCACCGACAACGGCGACCAGCAGTTCCGCAACCTCTTCGCCTCGTGGCAGGCGCTCGACGGCGGTTCGGTCTCCGGCACCGTCGCCCCGGCGCGCTCGGGCACCGTCTCGATCCCCTCGCTGATGCCCGTCAATTCGGCGCGCGCCATGTCGAGCGGCTTCGGCCTTCGCGTCCACCCGGTGCTCGGCGGCCTGCGCCAGCACAAGGGCATCGATCTTCCCGCCGCCACCGGCACGCCGATCTACGCCTCGGCCGACGGCGTGGTCGGTAAGGCCGACTGGTTCGGCGGCTACGGCCTGTGCGTTGAGCTCGAGCACGGCGCCAGCCTCGAAACCCGCTACGGCCATATGTCGCGCATCGCGGTCGCCGAAGGCCAGCGCGTCCGCAAGGGCGACGTTATCGGCTACGTCGGCTCGACCGGCCGCTCGACCGGCCCGCACCTCCATTACGAAGTCCGTGTCGCGGGCGAAGCGGTCAATCCGCTGCCCTACATGCAGGGCGCCACGGGCCTCTATGCAGACAACGACCCGGCCGAAGGACGCGGCGGACCCGAATAAGCCGCCCCGGTCGAACATAGCCATCCTCGGGAGAGGATGCGGAAAAAGGCGGCCCTGGTGCCGCCTTTTTCTTTGCCTGCGGCCGACGTTCCCGATGCTTGCTGGCGGGCCAGCAACTTTTTTTGCGCAGCGGGTCCGTCGAGGCAACGAATCCCTTTGCGTGATTTAATCATGCAGTTAAGGTCTCGCGCGAACGGCCCGAAGCCGTCAGCGAAGAGAGGAATGCATGCACCACCACCCGAGCGCGCACGCCCGGAACCACCCGGACAAGCCGGCCGTCATCATGGCCGACGGCCGCACCGTCAGCTACCGTGAGCTCGACGAGGCCAGCAACCGCTTCGCTCAGCTGCTGCGCGCGCGCGGGCTGCAGATCGGCGATACCGTGGCGTTCAGCCTCGAGAACCGGCCCGAATACTTCTCGCTGGTGTGGGGGGCGCAGCGCGCCGGCCTGGTCTTCGTCGCCATCTCGTGCCGCCTCGCCGCGCCCGAAATCGCCTATATCGCGCAGGACAGCGGGGCAAAGCTGCTGGTCAGCTCGACCTACCTCGACAAGGTGCTCGACGAAGTCGCAGCGCTCGCGCCATCGGTCCCGCAGCTGCGCCTCGGCGGCGTCGGCGCGCACGATCTCGAGGCGGAGCTGGCGAAGATGCCCTCCACCCCGATCGGCGACGAGCGCGCCGGCGGCGACATGCTCTATTCCTCGGGCACCACCGGCAAGCCCAAGGGCGTGCGCGTGCCGATGCCGGAGGAGCCGGCCATCGGCGCGCCCACCGCGCTGATGATGCTGGCCGCCGAAGCCTTCGGCTTCACCCCCGATTCGGTCTACCTCAGCCCGGCGCCGCTCTACCATGCCGCTCCGCTGCGCTGGTCGATGAGCGTCCACCGCCTCGGCGGCACCGTCGTGGTGATGGACAAGTTCGACCCCGAACATGCGCTGCAACTGATCGAGCAGTACCGGGTCACCGACAGCCAGTGGGTGCCGACGCACTTCGTCCGCCTTCTCAAGCTGCCCGAGGAGGTGCGCGCGAAGTACGACCTGTCGTCGCTCAAGTGCGCGATTCACGCCGCCGCGCCGTGCCCGATCCCGGTCAAGCACGCGATGATCGACTGGTGGGGCCCGATCCTCAAGGAATACTATGCCGGCACCGAGGGCAACGGCTTCACCTTCATCTCGAGCGAGGAATGGCTGCAGCGCCCGGGCTCGGTTGGGCGCGTGCTGACCGGCGTCGTCCACATCTGCGACGAGAACGGCGACGAGCTGCCGGCCGGGCAGGAGGGCCAGGTCTTCTTCGAGGGCGGCAGCACCTTCGAATACCACAACGACCCCGCCAAGACCGCCGAGGCCACCAACAAGCACGGCTGGACCAGCCTTGGCGACATCGGCCGGGTCGACGACGAGGGCTACCTGTTCCTTACCGACCGCAAGAGCTTCATGATCATCTCGGGCGGGGTGAACATCTACCCGCAGGAGATCGAAAGCCTGCTCGTCACCCACCCCAAGGTGGCCGATGTCGCGGTGATCGGCGCGCCGGACGCGGACATGGGCGAACGCGTCGTCGCGATCGTCCAGCCGGCCAACCTTGCCGAAGCAGGCCCCGCGCTCGCCGCCGAGCTGACCGAATGGCTCAATCCGCAGCTGTCGCGCGTGAAGATGCCGCGCCAGATCGACTTCCGCGAGGAACTGCCCCGCGAGCCCACCGGCAAGCTGTTCAAGCGCCTGTTGCGCGATGAATACAAGGCCGCGGCCGCCCTGGAGGCCTGATACCATGGCAACGATCCCTGCGCCCGCCGCAGCCCCGGTGGCCTCGCCCGAGGACGCCATCGCCGTGATCGATCCCCGCTCCTATGCCGAGTGGAATCCGCTGCTCGACCGCTTCGACCGCATCCGGGCCGAAACGCCGGTGGTGCGCATCGAAAGCGCGGAAGGCTTCCACGAGCCGTTCTGGCTGCTGACCCGCCACGAAGACGTGATGCGCGTGTCGAAGGACAACCAGACCTTCCTCAACGCCCCGCGCCCCACCGTGTTCACCGGCAAGGACGGCGAGGCCTTTGCCCGCGCCGTCACCGGCGGCAGCCCCAACCTCGTCAACTCGCTCGTCTCGATCGATGCGCCCTCGCATCCCAAGCTGCGCCGTCTGACGCAGGAATGGTTCATGCCCAAGAACCTGCGCAAGATCGAGGAGGACATCCGCACGCTCGCCGCGCACACCGTCGACCGGCTGATCGCGGCGGGGCCGGAAGCGGACTTCTGCCCGCTCGTCTCGGCGCCCTACCCGCTCCACGTCGTCATGCAGATCCTCGGCGTGCCCGAGGAGGACGAGCCGCGCATGCTGTTCCTCACCCAGCAGATGTTCGGCGGACAGGACGAGGACCTCAACAAGTCGGGCATGGCCGACCTGCCGCCCGAACAGATCATGCAGATCGTCATGGGCGCGGTGAACGATTTCGAGGCCTACTTCTTCGCGCTCGCCGAAGAGCGCCGGAAGAACCCCACCAACGACGTCGCCAGCGTGCTCGCCAACGCCAACATCGACGGGGAGCCGCTCTCGGCGCGCGACCTTGCCGGCTACTACATCATCGTCGCCGCGGCCGGCCACGACACCACCTCGGCCTCGACCGCCGGGGCCATGCTCGCCCTGGCGCAGGACCCGGACCAGTTCGCGAAGGTCAAGGCCGATCGCAGCCTGCTGCCGGGCGTCGTCGAAGAGGCGATCCGCTGGACCACGCCGGTGCAGCACTTCATGCGCACCACCACCTCGGACGTCGAGATCGGCGGCGTGCCGATCGCGGCGGGTGACTGGCTGATGCTCAACTACGTCGCGGCCAACCACGATCCGGCGCAGTTCGACAACCCGCGCAAGTTCGACGCCGCGCGCGACGGCAACCGCCACATCGCCTTCGGCGCGGGCGCGCACCAGTGCCTGGGTCTTCACCTCGCCCGGCTCGAAATGCGCATCCTGTTCGAAGCGCTGCTCGACCGGATCGACAGCCTCGAGCTGGCGGGCGAACCCAAGCGCGCCAAGAGCACCTTCGTCGGCGGCCTCAAGACCCTGCCGATCCGCTTCAGGGCGAGCTGACCGACAAGCCTCGGGCGGCGCGAGGTCAGGCGAACTTGTCCGCCTTGCGCCGCCCGAAGCGCATGCCGCGCTCCAGATGCGCGCGCAGCTGGGTGTAATAGGCCTCGAGGAACGCGCGTTCGTCGCCCGCGCCCGCGCTCCAGCCGATCTTGCCGCAGATCGTGGCCGCAACTTCTTCCAGCGTTTCCGCCCGGTTCTCGCGCAGCACCCGCTCGAGCGCCTGCAGCTCGTATTCGCCATAGACCGAGAGCTCCTCCGGCCCGAAGCGATAGGTCACCCCGGTCGTCGCGCTCGGCCCGGCCGCCGCGCCGGCGAGCGACAGCGCCTGCCCCAGCTTGCGCTTCTGCGCCTCGACCACCCAGGTGCCCGCGATCATGTCGCCGCAGCGAAGCGCGTCGCGGTTGAGGAACGGCATCGCCATGAACAGCGCGAACCAGCCGAGGCCCATCCAGCCGGCAACGTCGGTGTCGCCTCCGCTCGACGCGGCGCCGCCGATGAACACCAGCGGCATGAACAGCTCGATGTCGCGCACCAGGTTGCGCGCGATCACCGCCTCGGTGGTCAGCCGCCCGCCGTCGCGCGCGGCGATGCGGATGCCGAGCAGCCGCTTGCCCGGCGTCGCCCCGCGGGGCCCCAGCTCGAAGGCGAGGAACCAGGCGTTGCGCGCCAGGAACACCGCGAGGAACCACACGATCGCGAGCGCCTGGAGCGCGTGGCCCGCCGGCCCCTTGAGGTTGGCGTTGAGCCCCAGCCCCTGCGCGGTCCACAGCAGCGCCATCGTCGTCAGCACGATTGCCGCGCCGATCAGGAACAGGTCGATCGCCACCGCGCCTGCCCGCGCCCCGCGCGAGGCGAGCACGAACGGCAGCGCCACGCCTTCGGGCGTGGTCAGCCAGCGCTTGCGCCGCTCGGCATCGGGCACGATGCGGCCCGTGGCTCCCCGCGCGCTCATCGCCCGCGCCGCCAGACGAACAGGTAGCCGATCCAGAACACCAGTATGAACGCGCCCACCACCAGCCGCGGCAGCGTGGCGTCGAGCAGCTGGCGTGCGAAGGCTTCGAGCAGCGCGGCGACGATCAGCATCAGCACCACCCCGGTCATCACCAGCGCCGCGCGCCGCCCCGCCTCTGCCGCCGCGTCGAGCACCGCGCGGTTGCCCGGGAACGCGATCGCGCGGCCGACGTGAAGCCCGGCCGCGCCGGCCAGCAGGATCGCGAACAGCTCGGTCGTGCCGTGCACCGAAAGCCAGCCGACCAGTTCGAAGGTCAGCCCCTGCCCGTGGTAGAGCCACAGCAGCGCGCCCAGCATCGCGGTGTTCTGGACCAGCAGCAGCAGCGTCGGCACCCCGCAGGCAAAGCCCAGGGCAAAGGCAAGGATCGAGACTTGCGCGTTGTTGCTGAACAGCATCGCGGCGAACACCGACAGGCCGTCCTGGTCGGCATTGCCGAACAGCGTGCGTTCCAGCACCGCGCGGCTCGCGCCGGGCTGGCGCTCGTCGCCGCCGGGCATCAGCGCATAGAACCAGTCGGGATTGCTCGAGACCAGCAGCCAGCCGACGACCGTCCCCACCACCATCGTCAGCAGCGCGATCACGATGTCGGGGCCGATGCTGCGCACCGCCCGCCCCCAGCCGCCGCCGAGGAAGCCGCGCAGCCAGCGCCCCAGCCCGGCGCGCGGGCCATAGACCGCGAACCACGCGCGCTGGGTCAGCGTCTCGAGCCAGTCGACCAGCGCCTGGTCGAGCGAGGTTTCGCGCGCGATCGACAGTGCGCTCGCGGTCATCCGGTAGAGCCCGGGCAGCGCCAGCAGGTCCTCGTCCGACAGCCGCTTCAGCCGCCCGCGCTCGATCTGGCCGACGATCTGCTCCAGCCGCTTCCAGTCGCCCTCGCGCTCCAGCCGGAACCGGTCGGACCGCAGCGCCGCTTCCTCCACGCGCGCGGCATCCTCGGCCGCGCCGCGCCCGAGCCATCCTGCCAGCTTGTCGCCCAACGCGCTCATCCGACAAGCCCCCGCCGCTTGACCGCAAGATAGGCATCGAGCAGCCGCAGCCCGATCGCCTCGTGCGGCGCCTCGACCACGCGCACGCCGAGGCGCCGCAACCGCTGCAGCACCTGCTGGCGCTGGCGCAGCAGCGCATCGGCGGTCACCGCCTGCGCCACGTCGTCGAGGTCCTCGGGCGTGGCCGTGGCGATCCCGGAAAGTTCGGCATCTTCCATCACCACGAACAGCACGACGTGGCGCTCGACCAGCCGGCCGACGTTCTCGATCATCAGCTCGGCGCTGGTCGGATCGGTGAAGTCCGAAAACACCACCACCAGCGAGCGCCGCTTCAACCGCGCCGCCAGCGTCGCCAGCGCGAGCGTGAAATTGGGCTCCTCGGCATGGTAGTCGAGGCTGGCGGCGGCATCCTGCAACCGGTGGAAATCGCGCGCCGCGGCGACGAAGGGCGTCGCCACCAGCGGTCTTGCGGCAAAGCCGAACAGCGCGATGCGGTCCTGCCCCTTCAGCGCGACCCACGCCGTGGTCAGCGCGGCGGTGATCGCCCGGTCGATCCGCGCAAGGCCAGCCACCGGCTCGCACATCGTCTGCCCGCAATCGAGCGCGAACACGATCTGGGTGTTGCGCTCGGTTTCGTATTCGCGCGCCACCAGCCGGGCGTGCCGGGCGGAGCTCTTCCAGTCGATCCGCCGCCGGTCCATGCCGGGTTCGTAGTCGGCCAGCGCCTCGAACTCGGCCCCCGCCCCGCGAATCCGCCGCGCGATCTGGCCGAGATCGGCATCGCGCAGGAACAGCTGCAATTCGCCCGAGCGCAACGGCGAGAGGTCGGGCCGCACCCGCACGGTCCGCTCGAGCGGCCGCTGCGCGGTGCGCTGGCCCAGCCCCAGCGGCCCGTTCCAGCGCAACCACACCGCCTCGATCAGCCCCGGCCCGCGCCGCACCGGCACGACGTCGCCCGCCCCCTCCCACGCCTGCGCGCCCGGCGCCAGCGCCAGCGCCAGCGCCAGCCGCCCGCCTTCGACAAGGCGCGGATCGAGCGCCAGCGCCGCCTCGATCCGTCGCGCCGCGGTCCGCGCGAAGTCGGCGAGCACGACGAAGCGCAGGCTGCGGCCGACTTCGGCGTCCGCCGGCGCCAGCACGCGGACATCGACGAACCGCCCGGCGAAAAGCGCGTCGAGCGCGACCAGCAGCAGCAGCGCGCCCGCCAGCGCCGGCGCCAGCACCCACGCCGCGGGCAGCAGCACCGCGACGAGAAGCGCGAGCGGCGCGACCGCGGCCAGCAGCAGCACCGCCCGCGCCGTGGGCTGGAAGGGCAGGCCGTTCAGTCGCGGGCGCAGGTTCATCTCGGGCTGTCGGTCCGCGCGATCAGGTCGGCGACGATCGTTTCGGCCTGGCGCCCTTCGATTTCCGCCGCCGGGCTCAGGATCATGCGGTGGCGCAGCACCGCCGGGGCGAGCGCCTTGACGTCGTCGGGCACCACGTAGTCGCGTCCCTCCAGCGCCGCCCGCGCGCGCGCCGCGCCGCCCAACAGCACCGCCGCACGCGGCGAGGCGCCGGCGACCAGGTCGGCGCTGTCGCGCGAGGCGCGGACCAGCCGGACGATGTAGTCGACCACGCCCTCGGCCAGCTTCACCCCCGCCACGGCGGCGACGGCGGCGCTCAGCACCTCGCGACCGGCGACCGGCGCCACGCCCATCTCGGCGGCCTTGGCCCCGGCGCGGGCATCGCCGTGCTGCGCCACGATCCGGCGCTCCTCGTCGATGTCGGGATAGGCGACCAGCACCTTGAACAGGAAGCGGTCGAGTTGCGCCTCGGGCAGCGGATAGACCCCCTGGCTCTCGATCGGGTTCTGCGTCGCCACCACCATGAAGCGCTCGGACAGCGCGTGCGCCTGCCCGTCGAGCGTCACGCGGCGCTCCTGCATCGCCTCGAGCAGCGCGGCCTGGGTCTTGGGCGGGGTGCGGTTGATCTCGTCGGCGAGGACCAGCTCGTGGAAGATCGGCCCGCGCGTGAGGGTGAAGGTGCTGGTCTGGAAGTTGAACAGGTTCGAGCCCAGGATGTCGCCCGGCATCAGGTCGGGGGTGAACTGGATGCGCCCGAAATCGAGCCCCAGCGCGGTCGCGAAGCTCTGCGCCAGCAGCGTCTTGGCGGTGCCGGGCGGGCCTTCGAGCAGGACGTGCCCGCCCGCGAACAGCGCGATCAGCAGGTGGTCGACGGTCTGGTGCTGGCCGACCACCGCCTTGCCCACCTCGCCGCGGATGGCCTCGCCAAGCGCGCGCACGTCGTCGAGAGTCATCGCATCAGGTCCTTTTCGAAGGTGTTGAGATCGCGCGCGGCGCGGACGATCTCGTCGGGGCGCCGCGCCGCCGAGAGGCGCGCGGCGAGCATGGCGAACGCGGGCGCCCCGCTCCGCCGCGCCTGGGCGATGCGGTCGATGGCGCTGTCGGTATCGCTCGCCGCGCGGCCTCGCGGCAGGCCGAGCGCGGTGGCGATCCGCTCGCGCGCGGCGGCGGCATAGGGCGGCGCGATCAGGTGCAGCCGGCCAGAGCGGCGCACCAGCGCGGCGGCATTGGCCACGAGCGCGCCCTTGCCGTGCGCCAGTGCCCGGCCCGGCGCGAGGCGCGGACCGAAACCGGCAAGCGCGCGCCAGATCGCGGCGGCGGCGGCGAGGATCAGGCACAGCGTCGCGGCAAGGAACGGCGGCTCGAAGGCGAGCGTCAGCAGGTTGCGGTTGGCGCCCAGGCCCGCGAGCGACAGGTCGAACGTCACCGGCCCGCCTTGCCCGTCCGCCGCCGCGACGATCAGGTCGCGCGCGAGCAGGCCGGTCGCCTTGTCGGCAAGGCCCCAGTTGTCCAGCAGGTCGGGTTCGAACACGAAGACCAGCGGGTAGAGATCGGGGTCGTTGCCGCCGATCGGCCCCGCCGTCCCGGCGAACTTCTCGAGCGCGGGATAGCTGCCCGAATCGTTGACGAACCCCGCCAGGATGCGCCCGTCGCTCGCCCGCACCAGCTCGACGAGCGCCTTGCCGCTGCCCGACAGCACCGCCTTCGGCGCGGGCAGGCGGCCCATCCGGCTGTCGGCGGCATACCAGCCTGTCGCCGGGCCAAGGCGCACCGCCACGTCGTCGGCAAAGCCCGGCCACTGCGGCGGCGCGGTGCCGACGATGGCGGTCCAGCCCCGCCTCGCGCGGGGATCGCCCGAGATCGACGTGGCGAACCACTTGGGCGTGACCACCAGCGTCGGCCCGACGTGGCGGTGGCGCACGACGATGTCCGCGATGTCGGCGCCCTTGGCCTCGGCAGAGGGGGTGAGGATCAGCAGGCCCGGGAGCGCGGCGGGATCGTGCGCACGGCTGCGGCCGACCTCGTAGCCGTCGGCCTCGAGCATGGCGGCGAGCGCGGCAAAGCCGTTGAGCCCGCGCCCGCCGGCATGGCCGCCGCCGTTGTTGGCGTCGGGCGCGGCATGGCCGAGGCTCCACAGCAGCGCGACGAAGGCGACGAGCCCGCCGAACAGCATGGCGACGAGCGTGCCTCGGGCAAAGGGCTGGCCGCTCATGCCGCGCCCGCCTGCAGGCCGACGCGGGCGAAGGCGGCATAGGCCTCGCGCGCCGCGCTCCAGTCCTCGCGGGCGAGCGGCCGCAGCGCATAGAGCGCGCGCTCGACCGCGCCGGCCATCGTGGCGAAGGCGGCGCGGGCATTGGCCGGAAGCGCCGCCATCGCGGCGATGTCGCGCGCGGTGTCCGAGGGCGCGAGCAGCGTCGGCTGCGCCTGCGCGATCTGCTGCACGCTGCGGCGCAGCAGCAGGTGCGCGGCCTCGTCGAAGCGGCCCTGCGCGGCCAGCGCATCGGCGTCGGCCAGCAGGATCGCGGCCTCGCCGGCATCGGGCGTCCAGTCCCCGGGCGGCGGAGGCGCGCGACCGCGCTGGCGCCACAGCGGCAGGAGGAAGCTTGCCAGGATCCACAGCGCGCCCCCGGCGGCGGCGACGAGGAGCAGGATCTCGATCGTCCCCCAGCCCTTGCCGAGCAGGCGCCCGAGCGGTTCGAACAGCTTCGAAAGCCACTTCATCAGCGCCACCAGCCAGTCGGGCGGCGGCGTGGGCGCGCGGGGTGGCAGCGGCGCATACTGGATGTCGGCGAGCCCGCGCGCGGCGCGCCAGGCGCGCTCGCCGCTCTCGGCCGCGTCGGCCGCCGCGTTTGCGGTTGCGGTTGCTGTCGCTGCTGCTGTGGCCGGCCCCGTCACGACCTGCTTGCTGGCACGCCCTTGCGCCGCCTGCAAGCGATCGCTCGCCGCCCTTCTAGCCGCGCGGGCGTTCGAGCGGGTAGGTGCCGAGGATGCGCAGGTCCTTGGCGAAGAACGCCAGCTCCTCGAGCGCGCGGTCGACCGCCGGGTCGCCGGGCGCGCCGACGATGTCGGCATAGAACGCGGTCGCGGCGAAGCTCGCCCCGCGTTGGTAGCTCTCGAGCTTGGTCATGTTGACGCCGTTGGTGGCAAAGCCGCCCATCGCCTTGTAGAGCGCGGCGGGGATGTTGCGCACCTCGAACACGAAGGTGGTGATCGCCTCGCCGACGATGGCGACCGGGTCGAGCGGCTGCTTCGCCAGCAGCACGAAGCGCGTCATGTTGTCGTGCGCGTCCTCGACGTTCTCGGCCACGACCCGAAGGCCATAGAGCTCGGCGGCGATCTTCGGCGCGAGCGCAGCGATGCCTGCCTCGCCGAGTTCGGCGACATAGGCGGCGGCGCCCGCGGTGTCGGCATAGCTCATCGGCACGATGCCGCGTGTCCGCAGGTAGAAGCGCGACTGGCCGAGCGCCTGCGGGTGGCTGTAGGCGGCGGTGAACGGCCCCTCGCCCAGCCCCATCAGGCAGGCGTGGATTTCCATGAAGTGCTCGCCGACGATGCTCAGGCCGGATTCGGGCAGGAGGAAGTGGATGTCGGCGACGCGGCCGTGCTGCGAGTTCTCGATCGGGATGATCGCCTGTCCCGCCCGGCCTTCCTTGACCGCATCGAGCGCGTCCTCGAACGAGAAGCAGGGCAGCGGCAGGCCGTCGGGCACCGCTTCGAGCGCGGCCTTGTGCGAATTGGCCCCGGGCGCGCCCTGGAACGCGACCGCGCGCGCCGGTTCGGCGGCGGCGGCGAGGCGCATCGATTCGACGAGGGCGAGCGCGGGGGCGGGATAGCTCTGCATGGTGATCGCGGCGCTTAGGCGGCGCCAGCGGGGCGGGCAAGCGCGATTGCGCCTGTCCTTGTAGGTAGAGTGCGCGATGAGGCTGCAATCGCACTTGCGCAGGCGCGGGGGGCTGACTAGAGCGACGCCAAACATTCGCGCGGGGGCCGGCAGGGTGCCGGTATGCGCTGCATGGGGTACGGAATGGACGATCGTTTCAACACCATCGCCGGTTGGACGCTGTTCGGCGGCATCGTGGCTCTGGGACTTTCGAGCCTGTCGGCGCACTACTTCCTCGCCGACAAGCCCGAGCGTCCCGAAAAGATGGGCTATGCGATCGAGGGTGTCGAAGCCGAAGGCGGCGCCGGCGCCGCTGCGGTCCTGCCCATCGCCAACCGCCTCGCCAGCGGCGACGTGGCCAAGGGCGAGGCGATCTTCGCCAAGTGCAAGGCCTGCCACACCATCGACCAGGGCGCGGCCAACGGCATCGGCCCGAACCTGTGGGCGACCGTGGGCGAAGGCATCGCCCAGGGCAAGGGCGGCTTCGCCTTCTCGGATTCGCTCAAGGCCAAGGGCGGCAAGTGGGACTTCGCCTCGCTCGACGAGTGGCTGACCAACCCCAAGAAGTTCGCCGACGGCACCAAGATGTCGTTCGCCGGCATCGCCAACCCGCAGGAACGCGCCGACGTGATCCTGTACCTGAACTCGAAGGGCTCGAACCTGCCGCTGCCGGCGCCCGAAGCGGTCCCGGCCGCGGGCGCCGCCCCGGCTGCCGGCGCTGCCGCCGCCGCGGGCCCCGTGGTGGGCGACGCCGCTGCGGGCGAGAAGGTCTTCGCCAAGTGCAAGGCCTGCCACACCATCGAGCCCGGCCAGCCCAACGGCATCGGCCCGAACCTTGCCGGCATCGCCGGTGACAAGGTCGCCGAAGGCCGCGGCGGCTTCGCCTTCTCCGACGCGCTCAAGAGCAAGGGCGGCGTCTGGGACGACGCCTCGCTCGACGCCTGGCTGACCGCGCCTGCCAAGTACGCGCCGGGCACCAAGATGACCTTCGCCGGCATCGCCGACGCCAAGCAGCGCGCCGACGTGATCGCGTACCTGAAGACCAAGAAGTAAGCCCGGCCGGCCACCCGCCGACCAGCGGCACGACGATCAGGGGCGCCCCCATCCGGGCGCCCCTTTTTCGTGGCGCGCGGCGGACGCGAGGGAGGTTTCCGCGCCCCGAAATGCGAGGGGGGGTTTACGGGGTTTACACAGTCCTGGAGAGAAATCCGCAAGGCCCGCCGCGCCCGCCCGGCAGGACTCGCCTCGCGGCGCCATCCTGCTGAAATCACGGGCGTTTCTAGAAAGCGAGCACAGGCCATGCGCCCGGTTATACGGCGCGCGGCGGGTGTAGGACAGCGCCTGCCCTTGCCTTGCATATGCAATACCCGCCGGAAGGGCCTCCGGACCGGCCCCGGACAACAAGAAGGGCGCCCTTGCGGACGCCCCCGATCGGCGCTGTGGGGGCGGCAAAGCCCCGGTGGAACGCTGCTTGAAAGAGGCCTCGCTCAGTCCACCATGTCGCGGACGAGGCGGCGGAGTTCGGCGCGCGAGAGCACCGAGGCCGGGCCGGGGATCGCCAGCTCGGGCCGCAGGCGGCGGAGCAGGGCGACGGGAAAGGTCGAAAGGGTATTCGTGGTATCGTTCAGGTTCATCTTCATTCCTGGTGCGTAGGACGCACCTGTTTCAGCTTGGGGACTCGCCGGCCTTAACGCCGACGGGCCGCCCCGGGTCCGCCGCCACCGATCTTTTCGCGGTAGACGATGCGACCCTTGGTGAGATCGTAAGGGGTCATCTCGACGCGCACGCGGTCTCCCACGATCGAGCGGATGCGGAACTTGCGCATCTTGCCCGCAGTATAGGCGATGATCCGGTGGTCGTTTTCCAGCCGGACTCCGAAACGTCCATCGGGCAGGATCTCGTCGATCTCGCCGTCGAGCGTCAAAAGTTCTTCCTTGGCCATCGAGCGGCTCCCCTCTTGCGAAGTGACAGGACCGTCGCCCGAAGGCAGAGCCGAACGATGCGCGAGAGCTTCCGACCCGTTGAAACGGGCCGAAAGTGCGCGAGGCTCGGATGGAAAAAGGGAGCGGGGAAGCGGGAAGTTTGCCCCGGATGTCCGCCGGTATTTTCCGTCGCAGGCGACGTGTGCTGAGCGGCATATGGGCGCAAACCCCTGCAAATGCAAGGCCTGCCGCCCGATCGCCGGATTCAGCCCTTCTTTCGCCGCGCCTGCGCGGCCGCGGCGACGTTGATCGTGCCCAGCGGCCCGGCAAGGTCGTGGACCCGGCATTCGCCCACCGCGACCCCCGCTTCGCTCAAGTGCCCGGTCAGTTCGTAGCCCAGCCATTCGCCCTGCGGCAGGCGGTGGAGATAGGCGGTGAAGTCGGTGTTGACGAAGTCGATGCCGAAGCGGCTCGAGTGCGTCAGCGGGCTGGCGAAATCGCCGGTGACGACGACGCGCATGAACGGCGAGAGCGCGTGGCCCGCGACGATCTCGCCCAGCGGCTTCAGCCAGACCTGCCGCCGTTCGGGCGCGGAAATATCGCCCAGCACCGGCACGTTGCCGTGCGCGGCATCGCCGCCCGGTGGCGCCGCGCGCGCGACGCGGGCATAGTCGGGCGGGATCGGCCGGGCATCCCAGCGGGTGAAGCGGTGCAGCGTGGGCAGCGTGTCGGGGTGCGGCACGTCCCAGGCCGGGCTGCGCCAGACGGGATTGTCGGGCTGCTCGGTCGCGCGGATGAACTGGCAGGTGGCCCGCGTCACCAGCTTGCCGCCGCAGACGATCCGCGCCTCGATCAGCTTGAGCCGGTTGCCGTCGTGGATCGCCTCGGTCGTGACCTCGAGCGGCTCGGACGGGGCCATGCGCAGCATGTCGACGCAGAAGCGCACCGGCACGAGGCCCTCCTCGCCAAAGTCGCGCTCGATCACCCAGCCGGTGAGCGCCGCCACCGCCGAGCCGTTGAGCGTGCCTTCCTGCCAATAGCCGCGCCCCGCGCGGGTCGGCGCGAAACGGTCCCCGTCCTGCTCGAACAGCGGCAGCGGTGCGTGCGGCGCCGGGGCATCGGTTGCGGGGGCAGGGGCAGGAACAGGCGAGGAGGTGGTCAAGCAGGTCTCCATGGGACGCGTGACGCGGATTAATTGCACGGTTAAATACGATTGCCAAGGAGCGGCGCGGCAAGATAGCATTGCGCACGACATAACGGAGAGCGAGCCATCATGACCGACCTTCTGCTGCACCAGTACGACAGTTCCCCCTTTTCCGAAAAGGTACGCATCTGCCTTGGCATCAAGGGCCTGGAATGGGCCGCGATCGACCAGCCGGTGGTCATGCCCAAGCCCGAGCTGCTGCCGCTGACCGGCGGCTATCGCAAGATCCCGGTGCTGCAGGTGGGCGCCGACGTCTATTGCGACAGCGTGCTGATCGTGCGCGAACTGGAAGCGCGCCACCCTGCGCCCAGCCTGTTCCCCGGCGGCACCGGCGGGATCGCCTCGGCACTGTCGGAATGGACCGACCGCTCGTTCTTCCAGGCGGCGGTGGCGGTGATCTTCGCGCACGTCGGCGAGACGATCGGCGAGGAATTCATCAAGGACCGCGAGAAGCTGTCAGGCGCGCCGTTCGATATTGCCGGCATGAAGGCCGCCTTCCCGCACATGGCGACGCAGCTGCGCAGCCATGCCGCCAACGTGGCGCAGCAACTGGCCGACGGACGCACGTTCCTCGAGGGCGACACGCCGGGCCTTGCCGACGCCAATGCCTTCTACAACCTCTGGTTCGCCGGCTCGTTCTATCCGCCGTCGAAGGCCCTGTTCGAGGATCTGCCGGGCCTTTCCGACTGGTATGCGCGCGTGGCGGCGATCGGCCACGGGCAGCGCCGCGAGGGCACGCGCGCCGAGGCGCTGGCCGCCGCGCGCGACGGCGCACCGCTGGCCGACCCGATCCCTGCGGGCGAAGCCCCGGCCGCGCCGGGCGATGCGGCGCTCGTCGGGCAGAAGGTCGCGGTATCGGCCACCGACTACGGCCGCGATCCGATCGCGGGCACGCTCGTCGCGGCTTCGGCGCACCGGCTGGTGGTGCGGCGCGAGGACGCCGACCTCGGCGCAGTCAACGTCCACGTGCCCCGGCTCGGCTTCGCGCTGATGCCAGCGGCCTGACGCGAAAAGGGCGGGCCCTGCACCGTGCAGGACCCGCCCCTTCATGCGGTGCGATGAACGGCGGCGCCGCTTACATCGCGTAGCTGAGCCGCAGGTAGCCGAACTGGCCCGGCACGTCGTAGGTGGTCGGGTCGTAGTTGTTCAGGCTGCAGCTGTAGCAGGCCGGCGGATCGACATCGAACAGGTTGTTGACGCCGAGCGTGAAGACGAAGCGGCTGTCGGCAAAGCTCGGGCGATACTGGATCTGCGCATCGGTGTAGAACCGGCTGCCCAGCTTCTTGGTGGTGTCCTGGATTTCCTTGACCCCGCTGATGTAGCGACCGGTCAGGGTGGTGGTCACCGGCCCGATCGTCCAGTCGAGCACCGAGGTCGACTTGAAGCGCGGGTAGGCCTGGTCGGGGCTGCCGCGCTCGTAGCCGAGGTACGACGTGGTGGTCACGCCGGTGGTGGCGGGAACGCCTTCTTCGTACTTGAACAGGAAGTTGGCATAGACGCTGAGGTTGAACGCGCCCGCGCCGGTATCGCCGGTGTGCAGGTTGAGCGTCGCGTCGAGACCCTTGGTGCGGATCGTGCCGGTGTTGAGCAGCACCCCGTTGATCGACGAGATGAAGCCCGACGGCGTGCGCTTGACCGCGTTGCAGCTGAGCGCGTCGCCGGCGAGCGCGCAGCGGTTGAGCAGGACATCCGCGCCGATCGAGGCGATCGCGCCTTCGAGCTTGATGTCGTAGTAGTTGACCTCGAGGCTGATCTTCCGCTGCGCCCAGTCGGGGCTGTAGACGCCGCCGATCAGGATCGTGCGCGCCGTTTCGGGCTGCAGGTCGGGGTTGCCGCCGGTGAGCACCGGAAGCTGGCCGCCCTGCGGTTCCTGGTAGCTGCCGTTCGCCGGCACGCCGTTGGCGATGCAGTTGGCCTTGGCGGTGGCCGAGGTGTTCCACAGCGAGCCGGGGACATTGGTGCACGGATCCGACAGCGGCTGGTCGAAGCGCGAGCGGGCGCCGTAGAGTTCGCCGATCGACGGCGCGCGCAGGCTTTCACCGTACGAGCCGCGGAACATGAGGTCGGCAACCGGCTTCCACTGCACGCCGCCGGTCAGCGTGGTGTTGCCGCCGAAGGTCGAATAGTCGGAATAGCGCGCCGCGCCGTTCAGTTCGAGCGAGTGGAAGAACGGCGTATCCTTGAGCAGCGGCAGGCGGATTTCGCCGTAGATCTCGTCGACCTTGAAGCTGCCGCGCGCGGCCTGCGCCGGGATGTCGGCGCCAAGGCCGGCCTGGATCACCGGATCGGGCTCGAAGTAGCCTTCCTGCTTGCGGTGCTCGGCGCCGATGGCGATGCCGACCGGGCCGCCGGGCAGGTCGAACAGTTCGCCCGAAAGGTTCGCCTGGAAATCGTAGAGCGCCTGGCCGCTCTTGGCGCGTTCGTCGAAGCCGACATAGTCGAGCATCGCCTGGGTGACCGAGCCGACGCCGCCGAAGATGTTGAACGGCACGCAATCGCCGGTGCAGTTGGCGACGGGCCCGAGCGCCTGGGCGAGCTTGGCCGCATTGACGTTGCCGGTGAACAGCTGGCGCGCTTCGTTGGTGCCGTAGACGCCGGTGACGTCCCAGAACCAGTTCTTGCCGAACATCGAGAACTTGCCCTCGAACCCGGCCTTGACGTCGAAGGTGTCGACGTCCTGGGTGTAGGTGCGCTGGCCGGCTTCGACGAGGCGGCGGGCGATGAAGCTGTAGTTGCTCGAATCGAGCGTCACGCCGAACGGATTGTACGGGTTGGTCGCATCGATCTTGATCGTGTCGAGCAGGTTGCCGTTGCCCGCGTCGGGGCCGATGAACAGGGGCAGGAACGCCGCCTGGTTCTGCGAGTGACGGTGGTTGTAGACCGCCATGCCCTTGAACGCGATCGCGTCGCTGAATTCGGCGCGCACGTTGACGAAGCCGCCGTAGCGCTCGCTCGGGGTCTGGAAGTAGTTGAACGGCGCGAAGTTGAAGCGGTCGGCCGAGGTGAACGGCTTGAAGTCGCCGGTGGCGAGCGTGGGATCATAGACCGGCTTGCCCGTGAGCACGGGGCTGCGCAGCGTCATGTTCTGGCCGAACACGATGAAGCGGCCGAGCGGCGTGGCGCTCGAGCAGCCGCCGATCGGGTCGGAGCACGAGGTCTGGCCGGGGTTGGGGAACTGCGAGATCGAGCGGTCGCGGGCCTTGACGTCCATCTGCTTGACGTAGCTGCCGCCGACGACGAGCGAGACGCCGTCCTTGCCGGTGCCCCAGCTCAGCTGGTAGTTCTGCGTCTCGCCATCGCCCTTGCCCAGGTACTGGCCGTACTGGGCCGAGCCCTTGAAGCCCTTCTGGTTGGTCTTGGTGATGATGTTGACCACGCCGGCGATCGCGTCCGAGCCGTAGAGCGGCGAAGCGGCCGACTGCAGCACTTCGATGCGCTCGATCATGCCTTCGGGGATCGAGTTGAGGTCGACCGAGGCGGGGATGCCGCTGGCCGAGGCGCCGTTGACGTAGCGCATGCCGTCGACCAGCACGAGCGTGCGCTTGCCGCCAAGGTAGCGCAGGTCGATCGTCGCCGAACCGGCGCCGACGCCGCCGCCGTCGGGCGGGTTGCCGAGGTTGCCCGAGTTGTTGAACTTGGTGTTGAGGCCGCCCGCCGAGCTGGGCAGGCGCTGGAGCACGTCGGCGACCGAGGACAGGCCGGTCTTGGCGATGGCCTCGCTGTCGAGCGTGACGACCGGCGCGGCCTGGTCGAGCGGGTCGCGGCGGATGCGCGAGCCGGTGACGATGATCGCGGCGCCTTCGTCGGCGCTGGCGCCTTCGGGCGCGCCCTGCGCGAGCGCCGGCGCGGCGCCGCCCGTGGCCACGGCCGCGAGCGCGACCCCCGCCAGCCAGATGCTGCCAAACTTCTTCATCAGCAAAACCCCTCTTCGCTTGCGTACCGCGCGCGGCCAGTCCCCTCCGCAGCGCCGGAATGGGACAAGGCTAATTCGCGATATTGCGGTGCGGCAAGCAGGGGGCGGCACGCCGCGTCAGAATTGTGCCACGCTATTGCAAAAATGTATCACAATGTGTCCCGCAACCGGCCGAAAGCTGCACGATATGGAAATGCAACTTCCTTGTGCGCCGCGCGCGACTGTCAGTGGACCGGGGGATCGACCGGAGGGATCGCGCCGATCGGGGCCACCGGCTCGCCCGGCTGGCGCGGGGGCAGCGCGTTCTCGGGCACGTCCTCGATCTGCATCGCGCGGGTCGGGATCATCTCGAGGTTGCGCACGCGCACGCGGATCTCGCCGTTCTCGAAGGTCAGCTCGTTGAAGCTCGGCGGGGTCGAGCGGACGCGCTGCGACAGCGTGCCCGCGCCGATCATCCGCACCGGCCCGTGCGGCGTCGGGTGGATCAGGTCGAAGGCGTCGTGGACGTGGCCCGAGAGCACGGCGAGCACATTGCGGCGGGCAAGCTCGGCCAGCGCGTGTTCGCCGCCGCGGGTCAGCGCCTTGCCGCGGGTGCCGGCCTCGACCAGCGGGTGATGGCAGGCGACGACGGCGCGGGTGCCGGCCGGCAGCGCGTCGATCCGCGCGAGCGTGTCGGCAAGCGCCGCGCCCCCGACCACGCCCTTCGACCAGTTGAGCCGCCATTGCGCGCGGGCGGTGGTCTTGAGCGGGACGATCGCGGCGCCGGGCAGCGGCACGTCGCGTTCGAGCACGTGCTCGATCGCGCGGAAGCGGCGGTAGGGATCGACGAAGCGCTCGACGAGGTTGAAATATGGCAGGTCGTGGTTGCCGACCTCGACCGTGACCGGCACGTCGAGCGCGCCGATCCATTCGCAGGCAGCGCGGAATTCGCGATGGCGCGCGCGCATGGTGAGATCGCCGGTGATGGCGACGGCGTCGGGCCGTTCCTCGCGCACGCATTCGGCGACCCACGACAGCGCGCGGCGGTCCTCGAGCCCGAAGTGGATGTCGCTGATGTGGAACACGCGGGTCATACCCGCCTCCTCTCCCGGCGCGGCGGCGCGGTCAACCGCCTGCGCGCGGGCTCGAGCCCAGAAATTGCACGGGCAGGGTGATTGCGGTGAAGGTTTCGGACAATCCTCCATCGAAGCGTTCGCCATCGAGCATCAGCGCGATCGGCGCGTCGCTTTCGACGGTCACGCGCTCGCAGGTGCCCAGCTCGTCGTGCGGGCCGGCGCGGAAGTCGCGCTTGACCAGCATGGCGAGCCCTTGCGCAGCGACGTCGCCGACGCCCTCGACGTCGTAGCCGTCGAGCGTCAGCGGCCCGGCAACAGCATCGACGCGCAGCGCGCGGTAGCCCGCGGGCTTGCCTACCGCCGGATCGACCACCCGCACGAGCGCGCCGGCGGCGGTGTTGCGCACCGCTTCGCCGAGCGCGCTGGCGATGGTCGGGAGGTCGAGATCGCGCACGCCTTCGCGCACATCAGCCCAGGTCGCGCCCGGCCCGGCGAGGACCTCGACCAGCGCCGGCCCCTGCGAAGTCTGCACCGCGCGCAGCGCCCGCGGCGACATGCGTTGCGCGGCGAGCGCCTCGACGATGCTCTCGACCGAACAGTCGACACCGTGAAGCGCCTTGGCGAGCAGGTTCTGCGTCCCGCCCGGCAGGATCAGGATGGTCCCGGTCCAGTCGATCAGCTTGCGCACCTGCGAATTGATCGTGCCGTCGCCGGTGAAGATCGCGAGCGTGCACACCCCGGCGGCATCGAGCTCGGCCACGCCCGGCAGCGCATCGTCGGGAAAGCGGACGATGCGCGCGGGTTCATGCCCTGCCGCGGCGAGGCGCGCGACGAGGGCGGCGCAGGATTCCTCGGAATTGCTGCCGCTGGCGGCGTTGACCACCAGCCACAGCGGCCCCTGCGCGGGCGACGACGCGGACGAAGGCGAGGCGGGGGCAGCCGACGGGGGCGTCGCCGACGGGGGATTCGCCGTGGTGGAGGGTGCGGCGGCGCAGCGGGAAGCGGGATCGGCCATCGCCGTCCCAACCGTAGCGGAGCGCAAGGGTTCCCGATTCGGCCGCGCTTGCCCCTGCGTGCGATGCCGCCGCTCGACGTTCGCAGAGCAGGACAGGCGGTTCGTCGGATGCCGTTGCCGTTGGTCGGCGCAAAACGGCGCCCATCGAGCCTGCGCTGCGGCGGGCAGCGGGGCGGCTTAGGAAGATGGCATGCGGCGGCGGACACGCAATCCCCCGAACCCTGCAACCGCCGCCGCAGACCGTAACCTGAACCGACCCGTACCTGAACCGACCCGCCCGATCCCTTCCGAACCCCAGATCAAGGAGCACTGCCATGACCCGCTCGATCTTCCGCCCGCTTGCAACCGTTGCCGCCTTCGCCGCCGCCACTGCCGCCATGGCGCCTGCCGCCTTCGCCCAGCCGGTCGCGCTCGAAGCGCGCAGCAAGGTGGTGAACTACGGCGATCTCGACCTGAACACCGCCCAGGGCCAGGCCCTGCTCGAAGCCCGCCTGCGCCGCGCCGCGAACGCGGTCTGCGACATCACCGGCGGCCCCCAGCCGCTCGCCGAGACGCTCAACGAACAGCGCTGCTTCAACGATGCGCTGAGCGCCGCCCGCGCCAGCTACGCCATGGCGCGCCAGCAGCCGAGCATGGCGCGCTGAGCCGACCGTCGCTCCGCCGAGCGCCTGCGGTCACCCCGAGCGTCGCAACCAGCCAGTCCCCGACGCGACCGGATCACCACAGGACAGCGGACGACGAGGGGCAGGCCTCCACCCCGGAGGCCTGCCCCTTAGGCGCGTGGAGCCAGGTCGTGAAACTTCAGGGCGTGACCGCGCGCGGACGCGGACGGGCTTCGTCCGCATCGACATCGGCCTTCATCCGCCAGGCGAGATCGTGGCCGCACACGACGCGATCGTCGTGCGCGCGGATCGAGATCGGCTTGATCGGGCGACCGTCGCGCTGATCGCACAGCACCGGATCCGACGGCGCCCCGCCCCACTTTTCGCCCCACTGGCGCAGCGCCAGCATCGCAGGCAGCAGGTCGATGCCCTTGTCGGTCAGGCGATATTCGATCCGGCGGCGATCGTCGGCGCAATGTTCGCGCTTGAGCACCCCGGCTTCGACCAGCCTTGACAGCCGGTTGGAAAGGATGTTGCGGGCGATGCCCAGGACATCGAGGAAGTCCTCGAAGTGGCGAACCCCGTTGAACGCCGCGCGCAGGATCATGAACGACCATCGCTCGCCCATCGCCTCGAGCGCGACGGGAAGGCCACAGAGGGCGAGATCGGCAAGGGGTTCCCTGAGCTTGTCCATGCGCGTGGTTTACTCCATTTCGGCGGCCAGTTTAAGTTTCTAGTTGCAACTTGCAACCTACAATGATAGGTAGTGATTCGCAACGGAAATCGCATCCTCTCCACCTGCCGTTCCCTTCGCAAGGCAATGGCGCGCGAAATCCGCGGCTCGAAAATGGGGAATGAACATGTTTGCACCTGCCAATGGCGCGCTGCGCCAGCTTCTTCCTGCCGTCCTCGCGCTGGCCGGCACCGCCGCCAGCTTCGGCGTGACCGCAACCCCGTCGCACGCCGCCGCGACCTACTACTCGGTCACGCTGGCGAGCCCGCTCGACGCCCCCAAGCGCTTCATGAACGGCGACACGCCGTGGGCCTGCGCGGGCAGCGAATGCACCGCCCCGCGCGACACCTCGCGCGCTGCGGTGGTCTGCGCCCGCCTGGTCAAGAAGGTCGGCCCGATCGCCCGCTTCGCCACGCCCGAGGGCGAGCTGGCGGCCGACGACCTGACCAAGTGCAACGCCGGCAAGTAAACGCCGGGCGCTGCTCCCAACCCTCTCTCTCCAGCGCGGGCCCTGCCACCCTACCTTTGCCATGCGCTGGTTCCTCGAAGGCCGCGACGGGTTACCTGGCCCTCGCGGCCTCCTTTTTTGTTCATGACCGGTCGAGGCGGGGCACCTATAGCGAGGCGATGCGTCCGCTTGTCCTGATCGCCGCCGCCGCTTCGCTGGCCGCCGCCCCGCCCGCGCCCCCACCGCCCGCTCCCTCGCCCGATCTTTCGCGGCTGACCGCCACGCACCGGCGGGACCTGCAGTGCGCGGCGACGCTGGCGCTGGCCGCACAGGCGCAGGCGCAGGGCGACAATGCCGTGCGCGACGCGCCGCCGCTCGCCGTGCGGGGCAAGCGCTATTTCGCGCAAGTGGGCCTGCGCGTGACGCGCGAGGCGGGGCTGACGCCCGAACAGGTGCGCGACCTGATGACCGCCGACGTCATCGCCGTGCAGAAGGCGGCCGACCCCGACGCGGCCTTGCGCGCGGCGCTCGCCCCCTGCCTCGTCCGGCTCGAGGCCGAGGTGCCGCCGCTCAAGACCCCCGACCTGTCCCAGTGCGGCGCGATCCTCGCCATCGCCTACGAGGAACTCCATGCGCGCGAGGGACTGACCGCCGCGGCGCAGGACCTCAAGACGCTGGCCTCGGTGCTGGCGGCGCGCGAGCGCGAGGCGCTGGTCGCTGCGGGCAAGAGCGGCGACGAGGCGGACGCTGCGATCGCGATGGCGCACGATGCGATGCTCGGGCAAGCGTTCGAGGGCGACGGGGTCGAGGCCTACGACATCGCGCATTGCTACGATCTCGCGAGGCCCGACCCGAACTCGCACTATTGAGCGCGGGCCGAGCGCCACCATATTGCGCGGCAGACCCCAGGAGACATCGCATGGCCGACAAGCTGAACCTGACCGACGCCGAGTGGCGCCAGCGCCTGACCCCCGAGCAGTACCACATCCTGCGCGAGGCCGGCACCGAGCGCGCCTTCACCGGCAAGTACGACAAGAACAAGGCCGCGGGGGAATACTTCTGCGCGGGCTGCGGCGCGCCGCTGTTCGAGAGCGAGGCCAAGTTCGACAGCGGCTGCGGCTGGCCGAGCTTCACCGCGCCGGTCGATGCGCAGGTGGTCGACGAACACGTCGATCGCTCGCACGGCATGGTCCGCACCGAAGTGCGCTGCGCGCGCTGCGACGGGCACCTGGGCCACGTCTTTCCTGATGGCCCGGCGCCCACGGGCCTGCGCTATTGCATGAACAGCGCAGCGCTCGATTTCACCCCCCGCGACTGATCCGGCGCGACGGAACGCAAAGTTCCGATTAACCCTGCGTTACAAATTGCCTATGCAAAGGCCCGGCGCGGCGCTTCGCACGAGGGGCGCGGCGCCGGGTCGCGCATAGCATCAGCAAGGGAAAGAGCCGAACAGCGATGGCGAGAAGGGAAACGCCCCGCCGCCCCGATCCGGAGCGCAGGTCCGAACGCGGCCGCGCGCGCGAGGTTCGGGAAGGTTCGTTCCTCGGGCGCATGGTGCGCCGCCTGATCGTCTGGGGCGGCGGCGTCGCGCTGCTCGCCGCGATCGGCGTGGCGGTGGCGGTGCTGATCACCGCGCGTTCGCTGCCGAGCTACGACCGGCTCAAGTCGAGCCAGGCCGGGCAGATGATCGTGGTCCGCGCCAAGGACGGCTCGGAGATCGTCACGCTGGGGCCGAGCTACGGCAAGTGGGTGCCCTATGCCCGCATCCCGGCGGTGATGAAGGATGCGATGATCTCGGTCGAGGACCGGCGCTTCCGCGAGCACTGGGGCGTCGATCCGATCGGCATCGTGCGATCGGTGATGGTGCGCGTGCAGAGCGGGCGCTGGCGCCAGGGCGGCTCGACGATCACGCAGCAGCTCGCGCGCAACGTGTTCCTCAACAACAGCCGCACCTTCGACCGCAAGATCCGCGAGGCGGTGCTGGCGATGGCGCTCGAGACCAAGTTCAGCAAGAACCAGATCCTCGAGCTGTACCTCAACAAGGTCTATTTCGGCGGCGGCGCCTATGGCGTCGATTCGGCCGCGCGCAAGTTCTTCGGCCACCCCGGCGACCAGCTGACGCTGGAGGAAGCCGCGATCATCGCCGGGCTGGTCAAGGCGCCCTCGCACTATTCGCCGACCGCCGACGCCAAGGCCGCGGTCGACCGGGCGCGGGTGGTGGTCGAGACGATGCAGGATGCCGGCACGATCACCCCGGCGCAGGCCGCCGCGGCGAATTTCAGCACGGTCAAGCTGGCGGCTGAGCAGGGCCAGAACTCGGCGCGCTACTTCACCGACTGGGTGCTGCCGCAGCTCGACCTGGTGGTGCCCGACGTCGACCAGCCGATCGAGGTGTGGACCACGCTCGATCCGGTGGCGCAGCGCGCGGCGACCTCGGCGCTCCAGGCCAACGTGCCCGGCGGCGTGCAGGGCGCACTGGTCAGCGTCGACCGCGACGGCGCGGTGCTGGCGATGGTCGGCGGCACCGACTATGTCACCAGCAACTACAACCGCGCGGTCAACGCGGTGCGCCAGCCGGGCTCGGCGTGGAAGCTGTTCGTCTATCTCGCCGCGCTCGAGGCGGGCTACACCCCCGACGACCGCGTGGTCGACGAACCGGTGACGATCCAGGGCTGGAGCCCGCGCAATTCGGGCGGGACCTACGCCGGCCCGATCGACGTGCGCACCGCGTTTGCCTATTCCAAGAACACCGTGGCGGCGCAGCTCGGCAACGAGGTCGGCTTCGGCGCGGTGGCCAACATGGCGCGGCGCTTCGGCATCACCACGCCGATCAACACCCAGCCCTCGATGGTGCTGGGCACCAGCGACGTGCGGGTGATCGACATGGTCCGCGCCTTCGCCGAAGTCTCGGCCAAGGGCACGACGGTGGTGCCCTACGGCATCCGCAAGGTGACCACGACCGACGGCGAGGTGCTCTACAGCCACCGGCCCGACGTGCAGCAGCAGCTGGTGCCGACATATGTCGCCGCGGCGATCACCGACCTGTTGCAGACTGCGGTCAGCACCGGCACCGGCCGCGCCGCGCAGATCGGACGGCCGGTGGCGGGCAAGACCGGCACGACCAGCTCGAACAAGGACGGCTGGTTCCTCGGCTTCTCGAGCGGGATCACGACGGGGGTGTGGATGGGGCGCGACGATGCGCGGCCGGTGCCCGGGCTCCAGGGCGGCACCGCGCCCGCGCGCGCCTTTGCCGCCTACATGAAGGTGGCGACGGCGAAGCGGCCGCCCGAGAAGTTCGAGACCGAGCTCAAGCTGCCGCAGTGGCAGCTCGAACCCGACGACGAGGCGATGCAGGCCAACCCCGACGACTATTTCTACGTCGATCCCGACGGCAACGTGGTCAACCAGGGCGGGCGGCGCGCCGGCGACGACGGCAGCGCCGAGCAGGACCCGGCGCCCGCGCCGCAGGACGAGAATGATGGCGCTCCGCCGGCGGCGGCGAACGAGGATTTCCTCGATCGCGCCACCGGGCGGCAGGACATGGCGCGCCAGCGTCCGGCGGCGGCGCCGGCGGCGCGGCCGCGTCCCGGCGCGACGGCGCGCCCCCTGCCGCCGGTCGGCAACCCGCAGCCCTAGCTCCGGGCCGCGAACCAATCGCGCCCCGGTTCGTTACTGCAGGCGACGGGCATCGCGCCCGCATCGCGACAGGAGACGACGATGGGACTGCTTCGACTGGCCGCCGCAGGAGCGGTCGGCTACTTCATCTGGAACAAGTTCAAGGCCCAGGACGGCGGCGCGACGCAGCACGCCGCCTTCGCCACCGGCGAGCAGACCGGCGACAACTTCGCCAAGGTCCGCACCGCCGGGACCGAGGGCATGCGCTCGGATCCCAAGAGCTGGGACAAGGTCGACCAGGCCGCCGACGAAAGCTTCCCGGCGAGCGACCCGCCCTCGACCTACTGACCGGACGCGCCGGCCGGTCGGGCTACTTGACGAGCTCGACCGGCTGGAACTGCCCGAGCCCGCAGGCGCCGCGGGTCATCGGCGGATTGGTCTGGACGACCTTGATGATGTCGGTCGAGCAGAGCTGCGAGAGCGAGGTCTCGTAGGAGAACGCGCGTTCGAAGCCGAGGCCGTTGCACCGATAGGGCAGCGTGTTGCGCACCCAGCGATTGCCCGACAGGCGGAAATCGATGGTCCAGTCGTCGCGCACCCGGCTTTCCGAGATCTGCGCGAGCGGAATGCAGCTCTGCGCCGCGCCGATCGGGCGCGCGGCCGGCACGTTGCGTCCGCGCCCGTCGCTCGCGCCCGTCGGCGGGGGCGCGCAGGATGCGAGGCCTGCGGCGAGGAAGGCCACAGCGATGGGGGCGATTCCGACAGCTCTTGCTTTCATGCGCCTTTCTCCTTGGCTCTGCGCGGCGTCGCGGCCGCCTGAGGCTTGCCGCCCTTTTCCAGCACCTTCGCCTTGTAGCCGCACAGGTCGACCACCGGACACCGCCAGCATTCGGGCGTGCGCGCCTTGCACACATAGCGACCGTGGAGGATCAGCCAATGATGCGCGCCGACCCGGAACGGCTGGGGCACCTTTTTTTCGAGCTGCTTCTCGACCGCCAGCGGGGTCTTGCCCCGGGCGAGCCCGGTGCGATTGCCCACGCGGAAGATATGCGTATCGACCGCGAAGGTTTCCGCCCCGAACGCACAATTGAGCACGACGTTCGCGGTCTTGCGACCCACCCCCGGCAGGAGCGTGAGCGCATCGCGATCGGCCGGAACTTCGCCGCCGTGATCGCGCACGAGGATTTCGGCCATGGCGATGACATTCCTGGCCTTGGAATTGAACAGGCCGATCGTCTTGATGTGGTCCTTGAGCCCCTCTTCGCCGAGCGCGAGCATCTGCGCCGGGGTCTTCACCTCGGCAAACAGCCGCCGCGTCGCCTTGTTGACGCCGACGTCGGTCGATTGCGCCGAGAGCGTGACCGCGACGAGCAGCTGGTAGACGTTGCCGAACTCGAGCTCGGTTTCGGGCGAGGGATTGGCCTCGGCTAGCCGGCGGAAGAACTCGAAGATCGCGTCCTTCTTCATTTGGTCCATAGATCCCATAGGATCGGCGCCAGAAACGCCGCCCAGAATACGGCCAACACGGTCCAGAGCACCCTGTTGTGCTTCGCCAGCTTCGCACGCTGCTCCGCGACCATCTCCGGCGTCGACTGGAGCACGCACCACAGCAGGAACAAGCCGATGCCGATCAGGATGTGCATGTTCTACAGGTCCAGCACCTCGCCCATGCCGTAGCGGCCGGGCTCCCTGCCGATGATCCATTCGGCCGCGCGGACCGCGCCGCGGGCGAAGATGCCGCGGTTTTCGGCGAGATGCGACAGGGTGAGGCGCTCGTTGTCGGCGAGGAAGTGGACCGAATGGTCGCCGGCGACGCTGCCGCCGCGCAACGATGCAAAGCCGATCGTGCCCGCCTTGCGCGCACCGGTGACCCCGTCGCGACCGCGCACCGCCTCTTCGTGCAGATCGGCGCCGCGCCCGCGCGCCGCCGCTTCGCCGAGCAGCAGCGCGGTGCCCGAGGGTGCGTCGACCTTCATCCGGTGGTGGGTCTCGACGATCTCGATGTCCCAGTCCTCGCCCAGGCGCTGCGCGGCTTCGCGCACGAGGTGGGCGAGCAGGGTGACTCCGAGCGAGGTGTTGCCGGTCTGGAGCACGGGGATCGACACGGCAGCGGCATCGACCAGCCAGTGGTGGCGCTCCTCGAGCCCGGTCGTGCCGATCACCACGGGCACGGCGGCATGGATCGCGGCGTCGAGATTGTCCTCGAGCGCGGCGGGCGCAGAAAAGTCGACGAGCACGTCGCTCGCCTGCGCCAGCGCCTTGACGTCACCGCCCTTGTCGATCCCGCCCGACAGGTCGTGACCCGCCGCCGCGACTGCCGCCTGCAGCGCCTGCCCCATGCGGCCCGCGCTCCCGATAATCCCGATTCTCGCCATTGCTCACCCCGTGCTGGCCGTGCTTCATGGGCGCGATGAGCCAAGTTCGCAACATCGTGATCCTGACCGGCGCGGGCATTTCAGCCGAAAGCGGCATTGACACCTTCCGCAGCGCCGGGGGCTTGTGGGAGCAGCACAAGGTCGAGGACGTCGCCACGCCCGAGGCGTTTGCCCGCGATCCCGAGCTGGTGCTGCGGTTCTACGACATGCGCCGCGCCGCGATCCAGACCAAGGAACCCAATCCGGCGCACGTCGCGCTGGCGCGGCTCGACCGCGAATGGGCCAAGCGCGTGCCCGGCGGCGACGTGCTGATCGTGACGCAGAACGTCGACGACCTGCACGAGCGCGGCGGCGCGGTGCGCGTGCTGCACATGCATGGGGAGCACCTCAACGCCTGGTGCACCGCGTGCGATGTGCGCAGCCGCTGGACCGGTCCCCTGATCGACCGTCCGCCCTGCCCCGCGTGTGGCGAACGGGCGTTGCGGCCCGATGTCGTGTGGTTCGGCGAGGTTCCCTACCGCATGGAGGAGATCCACGACGCGCTCCGAGAAGCGGACCTGTTCGTCTCGATTGGCACCTCGGGCGCGGTCTATCCGGCGGCGGGGTTCGTGCGCGCGGCGCGCGACCTCGGCGCGCGGACGCTGGAGCTGAACCTCGAGCGTTCGCAAGGCTCCGCCTGGTTCGACGAGACGCGGCTTGGCCCGGCGAGCGAGATCGTCCCGGCCTGGGTGGACGAGATGCTAGGCTGCTGAGCCGTTGCAGCCCCGGCATTCGGGATCGCGCGCGATCTTCATTGTGCGCAGGCCGGGCTTGAGCCCGTCGAGCACGTGGAGCTGGCCCCATTGCGGGTCGCCCAGCGTGGCGACGCCCTCCAGCAGCACCCGGATCGCCGCCATCGCGCCGAACGCGCCGACCATGCCGACCATCGCGCCGAGCACGCCCTGATCGGCGCAAGTGTCGCAATCCTCGGCATCGAAGGCATCGCCGACGAAGCAGCGGTAGCAGGCATGGCCTTCGCGATGGCCGGCGAAGTTGGCGACCTGGCCCTGGAAGCGGCCGAGCGCTGCAGTCGTGAGCGGTATGCCGGCGGCGACGCAGGCGTCCGACACGGCAAGGCGCGTGGCGAAGTTGTCGCAGCCATCGAGCACGACGTCCGCCCCGGCGATCAGCGCGGGTGCATTGTCGCGGCCGATGCGCACGGCGTGTGCGGCGACCGTGATCGCGGGATCGAACCGGCGCACCCAGTCGGCGGCGGCCTCGACCTTGGCCCTGCCGATATCGGCGGTCGTGTAGATCGTCTGGCGCTGGAGGTTGCTCGCCTCGACCGCGTCGTCGTCGATCAGGGTGAGCCGGCCGATGCCCGCGCCGGCGAGGTATTGCAGCGCCGGGCTGCCGATTCCGCCCATGCCGACGAGCACCACGTGGGCCTCCACCAGCCGCGCCTGACCCGCGCCGCCCACTTCGGGCAGGACGATGTGGCGGGCGAAGCGATCGAGGCGGTCGGGGGAGAGCGTCATGGTGCGGGCGATGTAGGGACTTTGCCGGCGATGCGAAAGCCGCGTGACAAGCCCTGCCCGCGCGCGCACTCTGGTCGAAACAGACCAGAACAAGGGATTGGATGCATGGGCGAGCTTGACGGCAGGATTGCATTGGTGACCGGCGCATCGCGCGGGATCGGCGCGGCGACCGCGCGGGCGCTGGCCGAGGCCGGGGCGAAAGTGGCGGTGACCGACCTTGCCGCGCCCGAGGACCTCGCGGCCGAGATCGACGGCATCGCGCGCGCGCAGGACGTGACCAGCGAGGAGGATTGGGCGGCGACGATCGACTGGCTCCGCGCCGAGGCGGGCGGGCTCGACGTGCTGGTCAACAATGCCGGGCTGTTCCTGATGAAGCCGCTGGTCGAGACCACGCTGGCCGAATGGCAGCGGCTGCACCGGGTCAATGTCGAAGGCGTGTTCCTCGGCACGCGCGCCGCCATTCCGTTGCTGGCCGAGCGCGCCGGGCAGTGGGCGGGCGGCGCATCGGTGATCAACCTGTCGTCGATGGCGGGGCTGGTGGGATCGGCGGGCGCGGCCTGCTACAACGCCAGCAAGGGCGCGGTGCGGCTGTTCACCAAGGGCGCGGCGCTGGAACTCGCGCCGCACAAGATCCGGGTCAATTCGGTGCACCCCGGCGTGATCGACACGATGATGGGCGACGAGGTGGTCAACGGCCTTGCCGGTCTGACCGGGCTCGGCGCCAACGAGGCGCGGGTGGCGGCGACGGCGATCCACCCGCTCGGCCACATGGGCCGGCCGCAGGACATCGCCAATGCGATCGTGTTCCTGGCGGGCGACAAGGCCGCGTTCATGACCGGCAGCGAGCTGGTGGTCGACGGCGGCGCGACGGCGGGGTGAAAGCGTGCCCGTGCCCGTGCGGACAGGGGCACGCAAGGCGCAGCGTCAGGCGACTTTCGCTTCGGCCTGCGCGAAATAGCCCGGCACCGCCGCGGCTTCGAGCGGCCGGCTGAAATAGAACCCCTGGAGGTGCGTGCAGCCGGCGGCCTCGGCCGGGCCGAGCAGCGCCGCTTCGCCGATGCCCTCGGCGACGACCTGCGCGCCGATCCTGCGGGCCATCGAGACCGCGGCGTCGAACACCGCGCGCGAGCGTTCGTCGTGGGCGAGATCGACGATCAGTTCGCGATCGAGCTTGAGCCGATCGAACGGGAACCCGCGCAGCAGCGACAGCGACGAATAGCCGGTGCCGAAATCGTCGAGCGCGATGCGGCAGCCGGCCTGGCGCAGCAGTTCGAGCGAGAGCAGCGCGCGGCGATTGCGTTCGATCGAGATCGATTCGGTGACTTCGAGGCACAGCCGCTGCGGCGCGATGCCGTGGCGGCGGCAGCTGTCGAGAAAGCGGCCGACGAACTGCTCCTGCTGGAGCTGCAGCGGCGAGAGGTTGAGGCTGAGCCCGATCCCCGGCCAGGCGGCGAGATCGGACAGCGCGCGCTCGACGATCCAGTCGCCCAGCCGGGTCATCATGCCGCTGCGCTCGGCGGCGGGAATGAAGCGCGACGGGGGCACCGAGCCGTGCGCCGGGTGGTCCCAACGGACCAGCGCCTCGACTTCGTGGGGATCGCCCGCGACCGGGTGGATCGGCTGGTAGACCATGCGCACCTCGTCGCGGCGCAGCGCCTCGGCGAGGTCGCGCTCGAGCGCGCGCTCGATCTCGTGGTCGGCGAGCAGCGCGTCGCGAAAGCCGGTCGCGCCGTTGCGGCCGCCGTGCTTCGAGGCATAGAGCGCAAGGTCGGCGCGCAGCAGCACGTCGGGAGCGCTGGTCGCCTTCCAGCCGAACCGCGCATCGCCGTGGCTGACGACGTAGCCCGCCGAGAGGGTGACGCGCACGCTGGTCGAATCGCAGGCGAAGGGCTCCGCGCCGACCAGCGCGACGATCCGCGCGGCAAGCGCGGCGGCGCTTTCGGCGGTGCCGAGCGGGATGAGCAGCGCGAACTCGTCGCCGCCGAGCCGGGCGACCATCGCCGCATCGCCGAGCGCCTCGCACAGGCGCCGGCCGATCAGGCGGATCAGGCAGTCGCCGACGGCGTGGCCGTAGTCGTCGTTGATGTATTTGAAGCGGTCGACGTCGGCGAGCATGACGAGGTGGTCGCCCGCGCGCGGGTCGGCGAGCACCGCGTCGAGCCGGTCCATGAAGGCGCGGCGGTTGGGCAACTCGCTGCCGGGATCGGTGAAGGCAAGGCCGCTGACGGCGCGGGCATTGCGGCGGAAGGTCTCGAGCGCGCCGGCAAGGCCATTGACCTCGGTCAGGCGCGAGGGCTCGATCGTGACGTCGAGGTCGCCGCCGGCGAGGCGCTGGAGCGCGCGGTGGACCTGGCGCAGCGCGGGCAGGATGTTGAACAGCACGTCGAACGAGATGCCGAGCACGGGCACCATCACCAGCGCGCCGAGCAGCCCGACGAGGACGTGCCAGCCGTCGATCAGCTCGGCAAGGTTGGCGAAGGCGTCGGCGCGGCGCGCGGTGATCGCGTGGTCCATCTCGGCGACCGTGTCGGCCATGCCGCGCAACGCGTGTTCAAGCCGGCGGCGGGCGGCGGGCGGCATCGGCTTGCCCGGCTCGAGCGCGAGCACCGGGCCGGTGATCGCGTCGAGATCGGTCAGCCGCTCCCAGCGGACGATGCCGGTGGCGCCGCCGGCGAGCGCGGCGGAGATGTCGTTGGCGGCCGAATCGACCGCGATCGCGTCCTCGGTGAACAGGTCCCGCCCGCGCTCGGTGTCGAGTGCGCTGCGCGGCAGGGTCAGCGCCAGCGCGTCGATGCGGAAGGTGGCGACCGCCTCGGTCAAGGCGCGCGACTTGTCAGACAGCGCGACCGCCTGGCGATAGGCCTCGCTCTCCTGGCGCAGCTGGAGCGCGCGCTGCTGCGAGACGAACTGCTGGCCGACCATGCCCAGCCCGATCAGGATCAAAGCGGCGGTGGTGCGGTAATGGAAGCTGCCGACGATGCCGCGCCACCAGTCGCGGCGCCATACCCGCCAACCGAACACGACCAATGGCGCTCGCACCTTGCTGACGGGATCGTTCATGCGGGGATCTCTAGGGCGACCGAAGTTAAGGTTCCGTCGGCATCCGTTTCACCCAACCGTCACAATTCGGCCGCCGCGGGCGCCTGTTCTGGTAGGCCCGGCGCGGTGCGCACGATATTCCGTATTGCTGCGCAGTAGCGCTCGCGGAAGGGCGACCGGGCGGCTCGGCGATCGCGTTTGCGCACGCCGCGCCGAACGCCGGCCCTTCCGGTGGGCGCGGCGATGTGCCAAAGCGCCCGCCACAGATCCCACACCCGACGACCAGACCCTGGCCGAGAGAACCACGATGTCCGAACTGCTCAAGATCACCCTGCCCGACGGTTCCGTGCGCGAGGTCGCGCCCGGCACCACGCCGGCGGACATCGCCGCGGCGATCGGGCCGGGCCTCGCCAAGGCGGCGATCGCCGCGCGCGTCGATGGCGAACTGCGCGACATCATGCGCCCGCTCGAGGCCGACGCGCAGCTTGCGCTGGTGACGGCGAAGGACGAAGCCGACGCGCTCGACCTTGCCCGCCACGACTTCGCGCACCTCCTCGCCGAAGCGGTGCAGGCGCTGTTCCCGGGCACGCAGATCACCTTCGGGCCGAGCACCGACGACGGCTTCTACTACGACTTCGCGCCGAAGGATCGCCCGTTCACCGACGACGACCTGCCTGCGATCGAGGCGAAGATGCGCGAGCTGATCGCCGCCAACAAGCCGCTGCGCCGCGAGGAATGGAGCCGCGAACAGCTGATCAGCCGCTGGAAGCAGCAGGGCGAGACGTTCAAGGCCGAATGGGCCGCCGAACTGCCCGAGGGCGAGGCGCTGACCGTCTACTGGTCGGGCGACGACTGGCTCGACATGTGCCGCGGGCCGCACTTGGCCAGCACCGGCAAGCTCGATCCCCAGGCGTTCAAGCTGACGCGCGTTTCGGGCGCCTACTGGCGCGGCGACCAGAAGAACGCGATGCTGAGCCGCATCTACGGCACCGGCTGGCTCAACAAGAAGCAGCTCGATGCGCACCTGACGCGGCTTGAGGAAGCGGCCAAGCGCGACCACCGCAAGCTCGGCAACGAGATGGACCTGTTCCACCTCCAGGCCGAAGCGCATGGCTCGGTGTTCTGGCACCCCAAGGGCTACAAGGTGTGGCGCGAGCTCGAAGCCTACATGCGCCGCGCGATCGACGATGCCGGCTACCGCGAGGTGAAGACGCCGCAGGTGATGGACGCGCGGCAGTGGGAGCAGTCGGGCCACTGGGGCAAGTACCGCGAGAACATGTTCGTCATTCCCGACGAAGTGCCCAACACCGAGGAAGAAGGCCCGCTCGTTTCCAACGATGCGGACTGGATGGCGCTGAAGCCGATGAACTGCCCGGCGCATGTGCTGATCTTCCGCCAGGGCATCAAGTCGTACCGCGACCTGCCGCTGCGCCTTTATGAAAACGGCTGCTGCCACCGCAACGAGCCGCACGGCGCGCTGCACGGGCTGATGCGCGTGCGCCAGTTCACGCAGGACGATGCCCACATCTTCTGCCGCGAGGACCAGATCGTTTCGGAAGTGCAGGCGTTCTGCGAACTGGCCGACCGCATCTACAAGGACTTCGGCTTCACCTACTCGATCAAGCTGGCGCTGCGCCCCGAAAAGCGTTTCGGCAGCGAGGAGATGTGGGACAAGGCCGAGGCCGAGCTGCGCGACGCGGTGGTGCGCGCAGGCCTTGCCACGGAGCAGTACGGCTGGGAGGAACTGCCGGGCGAAGGCGCGTTCTATGCGCCCAAGCTCGAATGGCACCTGACCGACGCGATCGGCCGCACCTGGCAGGTCGGCACGATCCAGTCGGACCGCGTGCTGCCCGAACGGCTCGATGCGAGCTACATCGGCGAGGACGGCGAAAAGCACCGCCCGGTGATGCTGCACCGCGCGATCTTCGGTTCCTACGAGCGCTTCATCGGCATCCTGATCGAGCACTTCGCCGGCAAGCTGCCGACCTGGCTCGCCCCGGTGCAGGCAGTGGTGGCGACGATCGTGTCTGATGCCGACGACTACGCGCTCGACGCCGTGGCCAGGCTCAAGGCGGCGGGCATCCGCGTCGAGAGCGACCTGCGCAACGAGAAGATCAACTACAAGGTGCGCGAACATTCGCTGCAGAAAGTCCCCTACCTGCTGGTGGTGGGCAAGCGCGAGGCCGAGGAAGGCACCGTCGCCATCCGCACGCTGGGCGAGCAGCAGCAGAAGTTCGTTTCGCTCGACGAAGCCATCGCGTTGCTCAAGGCCGAGGCGACGGCGCCGGATTTGCGCTGAAGCTTGATTCGCGCGGCGATTGCCGGAGGCGGCGGAATGCCCGCCGCCTCCGCATCACCCCCAAGACATCCTTAACCGCCGCCAAGGCATAGTCCCGTCGACGGAACAGACGGGGACCCGCGCCATGTCGCATCATTTTCGGGATATTGCCGCGCGCGCGGTCGCCGACGGGGTGATCGATGCGCACGAAGTGCTGGCGCTGCGCCAGCTCGTCTGGCCCGACGGGGTGGTTTCGCCCGACGAGGCCGAAGCCATCCTCGTGCTCAACGATCACGTGCGCGAGCATACGCCCGAATGGACCGACTTCGTGGTCGAGGCGGTGGGCGAGTTCGTGATCAACGGCTGCGCCCCGCGCGGCTATGTCAGCGCCGACACCGCCGACTGGCTGATCGCGCGGATCGACCACGACGGGCGGCTCGATTCGATGACCGAGCTCGAACTGATCGTGCGCGTGCTCGAAAAGGCGCTCAACTGCCCCGAGCGGCTCAAGGCCTATGCGCTGGTGCAGATCGAGCGCGCGGTGGTGTTCGGCTCGGGCCCGACGCGCAGGCATGGGGCGCTGTCGGCCGGGAGCATCGGCGCTGCCGAATGCGCGCTGCTGCGGCGGATGATCTTCGCGGGCGGCGGCAGCGGCCCCGCGCAGGTGACCAGGTCCGAAGCGGAAATGCTGTTCCGGATCAAGGACGCGACGCTCGACGGCGACAACGCGCCCTGCTGGGAGCGGCTGTTCGTGCAAGGGGTGGCGAACTTCCTGCAAGGGTGGAAGCGCCCCGAGCAACTGACCCGCGAACGCGCCGGCCAGCTCGAGTCGTTCATGGAGGACCGCACCACCAACGTCGGGCGGTTCTTCGGCCGGATGGCCCGGACGGCACCGAACGGTCTCCAGTCGGGCTTGCGCGGAACCGGCTTCGGGCGGCGCGGCCTCGGCGCGCACTCGGTGGCCGAGGCGCGCGCCGACTTCGAGGTGACCGACAGCGAGCGGCTGTGGCTCGACACCCAGATCGACGCCGACGACACGCTCGACCCGCTCGAGCAGGCGCTGCTGCGCTTCGTCATGCAGGACGAAAGCTGACGCGGCTCACGCCGCCGGCTTGAGTTCCGGCGCGGGCTTGTACTTGGCGGCATCGGTGGTGAACTCGGCGTGGCCGAGGCTGCCGAGGTAGCTGCGCACCTTGCCCACCAGCCGCCGGTCGGCAAGATGGCGCACGATCGGCGTCTTCGCGGCGACGCCATAGGCCTGGACCTGCCCCATCAGGGTGAGCCCCACGGCGGCGGCGCGCATCTTGTCGATCGGGCGGATCCTGACCCCGAAGCCGGCGGCGATGGCTTCGCTGCCGTCGCAGAAGTTCTGCATGAAGTAGACCTTGGCAAACGAGCGTTCGAGCCGGTCGCGGACCTTGCCGGCAGGCGTCGAGGTGTCGGCGAGATCCGCTTCCATCGTCGCGCGCAACAGGCCGCCGCAGGTAGCTTCGTCGAACCCGCTGCGCAAGCTGAGCGCGCGGGCGTTCCAGGCATCGACGATGCCGCGCGGGCTTTCGGCAAGCAGGTCCTCGGGCAGGCCGAGCAGGAAGCAGCGATAGCGCGACAGTTCGATCTGCGCGCGCTCCTCGGGGGTGAAGTCCTCGCGGCCTTCCTTGAGCACCTTCGACGAAATGAGGAAGTCGGAGATGAGGCCGGCGGGCATCTGGTCGACCTGCGGGATCGGAATGCCATAGACCTTCTGGTCCCAGCGCCCGCGCGACAGCACATTGAAGCGCACCATCGAATGCATCAGGCGGACCATGGCGGCGGCCTTGAAGCCGGGGCCGAAGCGGCCGAGCGCGCCGGGCAGCACCGATGTGCCGAAGAACGTGGCGGTCTCCTTGATCCGGCGCGCGGCGGTCTTGTTCGACAGCGTGCCGGTCAGCGCCATCGGCAGCGCGGCGTACTTGTTCATGAAGGTGGCGATGAACGCGCCGCGGATGGCCCAGGGAGCGAAGTTGGCGAAGGCGACGCGCTGGAGCCGCGCACCTTCCTCGACCAGCTTCATGTCGACCCACGCCGGCGTCGCCTCCATCGCGCGGATGAACGCGACGAGTTCGGCCGGGGCGCCGTCGACCTTGTCGACCCCATTGTCGCAAGCCTCGACCAGCATGTCGACGAGGCGCTTGAAGCCGTGCTGCGGGATCAGCGCGGCATAAGGGTCGGCCACGGCATCGCCCATCATCGTGTAGGCGGCCATGCGATCCATCAGGTCACGATCGTCGAGCAGCCGGGCAGCAACGCCGGGATGGCCGCGCAGCTCGCTGCGGGCGATGTCGTCCACGCTCGCGCCCAGCAGGCGCTCGGGATGGATCGCGAAGTCGACCGCGCCGTACATCGCCGGGTTGTCGGTCTTCTGCGCTTCGATCCGGCGGCGCAGCTCTGCAATCGGGGTGGGCATGGGACTTCGCTCCGTCGGACGGCCGTCGAGGCAAAAATACTATCCCGTGATAGAAATTCAAGCCCTGCCCTAGAGGGCGTCGATCTCGGCATCGAGCGCGGCGGTGATCGCGGCGAGCTGCGGACCGGCGATGTCGTCCCAGCCGAACACGCGCAGCGCGACCGCGCGGCCCGACTGGAAGGCGGTGAGGCTGGCGATCATCAGCATGGCGCGGATCCGCGCCTGCTCGTCGACCACCTCGCGCCCCTGGATGCGGGCGATCATCGCGGCGATCAGCTCGATCCCCGGCGCGAACAGGCGCTCGAGCATGACGTCGAAGGCAGGGCCGGGCGCGAGCAGCTCGCGGCTAACGAAGGCGCCCCACAGCCCTGCCGAATCGGCGCCGGTCATCGCGCGGGCGACGGCGGCCATCGTGCTCTTGAGCGCGGCGCGAAGGTCGGTCTCGCCCGCGAGCAGCGCCTGCGCCGCCGCTTCGGCGGGCGCCCGGGTCAAGGCGACGAAGCGTGCGGCGATCTCCTCGGCGCAGGCACGGTAGAGCCCTTCCTTGCCGCCGAAATAGTATTGCAGCGAGGGCAGCGTCGCGCCCGCGCCTTGGGCGATGGCGCGCGTGGTCGCGGCGGCAAAGCCGACCCGGCCGAACTCGGCAATGGCGACTTCGAGGATGCGCTGGCGCGATTGGTCGCCCTTGCGGTAGCCGCCGCGCCGGCTTCCCGCTTGCGATCCTCGCGTCACTTGCGCGGTGTCAGACAGTGAAGCTTTCCCCGCAGCCGCACGAACCCTTGGCATTGGGGTTCTGGAACACGAAACCGGCGGTGAAATCGTCCTCCTGCCAGTCCATCGTGCTGCCGATCAGGTAGAGCACCGAAGCGGCGTCGATGAAGAACAGGCCGCCCGGCGTCTCGATCCGTTCGTCCATCGCGTTCGCCTCGGTCACGTAGTCGACCGAGTAGGCGAGCCCCGAACACCCGCGGCGCGGGGTCGACAGCTTGACCCCGATCGCGCCTTCGGGCGCGCTCGCCATCAGCGTTGCGACCCGCGCCTCGGCGCTGGGCGTGAGCACGACGGCGGCGGGACGGGGGCGGCGGCCGGTGGTGGCGATGGTGGCGGTGTCGGTCATGGCAGATCCAATATAGGGCGCAGCTTACAGCATTCCCAGTTCGAGCTTGGCCTCGTCGCTCATCTTCTGCGGATCCCACGGCGGATCCCAGACGAGGTTGACCTCGGCATCGCGCACGCCCGGCACCGCCGAGACGCGCAGTTCGACTTCGCCCGGCATCGATTCGGCGACCGGGCAGTGCGGCGTGGTCAGCGTCATCGTGACGGCGACATGGCCGTCCTCGCCGACGTCGACACCGTAGATCAGGCCGAGGTCGTAGATGTTGACCGGGATTTCGGGGTCGAAGATGTCGCGCAGCGCTGCGATCACGCCTTCGTAGATCGCGCCGCCCGGCTCGCCCGCGGCGAGGCCCTGCGGCTTTTCGGCGAGGAAGCCTTCGAGGTAGTCGCGCTTGCGCTCGAGCTTTTCGGCCGCGGTTTCGAGGGGCGTCTCCTCGACGGCGTCGTCGACGAAGGCGCGGCGGGGCGCGGCGACCTCGTGCACTTCCTCGATCGCGAACTTGCGGGTGTCGTCGTTCATCCGAAGATCCTCATCGTCCTTTCGATGCCGCGGACGAGCGCGGCGATATCGCTGTCATCGCTGTAGATGCCGAAGCTGGCGCGCGCGGTCGCGGGCACGCCGAGGTGCTCCATCAGCGGCTGCGCGCAATGGTGGCCGGCGCGGATCGCGACGTTCTCCTCGTCGAGGATCGTGCCGAGATCGTGCGGGTGGACGCCATCGATCGCAAAGCTGACGATGCCGGCGCTGTCGTCCGGACCGAACAACCGCACCGAGTTGAATCGGCCGAGCTCTGCACGCGCCTGACGCACCAGCGCGGCTTCGTGGGCGTGGATGGCCTCAAGCCCGATCCCTGCAACGAACTCTACCGCGACGCCGAAGCCGATCGCCTCGACGATCGCGGGCGTGCCCGCCTCGAAGCGCTGCGGCGCGGGCGCCCAGGTCGTGCGTTCGAAGGAAACGCGGTCGATCATCGAGCCGCCGCCCTGCCAGGGCTGCATCGCATCGAGGATTTGGGCCTTGGCCCAGAGCGCGCCGATGCCGGTCGGGCCATAGAGCTTGTGCGCGGAAAAGACGTAGAAATCGCAGCCGAGCGCCTTCACGTCGACCGGCAGGCGCGCGACCGACTGGCAGCCGTCGAGCAGGATCTTCGCCCCCACGCCGTGCGCCAGCGCGACCGCGCGCGGCGCATCGAGCACCGAGCCGAGCACGTTGGAGACGTGCGCCAGCGCGACCAGCTTGTGCGCCGGCGTCAGCATGCGCTCCGCCGCGTCGAGATCGATGCGGCCGTCCTCGGTCAGCGGGCAGACGTCGATGGCGACGCCGGTGCGGTCCTGGATCAGCTGCCAGGGCACGATGTTCGAATGATGCTCGAGCTGCGAGAGCAGGATGCGGTCGCCGCTCTTCAGGTTGGCGAGGCCCCAGCTCTGCGCGACGAGGTTGATCGCCTCGGTCGCGCCGCGGGTGAACACCAGCTCGTGCTCCGCCCCGCCGACCAGCGCGGCGACGCGGCGACGCGCGGCCTCGTAGCCGAGCGTCATTTCGGCCGAGCGGGTATAGACCCCGCGGTGGACGGTGGCGTAGTCGGCACCCAGCGCGCGGGTCACCGCGTCGATCACCTGCCGCGGCTTCTGCGCGGTGGCGGCGCTGTCGAGGTAGTGCCAGCGCCGGCCGTCGGCATCGACGAGGCCGGGCCACTCCTCGATGCGGGTGAGCGTGTCCAGGATCACAGCAAGCCCTCCAGCGCAGCGATCGCGGCCTGCGTCAGCCGCTCCTCCTCGGCCGCGCCGACGAAGGCTTCGGCGATGAACGCCTGGAGCATCAGCTTCTTGGCCTCGGCGGGCGGAAGGCCGCGCGATTGCAGGTAGAACAGGCCCTGCGCGTCGAGTTCGCCGACCGCGCAGCCGTGCGCGCACTTGACGTCGTCGGCGTAGATCTCGAGCTCGGGCCGCGCATTGGCGGTGGCGGTGCGATCGAGCAGCATGGCGCGGATCGACTGTTCGCCGTCGGTGCCGACCGCGCCGCGATCGACCACCACGCGCCCGAGGTAGGTCCCCGTCGCATGGCCGGCGAGGACCGAGCGCACGACCTGGTTCGAGGTCGCGTCGGGTTCGGCGTGGACGACTTCGGTGACGATCTCGAGCGTCTGGTCCCCGCCCGCCAGCTGCGCCGCGCCGAAGTGAAAGTTCGCGCCCTTGCCCAGCGTGACCCGCACGGCGACGCGGCCATAAGCGCGCCCGGCATTGAGCACGCGCAGGTCGTAGCTCGCGCCTTCGCCCAGCACGATCTCGATGTCGCGGGCCTGCGCGCCGTCGGCATCGACCACGATGGCCCTGGCACCCTGTTCGCCCGCGCCCAGCACGATGCGTTCGGCGGGCAGCGGCCAGAGCGTTTCGAGCGCGGCAAGGTCGGCGTAGCGATACGCTTCGTCCTTGCGGGTGGGCAGGGTCGCGACGGTCATGCGACGACGGCCTCGTAGCCGTGCTGTTCGAGTTCGAGCGCGAGTTCGGGCCCACCCGAACGGACGATCCGGCCGCCGGCGAGGACGTGGACGAAGTCTGGCTTCACGTAGTCGAGCAGGCGCTGGTAGTGGGTGATCAGCAGCACGGCCTTGTCGCTCTTGCGCATGATCGCGTTGATGCCTTCGCCGCAGACCCGCAGCGCATCGATGTCGAGGCCGGAGTCGGTCTCGTCGAGGATCGCTAGCTTCGGATCGAGGATGCCCATCTGGACCATCTCGGCGCGCTTCTTCTCGCCGCCTGAAAAGCCGACGTTCACCGGGCGCTTGAGCATGTCCATGTCCATGCGCAGCAGCCCGGCCTTTTCCTTGGCGAGCTTGAGGAACTCGCCGCCCGAAAGCGGCGGCTCGCCCCGTCCCTTGCGCTGGGCGTTGAGCGCCTCGCGCAGGAACTGGACGTTGGAAACGCCCGGGATCTCGACCGGATACTGGAAGCCCAGGAACAGCCCGGCGGCGGCGCGCTCGTGCGGCTCCATCGCGAGCAGGTCGGCGCCGTCGAAATCGACCGAGCCGCCGGTGACGTCATAGCCCGGACGGCCGCCGAGGGTATAGGCGAGCGTCGACTTGCCCGCACCATTGGGCCCCATGATCGCGTGGATCTCGCCCGCGTTGATGGTCAGCGACAGCCCCTTGAGGATCGGCTTGCCGGCGACTTCGTTGGCGAGGTTGTCAATTTTCAGCATTGCGTTTTCCGGTCGTGCAATTGGCGAGGTAATCGGCGCGGACCTCGTCGAAGAGGTCGCGCCAGCTCTTTTCGGTGGCGCGGGCATCGTCGAGCAGCTTCTGCCGGGCATCGAGCTGGGCGAGCGCGGTGGCGGTCGTCGCCTGTCCGCTGGCGCTCGCCGGGGCGCCGGTCGGCGCGGCGGCGAGCAGCGTCGAGCGCTCCTGCGCGATGGCGCGCTGTTCGGCATAGGCGGCGGCGGCGAACTCGGTGCGGCGGTGGGGCTCGTTGCCGATCAGCGTCTTCATCTCGCCACGGTCGCAGGTCTTGACCGCCGCGAGCGCGGGCGCGGGATCGGGCACGTCGGCCGCCACCATCAGGGCTGCCAGCAGCATCATCGCGGCGCGACCCGGGGGCGCGGGCCGGCACGACCACCGCGCGGGGCGGCGCCGGCGAAGCGCGGCGTGCGCGCCGGCCGTGCCGGACGGGTCAGCGCGGCGACCGCAGCGCGCACCTGTTCGACCGCCGCGCCGACGTCGGCCAGCACCGCCTCGGGCTCGAAGCGCAGGACGGTGAGCTTCTGCTCGGCAAGCTGCCGGTCGGCGCGCTCGGCAAGCGCAGGATCGCCCCCCAGCATCAGCGCCAGCGGGCGCTGGCGGCACTGGAAATCGGCGATGACCGAGCCCGCCACCGCCTTGCGCTTGAACAGCAGCGCCGGGAAGGCCTCGGCAAGCGCCGCGGCCAGCGCCTGCTCCGCCGGCGAAGGGTGGCGGCGCTGCTCGCGCGCGAGATCGTGGATGCGGTCGAGCCGCGAGGCGGAAATGGCGCGCCGGGGTCGCGCACCGGGTGCATCGACGGCGGCGGCCGGGCGGAGAGTGAGGGTCTTCTTCATCAGGCGAGCTGCGGCAGGTATTGCGCGCGGCGGCCCCGCATCACGTCGACCACGTTCTTGACCATGGCGAGGTGGCGGCGGCCGCGGGCGTGCCGGCGGTAATGGTCGGGGAAGCCGGCGACGTCGAAGGGCGCGCCGGCGCGCGCGGCGAGGTAGTCCTTGTCGGCGGGCAGATGGAGCATCGCGGCGTCGAGCGAGCGCGCCAGCGGCTGGATGCGCGTGCGGGTCCGCGCCGACCACCAGCGCTGGACGAAGCCGAGCGAGCCGGCTTCGCGCAGCGGGAAGCCGCGCGCGGCGAGCCGCAGCAGCGCGCTGGTCACGACCATCTCGTCGCCGGTGTGGTGCGTGGTGCCGAGCGCGGCGAGATAGTGGGGCCAGATCGCCTCGATCTCGGCGGAGAGCACCGCGAAGTTGGCGGGGCTTCCGGCGATGAACTCGCCACCGTACCAGCGATGATTGCCCGCCGGCACGTCGAACTTGCCGAGGTCGCGGCTGAGCACGTCGCCGAATGCCGAGGCGACGTGGTCCCAGATGTCGTAGACGTAGAGCGCGTCGGGATCGGGCAGCGCGAACTTGCGCTGGACCACCATGTCGAGATCGACCAGCGCCACCTGCTCGCCGAGCGCGCCGGTGCCGAACATCGAGAGCAGGTCGAGCTTGTAGTGCGCCGCCTGGAACGGGATGCCGCCGGGCACTTCGCGCGCGAAAGCCCCCGCGATCACCTCGGCCGCGCCGGCGAGGCCAAGCCCCGCAAGCCGCGCCTCGAGCCATTCGGGCGCATTGCTGACCAGCCGGAAGGGCATGTCGGCGACCCGCGCCGATGCCGCCAGAGTCGCGGCATTGCGCAAATAGACATCAACCTTCTGCGGCGCAGGGGACGCGGGATCGGTGGCGAGGACCGCCGGGTCGGCCACGTGCATCAGTCCATAGAGCTGCAACATCACCCCACACTCCCTTCGAGCGAGATGCCGAGGAGCTTCTGCGCCTCGACCGCGAATTCCATCGGCAGTTGCTGCAGCACCTCGCGCGCGAAGCCGTTGACGATCAGCGCCACGGCATCCTCCTGCGACAGCCCGCGCTGCATCGCGTAGAACAACTGGTCGTCGGAGATCTTGCTGGTGGTCGCCTCGTGCTCGATCGTCGCGCCGGGGTTGCGCACCTCGATGTAGGGCACGGTGTGCGCGCCGCATTCGCCGCCGAGCAGCAGGCTGTCGCACTGGGTGAAGTTGCGCACCCCGTCGGCCTGCGGCGCGACGCGGACGAGGCCGCGGTAGGTGTTGTTCGACTTGCCCGCGCTGATCCCCTTGGACACGATCGTCGAGCGCGTGCCCTTGCCGTTGTGGATCATCTTGGTGCCGGTATCGGCCTGCTGGTGGTTGTTGGTCACCGCCACCGAGTAGAACTCGCCCACCGAGTCCTCGCCGTTGAGCACGCACGAGGGGTACTTCCAGGTGATCGCGCTGCCGGTTTCGACCTGGGTCCAGCTGACTTTCGAGCGGGCGCCCTGGCACAGCGCGCGCTTGGTCACGAAGTTGTAGATGCCGCCCTTGCCCTCGGCGTCGCCGGGGTACCAGTTCTGGACGGTGGAATACTTGATCTCGGCATCATCGAGCGCGACCAGTTCGACCACCGCGGCGTGGAGCTGGTTTTCGTCGCGCTGCGGCGCGGTGCAGCCTTCGAGGTAGGAGACGTAGGCGCCCTTGTCGGCGACGATCAGGGTGCGTTCGAACTGGCCGGTGTTCTCGGCATTGATGCGGAAATAGGTCGACAGCTCCATCGGGCAGCGCACGCCCTCGGGGATGTAGACGAAGGTGCCGTCGGAAAAGACCGCGCAGTTCAGCGCCGCGAAGTAGTTGTCGTGCATCGGCACGACCTTGCCCAGCCAGCGCCGCACGAGATCGGGGTATTCGCGGATCGCCTCGCTGATCGAGCGGAAGATCACGCCGGCGGCCTCGAGCTCCTTGCGGAAGGTCGTCGCCACCGAGACGCTGTCGAACACCGCATCGACCGCGACCTTGCGCACGCCGGCCAGCACCTTCTGCTCCTCGAGCGGGATGCCGAGCTTTTCGTAGACGCGCAGGATTTCAGGATCGACCTCATCGAGGCTGTCGAGCTGCTTCTTCGCCTTGGGCGCGGCCCAGTAGTAGGCCTCCTGGTAGTCGATCGGCGGGATCGACAGCTTCGCCCAGTCGGGTGTGGGCATCGTCAGCCAGTGGCGATAGGCCTTGAGCCGCCAGTCGAGCATCCATTCGGGCTCGTCCTTCTTGGCCGAGATGAAGCGGATGGTGTCTTCGGACAGCCCCTTCGGACCATATTCCTGCTCGATGTCGGCGACCCAGCCGTGCTCGTATTCGGCGACGCGTGCGGCCGCGTCGCGCGCGGCCTGGTCGCGCACGGGCGTGTCGAATTCGACGGGCGCGGGGGAGAGATCGTCGCTCATGGCATCAACTCGGGCGAAAAGGAGAGGGAGGGGGCGTGCGAGGGGGTGGCAGACGGCGTCGGCGCAGAAGACGGAAACGGGCGCGACAGCTGGACCAGCGAGATGCCCGCCAGCGCGCCGCGCAGCGCGGCGTCGACCACCGGCCAGTGCGGACGGACCGAGCAGGCGGGTTCGAGGGTGCAGTCGTTGCGGCCGGGCATCGAGCAGCTGGCCAGCGCGATCGGCCCCTCGACCGCCTCGACGATGTCGGCAAGCGTGATCGCCGCGGCCGGGCGGGCGAGCTTGAGGCCGCCGCCGAGCCCGCGCACGGACTTGAGCAGCCCCGCTGCCGAAAGCTTGCTCACCAGCTTCTGCACGGTGGGCAACGGCAGCCCGGTCTCTTCGGCGAGCTGCTGCGCGGTGACGCGCGCCCCGCCGCAATGGCGCGCGGCGGCGCTCATCGTGACGACCGCGTAGTCGGCCATGCTGGAAAGACGCATCTCGGGAAATCCGCCTGGGAATCGGGCCGGACCGAAATCGGACCGGATTGCTCCGGTTATCTAGGCGGCGGGACCGGGAAAGGCAAGGCGCGAACCGCGCATCGCGGCGGCGGTCGCCCCCGAGGGCCGGCTCAGCTCTCGCCCCCGCCGCCGCCGAAGTCGCTCGGCAGCGCGGCGAAGCTCGGGCTCACCTCGCGGAAGTTGCGCAAGTCGAGCAGCGCGGAAAGCACCGGCGCGTCGCTGGCGCCGAGCCGGGCCGGCGTGCGCCCGGCAAAGAGCCGCAGTTCGCGGATCATGTGCGACTGGTCGTAGAACTGGTCCTCGACCATCGCGATCTGCTCGGGCGGAGTATCGGGGTGGCCGAGCAGTGCCGCGGCCCGCAGCGCGCGATACTTGCGCGCAAGCTGCTTGGGCGGAAGCCCGAAATAGAGATCGACCAGGCGCTGCAGCTGGCGCGGCGAATAGGGCGAGCGGGCGGCGAGGTCCTCGACCATCGGCGAGAGCGAGCCGCCCAGCCAGTCCGCGACGATCGCGATCAGCCGGGCGTGGGCCGGCGGGACATCGCGCAGCAGCGGCACCAGCGCGGCGCTGGTCAGCTCGACCATTTCGGGCGCGGACAGGCCGGGCGCCTCACCCAGCGCATTGTAGCGCGCGGCAAGTGCCTGCGCGAAGGCGGTGAGCGAGGGATCGATCGCCTCGCCCGCTTCGAGCAGCCGGTTGGCGTGGGTGGCCGCCGACAGCCCGCCGGTCAGCGCGCCCCAGCCGAGCGGGCTGATCGCGGCGCCGAACACGTGCCACGGACCATTGACCAGGATCGGCGCCGCCGCCGACAACGGCGTGAGCAGGCTGGCGGGGTGGCTCGGGTCGATCGTCCCGTCGCGCACGAACAGCTCGCCGTTTCCGCGCAGGAAGAACGTCAGCAGCCCCGCGCTCGCCGGACGCAGGTCCGAGATCAGCGGTTCTTCGCAGGTGAAGTGGAAGAATGTGGTGACGAACGGGGCGAGCGGCTCGGGCGCAGGATAATAGTCGAGCTTGATCAGGCCGGCATTGGTCAGAGGCCGCCGTGCCAATTCGGCACGCCGCCGCTCGAAATCCGCCGCACGGAGTCGATCCGCGCGCGCCCCTGATGTCAAGCCTAGCCCCATGGGGAAACCCAATCGGGAAACCGGGGAACCTGTCAAGCAGGTACCCTTTGGGGCAGGCGAAAAAAAGGCGGTCGCGCCAGGGGCACGACCGCCCTGAAGTCGAGAACCCGATACATCGCTGCACCGAGCCCTTCGGGTCGCAAGGCCTCACTACGGTATCGCTCGATTCGGGAATTGTACGGATTCGACAAAATCGGTGGCCCACATGCAACAGCGTTCGCCAATTCCGAGGTAGGGTGAAACAATGCGGTGAAACGGTCATAATACCGACTTGGCGCATCGAGGCGCACCCGCGATAGCTGGCGCATCTTCCCAACGCTCGATGGACTTCGCACCAGGATGCTCTACCAAGCCGCACGGCCCCTGCTTTTCCGTATCCCGGCCGAGCCCGCCCACCGCCTGACGATTGCCGCGCTCAAGACGCTGCCGGTCGGGACCGCCGCGGCGCCCGAGCCCGCGCTGGCGCAGCGCGTCGCGGGCCTCGTTTTTCCCAATCCGGTTGGTCTTGCGCCCGGCTTCGACAAGAATGCCGAAGTCGCCGACCAGATGTTCGAGCTCGGCTTCGGCTTCGTCGAGATCGGCACGGTCACGCCGAGACCGCAGGAGGGCAACCCGAAGCCGCGCCTGTTCCGCCTGGTCGAGGACCAGGCGGTGATCAATCGCATGGGCTTCAACAACGAAGGGTCGCTGGTCGTTTCGGAGCGCCTGCGCCGGCGCAAGGGCCGCCCCGGGATGCTCGGCGCGAACATCGGCGCGAACAAGGATTCGCCTGACCGCGTTGCCGACTATGCGCAGATGACGCGGATCATGGCGCCGCTCGCCAACTACCTGACCGTCAACATCTCCTCGCCCAACACCCCCGGCCTGCGCGCGCTGCAGGACGAGAAGGCGCTGGGCGAGCTGCTCGACGCGGTGATCGAGGCGCGCGGCGCCAACCCGACCCCGATCTTCCTCAAGCTCGCGCCCGACCTTGCGCGCAGCGACATCGACGCGATCTGCCGCATCGCCATCGACAAGCGGCTCGATGCGCTGATCGTGTCGAACACCACGATCACCCGGCCGGGCCTGCGCTCGCCGCTCGCCGAGGAAACCGGCGGCCTGTCCGGCGCGCCGCTCAAGACGCTCGCGCTCGAGCGGCTGCGCGACTTCCGCATCGCCAGCGGCGGGCGGATTCCGCTGATCGGGGTGGGCGGCATCGCCAGCGTCGACGATGCCTGGGACCGCATCCGCGCGGGCGCCAGTCTGATCCAGATCTACAGCGCGATGATCTACGAAGGCCCGGGCCTTGCACGGCGGATCGTGCGTGGCCTTGCCGAACGCGTGCGCAGCGAGGGGTTGACCAGCATTGCCGAGGCGGTCGGCAGCGAATAGCCTGCAGGCCATGACGCTTCGCTCGACCCGCGCGCCCGCCCGGCCCGCACTTCTCGCCCGGCCGCCTCGGTCCGCCCGGCTTGTCCCCCTCCTTGGCAGCCTCGCCCTCGCGGCCTGCGCCGTGCCGATGCAGACGCCGGTCCAGTCGGCCGCCGCGCGCCCCGCGCCGGTCGCCGGACAGGCCGACAGCGTCCGCGCAGGCGAGCGCGGCATTGTCTCGGCCGCCGATCCGCGCGCTGCCGACGCCGGCGCCCAGATGCTCCGCCTCGGCGGTTCGGCGACGGACGCCGCCATCGCCACGATGCTGGCGCTGAGCGTGGTCGAGCCGCAGAGTTCGGGCATCGGCGGCGGCGGCTTTCTCGTCGCAGGTGATGCCGCGGGCCACGTCGCGACCATCGACGGGCGCGAGACGGCCCCCGCCGCCGCCGATCCGCGCTGGTTCTACGTCGATGGCAAGCCCCTGAGCGTGCCCGAGGCGATCCCCGGCGGGCGCAGCGTCGGCGTGCCCGGCTCGCTCCGGCTCGCGGCGCTGGCGCACGAGCAGCGCGGCGTGCTGTCGTGGCGCACGTTGTTCCAGCCGGCGATCCGCCTTGCCCGCGACGGCTTCGTGGTCACGCCCCGCCTCTACATGATGCTGAGCCGTTACCCGGGCACGGCGGGCTTCGATCCGGCGGGCCGCGCGCTCTATTTCGGCGAGGACGGCAAGCCCAAGCCGGTCGGCACGGTGATCCGCAACCCCGCCCTCGCGACGTTCCTCGAAAGCATCGCGGGCCGCGGCGCCGACGCCTTCTATTCCGGCGACAACGCGGCGACGCTCGCCGCCAAGGTCGGCACCGCGCCGCGCAACCCCGCGCCGATGACCACGGCCGACATCGCCGCCTATCGCGCCGTGCCGCGCGATCCGGTCTGCGCTCCGTACCGCACCTGGCGCATCTGCGGCATGGGGCCGCCTTCGTCGGGCGCCACCACCGTCTATGCCGTGCTCAAGCAGCTCGAGCGCTTCGACCTCAAGGCGCTCGGCCCGGACAACCCGGTGTTCTGGCACCTGCTCGCCGAGTCCGAACGGCTCGCCTACGCCGACCGCGACCGTTACCTCGCCGACCCCGCCTTCGTTTCGGTGCCGGTGCGCGGGCTGACCGATCCCGGATACCTCGCCGAGCGATCGCGACTGATCTCGGAGACGACCACCATCGCGGCCGTCGGTGCGGGCACGCCGCCGCAGGCCACCGCGCTGCTCGCCCCGGCGCCGCAGCAGGAGGAGCACGGGACCTCGCACTTCGTCGCGATCGACCGCAACGGCAATGCGGTCAGCTATACCTCCACCGTCGAAAGCGCGTTCGGATCGGGGGTGATCGTCAACGGCTACTTCCTCAACAACGAGCTGACCGACTTCAACATCGTTCCCGACAAGGACGGACTGGCCACCGCCAATCGCGTCGAGCCGGGCAAGCGGCCGCGCAGTTCGATGGCGCCGACCCTGATCTACGGCCCCGACGGCGCGCTGGTCATGGCGGTGGGCGCAGCCGGCGGCGCGACGATTCCGGCACAGGTGATCCGCACGATCATCGGCGTGCTCGACTGGAACCTGCCGGTAGCGCGGGCGCTCGCACTGCCGGTGCTGTTCGCGCCGGGGGGCGATGCGGTCTATATCGAGAAAGGGTCGGCGCTCGAAGCCATGGCGCCCGCGCTCCAGGCGCTCGGCCACGCCAAGGTGACCGCGATCGAGATGCCGCTCAAGTCCAATGCCGTCGTCCGCGCAGGAGAGCGCTGGGTCGGCGGCGCCGACCCACGCAGCGAGGGCGCCGCGGTCGCCCAGTAGCGGCGCGGCGGCACCGCCCGGTCACAGGTTGAGGGTAAGGTCCCAATAGCCGTAGTGCGTGTCGCCGTTGGCGCGGCCATTGGGCGCATCGCGCAGCAACCGGCCCTTGAGCAGGGTGGCGACGCCCATGTCCGACTGGAGCAACCCCGGAACGATCCAGTAGCGCAGCCGTGCCTCGAGCTGGGTTCCGGCAAAGCGGCCCGACGCCCCGCCCGCATCGCGCACGCCGGTCGCCGCGAACGTGTCGCGGACGTTCTCCGCCCAGGCGAGCCGCGCCGTCGCCATCAGGTCGAGCCGCTTGCCGGGCACCGCCTCGACCCGCAGCCCGGGAGAAACGAGGTTGGCGCGCTGGAGCGGTCCGAACAGGCTGGTCGGCCCGAAATCGGCCCGGCGCGCGCCGAACAGCGTGTCGAAGCGGCGGAAGTGGCCGGCGCGGCCCGAATCGCCGCTCGCCGCATCGAACAGCGCCGACAGCCGCGGGGTCCAGCCGCCGGCGAACGTGTACCCGGCTTCGGCGTGGACCAGCCAGGCCGACACCGCGAGGTCGCTGGTGTCCGCCGCGGCCGCCGACTTGCGCGCGGTGCCGGACTGCCAGGCCACCTCGACGTCGTGGTCACCTTTGCCTTCGGCGGGCTTCGCGAAGGCCCTTGCGCCCAGCGTCCACAAGCGGCGATCGCGCGTCGCCCAATCAGGCCGGTCGTGCTCGACCAGCCGCAACGCGTAGAATTCGAGCGTACCGCCGAGCACCTTGGGGACGGTGACGTCACCCCCGAAGAACTGCTGGTCGATCGTCTCGCGATCGAGTTCGACCTTGTTGTCGGCGATGTCCGCGGCAGCATCGGGAAGGCGGACCTGCGGCATCGTCCAGAAGCCGATCGCGCGCACGCCGTTCGCGGTGGTCCAGTCCGCCTGCACCCCGGTGAAGGCGTTGGTGGTGTTGCGGAAGCGGTTGCGCGCGACGAGCCGGCGCCCGCCGAGGTCCATGGTGAAGCGGCCGAGCGTGACCAGGCCATGCGCGCCCTTCGCGCCCTTGCCGAACGCCCCCTTGCCCGAATCGCCGAGTTCGAGACGGATGAACGCCTGCACCGGCTCGAACGCATTGACCTCGGCAGTTCCGGCGGTCGAGTTCGAGCGCTGGAAATAGGCGCGGCTGTCCTGCACTTCGCCCCCCAGGCGCACCCGTCCGGCGTCGTATTCGGCGACGACGTCGGTGCGCAGCGACAGCATCGAATCGCCATCGGGCCCGCTCGCCCGGAACTGGTTGTCGATCGCATCGACGCGCGTCCGCAGCGAAGCGGTGATCTGCAGGTCGTCGGGCGCGCCCAGCGCCTGCGCCAGCGGCCCCTGCCGGGCTTGCGCGGGGCCGGCGGCGAGGCCCGCTGCGGCAACCGCGCAAAGGGCCGACAGGGCAACTCTGTTCATCGACCTCGGCATTGCTGGCAACCCTCTGATTCCGCCCGCGTTCGGGGTTTGGGCGCGGCCTGCGGGGCCGCATCCCGGGGCTATGGCAGCTAGGCGCTGAACTGCAAAGGACGACTTGCCTGCTCCAGCGGGTTTGACTAAGGGTCCGCCCGTCACTTGGGGAGTAGCCTTCCGCGCCGCGGCGCGGATCCCGACGCGTCAACATGCTCGGCCGAGAGGCCGTGGCGCAGGCGAAGTGGGCCGATCTTGCGGCCGATTTCGGGCGAGACCAATGGCGATGGCGCTTTTCGTCCGGCCGGGCGGAAGGGCGCGGTCGTCGTTCGTCTCGACTGGTTCGCCCGGCCCCGGAATTGCCCGATGATGTTCGAAGCTCTCACCACCTCGACCGCCGTGGTCGCGCTCGCCGAGATCGGCGACAAGACCCAGCTGCTTGCGGTGATCCTCGCCGCCCGCTTCCGCAAGCCCTGGCCGATCGTGGCCGGGATCCTCGTTGCCACGCTCGCCAACCATTTCCTCGCTGCGCTGCTCGGCGCGACGATCGCCGGCGTGATGGACGGCCCCGCGTTCCGCTATGCGGTCGCCGCGGGGTTTATCGCAATGGGTCTGTGGACGCTGGTACCCGACCGCATGGACGATGAAGAAGCCCCCAGGCCCGCCCGCTTCGGCGCCTTCCTGACCACGCTCGTCGCCTTCTTCGTGGTCGAGATCGGCGACAAGACGCAAGTCGCGACGATCGCGCTGGGGGCGCAGTACCACGACGCGGTGGCGGTCACGATGGGCACCACGCTGGGCATGATGCTGGCGAACGTCCCGGCCGTCTTCCTCGGCGAAGCGCTGCTGCGCCGCGTGCCGCTGGCGGCGGTGCGGATCGTCGCCGCGCTGCTGTTCGTGGGCCTTGGCCTGTGGCTGCTGGCGCGGACCGCCGGCCTCGTCTGACTCGCTAGACCCCGTCGCCCCAGGCGGCGCAATCGGCATCGAGCCCGACCAGCTGACGGCGCAGCGAAGTGCGCGCCAGCCGCTCGATCTCGGCCTTGCGCCGCGCCGCGGCGAGCGCAAGCGTCGGCGCCGGCCGCACGATCTCGGCATCGTAGCCATCGGCCACGATCACCCCGCAGGCGTGCGGCAGGAACGCCGCATCCTCGAGGCAGGCGCGATCGAGGTGCGGGGCAAGGCCCCAGTAGAAGCGGTCGCAATGCTCGAGGTAATCGGGCCACTTGCCGTCGCCGAGCAGATCGGCGCGGCTGACCTTGATCTCGACGATGACGATGCGCCCCTTGGCGTCGATCCCCATCAGGTCGGCGCGCCGCCCCGAGCGCAACGGCATCTCGGGCAGGCACCAGGTGTCGTTGCGGGCGAACAGCCGGCAGATCCCGCGCGCGACCATGCGTGCATCGGCAAGCTCCTGCCCGGCGGCGACGGTGGCGGGAGCGGTGGCGGAAGCGGCGGCCCAACCGGCCGGGGACAATGGTGACGATTCGACCATGCCCGCGAGCTTAGGAACATAATGCGAACGGGTAAAGCCTCAGCCGAGGCGCTTGACGCCCTGTTGCGGGACCAGGTCGAGCAGCGCCTCACGCGCGAGCAGGAACTCCTGCCACAGGGCCTCGGCCGCCGGCACCGCGGCGATCCCCCGCGCGCGGACCGCGAGCAGCGCCGAGAGCCCCGGCTCCATCATCGCCGCGAGGTCGTCGATGCCGCGTCGCGCCTCGTCGTAGCGCCACCCGCCGAGATCGCGGACGACGGCGGGGAAGTTGCGCACTTCGGCGCGTCGCGCCTCCACCGGCTGGCCGGCCAGCGCCGCCACGACCGCCGCGGCGTCGTGCAGCGCCGACCACTTCATCGACAGCGCCGAGCCGGCCCCGGCGCCGAAATCCGCCCGCCCCGCGCCCGGCAGCGGAAAAGGTTTGCCCTCGCCGCGGGCCGGGACTCGATGGGGGCTGGAAAAGGCGGTGACCATGGGCATCGGCCTACCAGATGCGCTCCTTCCAAATCACTAAGCCCGAGCGCGTATAAGGGTTCGGCCGCAGGCAACCCGGGGAAAAACGAGCATGGGGGCTGGCCGGGGGCGCAATGCGCTGCTAGAGGCGCTGGCGACTGCACCCGTAGCTCAGCTGGATAGAGCGTTGCCCTCCGAAGGCAAAGGCCACAGGTTCGAATCCTGTCGGGTGCGCCAGCCTTCCCCAGGCCCTTCCCCATCATCGTCGAAATCACGCTGCGGACCACGCCGGAACGCTGCGCGCGCTGATGCCTGCCGCGCGCTCCCGGCCCGCGCCGATAGTTAAACTGACCTTTCTCAAAATGGTAATAGGGCTGGGGCAAAGCGCGCCGGCACGCCCTTAGTTTTTCCCCTTAGCCTCAGGATTCGCCGCCATGCCGCCGCTCAACACGATCACCGGCGACGATACCGCCAATGTCCTCGAGGGCACGGCCGGGGACGACGCCATCTACGGGCTCGGCGCGGCCGACACGCTGCGCGGCCTTGACGGCGACGACTGGCTCGACGGCGGCGCCGGCAACGACACCATGGCGGGCGGGACCGGCGACGACACCTACGCGGTCGACGCAAGCGGCGACAGCATCACCGAACTCGCCGGCGAAGGCACCGATACCGTGCGCGCGATGGTGTCGTGGGTGCTCGGCGCCAATCTCGAGAACCTCGTCCTGCTCGGCAATGCGGCGATCAACGGCACCGGCAACACGCTCGACAACGTGATCACCGGCAACGCCGCTTCGAACATCCTCAACGGCGGCGCCGGCAACGACACCCTCGATGGCGGCCTCGGCGCCGATACGCTGGTCGGCGGGACCGGCAACGACACGTTCATCGTCGAGACCGTCGGCGACACGATCATCGAGAACACCGCCGAGGGACGCGACACCGTCCGCTCGAGCCTGTCGTGGGTGCTTTCCGACAACCTCGAGAACCTGACTCTGACCGGCAGCGACGCGATCGACGGAATCGGCAACAGCCAGGGCAACGTGATGATCGGCAACGACGCCGAGAACACGCTCAACGGGCTCGACGGCAACGACACCCTCGACGGCGGCCTCGGCGCCGATACGCTGATCGGCGGGCTCGGCTCCGACGTGATGATCGTCGACGACCTTGCCGACCGCACGATCGAGAACGCCAACGAGGGCACCGACACGGTGCGCGCCTCGCTGTCGTGGACGCTCGACAGCAATATCGAAAACCTCGTCCTGACCGGCTCGGCCGCGATAGACGGCACCGGCAACGCGCTCGACAACACGATCACCGGCAATGCCGCGATCAACATCCTGCTCGGCCTCGACGGCAACGACACGCTCGACGGCCGCGGCGGCGGCGACCGGCTCGAAGGCGGCAGCGGGGACGACACCTACGTGCTCGCGGGCGCCGACGACACGATCGTCGAAAAGGCGGGCGAAGGCATCGACACCGTCCAGGCCGGCTTCAGCTATACGCTCGGCGCCAATCTCGAGAACCTGACGCTGACCGGGACGGACGCGATCGATGCCACCGGCAACGATGGCGACAACGTCATCACCGGCAACAGCGCCGCCAACGTGATGACCGGCAAGAGCGGCGACGACACCTATGTCGTCGATGCGATCGGCGACCGGACGATCGAGACCGCCGGCGGCGGCACCGACACCGTGCGCGCAAGCCTCGACTGGACGCTCGCCGCCGAAGTCGAAAACCTCGTCCTGACCGGGACCGCCGCCATCAACGGCAACGGCAACGCGCTCGGCAACCGCCTCGACGGCAACGACGCCAACAACACCCTCGACGGCGCGGGCGGAGCCGACGTGCTCGCCGGGCACAAGGGCAACGACACCTATGTCGTCGACAACGCCGCCGACCAGGTGGTCGAGATCGCCAACGAAGGGCGCGACCAGGTGCTGGCGAGCGTGTCCTTCGTGCTGGGCGCGGATGTCGAAAACCTCACGCTGACGGGCACCGGCGCGATCAACGCCACCGGCAACGGCGTGGCCAACGTGCTGCGGGGCAATGCCGCGGCCAACGTGCTCGACGGCGGCGCGGGCAGCGACGACATGGACGGCGGCGATGGCTCGGACATCTATCTCGTCTCGGCGATCCGCGACCACATCGGCAACGAGATCCACGATTCGGGCACGACCGGCACCGACGAGCTGCGCGTCGCGGCGCAGAGCCCCGGGACGGTTTCGCTCGGCGCGTTCGAGACGGGGATCGATCGCATCGTGATCGGCACCGGCACCGCCGCCCAGGCCGACACCAGCGGCACCGTGGCGGTGAACATCAGCGCCTCGCGCTCGGCCATCGGCCTGACGCTGATCGGCAATGCCGGCGCCAACCAGATCACCGGCTCGAAGTTCAGCGACGTGATCGACGGGGGCGCGGGCGCGGACCGGATGGCCGGCGGGCTCGGCGACGACGTGTTCTACGTCGACAACAGCGCGGACTACGTCCGCGAAGGCACCAACGGCGGCAACGACACCGTCTATGCGAGCGCGAGCTACGTGCTGCGCACCAGCGTCGAGACGCTGGTCCTGACCGGCTCGGCGGCGATCGACGGAACCGGCAACGGGCTTGCCAACACGCTTGTCGGCAACGATGCCGCCAACCGCCTCGACGGCGGCAAGGGCGACGATTTCGTCGATGCGCGCGGCGGAGACGACACCGTGATCGGCGGAGCGGGCAACGACGACCTGCGCGCGGGCGCAGGCAACGACGTCCTGTCAGGCGGCCTCGGCAACGACAAGCTCTCCGGCGGTTCGGGCGCCGACATGTTCCGGTACGACTTCACCCTGCGGAGCAACAGCGGCTTTGACACGATCACCGACTTCAGCACCGCCGAGGGCGACAAGATCCAGTTCACGCTCGCCCAGTTCAAGGCGCTGGGCGCGACCGGCGCGCTTGCCGAGGACCAGTTCTGGGCCGCGAGCGGCGCCGACTTCGCGCACGATGCGACCGACCGGATCATCTACAACACCAGCAACGGCCAGATCTACTACGACGCCGACGGCAGCGGCACGCGATACGCCGCGCTGCTCGTCGCCGTGGTCGGAACCGACTTCCACCCGTTCCTCTCGGCCAGCGACTTCATGGTGATCTGACGCGGCCTGCATCCGCGCTTGGCCGCGCGGACGCAATGCGCCATGGTCAGGCTTGACCAGCGGACCAACGATCCGCCGGCGAGAGGAGCCATGCCGTCGTGACCGATCCGCTGCTGCCGAGCGTGCCGCCCCCCGAATCGCTGCGCGCCGAGTGGCTGGCCGCGCTGCTCGCGCGAAGCGGCGTCGACTGGGACATCGAGGACATCGCGCTCGAGCGCGTCGGCACCGGGCAGTTGGGCGACACCGTGCGCATCACCCCGCGCTATGGCCGTCGCAAGGGCCCCGCGACGCTGATCGGCAAGTTCGCGGCAAGCGATCCCGCCAGCCGCGAGGCCGCGGCCGGCAACGGGCTCTATGCGCGCGAGATCGGCTTCTACCGCGAGCTCGCTGCCGAGGCGCGGGTGTCGACCGCGCGCTGCCATGCAGCCGAGCTGGCCGAGGACGGCAGCTTCGCGCTGCTGCTCGAGGATTGCCATCCGGCGCGCCCGGGCGACCAGATCGCGGGGATCAGCCCGGCGCAGGCCCGGGCCGCGGTCATCGAGGGCGCGCGGCTTCACGCCGCGTTCTGGAACGAGGGCGGCGAGCGCGACCTGTCGTGGCTGGAAAGCGGCGAGCCCGCGATGCGGCCCCTGGCGCAGCCGTTCTATCCCGCCGAGGCGATCCGCAGCGCCTGGCCCGGCTATCGCGAGCGGCATGCGGCGGACCTGCCGGCTGCGACGATCGCGATCTGCGACCGGTTCTGCGAACGCTACGAGGCCTATGCCGCGATCGACCCGGCACGTCCGCGTTGCGTGACGCACAACGATTTCCGCCCGGACAACATGCTGTTCGACGGCGATCGCGGGCTCAAGGTGGTCGATTGGCAGTCGGCGGCGCTGGGCTATGCCGCAGTCGACGTCGCCTACCTGATCGGCGGCGCGTTCGCGCCCGACGTGCGCCGCGCGCACGAGCCGGTGCTGGTCGAGACCTATTTCCGCGAGCTCGAGGCGCAGGGGGTGCGCACCTACACCCGCGCGCAGTTCAACGAGGACTACCGCCGCTTCACCTTTGCCGGAATCAATGTGGCGGTCTGCGCGGCGATGTCGGTGATGCGCACCGAGCGCGGCGACCGATTGTTCCTCACCATGCTCGACCGCCACGTCCGGCACGTGGCCGACAGCGGCGCGCTCGACCTGCTCGGCTGAACGCAGCCGGGCGAAGGCAGGCGCGCGACCGGAGCCTTTGAAAACGACGGAAACGGCGTGGTGGGCCACCCGGAAACTGGAGCGGGCGAAGGGATTCGAACCCTCGACCCCAACCTTGGCAAGGTTGTGCTCTACCCCTGAGCTACGCCCGCTCGTGCGTTTCTGGCCGGTGGGAAAAGGCCCCGTCCGGCTGGGGTGTGGGGGCCTCTAACGGTGACTCGGGCGCGGCGCAACCCCCCAAATGCACTTTCCGCGCAGATCGGCCCGACTGCCCCGCATGGCCCTTGCCGAACGGGCCCGCGATCCCACATGAAGGCGGCACGACATCGCATCGATCCGGAGAAGTTCATTGGCAAGCCTCGGTCTCAGTCTCGACGAACAGAAGGCGGTCGACCGCTTCCGCAAGACCGTGGTCGAGCCGTCGATGACCAAGCTGGTGATCGTCGATTTCTGGGCGGAATGGTGCGGTCCCTGCAAGGCGCTGACCCCGGTGCTGGAAAAGGTCGCGGCCGAGTATGCCGACAAGGGCGTGGTGCTGGCCAAGGTCAACGTCGACGAGGAACAGTTCATCGCGGCGCAGTTCCAGGTGCGCTCGATCCCGACGGTCTATGCGCTGTTCCAGGGCCAGCCCGTGGCCGACCTGACCAATGCCCGCAGCGAATCGCAGATCAAGCAGTACCTCGACCAGATACTCGCCCAGCTGCCGGTGCAGGCGGGCGAGGAGCCCGCGCAGGACGTCTCCCCGCTGCTCGCGATGGGCGAGGATGTCCTGGCCGAAGGCGACGGCGAGCGTGCCGCCGACATCTTCGCGCAGATCGCCGAGATCGCACCCGACAGCGCCGCGGCGCATTCGGGCCTGATCCGCGCCCTGCTGCTGGCCGGCCGGCGCGAGGAAGCGGCAGGGGTGCTCGCCGCCCTCGATCCCAAGCTCGCGGAGGATCCCGCGCTGGCGCAGGCGAAGTCGGCGCTGGCGCTTGCCGAGGACGCGCCCGAAGCGGGCGAACTTGCAGCGCTGCGCGCAGCGGCGGCCGAGCGGCCGGCCGACATGGAAGCCCAGCTCGCCTTCGCCAACGCGCTCTATGCGAGCGGCGACCGCGACGGCGCGGCCGAGAAGCTGCTGGCGATGATCGCCGCCGACCGCACCTGGAACGAAGGTGCCGCACGCACCCGGCTGCTGCAGATCTTCGAGGCGATCGGGCTCGAGGATCCATGGGTCGCGGCGACCCGGCGCAAGCTCTCGACCATCCTGTTCGGCTGACGCGGATGGTCACGATGCAGGACGGGATACGGCTGTCGATCTTTCCGCTCGGCGGGGTGCTGCTGTTTCCCGGCCTGCAACTGCCGCTGCACATCTTCGAGCCGCGCTACCGCGCGATGGTCAGCGACGCGCTCGCCCGCGACCGCCGGATCGCGATGATCCAGCCGCAGGCGCCGGTCGAGGGCGCGCCGTTGTTCCGGGTCGGCTGCGTCGGCAAGATCGTCGATGTCGAGGCGCTCGAGGACGGCCGGTTCAACCTGGTGCTCGAGGGCCTCGCCCGCTTCCGGCTGGTCCGCGAACTCGACGTGACCACGCCGTTCCGCCAGGTCGAGGGCACGCTGATCACCGATCCCGAGGGCCAGGTGCTGAGCGCGATCGAGCGCGCCGGGTTCGAGCGCGAGGCACGGCGCTTCGCCAATGCGCAGGGCTATGCGGTGGACTGGGACTCGGTCTCGCGGCTCGACGACGAATCGCTGATCAACGGCGTGTCCCAGATCGCGCCGTTCGACGCTGCCGCCAAGCAGGCGCTGCTCGAGGCGCCCGACCTCGCCAGCCGCTGCGAGCTGCTGGTCCAGCTGATGCAGTTCTTCGGCCGGCGCGAAGGCGACGACGACGGCGCGGTGACGCTGCAGTAGCAGGCGCCGTCAGCCGCCGTCAGCCGCCGTCGCGCGGCTTCGCCGCCGGTACCTGGACTCCGCGCCGCGCCAGCGCTTCGCGCAGCAGGCATTCGATCTCGGCATTGACCGAGCGCAGGTCGGCCGCCGCGGCGCGCTCGACCGCGGCGTGCAGCGCCGGGTCGAGGCGCAGCGCGAAGGCCTTCTTGCCGGGCGAGGCCATCGTCGCGCTACTGGTACAGCGTGCCGGTATTGACGATCGGCTGGGTCTCGCGCTCGCCGCACAGCACGACCATCAGGTTCGAGACCATCGCCGCGCGGCGCTCGTCGTCGAGGTGGACGACGTTCTTTTCCGAAAGCTGCTGCAGCGCCATCTCGACCATCGTCACCGCGCCTTCGACCAGCTTCCTGCGCGCCGCGATCACCGCCTCGGCCTGCTGGCGGCGCAGCATCGCGCCGGCGATCTCGGGCGCATAGGCGAGATGCGTGAGACCGCACTCGTCGACCGTGATGCCGGCCAGCGCGAGCCGGGCGTTCAACTCGTCGCGCAGTTCGGCGTTGATCACCTCGTGGTGGCCGCGCAGCGTCACTTCGTGGTGCTCGATGTCGTCGTAGGGGTAGCGCGAACCGATCGAGCGCACCGCCGCTTCGATCTGGACCAGCACGAAGGCCTTGTAGTCGTCGACATCGAACAGCGCCTGCGCGGTGTCGGCGACGCGCCAGACGACGTTGGTGGCGATCTCGATCGGGTTGCCGCGCAAGTCGTTGACCTTGAGCTTTTCGGAAACGACGTTGTTCGCGCGCACCGAGATCCGCGTCTTGCCCATCCACGGCCAGACCCAGCGCAGGCCGGCGTTGCGGTCGGTGCCGCGATAGGAGGCGAACAGGGTGATCGCCGCCGCCTGGTTGGGCTGGATCATGTAGAAGCCCTTGGCGATGACCACCAGCGCGACCGGCAGCAGGAAGATCGAGCCGACGAAGGTCGCGACTTCGGCGTCGCTCGGCTGGCCGCCGGCAAAGCTGGTCAGGCGCCAGAGGAACAGCGCGAGAAGGACCAGGAATACCCCCAGCACGAGGTAGCCGCTGGTGCTCCAGGCAGCGCGTTCGCGGGTGGTGGACATGGCGGCGGCAGGAATCTGGGACATCACGCTTCCCCTCGAAGTGATATCATATTAATATCATTTCGCGCCAGCAACACAACATAACTTGATTGCCGCCCGGCGATCCGTACCTTGGGCTTCGCGGTACCGGGCCCCTCTGGCGCGGCGCGCAGGTTGCGGTGGAGCCTTCGGCTTCGCATCCGCAGCCGGCCGCCACGCGATGTCGGACCGCATCGGGTCATGCCGATGCCGAAGGTCCGGAGCGTCCCCCTACCCCGCCCCGGATCCCGCACGCTCGGCAGACCCGATCGAACGCAACCGTTCTGATCGAGGAGCAATCGCCATGACCAATCGCACCTTCCGCCTGCTGGCCTACCGCCTGCTCGAGCGTCACCAGAAGCTCGACGCCGCGCTGCGCGACGCCCAGGCCCGGCGCTGGGCTGATCCGTTCGAGATCGCCCGGCTCAAGAAACTGAAGCTGATGATCAAGGACCGCCTCGCCCGGCTGGCGCGTCCGCAGCGGCTCAGTACCGGCGGATGACGTCGAGGAACGCCTCGCCGTAGGCGTCGAGCTTGCGCTGACCGACCCCGCCGATCGCGCCGAGTTCGGCACGGCTGGCGGGGCGGATCGCGGCCATCTCGCGCAGCACCGAATCGTGGAACACGACGTAGGGCGGCACCCCGGCCTCCTGCGCGATATCGCGGCGCAAGGCGCGCAGCGCATCGAAGAGCGGATCGCCCACCGGGTTGAGCGCGGCGCCTTCGCCCCGCGCACGCTTGCCGCGGCCGCGCTCGGCCTTGGGCGGCAGGATCACGTCGACGTTCGCCTCGCCCTTGAGGATTGCGCGGGCATCGCCGCCGAGCGCCAGCCCGCCGTGCTCGTTGGCGACGAGGCTGCCGCGCGCCTGCAGCGCGCGCGACAGCGCGCGCAGCAGCGGCGCGTCCTCGCCCGATACGATGCCGAACACCGACAGCTGGTCGTGCCCGCGCTGCAGGACCCGTTCGTCGGCGACGCCGGTGAGCACTTTCTCGAGATGGCCGAAGCCGTAGCTCTGGCCGGTGCGATAGACCGCCGAAAGCAGCTTGCGCGCGAGTTCGGTGGCGTCGGTCGACGAGGGCGGCGCAAGGCAGTTGTCGCAATTGCCGCAGGCCGGCGGCGGATCCTCGCCGAAATGGCGCAGGAGCACCGCACGCCGGCAGCCGGCGGTCTCGACGAGCCCCGCGAGCGCATCGAGCCGCGTCCGTTCCCCCTGCTGGCGCGCCGGTTCGACCTCGCCGAGCCGCTGGCGCGCGCGCACGAAATCGTCGGCGCCCCACAGCAGCACCGCCACCGACGGATCGCCGTCGCGCCCGGCGCGGCCCGTTTCCTGGTAATAGCCCTCGATCGACTTGGGCAGCGCGGCATGGGCGACGAACCGCACGTCGGGCTTGTCGATGCCCATGCCGAAGGCGACGGTCGCGATCATCACCATGTCCTCGCTGGCGACGAAGGCGGCCTGGTTGGCGGCGCGGACCTCGGCCGGGAGCCCGGCATGGTAGGGCAGCACGCGGCGTCCCTGCGCGCCCAGCTGCTCGGCAAGCCGCTCCACTTGCGCGCGGGTCGGGGCATAGACGATGCCCGGCCCCGGATTTTCCGCCATGACCTGCTTCAGTTGCCGCAGCGGATTGTCGCGCGGGGTGATCGCGTAGCGGATGTTGGGCCGGTCGAACCCGGCGACGATCAGCCCTTCGGCCGGGATGCCGAGCTGTTCGAGGATGTCGGCGCGCGTATGCCGGTCGGCCGTCGCCGTCAGCGCCAGCCGCGGCACCTCCGGGAATGCGTCCATCAGCGGGCGCAGCAGGCGATAGTCGGGGCGGAAGTCATGGCCCCATTCGGACACGCAATGCGCCTCGTCGATGGCGAAAAGCGATATGCGCGCCCGGCTCAGCAATTCGCGGAAGTGCGGCTGGCTGGCGCGCTCGGGGGCGACGTAGAGCAGGTCGAGCGCGCCGGCACGGAACTTTGCGAGGGTTGCTTCGCGATCGGTGTCGACGCTGGTCAGCGTCGCCGCGCGGATGCCGTTGGCGGTGGCCGAGCGCAGCTGGTCGTGCATCAGCGCGATCAGCGGCGAGACGACGACGCAGGTTCCCTCGCGCATCATCGCCGGCAACTGGTAGGTCAGCGACTTGCCCGCGCCCGTCGGCATCACCGCCAGCGTCGAGCGCCCCGCGAGCACGCGCGAAACGACCTGCTCCTGCACGCCGCGAAAGGCATTGAAGCCGAACACGGCATGGAGCGCCTCGACCGGATCCGATGAAACCTGCGCGCGCGGAGCGAAGACGGGTTCATCGGCCGGGTACAGGTCTTCGGGCCCGACCGGCTCGTAGCCGGCGAAGCCGTCGTCCTCGAACGGATAGTCGGGTTCGTCGGGCCAACCGTCTGCCATGCCTTGCGGCCTATGGCAGAAGGTCCGCGCGGATCAAAACCTCATTCGCCCAGAATCACGTGAAGACGGGTGATGCGCGAGGTGACGATGCGCCAGGCGCCGCCGTCCTTGCGGTAGGTTTCGTGGTAGTGGCCCATGCCATGGAGGAACAGCTTTCCTTGCGCGTCCCAGATCTTGTCCTCCATCGCGATCACGCCGCGCGCCTCGGTGGCGGAGAGCACCTCGATTTCGTGACAGTGGCCATGGTGGACGGTGCGCAGCGGATCGACGGCGGCCTCGACGAAGGCCGCGATGTTGTCGCCGCCCTGGTGAATCCAGTTTTCCGTATCCTCGGCGGGTTCGATCGACAGCGAGCAGGCGGCATCGAACACGGCGTCATCGGCAAAGACGGTGCGTAGCCCGGCGTAGTCCTTGGTGTCCATCAGGCGGAAGTAGCGCGCCTTCAACTGCTTGATCTCCTCGATGGCGATCAGGCGGGCGACGGGGTCGATCTCGGTCACGGGGCTGCCTCTCCATGGCGTGTTTGCTCGGCAGACTAGTCGAGCGCGCCGACCCCGCGCCCTGTCACTTGTGCGAGACCGCGTCGGCCATCCGCTCCCACACCATGCGGGGCGGCTGGCCGGGCTTGTCCGCGATCGCCTCCAGCCACGCCGGCGGATCGCCGGTCCGCGCCCAGTCCATGCCCCACAGCGCGATCGCCGCGACGAAGCCTAGCGACAACACCGTCATCGCGTTCCAGTACCACGGGCCATAGGCGGTCACCCGCGTCGGGTCGGCGCGGTCGTACCAGATGCGCAGCACGCTCGAGGGCTGCCAGGCGCGGGTCACCTGCCGCCCGACGATGGCGCGGCGGCGCTCGCCTGCTGCGGTTTCGAAGGCAACCTCGTCCTCGATCCAGCGCTTGCCTTCGCCGTCGCGCCAGTCCCACCCGCGCCGGGTCGCGAAGGACAGGCCCATGCTCAGGAAATCGTCGCGCCGGTCGGCCTCGCCGTAGCCGCTGCGCATCACCGTGGCGACCGCGGGGCTCCACCCGGCGAAGAGGACGGCTGCCCGCCAGGTGCATCCGCACGCGCCGAGCATCAGCGCGGCGATGGCGAAGGTCAGGAGATCGAGCGCGGACATCGCGCGCAAGGCTACGGAGTCTTGCTTAACAAAGCCTGCCGCACGAGCGCCTCCTCGGCGGCGGTGAAGGCGCTGGAGGCTGCCGGCGGCGCCGCGTCGGGAACCGCCGTGACGAAGAAGGCGAGGCCGCGGCCCGTTGCGGGATCGACCCACAGCCCGGAGCGAAGGCCGTAGGCCTCGCCCGAATGGCCGATCCGCGTACGGCCGTCGCCGAACAGGTCATCGCGGCAGCGGTCGTTGCGCCCGGTCAGGATATGCACGCCAAGGCCGTAGGCGCAGTCGATCCCTCCGGCCTCGCCGCCTTCGTCGACGCCGTTGCGGCCATCGAAGCGCCACTGCGCCCGGGTCATCTCGGCAAAGGCCGCATGCGAGAGGAAGCCGCGCCCGCCGCGCGCCAGCATCTGCCCGATCCGGGCGAGGTCGTTCGCCGATATGCGCAAGCCGCCCTGCGGCGAAAACAGCGCGCCGTTCGTCCCCGGCACGTAGCCGGCAAGATCGCAGGCAAGGCCCGGCGCGGTGGCCACGAGGCAGGGCGGCGGCGCGCCGTGCAGATCGTCGCGCCGGACCTCGCCATCTGCGCCATGGAGCACGACCGCCCGCGCCACGACCTCGGGCGAGCAACCCGACCAGTTGAAACAGGCGGACAAATGCAGGGGGCGCAACACCAGCCGCTGCATCAGCCGGTCGAAGCGCTCGCCCGTCGCCGCTTCCATCACCGAGGCGACGACCGGGAAGTTGAGGTTGGTGTAATGGAACCAGTCGCTTCCCGGCGGATGCGCGCGATCCCATGCCTTCGGATCGGCCAGTCGGGTGCGGACCGTCTCGCCCAATGGGATGACGTAGTCGGCATCATCGACGAGGCTCGACAGGTGCGAAAGCAGCATCCGCAGCGTGACCGGCCGGTCAGGAAAGGCCGGGTTGCGCAGGCGCCAGCCGAGCCAGCGCGACACATCGGCGTCGAGATCAAGCCTGCGCCGGTCGACCAGCCGCATCACGCCCAGCGCCGTCACCAGCTTCGAGATCGAGGCGATGCGAACCGGATCGTCCGCGCCGACCGCGCGCCCGGTCTGCCGGTCGGCAAGGCCCTCCACCACCACCGGGCGCAGGCGGTGGGCATCGAAGGCGACGGCGATTCGGGCAGGCTGCGCGCTGGCCGATACGGGCGCGCCCATCGCCGCCAGCAGGGCGCCGACCGCGGCGAGCGCGCGCACGATCACGCCGCGGCGAGCGCTGCGAGCCGCGGGCGGACCATCGGCACGGTCAGCGCGGTCGATCCCACCGCCATCAGCAGCAGCGCGGTGAAGGTCTGCGCGGTGATCACCTGCTTGTCGAGCAGGACGTTGACGAAGATGATCATGATCAGCGCCTTGGTCTGCAGCATCCAGCCGATCACGCTCGCCTCGCCCTTGCGCCAGCCGAGCAGCCGCCCGGCAAGATGCACTCCGGCGAGCTTGCCCGCGACCGAGGCGACGAGCAGCACGCCGGCGGCGGCGAAGACCATCGCGCCGTCGACGCCGAAGCTGGTGCGAAGGCCCGTCGAAAGGAAGAACACCGGCATCACCGTCAGCAGCAGGAAGCTGCGCATCGCATCGAGCCGCGCGGTGTCGAACCAGCGCGCATCGAGCACCGCGCCGGCGAGGAAGGCGCCGACCATGAAGTGCAGGCCGGACCAGTCGGCCCCGAAAGCGACCACCGCCAGCCAGACCAGCGCGACATACCAGCGGTCGTCCTGCGGCAGTCGCTGCATGGCCTTGCGCATGACGAAGGCGGCAGCGGCGAAGACGGCGAGGAACAGGCCCTGCCGGCCGAGACGGGTCCAGTCGAGCAGGATCAGCGCGAGCACGCCCCAGATCGCCACGTCGTCGAGGCTGGCGTAGCGCAGCAGCCGCTGGCCGAGCGGCCGCCGGAACATTCCGAGCTTCTCCATCAACAGCACCAGGATCGGCAGCGCCGTGACCGCGCAGGCCATGCCGACGCCGAGCACCGCCTGGCCGTAGCTGCCCTTGGGCCCCACCCAGCCGGGCCCCGCCAGCAGCACCGCCCCCGCCGCAGCGCCGAGCAGCAGCGGCGCGACCAGCGCGCAGGCCGCGGTCACCGCGGTTTCGCCGCGGTGCTTCCAGGCATCGGCGAGGTCGAGCTCGAGCCCGGCGACGAACACGAACATCATCACCGCCCACCAGGCGATGCCGTTGAGCGCACCGATCACCTGCGGGTTGAACACGAAGGCATAGTAGCCGGGAAAGGCCGCGCCGAGCACGCCCGGCCCGAGCAGGATGCCGCCGACGATCTGCACCACCACCAGCGGCGCAAACCGGTCGGTGCGGGCGATCCGCCACGCGGCATATGGCACCGCCAGAATGATCGTCAGCGCGATCAGGAAGATTTCGGTCGTGCCCATCGAACCCCTTCTTTGCATCCCCGCCCGTCTCCGCGGGCGCGCTTGCGAGAGCCTCGCTCCGCCGCCGGGCGCAAGGGAGAATACGAATACGTGCCCGGCGGGGCGAGCCCTTCTGCGCCACCGGGACCGAAAGCGGGGCGGGAAAGCCCGCGTGGTTGACGCCATCTTGCGTTATGCGCCCGGTGCCGCCCGCCGGGTCGCATTAAGCTGCAACTGCGTCCGGACTGTTAGCCCTGTTGTCAACGACAATGGGAGACCGATCGATGGGCCATCACCTGCACGAGAACTTCAACGCCGCCGAAGAATGGAAGGCCGCCCGCCTCACCGAGATCGAGTTCGAGGAAATGGCGCGGGCGCTGAAGGCCGTGGCCAAGGCGCACGACCGGTCCTGCGACGACCTGCTCGATACCTTCGCCCGCCAGGGCCTCGCCGCGGCGCTCAGCCTGCTCGCCGCCAGCGACGGCGCCGGGACGACGGCCGAATACTACAACCACCGCTCGCCCGCGTCCTCATAAACCGGTTGCGGAACGCCTGCCTCCGCTGTCCATTGCCAGCAGGCAAGGACGCGAGGAGCACGACGCAGATGGCCCGCAGCGAAACCGATTCGATCGGCGCGATCGAGGTTCCCGACGACGCCTACTGGGGCGCGCAGACCCAGCGCAGCATCGAAAACTTCCCGTTCGGCGAGACCGAGCGCATGCCGCTCGGGATCGTCCATGCGCTGGCGCTGATCAAGCAGGCGGCGGCACGGGTCAACCGGGCGCACGGGCTCGACACGGCGCTCGGCCAGGCGATCGAGGCGGCCGCCGCCGATGTCGCCGCCGGGCGCTTCGACGACCAGTTTCCGCTGGTGATCTGGCAGACCGGCAGCGGCACGCAAAGCAACATGAACGTCAACGAGGTGGTGGCCGGGATCGCCAACGAGCGCCTTGCCGGCCAGCGCGGCGGCAAAAGCCCGGTCCACCCCAACGACGACGTCAATCGCGGCCAGTCGAGCAACGACAGCTTCCCGACCGCGCTGCACGTCGCCACCGTCATCGCCCTGCACCGCGACCTGCTGCCCGCGCTCGACCGGCTCCACGCCGCGCTCGATGCCAAGGCGCTGGACTGGGCCCACCTCGTCAAGATCGGCCGCACCCATCTGCAGGACGCAACGCCGCTGACGCTGGGGCAGGAATTTTCGGGCTACGTCCGCCAGCTCGCCGCGGCGCGCGAGCGCCTGTCCGACGCCGAGCGGCACCTGTTGCTGCTCGCGCAAGGGGGCACGGCGGTCGGCACCGGGCTCAATGCGCCGACAGGATTTGCCGAGGCCATGGCGAACGAACTGGCGCTGCTGACCGGCCACGCCTTCGAGGCCGCGCCCAACCCGTTCGAAGCGCTCGCCAGCAACGATGCGCTGGTCCAGTTCTCCGCCACCCTGGCGACGCTCGCCGTGGCGCTGACCAAGATCGCCAACGACATCCGCCTGCTCGGCTCCGGCCCGCGTTCGGGCCTTGGCGAGCTCGACCTTCCCGCCAACGAGCCGGGCAGTTCGATCATGCCGGGCAAGGTCAACCCGACGCAGTGCGAAATGCTCACGATGGTCGCCGCGCAAGTCATCGGCAACCACCAGGCCGTCACTGTCGGCGGGCTGCAGGGCCACCTCGAACTGAACGTGTTCAAGCCGATGATCGGCGCCGCCGTCCTCCGCTCGGTCCATCTCCTGTCGGTCGGCATGGCGAGCTTTGCCGAACGCTGCGTCGAGGGGCTCGAAGCCAATGAGGCACGGATCGCCGAGCTGGTCGAACGCTCGCTGATGCTGGTGACCGCGCTCGCGCCCGAGATCGGCTACGACAATGCGGCCAAGATCGCCAAGACCGCGCTCGCCGAAGGCCTGTCGCTGCGCGAGGCGGGCCTGAAGCTCGGTCTCGTCGACGAGGCCACCTTCGACCGCGTGGTGCGGCCGCGGGACATGGTCTGACGCGTCAGCTGAGGTTCGGCCGCAGCCAGCGCTCCGCCGTGGCGAGGTCGATCCCGCGCCGCGCGGCATAATCCTCGAGCTGGTCGCGGCCGATCGTGGCGACCCCGAAGTACTGGCTTTCGGGGTGCGCGAAGTAGAATCCGCTGACCGCCGCGGTCGGCAGCATCGCCTGGCTTTCGGTCAGCGTGATCCCGGCATTGCCCGGCGCGTCGAGCAGGTCGAACAGGATCGGCTTGAGGCTGTGGTCGGGGCACGCGGGATAGCCCGGGGCCGGGCGGATGCCGCGGTACTGTTCGCGGATCAGCGCCTCGTTGGTCAGCTGCTCGCCGGGCGCATAGGCCCACAGCGTGGTGCGCACGTGCGCGTGCAACCGCTCGGCGAAAGCTTCGGCGAAGCGGTCGGCCAGCGCTTTCAGCAGGATGTCCTGATAGTCGTCGTTCTCGGCCTTGAAGCGGGCCAGGTGCGGCTCGATGCCGTGAATGCCAACGGCAAAGCCGCCGATCCAGTCGCCCGCCGGGTCGATGAAGTCGGCCAGGCAGAAATTTGCGCGCCCGCGGCTCTTGGCGAACTGCTGGCGCAGGAACGGCAGGTGCAGCGGCGGCTGCGGGCCTTCGAGATGCAGCACCACGTCATCGCCGTGGCGCGCGCAGGGCCAGAAGCCCGCCACGCCCTTGGCGGTCAGCCACTTCTCGGCGATGATCCGGTCGAGCATCGCGCGCGCATCGGCATAGAGATTGCGCGCACTTTCGCCGACGACCTCGTCGTCGAGGATCGCCGGGTAGGTGCCCGCAAGCTCCCAGGCGCGGAAGAACGGGGTCCAGTCGAAGTATTCGGCAAGATCGGCAAGGTCCCATTCGGGGAACACATGCAGCCCGGGCTGCTCGGGCGGCGGCGCCTTCTCGGTGAAGTCGGGCGCATAGGCGTTGTCGCGCGCTTCCTCGAGGCGCAGCAGCTTCGATTCGCCCTTGCCCGCGCGCGCCTCGCGCACGTGCTGGTAATCGGCGGCGGTCGCCTTGACGAAGGGATCGCGCTGCGTGTCCGACAGCAGCTGGCTGGCAACGCCCACCGCGCGGCTCGCGTCGAGCACGTGGACGACCGGCCCGTCGTAGGCAGGGTCGATGCGCAATGCGGTGTGCACCTTGCTGGTCGTGGCCCCGCCGATCAACAGCGGGATCGAAAGGCCCGCGCGCTGCATTTCCTCGGCCACGGTCACCATCTCGTCGAGCGAGGGGGTGATCAGGCCCGACAGGCCGATCATGTCGACGTCTTCCTTCACCGCCGTGTCGATGATCGTCGCCCACGGCACCATCACGCCCAGGTCGATCACCTCGTAGCCGTTGCACTGCAGGACCACGCCGACGATGTTCTTGCCGATGTCGTGAACGTCGCCCTTCACGGTCGCCATGATGATCCGGCCCTTCGCCTTGGCGCCGGCTTCCTTTTCCGCCTCGATGAACGGGATCAGGTGCGCGACCGCCTTCTTCATCACGCGCGCGGACTTGACCACCTGCGGCAGGAACATCTTGCCCGATCCGAACAGGTCGCCGACCGTGTTCATGCCCTCCATCAGCGGGCCTTCGATCACCTCGATCGGACGACCGCCGCGCGCCGCGATTTCGCTGCGCGCTTCCTCGGTATCCTCCACGACATGGGCGTCGATGCCCTTGACCAGCGCGTGCTCCAGCCGGCGCACCACGTCCCAGCCGCGCCATTCCTCGGCGGCCTTTTCGGCGACGGCGTCCTTGCCCTTGAACGATTCGGCGAGCGTGATGAGGCGTTCCGTAGCGCCTTCATCGCGGTTGAGGATAACGTCCTCGCAGGCTTCGCGCAGCGCGGGGTCGATCTGGTCGTAGATGTCGAGCTGGCCTGCATTGACAATCGCCATGTCGAGCCCCGCGGGAATCGCGTGGTACAGGAACACCGAATGCATCGCCCGGCGCACCGTCTCGTTGCCGCGGAACGAGAACGACAGGTTCGATAGCCCGCCCGAGAAGTGCACATGCGGGCAGGCGACGCGGATTTCCTTCACCGCCTCGATGAAGTCGACCGCGTAGTTGTTGTGCTCCTCGATTCCCGTCGCCACGGCGAAGACGTTGGGGTCGAAGATGATGTCCTCGGGCGGGAAGCCGATCCCGGTCAGCAGCTTGTAGGCGCGGGTGCAGATCTCGACCTTGCGCGCCTTGGTGTCCGCCTGGCCCTTCTCGTCGAAGGCCATGACCACCACCGCCGCGCCATAGTCCATGCATAGCCTCGCATGCGCGAGGAACGCCTCTTCGCCTTCCTTCATCGAGATCGAATTGACGATCGGCTTGCCCGAAACGCACTTCAGCCCCGCCTCGATCACCTCCCACTTCGAGCTGTCGATCATCACCGGCACCCGCGCGATGTCGGGCTCAGCGGCGAGCAGCTTGAGGTAGGTGGTCATCGCCTCGACTGCGTCGAGCAGGCCCTCGTCCATGTTGACGTCGATCACCTGCGCGCCGTTTTCGACCTGCTGGCGCGCGACCTCGATCGCCTTGGTGTAGTCACCGGCAAGGATCAGCTTCTTGAACGCCGCCGAACCGGTGACGTTGGTGCGCTCGCCGACATTGACGAAGCGGGCGGAGGACGGTGCGGGAGAGGAGGAAGTTTGGGTCACAACAAGATTTCCGTTCGTGTCGAGCGAAGTCGAGACACCATGCGCCCCCGTGTCTCGACTTCGCTCGACACGAACGGGGGTATTCTGATTATCCGGCCATCAGGAACGGTTCGAGCCCGGCAAGGCGCGTCACCGTTTCGACCTGCGGCAGCGCGCGCGGGGCAAGGCCCGCCACCGCCTTGGCCATCGCCGCGATGTGCGCCGGCGTCGAACCGCAGCAGCCGCCCAGCACGTTGACCTGGCCGTGGTCCGCCCATTCCTTGACCAGCCCCGCCGTCGTTTCCGGCAGTTCGTCATAGGCGCCCAGTTCGTTGGGCAGGCCGGCGTTGGGATAGACCATGATCAGCGTGTCGGCATTTTCCGCCAGCGTGCGCACGTGCGGGCGCAGCTGGGTCGCGCCGAACGAGCAGTTGAGCCCGATCGTCACCGGCTTTGCATGGCGCACCGCGTACCAGAACGCCTCGACCGTGTGGCCCGAGAGGTTGCGGCCCGAAAGGTCGGTCAGCGTCATCGACAGCATGATCGGCACTTCGCGCCCGATCTCCTGCTCGAGCTGCCTGACCGCCATGATCCCGGCCTTGGCGTTCAGCGTGTCGAACACCGTCTCGATCAGGATGAAATCCGCCCCGCCTTCGACCAGCGCGGCGGCCTGTTCCTTGTAGACATCGACCAGCGTGTCCCAGTCTATCTCGCGAAAGCCCGGATCGTTGACGTCGGGCGAGAGCGACAGCGTCTTGTTGGTCGGCCCGATCGCGCCCGCGACGAAGCGCGGGCGCCCGTCCCTGGCGGCGTATTCGTCGGCCAGCCGCCGCGCGAGCTTTGCGCTCTCGACGTTGATCTCGCGCACCAGATGCTCCGCGCCATAATCGGCCTGGCTGATGCGGTTGGCGGAAAAGGTGTTGGTTTCGGCGATGTCCGCCCCCGCCTCGAAATAGGCGCGATGGATCGCCTCGGGCACCTCCGGCTTGGTCAGCGCGAGGATGTCGTTGTTGCCCTTCTGGTCCTTCGACAGGCCCAGCGTGCCGGCATAGTCCGCTTCGGCGAGCTTCCAGTTCTGGATCTCGGTCCCGAACGCGCCATCGGTGATCAGGATGCGCTGGGCGGCTTGCGCGATGAAATCGGCGCGCGCTTGCGAAGGGGTGAGCATCAGGCGTTCTTTCCGGTTACGGGGCGCAGGCCGAGCAGGTGGCAGGTCGCATAGGACAGGTCGGCGCGGTTGAGCGTGTAGAAGTGGAAGTCGCGCACGCCGCCCGCATAGAGCCGTCGGCACAGGTCCGCCGCCATCACTGCCGAGACGAGCCCGCGCGGGCCCGGGCGCTCGTCCAATCCTTCGAACATCGCTTCCATCCACGCCGGGATCTCGGTGTTGCCGCTCATCCGGCGGATCGCGGCGAAATTGGTCACCGGCATGATGCCCGGCAGGATCGGCGCGGTGATCCCCGCGGCCAGCGCCTTGTCCTGGAAACGGAACCAGGCGTCGGTCGAAAAGAAGAACTGGCTGATCGCGCGGGTCGCGCCCGCGTCCATCTTGCGCTTGAGGTTGTCGAGGTCGGCCTCGAGGCTCGCCGCCTCGGGATGGCCCTCGGGATAGGCGGCCACCGAAATCTCGAAATCGTGGCGCTTCTTCAGCCCTTCGACCAGCTCGGCGGCATTGCGGTAGCCCTCAGGGTGGGGCGTGAAGCGCCCGCCGTCCGACGGCGGCGGATCGCCGCGCAGGGCGACGATGTGGCGCACGCCCGCCTCCCAGTACTGGTCGGCGATCTCGTCGATCTCGCCCTTGCTCGCCGCCACGCAAGTCAGGTGCGCCGCGGGCACGAGGTCGGTCTCGGCGACGAGCCGCGACACGGTGGCGTGCGTGCGCTCGCGCGTGGTGCCCCCCGCGCCATAGGTCACCGAGACGAACTTGGGCGCGAGCGGGGCGAGCGTCACCACCGTCTCCCACAGCTGTTCGGCCATCGCCTCGGTCTTGGGCGGGAAGAATTCGAACGACACCGCGATGTCGCCGGGGAGCCCCCCAAACAGCGGTTGGTCGGGCACCTGGTCCTTGGTCATCCTGTCCTCCGGAGCGCGATCGCCCCTCCGTCCTGTTCGCGCCGACCGATCCAGATCTTGACGATCAATTCGTGCCCGGCGAGCGCGCGCTCGGCTTCCATGCGGTAGCCGGCGTCGCTGAAGAGCATGTTCATCTGCGCGTCGGAAAACCCGAGCCGCGCATGGGCATGGCGCTCGCGCAAGTCCTCGCGACCGTGCGCGGCGAAGTCGACGATCGCCAGCCGTCCGCCCGGACAGGTCACCCGCGCCGCCTCGGCCAGCACGAGTTCGGGGGCCGGGGCATAATGCAGCACCTGGTGCAGCAGCACGGTATCGAAGCTCGCGCCCTCGAACGGCAGGTCGGTGAAATCGCCGCGCACCAGCTCGAAGCGGTCGGCGGGCAGGTCCTGGAGCCGGGCGCGGGCGAGCCGCAGCATTTCCGGGCTGCGATCGAGCCCGGTCACCCTGGCGGCGCGGTCGGCGAACAGCTCGGCCATGCGGCCCGTGCCGGTGCCGATGTCGAGCAGGCGACCGAGGCCGTCTGCGCCGAGCAGCTCGGCCAGCGCGGCCTCGACCGGGCCGTCGGCGATGTGCAGGCTGCGCAGGGAATCCCACTCCTCGGCGTGCGCGGCGAAGTAGTCTTCGGCGCTCGCCTGCCGCGCGGCGCGGATCGCGTCGAGGTGGCGACGGTCGGCCATGCAGTCGGCGGCGAAGGTGACATCGACCGCCTCGCCCACCGCGAGAAGTCCCGCCAGGGTCGACTTGAGGCTGTCGCCATCGTGCCCGGCGGCGGCGCGCAGGAAGACCCAGCCGCCCTCGCGGCGCCGCTCGGCGAGGCCCGCATCGCACAGGATCTTGACGTGGCGCGAGACGCGCGGCTGGCTTTGCCCCAGCACCTGCGCGATTTCGCCCACCGCCAGCTCCATGCTGGCGAGCAGCCGCATGATCCGCAGGCGCGTGGGATCGGCAAGGGCGCGAAGGGAATCCAGCAAAGTCACGGGAGGGGATATAAAGCATTCTTTATATGGGTCAACGGATGCGCCCCCGCTCGTTCCCCCGCATTTTTGTGGCCTTGACGCCGCCGCAGCGATAGAATCGCCTCCGAGCCGGCGCAACGTCGGTCAACTATCTGATTTCCTTCGAGAGGGACCCCATGAAGAAGTTCGCCATGACGGCTTTCGCCGCCGCCGCCGCGCTTTCGCTCGCCGCCTGCGGCAAGTCCGACGACGCCTCGCAGGAAGCGGCCCCCGACAACGTCGAAATGCCCGCCGACGACCTGCCCGCGGTCGAACCTTCGGCCGCCGCACCGGCGCCGCAGCGTGAAGTCGCGCCCGCCGCCGATGCCTCGCAGGCCGCGATGAGCGCCGAAGATGCGGCCAAGAGCGCGGCCGACAGCGCCGTCTCCGCCGCCGAAGCCGCGCGCGCCGCCGCCGCCGCGGCCGAGACCGGCGCCGACAAGCCGGCTACCGCGCCGCAACAGTAAGCCCGCGATGCGCCCGGCCTTGCTGCCCGCGCTCGCCTTGCTGCCCGCGCTTGCGATGCTGTCCGCGCTGGGGGGGTGTTCGAAGGACACCGATCCCGGCCCGGGCGGCGTCACCGTGGGCGAGGCCAAGGCGCTCGACAAGGCCGCCGAGCGGCTCGAGGCGCGGCCCCGGCCGCCGCTCGACGAGGCGACGGTTCCCGCCGACCTCGTCGCGGTCCCCGGCGCCGCGCCGAGCGGAACGAACTGATCCGCGCCCCGCGGAGCGAACCGATCGCGCCCTAGTCGAACGAGACCTTGCCGCGCCCGGCCTTGATCGCGCCGCGCTTCTTCTTGCCTTCGAGGCGCGCGGTCTTGCCCACGCGGTTGAGCCTTGATTTCGCCCGCTTGACCGGCAGGTTGCAGGCCTCACGCAGCAGGTCGGCCAGCCGCTTGCGCCCGTCCTCGCGGTTCTGCTCCTGTGTGCGGTTGCTGCGCGCGGTCAGCACGATCTCGCCCTTGGCGGTCATCTTCGATCCGGCGAGATCCTTGAGGCGGTGGAACACCTCGGGCGGCAGGCGCAGCGCGAAGACGTCGAGCCGCAGCTGCGCCGCCGTCGCCACCTTGTTGACGTTCTGCCCGCCCGGCCCCGCCGCGGCGATGAAGCTTTCCTCGACCAGCGCCATCGCCCGGCTGACCAGGGCGTCGGGATCGATCACAGCGTGAAGCCGAGCGCCCTGAAATCGTCAGGGATCGGCGCTTCGGCCACGACCGGCGGCTTGCCCTCGCGCGGCACTTCGAGCCGCAGCGCATGGAGCAGCGTGCGGGAGGCGCCGTCACCGTCGCCGTAGACCGGATCGCCGACCAGCGGCTGGCCCAGCCCTTCCAGCGCATGAACGCGGATCTGGTGGGTACGGCCGGTTTCGGGCCGGAATTCGACCAGCGAAAGGCCATCGCGTTCGGCCAGCACCTTCCAGTGCGTGCGCGCGGGCTTGCCCTTCTTGGCCGCAATCATCCGCCAGCCGTTCGCCGCCGAGCTGATCTTTGCCAGCGCCAGGTCGATCGTGCCGTGCTTCAGCTCGAAGTTCCCCTGCACCACCCCGAGATAGACCTTGGTCACGCTGCGCGCCTCGAACGCCGCCGAAAAGCGCTTGAGCGCCTTGGGGTTGCGCGCGAGCAGCAGGCAGCCCGAAGTATCGCGGTCGAGCCGGTGCACCGGGGCGGGCGCGCGCTGGAAGCCGAAGCGCAGCTCGTCGAGGTAATCGTCGAGGCTCACGCCCCCGGCGCGCGGGGTATCGAGCGGCAGGCCTGCCGGCTTGTCGATCACCAGCGCTTCGCCGTCTTCGAACAGGATCGGGAAGTCGATCACGCCACCGCTCCTGCAATGCGCCGCAGCGCTTCGTCGAGCCGCGCGTCGTCCGCGGCAAAGGAAATGCGAAAACCGTCACGCCCGCCAAAGGCCGAGGCGGGCACGATGGCGACCCCGTGTTCGAGCAGGTGCATCGCCAGCGCATCGTCATCGCCGAACCGCGCCATCAGGGGCGCGGCGTCGACCATGCAGTAGAACGCGCCATCGGGCACCGGCGTCGACAGGCCCGCAATCGCGTTGATCGCCGCGACCACCTTGTCGCGCCGGGTGCGGAAGCGTTCGCGCCAGTCGGCCAGGAAGTCCTGCGGCCCTTCGAAGGCGGCGACCGCGGCGGCCTGGCTGATCGAGGCGGGATTGCCCGAAGAATGCGACTGCAGCTTGGCCATCGCCTGGATCAGCCACAGCGGCCCGGTCGCAACGCCGATGCGGAAGCCGGTCATCGCATGGCTCTTGGAGACGCCCGAGACGGTCAGCACGCGGCCTGCAAGGTCGGGGCATTCGACCGCCAGCGTGGCGTGCGCGCCTTCAACATAGCGCAGCGGCGCGTAGATGTCGTCGCTCATCACCAGCACGCGCGGGTGGCGGCGCAGGATCTCGCCCAGCGCCTGCAGCTCGGCCGCGGGATAGGTTGCGCCGGTGGGATTGCCGGGGCTGTTGAGCAGCAGCCAGCGCGTGGCCGGGGTGATCGCGGCTTCGAGCTGCTGCGCGCTGATGCGGAACCCGCTCGCCGCCGTGGTCGGCAGGTCGACCACCGTGGCGCCGGCAAAGCGCACGATTTCGGGATAGCTGACCCACCACGGGCTCGGCACCAGCACCTCGTCGCCGGGATCGAGCGTCGCCAGCAGCGCATGGAAGATCGCCTGCTTGCCCCCGGCGCTGACGATCACCTGCGATGGCGGCACCACGATCCCGAGGTCGCGCGCGAAATGCAGCGCCGCCGCGCTGCGCAGCGCGGGCGTGCCGGCGACCGCGGTATAGCGCGTGTCTCCCGCATCGAGCGCGCGCTTGGCCGCTTCGATCACGTGTGCGGGCGTGGCGAAGTCGGGTTCGCCCACCGACAGCGAGATCACGTCCTTGCCGCTGCTGCGCAGTTCCATCGCGCGGTCGGTCATCGCCGTGGTGCGCGAGGGCGCGATGCGCGCAAGCGCCGTGGAGAGCTGTTGGGACATCGCGCGCGTTACCCGCCGTGGAGCCGCGCCGGGCACAGCCCGCGCACCGCGTTCCCGACGAGGAACCCGCAGGAGAGATCGTCGAGGGTGAGGTCGGCCTCCTCGGCGCGGCCTTGCTCGATCAGGCTGCGGCGCAGCACGCCGGGCAAGAGGCCCGAAGCCGCGCGCGGGGTCAACAGGCGGCCATCGCGCTCGACGAAGACGTTGGTGAAGCTGCCTTCGGTCACGCACCCGTCCTCGCGCACCAGCAGCGCCTCGTCCGCGCCGGTGCGCCTCGCCACCGCCAGCGCCTCCTCGTAGAAGCCGCGGTCGGACGATTTATGGCGCAAGCGCCAGTCCCCGCTCGAGACCGGCAGCGGCAGCGCGATGCAGCCGACCGGCGCGGCGAACGGCGCCGGCAGGGGGCCCGCCTCGAGCGCAAAGGCGCCGCTGCGCGAAACCACCAGCCGCACCTTCGCCGGCGCGTCGAGATCGAAGCACAGGGCGTGGATCGCATTGCGCACGGCGTGGCGATCGAACACGAAGCCCAGCTCGACGGCGCTCGCCTTGAGGCGTTCGAGATGAAGCTCGAGCAGCCCGATCCCTTGCGCGGGATCGAACGCCATGGTCTCGATCAGGTCGGCATTGCCGGCGGACAAACGCAAGAAACTCCCCTTCACCACGCATTCGCGCCATTCGCGCATGGGAGTGGAATCGGCGACGAGCCCCGATCCGACCCCCATGGTGGCGCGACCCCCCTGGGCGCCCCCGTGATCGGGGACGAGACGTATCGTCCGGATTGCCACATTGAACGCGGCATCGCCAGTGCTGTCCACACGCCCTATCGCACCACAATAGGGGCCGCGCGCATCGCGCTCGACCGCGTCGATCAGCTCCATCGCGCGGATCTTGGGCGCGCCGGTGATCGAACCGCACGGGAAGATCGCCCGGAGCAGGTCGGCCGCGCCGGTTCCGGGCGCCAGCTTCGCGCGCACCGTGCTCACCATCTGGTGGACCGTCGGATAGGTCTCGACCGCGAAGGGCGCCTCGACCCGCACCGAGCCTGGCTGCGCCACGCGCGACAGGTCGTTGCGCATCAGGTCGACGATCATCAGGTTCTCGGCGCGATCCTTGGGATTGGCCGCCAGTTCGTCGCGCAGCGCTTCGTCTTCGGCGGCATCGCGCCCGCGCCGCGCGGTGCCCTTCATCGGGCGCACGGTGGCCGTGCCGTCGCGCAGCTTGAAGAACAGTTCGGGCGAGAACGAGAGGTGCCAGTGCGCGCCGTCCCAGATCACCCCGCCATAGCCTGCGCGCGCATCGCCCCGGATCGCGCGGTAGATCGCCAGCGGATCGCCGGACCATGTGCCGCCGAGCGGGAAGGTCAGGTTGGCCTGGTAGATGTCGCCCGCACCGATCGCCTCGCGGATGCGCGCGAACGCCGCGCCGTAGCCGCCCGGCGATAGCTGCGGATCGAGCGGCCCGAGCCTGCCCGGACCGGCGATCTGCCGCTCCAGCCAGACCTCAACCTCGCTTGAGGTAAGCTCCTGCCAACCATCGAAGCGCGCGAACCAGGCCAGCGGGCCCGCTGCCCCGGTCCTCGCCTGCGCCAGCGGAGCCAGCCGCGGCTCGAGCGCGAGGCCCGCCTCGTAGGCGAGGAACCCGGCCCAGTCGCCGGGCGTCGCGGCGAGCCGGTCGAGCGCGGCGGGCACGTCCGCCGCGGTCCGCGCGACGACGATCTCGCGCGCGCCCTGGTAGAGCCGCGAAGGACTGGCGCCGCAGGACCGGGCGTCGTCGAGCAGGATGAAGGGCGCGCGCATGGAGCAGCGCGGCCCTTAGCGGTTCAGCCCGGGCGATGCAAAACCGGCAAGCCGCGTCGGCGGGCCGCCACTGGCCGCAGCAACGGACGGTCCGTTTGCGACCGGCGCCCGCGGCGGCGCATCGCGGCGCCGGCGAGTCCGAAGCCGACCACGGCGATCGCCCATGTCGCAGGCTCGGGCACGGCGCTGACCGAGAATGTGTAGCGCCCCGCCCCGGCGCCCGCGAAGCCGACGTCGTAGGTGCAGCAGGAATCGCTGTAGTCGCTGCGGCTTCCGTCGGGGTAGGTCACCGAATAGGGCGCCGCGACGCCGATCACCGCGCGATAGAGCGTGGGCGAGAGCTGTTCGAGCAGCGGCGCGGTCACCGTATCGTCGGAGCCGCAGTACGCGAGCGTGCCGTCGCCTTCGCGGTCGCAGTAGTCGACGGTATTGGTGCGCTTGGTGATCTCGCCCCCGACCGAATCGGCAGGGCCCGACAGCTGCAGGTCGAAGCGGTAGCGTCCCGGCCCGAGGGCGATCCGGTCGGCAAGGGTGATGGCCTCGCCTGCGGCAAACGCGCCCTCGCCGATGATCGTGGCGGCGCCGACCGGCGATGCGAGGGCGATGCAGGTGAACGGCACGAGCGCGCAAATGGCATAGCGCATGGTTCCGGCTCCTCGCTCCCGCATCGACACGACGCCATGCGCGATCGCCGATGACAAGCGGCCTTGCGACAAGGCGGGTGCGGCGGGGCCTGAACCGAACGCGCGCGCGGTCCGGTTCGGCCCACGATCCCGTTTGCAAACCCCGGCGCGCGGCCTAGACCTCATCCGGCGACAGCGGAAGGACAGGCGCGGATGGGCGAGATCGTGATCGGGCTGGGGGCGGACGGACAGCAGCAGGTGTTGCGGCTCGACCGCGCCAACCGCCATGGGCTGGTCGCGGGCGCGACCGGCACGGGCAAGACGGTGACGCTGCAGGGCATCGCCGAACAGTTCAGCCGCGCCGGCGTGCCGGTGTTCATGGCCGACGTGAAGGGCGACCTGTCGGGCATCGCCATGCCCGGCAGCCCGACCTTCAAGAACGCCGACAAGCTCGAGGCGCGAGCGAAGGAAGTCGGCCTTGCCGACTATGCCTATGCCGACAACCCGGCGGTGTTCTGGGACCTCTATGGCGAGGGGGGCCATCCGATCCGCACGACGATCTCGGAAATGGGGCCTGTGCTGCTCGCGCGGCTGCTCGGCCTCAACGATACGCAGGAAGGCGTGCTCAACATCGCCTTCCGCTACGCCGACGACAACGGCCTGCTGCTGATCGACCTCGCCGACCTGCAATCGGTGCTGGTCGCCTGCGCGCAGAACGCGAGCGCGCTGGCGACGCAGTACGGCAATGTCTCGAAGGCCAGCGTCGGCACGATCCAGCGCCAGCTGCTCGCCTTCGAAAGCCAGGGCGCGGACCGCTTCTTCGGCGAGCCGGCGTTCGAGATCAACGACTTCATCAAGGTGGACGAGCAGGGCCGCGGCATGGTCAACGTGCTTGCCGCCGACAAGCTGATGCAAAGCCCCAAGCTCTACGCGACCTTCCTGCTGTGGCTGCTGTCCGAGCTGTTCGAGGCGCTGCCCGAGATTGGCGACCCCGAAAAGCCTTGCCTCGTGTTCTTCTTCGACGAGGCGCACCTCTTGTTCGACGATGCCCCGCAGGCGCTGTTCGACAAGGTCGAGCAGGTCGTTCGCCTGATCCGCTCGAAGGGCGTGGGCGTCTACTTCGTCACCCAGAACCCGATCGACATTCCCGAAAAGATCGCCGGGCAACTGGGCAACCGCGTGCAGCACGCGCTGCGCGCGTTCACCCCGCGCGACCAGAAGGCGATCCGCGCCGCCGCCGAAACCTTCCGCATCAATCCCGATCTCGATGTCGAAAAGGTGATCACCGAGCTGAAAGTGGGCGAGGCGCTGGTCTCGACGCTCGATGCCGATGGCGCGCCGGGGGTGGTCCAGCGCACGCTGGTCGCGCCGCCGCGCTCGCGCCTGGGGCCGGTCAGCCCGAAGGAGCGGGCGGTGATCCAGTCGGTCAGCCCGTTCGAGGGCAAGTACGACACCGCCGTCAACCGCGAGAGCGCTGCCGAAGTGCTGGCGCAGAAGGCCGCCGATGCGGCCGCGGCGGCGAGGCAGGTCGAGGAGCAGGGCGAAGTCGCGCAGCGTGGCGCGGCGCGCCAATCGCCCAGCCTGTGGGGCAAGGCGGGCAAGGCGGCGGTGGGCGCGGTGGCGAGTTCGGCGGGCGCGGTGATCGCCGCCGAGATCATGGGCAAGAAGTCGCGCGCCTCGCCGGTCGCCTCGGGGCTTTCCGCGGTGGTCGGCACGGTCGCGACGCAGATCGGCGGCGCCGCCTTCGGCCGCTTTGCGCGCGGGCTGCTCGGCGGGCTGCTCCGCTAGCGCCGGTCAGGCGAGCGGAAGCCGCAGTTCGGCGGCGAGCCCTGCGACCTTGCCGCCATCGAGCCGGTTCTTCAGCACGAGACTGCCGCCGTGCTGCTCGGCAATGGCGCGGGCGAGCGCAAGGCCGAGCCCGGCGCCGCCGGTGGCGCTGTTGCGCGAGGCTTCGAGCCGGGTGAACGGCTCCATCATCCGCGCGATCTCCGCTTCGGGAATGCCCGGGCCATCGTCCTCCACCCGCAGCAGCGCATGGCGTCCGTCGCGCACCAGCGAGATGCGCGCGCGCATGCCGTAGCGCAGCGCATTGGAGACGAGGTTGCGCAAGGCCCGGCGCAGCCAGGTCGGCCGCAGGCGCAGGACCATGCGCTCGGTCTCGCCGAGGTCGACGTCCTCGCCCATGTCCTCGTATTCGCCGACCACGTCGGCGACGAGCGCGGACAGCTGCGTGCTCTCCACCGGGTCGGTCGGCCGACCGACGCGGGCGAGCGAGAGGATGTCGTCGAGCGAGCGGGTGATGTCCTCGATCGTGGCGGCCATCCGCGCGCGCTCGGCATCGTCGTCGACCGCCTCGATCCGCACGCGCAGCGCGGCGAGCGGGGTCTTGAGATCGTGGCCGATCGCGCCGAGCATCACGTCCTTTTCATCGAGCAGCGAAACGATCCGGTGCTCCATCGCGTTGTGCGCCTCGATCAGCCGCTGCACGTCCTCGGGTCCTTCGGGGGCGAGCTGGCCGTCGAGCGAGCGGTCGGCGGCGAAGCTCTCGACCCGGCGGGTCAGCGCGCGCAGGGGCCGGGCGATGCGCCGCACGATCAGCGCAGTCGCGCCGACCAGCACGATGTAGGTGAACACCGTCTGCAGCAGCAGCGAGATCAGGATGCGCCGCTCGTCGGCGGGCACCAGCACCCGCGCCACCAGCCAGCGCCCGTCGGCCTGGCGCAGCGCGGCGAGGACCAGGCGCGGCGGATCGTCGTCGGCATTGACGAGCGGCGGGCGGCGCGTGGTGCGGAACCAGCGCCCGATGACGGGGTCGTCCCACGGCCGGCGCTCGATCACCACGACCGTCGGTTCGGCAAGGCCCTGCGCTTCGAGCACTTCCTGCAGCGGCGTTTCGGCATCGCTGCGGCGATGATCGCCCCTGCCCGCAGCGAACGTGGATTCGATCCGCAGCCGCAGCGGCCGCGGCAGGCGGAAGCCGTCGTCGGGGCGACGATGGAACCGGCCTTGCGCATCTGCGGCGGACTGGGGCGGTCCATCGGGCGGGGGAGGTCCGTCAGGCGGCGGGGGGCCGTCCTGCGGCAACTGGCCGAGCAGGCGGAAGGCGAGCGCGTTGACCATGCCGTTGAGGTGCCGCTCGTGCTGCGCGCGCCACATCAGGCCAGAGGACAGCCCTTGCGCCACCATCAGCGCGAGCGCCAGCGCCAGCAGCATCTGCCCCTGGAGGCTGCGCGGCCAGACCGGGAGCCGGCGCAGGCGGGAAGAGAGCGCGCGCACCGTCGCGGTCAGTCGGTCGCCGGGCGCTTGCGCACTTCGGCCGCAAGCATGTAGCCGCCGCCCCACACGGTCTGGACCAGCTGCGGATTGCGGCTGTCGACCTCGATCTTGCGGCGCAGGCGGCTGATCTGGTTGTCGATCGCCCGGTCGAACAGGTGCGCCTCGCGCCCCTGCACCATGTCGAGCAGGCGGTCGCGGTCGAGCACTTGGCGCGGGTGGTCGAGGAAGGCGAGCAGCAGGCGGAACTCGGCCGAGGAGATCGCCACCGCCGCGCCTTCGGGATCGGTCAGGCGGCGCTTGAGCGGATCGAGGCACCAGCCTTCGAATTCGTAGACGAACGCATCGCCGCTTTCGGCCGGCTGGCGCGCGGCGCGGCGCAGCACGCTGCGGATGCGCGCGACCAGTTCGCGCGGGTCGAAGGGCTTGACCACGTAATCGTCGGCGCCGATCTCGAGCCCGACGATGCGGTCGGTCGCCTCGCCGCGCGCGGTGATGAAGATCACCGGAAGCTGCCGCGCCTCGACGAGGTGGCGGCACAGCGACAGCCCGTCCTCGCCCGGCATCATGATGTCGAGCAGGGCGATGTCGGGCCGCTGCCCGCCCTCGCTCTCGAGCAGGCGGCTGCGCGCTTCGGCAGCGGTTCCGGCCTGGGTCACGGCGAAGCCCTGGCGGACGAGGTAGTCCGCCAGGGGCTCCCGAAGGGCCGGTTCGTCGTCGACGAGGAGGACGCGGGTGGGCGTGGTCTCGGTCATCGCGCCGGCTTATCGCAGAATTGGCGCCAAATCACGCACCGGCAGGATCACTCGCCGGGCGGTGGCATCATGTCGCCCATACCGCCTCCCATCCCGCCCATCGGCTCGCCGTCGCGGGCGCGCGGTCGCATCGCCCGGAACGCGGCGCGGCGCTCCTCGCGGGTGATCTTGCCGTCGTGGTTGGCATCGGCGGCATCGAAGTGCGCCTTGACCGCGGCGTCGTATTCGGCGCGGGTGACGGCGCCGTCCTTGTTCGCGTCGGCAAGCATCAGCAGCATCGGCCCGCCCATCATCATGTCGCCGCCGCGGCCGCCGCGCATGCCGTGCGGGCCGCGCATCGGACCGTCGGGTCCACCGGCCATCGGACCCTCGGCGCCAGGAGGCGGCGGGCCGTCGGCGCCGGGCGGCGGCGGAGGCATGTCGGGGCCGCCCATCGGGCCCTTCATCGCACGGTGGTGCGCAACGAACTCGTCGCGGCTGATCGCGCCGTCGCGGTTGGTGTCGATCTCGTCGAACTTCTTCGCGGTCCTGGCATCGCGGTCGGCCTGGTCGAGCTTGCCGTCGCCATTGACGTCGAGCTTCGCCCACATCGCGTCGGCGCCCGCCTTGGCCTCGGCCCAGGTCACCGTGCCGTCGCCGTCGGCATCGGCGCCGCCGTGCATGCGGTGCGGCGCCGGGGGCGCGGGCGGCGTGGCGCCATCGGGCGCCGCGGCATAGAGCGTGCCGGCGCCGAGCACGAGAGCGGCGGCGGACACGCCGAGGACGTATTTCTTGATCGCGTTGCTGGTCACTGGCGGCTCCGGTCCGTTGAAAAACTGGAGGAAGCTGCGGCGCGCGGCAGGGGGCAGCGGCCGAAGGGGGAGTGTCCGTCCGCCCCGACCCCGAGGGGCTGGAGAGGGGAACCGTTCGCCACAGCTTCCTTGAGCAGCGGTATAGGCGCAGCTTGTCGCGCAACTATGCCGCGCACCGGGGCATTTTGTCGCAGTTTGTCACAGCCGCAGAGCCGCGTTCATCAACGGGCAAGCTAGAGAGGAGCGGGGAGCCGCCTGCCTGCCCGCCTTCAGCCCATGACGAAGGCGTTGAGCTTGTTGCCGTCGGGGTCGCGGAAGTAGGCGGCGTAGAACCCCTCCTCGCCGCGCGGGCCGGGCGCGCCCTCGCACGTGCCGCCGTGCGCCAGCGCGATGGCATGGAGCCGGCCGACCTGCGCTTCATCCTTCGCCTCTAGCGCGACCATCACGCCGTTGCCGACGGTGGCGGGCTGCCCGTCGAACGGCAGGGTGAGGCCGATGCCCGCGCCACCGCCGGGCGTGCCCCAGGCAATCGCGCCGTCCCACTCCATCATCCGCCCGGTGCCGAGTTCGGCGGCGAGCGCGTCGTAGAAGGCCGCCCCGCGCGCGAGATCACGGGTGCCGAGCGTCACGTATCCGATCATCGTCCTGTCTCCCTGTCGTCGCCGCCCGACTCGCAAACGAGGCCGGGCGACGGGAAGAACATATCACGAACAAATGCGCCGGCAAGCTTGCGTCACAGCGGTGCGCAGGCCTGCTCCAGCCAGGCAAGGTCGTCGCCCGAAAGCTGCGGCGCAAGCAGCGCGAAGGTGCGCGCGTGATAGGCGTTCCACCAGGCGCGTTCCTCGGCCGTCAACAGCGTCTCGTCGACCAGCGCGCGCTCGATCGGCACGTGGGTCAGCGTCTCGAAGCCGTAGAATTCGCCTTCGGCCCCGGCGATCTCGCGCTGCTCGACGAGGACCAGGTTCTCGATGCGGATGCCGTATTCGCCGGTCTTGTAGTAGCCGGGTTCGTTCGACAGGATCATGCCCGGACGCAGGTCCTGCCCGGTGCCGGCCTGTCCGCCCGCCGCCTTGGCGATGCGCTGCGGCCCTTCGTGGACCGACAGGAAGCTGCCGACGCCGTGGCCGGTGCCGTGCGCGTAGTCGAGCCCCGCCTGCCACAGGAACTGGCGCGCGAAAGCGTCGAGCTGGCTGCCGGCGGTGCCCTTGGGGAAGACCGCGCGGTCGAGCGCGATGTGGCCCTTGAGCACGCGGGTGAAGCGGTCCTTGACCTCGGCCGGCGGCGCATCGGGGCCGATCCAGACGGTGCGCGTGATGTCGGTGGTGCCATCGACGTACTGCCCGCCCGAATCGACGAGGTAAACGCTGTTGGGCTCGAGCGCGCGGTTGGTCTCCTCGCTGACGCGGTAGTGCACCACCGCCCCGTTCGGCCCCGCGCCCGAGATCGTGTCGAACGAGAGGTCGCGCAGCAGCCCGCCCTCGGCGCGGAACGCTTCCAGCTTGTCCGAAGCGGAAAGCTCGGTCACCCCGCCCTGCGGCGCGGTCGTCGTCACCCAGTGCAGGAAGCGCGCGACGGCGGCGCCGTCGCGTTCCTGCGCGGCCTTGTGCCCGGCCTGCTCGACCGGGTTCTTGATCGCCTTGGGCAGTACGGTGGGATCGGTCACCGCGACGACGCGCGCCCCGGCGGCTTCCAGCGTTGCGAAGATCGCCGCCACCGCGCGTTCGGGATCGACCGCGACCTTCTTGCCGGCGAGCGCCTGCAGCGCGGGCACGAAGGCATCGCGCGGAGCGATCCGCACGGCATTGCCGAGGTGCGCGACGAGCTCGGGCGTCACCTTCTCGGGCGCGATGAACAGGTCGGCGGTGCCGTCGGCATGGGCCAGCACGAACGAGAGCGCCACCGGCGTGCGCTCGACGTCGCTGCCCCGCAGGTTGAGCAGCCAGGCGACCGAATCGAGCGCCGAGATCACCACCGCGTCGAGCGCGTGGGCGGCGAGCCATTCGGCCACGGCGGCGCGCTTTTCGTTGCCCGATTGCCCGGCGTGGCCGTCGGCATGAACCAGCGCGGGGGCGAGCGAGGGCGCAGGACGGTCCTCCCACACCGCGTCGACTGGGTTGCCCTCGACCGCGACCAGCCGCGCGCCGCGCGCTTCGAGCGCCTGGGCGACGCCGACCGCCCAGCCCTTGGCATGGAGCCAGGCGTCATAGCCGATGGTCGCGCCTTCGGGCGCGTTCCGCGCCAGCCACTCGGCGACCGAGGTCTGCGGCACCGACTGGTATTCCCAGAAGCGCCCATCGACCTGATCGCGCACCTGCAGCGTGTAGCGTCCGTCGACGAAGATCGCGGCCTTTTCCTTCAGCACCACCGCGGTCCCGGCCGAACCGCCGAAGCCGGTCAGCCAGGCGAGCCGCTGCGCATAGGCTCCGACATATTCGCTCATGTGTTCGTCGGAGATCGGGATGACGAAGCCATCGAGGCCGCGCGCCGCCAGTTCCTTGCGCAGCGCGTCGAGTCGGGCTTCATGGGTGTGCATCAGCATGGTTCGTGTCCTGTGCGCGAATGTCGTTCGCCTTGCGGGCGTCATGCGGGGACCATAGATGCAGGGCATGGAACAGACCACCCCGCCGATCGCCGCCAAGAAGCCCTCGAGCTTCACTCGCCACGGTTTCACCGTCATCGACGACTACGCCTGGCTGCGCGATCCCGGCTATCCCAAGGTCGAGGATCAGGCGGTGCTCGACCACCTCAAGGCGGAGAACGCCTGGTTCGAAGCGCGGATGCAGCCGCACCAGGGCACGATCGACGCGCTGTTCGCCGAGATGCGCGCGCGGGTGAAGGAAGCCGACAAGTCGGTGCCGCAGAAGGACGGCGATTTCCTCTACTGGATCGAATTCGAGGAAGGCGCCGAATACAAGAAGTGGTGGCGCCGCCCGGTGGGCGCGGCCGACGACGGCAGCGCCGACGAACTGATCCTCGACGAAGTCGCGCTCGCGCAGGGCCACGACTACTTCCGCCTCGGCGCGATCTCGGTCTCGAACGACGGGACCCGCCTCGCCTGGAGCGTCGACGACAACGGCTCGGAACGCTACACCGTGCGGATCAAGGTCATCGCCAGCGGCGAAGTCCTGCCCGACGTGATCGAGGGCACCAATTCGGGCCTGATCTGGGTCAAGGGCGACAGCGGCCTCGTCTATTCGCTCGCCAACGAGAACTGGCGCACCGACAACGTCCGCCTGCACTGGCTCGGCCAGCCGGTGAGCGAGGACGTGGAACTCTACCACGAGGACGACGAAGGCTTCCGCGCCGGCGCGTCGCTGTCGGCCAACGAGAAGTGGCTGATCCTGTCGACCGGCGACCACGAGACCAGCGAAGTGCGGCTCGTCCCCGCCGACGATCCGCTCAAGGCCCCGCTGCTCGTCAAGCCGCGGCAGGCGGGCGTCGAATACGATGTCGACGTGCGCGACGATACGCTGTTCGTCCACACCAACGACACCCACGAGAACTTCCGCCTCGCCACCGCGCCGCTGGCCACGCCCGGCGAGTGGACCACGCTGATCGCGGGCAGCGACGACTTCTACCTGACCGGGTTCGACCTGTTCCGCGACTTTTACGTCGTCGAGGGCCGCGTGCGCGGGCTCGACCGGATCGAGGTGCGCTATTACGACGATCCCGCGCGGATCGAACCGATCGCCTTCCCCGAGGCGAGCTACGAGGCGAGCCTTGGCGACAATCCCGAATGGGCGGTCGACAAGCTGCGGGTGAGCTATGAATCGATGGTCAGCCCGGCTTCGGTCTATGACTACCACGTCGCCGACGGGTCGCTCGAACTGCTCAAGGTGCAGGAGATCCCGAGCGGCTACGACGCCTCGCTCTACGAGACCGCGCGGCTCGAGATCCCTGCACGCGACGGCACTGCGGTGCCGGTCTCGGTGCTCTGGCGCAAGGACCGCGAAGCAGCGGGCCCGCTCCACCTCTACGGCTACGGCGCCTATGGCATCGCCATCGGCCCCGGTTTCTCGACCACGCGGCTCAGCCTCGTCGATCGCGGCTTTGCCTATGCCATCGCGCATATCCGGGGCGGCGACGACCTCGGTCGGCGCTGGTACAAGGACGGCAAGCTCGACAAGCGCACCAACACCTTCAACGATTTCGTCGACGTCGCGCGCGGGCTCATCGAACGCGGCTTTACCAAGGAAGGGCGCATCTCGATCTCGGGCGGCTCGGCCGGGGGCGAGCTGATGGGCGCGGTGATCAATTCCGATCCGCACCTGTTCGGCGCGGTGGTGGCGCACGTGCCCTTCGTCGACGTGCTCAACACCATGCTCGACGAGAGCCTGCCGCTGACCCCGGGCGAATGGCCCGAATGGGGCAACCCGATCGAGGACGCCGCCGCGTTCGAGCTGATCCGCTCCTATTCGCCCTACGATCAGGTCAAGCCGCAGGCCTACCCGCCGCTGCTGGTCACCGCCGGATTGAACGATCCGCGCGTGACCTACTGGGAACCGGCCAAGTGGGTGGCGAAGCTGCGCGAAGTGAAGACCGACGCCAACGAGCTGCTGCTCAAGACCAACATGGGCGCAGGGCACGGCGGCAAGTCGGGCAGGTTCGGATCGATCAACGAAGTCGCCGAGGAGTACGCCTTCGTGCTCTGGCAGCTGGGCGTGCCCGCCTGAGCGGCGCGCCCGGAGCGATACGATGAGCAACCGACACACGCTTACCTTCACCGCGCTTGCCGAACACATCGACGTGATGGGCCACGTCAACAACGCGGTCTGGGTGCAGTGGATGGAGGCGCTGGCCGTCGCCCATTGGGAGGCGGTCGCGCCGGCAGAGCACCAGGCCGCCTATGTCTGGGTCGTGACCCGGCACGAGATCGATTATCGCGGCAACATCGGCGAGGGCGAAACCGTGACCGCCGAAACCTTCATCCCGCAGCCGCCGTCGGGCGCGCGGTTCGATCGCTGCGTCGAGTTCCGCGATGGCCGGGGCAAGGTGATCGTCGCGGCAAGGACGACCTGGGCGCTGCTCGACAAGGCGAGCGGGCGGCTGCTGCGCGTGCCGGCCGACGTCGCGGCGCCGTTCCTGCCGGACAAGCCCTAGCCGGCGGCGACCGCACTCAGCGGCTCGGGCGGGGTGAACGCGGTCAGCCGCTCGCGCATCGTGCGGTTGCGGCCGAGCCGCTTGGCTTCGTAGAGCAGGCGGTCGCAGTGCGCATAGAGCGCGTCGAAGCGCGCGGCGAGCTGGCCGTGGAGGTCGTGCTCGACCAGCCCCATGCTGGCGGTGACGACGCGGTCGAGCCCCGGCAGCTCGAGCGCGATGCGCGTGCTGATCGCGCGGCGGCGGCGCTCGGCGCGCTCGGCCGAATCGCTGCCGCGCAGCAGCAGCAGGAACTCCTCGCCGCCCAGCCGCACCGCGCGGGTGTCGCCGTCGCCGGCGAGCGCATGCGCCACGATCCTGAGCACGGCGTCGCCCATGGCGTGGCCGTGGCGGTCGTTGATGCTCTTGAAATGATCGAGATCGAGCACCGCCATCGTGCGGAACCCTTGCGCGAACAGGTCCTCGAAGCGCTGCTCGATCGAGCGGCGGTTCCACAGCCCGGTCAGCGCATCGCGCCCGGCGACGCCTTCGAGCTCGAGCGCCAGCGCGGTCGCGCGGTCGCGCTCGCGCCGCAGGTCGAGCAGGCGGCTGAGGATGCCCATCGAGCTGACGATGACCTCGACCGCAAGGGCAAGCTGCTGCGCGGCGATCGCGTTGGTCGGCTGCGCATCGGGCGAGACGTAGCGCGCGATGCGGTAGCCCGCGACCAGCAGCGCCGGCGCCCAGCCGACGATCTGGTAGAGCACCAGCCGGCTACCGTGGCGCCAGGCATCGATCATCCCCCAGACGATGAACGCGATCGCCATGCCCATCGCGAGGTAGACCGACATCGTCGAATAGGGTCGCAGCACCTCGAACGGCAGCGTCGAAACGAGGCCGCAGCACAAGGTCAGCGCAACGATCACGCGGGTGGCGAAGGCGGTGCGCCGGCCGAGCATCCCCGGCTCGATGAAGGTCGCGACGAACATCAGCGCGCTCGCGCCCATCAGCGCGTAGCAGAAGGTCGATATCGCGCCTTCCACGAAGATCGTCGGCTCGGCGAGGATGTGGATGAAGCCGGTTCCGACCAGCGCCTGCGCGAGCATCGCGAAGATCAGCAGGGTGTGCCAGACGACATAGGGTTCGCGCAGCACCACCCAGTAGCCGCCGGCCATCAGCAGCGGCACCACCAGCATGCCGCAGATCCCCGCCACCGCGACGATCTGGCCCAGCATCCAGCCGCTGCCGAGCGGCTCGCTGTCGAGCCGGGCGTCGCTCGCCAGCGTCTTCGACCACGGCCCGACGATTCGCGCGACGACGAAGCGGCTCTGCCCGGTGACCGGCGGCAGCGGTGCGCTGACCAGCGGCCCGCCGCCCATGTGGTGGGTCTGGGCGGCGGAATAGCGCTGCGTGCGCCGGGTCCCGTCGGCGTCGATCACGGTCAGGTCGATTCGCGCGAAGGTCACCGCGTGGGTGACGAAGCCCGCCGGGCGCGGCGCCGCCGGATCGAGCCGGAAGCGCACGAAGATCACGTCCTCGGCGATGCTGTAATGATTGTCGGCGCAGATCCAGCGCGCCGGGTCGATCGTCGCGAAGTCCTCGCCCAGCGCCGCGCTCGCGTGGCAGGTCTGCGCGGCGCGGATCGGCGCCGCCCGCGCGCTGCCGGGGAACGCGAACAGCCCGGCGACGAGCGCGGCGAGCACGCTGGCGAAAAGGGCCGCGAACAGCGCGCAGGGCGATGCCGGCGCGCAAGCGACATCGCGCGCAAGGCCTCCCGTGTGCGGCTTTGCGATCCGGACCATCATGCCTGCTTAGAACAGCAGGTCTTATTTCCAGTTAAATTACATAAGTAATTTTGCGTAAGGCTCGTAGTCGTAGCCCAGTTCCCGCGCGACCGCTTCGTAGGTTACGTGCCCTGCGTGAACGTTAAGACCTTCGGCGAGGTGGGCGTCGCGGCGCAGCGCTTCCTGCCAGCCGAGATCGGCGATGCGCAGCGCGTGCGGCAGCGTCACGTTGTTGAGCGCATAGGTGCTCGTCCGCGCCACCGCGCCCGGCATGTTGGCCACGCAGTAGTGGACGATGCCGTCGACGACATAGGTCGGCTCGGCGTGGGTCGTCGCATGGCTGGTCTCGAAGCAGCCGCCCTGGTCGATCGCGACGTCGACCAGCACCGCGCCCGGCTTCATCGTGCCGAGCATCTCGCGCGTCACCAGCTTGGGCGCGGCGGCGCCGGGGATCAGCACCGCGCCGATCACCAGGTCCGCCTCGGCCACCGCGGCGGCGAGGTTGGCGCGATTGGAAAAGCGGGTCTTGGCGCGCGCCTCGAAATGGATGCCGAGCCGTTCAAGCACGTCCGGATCGCGATCGAGCACGGTCACGTCGGCGCCGAGGCCCACCGCCATCTGCGCGGCGTTGAACCCGACCACGCCGCCGCCGATCACCGCGACCTTGCCCGGCAGCACGCCCGGCACGCCGCCCAGCAGCACGCCGCGCCCGCCGTGCGCCTTTTCGAGCGCGGTGGCGCCGGCCTGGATCGACATGCGCCCGGCGACCTGGCTCATCGGCTTGAGGAGCGGCAGCGAGCCGTTCGGCCCTGTCACCGTCTCGTAGGCGATCGCGGTGACGCCCGACTTGACCAGGTCCGCGGTCTGTTCAGGATCGGGCGCGAGGTGGAGATAGGTGTAGAGCACCTGGCCCTCGCGCAGCATCGCGCGCTCGACCGCCTGCGGCTCCTTGACCTTGACGATCATCTCGCAGCCGTCGAACACCGTCCGGGCGTCGGGCTGGATCGTCGCGCCGGCAGCTTCGTAGTCGGCGTCGCTCGCGCCGATGCCGAGCCCGGCGCCGGTCTCGACCCAGACCTCGTGGCCATGGACGACAAGCTCGCGCGCGCTCTCGGGGGTCAGCCCGACGCGGTATTCGTGGTTCTTGATCTCGCGGACGGTGCCGACACGCATCGCAACTCTCCCGGGGTTCCTCGTGGCGCCGAGGATACGCGCAACGCCGCGCGATGTTTCACCGGATTGGGGCTTGCGCGCGCACGCCTGCGGGAATTATTCCCGCGCGAACGCCAAAAACCGGGACAATCCTGCATGGACCGTGCGGACATCGCGCTGATCGAAGCACTGCAACGCGATTCGTCGCGCTCAATCGCCGAGCTTGCCGAAGCGCTCGCGCTCTCGCCCTCGGCGTGCCACCGCCGCATTCGCGCGCTCGAGGAAAAGGGCGTGATCGAAGGCTATGCCGCGCGGCTCGATCCGCACCGGCTGGGCCTTACCGTCGAGGTCTTTGTCGAGATCACGCTGACCAGCCAGAGCCGCGAGGCGATGGACCGCTTCGAGCGCGCGGTGGGCGATTTCGACGACATCCTCGAATGCCACCTGATGAGCGGCAGCGCGGACTACCTGCTGCGCGTCGCCGCCGCCGACCTCGGCCAGTACGATGCGATCCACCGCGACTGCCTCGCCCGCCTGCCCGGCGTCTCGGCGATGCGCTCGAGCTTCTCGCTGCGCCGGATCAAGCGCTTTGCCGGCTATCCGGCGCGGCGGGCCTGACCCCGGCGCGAGAGGGCGCCGCGCGTGGGCGCGGGCGCGGCCGGCCGCGCGGGCCCGGTCCGCTGTCGATCAGGCGCAGTGGCGAGCCCGCTTCGCCCAGCCCGTATTCGGCCGCGATCTGCTGCTTGAGCGCATCGACCGCCGCTTCGTCGACGAGGTGGGCGAGCGGGAAGCGATGGACCACCAGGTCCTCGGTCACGTCGACCAGGGTCAGCGAGCGGGCGCCGACCGTCTCGGCCAGCCGGCTGACGTTGAACCCGTCGGCGAGATACCACGAATCGCGATCCCAGCTGACGATGCGCCGCTCGCAATAGCGGCAGGCGGACAGGTGCGAGCCGTCCTCATCGTGCTCGATCCAGCGCTCGGGACGATGCATGCGGGTGAACCAGCACTGGGTCAGGGCTTGCATGGGCGGCGCGTCCTCTTGCGGTCTGTCTCTCCACGATTTTGGACCGGCGCGCCGGAAGGCGACGGTGGAAGACAAAGACCCCGACCCGCCGGTCCATCGACAAGGACGGCGCCGCGCGGCGCTGGTTAAGGGCAACTTTGCAAAAGACCGAATCCGGCTGCGGTCACAACGGATTGCCGTCCTTGTCGCGATAGATCTCGCGGCGGCCGACATGGTTGGCGGGGCCGACCAGGCCATCGGCCTCCATCCGCTCGATCCACTTCGACGCGGTGTTGTAGCCCACCCCCATCTGGCGCTGGATCCAGCTGGCCGAGGCCTTCTGGCTTTCGAACACCAGCTGGCAGACCTGGCGATACTTGCGCTCCTCGGGATTGTCCGAGGCGGTCGCATCGAGGTCGTCGAAGCCGAAACCGCCGTCCTCGGGTTCCTCGGTGACCGAATCGACGTATTCCGGGCTGCCCTGGCTGCGCCAGTGGTTGGCGACCTTCTCGACTTCCTCGTCGCTGACGAAGGGGCCGTGGACGCGCTTGATCGGGTCGGTGTTGGGCTTGTAGAGCATGTCGCCCTTGCCCAGCAGCTGCTCGGCGCCCTGTTCGCCCAGGATCGTGCGGCTGTCGATGCGGCTGGTCACGGCGAAGCTGATGCGCGTCGGCAGGTTGGCCTTGATCACGCCGGTGATGACGTCGACCGAGGGGCGCTGCGTCGCCATGATCAGGTGGATGCCCGCCGCGCGGCTCTTCTGCGAAAGGCGCTGGATCAGGACTTCGATCTCCTTGCCGACGGTGACCATGAGGTCGGCCAGCTCGTCGACGATGACCACGATCTGCGGCAGCACCTGGTAATCGAGCTGCTGCTCCTCGAACAGCTCCTCGCCGGTGTCGGGATCGAAGCCGACCTGGATGCGCCGGCCGAGCGGCTTGCCCTTGGACGCGGCGGCGCGGACCTTCTCGTTGAAGCCCGAGAGGTTGCGCACCCCGATCGAGGACATCTGGCGATAGCGCCGCTCCATTTCCTCGACCGCCCACTTGAGCGCGCGCACCGCCTTGGCCGGCTCGGTCACCACCGGCGAGAGCAGGTGCGGGATGTCGTCGTAGGATTTCAGCTCGAGCACCTTGGGATCGACCAGGATCAGGCGGCACTGCGCGGGCGTCAGGCGATAGAGCAGCGAGAGCAGGATGCAGTTGAGCCCGACCGACTTGCCCGAACCGGTGGTGCCCGCGACCAGCAGGTGGGGCATCGTCGCAAGGTCGGCGACGACCGGCTCGCCGGCGATGTCCTTGCCCAGGATGATCGGCAGCAGCGCCTTGGAGCTGGCGAACTTGTCGCACTCGACGATCTCGCGGAAGGAGACCATGTCGCGCACCGCGTTGGGCAGTTCGATGCCCATGACCGTGCGGCCGGGGATCGAGGAGACGCGCGCCGAGATCGCGCTCATGTTGCGGGCGATGTCGTCGGCCAGGCCGATCACCCGGCTCGCCTTGATCCCGGGCGCGGGCTCCAGCTCGTACATCGTCACCACCGGGCCGGTGCGCACCGCGGTGATCTCGCCCTTGACGTTGAAGTCGTCGAGCACGTTCTCGAGCAGGCGGGCGTTGCGCTCGAGCGCGAGCTTGTCGATCTTGGGCTGCGAATTGGGCGCCGGCTCCTCGAGCAGGCCGGTGGACGGCAGCTCGAACTTGTCGAACAGGTCGCCCTGGCGCAGCCTCGCGCCGCCGGCGAGCGGGGTCGGCGCGGCCGGCCGGGTGGGATCGGAAATCTCGGTCGGGCGGCGCGGCGGAGCCTCGACCTCGGCCTCCGCGAAGATCGCGCCCGCGTCGGCGGCGGCCCCCCCGGCCCCCTTTCCCTTGCGCTCCTTGCGCTCCTTGCGCAGCGGGGTGGCGAGACCTTCGTCGTTTGCCGGCACGACCCCGGCCGGCGCGCGACGGAACAGGGCCGGGATGGTCAGCAGCCGCTGCCACTCGAACGCGAAGACGCGGCCGAGGACGAGCGTGCCCGTGCCGAACGCGACGAGTGCGAGGGCAAGGATGATCCAGCCCTCGCCCGCGGGCGAAAGGTGGGCGATGCCGCGCACCGCGGCGGCGCCGAGCAGGCCGAGCAGGCCGCCCGCGCCCGCGGGCAGGGTCCAGCCCGGGGCCGAGAAGGCGAGCGCGAGGGTCGTGCCGATCAGCGCCATCGCCAGCGCGAGCTGGAGCGCCAGCCGCCACCACGCGGGCGCGGCGAGGGGCGCGTCGTCCTCCTCGTCGTCGATGCCCTCGTCGATCAGGTCGCCCGCAGCGTCCCACAGGCGGCGCGCATAGACATAGAGCAGCGGCAGCAGCAGGGCGCCGGGCAGGCCGAACAGCATCAGCACGCGCTCGGCCGCCCAGGCGCCGGGCAGGCCCATCCAGTTCTCGACCGGGCTGCCCGAGGCAGTGCTGCCCGAAGGATCGGTCTGGGTATAGCTGGCGAGCGCGAGCGCGAGGAACACCAGCGCCGCGAACAGCGCCGCGCCGCCGATCAGCTCGGCGCTGCGGCGCAGGCTGCGGCGCAGGATGGCGCGCCAGTCGCCACGCGCGGCCGGGCGCGGGCCTGCGGGCGCGGAAGCGCCGCGCGCGCGGGGCGATCCCGCAGTCGATAGTGCCCGGCTTGCCATTGCGATCCCTTCCGTCCCGTGGGGAACATAATGCGCCCGAAGCGGGGGCAGCGTCAAGAATCCTGCGGAATTCCGCGAAAGATTCCAATGTGGTTTTCCGCTCAGGCGAGCCCGTCGATCGCCGCCCAGCGCGCTCGGCCCAGCCGCAGCGCCCGCGCGCGGGTCATCCCGCCGAGCGCGATCACCGGCAGCGGCGCGCGGCGCGCGAGCAGGAGGAAGCGCACCGCGCCGAGCGTGGCGGCGCCGGGATGGCTGCGCGTGGGGTGGACCGGCGAGAGCAGCACCGCGTGGGCGCGATCGCGCGTCGCCTGCCCGATCTCGCGCAGCGAATGCGCCGTGGCGAGGCGCAGGCCCCGCCGGGCGCGCTGCGCCGGCGCGCCATAGACCCCGTCGATCCGCCAGCCCCTCTGCGGCCGGCTCGCGAGCACCGCGACGCCGCGGGCGCGGCACAGCCGGGCGAGAGCGTCGAACCGCGCGGTGCGCGCCGCGGGCGCGAGGTGATAGTGGCGGAAGACGAAGCCGCTGCCCCGCGGCAGGCGGGCGATGGCGCGCGCGAGCCCCGCGTCGTTGCGCGCGTCGGAGAGCAGCAGCACGCGGGGGACGGGGTGGTTTCGGCCCATCGCTTCGCTATAGCACCGCGCCATGAACCCGCCAGCCGACTCCGCCGCCCTCTCCCCCCTCGACGACGTGCGCGCGCGCATCGCGCAAAGCTGCCGGATCGCGCGACGCGCGCCCGAGGGCGTGACGCTGGTCGCCGTGTCCAAGACCAAGCCGGCCGAGGCGGTGCTGGACCTCATCGCGCAAGGGCAGCGCGTGTTCGGCGAAAACCGCGTCCAGGAAGCGCAGGCCAAGTTCCCGGCGATCCGCGAGGCGCATCCCGACGTCGCGGTCCACCTCGTCGGCCAGCTCCAGTCGAACAAGGCCGAGGACGCGGTGCGGCTGTTCGACTGCATCCATTCGCTCGACCGGCCCTCGCTGCTGGCGGCGCTCGCGCGCGCGATGGACAAGGTCGGGCGGCGCGTGCCGCTGTTCGTCCAGGTCAATATCGGCGCCGAGGAGCAGAAGGGCGGCTGCGCGATTGCCGACCTGCCCGCGCTGCTGGGCGAAGCGCGCGCGGCGGACCTGCCGGTCGAGGGACTGATGTGCGTGCCGCCGGCGGGCATCGAGGCCGCGCCGTTCTTCGCGCTGCTTGCCAGGTTCGCCGCCGACCACGGCCTTGCCGGCCTGTCGATGGGGATGAGCGAGGACTTCGAGACCGCGGTCACGCTCGGCGCCACCCACGTCCGCGTCGGCTCGGCGCTGTTCGGGGCGCGGCACGCGTAGCGGGGCGCCCGCCGGGCGCACGCCGGGTCCATTCGGGGTGCATGGGTAAACGCGGCGCTAACCCTGCCCTGCGGTTCCCCCTTGGGCACGCCTTAACAGCCTGCATGGCCCCGCCCCCGTAGAACGCTGCAGGTCGCCGCCTCCAGAGCGGCCAGGGGATCGGCGTTGGACAAGAACCAGGAACACGTGGCAGCCGCCCGGGCTGCGTCGGACGCGGCGCACCTCGTGCTGACCTGCGTCCACGTGGCGTCGATCCTGCTCGTGATCGCCTGCTTTTCCGCCACCGCCTATCACAACGCGGTCGACAACGCGGGTCGATCCTCGGTGCTCCATGCGGTCTCGACCGGACTGCTGCTCGTCTTCGCCTGCCAGCTCGCGCTCCAGGCGCTAGCGATGCGCGCCGACAAGCGCAACCGCGCCAACCAAGACGAGATCGACGAGGCGCGCTGGCAGACCGCCGAGCTGTTCGCGATGACCGACATGCTCCAGGCGGCCGAGACCTACGACGATGCGAGCGCGGTGCTGATGGCGACCGCGCGGCGGCTGCTGCCACGCTACGGCGCGGCGCTCTACATCTTCAACAATTCGCGCGACCGGCTCGACCTCGCCAAGGCCTGGGACCTGCCGCAGGGCTACGTCGCGCCCGAAACGCTCAGCCCGCACAACTGCTGGGCGCTGAAGCGCGGCAAGCCGCAGGTCAACGTGCCCTCGGACGCCACGCTGTGCTGCTCGCACCACGCCAGCGCGGCGGCGACGGTCGAGATCCCGATGATGGCCTGCGGCCAGGTCCACGGGCTGCTGATCCTGCTCCCCGAGGACCAGCACGACGTTTTCGCCCGGTTGCTCGGGGTGCGCCGGCTGGGCCGCGCGCTCGCCGATTCGATGTCGCTCGCGCTGTCCAACATCGCGCTGCGCGAAAAGCTGCGCACGCAGTCGCTGCGCGATCCGCTGACCGGGCTCTACAACCGCCGCTACATGGAGGACGCGCTCGAGCGGTTCGTCTCGCTGGGCGCGCGCACCGGCGGCAGCACCGCGGTGATCATGCTCGATCTCGACAACTTCAAGCATCTCAACGACGACCACGGCCACGCCAAGGGCGATGCGGTGCTGCGCGACGTCGCCGCGCAGATGGTCGGCGCGCTGCGCCCGACCGACGTGCTGTGCCGCTATGGCGGCGAGGAGCTGCTGGCGATCCTGCCCGATTGCAGCCTCGAGGACGCCGCCGAGAAGGCCGACATCCTGCGCGAGCGGATCGAGCTGCTGAGCGAAGTCCACGCCTGCGCGATCAGCGCCTCGCTCGGCGTGGCGGCAGTGCCCGAGGCGGCGACCACGGCGTCGGACGTCGTGCCGATTGCCGATGCCGCGCTCTATGCCGCCAAGAAGGCGGGCAAGAACCGCGTCGTCTGCGCCGAGCGCCGCGCCGCGCGCGAAGGCGGCGTCGCGCCGCGGCTCGCGGTGACCGGCAGGGGTTGAGCCCGGTTGCGGCTTTGACCGCAAGGATCGGGACGCGCCGACACGGTCGGACAGGGCAAGACGCGGGCGAGGAGAATGCCCATGCGCCCCTGGTCGATCCTGCCCGCCATCGCCCTTGCGTCGTCCGCCACGCTCGCGGCCGAACCGGACCCCGCTTCTTCCCCGCAGGGCTGGGTCCCTGAAGAAATCCCGTGGCAGGCCCGGGGCGCGCAGGGCACGCGCTTTGCCCTGCTCGAAGGGCGGCGGGACCAGGCAGGCACCGCCTTCACTTATGCGTTCTCGATTCCCGCCGGTGTCTGGGATTCGCCGCACAGCCACAGCTCTACCGCGCGCGTCTTCGTTGCGCGCGGCGCGTTGCGCATCGGCTATGGCGCATCGGCCGACCGCGCCCGCGCGCGGACCTATCCTGCCGGGAGCGTGATCGTGGTGCCTGCTGGCGCCGTCCACTACGACGGCGCGGACGAGGATACGGTGATCATCGGCGTCGCCAGCGGGCCATGGTCGACGACCTATCTCGACGGATCGGCCCCGGCGTCGGCGGGCACCCCGCTGAAGCGCTAGCGCGCGTTCAGCGGCGCTTGAGTTCGTCGCCGGTCAGCGTGACCACGTGGAGCAGGTTGGTCGCGCCCGGCGTGCCGAAGGGGACGCCCGCCAGCGTGATCAGGCGCGAACCCGCCGTGCCGAAGCCATGGCGCAGCGCCATGCGCTTGCCCTTGGCGATCATCTCCTCGAAGCTGCCGATGTCCTGCGTGCGCACCGCGTGCGCGCCCCACAGCAGGCCGACCTTGCGCGCGGTGCGCTCGGACGGGGTGAGCACCAGCATCGGCACCCCCGGCCGTTCGCGCGCGACGCGGCGCGCGGTCGAGCCCGAGCCGGTGAACACGATGATCCCCGAGATCGGCAGCGTCTGCGCGATCGAGGCGCAGGCCTCGGCCAGCGCGTCGGCGGTGGTGGGATCGGGCCGGGTCTCGATGAAGTGGACCCGCGCGGCATAGCCGGGGTCGGCTTCGACCTGCGCGGCGATGCGGTCCATGATCGTCACCGCCTCCTCGGGCCAGGCGCCGGCGGCGGTCTCGGCCGAGAGCATCACCGCGTCGGCGCCGTCGTAGACCGCGTTGGCGACGTCGGACACTTCGGCGCGGGTCGGCGTCGGCGCCTCGATCATCGATTCGAGCATCTGCGTCGCCACCACCACCGGCTTGCCCTGGCGGCGCGCGGTCTCGACGATGCGCTTCTGCAGCGGCGGCACTTCCTCGGGGTTCAGTTCCACGCCGAGGTCGCCGCGCGCGACCATGATGCCGTCGGCCAGTTCGACGATCTCGTCGAGCCGGGTGATCGCCGCGGGCTTCTCGATCTTGGCCATCAGCGCGCCGTAGCCGCCCATCAGGCGGCGCGCCTCGGCGACGTCCTCGGGCCGCTGGACGAACGACAGCGCGATCCAGTCGGCGCCCTGTTCGACCGCGAAGGCGAGGTCGCGGCGGTCCTTTTCGGTCAGCGCCGGCACCGGCACGACCGCGTCGGGCACGTTGACGCCCTTGCGGTTGGAGATGACCCCGCCGACTTCGGCGCTGCACAGGATCTCGTTGTCGTCGGCGCGAATCACGCGCAGGCGCAGCTTGCCGTCGTCGATCAGCAGGCGCTGGCCCTTCTGGAGGATGCCGAACAGCTCGGGATGCGGCAGGCAGACGCGGGTTTCGTCGCCCGGCTCGGGATTGCGGTCGAGCGTGAAGTGGGCGGAATGGCGGATCACCGCCTTGTCGTCCTTGAACGTGCCGACGCGCAGCTTCGGCCCCTGCAGGTCGCACAGGATGGTGATCGGCCGCCCGACCTTCGCCTCGAGCGCGCGGATCGCGGCGATCGTCTCGGCGTGGGTGGCGTGGTCGCCATGGCTCATGTTGACGCGGAAGGCGTCGGCGCCGGCGCGGTGGAGCTTCTCGAGCATCTCGGGCGCGCGGCTGGCCGGGCCGACCGTGGCGAGGATCTTGACCTTGCGGTCGCGAAGATCGTTGCCGGTGCGTTTGCGTGCTGGGGTTGCCGGGTTCGCCACGGGATCTTCCTTGCCTTTGCTGCGGGCGCGATATGGCCTAACCCGCCTTAAAACCCAAGCGCCTATGGCTTAAGGACGATTGCAATGGATACGAATGCGCCTGTAACGCTCGAAACGCTGCCCGATGCAGTGGCGGCGGCGGCCTTCCGCACGCTGGTGCGCCACCTCCAGCTGCGCCACGATGCGCAGAACATCGACCTGATGGGGCTGGCGGGCTTCTGCCGCAATTGCCTGGCCGACTGGATCGTCGAGGCTGGTGCTCCGCTGGGCGTGACGCTGGACAAGGCGGCGGCGCGCGAACTGATCCACGGCATGCCGGCGGGCGAATGGAAGGCGACCCGCCAGAGCGAAGCCACCCCCGAACAACTGGCGCGGATGGAACGGAGCCTGAAGAAGAACGAGGAAGTCCGCGCCGCGGCGGCGCAGCGGGGCTAGGCCCGGCCCGACCGCCAGCGCGCGATCACGCGCTGTTCGACTTCGCGGAACAGCGCGTCGAGATCCTCGCGCTCGACGTCGAGCACTTCGTCCCACCCCTCGAGCACGGCGTCGAGATCGGCCGCTTCGTAGGTCCCCGCCCAGGTGCCGGCGGGCAGGACCGGCGCGGGGTGCGCCCGGTGCGGCCAGGGGTGGCCGGTCAGGCTGTTGTAGGCCCAGCCGGCGAAGATCAGCAGGACCACGTTGGGCAGGAACGGCACCAGCAGCACGGCATAGGTCCACCCGCTCGCCTTCACTCCCAGGGCGCAGAGCAGCGCGCAGGCGCCGCCCGGCGGGTGCAGGCAGCGCGACAGCGTCATCGCCGCGATGGCGAAGCCGACGGCAAGGCTCGCGGCGAGCCAGGGCGCGCCCACGGCATGGCCCAGGGCTAGGCCGATCGCGGCGGAAATCAGGTTGCCGCCCAGCACCGACCAGGGCTGCGCCAACGGGCTTGCCGGAACCGCGAAGACCAGCACCGCCGAGGCGCCGAGCGGGGCGACCAGCCAGGGCGCGTCGCCATAGGCGAACAGCCTCGTCACCAGGCCGGCCAGCGCAATCCCAATCAGCGCGCCAAGGGCGCCGCGCAGCCAGCCGAGCCGGCCTGCCGCCCGCCCTTGCGCCGCCGCGGCGGCTCCGCGAAATATCGGTGGCAATCCAACCTCCCCCTCGCCTGCGATTGACCGGGCGCAATACAGCGCTGGCGCGTTGCTGCGAGAAGGAAATCCTTGGCCCAGCAAGACGGATCATTTGCCATGCCCGCCATCGCCACGCTGACGCTCAACCCGACGATCGACGTCGCCTACGAGGTCGAGAGGATCGTGCCGACGCACAAGATCCGCACTTCGCGCGAATACTACAACCCCGGCGGCGGCGGCATCAACGTCGCCCGCGTGTTCGTGCGGCTGGGCGGCAATGCGCGCTGCATCTACCTGTCGGGCGGGGCCACCGGGGCGGCGTTCGACGGCCTGCTCGACCTGCACCAGCTGGTCCGCACGCGCATCGCCATCGCCGGCCCGACGCGGATCGCGCTCGACGCGCTCGAGCACGCGAGCGGCAAGGAATACCGCTTCACCCCCGCCGGGCCGACGGTGAGCGAGGCCGAATGGACCGCCGGCCTCGAGGCGATCGAGCGGACGCCCTGCGAATGGCTGGTGGCGAGCGGCTCGCTGCCGCCGGGCATGCCGGCGGACTTCTACGCGACGCTTAGCCTTCGCCTCGCCGCGCGCGGCGTGCCGCTGGTGCTCGACACTTCGGGCGAGGCCCTGCGCCAGGGCCTGGCCGGCGGCGGCATCGCGCTCGTCAAGCCGAGCCGGGGCGAGCTCGAGGCGCTGGTCGGCCGCAAGCTCGCGAGCGTGGCGGCGATCGCCGAGGCCGCGGCGGGCATCGTCGCGGCGGGACAGGCGCGGATCGTCGCCACCACGCTCGGCCACGAAGGCGCGGTGCTGACCCACGCGGGCGGCAGCGTGCATGCCCCGGCGCTCGACATCGCGGCGCAGAGCGCGGTGGGCGCGGGCGACAGCTTCGTCGCCGGCATGGTCTTCGCGCTGGCGGGCGGCATGGCGGTCGAAGAAGCGTTCCGCCACGGCGTCGCGGCGGGCAGCGCGGCGGTGCTGCGCGCGGGCACCGATCTCGCCCGCGCCGAGGACGTCGCGCGCCTGTTGCCGCAGGTGCGGCTCGTTCAGGCGTAGGCCTGGTAGCTCTTTTCCTCGACGATGGCCGAGCCGGTGGCGAGGTTGATCGCGCGCTTCAACGCCGCGCGGTGGTCGTTCTTGCGATAGACCGCGCGGGCGAGCGCGACGAATTCGGCATCGAACGCCTGCGCGCGCTCCTTGTCGCGCAGCGCGTCCTCGACCTCCCACAGCTCGGCGTTGACCGCGGCGAGCGCGGCGCGCTCGGCGGCGATGCGCTCGGGCGCGGGGAGCCGTTCGGCGACGATCGCGAGCAGCGCGTCGAGTTCGCGCAGGATGTTGGCCTGCGCCTGGGCATCGGCGATCCGCGCGCGCTTGAGCTCGAGGATGGTGATCTTGTCGATCACCTCGCCCCACGCGGCGGGCACCAGCGCCATGCCGGCGGGCGAGGTCACGCCGCGCCCCTTGCGCCGACGAGCGCGGCGAGCCGGGGGGCGGCCTGCGCGAACAGGCCGTCCCAGTCCCCCTCGCGGCTCTGGCGCAGGAGCCGCATCGCCGGATACCAGCGGCAATCCTCGCCCTGCGCGCCCCAGCGCCAGTCCGGCGTGTGGCGCAGCATCGCCCAGGTGGGCACGCCGAGCCCGCCGGCCAGATGCGCGACCGAGGTGTCCGACGTGACGACGAGGTCGCAGGCCTGCATCACCGCCGCCGTATCAAGAAAAGCCTCGCCCGGCGCGTCGAACGGTTCGGCGGGCACGTCGACGACCATGCCGGCGGGCAACCGGTCGAGCTGGGCGAGCCCTGTGCCCTTGTGCAGGCTGACCAGCGCGACGCCCGGCACGCGCGCCAGCGGCGCGGCGGCAGCGAGCGGGAACGAGCGGCCGGCGTCGATCCGTCCGGTGCTGCCCTGCCAGCAGATGCCGACGCGGAAGGGCGCGGGCGCAAGCCTTTCGCGCCAGGCGGCGACGCGCGCCGGCTCGGCGCGGAGCCAGGGCTCGCTCGGCACCGCCTCGCCCGCGAGGTGGCACAGATAGGGCAGCGAGAGCAGCGAGACCTGCGCGTCGAACGGACCGGTCGCCTGGTCGGGCGTGGTCACCACAAGGTCGGGCAAGGCCGGGCGCAGCAGCGCGACGAGCGGCGGCTGGACCACCAGGGTGACCGCCGCGCCATGGCGCGTGAGCGCCCGCGCATGGGGCGCGAACTGGAGCGTATCGCCTAGGCCCTGCTCGAAATCGACGCGGATGCGCTGCCCGGCAAGCTCGGGTCCGATGCGGAAAGGCGGCGTGCGCGGGCCATCGGCGCCGAGGTTGTCGGCGCGCCATTCGTGGCGCGGCCAGCCCCGCGCGAAATCGCCTTCGAGCAGGTCGAGCGTGCCGAGGTTGAACAGCGCGGTGGGGAACTGCGGGCGCAGCGCCAGCGCGGCATCGAACGCGGCGCGCGCCTCGGCCAGCGCGCCTGCCTGCTGCAGCGCGGCGCCGAGGTGGTTGTGCAGCTCGGGCGTCCCGGGCGCGCCGGCGAGCGCGCGGCGCGCCGTCGCCACCGCCTCGTCGAAGCGGCCTTCGCACAGCAGCGTGGTCGCAAGGCCGTCGAGCAGCGCGGGCGTCTCGGGCGCAAGCTCGAGCGCGCGGCTCCATTCGGCGCGCGATTCGGCAAGGCGGTCGAGTTCGCGCAGCGCGCCGGCGCGGTTGGCGTGCGCGGCGGGATCGTCGGGCGCGAGCGCGCAGGCCCGCGCCGCCGCCGCCTCGGCCTCGGCATGGCGGCCGAGATGGACCAGCGCGACCGCGCGGGTATTGGCGAGCGCGCCGGCATCGGCCTCCCCGGCGACCGCGAGCCCGGCCTCGGCGAGGTCGAGCGCGGCGAGCGCGGCTTCGGCGGCGCCGTCCTCGATCGCCAGGCGCGCCTGCGCGACGAGCGCATCGGCCTGCGCCGCGGCCAGCGCGGGATCGGCGGGCCAGAGCAGGCGCAGCAGGTGGATCTGGCGCAGCAGCAGCTCGATCCGGCCCTCGTTCCACAGCCGCTCGAGCAGCGCGAAGGCCGCGGGCGGCGGCGGCGCGGGCGGCGGGGCGATGCCGAACAGCGCGGCCAGTTCGTCGCGCGCGCGGCGGTTGGCGGGAAAGCGTTCGAGCACTTGCGCCAGCGCATCGCTCGCCGCGCCGGTATCGGCCCGCCGCGCGGCGGCGCGCGCGATGGTCAGCAGGTGTTCGGGCGAAGGAGACATGGGCCAAGCAATGCCGCCGGGATGTTGCGGCTTCGTGGCGAACGTGACGAAGGTGAAGAACGTGACGAACCTGACGGGCGCCGGGTCACCGCCTAGTCGGCAAGATCGAAGGTGCGGCGATAGAACGCGCGGCTGTCCTCGTCGGTCACCCAGTCGCGCCAGCTCGCCTGCGGCAGCGACGGCATCGCGACGACGTTGGGCAGCGGCGTGCGGATATCGCCTTCCTCGGTCTTGGCCACGGTGTTGCGCCCGTGGGCGAGCGCCAGCATCGTCCGCGCCGGATCGAGCTGGACCATCGGCTCGGTAAAGCCGTTGGTGAAGGCCGGCTCCTCGCCCGAGGCGCGGGCGGCGTCGTGCTTGTGGCGGCGGGCGTAGTCGCGGGTATAGGCGAGCGCGCCGTTGCACGAATGGTTGGGGCCATAGGGCCCGTAGGCGACCATCCGTCCGGTCGCGGTGAACCAGATCGGCAGCACGCTCGACCCCGCCAGCGGCAACCCGCTCGCCGCGAGCGATTCGACGGCGTGGCGGATGCGCTGCGCCGGATACCAGTCGTCGTCGTCGAAGCAGACGATCACCTCGCCATCGGCATAGCGGTGCAACCGGTTGCGCTTCTCGCCCAGCGGCACGCGCGCGGCGCTGTGGACGACGCGGACGGCAAGGTCGGCCTTCCATTCGGGCCGGAGCACCGGCGCTCGCGGGCTGTCGTCGAGGATCACCACCTCGATCAGTTCGCGCGGATAGTCCTGCAGCCGCACGCAGCGCAGCAGCTGCTCGAGGAAATTGTGGCGGCGGTAGGTCGGGGTGACGACGCTGACGGTCGGCAGGCGTTCGGGTGCAGGCATGGCGGTGCGGTCTCAGATCAGGCTGATCGGCTGCCCGGCGAGCCGCGACAACTCGTCGCCGTGGCGGAATTCGGCCTAGGCGGCAGGATGCGAAAGGTAGTGCCCGACGATCAGCGGCAGGCGGGTGCGCTTCATTTGCAGCTGGTCGACCAGCGACCAGAACACGGTGTCGGCGACGCTGCGGATCGGTTCGCCGGCGGCGGTGCGGTAGGGATAGCGCGGCAGGCGCAGGTGGACGTCCATCCGCCACAGCACGGCCGGGCCGAACGTGCCGCGATCGCCGCTGCCGCTGCCGAGGCGGACGCTGCGCCCGGGCATCGGCGCCGGCGGCCAGGCGGGATCGAACGGCAGGTCGATCGCCGGGCGGCAGGGCCCGGTGGCGTCGCATTCGGCCTTGGCGAAGCAGATCTTCCAGTCGCCGCCGACGAGCATCGCCTGCTCGCGCTCGGCCGCGCGCTCCATCTGCGCGACCGCATCGCTGCACAACCGGTCGTCGAGGTTGAGGTTCATCGCGAAGGGCGTGCGCACTCCGGCGAGCGCGAAGTTCCACGCCTCGTAGATCGTCACCGGCTCGCCGAGGCGGATCGTGCGCGCGTCGAGGTCGGCGGGCACGTCGTCGCCGTTGTCGAACACGTAGATCACCTCGACCGGGCGGGTCTGCGCGGCAAGGTTGGCGCGATGCGCGCGCAGCAGCGCGTGGCGATCGGGATCCTTGTGCCAGACCGCGCAGAACACCGTCGTCCTTGCCGCTTCGCTCATTCCCACGCCCCCCGACGTTGCCCGTGACCGCAGCGACTTATGCGCGGTTGCGGACGGAAATGTGACAAGTCCCGCGCGCCGGCCAAGCAAAAAGGGCCGCGTCGACGAACGACGCGGCCCTTGATGCCGTCCCGGCGCTGCGCAGGCGCGCAGACAGCCGGGCGAAAGAGGAGAGGATCAGCGCTTGCTGAACTGGAAGCTGCGGCGGGCCTTGGCGCGGCCGTACTTCTTGCGTTCGACGACGCGCGGGTCGCGGGTGAGGAAGCCGGCGGCCTTGACCGCGCCGCGCAGGGCGGGCTCGAACTTCGACAGCGCCTGGGCGATGCCGTGCTTGACCGCGCCGGCCTGGCCCGAAAGACCGCCACCCTTGACGGTGCAGACGATGTCGTACTGGCCTTCGCGGCCGGCGACCTGGAACGGCTGGTTGATCACCAGGCGCAGGGTCGGACGGGCGAAGTAGACTTCCTGGTCGCGGCCGTTGACGGTGACCTTGCCCGAACCGGGCTTGAGCCACACGCGGGCGACGGCGTCCTTGCGGCGGCCGGTGGCGTAGGAACGGCCCTGGGCGTCGACTTCACGCTCGCGCAGCGGCGCGGTGGGCGCGGCCGGGACGACCGGCGCATCGGCGTCGGCGGCGGCAGCGGCCGGAGCGGGGGCATTGGCGGTGAGGGTCTTCAGATCCGCCAGGCTCGAAACGGTATCGGTGTCGGACATGGCTTTATGCACCCACCTTGTTCTTGCGGTTCAACGAAGCGACGTCGAACGCTTCGGGCTGGGTACCGGCATGCGGGTGTTCCGCGCCGGCATAGAGGTGCAGCGCGCGCATCTGCGCACGGCCGAGGGGGCCGCGCGGGATCATGCGCTCGACCGCCTTTTCGAGCACGCGCTCGGGGAAGCGGCCTTCGAGCACCTTGGCTGCGGTCACTTCCTTGATGCCGCCGGCATAACCGGTGTGCTTGTAGTACACCTTGTCCTTGAGCTTGTTGCCGGTGAACTTCACCTTGTCGGCGTTGATCACGACGACGTGGTCGCCGCAATCGACGTGCGGGGTGAAGCTCGGCTTGTGCTTGCCGCGCAGGAGATTGGCGACGATGACGGCCAGGCGGCCGACCACCAGGCCTTCGGCATCGATCAGATGCCACTTCTTTTCCACCTCGGCCGGCTTGATCGACCGGGTGACCTTGCTGAGAGCCTTCATGGCTGGGTCCTTAAGAATCGGGTACGCCGCATGCGGGCATCGGCCCGGCGCGACGAGGAAGCGCGCCTTTGTTGGAAAGCGCGCGACAAGTCAAGCTTTCGGGCGGCTTTCCGAAGCGGTAAAATGATACCGCAAGGGTTTCAGGCGGCCGATCTGCGGCCCGCGATGTGCGCGCCCCAGGTCGTCGCGACCAGCAGCAGCGCGCCGGTCAGCTGGTGCAGCACGCCGAGCCAGATCGCCACGCCGCTCCAGACCGTGGCGATGCCGAGCAGGATCTGCGTGCCGAAGGCGGCATGGATCGCGACCGAAGCGGCGCGGCGCGTGCGGCGCACCTTGCGCGCGAGCACGACGAGCACCGCGACCACGCCCCAGGCCCACCAGCGGTGGATGAAGGGCACGAGGAACGGATCGGACAGCAGGGCATGGCGCGCACCCCGCGCCCAGTCGATCCCGGCGGGCACGAATGCGCCCTGCATCAGCGGCCAGGCGTCCCAGTTGAACCAGCCCGCGCCCGCCGTCACCCCGGCGCGCAGGCCCGCGGTGAGCGCACCCCACAGCAGCTGGACGCCGAGCACGCCGAGTGCCAGCGCGGCAAGCCCGGTCAGCCGCGCGCGCGGGCTCCCCCGATGCAGGGCGCGCAGGTCGAGCGCGGTCCAGACGAGGCCGGAGAGCGTCGTCAGCGCGACGAGCAGGTGCGCGGCGAGACGGAAGTGGCTGACCTTGATGTCGTGGACGATGCCCGACTTGACCATCCACCAGCCGACCGCGCCCTGCAACGCGCCCAGCGCGAGCAGCGCGAGCAGGCGCGGCTTGTAGCCTTCGGGGATGCGCCCGCGCATCCAGAACCAGACGAGCGGCAGGGCGAAGACCACGCCGATCGTGCGCGCGAGCAGGCGGTGGACCCACTCCCAGAAGAAGATGAACTTGTAGGTGGCGAGCGTAATTCCCGCCGGGCCGTTGACGAGGATGTACTGCGGCGTCTGGCGATACTTGGCGAATTCGGCAGCCCAGGCCGCCTCGGTCAGCGGCGGCAGCGTGCCCGAGACGACGTTCCATTCGGTGATCGAGACGCCCGATTCGGTGAGCCGGGTGATCCCGCCGACGACGACGATGCCGAGCACCATCGCCGCGACGACGAAGAGCCAGCGAGCAAGGGCAAGGGGGGCGGGTCGGAGGGCGCTGTCCATGGCGCGGCGCTCTGCGACTGCCTGCCGCGAATCGCAAGCGGTATCGGGGGGCAAACGGGCGCGCGCCGATTTGGGCGACCGGACGGGAATCCACTTAGGCCATTGCGTGATGTTATAGTGTTACATATATCGGTCTGCGCGATGCCTTCCGCCCTCCCCGCCCTGCGTGCCCGGCTCGACCGGTTCGGCGTGCTCCTTTCGGGGCTGTGCCTGATCCATTGCCTCGCCGGGCTGTTCCTCGTCGGCGTGCTCGGCCTCGGCGGCGGGGTGCTGCTCGACCCGGCGATCCACCGCATCGGCCTGGTGCTGGCGCTGCTCGTCGGCGCGAGCACGATCGGCCTTGCCGCGCTGCGCCACGGCCACCGCCTGCCGCTGGCGATCGGCGCGAGCGGCCTCGCGCTGATGCTGGGCGCGGTGCTGGTCGACCACGGCCGCGGCGAGGCGCTGCTGACGATCATCGGCGTGGTGCTCGTCGCCTGCGCGCACGTGATCAACCTGCGCCGCAGCTGCTGATCGGCGGGCCGCTGTCCTTTTAGCGCCCTTGCGCCCCGGCAGCGCGGCGCTACATCGGCGCGCATGGCCAGCTCTCCCTCCCCCGCCGCCCTGCTCTCGCTCACCGTCAACGGCGAGCCGCGTCGCACCGCGCCCGGCACGATCGCCGATCTCGTGCGCAGCCTCGAACTCGATCCGGCCAAGGTCGCGGTCGAGCGCAACGGCGAGATCGCGCCGCGCTCGACCCTGGCGCAAGTGCCGCTGGCCGACGGCGACGTGCTCGAGATCGTGCACTTCGTCGGCGGCGGCCAGGGCGACACCGGGCCGGACGACGACGATACCTGGACCGTGGCGGGCCGCACGTTCCGCTCGCGCCTGATCGTCGGCACCGGCAAGTACAAGGACTTCGCCCAGAACGCCGCCGCGGTCGAAGCGTCGGGCGCCGAGATCGTCACCGTCGCCGTGCGCCGGGTCAACGTCTCGGACCCAAAGGCGCCGATGCTGACCGACTTCATCGACCCCAGGAAGATCACCTACCTGCCCAACACCGCCGGCTGCTTTACCGCCGAAGACGCCATCCGCACGCTGCGCCTCGCGCGCGAGGCGGGCGGCTGGGACCTGGTCAAGCTCGAAGTGCTGGGCGAGGCAAAGACGCTCTACCCCAACATGGTCGAAACCATCCGCGCCACCGAAGTGCTGGCCAAGGAAGGCTTCGCGCCGATGGTCTATTGCACCGACGATCCGATCGCGGCGAAGCAGCTGGAAGATGCAGGCGCGGTCGCGGTGATGCCGCTGGGCGCGCCGATCGGCTCGGGCCTCGGCATCCAGAACCGCGTGACCATCCGCCTGATCGTCGAAGGCGCCAAGGTGCCGGTGCTGGTCGATGCCGGCGTCGGCACGGCGAGCGATGCGGCGGTGGCGATGGAACTGGGCTGCGACGGCGTGCTGATGAACACCGCCATCGCCGAGGCCAAGGACCCGCTGCGGATGGCCCGCGCGATGAAGCTGGCGGTCGAAGCCGGCCGCGCCGCCTACCGCGCCGGGCGCATGGCCACGCGCAAGTACGCCGATCCCTCCAGTCCGCTTGCCGGACTCATCTGAGACCCACGCCCGCTTGCCGGGCCGATCTGAGGCCCACGCCCCGACATCCGGCGGCGAACCCGGACCTAATGCCTTGGGGAAACGGGCACGGACCTGCGCGACCGGCGCGGGCGCCATTGCCTGGCGCTGCGCGAAGGAGGGCGGTGAACGCTGTGGCGAGTGGCCGGCGGGGCGTTGGATCCCGCACGGCTCGGCCTTGTTCGGACGGGGGCTCGTATCCCTTGCGACGGCTCGCGTGCCGCATCGGGTCCGTAGCGAGTCCCTAAGGATAAGTTCCGGGATAAGCAGGGCCGCGCGAGGGGGCCAGGCCGGACCGGAACCGGACTTCATGGGAGCGCTGCCACGCGGCTGGACCGCCGCACCACATCCGCCCGTCCGTTGCACTGGCTGGGTTTGTGCCCGGGACTTGGGGCTTAACGCCCTCGCTCGCCGCATCTGGTGAGAGATCCGGCTTCCCGCAGCGCCGACCCGCGCCGGTCGCGTCGGGGCCTTGCCGCATGGGCGCAACCCCGAAGGAGCGAAGAGCAAGCCGGCCATGCCGCTCCCGGTCCGTGGGGTGGCGTATAACCTATATGGTTAGTCGTGTCAAGATGGGTTGGGGAGGGTTCGCGCAGGAATCGCAGAGAGCGCGGAGAAGGAAGAGAAGGTAGGTGCGAGGGGCATGGCCCCTCGCGCTCCCGGGACGTCTTCCGGCTTTGGCCTTGCGGATGCGGCGCGGGGTGCGGGGGGCTTCGGGGGTTGCGCCGAAGGAAGGACGCAGGGCTGCGGAGTCACGTTCGGTCAGCTCTTTCCCGTCCATCCTGAGCTTGTCGAAGGATCGTCCTTTTTCTTCGCCGGCAGGTGCTGCGCGGTACCCCTCCACCACCCTGCGGGTGGTCCCCCTCCCCTTCCAGGGGAGGATCGGCGGGAAGCTCCCGCATGATTTTGTCGGGCAAGTTAAGCGGGGCGTAGTAGAGATCGCGCGCAAGGCGGCCATCAATGGGAGCGCGAGGGGCTGTGCCCCTCGCATCAATCCCTTTGTTCCTGCCTCTGCCCGAACCTCAAGAAGCGGGACCCCGGATCAAGTCCGGGGTGACGCGTAAGAGAGGGGCGCGGGCAGGGCGCGCGGGGTCGTGGTGGTTATTCGGCCGCAATCCCAGCCGCGCCGAACATGTCGACGTCGGCTTCTTCGGTGGTGGGTTCGTTGGCGGCGGTCTTGGCCTTGCGGCGGGAATCGAAGCTCGACCAGACGTCGTTCCAGTTGCCGCGGGTGGCGGCCTTGGAATATTCGGTGGCGCGGGTTTCGAAGAAGTTGGCGTGTTCCACGCCGTTGAGCAGCGGGGCGAGCCAGGGGAGCGGGTGGTCCTCGATCATGTAGATCGGCTGGAAGCCCAGTTGGCCCAGGCGCCAGTCGGCGATGTAGCGGATGTAGCGCTTGATTTCCTTGGGGCTCATGCCGGGCACGGGGCCCTGCTCGAAGGCGAGATCGATGAAGGCGTCCTCGAGCCGGACGGTCTTCTGGCAGCAGTCGATGATGTCTTCCTTCACCGCCTTGGTCAGGCAGCCGCGCTCCTGAACGAAGGCGTGGAACAGGCGGGTGATGCCTTCGCAGTGGAGCGATTCATCGCGCACCGACCAGCTGACGATCTGGCCCATGCCCTTCATCTTGTTGAAGCGGGGGAAGTTCATCAGCATGGCGAAGCTCGCGAAGAGCTGGAGCCCTTCGGTGAAGCCGCCGAACATGGCGAGGGTGCGGGCGATGTCTTCGTCGGTTTCGACGCCGAACAGCTGCAGGTAATCGTGCTTGGCCTTCATCTCCTCGTACTCGAGGAACATGCCGTATTCGCTTTCGGGCATGCCGATGGTGTCGAGCAGGTGCGAGTAGGCGGCGATGTGCACCGTCTCCATGTTGGAGAAGGCGGCGAGCATCATCTTGACCTCGGTCGGCTTGAACACGCGGCCGTACTTTTCGTGGTAGCAATCCTGCACCTCGACGTCGGCCTGGGTGAAGAAGCGGAAGATCTGCGTTAGCAGGTTGCGTTCGTGCTCGCTGATCTTCTGCGCCCAGTCGCGGCAATCCTCGCCCAGCGGCACTTCTTCCGGCATCCAGTGGATCTGCTGCTGGCGCTTCCAGAACTCGTAGGCCCAGGGATATTCGAAGGGCTTGTAGGTCTTGCGGGCTTCGAGAAGGGGCATGGGTCCGGGTCCTCTTGGAATCAGCGGTGGGAATGTAGGGTGTGCGGGGCGGCGGTGAAAGCGGGCGCGGGCTTCCCGCGCGGGCAGGCTGAGGGTTTTCCACCGCCGTAACGCGGGCAAGCGCAGGGCGCGGCGGCGGCCACTCGGTTCGGCGCAGGCGCGGCGCGGGCGGGCGCAGCGCCTTGCCCCCGGGTGCTGGTGCGGGAACGGCGGGTTTGGCGCGGCATTGGAGGGACAAGCGGGTGCCGGCGCGAACGGGTCGCGGGCGGCACGCGGTCATCACCAGAACCACGAGGAGATTCACCATGGGTGAATACGAACCCAACGATTCGCGCAATGTCACCGGCGCCGGCAACGGCGCGCCGCAGCAGTCGGGCGTGCGCAGCGCGGGCGGAGCCGACCAGCACGAAGGCGGCCAGCGCTGGAACGGCGATGGCGAGCGCAGCGGCCAGATGAACCAGCAGCAGGGCGGCAGCAGCCAGATGGAGCAGCAGTCCGGCGGCTCGGGCCAGCAGGGCGACCAGATGGGCTATGGCAGCGGCCAGGATGGGCGCCAGAACCAGGGGCTGGGCGGCGCGACCAGCGCGAACAGCGGCACCGAAGGCAGCCGCGTGCAGTTCACCGCCGACCCGCAGCTCGAACAGCAGGCCGGATCGCAGCAGCAGCAGGACGGCAGCTGGGGCTCGGGCCAGCAGGAGCAGTTCCAGAACAACGAGCGCGACCAGCAGGGCGGAAGCGGCGCGGTCACCGGTCGTGACGCCCCGGTCGATCAGCAGGCGGCGAGCCAGGTTGCCGAGCACATGGAAGTGATCGGCGCCGACGGCGTGCACCTCGGCACGGTCGACCACGTCGAGGGCGGCCGCATCAAGCTGACCAAGAAGGACAGCGGGATGGGCGCCCACGAGGGCCACCACCACTACATTCCGCTGGCGCTGGTGGCCGGGGTCGAGGGCGACAAGGTGCGCCTCTCGGCCAATGCCGACGTCGCCTATGGCATGGAAGAAGAGGAATAAGGGCGAGCGCCCCGACGCCAAAGCTCCGTCCCCTTCGGAGCCAGGCCGCGCCACGTCGTAAATGGCCAGGCCGGAAGGCGCCCCGTCGCAAGGCGGGGCGTTTTTCTGTCGGTGTGCATGGTCCGCGATCGGCCGAGCCGATCGCTTGCTCGGCGCCGGCCCGCACCCCCACCCGGCCTCCCATCCAGCATATCGTGAGATGAGAGGCCGGGCGGGGCTGCGCGCCGTCGTTCGTGAGCCTGCTTCTACTTCCAGAACCAGCCGGGCTTGAGCTTGCGGCTCGCGCGGTTGCGCCACATCTGGATGTAGAGCCAGAGGCCTGAGAAGCTGAAGAACACCATCGCGAAGCCCGACAGCGTCGCGATCGCCACGCCCGCCGGCCCGAAGCTCTCGCCCGAGTGGAGATGATGCAAGAGGCCGACCAGCGCGCGCGGGTCGCCGGGCTTGGGCTTGGGCCGGCACATGTAGTCGGGCGGGCAGACGAAGGCGGGCTTGGCGGAGGCCTGGGCCGCCTTCGGCCGGTCGCCGTCGCCGCCCGCGAGCAGCGGCACGACCTGGCTGGCCACGCCGGTCAGCGCGATCCACAGCAGGAACACCGAAAAGAACACCGAAAGCCAGCGGTGCCACTTGCGCATGAAGAGATCCCCTTTGATATTGCGAATTGTTCGCATCCGTAGCGCCACCTGCTGGGATCAGGCAAGCGGCGCCCGTGTCGCGCATTGTCGCAAGGGGAAGCAAGCCGCGAAGTGTCGCGGGGTGTAACGGGGCGTCGCCCCTCCCCCTCATGGGGGAGGACGGGTGGGGGTGTTCAGCGCTGGCGTCGACGCGCGGCCGGGCCGCGCTCCCCCACCCCCAACCCCTCCCCGACGGGGAGGGGGGAAAAGCTAGATGCGTCTGCGAGGTCACTGCCACAGGGCCTTCAATGCCACTGCGGTCCCGACCACGAGCGCCAAGGGGCCGCGAAAAGCAGCGCGGGCCAGTTGTCAGCAACGTGAGGCGTTACCGTCATGGCCCGCGCTTTCTCCTGCGCCATCACTGGCAGGCCAAGCATTCCTCGTAGTCGGTCTGGCCGGCGGCCAGTTCGATCACCGGGGCGCTGGCGGTGTTGTCGGCCTCGACGCCGCCGGCGAAGCCAGCGCGCTGGACCGACTTCGAGCGGAGGTAGTAGAGGCTCTTGATGCCCTTCTCCCACGCCTGGAAGTGGAGCATCAGCAGGTCCCACTTGTCGACGTCGGCGGGGATGTAGAGGTTCAGCGACTGCGCCTGGTCGATGTAGGGCGTGCGGTCCGCCGCGAACTCGAGCAGCCAGCGCTGGTCGATCTCGAAGCTGGTCTTGTAGATCGCCTTTTCCTCAGGGGAGAGGAAATCGAGATGCTGGACCGAGCCGCCGCGCTCGAGGATCGAGTTCCACACGTTGGTGGAATCCTTCGACTTTTCCTGCAGCAGCTTTTCGAGGTACTCGTTCTTGACCACGAACGAGCCCGACAGCGTCTTGTGCGTGTAGATATTGGCCGGGATCGGCTCGATGCAGGCGCTGGTGCCGCCGCAGATGATCGAGATCGACGCGGTCGGCGCGATCGCCATCTTGCACGAGAAGCGCTGCATCACGCCCATGTCGGCGGCATCCGGGCAGGGCCCGCGCTCCTGCGCCAGAAGCAGGCTAGCTTCATCGGCCTTGGCGGCGATGTGCTTGAACATCTTGAGGTTCCAGGCCTTGGCCATGGCGCTCTCGAAGGCGATGCCCTTCTTCTGCAGGAACGAGTGGAAGCCCATCACGCCCATGCCGACGCTGCGCTCGCGCATCGCCGAATACTTGGCGCGGGCCATCTCCTCGGGCGCGCGGTCGATGTAGTCCTGCAGGACGTTGTCGAGGAAGCGCAGCACGTCCTCGATGAACTGCTTGTCGCCGTTCCATTCGTCCCAGGTTTCGAGGTTCAGCGAGGACAGGCAGCACACCGCGGTGCGGTCGTTGCCGAGGTGGTCGCGGCCCGTCGGCAGGGTGATTTCCGAGCACAGGTTCGAGGTCGAGACCTTGAGGCCCAGATCGCGGTGATGCTTGGGCATCGTGCGGTTCACCGTGTCGTTGAACACGATGTAGGGCTCGCCCGTGGCGAGGCGGGTCTCGACCAGCTTCTGGAACAGCGAGCGCGCATCGACCTTGCCGCGCACCGAGCCGTCCTTGGGGCTGCGCAGCGCGAATTCGGCGCCGTCGCGCACCGCTTCCATGAACTCGTCGGTGAGCAGCACGCCGTGGTGCAGATTCAGCGCCTTGCGGTTGAAGTCGCCCGAGGGCTTGCGGATCTCGAGGAACTCCTCGATCTCGGGGTGCGAGATGTCGAGGTAGCAGGCGGCCGAGCCGCGGCGCAGCGAGCCCTGGCTGATCGCCAGCGTCAGGCTGTCCATCACGCGGACGAAGGGGATGATGCCGCTGGTCTTGCCGTTGAGGCCGACCGATTCGCCGATGCCGCGGACCTTGCCCCAGTAGGTGCCGATGCCGCCGCCGCGCGAGGCGAGCCAGACGTTCTCGTTCCAGGTGCCGACGATGCCTTCGAGGCTGTCCTCGACCGAATTGAGGTAGCAGGAGATCGGCAGGCCGCGCCCGGTGCCGCCGTTCGACAGGACCGGCGTCGCCGGCATGAACCACAGCTTGGAAATGTAGTCGTAGAGCCGCTGGGCGTGCGCTTGGTCGTCGGCATAGGCATCGGCGACGCGGGCGAAGAGGTCCTGGTACTTTTCACCCGGCAGCAGGTAGCGGTCGTCGAGCGTGTCCTTGCCGAAAGCGGTCAGCAGCGCATCGCGGCTGGCGTCGGTGACGATCGTGAAGCGGCGCGGCTGGACGGTCTTGGAATCGACCTTGGCCGCAGGCGCCGACGCCGCGACGGTCGCCGCCGCCACGCTCGCGGCCATCCCGGCGAGCAGGGTGTCGCTGCCCTGGTCCTTCGCGCCCATGCCGATCGCCTTTTCGTCCTTGGGGGCCTCGGGCGCGATCGTTTCCGCGCTGCTGTCGAAACCCAGTTCATCCTGTGCCGTCACGGAGCCGTCCCCAGTCCTGAAATCCACCTGCAACCCCCGCTTCGCGTGCCCCGCGACGCGCGAGGCGGTTTCGTGATCCTGCCGCAGCCGGGACGCGCGCGGCCCATCCGCTTGCATCCCTGGCCGGCCGGTCGAATCGGGGCCTGCCCGATCCTACATGGTTTGGAACATAAGTGGAACGAAGTTCCCTTATCCCGCGACATGTGGCGCTGCGGCGAACGACCTTTCGACCCGGTGCGCGCAAGGCGCAGGACGCTGCCGCGCACCGTGCGGTGCCCGCGCGTGTCCAACTAGGTCTAGAGGTCCCCCACCGGTTCAACCACAATCCATAGTGCCTCAACCGGTTTCAGACACAAGGGGGGGATGGCCCGAAGGGCGATTCGGTTCGTCGCACGCGTGATTCGTTTCACCGCAGTGACAGTCATTGTGCAGTGCAGCGACGCGTGGGTCGAGGCGCTGTTCAAGACCCTATCGCAAGGCCGCAAAATAAATTTGCTCCATTGCGACCTCCTGTGGAAAATCGCGGCGGACGCGAAGGCCGGCGCAAGCCGAACGGAAGGTGCAAGTTGCCATGCTCAATATCCTGTCGATACTCGTCACCGGCCTCGTTGTCGGCGCGCTCGCCCGGTTCGTCTATCCCGGCGCGGTCGAGATGGGGCTGGTCAAGACCATCCTGCTCGGCATCGGCGGCTCGCTGGTGGCCGGGCTCTTCGCCAGCTGGCGCGACAAGGGCACGTTCGGCGAAGGCGTCAGCCGCGCCGGGTGCCTCGCCTCGGTGATCGGGGCGATCGTGCTGATCTTCATCGGCCGGCACATCTGACGCGAGCGGCCCGCGCCGAGCGCCGGCCCCGCGCCTCAGGGCACCAGGATCGTATCGCGCGGGGCCGCCTCGGTCTGCGGATAGTCGAGGTTGTAGTGCAGGCCGCGGCTTTCGTGCCGCGCGCGCGCCGAACGGACGATCAGTTCGGCGCTCTGCAGCAGGTTGCGCAGCTCGATCAGGTCGGTCGAGACGCGGAAGTGGCCGTAGTAGTCGTTGACCTCGTCGAACAGCAGCTTGATGCGGTGGGCGGCGCGTTCGAGCCGCTTGTTGGTGCGCACGATGCCCACGTAGTTCCACATGAAGCGGCGGATTTCGGTCCAGTTCTGCTTGATGACGACTTCCTCGTCGGAATCGGTGACGCGGCTTTCGTCCCACGGGCGAACGGCGGGCGGCGCATCGAAGCTGTCCCAGCGCGCGAGGATGTCGCGCGCGGCGGCATCGCCGAACACGAAGCATTCGAGCAGCGAGTTGGAAGCGAGGCGGTTGGCGCCGTGCAGGCCGCTCTCGGTGCATTCGCCCGCGGCATAGAGCCCGGGCAGGTCGGTGCGGCCGGCAAGATCGATGAGGATGCCGCCGCAGGTGTAGTGCTGCGCCGGCACCACCGGGATCGGCGCTCGGGTCATGTCGATGCCGAGCCCGAGCAGCCGCTCGTAGATGTTGGGGAAGTGGCCGCGCACGAACTCGGCCGGCATGTGGCTGATGTCGAGATGGACGTAGTCGAGGCCGAAGCGCTTGATCTCGGCGTCGATCGCGCGCGCGACGACGTCGCGGGGGGCAAGCTCGAGCCGTTCGGCGTCGTAGAACTCCATGAAGCGCTTGCCGGTGCGCGGGTTGATCAGCCGCCCGCCTTCGCCGCGCACCGCTTCGGTGATGAGGAAGTTCTTGACCTCGAGGTTGTAGAGGCAGGTCGGGTGGAACTGCATCATCTCCATGTTGGAGATGCGCGCGCCCGCGCGCCAGGCCATGGCGATGCCATCGCCGGTGGCGCCGCGCGGCGCGGTGCTGAACTGGTACACGCGGCCCGCGCCGCCGGTGGCGAGGATCGTGGCGCGCGCGGTATAGGCCTCGACCCGGCCCGAGGCCTCGTCGAGCGCATAGACCCCCCAGACCCGGCCCGAGCCCGAGTAGCGTTCGGCCTCGTGGCGGCCGGTGATGAGGTCGATGCAGGCATGGCCCGGCAGCAGGGTCACGTTGGGATGGTCGGTCGCCGCCTTGAGCAGCGCCTTCTGCACGGCGGCGCCGGTGGCGTCGTCGACGTGGACGATGCGGCGGTGCGAGTGCCCGCCCTCGCGGGTGAGGTGGAGGCTGCCTTCCTCGGCATTGAACGGCACGCCGAGGTCGGCGAGGCGCCGGATCGCCTGGGGCGCGTGTTCGACCACGAATTCGACCGTCTCGCGCCGGTTGAGCCCGGCGCCGGCGATCATCGTGTCGCGGATGTGGTTGTCGAAGGTGTCGCCCTCGTCGAGCACCGCGGCGATCCCGCCCTGCGCCCAGTTGGTCGAGCCGCCGTCGAGCGCGCCCTTGGCGAGGACGAGCACCTTGCAGCGTTCGGCGAGCACCAGCGCGGCAGTGAGGCCGGCGGCGCCGGAGCCGATGATCAGGACGTCGTGTTGGGTCAAGCGAGGCGTTTCCCGCAGCTAGGGACGTGGGCCTGTCCCTTTGCGCCCCCGGCGTGGGTTTGAAAAGCCGGTTCGCAAGGGCAACCTTCCTAAACAGCAAGTAACCAACAATCGGATTAATTACCTTAAATTCACTTCGCAGGTGCAATATAATCCATTATGGATCTTCCGTCGCCACCGAGGGGCCCTGGGCAAATGCTGGGACGCGTGATGTGCCTGTTCGATCGCCATCGACCCAAGCGGGAGCGGATCTCGTGGGACGGCCTGGGCTATGTCTCGCACTGCCGCCACTGCAGCGCGACGATCCGCCGCAAGCCGCGCGGCGGCTGGCGCCGCGAGGCGGTGGACGCCGCCTGAACGCCCGGATTTCGCCTCAGCCGGCGGTGGTCAGGCGGACGAAGACATCCTCGAGATCGGCCTCGCGCGTGGACACGTCGGCGATGGCGTAGCCCTGGTCCTGGACCAGCGCGAGCACCTGCCCGGCGTTCATCCGGTCCTTGTCGTAGGCGATCTCCACCGCGCGCTCGCCGGTGACGGTGCTCTTGAGGAAAGCGGGATGCTGCGGTGCAGCGGAAACCTCGCGGTCGAGCGTCAGGACGACGATCTTTTCCCTTGCCATATCAACGAGTTCGCGCGTCGGTTTGTTGGCGATCAGCTTGCCGTGGTTGATGATCGCGATCTGGTCGCAGAGTTCCTCGGCCTCTTCGAGGTAGTGCGTGGTGAGGACCACGGTCACGCCTTCCTCGCGGTTGAGCTTGACCACCAGCTCCCACAACTGGCGGCGCAGTTCGACGTCGACGCCGGCGGTGGGCTCGTCGAGCACCAGCACCGGCGGGCGGTGGACCATCGCCTTGGCGACGAGCAGGCGGCGCTTCATGCCGCCCGACAGCGAGCGGGCATAGGCATCGGCCTTGTCGGCGAGGTGGACCGCGCGCAGCAGGTCCATCGAGCGGCGCTGCGCCTTGGGCACGCCGTAGAGCCCGGCCTGGATGTCGAGCACCTCGACCGGCGTGAAGAAGGGGTCGAACACGATCTCCTGCGGCACGATCCCGATCGAGGCCTTGGCGTTGCGCTGGTCGCGGTCGATGTCGTGGCCCCAGATCTCGACATGGCCCGAGGTCTTCATCACCAGCCCGGCGAGCGTGTTGATCAGCGTCGACTTGCCGGCGCCGTTGGGGCCGAGCAGACCGAAGATCTGGCCCTGCGGCACGTCGAAGCTGACGCCGTCGAGCGCGAGCTTGCCCGGCGCCCTGCCGGTGGGGGCGTAGCGCTTGACGAGATCGCGGATGAGAATGGCGGGGGGCGTGGTCATGCCGCCTTCCCTGCCCGCGCCGCGCGGCGAGGTAAAGGGCCAACTAGGGATCACCGCCCGCTTGTCGCGCCCCTGCGGTTTTGCTAGCGCGCGGGCACCATGATCCAGGCTCCCGAAACGATCTTCACCGATGCCACCCGCGTGTGGTGCGACGGCGCGACCGACATTCGTGGCGGCAGCGCGCTCGGCCATCCGCGCGTCTACATGGAAATCGACGAGAAGGGCTTTGCCGAATGCGGCTATTGCGACCGCCGCTTCGTGCTCAAGGGCGGCCCGGCGGAGGCCGGCCTGCGCGAAGTCTCGGCCGGCGACATCAATCCGGAGTGATCCGGTCGCGCCGGTAATGCCGGTGCAGTAGCAAGCGCGCGCAAGTGCGCCTATATCGGGCGGATGGACACCCGCTCGCTGCTCTATCGCCCCGGCCTTCTGACCCCCGACGACGCCCTGCGGCTGGCGCGCGATACGCTCAAGGCCTGCGACGACGGCGAGCTCTACCTGCAGTTCATCGCCTCCGAGAGCTTCGGCTTCGACGACGGGCGGCTCAAGACCGCCGACTATTCGCGCGATGCGGGCTTCGGCCTGCGCGGGGTGTCGGGCGAGATGACCGGCTTTGCCCATGCCAACGAGATTTCCGCCGCTGCGATCGCGCGCGCGGGCGAAACGCTCAAGCTGCTCGATCCGGCCAAGGGCAGCCCCGCGCCGCCGCCGTGCAGCAGCAACCGCCATCTCTACACCGACGCCTCGCCGCTCGACGCCGTGCCGTTCGAGGCCAAGGTCCGCCTGCTCGAGACGATCGACGCGGCGGCGCGCGCGCGCGATCCGCGCGTGGCGCAAGTCTCGGCCTCGCTCTCGGCGAGCTGGTCGGTGGTCGAGATCGTGCGCGCCGACGGCTTCGTCGCGCACGACGTGCGGCCGCTGGTGCGGCTCAACGTCTCGATCGTCGCCGAGCAGGGCGGCCGGCGCGAGACCGGCACCTTCGGCATCGGCGGGCGGCGGCTCTACGACGACCTGTTCGCGCCCGAGACCTGGAACCGCGCGATCGACAGCGCGCTGGCGCAGGCGCTGGTGAACCTCGAATCGGTGGCGGCGCCGGCGGGCGAGATGACCGTGCTGGTCGGCCCCGGCTGGCCCGGCGTGCTGCTGCACGAGGCGGTGGGCCACGGGCTCGAGGGCGACTTCAATCGCAAGGGCACCAGCGCGTTCTCGGGCCGCATCGGCCAGCGCGTCGCCGCGCCCGGCGTGACGGTGATCGACGACGGCTCGCTGCTGGGCGTCAACGGGCAGGGGCGGCGCGGCTCGCTCTCGATCGACGACGAAGGCACCCCGACGCAGGAGAACGTGCTGATCGAGGACGGAATCCTGAAAGGCTATATCCAGGACCGGCTCAACGCGCGGCTGATGGGCGTGGAGCCGACCGGCAACGGTCGCCGCGAAAGCTATGCCCACGCGCCGATGCCGCGGATGACCAACACCTTCATGCGCGGCGGCGAGGACGACCCGGCCGAGCTTCTGTCGCGCGTGAAGAACGGCATCTATGCCAGGAGCTTCGGCGGCGGGCAGGTGGACATCACCAGCGGCAAGTTCGTGTTCAGTTGCACCGAGGCCTATCGCGTCGAGAACGGCAAGCTCGGCGCGCCGATCAAGGGCGCGACGCTGATCGGCGACGGGCCGACGGTGCTCACCCGCGTGACCGGGATCGGCAACGACATGGCGCTCGACGAGGGCGTCGGCATCTGCGGCAAGGGCGGGCAATCGGTGCCGGCGGGCGTGGGCCAGCCGACGCTGCTGGTCGAAGGCCTGACCGTGGGCGGCACCGCCTGAGCGCCGTGGCGCAGGGCGATACGATCCTTGGCGGGTGCGGCTGCGGCGCGGTGCGCTACCGCGCGATCGACGCCGGGATGCGCCCCTATGCCTGCCATTGCATCGGCTGCCAGACCCGCCAGGGCGCGTCCTTCGCGTTGAACCAGCAGGTCGCGGCGGCCGACCTCGTCGTCGACGGCGAGACGATTTCGGGCACGGTGCTGGCGGCGAGCGGGGCGCGCGTGACGCACCATGCCTGCCCGTTCTGCCTGACCCGGCTCTATACCGTGAACGAGCGGCGGCCCGACTGGCCGACGATCCGGGCCGGGACCCGCGACGACAGCCCGGAGATCGTGCCCGCGTTCCACGTCTGGGTGCGCGACAAGCAGCCGTGGATCGTGCTGCCACAGGACGTGCCGACGTTCGAGACGCAGCCGGAGGAGTACGCCTGGGCAGCGTTGGCGCGGGGCGAAGGCCCGGCCGCTGCGACGCGTTAGAGGCGACAGGCCGGTCAGCGCCGGTTCAGCAGGACGGGATTATCGATCTGCGATCGAACGCGAAAGGACACGCGAATCATGGCAAGGATCTTGCGCGCGACGGGCCTCGCCCTGGCGGCCGGGGTAATGGTGCTGGCGGCGGGCGTTGCGGAAGCGAAACCGCGGCTGACCGGCGAGCAGCAGCTCGCCAAGATGCTCGAGGGCCGGGTTGCCGGCGAGCCGGTGAACTGCATCAACAACCCGACGATCTCGTCGGCGCGGGTGATCGACAAGACCGCGATCGTCTACGATTCGGGCAACACGCTTTACGTCCAGCGGCCGCGCACGGGCGTGGAATCGCTCGACGACGACGCGATCCTCGTCACCCGGCTCTACGGCTCGCAGCTGTGCAGCGTCGATACGGTGCAGCTGGTCGACCGCGTCAGCGGCTTCTGGCGGGGCTTCGTCGGGCTCGACACCTTCGTGCCGTACACCAAGGTGAAGGTCGCCGCGGCGAAGTAACCGCCGCGCTGGAAACCGTCCGGGCGCGGGGCTAGACGGGAGCGATGATTCTCCGCCTCGCCACGCCTGCCGATACCGCCGCGCTCGCCGACCTCGGCCGCCGCGCGGTCGCGGCCAAGTTCGAGCACCTCTACAAGCCGGAGGATTTCGCGACCTTCCTCGGCCAGGCGCACAGCCACGCCAAGGTTGCCGCGGAAATCGCCGACCCCGGCATGCGCATCGCGGTGATCGAGGAGGACGGGGCGCTGATCGCGTTCTGCAAGCTGGTGCTCAGCAGCACGCTGTCGGAAGGCTACAGCGATGCGGTGCGCCCGCTCGAGCTCAAGCAGCTTTACACCGACCCGGCGCGGATCGGCGGGGGCCTCGGCAAGCGGTTGATGGACTGGGCGCTGGCGCAGGCGGCGCACGAGGGCGCCGACGAGGTGCAGCTGACCGTCTACAGCGAGAATTTCGACGCACAGCGGTTCTACCACCGCTACGGTTTCGCCAAGATCGCGGACATCGAATTCTGGGTGGGCAACCATTGCGACCCCGAATTCCTCTATGCGCGCAAGATGACTCCTGCCGATGGTAGCCTCGCTGCCGCGGCGCAGGTATAGGACGACCCCATGTCTTCGATCCGTCCCTGGCGCACCATCGCGCGTCGCAAGAGCCGCCAGATCATGGTCGGTTCGGTCCCTGTCGGCGGCGATGCCCCGATCACCGTCCAGACTATGACCAACACGCCGACCAGCGATGCCGTGGCGACGATCGACCAGATCCGGCGCTGCGAGGAAGCCGGCGCCGACATCATCCGCGTTTCGTGCCCCGACGTCGAGAGCACCGCCGCCTTCGGCAAGATCGTCAAGGCGGCGCGCGTGCCGATCGTCGCCGACATCCACTTCCACTACAAGCGCGCGCTCGAGGCCGCCGACGCGGGCGCGGCGTGCCTGCGGATCAATCCGGGCAACATCGGCTCGAACGAGCGCGTGGCCGAAGTGGTGCGCGCGGCCAAGGCCAACGGCTGCGCCATCCGCATCGGCGTGAACGCCGGCAGCCTCGAAAAGGACCTGCTCGAAAAGTACGGCGAGCCGTGCCCCGAGGCGCTGGTGGAATCTGCACTCGATCACATCAAGCTGCTGCAGGACCACGATTTCCACGAATACAAGGTGGCGGTGAAGGCCTCCGACGTGTTCCTCGCCGTCAGCGCCTACATGGGCCTTGCCGAAGCGGTCGATTGCCCGCTGCACCTCGGCATCACCGAGGCGGGCGGGCTGATCGGCGGCACGGTCAAGTCCTCGATCGGCATCGGCAACCTGCTCTGGGCGGGCATCGGCGACACGCTGCGCGTTTCGCTGTCGGCCGAGCCGGAAGAGGAAGTGCGCGTCGGCTTCGAAATCCTCAAGGCGCTGGGCCTGCGCACCCGCGGCGTGCGCGTGGTTTCGTGCCCCAGCTGCGCGCGCCAGGGCTTCGACGTGATCCGCACGGTGGAAGCGCTCGAAAAGCGGCTGACCCACATCAAGACGCCGATCTCGCTGTCGGTGCTGGGCTGCGTCGTCAACGGCCCGGGCGAAGCGCGCGAGACCGACATCGGCGTGACCGGCGGCGGCAACGGCAAGCACATGGTCTATCTCTCGGGCGTGACCGATCACCACGTGCAATCGGAAGAGATGCTCGACCACATCGTCGCGCTGGTCGAGAAGAAGGCGGCCGAGATCGAGGCCGCCACCACCGATGCGGGCGAGGTGACCGAGGCGGCGGAGTAGGCGTTGTCGAAGCACGCCTGCTGGGCTAGCTTCGACGCCATGGGCAAGATCGATCAGCTTAGTGTCGACATTCCCGCCGATTTCCGTGAGCTCGCGGAGGGCGCGGTGGCCGGCGGCGAGTTCAGCTCGCTCGAGCACGTGGTCGACGCCGCGCTGCGCGCCTGGGCGGCGAAGCGGGAAGCCGACATGGAGAAGCTTCGCGCGCTGATCGACGAAGGCATCGACAGCGGTTTCGAGCCCTGGGAAGGGATCGAAGCCATCATCGCCGAGGGGCGTCGAAAGCTGGCAGAGCGCCAGAAGTGACCCATCGCATCGAACGCGCCGCGAGGGCGCGCGACGACCTCGTGGAGGTCTGGCTCTATCTGGCTGCGCATGATCCGTCGGCTGCCGACCGCCAGTTGCGGCGACTTGACTCAGCGATAGCGTCGCTTGCGGATTTCCCCCGGTTGGGGCGCGCACGCGACGACATGCGGCCCGGCATCCGTTCGCTGCTGTGCGCACCACACCTGGTCTTGTACGATGTGTCCGACGACCTTGCGCTGGTCCGGGTTATCCGCGTCATCGACGCGAGGCGCGACCTTCCCTCGATCGAGATCGAACCTTGACCGCACCGGCTCGTACCCACCTCCCCGCTCTCCATCTGCTGCTCGCACTTGTCGTCATGGCGGTGTGGGGGACCAATTTCGTCGTCATCAAGCTGGCGCTGGCGCATCTGCCGCCGTTGACTCTGGCCTGCCTGCGGTTCGTGCTGGTGTTCTTCCCGCTCGCGCTCGTGCTGCCGCGGCCGAAGGTGCCGTGGCGCAACCTTGTGGCTTATGGCGTGCTGATCGGCGCGGGGCAGTTCGGGCTGCTGTTCACGGCGATGCGCGGGGAGATCACGCCCGGCCTCGCGAGCCTCGTCGTGCAGGTGCAGGTGTTCTTCACCATCGGCCTGTCGATGCGCCTCACCGGCGAGCGCGTGGCGCTGGCGCAAGTCGCGGCGCTGCTGCTCGCGACGGCGGGCCTTGCGGTGATCCTGACGCACACCGACGGCAGCGCGACGCCGCTCGGGCTCGCGTTGGTGCTCGGGGCCGCCCTCAGCTGGTCGGGCGGCAACATGGTGGCGCGGGCGGCCGGACAGCACGATCCGAAGCTCAACATGCTCGCCTATGTCGTATGGTCGGCGCTGTTCGCGGTGCCGCCGCTGCTGGGCTTCGCGCTGCTGCTCGAAGGACCGGCCGCGATGGCGCGCGGGATCGCGGCGGCCGATGGCTGGACCTGGGGCGCAGTGCTGTGGCAATCGGTCGGCAACACGATGTTCGGCTATGCCGCGTGGGGCTGGCTGCTCGCCCGGCATCCCGCCGCGCAAGTCGCGCCGCTCGCGCTGCTGGTGCCGGTATTCGGCCTCGGCGCGTCGGCGCTGCTGCTGGGCGAGCCGTTGCAGGGCTGGAAACTGGCCGCTTTCGCGCTGGTGATGATGGGGCTGGCGCTGGGCATGCTCTGGCCACGGCTCAAGGGGAGGATGACACGATGACGCTTTCGATACGGCCGGCAACGCGCGCGGACATCGGCCTGATCGCCGAACTGATCCGCGCGCTGGCGGACTACGAGAAGCTGCTGGACGAAGTGCGCTTCGACCAGAGCGTGCTGGAGCAGAAGCTGTTCGGCCCGCGCCCTTATGCCGAAGTGGTGATCGGCGAGATCGACGGGGTGGCGCAGGGCTTCGCGCTGTTCTTCCACAACTTCTCGACCTTCGAAGGCAAGCCCGGGATCTATCTCGAGGATCTGTTCGTAAAGCCCGAAGCGCGCGGGAGCGGGCTGGGCAAGGCGCTGCTGGCGCACCTCGCGGCGCTGGCGGTGGAGCGCGATTGCGCCCGGCTCGAATGGAGGGTGCTCGACTGGAACGAGCCCTCGATAGGCTTCTACAAGGCGCTCGGCGCGAAGTTCATGGACGAATGGACGGTGATGCGCGTCGATGGCAAAGCGCTGGCCGATCTCGGCGCGAGCGCGCTTGCAACAGGGGCCTAGCCTGCGCGTTCACGCTGCGGCAGGATCGAGCGGGCTATGGACGGGGCCATGACGCACGACAGGCGAACGGTGTTGAAGGGGGCGGGCGCGGCCGCGCTGGCAGTGGCGCTTCCCGCGCGTGTCCTTGCGCAACCCGCCGGCGCGAGCGAGCGCGACCGGCGCATCCTCGGCGTCGCCAAGGACCGGCTCGAGCGCTATCGCGGCTCGCTGTGGCGCACTGATCTGGTCGGGGTGGCCGATTTCGGGCTGCCTTCGTCGATGCCGCGCTTTCACTTCGCGGATCTCGAAAAAGGCGAGGTACGCTCGTTCCTCGTCGCGCACGGCAAGGGCTCCGATCCCGAGCACGACGGCATGCTCAAGTGGTTCTCGAACGAGCCCAACAGCCTTGCGACGTCGCGGGGAGCCTACATCACCTACGAGTGGTATGTCGGCAAGTACGGCACCTCGATCCGGCTTGGCGGGATGGATGCCGACAACTCGAACGTGCTCGACCGCGCGATCGTGCTGCACCCGGCGTGGTACGCCAACGCCTCGGTGATCGAGAAATGGGGCAAGCTCGGCCGCAGCGACGGCTGCTTCGCGATGGGCGAGGCCGACTTCAACGAGGCGCTGTGGCACTTGTCGGGCGGGCGCCTGATCTTTGCCGACCGGCTGGGGATTTATTGAGCGGCGGGCTTCCCCGCCCGCTCATGTTGGAAGTTCTATCCCTTACAGCGGGTTGTCCAGCTTGATCACCGCTTCGTTGCTCTTGCGCTGGCTGGTGTGGAGCTGGCGGGCTTGCGCGAAGCTGGCGATCACCGGGGCGTCGCGCCCGTAAAGGTCGGCGAAGCTGCGCATCACGCCGTTCACGTCGCGCGCGACGGTGAAGTAGGTGATGTAGACCGCCCAGGGGTTGGTCATCGGCACCTTGGTGTACTTGCCCGACAGGTTGTATTCGACCGCGGTTTCGGGCGGCAGGTCGGCGCCGAGGATGGCCATCGTCATGGCGAGCTCGGTCGCGCGTTCGGCGCGGATGCAGCCGTGGCTCAGTGCGCGCTGCGGCTGGGCGAACAGGTTCCGGCTGGGCGTGTCGTGGATGTAGATCGCGTGCTCGTTGGGCATGTCGAGCTTGACCCGGCCGAGCGCGTTGTTTTCGCCCGGCTGCTGAACGACGGTGATCGTGCCGTCGGCGTTCTTCGTGGCGACATAGCCTTCGCGCGCCGCCTGCTTGGGGTTGCCGATCAGCCGCGCGCCGAGCCCTTCGCCGACGACGATCGACTGCGGCACGGTCCAGGTGGGGTTGAACACCACGTTCTTGACCTGCTCGGCCAGCTGCGGGGTGGCGGTCTTGCCGGGCTTGCCGACGATCGCGCGATAGGTGCGGATGATCTGGTTGTTGACCGTCAGCCGCAGCTCCTGCTCGGGCACGTTGATGATCAGGTACTGCAGGCCGAGGTCCTGCGCCAGCCAGCGCCAGCGGTCCATATTGGCGCGGATCATCGCGACCTGCTTGGGATCCTTGGTCTTGGTCAGCATGTCCTTGAGCAAGGCATAGTCGGGGTGCTTGGGCGCGAGGCCGGCGAGCACGCCCTTGATGTCGTGCATCTCGGTCGCCTGGGCGAGCAGTTGCGCGTTGGGGTGGAGATCCTGGTCGGGGTCTACCGCAAACCATTGTACCCGCGCGGGCATCGGCGTGCGCCCGTCGCGCAGGTCCTCGGCGAGCCAGACGAACAGGCGGCTGGCGAGCTGGTCGAGCGCCTCGCCCTCGCCCGCCTTGATTGCGGCGGCAAGCGCGGTGGGCTCGTAGTCGCGCGCGAACAGGCCCTCGGCGCCGATGCCGCGGATCGCGGCAAGGAGGCTTTGCGCGTCGGCCAGCGTCCAGTGCGCCACGGGGAGCGTCTCGGGCTCTTCGACCACGGGCACCGGCGCGCCGGGGGCAGGGGTCGCGACGGCGGGTGCGGCAGCGGAGGTCGCAGTCGCGGGCGCAGGCCTCGCCGGCGCTGAGCCCGGAGCCGGAGCCGGGGCGGGAGCGGGGGCAGCAGCCGGAGTAGGGGCCGGGGCGGGCTTGGCGGCGCGCGCCTGCGCGGTCAGGTCGACCGGACCGTCCGGCTGGCGAGCGAGCACCGGCGTGGCAGCGAGCGAACCTGCGACAAGGCTGGCCCCGACAAAAGCGCCGAGGGGGCCGGAAAGGCAGGTTCGATCGAAGAGGCGCATCATCTGGTTCCCTGTTGGCAGGCGCGGTGAGGACGGGGCGTCGGGCATCGCACCGGCCGTCGACCGGTTCCTGCCCCATGCCCGGCAGGCAATCAAGCAGGCCGCCTGACTGCATGCTGAATCATCGTCTGCGGGCGCGGGTTCCGCTCCGGTGCACAAGTTTCGCCTGCTACTTTCCTGGCCCTGCGCACGCGGCTAAGGCCCGCGCGATGCCTCGCCATGCCCATTTCCTGCCGATCGTGACGGCGCTGCTCGGCCTTGCCCTGTTCGGGGTGATGGACGGCGTGATGAAGAGCGCCTCGATCGCGGTCGGCCCCTATGGCGCGATGTTCTGGCGCGGCCTGATCGGTTCGGCGATGATGGCGCCCTTGTGGTGGCGCCAGCGCCGCCGCGCCGGCGCCCGCGGCTGGCCGGACGCTGCGGTGATGCGCGTGCACATGCTGCGCGGGCTGGTCGCGGTGGTCATGGCGGTGACGTTCTTCTTCGGGCTGGTCCGCACGCCGATGGCCGAGGCCATGGCGCTGTCGTTCATCGCGCCGCTGATCGCGCTCTATCTGGCGGCGCTGCTGCTGGGGGAGAAGGTCAGCCCCAAGGCGGTCGGCGGCTCGTTGCTGGCGCTGGCGGGCGTGGGGATAATCGCGGCGGGCAAGTTCGGCGGCAGCTACACGCGCGACGGGGTCGTCGGGCTGGTCGCGATCCTCGCCTCGGCGGTGCTCTATGCGTGGAACCTGGTGCTGCAGCGGCGCCAGGCGCAAGTCGCGGCGCCCGAGGAGATCGCCTTTTTCCAGGCTGCGTTCGGCTTCCTGTTCCTGGCGCCCGGCGCGGTGTTCCTCGCGCCCTGGCCGAGCCTTGCCGTGTGGGGTGTGATCGCGGCGGCGGCGGCGCTCGCGATGGGGTCGCTGATGCTGCTCGGCTGGGCCTATGCCCGCGCCGAGGCGCAGGTGCTGGTGCCGCTGGAATACACGGCGTTCGTCTGGGCCGCGCTGGTCGGCTGGATCGCCTTTGCCGAGCCGGTCACGCTGCGCACGCTGGCGGGCGTGACGCTGATCGTCGCCGGCTGCCTCTATGCGACGCGGCGCAGCGCTCCGCTTCCCGAAGCTTCCTGAGGGCCGTCGCTGCCGGCGCGCCTAGCCGGGCAGGTGGCTTTGCAGGATCGACCACAAGGCGCCGGCGATCACCGCGGCCGACATGGCGGCGATGATCGCCTGGGCGGTGCGGTCCTGCGCTGCCGGGGTGCGGCGCGGGGCAACGCTGTCGTAGGGGTGATGGCGGCGGTGCCGCCCGGGGCGCGTGGCCATGGATTGTGCCCTTTCCTTGTCCGGCCGGATCCGACCGGACCTGCAGAATAAGACAATTAAGTTACAAATCATGCAAAAAATGTCTTCGTAATGTAACAGTCAAGCGCCCGCGCGGCCTGCGCGCGCGGCTGTGGCCGCTTGTTGCTAATGACTTGCAAAGTCGTGATTTGCCGATCGCAGTGGCGCAAGATAGGCGTTCTGCGCCCCTTGACGCAGGCCTTCGAAGCGCGCAGGGCGCAGGGCGTTTCCGGCTGCCCTGTCCGCCGTTCGCGCCCCCTCGCTGCAGGTGGCCGTTCCCCAGCGGACGGCAGGAAGGCCATCCACAACGAGGGACAACGACTCGCCATGACCCAGGTCGGACAGGACACGCTCGGCACCCGCTCCACGCTCAATGTCGGCGGCAAGGATTTCGCCTACTACTCGCTGAACAAGGCGGCCGCCAAATTCGGCGACGTCTCGCGCCTGCCCTTCTCGATGAAGGTGCTGCTCGAGAACCTGCTGCGCTTCGAGGACGGCGGCTTCACCGTGTCGACCGACGACGTCCAGGCGATCGTCGACTGGCAGAAGAACCCCACCGAGACCAACCGCGAGATCCAGTACCGCCCGGCCCGCGTGCTGCTGCAGGACTTCACCGGCGTGCCCTGCGTGGTCGACCTCGCCGCGATGCGTGACGCGATCGCCAGCCTCGGCGGCGACACCAGCAAGATCAACCCGCTGGTCCCGGTCAACCTCGTGATCGACCACTCGGTCATGGTAGACGAATTCGGTCATCCCAAGGCGTTCGAAGAGAACATGGAGATCGAATACCAGCGCAACATGGAGCGCTACGACTTCCTCAAGTGGGGCTCCAAGTCGCTCAACAACTTCTACGCCGTGCCGCCGGGCACCGGCATCTGCCACCAGGTCAACCTCGAGAACATCGCCCAGGCGGTGTGGACCAGCGTGGACCAGAACGGCCAGGCGGTCGCCTATCCCGACACCTGCGTCGGCACCGACAGCCACACCACCATGGTCAACGGCCTGGGCGTGCTCGGCTGGGGCGTCGGCGGGATCGAGGCCGAAGCCGCGATGCTCGGCCAGCCGGTGTCGATGCTGATCCCCGAAGTCGTCGGCTTCAAGTTCACCGGCGAGCTGCAGGAAGGCGTTACCGCCACCGACCTCGTGCTGACCTGCACCAACATGCTGCGCAAGCACGGCGTGGTCGGCCGTTTCGTCGAATACTACGGCCCGGGCCTTGCTGCGCTGACGCTGGCCGACCGCGCCACGCTCGCCAACATGGCGCCCGAATACGGCGCGACCTGCGGCTTCTTCGGCATCGACGACAAGACGCTCGACTACATGCGCCTGACCGGCCGCGAGGAAGCGCAGATCGCGCTGGTCGAAGCCTATGCCAAGGAGCAGGGCTTCTGGATCGACCCCTCGGTCGAGCCGGTGTTCTCCTCGACGCTCGAACTCGACCTCTCGACCGTCGTGCCCTCGCTCGCCGGCCCCAAGCGCCCGCAGGACCGCGTCTCGCTTCCCGAAGTCGACGACGTGTTCAACGCCGACATGGCCAACACCTACAAGAAGGCGCAGACCCGCGTTCCGGTCGAGGGCAAGGACTTCGACATCGGTGACGGCGACGTGACCATCGCGGCGATCACCAGCTGCACCAACACCTCGAACCCTGGCGTGCTGGTGGCGGCGGGCCTCGTCGCCAAGAAGGCCAACGAACTGGGCCTCAAGCCCAAGCCCTGGGTGAAGACCTCGCTGGCGCCCGGCTCGCAGGTCGTCACCGACTACCTCAACAAGGCGGGCCTGCAGGAGCACCTCGACGCGGTCGGGTTCAACCTCGTCGGCTATGGCTGCACCACCTGCATCGGCAACTCGGGGCCGCTCGCCGAGCCGATCAGCAAGGCGATCAACGAAAATGGCCTCGTCGCCGCGGCGGTGATCTCGGGCAACCGCAACTTCGAGGGCCGCGTCTCGCCCGACGTGCGCGCGAACTTCCTCGCCAGCCCGCCGCTGGTCGTCGCCTACGCGCTCAAGGGCACGGTGATCGAGGACTTCGTCTCGACCCCGATCGGCAAGAGCAAGGACGGCCAGGACGTGTTCCTCAAGGACATCTGGCCGACCAACGAGGAAGTCTACACGACGATGGCCGGCTGCATGGACCGCGCCATGTTCCAGGCCCGCTATGCCGACGTCTACAAGGGCGACAAGCACTGGCAGGCGATCGACGTCACCGGCTCGGAAACCTACTCGTGGCGCGCCGGCTCGACCTACGTCGCCAACCCGCCCTACTTCGAGGGGATGACGATGACCCCGGCGCCGGTGGCCGACATCATCGAGGCCAAGCCCCTGCTGATCCTCGGCGATTCGATCACCACCGACCACATCTCGCCGGCCGGCTCGATCAAGGCCGACAGCCCCGCCGGCCAGTGGCTGATGGAGCACCAGGTCTCGAAGGCCGACTTCAACTCCTACGGCGCGCGCCGTGGCCACCACGAAGTGATGATGCGCGGCACTTTCGCCAACATCCGCATCAAGAACGAGATGGTCCCGGGGATCGAGGGCGGCTTCTCGCGCTATGGCGCCGAAGTCGGCGCGGTCTACGACGTGGCGATGAAGCACAAGGCCGACGGCACCCCGATGGTGGTGATCGCCGGCAAGGAATACGGCACCGGCTCGAGCCGCGACTGGGCGGCCAAGGGCACCAACCTGCTCGGCGTGCGCGCGGTGATCGTCGAGAGCTTCGAGCGCATCCACCGTTCGAACCTCGTCGGCATGGGCGTGCTGCCGCTGCAGTTCAAGGACGGCGAGAGCCGCACGTCGCTGGGCCTCTCGGGTGACGACACCTACACCATCAAGGGCGTCGCCAATCTCAAGCCGCGCCAGGACGTCGAAGTCGAGGTGACCCGCCTCGACGGTTCGAAGTTCAGCTTCACTGCGCTGTGCCGCATCGATACCGCCAACGAGGTCGAGTACTTCATGAACGGCGGCATCCTGCACTACGTGCTGCGCAAGCTCGCCGCATAAGGCTGTCGGCTTCGGCCGGCATCAAGGGGGCGGTCCGGCGACGGGCCGCCCCTTTTGCGTGCGCAACCGCGGCGATCGGTGGCGGGCCCCACGCGCCGCGACTTGCGCGCACGAAAAAGGGCGGCTCCCCCCGAAGCCGCCCTTTCCCGATGCCCACTGGAGAAGGGCAGAAGACTTGCGTCTCAGGCCGAGCGATAGGCCGCGCGAAGGGCCAGCTGGCGTCGCCCGACGAGGGCGGCCGCGGCCAGGCCGAACAGGATGACCATCGAAGGCTCGGGCACCTGCGTGCCGCCGTTCGACGTCGAGCTCGACGGGCCGCCCGGGCTTCCCTGGCCCGAGGAGGACGGACCCGAAGAGGTGGCGCCCGACGACGTGGCGCCGGACGAGGTGGCGCCGGACGAGGTCGACGAGCTGGTGCTGGAGCTCGTGCTCGTGCTGGTGCTCGTGCTCATGTTGCCCGAGGTCGACGCGCCGGACGAAGTGCTGGTCGTGGCGCCGGACGAGGTCGAGGTGGTCGAGCTGAGATTGCCCGAGGAGGTCGAGGTCGAAGTGCCGCCGCCCGAGCTGGAACTGGAGCTCGAGCTCGACGAGCCCGAGCTCGAGCTGGAGGTCGATCCGCCCGAGGTGGAGCTCGAGGTCGATCCGGTGCTGGTCGAGGACACGACCACGCTGCCGCCGCCGCCGCTGGCACCGAAGAAGCCGCCGAAGAAACCGCCGCCGAAGCCGCCGCCCGAGCTGCCGCCGACCACCACCGAGGGCTGGCCGCCGCCCGAACTGCCGCCGACCGCAGCCGGAGGAAGCGGCGCCATGTAGGGCACCGGCACCATGGCCGCAGTCTCGACCGGATCGGCCTCGGGCTTGACCGCGGTTGCTTTGATCAGCTTGCGCGGGCGGTGGGTCTTGCGCGGAATCTTGCGCTTGGACTTCTTGTGCCGGCCGGGCGCGACCTTGTGCGCCTTGATTGGCTTGATGTGGTGGATCTCGGACGTCGAGGGCGCCTCGGCGACGTGGACCGCGCCACCGCCGAGCACAGCGCCGCCGGCCGCGCAGGCCGCCAGTTTCGCCAATGCCATCCGAACAGACATGCTACACGCTTTCGTTGCCTGATGCCGGACGTCCTGAGCGCGCCCGTCCACCGTAGGGTTCGACACATGCAAACGGCCGGGATTCGGGCAAGGCGATTAACCAGAATATCGGCGGCTGCGGGGCGTCAAACTGAGCCTGGATGGAGGCATACCTTAACTCTGTCCCGCGATGGAACTTGTTTGTTCCCGAGTGTAAGGAATCCCGACTCCCCGCCGCGCCCGCGCGGCCGGTCAATCGCCCGGCTCGAACAGGCCCGGCAACTGGCCCGACGGCGGCGTCAGCCCGAGGTGCTGCCAGCCGCGATCGTTGAGGCATCGTCCGCGCGCGGTGCGGGCGACGAGGCCAAGCTGGATCAGGTAGGGCTCGATCACTTCCTCGATCGTGTCGCGCGGTTCGGACAGCCCTGCCGCGAGCGTTTCCACACCGACCGGGCCGCCCCTGTAGATGTCCGCGATCATGGTGAGGTAGCGCCGGTCCTGCAGGTCGAGGCCGAGGCCGTCGACTTCGAGCCGGGTCAGCGCATCGTCGGCAATGGCGCGGGTGATCGTCTCGGCGCCCGCGACTTGCGCGAAGTCGCGCACCCGGCGCAGCAGGCGGCCGGCGACGCGCGGGGTGCCGCGCGCGCGCCGCGCGATCTCGGTGGCGCCGCCCTTGTCGATGCCGATGCCCATCAGCCCCGCGCCGCGCGCGACCACGCGCTCCAGCTCGGGCACCGTGTAGAACTGCAATCGCACGGGGATGCCGAAGCGATCGCGCAACGGCGTCTGCAGCAGCCCCTGCCGCGTCGTGGCGCCGATCAGCGTGAACGGCGGCAGGTCGATCCGCACCGAGCGCGCCGATGGCCCTTCGCCGATGATGAGGTCGAGCGCGCGGTCCTCCATCGCCGGATAAAGCACTTCCTCGACCACCGGATTGAGGCGATGGATCTCGTCGATGAACAGCACGTCGCCGTGCTCGAGATTGGTCAGCAGCGCGGCGAGGTCGCCGGCCTTGGCGATCACCGGCCCGCTGGTGGCACGGAAATTGACGCCGAGCTCGCGCGCGATGATCTGGGCGAGCGTGGTCTTGCCGAGGCCTGGCGGCCCGAAGAACAGCACGTGGTCCATCGCCTCGTTGCGCTGACGCGCGCTTTCGATGAACACGCGCAGGTTGTCCTTGGCGGCGGCCTGTCCGGTGAAGTCGTCGAGCGACTTGGGACGCAGCGCGGCGTCCGGGTCTTCGACCTGGCGCTGGGCGGAAAGGAGGGGGTTGTCGGTTGGCATATCAGGCCGTTGCACGCTTCAGGGCAACGCGGACGAGGTCGTTGAGGACTGCGTCCTCGCCGAGTTCCTCGATTGCGCGGGCCACGGCCGTGCTGGCCACGGCGGGCTTGAAGCCGAGGTTCTGCAGCGCCGAAACCGCGTCCGCGCTGGCCGATCCTGCGGGCACAGCAAGGCCGACGTCGCCGCCCGCGCCCACCGGACCGGACAGGCCTGCAAGCCAGCCTGCCTTGTCCTTCAACTCGTTGACGATGCGGCTGGCGAGCTTGGGCCCCACGCCGTTGGCGCGCGCGACCATGGCGCTGTCGCCATGGGCGCAGGCGCGCTGCAGTTCCTCGACCGACAGCGCCGAGAGGATCGCGAGCGCGACCTTGCTGCCGACGCCCTGCACCGCGGTCAGCAGGCGGAACCAGGCGCGTTCGCCCGCGCTGGTGAAGCCGATCAGGCGCTGGTCGGTCTCGGAGACCTGCATCTCGGTGTGGACCACCACCTTGTCGCCCGCCAGCCCCAGATGCGCCAGCGTCTTGGCCGAGCAGTGGACGAGGTAGCCGACGCCGTTCACGTCGATCACGGCCCAGTCCGGGCCGGTATCGTCGAGGATGCCGGTCAGCTTTGCGATCATGCTTTGTTCCTATGCACGGCAGCGCGGGCGGCGGCAAGAGCGGTTCGTGCGGGGGATGCGGATGACAGCGGGCCGGTCTTGGCTTATGCGCAAGCGCCATGCAGGGGGAACAGAGCAGGGCGGCACGGCGTCCCGACCGGGCCTGGACGGTGGCCGTGGCGGGGCTTGTCGCACTGGGCACCGGATTGCGCATCGCGAGCTTTTCGCTCTTCGACCTGCGCTACGCGGACGAGCTTACGCAGTATCTCGAACAGGCGAACCGGTTCCTGACCGGTCACGGCATCGTGCCGTGGGAGTGGCGGCTGGGTCTTCGCAACGCGCTCATACCCTATCTCCTGGTCCCGCCGCTGGCCCTGGGGCGCGCGCTGGCCCCGGGAACCCTGCTCGGCTTCGCGCTGGCGCGCATCGCCTATGCCGCGCTGACCCTGCAGGCGCTTCCCGCAGCCTGGCGGCTCGGCGCGCTCGTTTCGCGCCGTCATGCCCTGGTGGCGCTGGCGGTCGTCGCGCTGTGGTGGGAGAGCGTCCTCTACACCAACCTGCTGCTGGCCGAGAGCCTGGCCGCAGTGCTCGTGCTGCTGGCCGCCGCGTCGATGCTGCAGCCTTCGGCCAGCGCGCGCCAGCTCGCGCTGGCGGGGCTGCTGTGCGGTCTCGGCATGCTGGTGCGCTTTCAGTTCGCGGTCTTCGTGGCGATCCTGGCGGTCGGCGCGCTTCGGTTCGAAAGAGCGCGCTGGGTGCCGTACCTGTGCGGATGCGTCGTCGCCGCCGCAGTCGGCATCCTCGGCGATCTGGCGGCGGGCCTGGCGCCATTCTCGTGGTTCTGGACGAACCTCCTCGTCAATGTCGGCCAGGACCAGGCGAGCCGGTTCGGGGTTGCGCCGCCGACCGAGTATGCGCTGCTGCTGTGGCGGCACCTGTGGCCGGTGGCGCCGCTCGTCCTTGCCGCCGCCATCGCTGCCGGGCCGCGCTATCGCCCGCTGCTGCTCGCCGCACTCGTCCACATCGCGGCGCACAGCCTGATCGCGCACAAGGAATACCGCTTCATCTGGATTTCGGTGCTTGCGCTGCTCGTGCTGGCGGCGATCGGCTCGGTCACCGTGCTCGAACGGGTGCTGGCGGACCGGACCGGCGAGGCCCGCGCCCGGCCGGTGGCGCTCGCCATGCTGATCCTCGCCTGGGTCAGCGCCTCGACATTGTCGGCCAAGTCCAACGGCGGCATCGTCGCCGCCCGCGTCGGCGGCGCGCTCCCCGAACTTGCCGACCTCGCCTTGCGCGATCCGGGCGTCTGCGCGATCGCCCTGCCGTTCGACGATCGCTACGTGCTTCTGCCCGTGGCGCTGCGACGCCCGGTGCCGCTGCTGCTTTCGCCGGCGGAGGACGACGTCGCAGGGGGCAGCCCGCGCCTGCCGGCGGCCGTGGTCGACGGCGCGAACGCGCTGTTGCTGACCCACGCTCCCGAGGACAAGCGCCTGCGGCGCGAACGGTGCATGCCCTATGCCGGCGATCAGGTCTGCCTCTATCGCCGCAGCGGAAGCTGCCGGCCGGCCGGGGACTACAGCTATCAGCGCATGCTGGAGAAGCACCAGCTCTGAAGCAGCGCCGCCTAGCGGTGGCTGCCGAGCATGTTGGCGTGGGTGATGGCGACGGCGAGCGCATCCGAGGCGTCCTCGCCGGCGAGCTTCACGCCGGGCAGCAGCACCTTGAGCATGTGCTGGATCTGCTGCTTTTCCGCGCCGCCGGTGCCGACCAGCGCCTTCTTGATGACCTTGGTCGGATATTCGGCGACGGGCAGGCCCGCGCGCGCCACCGACAGCATGGCGACGCCGCGCGCCTGCCCCAGCTTGAGCGTGGACTGCGGATTGACGTTGACGAAGACTTCCTCGACCGCGCCGGCGTCGGGCTTGTAGAGATCGATCACGGAGGCAAGCGCCGCATCGAGTTCGACCAGCCGCTCGGCCATGCTCGCCTTGGCGTCGGTGCGGATCTGCCCGTTGGCGACGTGGCTGAGGCGGCTGCCGGCCTTCGAGACCACGCCCCAGCCGGTGCAGGTGAGCCCGGGGTCGATGCCCAGAATGATCATAGGCGCATGATCATGTCACAGCTTCAGCCCGAAGCGCGGTCCGATCTGCATCATTCCGAGGTACAGCCCCACGGTCAACGCACAGCCCGCGGCAAGCGCCAGCCAGAACGAAACCCCATGGCGCAGCAGGGCCGGGATCACGAGGAACATCGGCAGGCTCGGCAACACGTACCAGAACGTCGCCTCGGCATGGACCGCCATGTTTTCGGCATCGGGGCGCGCGTGCCACAGGAACACCATGCCCAGCACCGAGACGAGCGGCAGCGATGCGACCAGCGCGCCCAGGGCGGGCATGCGCTTCCCCACTTCGGCGATGGCCGCGATCAGCACGCCCGCAAGCAGTGCCTTCGCGGCCAGGTGCCACATGCCGGTCAGCCCAGCGTTTCCATCACGTCGTCGGGGATGTCGTAGTTGCCCCAGACGGTCTGGACGTCGTCGTCGTCCTCGAGCACGTCGATCAGCTTGAGCAGCGTCGCCGCGTTCTCGGCATCGACCGCGGTCTTGAGGCTGGGCTTCCACGCAAGCTTGACGCCCTCGGCTTCGCCCAGCGTCTTTTCCAGCTCGCGCGCGACTTCGTGCAGCGATTCGACCGCGACCCAGATCTGGTGGCTGCCGGGGTTCTCGTCGCCGTCGCCGAGATCGCTCTCGACGTCCTCGGCGCCCGCTTCGATCGCGGCCTCGAGGACCTTTTCCTCGTCACCGACCTTGCCCGGATACTCGATCAGGCCGAGCCGCTCGAAGCCGTGGCTGACCGCGCCGCTCGCCCCCAGGTTGCCCCCGTTCTTGGCGAACGCGGTGCGCACGTTGGTGGCGGTGCGGTTGCGGTTGTCGGTGAGCGCCTCGACGATGATCGCGACGCCGCCCGGACCATAGCCCTCGTAGCGCACTTCCTCGTAGTTCTCGCCGTCGCCCTTGCTCGCCTTGTCGATCGCGCGGGCGATGTTGTCCTTGGGCATCGACTGCGCCTTGGCCGCGTTGATCGCGGCGCGCAGGCGCGGGTTCATGTCCGGGTCGGGCATGCCCATCTTGGCGGCGACGGTGATTTCGCGGCTGAGCTTGGAGAACATCGCCGAGCGCTTCTTGTCCTGCGCGCCCTTGCGATGCATGATGTTCTTGAATTTGGAATGGCCTGCCATGGTCGTGCTTCTTGCGGCTCTGAATGGAGTGGTTCTGGCGCGGCCCTAGCCGTTTCGGCGCGTCCGGGCAATTGGCGGCCGGGCAATCTTTGCAGGCGCGCTCGTGCACGGCGCGTTTTTCGGCCGCGCAACCGGGCGCTAGGCGCGTATTAACACGTAGCGCGCGATAAGCGGCCGATGCGTGCGACGATCTTCGAAGCTGTCAGCGAATTTGCCGCCTTCCTGCGCCGGCCCCGGCTGCTCGTCCCCTCGGGCCTGCGGGCGACGGGGGCGGGGCGGCTGTGGTTCGGCATGGCGGCGCTGCACCTTGGCGTGCTGCTGCTGGTGCTGCTGCCGTTCCTCAAGCTGTGGCAGCAGGTCTTCGCGCTGCCGTCGCCCGACGCCTACGGCAAGCTCGCGCCGCAACTGATGGCGCCGTTGGTGGTCGTGGTCGCGCCGGTGCTGGAGGAGGCGATCTTCCGCGGCTGGCTGACGGGAAGGCCGCGCGCGCTGTGGCTGCTCGGCTGCTTCCTCGGCCTTGTCGCCGTGGCCCTGGTAGCGGGCGCGGGCGGGAGCGCGATTGGCACCAGCGTTGCGCTGCTGGCGCTGCTTGTAGCCGCGCCCGCAGGCTGGTTCGCGCTGCGCCGCCGACCCTCGCTGGCGCTGTTCGACCGCTGGCAGCCGGTGGCGTTCTACGGCAGCGCGGTGGTCTTTGCGCTGTCGCATCTCGCCAACTATCCGCGCGTCAGTCCTGCCGCGATCGCGCTGGTCCTGCCGCAGCTGTGGACGGGCCTGACCGCGGGCTTCGTTCGGCTGCGGCTAGGCCTGCCGGCCTCCATCCTGCTGCACATGACCTCGAACGCGCTCGCGCTCGGGCTCGCCTTCGCGCTATCGCAGCTGGGGTGAGGCGGGCGCGCTACTGCGCGCCCTTGACCACCTTGCCGCCCTTCATCACGAAGTCGACGTGCTCGAGCCGGGTCACGTCGGCGAGCGGATCGCCCGAGACCGCGATGATGTCGGCGGGCATGCCCGGCGCGATCCGGCCGACGCTGTCCTTGCGGTCGAGCACTTCGGCGGCGCTGGTCGTGGCGGCGACGATCGCCTGCATCGGGGTCATCCCAGCCGCGACCATCAGCGCGAATTCCTGCGCGTTGAGCCCGTGCTTCGATACCCCGCTGTCGGTGCCGAACGCGATCTTCACGCCCGAGCGGATGGCGAGACGGTGGCTTTCCTTCATCGCTGCGGCGGCCTGCTCGGCCTTGACGATCGAGGCCGGCGGCAGTGCGCCGGCGCGCGCCTGGGCGAGCGCGGCGACCGGCGCCATCATCGTCGGCACGAGCCAGGTGCCGTGCGCGACCATCGCCTTGACTGTCGGCTCGTCGAGGAAGGTGCCGTGCTCGATCGTGTCGACGCCCTGCGCCACGGCGCTCGCCGTGCCGGCGGCGGCGTGGCTGTGCGCGGCCGCCTTGCGCCCGAAGCTGTGCGCGGTGTCGATGACCGCCTTCATCTCCTCGCTGGTCATCTGCTGGCCGAGCCCGCCGGCGACGTTGGACAGCACCCCGCCGGTGGCGGCGAACTTGATCACCTGCGCGCCGAGCCGGATCTGTTCGCGCACGGCGCGGCGGCAGTCGTCGGCGCCGTTGCAGACGTTGTTGTAGTCGTGCGGGTGGAAGGCATCGAAGCTTTCCTCGTTGAGCCCGTTGTTGTCGCCGTGGCCGCCCGAGACCGAGATTGCCTCGCCCGCGTTGACGATCGTCGGACCCTCGATGTCGCCGCGGGCGGTGGCGTCGCGCAGCGCGCGGATGCCGCGCGGCGGGCCGCCGAGGTCGCGCACGGTGGTAAAGCCCGCTTCAAGCGTTTCGCGCGCGTGCTGCGCGGCGAGGAAGGCGGCGTCCTCGCGGTCGCGCGTGGTCGCATCGAGCCGCGCCTTGAGCGGGTCGCCGTCGCTGAACAGATGGACGTGGAGATCGGTAAGGCCGGGCAGCACGAACCTGTCGCCCAGTTCGACGACTTTCGCGCCCGCCGGCGCCGGCACGTTGCCGTCGCGGATCTCGCTGACCTTGCCGTCGGTGACGACGATCGTCGAGGCCCCGCGCGCCGCCTTGCCCGGCTGGTCGAGCAGGCGCCCGGCGTGGATGTAGGTGACGTCGGCAGCCTGCGCCGTAGCGGGCAAGGCGCAGCCGGCGAGCAGGACGGTGGCAAGGATGCGGCGCATGATCGGTCTCCCCTATGGTTGCAGGGGAGACTAACCGCCGATGCTCCAAGGTAAAGCCTTACCGCGATCAGCCGTTGACGATGGTGCCGCCGTTGGGATGCAGGACCTGTCCCGACATGTAGGAGGAGTCTTCGCAGGCGAGGAACAGGAAGGCCGGCGCCACCTCGTTGGGCTGGCCCGGGCGGCCCATCGGCGTCTTTTCGCCGAAGTGCGAGAGCTTCTCCTCGCTTGCCCCGCCGCTGGGGTTGAGCGGCGTCCAGATCGGCCCGGGCGCGACCGCGTTGACGCGGATGCCGTGGGGGACGAGGTTTTCCGACAGCGAGCGGGTGAACGCGGTGATCGCGCCCTTGGTGCTCGAATAGTCGAGCAGTTCGGGTTCGCCCTGGTACATCGTGACCGAGGTGCAGTTGACGATCGCCGCCCCTTGCTTGAGGTGCTCGCGCGCGGCCTGGACCAGGTAGAACATCGCGAAGATGTTGGTCTGGAACGTGCGCTGCAACTGCGCCGGGGTGATGTCGCGGATATCCTTGTCGGGGTGCTGCTCGCCGGCATTGTTGACGAGGACGTCGAGCCGGCCCCAGGTCTCGATCACCAGGTCGACCAGCGCCCGGCCCACGTCCGGATCGCCGAGGTCGCCGGCGAAGGTCAGCGCCTCGCCGCCTTCCGCCTCGCACAGCGCGCGGGTCTTCTGTGCGTCTTCGTCCTCGCAGAGGTAGGCGATCGCGACCTTCGCGCCTTCGCGTGCGAACAGCACGGCCACGGCGCGTCCGATGCCGCTGTCCGCGCCGGTGACAATCGCGACCATGCCCTTGAGCCTGCCCGAGCCGGGAAAGCGCGGCTGCCATTCGGGCTTGGGGCTGAGATCGGCTTCACTGCCCGGCAGACCATCCTCATGGATCTGCGGGCGGACATCGGCGGCGTGCTGGTCGGTCATCTCTGGTTCCTCGCGCGGGAAAGGCGAGGGACCAACCGGAGGTCGCGGAACCGGTTCCTGCCGCAGCACGCCGCTGCGACAGGCCGCGCTCAGCCGATGCCGAGCGCGTTCCTGCCCCGGCGCGCAGGCGTCAATCGATGCCGAGCGCGTTCTTGTAGGTTTCGAGCACGGCTTCCATCTCGCGGCGGTCGTCGGGCTTCATCTTCCGCAGGCGGACGATCTGGCGCATGATCTTGGCGTCGTAACCGGTGGCCTTGGCCTCGTTGTAGACGTCCTTGATGTCGTCGCCGATGCCCTTCTTCTCTTCTTCGAGGCGCTCGATGCGCTCGATCAGGAGGCGCAGGCGGTCGTCGGCGGATTCGGCCATCGGGGTACTCCGGGAAGGTCTCGAGGAAACTGGAAGCGGGGCCTTTAGGACCAGCCGCCCGATTCGCGCAAAACCCCGCCTGTGGAAATGTCAGTCGGCTCCGTCCTCGCCGTCGGGAGCGGAGGGAGCGGCCTGCGCGCGGCCCTTGAACCCTTGCGCGATGACGTACCACTCGGACGAATCCTTGCGGCTCGCCGGCGGCTTGGCGTGCTTCACCGTGCGGAAGTTCTTCTTGAGGATTTGCAGCAGTTCGCCGTCGGTGCCGCCTGCAAAGACTTTCGCCACGAAGGCCCCGCCCGGCGCGAGGGTGGTCACGGCAAAGTCCACCGCGGTCTCGACCAGGCCCATCGTGCGCAAGTGGTCGGTCTGCTTGTGGCCGACGGTGTTGGCGGCCATGTCCGAGATGACGAGGTCGGGAGGCCCGTCGAGCGCGCCTTCGAGCGCGGCGGGGGCCTCGTCGGCCATGAAGTCCATCTCGAAGATGGTCACGCCCTCGATCGGATCGGTCGGCAGGAGGTCGATCCCGACCACCGCCGCCTGCGGCGCTTTCTTGCGCACCACCTGGCTCCACCCGCCCGGCGCGATGCCGAGATCGACCACCCGTTTCGCGCCTTTCAGCAGGCCGAACTTCTCGTCGAGCTCGATCAGCTTGAACGCCGCGCGGCTGCGCCAGCCCTCGGCCTTGGCCTGCTTGACGTAAGGATCGTTGAGCTGGCGCGAAAGCCAGCGGACCGACGACTGGCTGCGGCCCTTGCCCGTCTTCAGCCGCTCGCGCGGGTCACGTCCGGAACGGCTCATGCGCGGGCACTCCGCTTGAGGTTGCGCAGCGCCTCGCGGCTGCGTTCGGCGTCGCTGCCTGCAGCCATCAGGCTGCGCAGGATGCCTTCGCGGATGCCGCGGTCGGCAATGCCGAGCCGGTCGGCCGGCCAGATGTCGAAGATCGATTCGAGGATCGCGCAGCCGGCGACGACGAGGTCCGCCCGTTCGCGCCCGATGCACGGCACCGCCTGGCGTTCGGGCGGCGACATCGCCGCGAGCGACTGGCTGATCGCGCGCATCGCCGCGGTCGGCACGATCAGCCCGTCGACCGCGCGCCGGTCGTACTGCGGCAGTTGCAGGTGCAAGGTGGCGAGCGTCGTGACCGTGCCGCTGGTGCCGAGCAGCCGGATCGCCCCGCGCGCGACCGCGCGTTCGCGCTCCTGCGCGATACGGTCGGAAAAGGCGGCGAAGCCTTCGTCGACGAGGCGGCGCATCTCGGCATAGGCCGCGGCGCGGGCGACCGGATGGTCGGCGATCGGACCGACCCCTTCGGTCAGCGAGACCACCCCCCACGGCACCGACTGCCAGTCGAGAATCCGCGGCACGGCCTCGCGCGTGTCGACCAGCACCATCTCGGTCGAGCCGCCGCCGATGTCGAAGATCATCGCAGGGCCTTCGCCGTGCTCGAGCAGGATGTGGCAGCCGAGCACGGCAAGGCGCGCTTCCTCCTGCGCGGTGATGATGTTGAGCCGGATGCCGGTCTCGGCATGGACGCGCTCGATGAAGGCGGCGCCGTTGGTCGCGCGCCGGCAGGCCTCGGTCGCGACCGAGCGGGCGAGGTGGACGTTGCGCTTCTTGAGCTTCTCGGCGCAGACGTGCAGCGCGGCGAGCGCGCGGTCCATCGCCGCATCCGACAGCCGCCCCGACTGGGCAAGCCCTTCCCCGAGGCGCACGACACGGCTGAACGCGTCGATCACCACGAAGTGATCGCCCGAAGGCCGCGCGATCAGCAGGCGGCAGTTGTTGGTGCCGAGATCGATCGCTGCATAGGCCTGGCGATGGTGGGGAACCGGCTTGGTCCAGCCATTGCTGCGGGCCTGTTCGGCTCCCGCGGCGAGGGCAGCTCCGCCCGAGGCTTGCGCGTCCGGTGTCCCGCCATGGGGAGGCGGGGGGCCCTTGCTGGCGCCGGCGCTTGCAGTCGGGGCCGGCGTGCCCGCATCACGGGACGCCCGCGGGGCGACGGTCCGGGACGGAGCCGAACTCCGGCCCCGTTTCCTGCCGCTGCGCTGCCCCCGCCGCTTCTTCGCCGGCGGATCGAAGTCCGCCATGATCGTCGTATCGCTTTATGTTCTCCCGCGCGCCTGACCGCGAGCGGGTACTTGACGCCATGGTAGCGACGCCCGGTCGCGCGCACAAGGCATGGTGGTCATTTCCACGCCGGGGCCGCTTGACACCGCCAATCCCCCCGCCTAAGTGCGCGCCTCTCGTTGCCCCGTCGTCTAAAGGTAAGTTCTGCGACGGACGTTATTTTTCAATAACTTAGGTGGCGAAAACGGTGCGACTTTGCCCGTTTTTTCCCATTTCGTCGCATCATGGCAGCGGCAGGATGATCGCGTCGCCCAGGTCGTCCAGCTTGGTCTGGAGCGATCCGATGATTGTCCCGTCGATCGCGTTGTTGATCGAGCTGGCGAACTGCTTCGTGTCGATCACCTGGCCGGTGACGTCACGTACCGCGGCGGCTTGAACCTGAGCCGCCGCCCGAGCGCGCTGGGCGATGGAAAGCACAGCACGCGGCATCAGTGCTGCGCCTCTTCGCTGTCGCTGTCGCCACCGTCGAATGAAGCGCCCTTGTCACCCCACTGCGCCCTCAGCGTGCGCCGATTGATCGCCATGCCGAGGCCGCACAGCACCAGCACCACGCCGCCGATCGCGATCCACAAGACCCAGCGCAGCGTCGTCGCTCGATTGTCCTCGGTCGCCACCGTCCATCCATGATCCGGCAGCAGCGCCGCCATGCCCCACCACACGATCGCGGTCAGTACCACCGCGCCGGCAATGCTGAAGATCAGCGCCAACAGCTTGCGCCAGTCGCGTGGTGGCCAGTCGGGCAAGGTCATTCGGCCATCTCCGCCGCCAGCCTCTCGTCGTACAGGTTCCGGCGATAGCCGGCGCCGTTGTAGGCCGCTGCGAAGGGCTTGCACGTCGCGGGATTGCTGGTCAGCAGCGCAAGCTCGTCCTGCAGCCGGAAGTGCTCGATATAGCGGATCAGCATGTCCAGCTGCGCCGCCTCGCTCTCCGCGGCCGCGCGGGCCATGGCATAGGGAGAGTCATAGTCGAGCTCGTCCCACCATTCCCCCATCACCTGGAACGCGCCCCAGCTGCACGCCTGGAAAGCCTCCTCCACCGCGCCGGTGGCGATGGCTCCGTTCAGCTTGGCCCAGCTGTCCTCGTTGTATCCGCCACTGTCGCGCTGGCTGAACGCGGCCGGGCTGAAGCGGCCCCCGGTCCACTTGTGGAACCTGTGACGCTCGAACAGGATCTTCGGCCGGCCGGCGGCATCGAAGCCTCGGCCCGAGGACTCCACCTTGCGCACCGCATTCAGCTGTCGGATCGAACAGCCAAGCCGTACCGCTGCGCTGGCGATGTCACCGGGCGAAAGGGCCGCCGCGCGGGTGTTGCTGAACTGCGCCAGCAGCGCGGCCCGCGAACGCGGACCCCACTGGCCGTCGGGCGCTGCGCCAACGGCGCGCTGCAGGTCGATGATCGTCATCATTTCACCACGTGCGGTACGTCGATCGGCATCCGGCCGCCCGACAGCTGATACAGCGCGAGCGCCAGCACCGCCCAGGCCAGTGTCTTTTTCAGCCAGGTCCACAGACCCTTCCCCGCTTCGGCGAACAGCTCGCGCGCAATTTCCTCCTTCAGCTTGGACACCACGGCCGACACGTCGGCGTCGGTCAGCTTGCGGTCCTCGCCCACCGCTCAGCTGCCCGTGTAGCCGCGCAGGTTGACATAGATGCCGCCGGTGACCGCGGATACCGCAGCGACGTTGACAGCGGTGTTCGCGGTGCCGCGCAGGCAGGGGCTGAAGGCGATGTCGCCTGCGCCAAGAGCGGTATCGGTCGCGGCGGTCTGCAGCTTGCCGCGCCACATGACGGTGGTGCCGTCCTTCACGACAATTTCGGTCGCAGCCCCAAGAACATCGTGGGTGATGTCGATCGCGCAGACGTAGTTGCGGACGCTGGCGCCTGCGGCCGCCTTGACGGCAACGTCAGCCGTCGAATTGACGATCCCGCCGGTAACGGCAGCGTACTGCCAATACGTTGCCGACAGCGCCGGCTGCGTCACGAGCCCATTGCTGTCGCCGCGCGTCCGGTCCCAGGTCGAGCCGTTGAAACCGAATGCGGCCATCGCGACCGGATCAGGGTTCGAGGCCCAGCCAGTGCGTCCGGTGAACCCGATCAGCGGGCGTGCGTCCGAGCCGCCGCCGGAACCGCCTTGACCGGCCGAAACATAGAGCATGCCGTTGGCGTTGCTGAGCGCATCGGCGCGCTGCCCATCGGTCAAGGTGGCCCATGTCGTACCGCCATTGACCCGCCCGCCGATCTTGATCGGATTGCCGGCGTCCGTCGTTGCCTGCGCCACGTTGCCTTGGACCTGATCCGCGGCCGCGCCCGTGTTTGCGGCCGAAACGCGCAGCGGGTTGGCGGCCGTCACCGGGGCGCAAGCCGCGTTGCTCGCATTGCACTGCAGCGGCACCGTCGCCGGTGCGGTCACTCGGCCGAGCGCGGTCGGATAGACCGACTGCGCGTAAGCCGGCGCTTCGGCGAACCCCATGCCGAGCACCAGGACCAGCAGCAGCACAACCACGGCCGCCACGAATTGCAGCTTCTTCATCGCAAGGTTCCTCCTGTTGTTGGTCACGCGGCTCCCTGGCGGGTGACGACCCACCCGGTGTGGGGGTTGGCCGCGCGCCGCCAAGTCAGCTCGACGGCGGTGTTGTCGGCGGTGATCGTGGCCTTGGTGATGCCGTTCGACTTGATCGTGATGGTGTTCGCGCCGTTGACCGCCCCGCGCGAGAGGACCGTCACCGTGAAGCCGTTATACATCTTGGTGTAGTCGCCAGACGGGTTTAGCTCGACCGTCCGCGGCGCGGTCAATGCCGTCTGGAACACGAGCACGTTCGGCCCGCCATCGGTCGGCAGGTTGTAGTCTGCGTTGCCCAGATCGGCCGAAAGGCGGCGGCGCTCGTTGCGCTCGTAAACGAGGGCATCGGCCGTGGCTCCGTTCGCAATATCGGTGAACGGCACGGTCAGGAAGCCGTCGTCGGAATGGTATCCGACGCGAGCCATGCCGCCACCGCCGGTCGCCAGCCAAGTAAAGTTGTTGAGAGCGTACCCGATCGCCGAACGCATATAGCCGATGGTCAAGTCGCGAACCGCGCCCCCGATGTAGGATAAGCGGATCGACGGCGACATATTGCCGCTATTGATATCAATATTGCCACTGATCGACAGCGTACCGATGTGCAGGACGCAGCTCGGCGCGTAAATTAAAGAATTTTGCGTGCTTGAAAACGCGGTGCTGTCACCGTCGATGGCGAAGGTTTCGAGCTTGAGCGCGCCGATCTCTGCCCCCGAGCCGGCTTGAAAGGAAATCAACGGGTTGCCTCGACCGCCGCTGGCGTTGGTCCCTTTGTTGCCCAGGAACTCCAAACTCTCGATGGTCCACGCAAACCCTCGAATTTGCTTTAAGGCCACATCGGTCATCGACCCCATTTCGATAACCATACGGCCCCACCAGTTTCCGGGGGTGCCAGCGGTAGTGCCGGACCAATCCATCGCGTGCCCCGTAAGGCCGAGGCCCGTGCCGACGAAGCGGAAGTGTGACCACGAGTTGCCCCACGGAGCTTCCTGTCCGCCCTCGACCTTGATGCCGTCGTATCCCCCCTCGAAAACCACATTGTGCATCTGGCTAAGATACATCGAGGTGCCGGTGCCGGCCGGGGCGGGGATATACGGGATGAGCAGACAGGCGGCCGAAGAATTGCCCACCTGCTGCGTGGCGTAGGTGAGCCGCAGGTTCGATAGCTCGACCGAGTGCATATACCCGCTGGCGCCGTCGCCGGTCTTGTCGCAGGTGATGACAGGCACGTTGTTGGTGTATTGCTTGATGATCGACTGCTCGGGGCCGTCCCCGATGATGCCCCAACCGTGGTTGCGGTAGATGCGAAGCGGTTGCGTGATCTTGTAAGTGCCCGCCGGGAGACGCACCCGGCGACGGTTCAGTGTCGCCCAATCGACCGCGGCCTGGAGCGCGGGGTAGTCATCGGTCGCGTTGTCGCCCTTGGCGCCGAAGTCCTTGACGCTCGGCGTCTCCATCAGCTTTTCGGCAATCCACCGTCGAACCGCGCCGGTAGCCGCCAGCAAAAAGGTGCGCAGCCGCAACCCGCCCGGCGTCGCGCCATCATGGACCGCAACGTCCCCCTGCTCGGGGATGAAGGCCGCGCGCCCTACCGGATAGACGATGTTGTCGAGCGTCTTGCTTCCCGTCGTCGTCCCGGTCTGCTCGATCGGCAGCTTAAGCGAGCCCATTGTACCCTCCATCGTAAGTGTCGCCGCTGCCGGCGATGCCGTGGAAACCACCGTCGAACGTGCCGGCGCTGGCCGGCGTGGTCACGAAGCTGGAGAAAGGGAGGGCCTGCGGCTCGCCATAGGCATCGAAGTAGAACAGCCGGTCGATCCGGTCGGCGCGCAGCGGCAACTCGTTGATCGTCTCGCCGCGCTGCACCCGCACCGCGCGGCCGCCAAGCTCGGCCTGGTCGCGCCTCTGCTCCTGCGCCACGCGGGTCAGCAGGTCGAGCGCGGTTTCAACGCTGCGGGCGGGGAAGGGGCTGTGGGGCGCGAACGGGCGATGCTGCGCAATCTCGCTCTCGCGCAGCAACTGCCAGTGTTCCATGGGGGCGCCGTCGGTCCGCGCGGTGATCTTGGCGGCGGCGCTCGGCCCGTCGCCAGTGATCGTATAGTCGATATCCCGCACCAACAGCACCGGCGCGCTGCCGTCGGCAGGCCAGCGCCACACCAGCAACTCGTCCGCGCTGGCGAACGAAAACGGGATCGCCTCCGGCAGACTGCCCGCGCCCGGATAGTACCAATGCTCGCTGGAAGTCGTCTCGACAGTCACGGGCCAATCCATTCACGACCGATCGATTCGCGAACGGATCGCGATTCGACCGGGAACGGATGGGGATCGGAAGGCCCGGAGATAGGACCTCGATCTAGCCTAGTTTGTCATAAGCGTCAATTTTGAAAGCAGCGTCACCCAATTTGGCGCTTATTGGCACTTCTTGGCGCTATCTCGACCTGGCTGGGCCGGTTTTCTTGGCAAATCGGTTGAGGGCTCATGGTCGAAGCACTTGCCCATAAGCGCAACATAGGGGATATTAACCCTCAGGTAGCTGCCTCGGCGAATACCTTTCGAATGCTCCACCCGGCCCTGACGCTTCTATGCGCCGGAGGCATAGGGCCTACCGGAGCGCGGGCTCGACCCCGTATGTTCGAAAGGAGCGGATCATGCGTGTGCATGTTCGCGCTTACGAGCGGTTTCGCCTCGGGCGAGTGGAGCATGTGCGTGCCCACACTCGCCGCTGGCCGAACCAGCTTGAATTCAACTTCTAGGCGAGGTTGAACGCCGGGGCAGTTACCACCCCCTGCGCATTACGAAATTCGCACACGCATATCGCTTTTACAAGGACAATGTTCGCGCATCGCGAACGTCGTGTTCATCTGGACCACGATCCTGCCGTCACCGTCCCACCACATTCCCCAGGTTCGGCGCCCGCACCGGTGCCCCAGCGCCCGTCATCGAGCCGGGCCCTGCCCAGTACGCCGTCCCCTGTTCCTGCGCATGCCTGATCGCCGCGCGGCGCGCCTGCGCCACGTTCGGGTCGGCCAGCTCGTCGATCCGGTCGCCCAGCAACCGCTCGTAGGCAAGCCGCGTGTACCACAGCGATATGCCGGGAATCTCCGGCTCGATCGCGCGCACCGCGTCCTTGCCCCAGTTCGCCTTGGTCGTCGGATCGCCATCGAGCGCGGCCTTCGCGTTGCCGATCGTCGCGCGGCCGATGTTGTCCACCGCCTGCGCGCCGGGGCCGAGCAGGCTGCGCCCCATGCCCCCGCCGAACCGGTCGGTGCTGCTTCCCAGCAGGTCGCCGAAGATGCCCGCTCCGCCGCCCTGCAGCGCGGCCGCGCCGATGAATCGTCGCGTCGTCATGTCCTGCGGGTCGCGCCCCTTGGCCAGCTCCTTCAGCTGCAACGCCGCCGCGCCGCCGGCGGTGGTCAGCAGCATCAGCGAAAGGCCGTAGGCGGCCTTCCCCGTGATGCTCTCCTGCTCCAGCATCCGCCGGCCGTGCAGCGAAAGCATGGCCATCGGGAAGCCCTTGAACAGGAAGAAGCTGCGGCCCAGCTCACCCACCCAGGTGCCCCTCTTGAGCCGCGAATTGATCGTCGCGCGCGTGCGCAGGTCGGGCTCGATCACGGCATAGTCCATTTCGGTGTGGATCAGCCGCAACAGGTCGTCCGCAGCGCTCGCGCCCGCCGGCCCGGCCGCGATGTCCTCGGGGAACAGCCATTCCGCGCCACGCTCCGTCCGCGTCGGCGTCGCGCGCAGCTTGTCCCACCGCGCGCCGTCGAAGCCATAGCGGGAGAGCATGCGCCGGAACCCTGCGTCCAGCCCCTCCCAGCTCGTGCCGCGCTGCTGTGTCAGGTTGGCCATCAGCTCCAGCCCGAAAGCCATCTTCCCGGCCTCGGTGTGCATGGCAAGGCCGCTCGCCCGAATGACCCCTTCGGCAAGGCGGCGCGACAGTTCGTGCGTCAGTTCCTCGCCGGTATAGCGCCACTGCGCCGCGGCCAGGCTGATCCACTCCTGGCTCACCATGCCAAGCCGCGCGGCCAGTTCGCGATCGGCGGCATTGCCCGGGTTCATCAGCTCGAAGTATCGGGCGAACATCCGCATCACCGGGATGCGGTTGTATCCCGCCGCGTGGGCCATCGTGCCGAAGTCGGCGGCGGCAGACAGCGCAGCGCCGCCCAGCTTCGCAGCGGTCTGCTGCGCCCGGAAGATCGAAAAGCCGATCGCCAGGCGGCGGCTTTCCGGGCGGTGCATGGATCCCGAATATTCGCCGTAGAGCAGCTCCAGCTGCGATCTGGCCTTGTACGCCCGGTCCATGGCCCGCGCATCCTTGGCCAGCGCGGCCGATTTCTCCAGCCAGTCGCCCTGCCAGCGCAACGTTGCCTGCGGGTTCGGCCCCAGTTTCTCGAGTGCGGCGATGTCGCGGCTCATGCGCTCCACGTGCGCCAGCATGGCATCGAACGGCGTCGCGCTGCCGGCGAAGCGGTCGGCATAGGCGCGCCATTCGTCCGGCCCGGCAAAGTGCAGCACGCGGTGATCGGCCCGACTGTTGGCCAGCGCCGCGCCGCCGATCGCGCCCGGCTCGCGCCGGCTCCATCCGTCGGTGGCAATTGCCTCCCACATATCGTCCAGCAGCGTGGAAAGCCGCGCGTCGTCCATCGGCAACCCGGTTTCCCAGTCGATCATCTTGGCGCGGTCCAGCAGGTCGCCCTGCATCACGAACGCTTTCCACTCCGCCGCCCCGGCCTCGCGGATGCGCCGCGCGTCGTGCAGCTGGGGCAGCGCCCACCCTTCCAGCTTGGCGATATTGCCCCCGGCGGCGTTGAACCGGCTGCGCAGCCATTCGGCCGTGCGCTGCCAGGCTTCGGCGATTTCCTTGGCGTTCAGGCTGCCGCTGTCGCGCCCGTGCAGCTCGTCCACCACGTCGTTAAGGTCGCTCTTGAAGCGCACTTCGCCCAGCAGGTTGCGCCGGTGCTTGGCCAGCAGGCCAGAAAGCATGCCCATCGCCTGGTTGCGCACCGCCACCCGGTGCTTGTCCATCGCCACGATTTCCTCGTGCGCGGCCTCGCCATTGAACGCCCCGTTAGGCAGTGCGTCGCGCTGCCGCCGTTCCAGCCAGTCCGATTGCGCGCGCGCCTGCAGCAGCGCCGTGCGCTTGCGGTGCAGCGCTGCGGCCTCCAGTGCGCGCATGGCCCGCTCGCTCGCCTCGCTCGCCGCAGCGCTCTCGCCCATCGTGTGCTTCAGCACGTTGAAGTGCATCGAATAGAGCCGGTCGGCCTCCGCCGCCTTGCCCTTGGCAATCTTGCCCTCGGCCACAAGCCCGGCGACACAGGTGGAAATCGTCATGCGTTGCCCTTCGGTCCGGGGATCATGCAGTTCTCGATGGTGGCGTTGTCGGCGGTGTCGCGGTCGATGTCGGCCAGCAGGTCCTTCATCGACTTCGGCGGGCTGCCATCGCCCAGATCGAATGTCGGCTCGATCGGCCCGCCGAACAGCCCTTCGGGCAAGGTCGGGTCCTGCGCCTTGCCTGTCTTGCGCGCGCCGCTCAGCGGCTGCTGCGCCGCCAGGTCGTTCTCCTGCCGCGCCTTGGCCTGCAGGTTCGGATCGACGGCTGCGCCATTGTCAAGTGAAGCACCACGACTGCCGCCTTCCGGCGATCCATCGAACACCGCGATCGTCGTATGGGTATCGTCCTGAAAGCGGATGCCTTCATACCCGCGCGAACGCAGTTCGTCGACGATGTGGCGGCGAATGCCCTCGGCATCGGAACCAGTTATGCGCTTGGTAAAAGACCACAAGGAGTTGGTCGCGTTTGCTCCGCCTATGGTCAGGTCGCGCTTTGCATCTTGCACGATGATTTTGCTGATCCGGCCTTTTTCCGGAAGGCTGGCAAGGACCGCAAGACCTTCTTGCGTTGTGATGTCCAGCAGCTTGGCAGAAGCCGGCGCGGCTTCCACAAGAATACGCCCGGCTTTGCCCACAACCCGGCGGCCGCCACCAGCCCCGGCATAACGGGCTGCATCCATGACGTTTTCGGCCCAGAAAGTCATGCCCAAGCCGTTTGGGTTAGCGGGTTCCCACATCCCCGCCGTCGCGTGGAACAGGGCTTGACGGCCGGATTGTTCGATCACGGCAGCGCGCGCCTCGGCATTGGTCAGATGCTGCTCCCACTGCGGGGTTATTTCGCCATCGGCATTGGCAACGGGAATGTCCTCGGCCACCGCCTCGGCCGCCCGTGCATCGTGCTCCAGCGTGTCCGCCTGCCGCGCCGCGCTGTCGCCTTCGGGATCGAGGAACCGGGTCGTTTCCTCGCGGGGCAGGTCCTCTAGCCTTGGCGGGCCTTCAGCAGCGCTTCCATCATTCGCGCGTTCTTGGCCGCCCGCTGTCGGATTTCCTCCGTCGCGCGCGGGTCTGCCGCTATCTCCCGCTGCTGCGCCAGCTTCTCCGCCAGGAGCGGGATTTTCGGAGGTATGCGGCCATTCATAGTCCAAGTCCTCGTACTGGATGTCGCCAGTTTCGTCCACGGCGGCCCAGCGGGTCGCATCGGCAATGTCGTTGATCGCCTTCGCCAGCGCGTCGTCCCAGTGCAGAAACTCGGGCAACGTGTGGGCGATGTCGTAGGCGTAGGAAAGCAGCTCGTCGTCCAGCAAGTCGGGCGCCATGCCCCACGCTTCGGCAATGGCTTCGAACTGCTGCCGTGCGAAAAGCGAAACAGGAGAGGGCGCGTCCCCTTGGTCCGATTCGGCGAGAATTGCCGAAGGATCGGGCGGGGCCTCGCCCATTTGCGCCGCATCCTCTCGGGTGTAGCGCTTCTTTCCGTCATTGAATCGCTGGTCGATGAAAGCCAGCACTTCGGCGGTCGTAGGGCGGCCACCTTCCGCGCCGTTCAGATAGCCCGCCTCGTGAAGAAGTTCGCCGATCTGGTCGACCGAACGGCCGCTATGGCGAAGCAACGGTCCGAATGCGCCCATGTGCTTCCAGTTGCGCCCCCCGCCGGATCGCGCCCGGCGCGCCCGATTCTTGGCAGCTTCGGAAATCATCCCATCCGGCCCGATTTCCTTGGGCGACAGGGTTTTCAGCCCAAGATTGTGGCCCTCGTCGTCGCGTAACCCGCCCACGCTGGCGATGAAGTCCAGCACGTCGAGCGGACCTTTGCTGCGTATCCGGTCGGTAATGGACCTTGCGCGCACGAACGCGCCGTCCTTGCGTCGCACGCGAACGCCGCCACCCTTTTCCTTCACCAGCTCTAACAGTGCGGTGCGTACTTCGGGCGCGGTAACGCCCAACTCCTTGGCTATTGCGTCCAGGTCGTTCAGGTCGCGTCCGGGCTCCGCAACCATGGCGCGCACCCGGCTTACCGTGTCTTGCGCTTCTGCGGGCAGGTCCGGACGCGCGGTTGCCTCGACTGGCTTCACGGGTTCGGCCAGCGGCACTGGCGCCCCGTCCGCGTCGGTTGGCTCCACCGGCACGGGGTGCGCGTCCTCAGGGAAGGCATCGGCCACGATCTGCTCCGGGTCCATGCCCCGCGCGCGCATTTCCGCTTCGAGCCGCGCCGTCTCCGCCCGCACTTGCGCCAGCTCGGCGTCGATCTGCGCGCGTAGCCCCGCTTCCATGTCGGTCGCTGCGGCAGGGTTCAGGTGCAGCCCGCCGCCGTCGCTGCCCGATCCGCCCATTTTGCGGTCGGCAAAGGCGCGGATGTCCCCTGCCGTCCGCCCTTCCATGATCGAACGGTTGGCCGTGATGCTGGCATCGTGGATCAGCCCTTTCAGCGGCGTGTCGCCCCCCGCGCGCAACACCTTCTCGGCGTCCGCTGGCCCCAGCAGGTGCATCAGGTACAGGTTGCCCTCGGTCACCGGCGCGCCGATCCGCTGCAGGTGCGCGGCATTGTCGGCGGTAAGGTCCGCCATCAACGCGTCCTGCAACCGGGGGTCTGCCCGCTTGGCAAGGATCTCCGCGCGGGTAAGGCCACCCGTGCCGAAGCGGCGGGTATAGTATCCGATCCATGTTCCGGCGGTGAACTGATAGCGTCCGAACGCGGTCGATGTCGCGGCGGCGGCGGCATCGTTGCCGCTGCTCTCCGCGCGCCGCACCCGCGCCATGAACCGGCTTTGCGCATCCCCTGCGACCGTCCCCGTGGCCAGTGCCGTATCGCCCCGGCCAAGTTGCGGAACGGGTCCGCCCGCATCGGGCGGAACAAAGGAGGGCTTTTCGCCTGCCGTCCCCGCGATGATGTCCGCCATCCGCTGGCCCAGCAGGTCAAGGTGCGCCTGCGTGCCCTGACCGTTCGGCAGGAAGGGGTTGCTGCCCTCGATCGCCGCGTTGCGCGCCAGAGCATCCGCCGCGCCGCGCTCGGCCTCGCTCATGTTCTCCCGCCCGATCAGCGCGCTGGAAAGGTCGGCAATCAGCTTGTCCTCGCCCGCCGGGTCCAGCGTCGCGCGCGCTTCCCACCGCGTGCGCAAGCCTTGGGGCAGCCGTTCCCAATTGGCCGCCACCGCCCTTTCGAACCCGGCATGCGCGCCGCGCGCCACGCCGTGGACCGCTGCACCGAACACGAACGCTTCGGCCGCCCCCATGGCGATGTCGCTGGCCGTCATGGGCTTCTCGCCCAGCTTCACGCGCGCGTCGCTGTTGGCGGGTGCCTGCCCGACTTCCAGCGCAGCGTTCACCGCGCCTTCCACCAGCATCCCGCGCAGCACCGGCAGGGCTGCGGCCTTCAGCGCGGCCCCGGCCATGGCGCCACCGATCAGGTTTTCCGGGTCGCCGAAGCTGGATATGGCCCCGCCGATGAATTGCACCCCGGCGCCGCCGCGCGCCGCCAGTTGCGCGTCCTTCGCATAGGCGCCGTCACGGGTGATCGCCGCCGCCTCGAACGCCGTGCGATCTTTCGGCAGCGCGGCCAGCGACTTCGGCAGCGGCACGCCGCGCGCGCGCAAGTCCTGCAGCCGCTTCCACACCGCGTCGCGCTTGTCTTGTCCGAAAAGCGCACCGTTGCCCGTCTGCAACCTGATCAGGTCGTGCTGGCCTTCCACTTCGTCCAGCGCGTCCGCCAGCGACAGGTACGCATCACCCACGCGCCGGTTCTGCGTGAAGGGCACGGCGTCGAAGCTCGATCGCACCGCCGCCGGAATGCTCTCCAGCAGCGAAGGCGTCGGCTCGGGCGGCGGGGGCGGTGCCTGGGCGGCGTCCAACCGCGGCCCGCTCCATCGCTCGTTGGAAATCGGCAGCGGCATTCATCGGCCTCCCATGGGCGGCGCGCCGAACAGGAACACGCTGCGGCTCTTGGTCAGCAGGCTGCGCCCCTGCGCGTCCTGCAGGCGGTAATAGACGGTGCCGTCCGGGTCCTCGTGGTCCACCGTCGGCTGATAGTGGGCCAGCACGTCGGCTTTGTTGGCCGGCGCGCCATTGGCATAGACCGCGCCATGCGCTGCGAAGTCGAACCGGCTCATGCGCCGGTCGAAGTCCGCCCCGGTCCATGTCTCGGGCAGGATCACCTTGCGCCCGCGCACGTCGCCGATGCCGCCGCGCCAGGCGCCATCGGGATACTGGCGCGCGCCCATCACGATACCGATGGAGCGAAGGAAGGCGGGCTTGTCGAAGCCGCTCTTGTTGGCCTTCGACATCGCGCCCACGTAGTAATCCAGCGCCGCCTCGTACACGTCGCCGCCGCCACCCAGCTGGTTGATCAGGGCAGGCGAAAGCGCCTCGGCAAATGCCGTCCTGGTCGCCTCGTCGTCGATCGCGCCCTTGTCGGTCTGTGGCAGGAACGGCGCCGCCCTGTCCTGCGCCGCGCGGCGGTTCGTGCCCAACAGCGCCGTATCGCGTGCGTTTGGCGGCAGCGGCGCGAACAAGGCCAATTTCGCCTGCCCCATCTTGGCGGCCACCCGGCTGCGCTGGTCCACCGGCATGGCAGCCATCTGTGCCACTGCCTGCGCCTGCCCGCCGGGGCCGCTGCGCCAAAGGGTCGAAAGGTTTTCCCCGTCCTTCTCGTCGCGGTTGTCCAGCGCCTTCTGCGCGCGCTGCAGCCGGCGCGCTTCTTCGGCGCTCGCCCGGCCGGCGCTTTGCTTGGCGCGAAGGTCGGCTATCGCCACAGACAGTTGAGGCGTAGTCATCCCCCGCATCGCCTTGGCCTGCTCGGCTCCTTCCGCAAGGTAGGCGAACTCGAGCAGGTCGGCCTGCTTCACCCCGGCATTCTTCGCACCGTTGAAGGCATTCTGGATTTCGGCCTGGGGAACGTCGTCGCCGTTGTCGATGCGGACCTTGATTGCCTTCAGCGCATCCACCGCGTCGCCCCGCGCCGCGCTCGCCGCGCGCTCGACTTCAAGCTGCTGCTCGCGCCCGGCGGCCTTCGCCCGCCCGCGCCATTGTTCCATTTCGTCGGCGCTGAACACGCCCTGCAGCGAACCATCGTCCAGAAGCGCCTGAACCCCCGACACGTTGCCGGCGTTCAGCAATCCGTCGAGCGTCCCGCCGAAGGTCTGGCGCAGCGCTCCGTCCCACACCTTTGCCTTGGTGTTGCCGTCCCAGTCCGCCGCATCGATCATCTGCTTGATCGGAGTCAGGTCCTTGATCGCCTGCAGCGGGTCGGGCTTGCTCTGTTGCGTGATCGCGATGGCGTCGATCGCCTTCTGCGCACCCACGCCCTGCGCCTTGGCGCGCTGGCCCAGCGCCCAGGCGCTTTCCTCACCCACCAGCGCGTCGCGGAAGCCCCGCACGGCGGGCATGAACCGGGCAAGCACTTCCGGGTCGTTGCCGCTGGCCTGGCCCAGGTCGTCCATGAAGCGGTTGGTCAGCTCGTCGGCCTTGGCCGCCGCGGCATCCTCGTGGCCGATCGCGCCGTCCTTGCTGTTCGTGCGCAGTGCGGTCATGGCCTGCTGCGCCTCCAGCTTGGCGTCGGCCAGCTTGCCCATCCAGATCGCCGTCACCGCGCTGCGCTCGCGCCGCTTGGCGTCCTCCGCCACGCGCATGTCCACTTGCGCGTTCTGGTCCGCCATGCGGCTCATGGTCTGGCCCAGCGAAGTGATCCCCTGCGCAATCGCCATGCCGACCTGCCCGGTCTGAACCTGGCTTTTCATCACCACGCCTTGCGGCAGCCGCGCGATATAGCCTTCGGCCATCGTCAGCCTCCCGCGATGGCCGCCATGCGGCCTTGGTTGCGCTGGTTGCTGGCCCCGCCCAGCGCCGTCGAAACCGCGTTGAACACGCCGCTGATGATGGCGCCTGTGGCGGCGCTGCGATGCGCCTTCGCGCTCGCCAGGTAGTTGGCCTGCTCGCCCCGGGCCTGATCGCGCCGACGCGCGATGTCCAGCTCGGCCTGTCGTGCTGATTCCGCAATGACATCGGCGGCGCTGCCGGTGCCGGCCATGGCCCCGCTGCCTGCCATTTCGGTAAGGGCATCGCCCGCCTGCCGCCGCTCCTGCCGGCGAACGTTGTAAACGTCCTGCTCGCCGGCCAGCACCGCGCGGCGCGCGTTCTCCTTGTCCACGCGCGCGGCCGCGCGCTCCTGCCCGGCCTGCTCGAATCCCTGGTACAGCTGGCCCCCGGCTTGCGCCGCGATCGCCAGCACGGGCAAAGCTGCGCCCATTATCGTGTCCTCCGGTAAACCAGCATGTCGCCGCCGTCGGGCGCCGCGTCGGCCAGTCGCGTTTCCAGCTCCAGCCCGATGTGCCGCGCCCATTTCCGCGCACCCGCGTTCCCCGCATCCACCAGCGCGTCCACGCGCGCGTGCGGCAGCGCGGCAATGAAGCGCCGCGATGCCGTCAGCAGCCGATGGACCGCCGCTCCCTTGTCCAGCGCGAAAAGTCCCCACAGGCTGGCGTAACGGGCATGGCGCTCCACCGCGCCGCCGCAGAAGATGATCCGGCCGTCGGCGTCGCGAACCGTGAAGGCGTTCCCTGCCTGTGCGAAGGACGCCGCCGCCGCCTGCCGGCCGTGCCAGTCCAGTTCGGCCAGTTGGGCGGGCTGCAGCACCAGCTCCAGCGCATGTTCAGCCATGAACGGGTCAATGCGGATCATCGCTGGCTCACCTCCAGCGTCGCGCACCACGCCAGCACCGTGGCGGGGAAGGGAGCCACTCTTTCCACGCACAGCCTCGGGCGGCGCGTGAAGTCGCCTATGGCGTCGAACGCCACGAAGCCGCTTTCCAGCGCGAAGCCCTCGTCCATCGTGCTGTCGGTCGAAAGTCCCTCGATGTCCTCCAGCGGGCTCGCCGCTTCGCCGAAGCGCAGCCCGCGCGCCTTCTCCAGCTCCACCCAGGCCGTGCCGATCCGCGCCATCTTGCCGCGGGCCGGGCCGTTGTCGCCTCCTGCCTCGATCGGCATCCCGACCATTCGCGCGGCAAAGGGCAAGCCGGCGATCACGTTCGAAGCTGCTTCCGGCAGCGTGAATCGTCCGGTGGGATCGGTCGCGAGCGTGTACCATGCGCCGTCCGCCACAACCTCGATCCGCCGCGACTTCAGATGCGGATGCACGAGCGAGTCCACGGGCGCGCCATCGCGGCTCAGCGCCATGTCGAGCATGATCGCCCCGGCGGCCGAATCTCCGTCCTCGCGCCACGGCGCCATGCGCAGCACGAACCACGCGCCGTCGAACTCGGCCGCGATCCACAGCTGGTCGTTCACGCCATTGGGATCCGTGATTGTGCAGATGCTGCGCGCCGCCATGCCCGCCGCCAGCGTCCGTCTTGCCCAGCCCAGCGCCTGTTCCTCGGGAACATAGACGGCGCACCACAGCGTGCCGTCGCTGCGCAGCGCCCACAGGTGGTTCAGCGGCAACTGCTGGCTCGCCAGCGCGACAAGGCGCGTTCCTTCCGGCGCGATGTGGCGCGCATAGCGGTTCAGGTCCTGCGCCGGGTCCGCGCTTTGCGGCGCGCTCGATGCTTCATGCACCCGCCGGCCCGATCGGCCGATGTAGATCGCTCGCCCATCCAGCTCGACCGGCGCCACCGCCGCCGCGCCGCGGCTCGGCACCGGGTCGATGCGGCGGTTGTTGGGGCCTATGCCGGTCGCCGCGCCGCCGGGACCCAGCGCGTGCATGCCCTTGGCGGTCAGGATCAGCAGCCGGTCCTCGCCCACCATGTGCAGCACCGGGTTGGGATCGGGCAGCCGCACGGTCAGCGCCATGTCGTTGGTCAGCTCGCCCAGCTCGTTGAACGTCGAAAAGTTCAGCAGGTCGGCCGCCGCGCTGCCGTACACCACCTGGTCCTTGGCCAGCCACAGCCGCTCGTTCCATACGCACGCCGCCTCCGGCCACCCGCGCGTGTCGCTGAAGGCGCCGAAGCGCCACCTCCACGTGCCATAGGCGTAGGCCGCGCCGCTCGGAACGAACTCGGTCCACCCCGCGCCGCCCCAGTAACCGCCATGATACTCGTAATTTCCCGTCGTCGCCGAAAAGGGCAGGTGGCGCAGCACGGTCGCGCTCACCGTGCTGGCGTCGGTGAATCCGGTGATGCGCAGGATGCCGATGCGATCGTGCACGTACTCCAGCTGCACGCCGCCCGCGTCTTTCTCGTTGATGTCCTGTCCGCGGCCCACGCCGTCCCACTCAACGCCCTCGGTATGCACCGGCTGCAACCCGCCGGTGCGCCCGCCCGCGCCAAGGCCGACCACGCGATAGACCCGCTCGCCGAACGTCAGCAGCTGGCCCTGCGTCACCGTGATGCCCGGCTCCCACGCCGGGATGTCGCCGAAGTCCTCGGCCTCCATCTGGAACAGGCTGCCAACGTCGGTGGCGGCAAAGATCGGGCTCGTCGCGCTCAGCGTCACCGCGCCGGTCAGCGCGCTCGCCGAAACGCGCAAGCTCTTGTCGTCGTTGCGGTCGTCGAACGGCCCGTCCTTCAGCGCCAGCGGCGCGAACGAAAACGCCGTCGCGCCGTCGCGGCGGAACTGCATCGGAGCGCGCGTGCGCAACAGGCAATACATCACGTCGTAGGATTGGTGGGTGCGCAGCGCCTGGACATCCGCCCAGGAATAGCTGCTGGCCACTTCGACGGGATTGCCGCTGGCGTCCACGATCAGCGCGTCGTTGGTAAACACGCGGAACTTGCCCGCGCTCGCTTCCACCACGTGGCCCTGCGTGGTGTTGTATTCGAAGCGGAACAGCCGGCACGGTCCCGCAGCGGGTTCCACCACGATCGTGCCCGGCATGGCCTCGGCCGGGCCTTCCAGCAACGGCGCAAAGCCGGTCATTTCCTCCAGCGCCACCGCATAGATGCCCTGGTCGATCCGCGCGGACAGCCGGCGCGAAATCTCGCCGCCGTTGAAGCTGGTCTGCACCGGCGAAACGCGGCTCATGGGCTATCGCCCGTACCGCTGGTAGGGGCGCTCGCGCGCGCCCAGCCAGTCGCTCTTCACCGTCACCTGTCGGCGGCTCGTCCGCCCCGTCGAAAGCCCGTCGGCGCGCTTGGCGGCGGCCAGCGCGGCCTGCGCCAGCTTGCGCGTGCGGTCCACCACCGTTTCCGATTGGGTCACCGTGTCCGCCATGCGCGCGGCCAGCTCCGCGCGCACGGCGGCGGCGAAGTGCGCGGGCCACTTGCTCGTGTCGCTGCCCAGCTCGTAGCTTATGAAGCGTACAGGCAGCGGCGCCTCGCGGTCGGTCAGGATGCGGCCGCCTTCTTCTTCGCCGTCGAAAAAGCGGTCGCCGTCCTCATGGCTCGGCGGCAACCAGCGCGCGCAATCGCCCGGCAGGCCATAGGCGTAGAGCCAGCCCGCCCCTTCGGCCAGCGCCTCCTGCAACGGCAGGTTCTGCCGCCGGATCGCGAAATTCCAGGTGTGCTTGGGCAGCAGCTCGCGCACCACGCTGGCCCAGTGCGTGCGGGCCGATGCGGCGATCCGGCCGGTGTCGTCGATCGCGTTGATCCGGGTGCGGCTACCCAGGTCCTCCAGCGCGCCGTTCACGATGTCGGTCTGCGAAGGCGTCACGGCATAGGGCGCGGGCATCGGGGCCTCCAGCGATCAGGGGCGGGATCGAAAAGGCGGCGCGCCGGGTGTCCTTCCGATCCCCATCCGAAGTCATCCTTTCGGGATGCCCGGCGCGCCGCAGGTTTGAACGCCGGCCCGGGAGAGGATTGGGCCGGCGCTCGGGTCGCTTGGTCAGCGCTTGCTGATCTCGAAATCGGTCACCAGGGTGCCCGCGGCCGGCCACGCGGCCGAGGGGGTCAGGATCACCGTTTCCGCGCCGGTCAGCGGGTCGGCCGCCAGCGCGGTCGCCTTGATGTCGAACCGCTTGATCGTGTCCGCTGCGGCGCCGGCCTGCGCCGTGGCATACTTCGCCACATTGCCGGCAATGCCGACCTGCAGGTTGATGCCCGCCAGCGACACGCTGCACGTGGCGCGCGCGCCCATCGGCACGCTGCCCGTGGGCACGATCGCCATGATCAGCGGATTGGTCGTGCCGCCCACGCCCGCGTCCGCCAGGTTGAAAACGTTGCGGAACCGGCGCACGCCCGCGTCCACGGAAGTGCCGGGGGTCTTCGCCAGCGCATCCGCGCTGTTGTAGGCGGAACCGTCAGTACCAGCCATCTGCCTGTCCTTTTCTTGTCTGCCGCCGCGCGTCGCGGGGCTGCGTCATCGGGGAAGGGCGGCGGGCGCGATGGCCCGCCGCGCCGGTTACTGGGTCTGCAGGATGAAGCACTTGTCCTCGTCGGTGCGGACCACCGCCGACCGCGCTTCGCCGTAGAACTGCTCGGAATGGTTCTTGTCGGCGCGATCGGTGATCTTGCCCCAGAACTCCACCCACACGCCGCGATGCAGCCCGCTCGGCACGAACACCGGCAGCTGGCGCGTCGCTCCGCCATTGGCGAAGAAACTGGCGTAGCTGCGCGGCATCGATTCCGCGTCGGGCGTGATGCTGAAGAAGCGGAAGCCCATGAACGGCTTGATTTCCCCGTTCTCCAGCGGCTTGCTGCCGTTGTAGTCGAAGCTCTTGTATTCGGGGATCTGCAGCAGGTCGGTTTCGTCCTCCGGCTGCAGCAGGATGATCGGCTTTTCGCGCTGGATGTTCACGTGCCGCTTGCGCAGCAGTTCCCGCGTCGCGATCAGCTTGTCCAGCGTCAGCCCGGTGCCGCCGTGCGCGATGATGTTGGCGTTCTTGAACGGCACGGCCGTGTCGCCCAGCTCGCCCGACCAGGCGTTGCCGAAGTAGCCCACGCCGAACATGTCGTCGTGATAGGTCGCGGCCGCGGCGGCCACTTCCTTCACCAGCGGGCTGCCGAGGTCCACCTCGGTGGTCTCGCTGTCGTCGCGGTCGAGCAGCGGCGCCACGTTGGCCTTCTTGCCGGGCGCGATCCAGCGCGCCACGCTGTCGATGTCGGTGCTGTTGGTGTCGGTGTTGCGGCCCTGCTTCTCTTCCATCTTCAGACGGCCGAAGCGGTTCTCGATGCGGGCCTTCTTGCTGCCGGTGTACGGCGCGCTCGAACCGCACAGGCCGTACAGCATGCCGGGTTCCTGGCGCAGCGTCGCGGTCACGTTGTTGCTGAACGTGATGTTGCGATGGTTATCGGCAAAATTCTCAGCCATATTCGCCTCCTGGGCAAAAAATCAAACGGGTCAGGTCTGGTTTCTCGACCGGGGAGGCGACCATCGGGCCGGGCCGGTCTCGCGGATTACGCGCCGCTGCGCGTGGCTGCTTTCGCCTTGCACCGGGGCCTGCATCGCCTTGCGGCGCTACCGGGGAAGCCGGAATGAAAAGGGCGTCTCCGGTCGGGGTGCAACCGGAGACGCCCTTAAAATTCGTCATAGAGGGGAATTTGTCAAGTCACCTATTTGCGGCCGGCCGCGGCCTCGTTCAATCGCTTCCACTTTGCCGCCTCGGGCGTGCCCTTGGTGCCGGCCTTGTCCATGAACGCCTTGTCGTTCATCAGCTTGTTGATTTCCGCCTGCGCCGCCTGCGGGCTCATGCCGCCCATGTTCAGCGCCACGCTGGTGCTGTCCACCTTCTCCAGCTCGCCGGTACGCTCGGCCAGCGTGAACAGCGCGCGCAGCGTCTTGCCTGCGCCGTGCGTCTGTTCCAGCGCTCGCACCATCGCGTCGGTCGATTCCGCGTCGATCCCCGCCGCGCTCAGCATCGCGCGGGTTGCCTCCAACCGCACGTTGTAGCCGTGCGCCCCCAGCTCCAGGTCCAGCGCGCGCAGCTCTTCCTGGTTGGTCGTGGCGATCTTCGAAAGCTGCTCGGCCTGCACCCGGTTGAAGAACCGCGCCGTGGCCTCGGCGTGGCGGGCCGGGATGCCCTCGTCGAAGGCGAACTTCCGGTATTCGGCCGCCATCGCGCCGCTGTCGCCCTCGGGCACTTCCAGCGCGTACTTGTCGGCGCTTTCGGGGCGCAGCTTCTCGCCGAACTCCTTCCACCCGGCATCGTCCTGTGGAATCGGAACGCGGCCGCGCGCCCATGCGCGCGTTTCCTTCAGCCCCTTCGCCAGGTCCTCGACGCTGCCGTACCGGGCAAGGTCGGGATCGTTGCGCAACTCGTCGGCAAGGCCGTTCATCCACGCCGGATACTGGGAGGAAGCCTGCTCACCCCCACTGCCCGAAGCGCCTTCACCCGCGCCCGCCGTTCCCGTGCCTTGCGTACCCGCCGCAGCAGGGCCGCCGCCGCCGCTCTGGCTTCCGCCGCCAGCGCCCGCTCCGCCTTCCGCCGCGCCCGCCGCTCCCGGGTCGATGCCATCGCTCAACGCTCCCGCCACCTCACTCATCGTTCATCTCCCTGATTTGGCGCGCCATCCGCGCCAGCTTGCGGCCATCTCCGCGCAACATGGAAAGCAGGTGCAGCACCACGTGCCGCTGCCCTTCGCGCTGGCGCAACTCGGCCTCGCTCGCCGAAAGCCGCACCTTGCCGATACCGGCCAACGCCCCCAGGTCGGCCAGCACGATCGCGGCTTCCGGCGTCAGCGTCTGGCGGTCGGCCCCGCCGAAGAACACGGCAGCATAGGCGTCGCGCAACCGACGCTCCCGGCGGAACTGCAGCGCAGCCAGCGCGCGGCGCGTCAGCGCGCCGCGCTGTTCGGCCTCCAGTGCCATCAGCTCGATATCGCGCTCGATGCTCACGCCATCCCCCCTTGCGGCAGGCCCTGCGGCGCTGTCGCGCTAAGGTCCTTGGCAGCGCCGGCCAGCGCCGGCGCCGCCGCCAGCAATTGTTGCAGCTCGGCCGCTCGCTGCTTCTCGGCGTCGAACGCCTCGCGCTCGTCCTCGGTCGCCCGCATCGACGCCGGCACGCCCGCGATCCTCCCCAGCTCCGGGATCACCTTGCTCATGGGGAACTCGCGCTTGAACTCGTCGACCACGCTCGGGTCGAATTGCGCCAGCAGTCCGACCTGCTGGGCAAGGTTCAAAAACGCCGCGCTCTTGCCTGCTTCCTGCATCGCGGTCAGCCCGTTGTCGTAGCTGATGCCGATCCCGCCGCTCGCGGCCAGATACTCGGCAACCTCGGGCGGCGCGTCGGCCAGCAGCCCCAGCTCGCCCATCAGCACCAGCTCGGTTTCCGTCATCGGCGAAAGCCACCACTGCTCCTGGTTCGCCAGCGGCGAAAGCAGCGTGCCCTTCTCGGCGGTTTCCTCGGCCACCCGGTTGGCGGGAATGTGTGACTTGTATTCGCGGTTCAGCTGCAACAGGTCGCGGAAATAGGCGCGGTCGATCAGCGCCTTGGCCTCCATCGACAGCTCGCGCGCGTCGGTCGCGTCCCCGCCGGTCAGCATTTCGCGCACCAGCGGATTGCCCTGCTCGTCCAGCCCCCCATAGGTCATGCCGAACGGCTTGATTTCCACCACGTCGATGTCGTCGTCCGGCAGCAGCAGCGGCGGCTTCAGCTTCAGCTCGGCGCCGAACGCACGGTCCAGCCACATTTCCTGCTCAAGCCGGATCGTCGGCAGCACCTTCATCGTCGGGCTGCGGCCCCAGGTGTTCTTGTTCGCCCGGCTGAAGGCGGAAACGATCCGGCGCAGCGTGTTGTATCCGCCGGTGCGGAACATCACGTCGTCCGATTCCGAATGGTATCCGGCGCTCCACGGCTTGCCGGCAGCGTCGATTCGCTCGGGATCGAACTGCGCGTTCGGCTCGATCACGTGCAGGAAGGTGAACGGCTTGTCGGGATTGGCGTTCGGTCCCTGCATGGCCTCGCGCACGTGCGGCGGACTGTCCTCGCCCCACTTGCGCATCGCCGCCTCGGCGGTCAGCTCGATGCGCCGGTGCAACCGCATCGGGTTGCCTTCGGCGTCGCGCTCGATCCACACGTCACCGATGAACTCGGACTGATAGGACAGCCCGATCGGACGGCCGCGCAGGTCACGCCGGATGTCGATCCAGAAGCTTTGCGGGCCGAACGAAAACAGGCTCATGGCCGATTCGTGCACGGCGCCGGCAAAGCCGCTCCGGGGATCGTTGCGCAGCGCGAACAGGCGGCCCTCCACCTGCTCGATCCATTGCTGGTTCGCCACCTTTCGCATCAGCGCCGCATCACCCAGCGCCAGCTTCTGCCAGCGCTGCCCCTTGGGCATCACGAAGCTCTCGAACAGCGCCACGCCGTCCTCCAGCGCCTGCGCGGCATAGGGCTCGTGCGCGGTCGTCGCCGCGGCCTGCTCGCGCATCCACTTGCTGGCGCGCATCGAACCGCCGAACAGGCTGTTGTCCTGCTCGGGATAGACGAGCCGCGCGATTTCGGCCCAAAGGCTGTCGTGGCTCGACCGCGCACTTTGCATGCGGGTCTGGTTGGCCTTTACCTTGGCGGGGTCGATCATCGCGCGGCGCGTCCTTTCGTCGGGGTTGGATCAGGCGGCCAGGGGAAGGGCTGCCGGCGGCACCGGGAACGCCAGGTATCCCGCCGGGATCGCGCTCGATCGGCCACCGCCCACCGGCAACGGCGCCAGCAGGTCCACGCGGCTCCACGCCGCGCCAGCCTCGTCCACCAGCCACACGCTCGAAACCGCGCAGCCAGCGACGCCCACTGGGAACTCGATCGCGCGCGTCAGCAGCCGCTCGCCCCCGGCCAGCGAATCCGCAAAGGCCGCTGCGCCGAACTGCAACGCCGGCAGCGGCTCGATCCGCCTGCCCTGCGCATCGCCGAACACCACGGTGAACGCCGAACCGGCATCGGCCGTGGCTGAAAGCTCCAGCACCGCCGGTCCCTGCGCAACCGCCTCGACGTGGGCTTCGGGCCGGATCAGCCCCATCAGAGCCGCCGCCGCCGTGCCGATCGTGTCGGTGCCCGCATCCACTTCGAAGCCCGCAAAGCGCAGCGCGTCGCGCAGCTGCTCGACCTTGGTCGCGATGTCGTTCACGTCCGGGTTCCCCGGCGCGTCCTCGGGCATCGGCGCATCGGCGAACGTGCCGGGAAGGTCGGTGCCGGGGGCAGGGGCCTCGGGCTCGCCTTGCATGGCGCCGTCGCGGGCAACTTCGGCGGCCGTCGGTTCGCTCGGCTCTCCCGTCGGCTCCGCCAGCTTGTCCGCTGCTTCCTTGCGTCCCGAAGTCTCGGCGTCGATTGCCGCCAGCAGCGTCTTGCGCGCACTGCCGGCCGCTTCGAGTTCGCGCAGCGCGGCCAGCTGGCCGTCGCCCATTTCCGGCAGGCTCGCCGCGATGCTGTCCACGCGCCCGTTCAGCAGTTCGGGCAGGTCGTATTCTACCGTCATAGTCGGTTTCCTTCCTTCACTCGCCCAGCTTGCTCTTCGCCCCGCTGGAAGGGGATGCTTCGGCCCCAAGGCCGCCGGTGCGCTGGTTCACGCGCGATCCGCGCCGGCTCTGCAGCGCGTCGGACACGGCGGACGGGCTGCGATCGATCGCCTGGATCGGCGCGGCCTGCTTTTTCGGCTTGGGGGACAGGACGCGGCTCACCAGCGAGCCCACGGCGCCGAACAGACCCGATACGATGGCTGACATCACGCCTTCTCCCGATGTGCGAAAAATCCCTGGCCGAAGTCCGCCCGACCGCGCCGCCGCGCCCGCTCGCGCCGCGCCGGGCGGGCCGGATCGGCCTCGTCCTCGCCGGCCTCGCCGCGCTTGGTCATCAGCAGCGAAAGATACTGGCCGGCGTCGTGTACGTGGCTGAAGTCGTTCTTCAGCGGCTTGTCGGCCCAGCGCCCGCTTCCGTTGGAAAGCTGGCTGCGCACGATCACGTACCCGTTGTTGAACCCGCGGCGCAGCATGCGGCACGTGTCCGCGATCATCAGCGCCGGCTGCCCGCCGATCATCCGGGTCAGCGGGCGGCGCACCGCCTCGATCCGCTCGGGCAGCCTGTTGCCCTTGCACGGCGCCGGCTTGATCTTCCAGTCGCGCGCCCTGCCGCCCACCGTCTCGCGGAAAGCCTTCCAGAACAGCTTGATCCAGCCATACTGGTCGCGCTCGTTGCCGAAGAACGCCGCCGGGTCCGCCGCGGCGCCGCCGAACGCGAACTTGCCGTACCTGTCCAGCCAGTGCTCTCCGCAGATGCGCCCGAACGCTTCCGGTCCCATCTGCTCGAGCCCGCCCTTCTCGTCGTCCTCGAACACCACCACCTCGGACAGCCAGCGCTGTCGGCCAAGGTCGTCTATCTGACCGAACACGGCGGCAGGCGTGCTGCCCCCGTCCACCGAAAGGAACACCGGCACCCCTTGCAGCGGCTGCAGGTCGGCCGCGCAATGGATCTTGTCGTTGAACTCGGGGTACACCGGCTGCCCGTTGCGCACCGCGCCGAACTCGTTGTCCACGAACCGCCGGATGTCGTTGGCCGTCAGGCCCAGCATCAGCGATTCGTAATACCCTTCGGGCAGGTTTTTCACGTTCTCGGGCGGGGGATTTTTCGATCGCCCGCCGGGCTGCCGATGGTATCCGATGTTGAAGCGCGGCCCCAGCACGCTGCGCAGCTGCTCGGCCAGGTCGTCGGGGATCGGCAGCTTCTTCTCGACCAGCAGCTCATAGGTCCAGTTGTCGATGTCCGGCGCGTTGAAGTCGGCGATCACCGCGCGGTACTGGCACCCGCCATGCGCTGCGCTCGGGTATCGGCCCGTGCGCGGCAGGCCATAGCGGATCACCGCCCGGTCCAGCGTGTCCACTTCGTTCAGCCACAGGCCGGTGAGCTCCAGCCCCTTCAGCACGTCCTCGGCCTTCTGGTCGCCCATCGCGCGGAAATAGGTTTCGATTTCCCAGCGCTCCGGCGGCTCGCCGTTCAGCAGCGCCACGTCGAACGAAAGGCGGTGGGCCATCTCCCGCCCGTTCCAGTTGTCCTTGGTCTTGGGAAACCACGTGAACCAGCTGTTCAGCACGTTGGTTTCGAGCTGGCCGTATGTGTCGCGCACCACGCACCAGCGCACCCGGCGCACCTTCCGCCCACCCTCGATCACCGCGTTCTGCAGCCGCGGCGATTGCACGATCTTGCGGATGCAGCTTGTCGTCTTGGCGCTGCCGTAAGGCCCCATGATCGCGCAGATCAGGCTTTCGTCCGCGATGAACGCCTCGGAAACCGGACCCACCGGTGCAAGGGCGGTGATCCCGCTCATGCCCGCTCGTCCCTATCGTCGCTCTGCGTTTCGTCGCGCACCGGCAGGCCGAACAGCCGCCGCGCGCGCTCGGGATCGCGGGCCATTCCCGCCAGCTGGCGCTTGATCCGCTCGGCCCGCTCGCCCTTGCCGAAGTTGTAGCGCTGGCCGCTCATTCCGCGGCGTCCTCGGCGTCGATTTCGCTCCACTCGGCGTCCACCAGCTGGCCATCGACCAGCTTCATCCCCGCCAGCATGTCCGCGCTCACCTGGCCGGTATCCACCGCGCCCTGGATAAGCGCCGCCGCCTGCCGGCTCTGGTCGTCCAGCTGGTCGAAGCTGCCGGCAACGCCGCCCGGGAACACCAGCACGCCATCGCTGCGCACGTTGACGTTCGCCTCGACCGGCTTCTTGCTGTGGACGTACTCCGAAACCGCCTTTGCCGCCGCCAGCTGCACGTTCAGCGCCTTGATCGCGATGTCGCCGGTTTTCGAATCCTTGCCCGGGTCCGCGATGCGGATCAGCTCCACCATCTGGTCCAGCGGCATCGCGTACAGGCTCGCCATCGCTTCCACCGGGTCGCCGAACTTGTGCGTGATCAACTTGGCCAGCTGCTGGTTGCGCTTGTTGCCCGCTCCCTTGGGTCGCCCGGCCTTGCGATCCTCGCCCTGCTGCTGGCGGATCAGGCGGAAGGCATCGCGTGGCAGGTTGCCGTTCGCGTCGCGCATCGCGTCGATGCGCTCGGCATCCCACTCGCCGCCGAACAGGCCAGCGCCGCCTGCCGCGGCGCGGCGGAAAGCTGTTTCCAGGCTGGAGGGCTCGCTTGACATCGGCGTCAGGCCCGCCCTACCGTCGGCCTGCTGTCACCACAGAGCGAGCGATGCGCCACCCACAGGCCGCTTCCATCCCGGACCCGCTCCACGCGCCGCAATCCCTTCGCGCCGCCAATCGCTGAACGCTTCAGGCACTCCCGCACCCCGGACCCCATGCTGCGCGGGGAAGCCTTCCGGCCTCTCCCGACCGCAGCCCATCGGCAGCCAAGGCCGATGGCAGGTCCTTGAGCCCAATTTTCCAGATTTCCGGCCCCGTCGCGGGAACCCGCGTCGGTGCAGGCCACGGCCCCGAAGGGGGAAGGGCCCCCCCGGCGGCCATCGGCCGCCGCCCCCCGCCCGGCGCGGATCGCGATCGAGCGCGGCGAGCGCGTCGCCAGACTGACGATTAGACGACCGGCACCCTGCAAGGCGCGGAAATCCGCCGATCCTGCCGCACCGTGCGACGGTTTCCATGCGACGCTGCGCCTTGCGATCCGCCGAAACCCGCAGAAATCCGTGATCGAGGCCGACGCCACCAGCTCGGCGGCGCCGGCCCCTTCGGCCCAGCTGGAGCGGTCGCTGTCACCACAACCAGGCCGATCCGCAGCTGGCGCACCATGCCGCGCCGCCGCGAAATTCCCCAGGCCGCCGCACCCACGCCCCCCAAACACCCATCGAGGCGAATATCCGCCCCCTTGAATATTCCCGTCGAAGATGCAGCCCGAGCCCATGCCGCAATAATTCGCCGTAGACGACAAAAACCGCAAGCCCCTCTCTTTCCCTGTTCCAAATGTTCCGCACTGGAACAGGACATAGAACAAGGGAAAGGCGCAATTGCGCGGACCTCGGGGCATGTTCCGAATGTTCTGGCCCGACCCGCCTGCGCATAACGCATGTGCACTCACGCGCAGATGCAGAGCTAGAGCGCGTCAATAGAACATTCGGAACAGGTTGCGAAAGGCGCGTAAATCCGCCATTCTCCTTGTTCCACCGGCAATATCATGCGGAACAACTGGAACACCCCGGACCCATTGCCCGGCGGCCAATTCCTCGTTCGAGCAATCGGGTCCGGGTCCGGTCCGGTGAAGGACAAAGGCGACGCGATCGGGCGCCAGGCGCGGCAGTCTGTGAGGCTCGGAAATCAAGCGGAAACCGGCCGCACCGCGCGGCTTTCGCCGCGCTGGCCGGTTGCAAAATTTCCCCTATTGACGAACTCGTTTTTTGCCTTCTATGACTAATAACGGCGCGGCGATGGTCGCCAGCGCACCCCGGCAGAAAGGCCGAAACAATGACCGCCAGCACCACTAGGCCCGTTCGTTCACAGGCATTCATCAACGCCTATCGTACCGCGTCAGCGGCGGCCGAAAGGATGGACGACCATGAGCTGCGCCGCGCGTTCGTCGCGGCCGAAGAGGCTTACAACGACGACGGCCGCGACAACACCGCCCAGCACGGACGCTTCCGCGCCTTCGAAGGAGAGATGGATCACCGCGACGCCTACGAATGACCGCCCTTCGTGCAGCTGGGTCCGGGTGGGTCCAGCTGCCAGACGGGCGGCCATCGTGGCCGCATCAACCCCGGCAGGAGGCCGAAACCGATGTCCAAGCCTGATATCTACGAAACCATTACCAGCGCGATCGTGCGCCGCCTCGAGGCGGGCACAAAGCCTTGGGCGCCGTCATGGGCAACCGACGGAACGACGGGCGGCACGCCGCCCCTGCCCCTCCGCGTCACCGGCGAATGCTATCGCGGAATCAATGTCCTGTTGTTGTGGGCATCGGCCGACGAAAACGGCTTTCGCTCGCGCAGATGGATGACCTTCAAGCAAGCCCAGGCGCTCGGCGGTTCCGTGCGCAAGGGCTCGAAGGGCACCGGGATTGTGTTTTTCAAGAAGCTCACTGTCACCGAGCAGAACGACGCGGGAGAGGACCAGGAGCGAAATATTCCCATGATGCGCGGTTTTACGGTGTTCAACGCCGACCAGATCGAAGGCTTGCCGGCAAAGTTCTACGCGCGGCCGGCGGTTATCCCCGGCGCCAGCAAAGAGCGCGATGAAGTGGCCGACAGTGCCCTTCGCAGCTCCGGTGCGCAGATCCGTGAAAGCGGCGACCGCGCTTACTATGCGCCGACCATGGACCTTGTGAACATGCCGACGTTTGACCGGTTCGCCACCGTCGGCGGCTATCTCGCCACCCTCGCGCACGAGCTTTGCCACTGGTCTGGGCACGAGTCCCGCCTCAACCGCCAGTTGCTCAACAAGTTCGGGTCCAAGGACTATGCGTTCGAAGAGCTGGTTGCGGAAATCGGCGCGGCTTTTGTCGGCGCGCGTCTCGGCATCGTGGGCGATCACATCGACGATCACGCCGCTTATCTCGCTCACTGGCTGCAGGCGCTGCGCAGCGACAAGCGGATGATTTTCAAGGCTGCGAGCCTTGCGCAGCAAGCGTGCGACTTGGTGCTTGCCAATGCGGGCGAGCTGGACGGCTTCGCCGAATTCGAGGACCGGGCGGAACCGGTAGCAGATGCGCCGGTGCCGGGTGAGTCCCCGCTACCTGTCGCGCTCGGCTCGGCAGCACCCGCTCAGTTTGCCTTGGCGCTCTGACCGCTCCCTGCGGCGCTGGGTCCGGGTCCGGGTCCAGCGTCCAGATGGGCGGCCAAGGTGGCCGCGCGTACCCGGCAGAAAGGCCGAGCAATGCACGATCGTGAACCCTGCGAACACTGCGGCAAGCGGACTGCCTGCCCCCACTATCCAGCCCATGCCGCCGGCTTCCTTGCCCGCGTTCAACTCGCTGCGCGGTGTCTGCGCACTGGCACCGGAATCGGATCGCGCGCTTACGACAACTGCTTCGAAATGTTCGATGGCGATGCGGTGGTGGCCATGCTCGATCGATGGGCCGAGCGCGATCCGGTCTTGCGCGCCGCGATCGATGCCGAATGGCGCTGCGCCGCCGCCCGCCAAGGATGGAGCCGCGCCGTCGCGCGCTTCATCACCGTGTCAGAGGATCGCCTGCCCTTCGCGGCCCGCCAGCTGCGTGACGCTGAACGCGATCCGGCGGGCACCCTCCAGCTCGGCCTGGCGCTATGACGATCCCACGCCGCAAGCCCGCCTGGAGCCGCCCCCTCGCGGTTCCCTTTACCCCGCAAGAGGACGAAGCCCTTTGCCAGATGGTTCGCGTCGGGCTTTCCTGCGACTACTGGCAGGCCCAACTGCCCGGCCGCACATTCGGCGAGCTGCTGGAACGGCGGATGGACTTGATCGACCGCGGCGTGCTGCGATCGGCCCGGCCGATCTAGCGCTTGCCCTGCTGCGCCGTCGCCCGCATCCTGACCAACTGCGCGGCGATGCCCCTTATCTGCGCAGTCCGCGCGGCCTCGAAAGCCTTTCGGCTTTCTGACCACGGCAGGCCCGTCAGCGCGCCGAGCCGCGCTTGCGCGGCCTCGGTTGCCCGCTGCTCGTCGATGCAACCATCCACCGCCGCCGCTGCAAGCGTCTCAGCGCTGTCGGTGCCATTTGCCGAGAGTGCTGGTGCCGCCTGCCATGCACAGTCGAACCACGTCCGGGTGGTGGCGGTTACCTGGGCCACCGCGCTCCGCAATTCGGCCGCATCTGCTGTTGGCGCGGCGGCTTGAGCAAGGATCAAAGCAACGATCATGCAACGCAATTAGCATCTTTCGGCAACTATATCACCTGGGCGCCTTCCTATTGAACATAATAAGAACAAACCACTTTCCAACACGCTAGCACGCTGTTTACAAACGCCCCGTAACGTCACTCCCGGGGGGAATCGTCATGGACAACATCAGTCACCTGAATCTGCGCGAACCGATGTTCGCGCCCTGCGCGCCGCATGTCGAACAGGAACGCGCGCGCAGCGCGCTTTTCACCCTGCGCGATCTTCTCGAAGCGGCACCGCCCGCCGTTGCGTTCGATCCGGAAGGGCTGGGTGCTTTGATCGGCATGGTCGGCGACATGTTGCCGGTCCTGCCCGAGGATGGCGGTTAGCCTTCCTCGCCCGCCATCAGGACGGACAGCGGCACCGCGATGGCGTTGTCCGTCTTGCCATCGCTTCCCGATGTGAAGCGAATTTTCAGCCCCTTCACCACGCCCTCGATCTTGCCCAGCGATTGCAGCCATCCGCCTTCGGCCCATTCGCTGCCGCGGAACACGTCGCACAGCGGCTTGTACGTGGGATAGGCGATGGCAAGATACTGGTTTTCCAGTGTCTCCGGCAGCGCCTCGGCAACGCGCCACCGCCCGCCTTCCGTTTTCAACTGGATCACCCGCAGGCCCCAGCTTTTCAGCTTGGCCCGCGCCTCGTGGTCGATTTCCTTGGTGCTGTCATCGGTCGGGAACTCGCCCGGCACGATCCGCAACCGCATCGCGCGGTCCAACCACGTGCCCACACTCTCGCCGGGCTTGCCGTGCGCCCCAGGGAGCATGTGCGACAGCAGGTGCAGCTGCACCCGTTCGACATCGCTGCGCGCTTCCACGCGGCCCCGCGTCAGCAGCGCCTGGACCGTGGATATCGCTTCGCCGACGCGCTCGCGGCCCTCGCCCTCGTTGGCGGCCATGTTGTCCCCCGGTACGTCGTCGTACAGCAGGAGGTCCGCACAGGCGAGCAGCGTGCCGTAGGTGTCGCGCCAACGCCCCTCGAACCGCCTCGCGGCGATTTCGCGCTTGTACAGGTCCAGCGTCACCTCGAAGCGCGGCCATTGCTCGATCATCCGCCGGTGCATTCGGCGGCCCAGCTGTCGCCAATGCTGCCAGTCTTCCTTGATCGGCTCGGCCTCGATCGGCACGGCGCGCATTTCTAGGATCGCGATCCGGTTGCGGTCCTCGCCGCGCATGTTCGCATGCAGCACCGATGACAGCAGAAAGCAGCTCTGCGCGGTGAACTCGATGCCCTTGTGGTCCTGTCCGCCACGATGCAGCTTCGCGCCGCTCGATGCCTTTTTCATCAGGTTCAGGATCGCGGCAAGTCGTTCCGGCCGATCGTGCGCTTCGGCTTCGTCGATCATTACCGGCAGCGTGTCGTCGCCCAGGATTTGCCGGATCGCCGCTTCGCTGGCGTCCTCGGTGTGCAGGCACCAATCCGCATGGATCGCGCGGATCACCTTCTGCAGGCTCGATTTGCCGGCGGCCGTCGGTCCGGCCAGCCAGATATGGCTCCGCCATTCGAGCGCGCCACAGATGAACATTTCCGCGATGAAGCCCAGCAGCAGCAACGGCGCAGCCTTCTGCTCCACCCAGTACCACCGGCTCAGGTGGTCGAGCAGGTTGCGCGCGTCCGTCGTGCTGCTCGCCTCGTCGGCCGGCGCCGGCAGGCCGGGCAGGGCAGGATAATAACACCCGTTGATTTCACCCGCAGGCTCGAACCGGCTTTTCGCCGGCTTGCCCTTGCGATCCTTCGGGTTCGCCAGCATCACCTTGCGGCCCAGGTGCAGCACAAGCTGGCTTTCGTCCTCGCGCGCCCGATGCGCTCCGCGCCCGAACACCCGGCCGTGCGGATTGAAGATGCCCTTCTTGCGGCAATCCTCGATCAGCGCGGTCTGCGCCAGGTCCTGATTGAATTTGACGACGTTGCCCTTGGCATCCTTCTGCGGGAAGTGCTCTTCCAGCCAGTCGTTGCCGAACCACAGCTTCAGGTCGCCCTTCTGGATATTGGCCGGCGCCGTCGCGATCTGGTTCAGGCTGTCGAGGAAGAAGATTTTCGTGCCCTGCACGCCAAGCGGCGTCACCGGGCACGGCTGCGGTAGCAACGGCACCGGCCCGCACTCGGGCGATGCGCCTTCGTTCGCGCCAAAGAAGTCGGGCGCGTCCACCGGTTCGGTGCTGGCAATGGAATCAATCGGCCTGCGCGCCATCTGTTATCCTTTTGGTTCGATCCGCTTGCCGAGCAGCTGGTCGTTGAAGTCCTTGAAGGCGGGGTCCGGCCACAGGAACCGCACCCGGCGGTTGCTGCCGTCCTGCCGTCCGCGCGCCTGTTGCTTGGTCACTTGCGCTTCCAGGCTTTCGTCAGCCTTCGATCCCGGGGCGTCCTGCTGGCCGATGATGATAATGTCGCCGGCTTGCGGCGGCAGGATCATCGCGCCGATGTTGCCCAGCGTACCCGCTGCGACGATCCGCGCGTCCGGCTTGGCCATCGCCACGGTCAGCCCGTCCTCGATCCCTTCGGAAACATAGACCGGCGTGCCGGGCGCGATGTCCTTCAGCGGGCACCGCTGCGCTCCTTTCGCGATCGGAATGTGCGCGCCCCAATACGCCGGGCTGCGGATTTTCTTGGCGCTCTCCACGCCCTGCAGCTTGGTCCAGCGCCCGTCGGGCAGTCGGTCCAGATAAGTCAGGTGCACCGCGGCGAATTGCCCCTCGATCGACCAGAACGCCGTACACATGGCGGGGACCTTGCGGTGCAGCTCGGCCTGCCACACATCGGGGCGGAACCGAATTGCGCCCGGCACGTGGCCGATCGCGCCGAAGTCGATGCCGCGGCCCTGCAGATAGGCTAGGGCCGGTGTCCCCAATGGCTTTGCGGCATTCAGCCACAGGCCCTCGGCCTGCCGGCGCTTGTCCTCGCGCTCGCCCGCGCGGCGCTGCTCGGCCCGGCGCTGCGCCGCCTCGGCGCGGCGGCGGTGTGCCTCCAGTTGGTCGCCGTTCATGCTCTCGATGCCCAGCCAGCCCTTTGCCCACTGGATCGCCGCGGCATAGGTCGGCTGCTCCGCCACAGTCAGCATGACCAACTTCAACATGTCGCCTTTGCCGGCAGGGTCGCCCTCGTCGGCGGCATAATCCGCCCAGGTCCCCTGCTTGCTGCCCGACAGGCGGATTTTCAGGCTGTTGCCGCTGGCCCCGTGGATGTTGCCCACGCTCCAGAAACCGCCAGCCTCGGTTCCGGCGGGATAGAGCACGCGGGCAAGCCGTGCCGCCTCGGCGTTCAGCATGCGCCCGATGTCCCGCGCCGTCAGTTCCTCGCCCCCCGCCATGGCGTCAGTCCTGCGCTGCCGGCGCGATCGGCCGAGCGGGGCCGAGGCGGTCCCGGTCCACGCTGCCGCGATAGGGCAGCGCGGCAATCATCCGCAGCACCTCATGCCGCGCCGCCGCCTTCACAAGCTTGGGGTCCGGCCAAGGCTTCATGCCGCCGCCTGCGTAACGGTAGGAAACAGGTCGGACAGAATGGGCGCGTCGGCACGGGTGAACGGGCGCGCGCGAAGCGCAGCGCAGACTCGCTTGCGTACCTCGGCGCCGGTGAAATATTCCGAAGCGCGCAGGATGCTCGCTTCTCGCGCGACGCGCGCGCCCGTTTCGGCCACGATCCGGAGCTCGTTCGCCCACAGCATCGCAAGCCGTGCAGGAGCATTGCACGGGGTGCCCATGAGCTGCTTTGCGGACCAGCTTGTACCTATTTCGCGGGCAAAGTCGTCCTCGGCCACCACACGGCCCCAGCCTGTCGCCTCGCGCGCCTTGTCAAGATGCTTGGCCGCGACGACCACGCGATAAAGGTCGGCAACCTCTTCGGCTTCCTTGGTCTGACGATCCAGGCGCTTCAACACGTCCTTTTCGGACTTGATTTCAACCAGCACGATCCGGTTCGGCGTTACTGCCGCGAGGTCGAGGCGGCATGAACCTTGCCGCACGACCAGCTCGTGAATGATGCGGGCTTCCGGGAATTGCATTCGCAATGCCGCTTCAACCTTCAAGCGGATGCGCTCCTCTGCTTCTGAACCGCTCACGCCGCCATCCTCTCGATTACATAGGCGCCCAGCTGCGCAGCAACTGCCGCCGCGAGGCCGGGGAAGGTTTCGCTCCGCCGCCGCGCGCGATCGGGGCCCGGCGGCGCCCGGTGAATCGCGCTCCACCGCTTGTGCTCGTCGGTGCCCGGGCGGGGCGGCGTAAGCTTGTCGGTCGGTTTCAGGTCCGGCAGGTTTATCAGCTCAAGGCCCGTTGCCTTGAACGCTGGATCGCCAAACCACCATGGCTGCACGAATTGGGTGCGCCCCCGTCCGGTCAGCCGGATTGCATGTTCGTGCATCACCGGGTTCTCGATTACCCGGTGCGGGATCTGCTCCGCGTCACGCAGCTGGCGATAGAACCACGCCGCGCCCTCCAGCTCGGCCCACTTTTCCGGATCGCGCCCGTTCACCTTTCGCCCGCCGATGTAGAGCCAGCGCCCGCCCGAATTGCACAGGCGGGTGCAGGGCGGGTGCATCACCGCCAGCAGGTCCCATCCGTCGTCCAGGTGCAGCAGCACGTCGCCCCGGATATGCCGGTTGCTGCCGTCGTCGGCAGGCTGCGTGTCGCAGCTCCACGCATCCCAGCCCAGTGCATCGAACGCCCGACGCATGACTCCGCTGCGCTCGCACGCGATCAAGACGCGCGGCGGTACGCTCACGCCGCTTGCTCCCGGCCCTCGTCGCCCTTGGCAAACCAGTCGTCCGGCGCGCAGATTCCCATCTTCACGATCTTGTCCATGACATCGCCGTGCGGCAGGGCGCCGTTCTCGATGCGATAGGCTTGAGTGGGCGAAATCCCGACCATTTGGCCGAAGGCGGCGGCGGTCAGGCGCGGGTTGTGCGCCTTTCGCCAGCTCCTGATCTTACGTGCTGCTGCGTGCATGTTACCTCCGCGTCGAAAGCTTTTTGCCTTCTATGGCGAATTATGGCAACACCCTGCAGGCCGAAAGTTCGTCACGATAGGGGCTAAGAGCATGCGAGGCGTTGTTTTACAATTCCCGGCGATGGCAAAGCGCGAACACATTGCACAGGGACCCAACCGCGTCCGCGAATGGCGCAAGAAGGCCGGGCTCACCTTGAAGGAGGCCGCCCCCGCGATCGGCCTTTCGTGGACGCACCTGGCGCGGATTGAATCCGGCGAGCGCGAATTGAACCAGGCGTGGCTCGAACGCATGGCGCCGGTCTTTCAATGCGCGGCGGCTGATCTTCTCTCGTCCGAGCTGGGCGGCCTTTCCCCGGAAGAGCGCGATATGGTCAACCTCATGCGCGCTCTGCCCGACCCCAATCGGGCGGCTATCCTGGCGATGCTCGATAGCCAGCGGCAGTTCCTGCCGCAACCGGGCGGCGCCGATGTCGTCGAGCTGCCGCGCAAGACCGGCTGAACCCCTGGTTGTTGCTGAAGATCGGCCCGCCGGTGCGAATCCGGCGGGCTTTTTCGTGCCCGCTCGCCCGGCCATCGTCTTGGCGTTCGCCATGGTGACAAATACGGATTTGCCATAGAGGGCAAATTTCCTGTTGCACTAATTCGCCATAGAAGGCAAAAACCTCCCGTGAACAGTTCGTCCACAGGAGGAAACCATGCCTGCTCAACTCTTGGCCTTCCCCGGGAAGGCGCGCACCGCGCCCCCGCCCCCCGACGCGCCTGATCTGCCGCGGCTCCGCCACTCGCGCCCGTTCGTGCCGGCGACGCGCGAATACGATATCAACGCGGTCGCGCGCCTCGTCGGTCTGGCGCACGTCAGCCAGAAGGTGCTGATCGGCACCTTGCGCAAGCTGGCGGAACAGTCCGGCATGCCGCTACCCAAGACGCCGCGCATCCATGCCGGTATCGTTCAGTCCGGCGCCCTCTCGATCGGCAAGCGTTCACGCTGGGACGCCATGCGGTTCGATGACTGGCTCGATGGCTGGACACCGCCTGGCGGCGCAGCTGCTTACCCCGGCGCGCTGGTGCCGGAAACGGCCAGCGCCGCCACGCGCGATGCTATGGCGTCGCGCGCGGTGCTGCTGGGTCAGCTCGGGCGTCGGCGCGCATGACGCTCCCCGCCGTCGCCTTGCGGGCCGGGGCCATCGCCTTCGGGATCGTCGTCGCGGCGCACTTCCTCGATCGCGTGGCGTTCGGCCTCTGCATGGCGGGCGTCCTGTGATCCGCGAAACGCGCCTGCGTCCGCTGGAGCTTCGCCCCGATCCGCCCCGCGGCTGCGGCCCGCTCACTTTGGCGGCCATCATGTGCAGCGCCGCCTTCGCCTCCGCCGGCCTCACCTGGCTCTGGCAATGGCTATCGACCGGAAGCTGAAACCGATGACGTTTCACCACGACCGCATCGCTGCGGCGCCCGCGCCTGCGCTCCCGTGGCGCCCCGAAACCGCCATGGCCCGCGTGATGGCGCGCCGCATGGACCAGGTTGCCCGCCACGGCCACGCGCCGGACAAGGACCTGAAGCTGCCGCTCCACGTCCTGCCGGAACATGCGCGCGCCTACCTCGTCGCCGCGCTGGAGGACATCCAGTTCGCCGGGCGCACCGGCAAGGGGCGCCAGCACGCCCTGTCCAACCTCGAACGCGCGGGCGCGATGATCCTTGCCGCCATGGATCGCATCCAGGCCGAAGAGGACGCCGACTTCGCCGCCATGACGGAGCCGCTGTGATGGCTGCCCAGCTCACCACCACCCAGGCCGCGCAGGTCTGCGCCGCCGCTGCAGCCGATCTGCTGCGCCACACGGTCGATGGCCCCTGCGGCGACGGCTTCGCCTTCGACGATGAGAACATGGTGATCGAGCTCGCCGCTGCGCTCGATACTGCACTGTTGCTGGAACGCGCCCAGGCCGGATGCGAAGCGCGCGACGAAATCGACCAACTCCGCGCTGCCATCTACAAGTTCCGCGTCGATTTCGGCGGCCTGCCGGCATGATCTCTGCTGCCACAGCGGTCGATCGCGTCTTTGCGCTGCTCGTCCATGCAGCCGAAGCACACGCGCCATGTCCCAAGAACGATGAAATCTGCGGGGCAATAGGCGCAAGCTCCACTGCGACGGCCGCACGGATGCTTGACCGGCTGCAGGCCGAAGGCCGGATCGAGGTCCAGCGCGGCAATTGCAACCGCGTCGTCACCATCTGCGCCACGGGCAAGCGAACCGCCGGCACGGTGGAAGAGCTGCACTGGCGGCTGCGTGATCCGGTCAAGGCCGCGCGCGCGCAGGAACCCAGCCGCGCCACCATCACACGCGATGGAGCCGCGCCACCGATGGGCGAACCATCCGTGCCGGCGGCGGGTCAAGCCGTCGTCCCCTGCTTCTTCTGTGGCATCCGCTCGGACATCGGTTGCCGCCACCTGGCCATCCCGGCGTGATCGCGCCGCACTGGAAGCCCGCCACCTGCGCCGATTGTCCGGCGCCCTGGCCCACCTTCAGCGCAACCGGCCCCGCCGGCCCATGGCGCTGCCGATCCTGCCACACTCGCGCCACGTCCGGCGTACCGCTCGCTGCGCAGGCCGCCGCCGCGCCAGCGCAGGGCAGCCTGCTGTGACCCCGGCAGAGCGCCGCGCGCTGCGCCAGCTGCTCAAGCTGCTCGACGCCCTGCTGGACCTCACCGGCTGCACCCTGCGCCCGGAAACCCGCGAACACATCGCCGCCCTGCGCCAGCTCGCAGCACACGCGCGGCCAAGCTCTCAAGCTCCCACTACCTGAAAGGAAAGACCATGGCCGAAAGTGCCGACGACCGCCTGCGCCTGCTGATCGAACGGATCGAACGGCTCGAGGACGAGAAGAAGGGGATCGGGGACGACATCCGCGATGTCTACAACGAGGCCAAGGCTGTCGGCTACGACCCGACCATTCTTTGCCAGATCGTCAAGCTGCGGAAGATGAAGCCCGACGATCGCCGCGAAATGGAAGCGGTGCTGGAAACCTACAAGAACGCCTTGGGGATCGACTGATGGCCGTTGCTGACAACGCCCCTGGCACCGTCCCCGCGAAAATCGCCAACCAGCTGGAGGAGTTCCTTGCCGCCAACGAACGGCGAATTTCTCCCAACCAGCGCCGCGCGGTCCTTGCTGCCATCGGAGAGCTGCGCACCGTGCACGAACGCATCTACGTGCAATTCAGCGCCTGCGGCCAGCACATCCGCCGGTGGAGCCGTGAACCGTTCCCGTTCGCGTCTGAGTTCGATGTTTCCCCGATCGAGCACGAGGCGGCGTGATGGAATGGCGCGTTCGCTTTCAGGGCCGGATGCATGCACGGTTCGTCGCCTCGGGAAAGGAGGACCCCCGCTTCCCGCGGTGCGTTGCCTGCGGTCAGCTGGACGAGCCTGAAATCCACGATGCCGCCTATTGTCCGGCCTTGGGCGGCGCGCTGCCTTTGACGGAGAAGGCGAAAGCCTTCGTGTCTGCCAACCAGCGCAGCGGCGTGGTTCTCGGATCGGTCCAGCCCAACGGCGGCGTGTACTACCGCTTGCGCAACGGCACGGCCTTCCGTCTCACGCCCTATGAAACCAGGGCGGTGTCACAGCCGCACTGGGATTTTCCCTCCGCTTGACCAACGCCAGCACCCGGGCGCAGCTTCGGCTGCGTCCGCCCCGGCAAGAAAAGGCCGATTCCATGTCCGATTCCCCTGCCGTCCTCACTCGCCCAGCCTTGCGCGCCTATGTCGAACGTCTCGGCGGGCCGCGCGCCTTCGGGCACCGGCACAGCCTCTCGCACCGCACTGCCGAACGCATCTACTCCGGCGCCATGGCCTGTCCATCGGGCGTGGCCGATGAAGTCCTTCAGGCCCTCGCGGCGGACCAGGGGCGCGGCCGGTGACCAGGCAAATTCCCTTCCTGCACTGGCAGAAGCGCGCCGACGGAACCGAAGTCGCGCACTGGAAGCCGAGCCCGTCGCTGCGCAAGGCCGGTTTCCAGAACCACATGCTCGGAACCCGCCGCAACGCGCGCGACGCCGCCGGCACTCGCGCTGCTATGACCGCTGCGATGGCCCTGAACGACAAGGTTGCCGAATGGCGCACCGGCAAGGCGGCAGCTCGGAGCATGGCGCGCCTGCCGCGCAAGTGGCGCTTCGCCGATCTTGTCGCCGCCTACCGCGCCAGCACCGAATGGCAGGGGTTGGGCGACAAGACACAGGCCGAATACAACGTCCGCCTGCGCCAGCTCGAATACTGGGCCGAAGAGGGAAATCTGCCCGTCCGCTCGATAGACAAGGCCATGGTGGCCGATCTGAAGAAGGGCCTGCTCGCCAACGATGGCAGCCTGTTCCGCTGCGCCAGCACGCTACGCATCCTGCGCCTGCTGCTGAACTGGGCGATCGGTGAAGGGATCATCGAGGACAATGCCACCAAGGGCGTGAAGATCCCCGCGACGCCCAAACGCTCGGTCCTCCTGCTCGAAAGCGAAGTCGCGGATGCCGTGGCGATTGCGGCGGGGAAGGGTTGGCACAGCCTCGCGCTGGGGCTTGAGCTGGGCCTCTGGAGTTTTCAACGCGAAGCCGACCTGCTCGCGCTCACCCGCCTCAACTGGCGCGTGTACGACAACGCCGCACCCACCGATGCCGCCGTGCTGGCGAATGCGCGCGGCGATGTCCGCGGCTTCCGCCTGCAGCAGATGAAAACGCGCGCCTGGGTCGATTGCCCGATGCCGCCGTGGTTGCACGAACGGATCGAGGCAGCCTTTGCCAGGTCGTCGCAACACGATGCGCAGCACCTGCTCTACGACGATGAACAGCCCGGCCGGCCCTATCCCGAATGGCTGTTCCAGCGCCGGCTGCGCAAGGTGCTTGACGAAGCCGGCCTGGAGGGCAAGCGCTTCCGCGACCTGCGCCGCTCGGGCATGAGCATGTTCCGCGACCTCGGCGTGGAAACCGCCGCAATCGTCACCATCAGCGGCCACGCCGTCATCGGCACCGCCAGCGTGCTCGATCACTACATGCCCGCCAACACCCGCGCCGCCTGCGCCGCCATGGCCACCGCCCTGCGCGCCCGCGCAGCGCGAGAAGCAAAGCGAGACGCGCGCTAAAGATCGGTGTTGGGCTAGATGCGGATCGAGGCGGACTTGGACGACCGCCACGCTCGACGCTGTTTTGCACAGTGCGCATCGACAGTGTAAAATTAATTTTGCGGGCCGTTAGAGGCGCTTGATCCGGCGAAATTGCGAGATTCGCTGCGCTGCACAATGCGTGTAGCTGCGGTATTGTGAATCACTCATGCGACGAACGGAATCGCTCAAAGGGCACTCCCCCACTTGTGTCTGAAACTTCTTCAGCCACTATGGTGGCGTCGAGTGGGTAGGTTCTCTTGTGTACCTGCAAGCTCGATGCGCTGCAGCCGGCGACAAAAACGCCGGCAATCCCGGCCAGGGGATCACCGGCGCTTGTTCAACCGAAGGCCGGCGGGCCTTGCGATCGATTGGTAGTGCTGAAGGTGTGGGGGAATCTCCTGCACCGGTCAAGCCCGCCGGCCCTCGTATGGAGACCTTTCCGTATGAGTGCCAAGACGAACCATGCTGCAAATGCGGCAGAATTGCGGGCCCAGTCCAAGAAGGTGCGGCGCGGATATACCGACACGCTTCATGAACACGGTGTCGCCGGTCGGGGCTACATGGTGTGCACCGAGGCGATCAACCGCAACTTGCTGGGTGCTGGCGCGAAGCGCCTGCGCGAAATGCGCGGCCTTCGCCCAAAGGCGAACCTGCGCGATCACATGGACTGGCTTGAGCTGTCGTTCGTCATGGCGGCCGAGGCCATGAGCGCCGAGCGGATCAGGTTCGAAGATCGCCGCGGCACGTCCCAGTGCTGCGATGCTACGGCCCGCAGCGCGGCCCGCCTGCGCGCCGTGCTCGACGACGATCGCGCCAGCTGGCAGCGTCCGTTGATCTGACGGTTACGGCGGCGTCTTAGGGCGCCGCCGCCCTTACTGCCACCATCGCGCCAGTCCCTGCTGCACCAGCACCGCTCCCGCGTCCTTCCCGCTCACCGTCACCCGCGCCAGCGTTCGCCCGTACCTGTCCTGGCCCATGCGCTCGATGCGCGCCGGTCCGCTGGCCAGCAATCGCTGCAGCGCCTCACGCGCCGCATAACCCTTCGCGAAGTCGCACCAGGCATAGCTTCGCCTGTAGTCCTGGCACTTCGGGCTGTCGGGCAGCTCGGGCGCATCGATGTTGGCGATGCGAATACGCTCGGCTCCACACCGGATCGTGTCGCCGTCATGGACCGAAGGCGTCGCGCAAAGGGCCGCGCCGGCAACCAGGGCAAGAAATTGGCTCATAGGGGTCTGCTTATCATGCTACGCCTAACCGCCAACGAGGAATTGCCCCATGCCCGATAACCAGCTTCAGCACGCTGCCGCTCATCTGGAACAGGCGTTGGCCCATCTGAAATCGGCGCTGATCTACTGGCAGTCGGTGGCCAGCGGCCGAGAGGAACTGGATGCCATTACGCTCCGCCTCGCTGTCCTGATCGACGAGAGCGGGCCTCTCCCTCATCAAGCTTGAGCCACCGCCACATTCCAGCGTCGTTCCACATCGGCCAGTACCGGCCGTTGAGGTAGTAGAACCGGTTCCACCCGGTGCAGCCATCGGTCAGGCGGCATCGGCATCGCCGGTTCAGCAGACTATAGGCGCCGCCCACCTTCGCCGCGAGCGCGTACAGGTCGATGTCGCGATACGCGCTGCACTCGGTGCACATCGCGCGGACCTTCACATCGGCCGCCAGCATCGCTCCCAGACTCATCACCCAGGTGGGCGTCACCGCTTCGCTCTTTGCCATTGCGCAATGAGAACAGACAAGGAACGGAAGGGCAAGGGACGTTGCGCATCCATCGGTGGGCAAACCCGGGAAAACCTGCGGTCGCACGCAGGCTCCGGCCCTGCCGCGAATCAAAAAGTCGCACGTGCGACTTTCAAACCGTCGCACGGCATCTGTCGCATGGGGCTTGACGCACGGTTTTCCGCCGCCTAGAGGCGGCCTCCCATTGCCCCGTCGTCTAAAGGTAAGACTACGGATTCTGATTCCGTCTATCGAGGTTCGAATCCTCGCGGGGCATCCATTTTCCCAAATCATCAGCCCGAACCGCCAAGGCGAACGGCCATCACGCGCGCGCGTCCGATGCGGAGCGGTCGGTCCCCGGAGAAGGGGCTGTCCGCGGAGCTGCGGGCAAATGCAAAGGGCGGCCGTTCACCTGGAACGACCGCCCTTGCGGGAATGCGGTCCGGCCTGCCCGGCCGGGGTCGTCGCGCTTGTCAGAGCACGAAGTCGGTTTCGACCGGCATGATGCCCTTGCCATCGAGGCGGATGGCGAAGTCGGCGACGCCATCGCCGTTGGTGTCGCCCTGGATCAGCACGCCGCCGCGCGCAGCCTCGATCCGCAGCTCGCCGGCCACGTCGCCGAAGGCGGCGGTGCCGATGAAGCTGAAGGCCTGGTCGCCGTCGACGAGGGTATTGGCATCGACCGCCGCGAGGTCGATCAGGTCGCCCTGGGCATGGCTGAAATCGATGATGCGATCCGCGGTCTTGGCCGAAAGGCCGGCGAAGTCGCCATCGCCGAACACGAAGTGGTCCGCGCCATCGCCGCCGGCGAGCCGGTCGAAGCCGCTGCCGCCGTCGAGGATGTCGTCGCCGGCGCCGCCCTTGAGCACGTCGTTGCCGCTGCCACCGTCGAGATCGTCGTTGCCGTTGCCGCCCGCGACCGCATCGTTGCCATCGTCGCCCGACAGCGTGTCGTTGCCCGCATCGCCGCCGATCTTGTCGTTGCCGGTGCCGCCGTGCGCGACATCGTCGCCGTTGCCGCCGGCGATCTTGTCGGCGCCGTCGTCGCCGTAGAGCTGGTCACCGTCGTCGCCGCCGCTGATCTTGTCGTTGCCGGCGCCGCCGTGCTCGATGTCGAAGCCGGTGCCGCCGCTCAGCGAATCGTTGCCGGCGCCGCCGATCAGGTCGTCGTCTCCGGCATCGCCGGCGAGCTTGTCGTCGCCGTCGCCGCCGTCGAGGTGGTCGTCGCCGAAGCCGCCGTGGAACGCGTCGCGACCGCTGGTGCCGGCGACGTGGTCGTCGTCGCTGCCGTCGTTGTCGAGATCGTGCTTGCCGCCATGCTGCTCGCCCGGCTCGTGGCCGCCCTTGCCGCCGCCGGTGATCGGCTGGCCGTCGAGCGTCTGGAAGCTGACGTCGGGCTCACCGTAGAGCGAGGCATCGTCGGTCAGGTCCGCCGTCTGGTGGAACACGTCGACGCGAACGAAGTCCTTGAAGGTCGAGCGGACGGTGACGTCGTTGGTCAGCGCGTCGAACGCGATGGTCTGGTTGAGGTGAAGCGGCTTGAGCTCGAAGCCTTCGTCCTCGGCTTCGAACCATTGCACGGTGTCCCCGGCGACAACGAACTTGAACAGATCAGACATGGAACCCCTCCTTGGCTACCTAGCCTTTTGGCTGCGGAACATTAACAGCATACGACAGAAGATTGCTAACGCTGCGCCGACCAAAGCGCGAGCCTGCGGGGGAGGGGCCTGCCCGGGCCGTTCACGTGGGGTGCGCCCCGGCGATGGAGCCGGCCCGGGAACGGCCGGACCGGCTCGCATCCTTCAGCCGTCGCTGTCGTTGCGATGGTGGGCGGAATGCTCGTTGGCATGCTGCCAGGCGTTCTCGATGCCGTGATTGCGTGGCCAGCCCTTCTTCGGACCGACATGTTTGGGCAGCTCCTTCGCTGCTCCGCCGTGCGCGGCGGCGGGAACCGGCGGCTTCGGTGCGGGCAGGCTGCTGCCCGAGCGGGTTTCCTTGGCCCAGGCGCCCACAGGCGCGGCAGCGAGCGTGACTGCGACAAGAGTGAATGCGAGCGAAGAGCTTCGGTGTTTTTTTGCGGACATCGTTTACCCCCTTGGTTGGTCCGCCGCGATCTCGCCCGAGGCAAGTTGAGGAACGTTGTTAGGACCGGGTTAAAACGAATCCCGAAGAAACTGCTAAAACTACGATGGTCCCCGTAAGGTTTCGTTAGCTTTTCGCGGTTTCGCAGCTGCGAAAGAACGTTAATGCGTTGCAACATGCGCGAGGCAACCCGCGCCAAAACGGCTTAAAAGATTGCACCCTGGCACCGACACGGCGAGAAGCACGATCCATGAGCACCGACCAATCGAAGCGCGACGACGCTGCCGGCCGCGACCTGACCCGCGCCAAGTTCTACAAGGCCGAGCAGGAGGCGAGCTTCGTCGAATCGCAGCCGCGCACCACCCCGCAGCAGCAGGACCCCGCCTACCGCCTCGCGTTCCGTGACGTGGACTTCCTGTTGCGCGAGGAACTGCGCCCGGTCCGCTTCCAGCTCGAGCTGCTCAAGCCCGACATGCTGCTGGAAGAGGCCGGGATCGGCTCCACCCTGGTGATGTACGGCTCGGCGCGCATTCCCTCGCCCGAGATGGCGCAGGCCGCGCTCGCCACCGCGACCACCCCCGAACGCAAGGCGGTGGTCGAGCGGCTGGTGGCCAAGTCCAAATACTATGAGGAAGCGCGACGCCTCGCCTTCACCGCCTCGCGCTGCGCAGTGGTCGAGCAGGGCAAGCGCCAGTTCGTCGTCTGCTCGGGCGGCGGCCCCTCGATCATGGAGGCGGCCAACCGCGGCGCCGAGGAAGCGGGCGCCGAATCGATCGGGCTTAACATCGTGCTGCCGCACGAACAGGCGCCCAACGCCTATGTCACCCCGCACCTGTCGTTCCAGTTCCACTACTTTGCGCTGCGCAAGATGCACTTCCTGCTGCGGGCGCGCGCGGTGGCGGTTTTCCCGGGCGGGTTCGGCACCTTCGACGAGTTCTTCGAGCTGCTGACGCTGATCCAGACGGGCAAGATGAAGCCGATCCCAATCCTGCTGTTCGGCGCCGACTACTGGAACAAGGTGATCGATTTCCAGGCGATCGCCGAGGAAGGCGTGATCAACTTCGAGGATCTCGACCTCTTCCGCATGGTCGAGACCGCCGAGGAAGCCTGGGCGCACATCGTCGACTTCTATGCGCTCGACTGCGACTGAGCGGCCCGCGGGGGCCGATCCCGCGCCTGTCCTCAGGACCGACCGGCTCGTGCTGCGCCCGGCCGGCGCCGGCGATCTGGATGCGCTCCATGCCATCATGCGCCAGCCGCGTGCGATGGCCTACTGGTCGACGCCGCCGCACGACACGATCGATGCGACGCGGGAGTGGCTCGCCGCGATGATCGCGATCCGCCCGGAAGAAGGCGAGGATTTCATCGTCGAGAGCGAGGGCCGGGTGATCGGCAAGGCCGGGTTCTATCGTTTCCCGTACATCGGCTACCTGTTCGATCCCGCGGTCTGGGGCAGGGGCTATGCGCGCGAAGCGGTCGGCGCGGTGGTCGCCCGCGCCTTCGCGCACCATCGGCTGTCGCGGATCCTCGCCGACGTCGATCCTCGCAACGCGGCCTCGATCCGCCTGCTCGAGCGGCTCGGCTTCACCGAGAGCCACCGCCAGGAGCGTACCTGGCTGGTCGGCGAGGAATGGTGCGACAGCGTCTACTTCGCGCTCGAGCGTCCGGCCGCATAGCGGCGCACGCCTGCGCGTCAGCGCACCGCCTGATGGCCGAGCGGGCCGTGGCCGGCGCCAAAGCCCGGCGCGGCGAGCAGCGCGGCGCGGACGAATTCGCGGGCGTCCTCGACCGCTTCGTCGAGCGGCAGGCCCATGCCGAGCAGCGTCGCGATCGCGCTCGACAGCGTGCATCCGGTGCCGTGGGTGTGGCGCGTGTCGATCCGCGGCGCGCTCCATTGGCGCGGCGGCTCGCCCGGCACCACCAGCCGGTCGACGACTTCGGCGCCCCCGGCATCGCCCCCCTTGGCGAGATAGGCGACGCCGCGGCGGGCCATTGCCGCATCGCCGCCGAGCGCCTCCAGTTCGGCAACGTTCGGCGTCGTCAGCGTCGCCAGCGCCATCAGCCGCTCGAACGCCGCGATCGTGGCGTCGTCGGCGAGCACGGCCCCGCTGGTCGACACCATCACCGGGTCGAACACGATCGGCACTTCCAGGCCTGCGAGCCGCTCGGCGACCAGTGTGGCCACTTGCGCCGAGCCGAGCATGCCGATCTTGACCGCATCGACACCGATGTCGTCGAGGCAGGCGTCGATCTGGGCGCGGACCATGTCGGGCGCGCTGGCCGCGACCATCGCCACCCCGGTGGTGTTCTGCGCGGTCAACGCGGTCACCGCCGTCATCGCATAGCCGCCGAGCATGGTGACGGTCTTGATGTCCGCCTGGATGCCGGCCCCGCCCGAGCTGTCGGAGCCGGCGATCGAGAGGATGCGCGGCGGGGTCACGCCATGCCCCCGAACTTGCGCTCGGTCGAAGGGGGATGCTTGGCGTGAAGCGCCTTGGCGCGGGTCGGGCGATCCATCAGTTCGCCGCCGCAATTGGGGCAGCGGTCGTCCATGTCCTCGCTGCATTCGGCGCAGAAGGTGCATTCGAAGCTGCAGATGAAGGCGCCGGGCGCTTCGGCGGGAAGGTCGGCGCCGCAGCGTTCGCAGTCGGGTCGCATTTCGAGCATGGCAAAGGTCCCCTTTCGCGTGTCGTCAGCCGGCCGCCTTGCGCACCGCGGCGCAGATGCGGTCGACCACCGCCTCGACTTCGCCGGCATCGTCGCCCTCGGCCATCACGCGGATGACCGGTTCGGTGCCCGAAGGGCGGATGACCAGCCGCCCTCGCCCGGCGAGCTGCGCTTCGGCTTCGGCGATGACGCGTTGCACGTCCTCGTCGTCGAGCGGCTTGCCGCCGGCGAAGCGCACGTTCTTGAGCAACTGGGGCACCGTGTCGAACAGGTGCAGCGTCTTGCTGGCGGGCTTGCCGCTGGCGACCAGCGCGGCGAGCACCTGCAGCGCCGCGACGGTGCCGTCGCCGGTGGTGCCGTGGTCGGTCAGGATCATGTGGCCGGACTGTTCGCCGCCGACGTTGTAGCCGCCGTCGCGCATCTTTTCGAGCACGTAGCGGTCGCCCACTGCCGTGCGCACGAGGTCGAGCCCCCTCGCCTTCAGGTAGCGCTCGAGCCCGAGGTTCGACATCACCGTCGCGACGACGCCGCCCCCGCGCAGCGCGCCCGCTTCGGCAAGGCGGGTGCCGATCAGCGCCATGATCTGGTCGCCGTCGACGGTCTGGCCCTTCTCGTCGACGACGATCAGCCGGTCGGCATCGCCATCGAGCGCAATGCCGATGTCGGCGCGCACCTCGCGCACCTTGGCCTTGATCGCGTCGAGGTGGGTCGAACCGACGCCGGCGTTGATGTTCCTGCCGTTGGGCTCGACGCCGATGGCGATGACTTCGGCCCCCAGCTCCCACAGCGCCGAGGGTGCGACATGATAGGCCGCGCCATTGGCGCAATCGACCACGATGCGCAGGCCGTCGAGGCGCACGTTGTGCGGCAGGCTGCCCTTGACCGCATGGATGTAGCGCCCGCGCGCGTCCTCGATGCGGCGGGCGCGGCCGACGTCCTCGCTCGCCGCGAGCGGGAGATCCTGCTCGAGCATCGCCTCGATCGCGGTCTCGTCCTCGTCGGAAAGCTTGAAGCCGTCGGGGCCGAACAGCTTGATGCCGTTGTCTTCGAACGGATTGTGGCTCGCCGAGATCATCACGCCGACATCGGCGCGCATCTCGCGCGTGAGCAGCGCGACCGCGGGCGTGGGCATCGGCCCCAGCAGCACCACGTCCATGCCGACGCTGGTGAAGCCGGCGGTCATCGCGTTCTCGAGCATGTAGCCCGAAAGCCGCGTGTCCTTGCCGATCACCACGCGGTGGCGGTGCGCGCCGCGCAGGAAATAGGTGCCGGCGGCCTGGCCGACCTTCATCGCCGTGGCAGCGGTCATCACGCCGTCGTTGGTGCGCCCGCGAATGCCGTCGGTGCCGAAGAACTTGCGTCCCATCGCAATCGTAGTCCCGTCCTGCCGCCGCCCCTTGATGGCGCGCGGCGTTGCCCGTTTGCCGCCGCCCTTGATGGCGCGCGGCGTTGCTATGTCGCGCCGCGTAGCTAAAGTCATCTCAAGATGAGCTTACCGCACCCTGAAAAGTCGTCCATCTCGTTGCCGCCGATACCACAGGTCTCGGCGCTGTGGACGTTCGCCGCCCTCGCGCTCGGCCTGCTTGGCGGGCTCGGCCTCGCCTTCGCCGCGCCGGCGTCGCTGCCCTTCGTGCTCGCGGTGTCCGAGCCGATCGGCGACCTCTGGCTGCGGGCGCTGCAGGCGACGATCGTGCCGCTGGTCGCGGCGCTGTTGTTCACCGGCGTGGTCCAGACCGTCGCCACCGCCAGCGCCGGCGCGCTCGCGCGGCGCAGCCTCGGCTTCTTCCTGCTGGTCCTCGCGTTCAGCGCGGCCATGTCGCTGGCGGTGACGCCGCTGATCCTCGACCTGCTGCCGATACCGGGCGCTGCGGGCGAGGCGCTGCGCGGCAGCCTCGGCGGCGCGCCGTCGGGGCCGGTGCCGGGCATGGCCGACTACCTCAAGTCGATCGTGCCGACCAACGTGATCGACGCCGCCGCCAACGACCGCATGCTGCCGATGATCCTGTTCATGTCGGTCTTCGCCATTGCCAGCACCCGGCTTGAGGAACGCCAGCGCGACCTGATCGCGACGTTCTTCGCCGCGATCGCCGCCGCCATGCTGGTGGTGATCGGCTGGGTCTTGGCGGTCGCGCCGCTCGGCGTGCTCGCGCTCAGCCTGACGGTCTCGGCAAAGACCGGCGCGGCCGCGATCGGGGCGCTGGCGCACTACGTGCTGGTGGTGGTGCTGACCGGATCGGTGGTCTGGCTGGCGGGCTACGCGCTCGCCGCGATCGTCGCGCGCAAGCCGCTTCCCGCCTTCGCCCGGGCGATGGTGCCGGTGCAGGTCTTCGCGCTATCGACCCAATCCTCGCTCGCTTCGCTGCCTGCGATGCTCGGCGCCTGCCGCAAGCTGGACGTGCGCGAATCCACCTCCGAATTCGTCATGCCGCTCGCCGTCGCGCTATTTCGCGCAACCAGCCCGGCGATGAACCTTGCCGTGGTGGTCTATGTCGCCCGATGGTACGGGGTGCCGCTGAACCCCGCCATGATCGTTTCGGGCTGGCTGATGGCGATCCTCGTCTCCTTGAGTTCGGTGAGCCTGCCCGGGACGATCAGCTACGTCGCATCGGTCGGTCCGATCGCCATCGCGATGGGCGTGCCCGTCGGGCCGCTGGCGCTGCTCGTCGCGGTCGAGGTGCTGCCCGACCTGATGCGCACGCTCGGCAACGTGACGATGGACGTGGCGGTCACCGCCGCGGTTGATCGCGGCCTGGCGCCGGCGGCAATGGCTCCCGGTGACATTGCGTCTGCGGGCATAAGGGACGAAGCGAGCCGCTGACGCGACCAGCCGCGCTGCCCTGCAATAATCGCAAATTCCTTCGCGCCCTATTCAAATTTCTCGCTGGACGCTTGCGGCGCGGCGCCTAGTCGCTGGCCGCAACCGACGCCCGCCACGGGCGTTGGTCTGCGACGCAATCACCGATGACACGGAGCTGACATGGCCATTTCCCTTCTGCCGCTGCCCTATGCCGACACCGCGCTCGAGCCGGCGGTCTCTGCAACGACCCTGCAGACCCACCACGGCAAGCACCACAAGGCCTACGTCGACAAGACCAACGCCGCGATCGAGGGCACCGATCTTGCGGACAAGAGCCTCGAGGACATCGTCGCCGCCGCGCAGGCCAAGGGCGACAAGGGCCTGTTCAACAACTCGGCACAGACCTGGAACCACGGTTTCTACTGGCACAGCCTGAGCCCGCAAGCCGCCGCGCCCGAAGGCGATCTCGCCGCTGCGATCGACGGCTCGTTCGGTTCGCTCGATGCGCTCAAGGCCGAACTCGCCGCGCAAGGGGCCGCGCACTTCGCCTCGGGCTGGGTCTGGCTGGTCGAGAAGGACGGCAAGCTGGCGGTCGAACAGACCCACGATGCCGCGACCTACAGCGACCTGTCGGGCAACCCGCTGCTGGTGATCGACCTGTGGGAGCACGCCTACTACGTCGACTACAAGAACCTGCGCCCCGACTACCTCAAGCAGGTGATCGAGACGCGGCTCAACTGGGCGTTCGCCGCCGAGAACCTGGCGCGCGGTTCGCGCTGGACCTACCCCGCCTGAACATGGCCTGCCCGGCTCCGGTGGTTCAGCCGCCGGGGCCGGGTTCGGCTTCGCTTGCAGGGACGAGCGAAGGTGGCTCGAACAGCGCCTCGCCGAACAGGAAGCCGACCATGTTGGGCCGGCCGAGATGCTCGACCAGCGCCGACAGCGTCAGCAGGATCGGCACCGACAGCAGCGCGCCGAGCACGCCCCAGATCCACGAGAAGTAACTGATCGCGATCAGGATCGAGACCGGGTTGAGGGTAAAGCGCGCGCCCAGGATCGCCGGCGTCACCAGGTTCGCCTCGATCGCGTGCAGCGCCAAATAGAGCAGCATCGGCACCAGCCCCAGCGCGATCGAGCTGGCCGTGCCGAGCCCGACCAGCGCGAGCAGGCCCATCATCACCAGCGGCCCGAGGTAGGGCAGGAAATTGAGCACGAAGGCAAGGCCGCCCCACATGATCGGCGCGGCCAGGCCCCAGCTCCACGCGCCGGCGGCGACGATGCAGCCGACCGCGAAATTGACCTGCGCGACGGTCAGGATGTAGCTCGCGACGCGGTCCTGCACCGCGCGCATCACGCGGGCGATGCGCACCGATGCGCCGAAGTGCTGCCGGTCGAGCAGCAGCCGCCGCTTCATCCGGATGCGCGATTCGACCATGAAGAACGTCATCAGCAGCGTCAGCAGCGTCTCGAGCACGACGCTCGGCGTGGCGAAGGCGACCTGTTCGATGACCGAGGGACTCGCCAGCACCACCTCGCGCGCCGTCCTTCCCGACAGGCGGGCGAGCTGGCGGTTGATGTCGTTGATCCACGCGAATTCGCCGCGCAGCTCGGCGAAGCGTTGCACCACCTGCCGCGCCATCGCCGGCACCTGGTCGACCATCACGAAGGCGGGCTGCAGGATCAGCGTCAGCGCCATGATGATCACCGCGATCATCGCCAGCAGCGCCAGGAACGAGGCGAGCATGTTGGGCAGGCCTACCCGGACCAGGCGATCGGCGAGCGGCGACAGGATGATCGTGAAGATGATCGCGGTGACCGGGGGCAGGAACACCACCGAGCCGATCGACAGCACGAACGGCAGCGCGAGGAACAGCCCCAATCCCAGCACGAGCAGGATCGCGGAGAGCAGGCGGGTTCGCTCGAGGGGAGAGGCGTCGACCGGCGCGGTGCCGGAAGGAGCGGGATTGTCGGCCGAATCCACGAAGGTGCGTTGCTTTCACGAAGGCTGCGTCGCGCCACCTTGCACGTGCAGGGCGGTGCGACGCAAGGCCTGCGCGTGGCGGAATTCGGGGCCTGCGGCGGCGACCCCGGCCGGGTGGTTCAAGACCCGGCCTGGACCGTGCTGTCGAGCTCGCCCATGATCGCGTCGTGGGCGACCGCATCGGCGGTGCTGCGGCGCGGGAGCTGCCCGTCCTCGATCATCTGCGCCAGCGCGGCGCGGGCGCGTCCGACCCTGCTCTTGATCGTGCCCACCGCGCATTGGCAGATCTGCGCCGCTTCCTCGTAGCTGAAGCCGCCGGCGCCGACGAGCAGCAAGGCCTCGCGCCGCTCGGGCGGAAGCGTCAGCAGCGCGCGGTGCATGTCCGACAGGTGGAGCGGGCCTTCCTGTCCGGCCGGCGCGACGAGGATTCGCTCGGCCACGGTCTCGTCGTATTCCGCCCGGAAGCGGTTGCGCCGCATGTCGGTGAGGTAGGCGTTGCGCAGGATCACGAAAGTCCAGGCGCGCATCGAGGTGCCCGGCTCGAACCGGTCCTGCGCGGCCCAGGCCTTGAGCAGGGTCTCCTGCACAAGGTCGTCGGCAAGGTCGGGACGGCCGCACAGGCCCCGCGCAAAGGCGCGCAGGTGAGGAATGACGGCGGTCAGTTCGCGCTTGAATTCGGGTCCTGCGTTGCGGGGGCGCTCCGGTCGCTGGGCGGGAGCCGTGTCACTGGTCGGTTCGGCGCGGTCGCGCCCGTTTCCGGTCGGGGCTTCAGCCATTGGCATCGTCATCCAGCTGGTCGAGCAGGCGCGCGAAGCTGTCGGGCAGGGGCTCCTCCACGACGGAATCGTAAAGTCGTCTGAGGCCCGTCGCCCATTCCGGCGCATTTGCCTTGGCGCCGCTGCGCCGCTGGCCCCCAGTCGTCTTCATCGGCTTCGTCTCTTTCGGCTTCTGATCCGTCAAAGCGTCCCCCAGGTCGTTACAAAAACAAATCGCCGCGCTCGGCGCGGCGTTCACACGATAAACCGACATCGACTGTCCAAGCCATCCGTTCAGTGCGGTATGGAGCGAGGAACGAAAAATCCCTCCGGTTGTTCCCCGAAAATGCTTCCGCGCCAGCATCTGGCGTGGAATTTGTCGCCGTGTCATAGCGATACGCGATACATCGGGTGCGCCGGGCCTTGCCTGTCGCGGCAGGAGGGTCAGACGGCGCCGTGGAGAAATTGCTCTCCCAGAAAAACTGGACGCCGCGTTGGTACGAACGGTTTCCCCGGGCCCTGCCGATCGGGATCTTCGGCCTGACCATGGCGGTCACCGTGCTCAGCGTGTTCGCGATCGAGCATGCCGAGACCCAGCGCGAGATCGCCCAGCTGACCCAGACCGCGCAGGCGGTGGGGTCGGGCATCGAACGGCGCGCGAACGCCAATGTCGCCTACCTGCGCTCGGGCGCGGCGCTGTTCGCGACTCAGCAGATGGTCGAGGCGCCCCTGTTCCGCACCTTCATTCAGCAGCTCCAGCTCGATGGCAACTATGTCGGGTCGGACGGGATCGGCTGGGCGATGAAGGTCGCGCCCGGCGACGTGCCGGTGGTCGAGGAGGTGATGCGCCGGCGGGGGAGCCCGCGGTTCGCGATCCACCCCCGCCCCGATCCGGCGCAGCGCGTGCTCGTCCCGATCATGTATCTCGAACCCGACACCTCGCGGAACCTGCGCGCGCTCGGGTTCGACATGTATTCCGAGCCCATCCGCCGCCGGGCGATGGACCAGGCCGCGCGCGACAACCGCCCGACCGCATCGGGCCGGGTCGTGCTGCGCCAGGAGGGCCTGCGCTCGGGCGAGCCGGGCTTTCTCATCTACATGCCGGTCTACAGCATGGGGCAGGGATCGCAGCGCACCCTGCGCGGGTTCGTCTACAGCCCGTTCAACGGGCAGGAGTTCCTCCAGTCCGCCATCAACACCGACCGCATCGGGCCGGTCGGCATCCGCATCTACGACCAGGCGGTCGCGCCCGCCAACCTCATCGCCGAGCTCAAGCTGGCCGAGCGTTCGGGGCGGACCGTGCAGCGCACGCTCGATCTCGCCGGCCGGCGCTGGGTGATCGACGTCGAGGCGCCGGCGTCCAACCTGCTCAGCATGATGTCGGTGATGACGCTGCTGTTCGGCCTGCTCGTGGCAACGCTGCTGCTCGTCCTGGCCCGGTTGCTGACGCAGCAGGCGGTCGAGGACCGGATCGCGCTCGCCTGGTTCGAGCAGCAGTCCTCGATCCGCAATTCGCTGACCCGCGAGCTGAACCACCGCGTCAAGAACACGCTCGCCAACGTGCTCTCGATCATCGCGCTGACCCGCCGGCGGGCCAGCAATCTCGACGATTTCGCGACGAACCTCGAAGGGCGCATCCGCGCGCTGTCGGCGACGCACGACCTGCTCACTCAGTCGGAGTGGGGGACCACGCCGGTGCGCATGGTGCTCGAGGCCGAGCTTGCGCCCTATGCGCAGGGCGTCGAGGCGCATGTCGCGATGGCGGGGCCCGACGTCGAACTCGCCCCCAACGATGCGCTCTCGCTCGGCCTCGCCATCCACGAACTCGCCACCAATGCGGCCAAGTACGGGGCGCTCAGCACCCCCGAGGGACGGGTCGACGTGCGCTGGGAGCTGCTCGGCGAGGATCGCGCGCGGATCGACTGGCGCGAGCGCGGCGGCCCGCCGCTCGATACCGCGGCGCGGCGCAAGCGCGGCTTCGGCACCGACCTGATCGAGAAGATCGTCGCCCACGAACTGCGCAACCCGGTCGAGCTGCTGTTCGAGCGCGAAGGCGTGCGCTGCTCGCTGGTGATCCCGGTGCGCCGCCGCGGCGACTTCGCGATCCGCGAGGGCCGCCGCCCCTGAGCCGGGAGGGAAACGGCCCCGTCAACGAGAAAGGCCGCAACCCGGCGAGCGGGCTGCGGCCTTTTCGGTTTGCATGGCGGTGCAGCTCAGGCGAGCGGGCGGCTCGAACCGAAGAACAGCGCCTGGCTGATCGCCGCGCGAACGGTCGATTCCTGGAACGGCTTGGTGATCAGGTAGGTCGGCTCCGGGCGATCGCCGGTCAGCAGGCGCTCGGGATAGGCGGTGATGAAGATCACCGGCACGTCGCCGATCTTCAGGATGTCGTCGACCGCGTCGAGCCCCGAACTGCCGTCGGCGAGCTGGATGTCGGCCAGCACCAGGCCCGGCGTTTCCTGGGCCACGATGTCGCGCGCCTGGGTCCGCGTCGCGGCCATGCCGCAGACGTCGTGGCCGAGCGAGCGCACCAGGTCCTCGAGCTGCATCGAGATCAGCGGCTCGTCCTCGATGATCAGCACCGAGGTCGCGCTTTCGCGGTCGATCTCCTCGATCGCTTCCTGGACCAGGTCTTCGACCTCGTCCTCGCTGCGGCCCATGATCGTCGCGGCTTCATCGATCGAGAAGTCCTCGAGCGTGGTCAGCAGCAGCGCCTGGCGATTGAGCGGCGTGATGTGCGAGAGGCGCTCCTGCGCCGCCGCTTCGTGCAGCCCGGCGCCATCGGAGCCCGAATAGTCATTGGTGTCGACGAACGCGCTCGACCACACCGCGTTGAAGGCGCGGTACAGCGCCACGCGGCCTTCGCCGATCTGCGAGCGCAGCGCATCGTCGGCGAGCGCCGCCTCGAGCGTGGCGCGAACGAAGGCATCGCCGGTCGCCTGGCTGCCGGTCAGGGCGCGGGCGTAACGACGAAGATACGGCAGATTGGCGGCGACTTTGGCACCCAGTGACATTGATACCCCTTCCCGGATACTCGATGCTGGCCGCAACGCCCTTATCCGCAAAAAGGTTCCCGAACCAGCGTCACGGGCCAGGAACAGGGCTCCGAAAGGCGCGGGCGTCACGGCTGGGGGAACGGGGCGGCGGAAGGAGCCGGGGCGGGGCCCGGCTGCACCACGTCGATCACCCACTGCGCCAGACTGCGCGCCGGGACGGGCTTCTGGAAGCGCGGGAACAGCTCGAAGCCGGCGGGCAGGGCATCGACCGCGGCGCCGCTGACGATCGCCACCGGGCACCCTCGTTCCGACAGGCGCAGCGCGATGTCCAGCGCATGGCCGTCAGGAAGATGGCAATCGAGCAGGGCAGCGGCGAACAGTCCGTTGCGGATCCGCTCGTCGGCGGCCCCGAGGCTGCCGGCCAGCTGCACGGCAAAGCCGCGCGCGGTCAGCTCCTCCTCGATCTCCATCGCGACGAGCAGGCTCTCCTCGACGACGAGGACCTGCTGGAGGCCCCGGGGCGGGCCCTTGTGCTCGCCCGCTTGCGACCTCGGCATCGATATCTCCCTGCGTAACGCGACGGGGGCGTACCGGGGAACCGGCGAACGGTCCGTGTCATTTGACATGGCGCGCGGCGCCCGGCGGCGACAAGCCCGCCCCGTTCCAGCAGGCACCTTGCGCCCGGTCCACAGGATGAGACGATGGCCGATTCCGACAATGCCAAGACCACCCGGCCCTTCGCGCAGGCGGCCGTGCTTCCCGATGGGGCAGCGCCGCAGCAGCCGGGATCGGGCGACCGTGTTCCCTGCCGGCAATGCCCGCTCGTCGGCCGGCGCGGGCTGGCGCCGCCCGACGAGGGCCAGCGGGCGTGGATCGAGAGCTTCAAGTCGAGCGAGGTTCGCTTCGCTCGCGGCGAGCAGGTACTGCGCCAGGGCGGGCGCGCGACGCGGCTCTATACCCTGCTCGAGGGCGTGCTGATCCGCTATCGCCTGCTCGAGGACGGGCGCCGCCAGATCGTCAACTTCCTGTTCCCGGGCGATCTCGTCGGCCTGCAGGCGGCATTCGACGCCGAGCTGACCCACAGCGTCGAGGCGATGACCGAGGCGCGGCTCTGCGCGTTCCCGCGCGACCGCTTCTTCGATCTCGCGGTGAGCCACCCCAAGCTGTCGTTCGACCTCACCTGGATGGCCGCGCGCGAGGAGGCCGCGCTCGAGGATCACCTGGTCTCGCTGGGCCAGCGCAACGCGCAGGAGCGGCTGGCCTATCTCGCGGTGTTCCTCGTCCAGCGCGGCGTGGCGACCGGCGTGGTCCGCGAGGGCGTGCTTCGCCTGACCGTCACGCAGAGCCAGATCGCCGACATGCTCGGCCTTTCGCTGGTCCACACCAACCGGTCGCTCCAGTCCCTGCGGCGCAAGGGGCTGGTCGACTGGACCCTCTCGACGATCGCGGTGCCCGACATCGAGGCGGCCCGTTCGTTCGCGCAGATGGACGGCGATCCCTACATTCCGCGGCCCTACATCTGACCGGCTGCAAAAAATCTCCAAAATCGAACGACACGCGGAACCAAACTTTTCGACCCCCGTTAAGGGCATGTCACCGCCGAGACCCCCCCTCCCGTCCAAGCGGCTGGTGATACGATCCCGAAAGGCCTCCGCCGGCATCAGCCAGCGGAGGCCTTTTTTTGTACCGCAGATGCTTCGCCGGCGCTTAACGCCGCCCGCGCGCCCACTCGGCGCGGCTTGGCTTGGCGGGGCCTGGCTTAGCGGGGCCTGGCTTAGCGGGGCCTGGCTTAGCGGGGATTACCGCGCAGGCGCGCAAGCAGGCCGGATGGCGCGCGGTTCTCGCTGACCAGCCGGACCAGCGCGGCCGGCGGAAAGGGCTTGGCGAGCACGTGGCCGAGCGCCGCGGTATCGGCGGGGATGCTGTCGGGCGTGCCGGTCGAGAACACGATCAGCGGCGGCGCGGGGTTGAGCTGGATCGCCAGCTCGGCGAGCGACCAGCCGTCGTCGCGATCGGCCAGCCGGACGTCGAGCACGAGCACGTCGGGGCAGATCTTTTCAAGCTCGGCCAGTGCCGCGGTGATCGAGCCGCAGACCACGACCTGGTCGGCGCCCGCATCGCGCAGCGCTTCGGCAAGGTCGAGCGCGACCAGCGCGTCGTCCTCGACGATAAGCGCGCGGCCGAGCGAAATCCGACCGTCGCCCGCTGCCCGCCTGCTCGCCATCGTCCTTGATCCCTTGCCCTGTGCGGCGATACCGCTGCTCGCCTCGACAGCGAACGGCGGGCGGGCCGGGCGCGTTCCCGGGCGGCCGTTCAGTCCGCCAGCGACTTTCCGTAGATTTCGTATTCCTTGTTGACGTGGCTGTCGATCGCGTCGGCGATCGCCACCATCCCCTGGTTGTCCTCGAGGATCCAGCCGATCTCGCCGCGGGTCGAGCCGTAGCGCGTCACCGAATTGCGGCGAATGTATTCGATCATCATGAAGGCGAGCTGGCTGGCGAGCCGCGAGGCCTGGAGCTTCTTGCGCACGCCCATCAGCGGCACGCGCATCGTGCGGGGGCGGGGATTGCGCAGCCACAGCAGCAGCTTGGCCCAGTTGAACGGTAACAGCTTGCCGCCCATCGGCTTGAGCGCCTCGTTGAGATCGGGCAGCGTCATCATGAACGCCACCGGCTCGCCCTCGTACTCGGCGACCATGATCAGGTCCTCGCGCACGATCGGCTTGAACTTCTTGCCGGCGTAGGCGATCTCGCGGTCGGTGAAGGGCACGAAGCCCCAGTTGTCCGACCAGGCATCGTTGAGGATGTCGAGGATCAGCGCCGCTTCCTCGTCGAACCTGCTGCGGTCGACGTTGCGGATGCGGATCTTGGCGTTCTTCTCGCCCGAGGCGATGATCCGCTGGATCAGCGGCGGGAACTCGCGCGTGATGTCGAGCTCGTAGGTCTTGAGCGTCTTGGCCGGCGCATAGCCTGCGGCCTTGATGTAGTCGTCGTAGCGCTTGGGCTGGTGGCCCATCATCACCGTCGGCGACTGGTCGAAGCCCTTGGTCAGCTGGCCCGGCTCCTCCCAGATCGACATCGACAGCGGCGCCAGCACGCGGGTCATGCCCTTGTCGCGCAGCCAGGCTTCGGCGCGCGCGATCAGCGCCTGTGCGACGGCTTCGTCCTCGGCTTCGAGCAGGCCCCAGTTGCCGGTGCCCGGGCCCATTCCCTGCGCCGGGTCCATCGCGGTGGCGAGATGGTCGATGTGCGCCGAAATGCGGCCGACGACCGTCCCGCCGCGGCGCGCCAGGAACAGCTCGACGTCGGCGTGGTCGAAGAACGGGTTCTTGCCCGGCGTGACCAGTTCGAGCGCCTCCATCCGCAGCGGCGGCACCCAGGCGGGATCGCCGGCGCCCAGCCGGTAGGCGAGGTCCACGAAGGCCTGCCGGTCGGCCTTGCCGGCCACGGGGGTGATCACTACTTCGGCCTGTGCCACGATCTTGCCTTTGTTTGATTTTAGGGGGCGGGTCGACGGCGAAGTGCGACCGGGTGCGCTGCCTTGTCAAGCCGCACCCCCACTTTCGTCCGGCGTGCCGCATGGGCCGGACGCTTCGCGCACCGGGTCAGACTGGAAGCAGAACGATGATTGCCACCGATTCCCTCGACCTCGTTGCAACCGCGCCGGCGCCCACGGCGTCGAAGCGCAACCTTGCCGGCATGCCCGAGGACAAGGCCATGCTGCGCGCAGCGGTCGACCTCACGCGCGACATCGCCCGCGCGCGGCCCGAGATCTACTGGCCCGACATGCTCGCCTCGGCCGCGATCGGCTACCTCGCGCTCTACGGCGCGATCGTCGCCACGCAGCCGCTGGTCGCGGTGCTGCTCGGCGCGCTGTCGGCGGTGGCGCTCTACCGCGCGCTGCTGTTCATCCACGAGCTGACCCATATCCACCGCGACGCGCTGCCCGGCTTCCGCTTCGGCTGGAACCTGCTGGTCGGCATCCCGGTGCTGATTCCCTCGTTCATGTACGAAGGCGTCCACACGCTGCACCACGCGCGCACGCGCTATGGCACGGTCGAGGATCCCGAATACCTGCCGCTCGCGCTGATGAAGCCGTGGACCTTGCCGGTCTTCGCGCTGACCGCGCTGCTGCTGCCGATCGGCCTGCTGATCCGCTCGGCGATCCTCGTCCCGCTCGGCGCGCTGGTCCCGCCGCTGCGCACGCTGGTGTGGGAGCGCGCCTCGTCGCTGTCGATCAATCCGCAGTACCGCCGCCGCAAGCCCGAGGGCGATTTCGCGCGGATGGTGTTCTGGCAGGAGCTGGGCGCGAGCGCCTGGGCCTGGTTCGTGCTCGGCTGGTCGGCCACGCATGGCTGGCGCCCGCTGGCGATCGCCGTCGCGGTGCTGTCGGCGACCGCGCTGCTCAACCAGATCCGCACGCTCGTCGCGCACTTGTGGGAGAACGAGGGCGAGGTGATGTCGGTCACCGGGCAGTACCTCGATTCGGTGAACGTGCCGCCGCCGGCGGTGCTCACCGCGGTCTGGGCGCCGGTCGGCCTGCGCTATCACGCGCTGCACCACCTGCTGCCGTCGATGCCCTATCATGCGCTGGGCGAATGCCACCGCCGGCTGCGCGCCGAATTCGGCGCCGGAACGACCTACGACGGAGCCAACTATCCCGGTCTTCTGCCGATGATCGCCCGGCTTGCGCGCAGCTCGATGGGGCGGCGCGGCTGAGCGGTCATTCCTCGGTGCGGACCAGCACCGTCTCGCCGATCAGCAGGAACAGCAGGAACGGCGCCCAGGCCGCGAGCATCGGCGGGTAGCCCCCGAAGTTGCCCATCGCCAGGGCCGCATTGTCGACGACGAAGTAGGCAAAGCCCAGCGCCATCCCGATCACCGCGCGCACGAACAGCTGGCCGGACCGCGCCAGCCCGAAGGCCGCGACGGCGCCGAGCAGCGGCATCAGCAGCGCCGAGAGCGGGCCCGAGAGCTTGTGCCACCACTTCCCCTCGAGCTCGCTGGTGCGATAGCCCGCGTCGCGGATCGCCGCGATCGAATCGGTCAGCGCGAACACCGATTCCGCGTCGGCGTCGGTCTTGCGCAGGATGATCTGCGAAGGCTCGACGAGGCGGGCGAGCACGCGGTCCTGCGCCAGCCGGGTGCGCCGCGCGCTCTGCACGTCGAACGACACCGGATCGGCGAAGCGCCAGCCGGGCCGGGCATAGCTCGCGCGCGGGGCGCGGACGATCTCGGTCACCATGCCGGTGGGATCGCGCCGGTACCAGCTCACCTCGACCATCCGCGTCGCATCGCCCCGGCCCTCGACCGTCTTGGCGAAGAGGATGTTCGCGCCGTCCTGCAGCCAGACGTTGGACTTGACGTCGCCGTCGCGCGGGATCGGGCCGTACTTGACCGCCTGCCATGCCTTGAGCGTGGCGTTGGCGCGGGTCACCACGCGTTCGTTGAAGCCGAAGGTGACGAGCGAGACGCCCGCGGCGACGAGGAACAGCGGGGCGAGGATCTGGTGCGCCGACAGCCCCGCCGCCTTCATCGCCACCACTTCGCTGTTCTGGTTGAGCGTCATCAGCGTGATGATCGTGGAAAGCAGCACCGAATAGGGCAGGAAGCGGCTGATCAGCTGCGGCATGCGCAGGCTGACATAGGTCAGCAGCTGGGCCTGACCGTTGCCCGGCGCGGCAAGGATGTCGCCGCTTTCGCTCAGCAGGTCGAGCATCTGCAGCACCAGCACCAGCATCAGCAGCACCGCGACGATCCGCGTCGCGAACATCCGCGCGATGTAGAGCGTCACCGTGCGCGAGGGGAAGAACTCAAGCTGCACCGGTCTCTCCCGCTTCGGCCTGCTCCTGCGGCCGGCCGTGGCGCGGTGCGAAGAGCTTGCCCAGCCGCTTGGCGATCTTGGCGAAGCCGGTTTCGAGCGCGCCGATCGGCTGCCCGCCGGGGACATAGGCAATGCGCCAGTACATCCACACGATCAGCGCGGCAAACAGCGCGAACGGGCCCCACAGCGCCAGCGTCGGGTCGATCTTGCCCAGGCTCGACACGTCCTGCCCGTACTGGTTGACCTTGTGGTAGGCGACGACCATCACGATCGAAAGGAACACCCCCAGCGCCGAGCTCGAACGCTTGGGTGGGATCGCCAGCGCCACCGCCAGCAGCGGCAGCAGGAACATCATCACCACCTCGGTGATGCGATAGTTGAAGCTCGCCCGGCTCTGCGCACGGGCCAGCGCGCTCGATTCCGACGACCAGCCCATCCGCAGCAGCTCGGGCAGGAAATATTCGCGCTCCTTGTCGCCGCGCTGGCGGAACTGCTCGATCTTGGGCAGGTCGATCGGCAGGTCGTGGCTGGCGAAGGTCAGCACGCGCGGGCTGGGAACGCCGGGGCCGTCCTGCACGATCTGCCCGTCGGTCAGGCGCAGGATCACCGTATCGGGGTTCTCGCGGTTGGCGAAGAACTGCCCCTCGCGCGCCGAGATCACCAGCACCTGGCCCTCGTCGGTCGAAATCCGGGCGAAGATGCCCTGCAGGTCGCGGCCCTCGTCGCGGCTCGATTCGACGCGCAGCGCGGTGCGGTCCTGAAGCGCGTTGAACTCGCCGACCTTGATCGAGGCGCCGAGCGCGCCCGAACGCAGCTCGTAGTTCAGTTGCTCGTAGTAATAGCGCGACAGCGGCTGAAGATAGCTCACGATCAGCAGGTTGAGCGCGGCGAGCGCCAGCGCGAACAGGTAGGGCACCCGCAGCAGCCGCGTATACGACAGGCCCACCGCGCGCATCACGTCAAGCTCGGACGAGGTCGCGAGCTTGCGGAAGGCGAACAGGATGCCCAGCATCAGGCCGAGCGGGATGGCGAGGCTGGCGTATTCGGGCAGCAGGTTCGCCAGCATCTTGAACACCACCGTGACCGGCCCGCCCTGCGTTGCGACGAAGTCGAACAGCTTGAGCATCTTGTCGAGCACGAGCAGCGAGGCGGCGATGACGAACACCGCCAGCATCGGCACGATCACCAGCCGGGCGATGTACTTGTCGGTGGCAGTGAGGAACGTCACGGGCGCTTCGTAGGCTCTCGTTTTCGCGCGGCACCGCGCCGGTGGAAGCGGGTGGACTAGCTTGTCCGTGCGTTCGGCGGAAGGCGCAAAAACCAGAGCCGCGCGGCATCCCCGGGTTAAAATTTAACTATAGTTATTGACTGCACAGAACGTTAGTATAGGGCGTAGGCCCATGGGGGCCTGCGCGCGAGCCGAAAACACGCCGCGCGCAATCCGGTTCCCGAGGTCGCACTCATGCAGGGGAAACCTGTGTCCATCGATGCCCGCATCAAGAGCCAGCGCAGCTGGCGCAACCTTCTTCGCGCCCGGCTCGCCGCGCAGCCGGTCGATCTCGACCTGCTTGCCGACAAGTGCGAGGCCCTGCCCTTCGAGCGGCAGGGCTGGGGCCTTGCCCAGGTCCTCCACCTGTTCCGCGAAGACGCGGCGGAAGGCTCCGGCGGCACCGCTGCCAGGACCGCGCCCGAGGTCATGTGGATCGGGCTGCTCGCCGATTCGGGCGCCTACGAAAGCGCCGCGCTGGCGCTGCTTCCGGCCGACGGCACCTACACCTTCGCGCGGCTCGGCGACGGGACGCATCTCGCCCAGGTCGTGCTTCCGGGCGGGGTCGGCGCCTATTCGCGCGGCGCTGCGGCGCTCAGCCTGGCGATCGTCGCCGCGCTGCTGCGCGCAACCGCGCGCGAGATGGTCGAGCATCGCTACCGGGCCTGATATCTGGAAGGTGGGTGTTCAGGCTTTTTCGAGCGTGCACTGCAGCGGGTGCTGGTTCTGGCGCGCGAAGTCCATCACCTGGTTCACCTTCGTCTCGGCGATCTCGTAGGGGAAGATCCCGCAGACGCCGACGCCCTTCTGGTGGACGTGGAGCATCACCCGCGTGGCCTGTTCGAGGTCCATGTGGAAGAAGCGCTTGAGCACCATCACCACGAATTCCATCGGGGTGTAGTCGTCGTTGAGCATCAGCACCTTGAACATGCTGGGCTTCTTCGGCTTGGCGCGGGTCTTGGTGGCGATGCCGACCAGGTCGCCGCCGCCCGGGCCGCCCGGCGAATCGTCCTCGCTCGCGCGGGTGGCGCCAGCCGTCGACAGCACGGCGAGAAGGTTCGGTTCGAGTTCTGACATGGTACGGTCGCAAATATCGCATCGCACGCCGCCCGGTACAAGGGGGGCTGCGCCGACCTGAAGCAAAGTCCTTGCGGAACGACAAACGGACCGGGAGGTCGTTTCCTCCCGGTCCGTCGTCCACAGGCCGGTAGCAGCGCGCGTACGCCGATACGGACGCGCTGCTCGATCTGGTGTCAGGCCGCCTGCTTCATCTTCTCGACCGCGAGGCTGACGCGGGTCGAAATCGGCTGGAACGCTTCGTTGGCCAGCTTGAGCATGGCCTCGCTGTTCTTCGAGCTGGTGGCGACCGCGGCGTCGAACTGCTTGCGCAGCAGCGCCGACTGCTTCTCGAAGAACTCGGTCGGCGACTTGACCGTGGTCAGTTCCTTGAACTCGGCGGTCAGGCTCTCCATCGCGGTCTTGCTTTCCGCGACGTAGCCCTTGCCCATTTCCTGCAGGCCGGCGGCGAAGATCTTGCTCGATTCGAGCATGGCTTCGACGTTGCCCTTGGCGAACGCGCCCATGTCGCCGAACGCGGCCTTGGCCTTCTCGCTGGCGTCCTTGAACGAGGACTGGAACTTGTCGGTGAATTCGGTGGCGGTGGTCATCTTGGTCTGTTCCTTCCTGGGCGCCGGCGACTCCGTCTTCTGCGAAGCGGCGGCAGGCTTGACGCTTTGCGATGCAGGCCGGGCGACGGGCGCCGGCGGAACCACGCGGGCGGCTGCGACAGGGGCGACCTCCGGCGTTGCGGCCGTCTCGATTGAAGCCGATTCAGCCGCAGCCGGTTCAGCCGCAGCCGTCACGACCGGATCTGCCGCTTCGGTCTCCGCCGCGGCCGCGACCGCTGCGAGAGGGTCCGCAGCGGCGGTCGGCATGGCGGGTTTCCTTGCCGGCACGCGGCGGCGGCTCGTCTTGCTCGCCGCCTTCGGGTCCTTGATCGAAGGCACCGGCGGCAGCGCGTCGAGATCGATCGGAGCAGGCGCCCGCCCCTTGTCGCGCGGCGCTGCGGCCTGCTTGACGATCGGGGTCGCGTCTTCCGGGGTCTCGTCGGCCATCGCCTGCACCTCCAGCATCGACAGCGCCGACAGGAAGCGATCCGGTCTTTGCTGCACTGCACAAAATAGGTGCGGGGGCGGCAAAGTCAAGTCCGGTTTGTGCATTGCACAATGGTTTGCGCCCATTTCGGACGCGACTGGCGGAAATACTTCCGTTTCAGTCGATTAGCGGCTCTTCACGTAGCGCCCCGGGGCGTCCTCCAGCACCGTGTCGCCCGCGTTTCCGGGGTGGCGCTTAGCAGTTGCCGCAATGCGACGCTCGCCCTGGCCGACGATCCACGCGATCCAGTCGGGCCACCAGCTGCCGCGCGTTTCGCTGGCGCCGGCGACGAATTCGGCCAGCGTCCCGGGATCGCCCGGGTTCAGCCAGTACTGGTACTTTCCGCTGGCCGGCGGATTGACGACGCCCGCGATGTGGCCCGAACCGGCGAGCACGAACTTCCACGGGCCGGCAAGGTGGCGGGTCAGCTTCCACACGCTTTCCGCCGGGGCGATGTGGTCCTCGCGCCCGGCCTGGATGTAGCAGGGCGTGGCAATGCGCCGCAGGTCGATCGGCGTGCCGTCGGCGGCGAGCGCATCGGGCACGACCAGCTTGTTGTCGCGATAGAGATCCTCGAGATAGGCCTTCTGCCACTTGAACGGCAGGTTGGTCGTGTCGCCGTTCCAGTAGAGCAGGTCGAACGCCGGATAGTCCTGCCCCAGCAGGTAGTTGTTGACCACGTAGTTCCAGATCAGGTCGGGCCCGCGCAGCATGTTGAAGGTCGCGGCCATGTAGCGCCCGTCGAGCACGCCGTCGGTGGCGAGGCTTTCGAGCAGCTTGAGCTGGCCTTCGTCGATGAAGGTCTTGAGGTCGCCGGCCTTCTCGAAATCGACTTGCGCGGTGAAGAAGGTGGCCGAGGCGATGCGCTCGGCCTCTCCGCGCCGGGCGAGGATCGCGAGCGTGGCCGCGAGCGTGGTCCCGGCGACGCAATAGCCGATCGTATGCACGCTCGGCACCTCGAGCCGGGCGCGGACCACGTCGACCGCCTCGATCTGCGCGCGGATGTAGTCGTCCCACACGGTGTCGGCCAGGCTCGCGTCGGCCGACTTCCACGACACCACGAACACGCTGAGCCCCTGCTCCACCGCCCAGCGGATGAAGCTGTTGCCGGGGTTGAGGTCGAGGATGTAGAACCGGTTGATCCACGGCGGGAAGATGACGAGCGGCGTCTCGAGCACCGTCTCGGTCGCCGGCGCGTACTGGATCAGCTGGAACAGCGGCGTCTCGTGGACGACCTTGCCGGGCGTGGCGGCGATGTTGCGGCCGAGCTCGAAGGCGTTGGGGTCGGTGTGGGTGAGCTGCCCCTTGCGCACGTCGGCGAGCAGGTGCTCGACCCCCTTGACCAGGTTCTCGCCCTTCGTCTCGAGCGTGCGCTCGATCACCACCGGGTTGGTCAGCGGGAAATTGGCCGGGCTCAGCGCGTCGGTCACTACCCGGGTGAGGAATCGCAGCTGCGCCTTGCGCTCGTCCGGCAGGCCCTCGGCCTCGGCGGCGAGCGCGTTGATCTTCTCGGCGAGCAGCAGGTAGGTCTGGTGGAGCAGCGCGAAGACCGGCTGCTCGCGCCAGCGCGGATCGGCAAAGCGCTTGTCCTTGCGCGGCAGCTCGGCGCCCTCCTTGGGCTTGCCGCCGGCATATTGCGAAAGCACCTTGGTCCACAGCGCCATGCTGTCGTCCCACAGCTTCGCCTGGACCTCGGCCGCCGCCAGCGGCACCGCGGCAAACCACTGGTCGAACAGCCCGGTCACGCGCTCGCTGTCGCCGAGTCGCGCGATCGTCCGCTCGATCGTGCCGGCCTGCTCGGTCCCGAAGTCGAGCCACATCTTCTGCAGCTTGGCCGCCGACATCGCCCAGCGCTGCAGGTCCGCAGGCTCGGGGACCTCGCTCTGCGCGGTCGGCATCAGCGGGGCGAACAGCGCGCGCATTGCCTCGCCCTGCTGGCGCAAAAGGTCCTCGACCACGGCGCTGTCGAAACCTGGAGCGGGCGAGGCGGGGTTCGCTGTCATCGTCGCTGTTTCCGTTACGTCGCCGGCCGGACACGGCCCTGGTCCGGCGAACCATACACGCCTTCGCCGCGCTTGTTACCCTCAAGGTTTCCTTGGCCCGGCGATTGCCGTAAGGCGTGCTTGCGGCAATCCCGCCGCGCCAAACGAGTACACTGTCGTGGACGAAGAATTCTACCGCATGAAGCGCCTGCCGCCTTACGTCATCGCCGAAGTCAACGGCATGCGGGCCGCAGCACGCGCCGCCGGTCGGGATATCATCGACCTCGGCATGGGCAACCCGGACCTTCCGCCGCCCCAGCACATCATCGACAAGCTGTGCGAGGTTGCGCAGAAGCCCAGCGCGCACGGCTATTCGGCCTCGTCGGGCATCCCCGGCATCCGCCGCGCGCAGGCCAGCTACTACGGCCGCCGCTTCAACGTGGAGCTCGATCCCGAAACCGAAGTGGTGATGACGATGGGCTCAAAGGAGGGCCTCGCCAGCCTCGCCACCGCGATCACCGCGCCGGGCGACGTCGTGCTTGCGCCCAATCCCAGCTACCCGATCCACACCTTCGGCTTCATCATCGCCGGCGCCACGATCCGTTCGGTGCCGACCACGCCCGACGATCGCTATTGGGACTCGCTCGACCGCGCGATGAAGTATTCGGTGCCGCGCCCCTCGGTGCTGATCGTCAACTACCCCTCGAACCCCACCGCCGAGACCGTCGACCTCGCCTTCTACGAGCGGCTGGTCGCCTGGGCGCGCGAGAACAAGGTCTGGGTGCTGTCCGACCTCGCCTATTCCGAGCTCTACTTCGACGGCAAGCCGACCCGCTCGATCCTGGAAGTGCCCGGCGCCAAGGACGTCGCGGTCGAATTCACCTCGATGTCCAAGACCTTCTCGATGGCCGGCTGGCGCGTCGGCTTCGCGGTCGGCAACCGCAAGCTGATCGCCGCGCTCAAGCGGGTGAAGTCCTACCTCGACTACGGCGCCTTCACTCCGATCCAGGCGGCCGCCTGCGCCGCGCTCAACGGCCCGCAGGACATCGTCGACAAGAACCGCGAGCTTTACCAGAAGCGCCGCGACGTGATGGTCGAGGCCTTCGGCCGCGCCGGCTGGGAGATCCCGAGCCCGCCGGCCTCGATGTTCGCCTGGGCGCCGCTGCCCCCGGCGCTGCGCCACCTCGGCAGCCTCGAGTTCTCCAAGCAACTCCTCACCCACGCCGAAGTCGCGGTCGCGCCGGGCGTCGGCTACGGCGAGGACGGCGAGGGCTTCGTGCGCATCGCCATGGTCGAGAACGAGCAGCGCCTGCGCCAGGCCGCGCGCAACATCAAGCGCTACCTGCAGAGCATGGGCGTCAACGCCTCGGCGGCCTGAGCCCGGATCGGTCCGCAGGCCATTGGCTTTGCGGACCGGCCACCTTGCCTGCTTTACGCAAGCGTCGGGATCGGCGACGGTGGCGCAAAGCCATCAGCGGGAGAGGTCTGCCATGCGTTTCCATGATCGCGTTTCGATCACCGTCGAGGACCACGTCGCGCACGTGCTGCTCGACCGCGCCGACAAGATGAACGCGCTCGACGACGCCATGTTCGAGGCGATCGTCGCCGCCGGCCAGCACCTCCACGCCGAGCGCGGCGTGCGCGCGGTGGTGCTCTCGGGCGCGGGCCGGGCGTTCTGCGCCGGGCTCGATCTTTCGAGCCTCGGCAACACCAGCCGCTGGGACGGCGACAATTCGCTGGTCGCGCGCACCCACGGCAACGCCAACCGGCCGCAGCAGGCGGCGATGGTCTGGCGCAAGCTGCCGATGCCGGTGATCGCCGCGATCCACGGCGTCGCCTTCGGCGGCGGCCTGCAGGTCGCGAGCGGCCCCGACATCCGCATCGTCCACCCCGCCACGCGGATGGCGGTGATGGAAGTCAAATGGGGCCTCGTCCCCGACATGGCAGGCTTCGCGCTGTGGCAGGGCAACGTCCGCGACGACCTGCTGCGCGAGCTGATCTACACCCATCGCGAGTTCACCGGCGCCGAGGCGCAGGCGCTCGGCTTTGCCACCCACGTCGCCGAAGACCCGCTCGCCATGGCCTTCGCGCTCGCGCGCGACATCGCCGGCAAGAGCCCCACGGCGGTGCGCGGCGCGAAGTCGCTGTGCAATCGCGCCCCCGACATGACCGTCGACCAGATCCTCGTCGCCGAAAGCCTCGCGCAGCAGGAACTGATGTACTCGAAGAACCAGATGGAAGCGGTGCGCGCCGGCATGGAGCGGCGCCCGCCCGAATTCGTCGACCCGTGACCGCGCTGCGACCGCTCCGTCTTGCGGGCGAGGGGCGCCGGTGAAGGCGCTGTACGATCCGGGCGGCATCCTCGGCGCGGGGCTTGCGGCGATCCGCCGCGAATACGCGGTGCCGCCCTCGTTCCCGCCGCAGGTCCTCGCCGCCGCCGAACAGGCGGCGCGCCGCGCCCCCGCCGACCATGTGGACCGCACCGCGGTGCCTTTCGTCACGCTCGACCCGGAAAGCTCGACCGATCTCGACCAGGCCTTCGCGATCGAGCCCGCCGGGTCCGATCTGCTGCTGCGCTATGCCATCGCCGACGTCGCCTGGTTCGTCGAGGACGGCGATGCGGTCGACGGCGAGGCCTGGCGCCGCGGCGAGACGCTCTACCTGCCCGACGGCAAGGCGGGGCTCTACCCGCCGGTTCTGGCCGAAGGCGCGGCGAGCCTGCTGCCCGACGGCCCGCGCCCGGCGGTGGTCTTCACCGTGCGCGTCGATCCGGCGGGCGAGGTCGCGCTCGACGATGTCGAGCGGGCGCTGGTGCGCAGCCGCGCCAAGCTCGCCTACGACACCGTCGCGCCCGGCGACCTGCCCGCCGCCTTCGCCGAACTGGCCGCGCGGATCGGCGCGGCCGAGGCGCGGCGCGGAGCGGCGCGGGTCGATCCGCCGCAGCAGGAGGTCGAAGCCCTCGGCGAAGGGCGCTTCGCCCTGTCGTTCCGCCCGATGCTCGCGTCCGAAACCGCGAACGCGGCGCTGTCGCTGGCGACCAATCTTGCCGTCGCGCGCGCCCTGCTGGCGCACCGCACCGGACTGTTCCGGGTCATGGCCGGCCCGGACGAAAAGGCCGTCGCCCGCCTGCGGCAGAGCGCGCACGCGCTCGGCCTGGCCTGGCCCCAGGCGCAGGGCCTCGAGGACTTCGAGCGCGGGCTCGACGGCGCCGACCCGGCGCAGGCGGCGTTCATGCTCGCGGTGCGGCGCGCCGGCAGCGGCGCCGGCTATGCCCCCTATCGCCCCGGGGCCGAGCCGTGGCACGCCGCGATCGCCGCGCCCTATGTCCATGCCACCGCGCCGCTGCGGCGGCTGGCCGACCGCTACGTGATCCGCGCCGCGCTCGCGCTGGCGCGGGGGCAGGCGGTGCCCGGGGCGGTGGCCGCGGCGTTCGAGCGGCTGTCCGAGGTCATGGCCCGCGCCGACGCCGTGGCGAGCCGGATCGAGCGCGCCGTCGTCGACCTTGCCGAGACGGTCATGCTCCACCGCCGCGAGGGCGAGGTGTTCCGCGCCGTCGTCACCGAGGCCGAAGGGGCGAGCGCGCGGATCCAGCTCGAAGGCCTGCCGGTGGTCGCGCGGGTCAAGGCCGCGGGCGCCGCGCCCGGCCAGGTCCTGCCCGTGCGGCTGGACCGGGCCGACCCCGATCGCCGCCAGCTGAGCTTCAGCGTTGCATGAGGTGAAGAATCCCGTTGCGGGCAGGAGCGCGCTCGGCTAACCGCCCCCTTCCACGCTCATGCGCATCGAGGCCCGATGGCGGAGTGGTTACGCACCGGACTGCAAATCCGTTTACGCCGGTTCGATTCCGGCTCGGGCCTCCAGAAAAATCAACAACTTACGCGAACGACAACGATCAAAACCCCTAAGGTGGGGGATTTGGTGGGGGACACAATGTTGCGCGGGTGATTTTGTGACCGCAATTCCATCGGTGCAATGGGTCCCTCCGGAGCCGAGATGACCCTCTCCGAATCATGGGCAGGGCGGTAGGCGGGACGCCTCGTGAGGGCTTCCTACATACCCGTATGCGCCGCGCCTTATAGGCCGTAGAGCGTTCCGACCACAAGCGTATCACCAACGCTACGCGGTACGACGACCGGAACGAAGCCGCTCGCCTCTACTGGATGGTCAACGGCTGCACAGGAACAGACCTTGCCTCCCGGTTCAATGTCACCCCGTCTTGTGGATGCCGCTGGATCAGAGAATGGAAGGCAGAGGATCAGGCCGCATAGGGCCTAGATTGCCCTAGGGGAGTCACACAGCGCGAAGGGGGACTTGCATGGGCGATGGGTTCGTCTTGTCTTCCTTGCGCTGTGTGGACTCCGCAGGGGCTGCGCGGGCGGGTCGGTGTTTGACGCTTAAGAAGCGCAATGCCTCCCGCAGCATGAGCTTGAGGTCCAATGCACGTATTTCCGCCGATCCTTATTGCGAACGCTCGCAAATGCGGGGATCGGGTAGGTTAACGTAAACATCAATTTGTAAGGCTTTGGGGATGGGACGGACGTTCCGTGTGCCGGATATGCGGAAAGGTAATTAGTTATACCCCTCGCCCACCCCTAGTAGGTGAGGTAGTGAAGACCTTATGTCATATCTCTCGATACGCCTGCTGTAGTCCCTGAAGGTGATACAGAAAGAATAACCCTATCAATCAACAACAGGGATAATCCCTACCTTGTCCTTGAAGCTATCCCGCAAGACATCCTTCGCCAGACCCTTAACCTTATCAGGTACGATCAAGCAATCATGCACCGGGAGCGAAGAAACGTCATGCTTGAAGGCCAGCGTTTCCATTGCAGACAGGATAATTTCGCTCTCGATGAATTGAAGGTCTGCCCAACCAAGACCCAAAGCCACCCCTTCGTCTCCTTCAGGCAGGATGGGGAGGACCTTCAGGATTGCATCTATGGTCTTCCTTATCGGGTAGTCTTTCCGAAGGTCGATACCGTCCTTCGCCATGTCCGTTACCGCCTCCGTGGGCCAGCGCGTGTGTCGCCTTCCGTAGCTCAGGGCCATAGTGACCCAAGCCTTCACAACGGCGCGGGGAATGCCTTCGACTGCATACGGGTCTTCCGGAAGCTCAATGCCCGGAAGGTGGCCTAGCCCCGACAGGATCGTCAGGTGGCAGGACCGAAAGTCTAGCTCCACCGTGGCTTCCCCGTTAATCGTGATGAAGGGTCTTTCGGTCTTCTTCTTCATGTTGGTGTGGGGACCTGAAATCCTGCCCCCTTGGTTCCAATCGAAGTCCGGAGCGTCCCCTCTGTTGAAGACTCGTTGGAGGCGCACAGACTCCATCGGCGCGAAGGTCTGCGCTGCTAGGTAGGCGTTGATCCTCTCCATTCGGTCCACAGCTTCGATGCACTTAGGGTCCGACTTGGGGAGAGGCATATCGCGCCCTTTTAGCGTCTCCCGGCCATTGCGCTCCGATGAAGCCCTGAGGACCACGGCGGGCGCGAGAGGTGCGCGTACAGGGGCCACGCGGGCGAAATGCTCGCTCCAGGTATCCCTTGTTATCCCTGCGTCTGCGAACCGCTGGCGGAGACTGTCTGTTGCCCTGAAGCGAGTTGCCTGCCCCTTCATTGGGACCCATCCCCGGTCGGTGAAGGAGGACTTGGCGAAGCGCGAGGTCCCCACGACCACTTCGATTAGGCCGTGGCCTTCAGCCGCCCAGAACACCTTGTCGAAGGGCTTGTAGCCAATGTCCCTACCGTTGAAGGAGTTGGAGCTAAGGGGTCTGCCCACCCATCCTCCCCGGTCCTGAGGGTCCCGTTCGATCAGGTCGGGGACAAGGGCTGCGAAGGCCAGCTTACGCTTGTTCAGAGGGCGTTCGCCTATCGCGCCCAACGCCTCCGCCAATACCGCATCGCACAGGTCCTGAGCCGCCTTCGACAAAGGACGAGCGGTAAGGGGCGCATAGGGCGCAGCCTTCATGTCCTCGCGGTCCTGAGCCGAATAGGTCGGGCCTGTGTCTGTCGTGGCTTGTGTGGTCATGGATTGGGTCTGTCGGTTTGGGATAGGCAGGAGGCTCGAAAGTCACAGTAAATAGTGAGGCTTCCGGAAGGGCGAGAGGCTGTCCGCCACCTTACCCCATCGGAAGCCTTCGCCCTTCGTTCTGCACTGAAATAACTAAGGAAAATTGGCGAGAATGGCCTGTCGCTTTCAGGCGGCTAGACGATCTGTGTTTTTCGGCTGGCCGTAGCGGGAGGCTTCAAGGGTCGTGACGATAGCGCGAAGGTCGTCCAGACTGAGGGCAAGCCGTTCGGTCTTGCCGGTCACTTCGTTGCGCTGGGAAAGCACAAGGTCCCCATCGCCCATGTCATAGATCGAGACGTTGGATTCGGTAGCGAGCGTGAAGTCTGAAGGCTGCAAGGTGGTCCCCTGTATAAACTGATTGCGATATGCAGGGGGCGTATGAGTCCTGTCGATTCCCTTGGCAACGCAGAATGATGGTTAGCGTCGAAGTAAACGTTCGACGATCAGGGACTTATTGCAATGGCGGACTATCCAAGCCTTTTGCTGTCACATCATTCAGCCGAAGGGTCAACGCGCTACTAAGCCTGCAAATCTCAAGCTGGTCGATCATGCCAGAGTGTATCATTGTTCCGTGGAGTGTTGCGGCGGCCATCATCATAAGGTGGGTCCGTCTGGCGAGGCTTTTTGTTTCCTCCTGTAGAGGTCTAAGCGCCGCGTTGTCTACATCTCGCAAAATTGAAAATCCCGTGACATGCGACGAAAACCCAGAAAGATGGCGATGGAAACCGTACAGTTGTGGAACACCCCCAGCGTTAGCTAGTTCTTTCCAGTCAAGCTTTGCCGCCTTCTTTTCTGCGGGCAGCTTAGAGCGCATTTCTCGCAGGCCTTTTTCCGCCATTCGGACGAAATCAAAATCTCCATCATCCCGGTGCATCTTAATTTGTCCGAGCGCCGTATAGATTGCATCCTGCCGCATGAGCGTGACGAAATCATCTTTCAAATTAAAATTGGCAGCGATGCAAATTGCAGCTTCGACTGCGGAACGAAGAATAATGTCCGCTTCTAGTTGCCGTCCTTCTTTCCAAAGAACCGTAAAACCTTGATGGTTGCTCCATAGACGCTTGAACAGCATCACGGAGAACATCTTCGGACTGGTACTTAATCCTTCCACGGACGCAGAGGCGGTCCACAACACGCTCGCCAGATTTGTTATCCCGTCATACAGTTGTATTTCTTCGATGGTTGGATCGTGGCTCATAACTGTGAACAATACCGGGCAACCGTGGCCTTCGATAGCCCAAAGTGTTCGCAGGTTTCCCGAATGCTTTTGCCGTTGTCTCGACGCCAAGCGACGACCGCCGCAGGATCGTCCGCAGCCTTAGGACGACCAAGGCTCGCTTTGCCCCTGTGGGTCTTGCCGGTAGCCTTCAAAGCGTCCCGCGCGGCTTCGCGCCCGGCGTCACACCGCTCCTTGATCCGCTGGCGCTCCATGTCTGCAATCTGTGCAAGGACAGCGACCACAATCTCACCAGCGCCGCGACCGATTATGCCAAGGCCGCGAACGTCTAGCATGACGCCCTTGTCCAGAAGGAAGCGCACGGTCGCCTGCACGTCCAGTGCATCGCGCCCCAAGCGGTCCAAGGCATAGAGGCAGACGGTATCGCCTTCACGGACGTAGGACAGGAGTGCAGCAAAGCCGGGACGATCCTTGGCGAGCGTAGCGCCGCTAATGCCTTCGTCCGCAAACTCCTTGTCGAAGGTCCCCCCGAGGGCGTGGCGCTGCGCTTCGACGCTCTGGTCGGAAGTGCTGCAACGGAAGTAGGCGATACGGCTCATAGACAACCCCTGTGTCTCTAAAGATATGGGGCGCAATATGAGGTAGTCGCAAAATATGTCAATATAGGTTGTGAGACATTCCTGCGCCTCCTTTCAGCATGTCTCAAAGGTTAGAAGTTTTGAGTCATCGACAGCGAAGATGGGCAGAGGGCGGAATGCCCGGACAGCGCCACAGCGGGCAGCGCGAAATGTCCGACAGGCTCAGTGACCAAAGATGCAGGGGGAGGCGAGGGGCAGGCGGAAGGGCGCTAGGTTTCGTTGGGTCCCCCGATGAGGATTGCGGGTCCTCTCCGGGTCCCCTTTCCGGCGCTGGCGGGTTCCCCCGGTCGCTGTGGACAGGTGATTTCAAAAAGCCGTTAAAGGCTCGTTGCTCGTTGTTGTTGTTAGATGTGAGAGGGCGCGGGTTAGCTGCCAAAGCCGATCAGTGTCTGCGCAAGGTCCCCACCGTTCTCTAAGAGCTTATTCCCGGTTCCAACAGCCTCAGCGATCTTCGACAGTCGCTCGCCCCACTTCAGGATCGAAGGCCAAATGGCCTTCGTCTTCTCTGCTTCTCCCGGCGCGGAAGATTGGCTGGCAGTCTTTAGGCGAACTAAGAGTTCTGCATAGACCGCCATCGCTGAATCGATGCCAAACGCATCAACATGGTCCAGAGTTGTTAGAAGCACACTGAGGTGACGCTTTGCAATCTCGGTCAGTATGGTTTGCGGATCGGCATCTGAGAAGTTGCGATAAACTGACCGGACCTCTTCAGATAATTCTGTAACGTCTTTGTTAGATGATGTGGTTCCCCGGTCGCCGTAAACAGAAGCAAGGATGGCAAACGATGAAATCGAAGAATCTATTTGGGGTAGATGGCTTGAAATAGAGGATTGCGCAGATTGCGGTGAAAAGCAGGACCTAAGTGACTGGACTGTCTGCAGTAGGCCATCTTTTGCTTCTTGGCTCAAAGAGCTATAGAATATAGCTTCTGTCGCCATTTGGCACTGGTCTAGCGCGTATGCGAATAGCCTTAGGACCGCCCCCTCTGTTAGCTGATCGCCACACCAATTCCGCACGTTGTCATATGTGTTGTGATTCGGCATCTGATTGTGCTTAAGGAGTCGCAGAATATTGAGTACGTTCGTTATCGGGTTGTCGCTCACTCTGCACTCTCCTTTGGCTGCATTCACTCTGAACCATTGCAGCGGTTTCGGGCAAGCCTTACTTGTGGTGCAATGCCCATCTACCCCGACAAGAAGAACGGCCAGCCAACCGGACGCTACCGTGTGGAAGTCCAAGCCAACGGACAGCGCATGAGGGGCCGTGCGTCCTCCCTGTCGGACGCCAAACGTCTAGAGCTGACGTTCCTTGACCAACTCGAAGGACGCGAGGCCGCAACGCCTTCCCCGGTCCCCGCCGCTTCCCCTCCGACCCCTAAGCCTTCCTGTCTGTCGTTCGGAGAGGCAGCGAAGCGGGCGAGGGGTATCCTCTGGGTCGGGCAGGCTACGGAAGCTGAGAGCTTCCTCAAGCTGGACCGCATTGTCGGGATCGTCGGCCCTAAGCTCCCATTGGACGACTTCGACGCCGTAGCGGCGGACGACTTGCTTGCGACACTATCGGCGCGGGGAATTACCCCAGGAACGATCAACCGCTATCTGTCCTGCCTCTCTGCGTTCCTCCGGTTCTGCAAGAAGCGCAACTTCCGCACCGCGCCCCCTCTAGAGCTAGAGTGGCGCGACGAAGACGAGGGGCGCATTCGCTGGCTCTCCTACGAGGAAGAAGCTCGGCTGATGGAGTTGCTTCCGGGTCCCATCGCCACTGTCGTCTATGTGGCTATCAGGACCGGCTTGCGAGCGTCGGAGCTAATCGGCCTCAAGCCCGATCAGGTTCAGCCGCGTTGGGTCCACCTGTGGAAGACAAAGAACGGCTCTCCCCGCTCTGTGCCAATCTCGGATGACCTCTATCGGGTCCTAGCGCCCTTGGTCCGCACCATGCCTAGCTACCCTCAGGTCTACCGGGCTTGGGAGGCTGCGCGGACCAAGATGGGCCTCAGGTCCGACAAGACCTTCGTGTTCCATGCGTGTCGCCACACCTACGCAACCCGTGCCGTCCAAGCGGGCGTGAACATTCGGGTCTTGCAAAAGCTGATGGGGCACAAGACCATCCAGACCACACTGCGCTACGCCCATGTGGACGACAAAACTTTGGCCGATGCGGCGCTATCTGCCTTGGCGTTCCATGAGGCCCTGATGCCTCCGAAAGGTGGGGGATTCGGTGCGGCAATCGATCCCGTCGTCGCATCGACGGATTCGAGAAAGTTACGCAATTTCAGAGTCTTAGTGTCTGTCGGAGTGCCGCCCCGGCGCTCTGCAAATCCGTTTACGCCGGTTCGATTCCGGCTCGGGCCTCCAACTCTTCCGACAAGCGAAAGCGATCGTCCGCGCGGCGGCCTTCGGAAGGCGCGCACGGGTTTGGCGCCTGCACGGCACACACCAAACCATCCGGCGGCGAACCCGGACCTTTGCGCCTTGGGGAAACGGAACGAACCTGCGCGACCGGCGCGGGCGCCATTGCCTGGCGCTGCGCGAAGGAGGGCGGTGAACGCTCTGGCGAGTGGCCGGCGGGGGCGTTGCTTCCCGCACGGCGCGGCCTTGGTCGGACGGGGGGCTCGTATCCCTTGCGACGGCTCGCGTGCCGCATCGGGTCCGTAGCGAGTCCCTAAGGATAAGTTCCGGGATAAGCAGGGCCGCGCGAGGGGGCCAGGCCGGACCGGAACCGGACTTCATGGGAGCGCTGCCACGCGGCTGGACCACCGCACCACATCCGCCCGTCCGTTGCACTGGCTGGGTATGCCCTGAGGGACTTGGGGCTTTACGCCCTCGCTCGCCGCTGGCTCTTTCCGAGGAACACCAGCGACTTCCCGCAGCGCCGACCCGCGCCGGTCGCGTCGGGGTGTGACCTTTCGGCTGACCCCGAAGGAGCGAAGAGCAAGCCGGCCATGCCGCTCCCGGTCCGTGGGTTGGCGTATAACCTATATGGTTAGTCATGTCAAGATGGGTTGGGGAGGGTTGGTTTCGCGCAGGGATCGCAGAGAGCGCAGAGAAGGAAGAGAGTATAGGGGCGAGGGGCATGGCCCCTCGCGCTCCCGGGACGTCTTCCGGCTTTGGCCTTGCGGCTGGGGTGAGGGTGCGGGGGACTTCGGGGGTTGCGCTGAAGGAAGGGCGGCCCTTCGACAGGCTCAGGGCGGGCGGGTTTGGGGCTGGCGTTGGTGTGCCTATCCCGTCCATCCAGAGCGGCTCGGGGCAAAGGCTGGCCTGCCAACTCCGTCCATCCTGAGCTTGTCGAAGGATCGTCCATCTTCTTCGGGGGTTGGCGCTGCGCGGCACCCCTCCACCACTCTGCGGGTGGTCCCCTCCCCTTGCGGGGGAGGATGACGGGCGCGCTTTTTCCGCGTCTCTGCGTAAACTCTGCGGGCTCTGCGAGCTCTGCGAGAACCTCTTTCCCACGCGACCGGAAAGGAAGGGCGGCCCTTCGACAGGCTCAGGGCTGCGGAGTTCCCGCCCGCACTTCCTTCCCCGTTCCTGAGCTTGTCGAAGGATCGTCCTTGTTCTTCTAGGGCTGGCGCGGGGCAGATACCCCTCCACCACCCTGCGGGTGGTTCCCCTCCCCTTGCAGGGGAGGATGAGGGGCGGCGCCTTGCGGGGTCTGCGGGAACCGCAATTCACCCGCGGCGGCAGCCTGCGCGCACTTGATCTTTGCGCTACATAACCATAAGGTAGCGCTATCAAGAGTAAGGCTGGGGGAAGGATTGATGGGTGTGAGCCTTACGGCTTGTCTTCCGCACGACTATCTCGACGGAGTGTTCGTCGCGCGTGCGCAAAGTCCGCAGGGGCCTTGCGTGCTGGTTCTGCGCGATGGCCGAATTCTGGACATGACATCGTCGGCCAGCACCGTCGCCGGCCTCATCGCGCGGCGGCAGTGGAACGCCCACGGAGTCGACATGGGGCCTGTCGAGGCGGGCCTTCCCGACGGCTGGAGCCTGCTCTCGCCGATCGACCTGCAGTGCGTCAAAGCCTGCGGGGTAACGTTTGCCGTTAGCGCTATCGAGCGCGTGATCGAGGAGCGCGCGCGGGGCGACAGCGCGGTGGCCGCGGAAATCCGCAGCGGGCTCGAAGCGACGATCGGTTCGGGTATCCGCGCGGTGGTCCCCGGCAGCGCCGAGGCGATGGCGCTGAAGGAGGCGCTGATCGCGCAAGGCATGTGGTCGCAGTACCTCGAAGTCGCGATCGGGCCGGATGCCGAGGTGTTCTCGAAGTCGCCGGTGCTCTCGACGGTCGGCCACGGCGCGCCGATCGGGGTGCGCTCGGATTCGAGCTGGAACAATCCCGAGCCCGAAGTGGTGCTGGTGGTCGATCCCGCCGGCGAAGTGGTCGGCGCGACGCTGGGCAACGACGTCAACCTGCGCGACTTCGAAGGGCGCTCGGCGCTGCTGCTGTCGAAGGCCAAGGACAACACCGCCTCGTGCGCGGTGGGGCCGTTCATCCGCCTGTTCGACGACACCTTCGGCATCGACGACGTGCGCCACGCCGATGTCGACCTGGTGGTCGAGGGCGAGGACAACTTCCGGCTCGAGGGCGCCAACCGCATGACCGAGATCAGCCGCGACCCGCTCGACCTCGTCGCCCAGACGCTGAGCGAACACAGCTACCCCGACGGCTTCGTGCTGTTCTGCGGCACGCTGTTCGCGCCGACGCAGGACCGCGACGAGCCGGGGCGCGGCTTCACCCACAAGGAGGGCGACCTGGTGACGATCCGTTCGACGCGCCTCGGCACCCTCGCCAATCGCGTCACCACCTCGCGCGATGCGCCCAAGTGGACCGTGGGGATCGGCGAGTTCGTCCGCAACCTCGCCGCCCGCGGCCTGGTCGAAAGGATCTGACGATGGCGCTGCCACGGGTGCAGGGCACCGGATCCGACACGCCCGCCGATTCCGGTGGCTTCCAGGCGGCGGCGGTGGCCTCGGTCATCACCGCGCGCTTTCCCAGCCTGCGCGACAAGCGGGTGATCGTTACCGGCGGAGCGACCGGGATCGGCGAGGGCATCGTCGAGGCGTTCGCGCTGCAGGGCGCGCAGGTAGGCTTCGTCGACATTCTCGCAGCCCCCTCGCACGACCTCGTCGCGCGGCTGGCGCACGCGCCGCACGCGCCCCGCTTCTGCGAGCAGGACGTGGCGCAGGCGAGCAGCCTGACTGCGGCGATCGGCGACCTGATCGCGCAGCTCGGCGGCTGCGACGTGCTGGTCAACAATGCCGCGAGCGACGACCGCCACGCGCTCGACGCGGTCACCCCGAGCTACTGGGACGAGCGCCTTGCGGTGAACCTCAAGCACAAGTTCTTCGCCTCGCAGGCGGCCTGGCCGGCGATGAAGGCGAACGGCGGCGGGGTGATCCTCAACCTCGGCTCGATCTCGTGGCACCTCGGGCTGGAGGACCTGGCGCTCTACCAGGTCGCCAAGGCCGGGGTCGAAGGGCTGACCCGCAGCCTCGCGCGCGAACTCGGGCCGTACAACATCCGCGTCAACACGATCATCCCGGGCAACGTCCAGACCGAGCGCCAGATGCGCTGGTACACCCCCGACGGCGAGGCGCAGATCGTGGCCGCGCAATGCCTGAAGGGACGCTTGCAGCCCGCCGACATCGCCGCCATGGCGCTGTTCCTGGCTTCGGACGAGGCCCGCTTCTGCACCGGGCACGAATATTGGGTGGACGGAGGCTGGCGGTGACCGGACCGGCGGTGCGGCAGGTGGCGGAGCAGGTTCTCGCCGCGGGCTGCACGCTCGGCGAGGGGCCGGTCTGGGACCGTGCGCGCGCGTGCCTGTGGTTCACCGACATCAAGCGGCCCGCGATCCACGCGTTCGAGCCGGCGAGCGGGCGGCACCGGACCTTCGCGGTGCACGACCAGGTCAACTGGGTGCTGCCGGCACGCAACGGCCTGCTGCTCGCCGGGCTGCGCGACGGGCTGCACCTGTTCGATCCCGCGCTCGGCCGTTGCACGCCGCTTGCGAGGGTTCCCGGCGAGCCTGCCGGCAATCGCCTCAACGACGCCTGCGTCGACAGCCGCGGGCGCGTCTACTTCGGCTCGATGGACGATGGCGAGAGCGCCGCGAGCGGCCGCTTCTATCGCGCCCACGGCGCCGCGATAGGCCCCCACGGGCCCGATGCGATCTGCATCACCAACGGTCCGGCGGTCGCGCCCGACGATCTGCGGATCTACTTCACCGATACGCTGGGCAAGGCGATCCTCGTGGCCGATCTCGCCGCGGACGGGTCGGTCGGCCCGCTGCGGCTCTTCGCCGACGTCGCGCGCGATTTTCCCGAGGCCTATCCCGACGGTCCGGTGTGCGACGCCGAAGGCTGCGTATGGACCGGCCTGTGGAACGGATGGGCCGTCGCGCGCTATTCGCCGCATGGCGAGCTGCTCGAAACGGTCGCGCTGCCGGTCGCCAACGTGACCAAGCTCGCCTTCGGCGGGCCGGACCTGACCCGCGCCTACGTCACGACCGCGCGCAAGGGGCTCGACGCGGCGGCGCTCGCCGCACAGCCGATGGCGGGCGACCTCTTCGCGTTCGATGCGAAGGTGCCGGGCGTGGCGCCGGCGCTGGCGGAGGTCGGCGCGTGAAGCTTGCCGCGCTCCTGGCAGGCGTGGCGGCGCTGGCGCTGCCGGGGCTCGCGGCTGCCACGCCGGCGCTCGAACTGGGCGCGGTCTGGAGCGACCATGCGGTGATCCAGCGCGACCGGCCGATCGTGGTCGAAGGCCGCGCCGCGCCGGGCGCGAGCGTCGAGGGCGTGCTCGGCAGCGAGCAGGCGCGCACGAAGGCGGACCGCGAGGGCCATTTCGCGCTGCGCTTCGCGGCGCGGGCCGCTTCGGCGCAGGGCGTTGCGCTGACGGTGACGAGCGCAGGCGCGCGCGCGCAGGCGTCCGACCTGCTGGTCGGCGATGTCTGGCTGTGCTCGGGCCAGTCGAACATGGAGTTTCCGCTGGCGCGCGCGCTCAACGGCGCGATCGAGGTCGCGCGCTCGGGCGATCCTGCCCTGCGGCTGCTGCAGGTGCCCAAGGCGCTGTCGTATCTGCCCGAGCGCCAGTTCGCCAGGCCGACCGCGTGGGCGCTGGCGAGCGCGGAGAGCAGCGCCGAGTTTTCCGCCGCCTGCTATTTCATGGCGCGCGCGCTGCGCAAGGCGCGCGGCGTGCCGGTGGGCGCGATCCATGCGAGCTGGGGCGGCTCGAAAGTGACGCCCTGGCTCGATCCGCAGGCGGGCGCGGCGATCGCGGGGCCGGCCGACATGGCGCTGCTCGCCCTGTTCGCGCGCGACCGGCGCGCGGCAGTGACCCAGTTCGCGCCGCGCTGGCAGGCCTGGTACGGCGCGGGCGCCGGCGGCGCGACGCCGTGGGACAGGCCCGATGCGCTCGACTGGCAGGCGGTGCCGGCAATGACCGGCTGGCGCGCCTGGCAGGGCACGCCGCTCGCGGCCAAGGCCACCGGGACGGTGTGGCTGCGACGGCAGGTCACGCTGACCGAGGCGCAGGCGAGGGCGGGCGCGACGCTGGCGCTGGGCGTGCTCGACGACATGGACATGACCTTCGTCAACGGCCACGCGGTGGGCAACACCTTCGGCTGGGACGAGGAGCGCGCCTACCCGGTGCCGCCCGAATGGCTCCGTGCCGGGGTCAACGAGGTGATGGTCGCGGTGACCAACACGTTCGACAACGGCGGCTTTGCCAGCCCCGCCGACCACCTCGCCTGGCAGGTCACGGGCGGGGAGCGGCTGCCGCTGGGCGAAGGCTGGCGCTATGCCATCGCGCCGATCGCGAGCTACCCGCCGCGCGCGCCGTGGGACGCCAATGCCGGCGTCGGGCTGATGCACAACCGCATGATCGCGCCATTGGGCACGTTCGCGCTCGAGGGCGTCGCCTGGTACCAGGGCGAAAGCGACGTCGACACCGCCGACTACCGCCGGCGGATGGAGGCGCTGATCGCCGGATGGCGCGCGCGCTTCGGGCAGGGGCTGAAAGTCGGGATCGTGCAACTGGCGAACTACGGCGAGCCTTCGGACAAGCCGGTCGCTTCGGGCTGGGCGTGGATGCGCGACGTGCAGCGCCAGGTCGCGGCGGCGCAGCCGGGCGGCGTGCTGGTGAGCGCGATCGACGCGGGCGAGCGGACCGACATCCATCCCGCCAACAAGCTGCTGATCGGCGAGCGGCTGGCGCTGGGCGCGCAGGGCAAGGCGCTGCCGATGCCGCTCGAGGCCCGCCGCGACGGCAACGACGCGGTGCGCGTGCGCTTCAGCGGGATCGAAGGCGGGTTGCACGCCTGGAGCGGCGCCGCGCCGCTCGGCTTCGAGCTGTGCGATGCGGGCGGGGCGTGCCGCTTTGCCACCGCGCGGATCGAGGGCGATGCGGTGGTGCTCGATCCTGCGGGCACGGCGGTGCAGGTTCGCTATGCCTGGCAGGACAGCCCGGTGGTGAACCTGTTCGATGGACGCGCGCTGCCGGTGCCGGGCTTCGCGCTGGCGATCAGCGCGCCTTGACCCCTTGCGCGGCGGGCGCTGCGTCGGATTCGCGGCGGATCAGCTCGTAGTCGAGCGTGACGAGCGGGGGCCGGGTCTCGTCCTCGCTGCGGTCGGCGCGGATTTCCTGCGCCAGCAGCTCGAGGCCGGTCTCGGCCATGCGGCGGATCGGCTGGCGGATGGTGGTGATCTCGGGCCAGATCGTCGAGGCGAGCGCGGTGTCGTCGAAGCCGCAGACGGTGAGATCGCGCGGGACTTCGAGATCGTTGCGATGCGCCGCGGCGACGCAGCCGGCGGCCATGTCGTCGTTCGAGGCGAAGATCGCGGTCGGACGCGCCTCGAGCGCAAGCAGCGCCATCGCCGCGTCGAGCCCCGAGCGGTAGGTGAACTGCCCCTGCGCGATCAGCGCGGGATCGACCGCATGGCCCGCCTCGGCCATGGCGTCGCGGAAACCGGCGAGCCGCAGCGCGCTCGCCGACTGCTGCGGGTTGCCGATGATGAAGCCGACGCGGACGTGGCCGAGCGAGAGGATGTGCCGCGTCATGTCGTAGGCGGCCTGGTAGTCGTCGATCATCACCACGCCGTGGTGCGCCTCGGCCTGGCCCGGGCCGATCAGCACCGCGTGCGCGCCGACGCGGCGCAGGCGGGTGAGCAGCGCGGTATCGTCGCACAGCGGCGGCGGCAGCAGGAAGCCGTCGATCGCGGTCTCCAGCAGCTTGGCGATGGTCCGCGCCTGGTCGCGCTCGGGATCGAAGCTTTCGACCATGAGGTGCGCATCGAGCCGCGTCGCGGCGTCCATGCAGCCGATCAGCAGCTCGCTGAGATAGGCCGCCGAAGGGTTCGAATAGAGCAGCGCGATGCGCAGTTGCGAAGCGCCGGCGAGGCTGCGCGCGGCGCGGTTGGGCGCATAGTTGAGCGTGCGGATCGCCGCCTCGACGGCAAGCCGGGTCTCCTCGCGCACGCCGGCGCCGCCATTGATCACGCGGCTGACCGTCATCGGCGAGCACTCGGCAAGGCGGGCGACGTCGCTCACGGTGGGGCGACCGGACTGTCGGCGACGCGATCGGGCTTCGGACATAAGGCAGGGGCTCCCGTTCCGCGTTCCTGACCGCACCGCGAGTGCTTGGCAACGCTGTTTGTAAATAAGCGGCGGCGCGGCGCAATTGAGGCTTGCGCGAAATCCGCGCGGCGATACAAAGGTAGCGCTATCATAAACGGCGCCGGCTTGTGCTTCACCGGCAAGTCGGCAGCATTCGGGCCAGGCCGCAAGACGGCAGGCCGACGATGGGGGAGAGGACAGGATGGCTGCAGCGCAGCAGGATAGGGTCAACATGGCGCTGGTCGCCGCGATCGTGGCGGTGGCGACGATCGGCGGGCTGCTGTTCGGATACGACAGCGGCGCGGTGAACGGGACGCAGGCCGGGCTCAAGGCAGCCTTCGCGCTCGACGACAATGGCCTCGGCTTCACCGTGGGTTCGCTGCTGATGGGATGCGCCGCGGGCGCCTTCCTTGCCGGGCGCATGGCCGACCGCTTCGGCCGCAAGCGGATCATGGTGCTCGCCGCCGTGCTGTTCCTGGTCGGCGCGCTGGTGCAGGGCACGACCGGCAACCACGCGCTGTTCGTGGTGTTCCGCTTCCTCGGCGGCATGGCGGTGGGCGCGGCGAGCGTCCTTTCGCCCGCCTACATCTCCGAAGTCGCGCCCGCCGAGGTGCGCGGGCGGCTGACGAGCGTGCAGCAGGTGATGATCATCACCGGCCTGACGCTCGCCTTCGTGGTCAACTACGTGCTGGCGCAGGAAGCCGGGGATTCGCTCGGCCTGCTCGCCGGAACGCCGGCCTGGCGCTGGATGTACCTTGCGCAGGCGGTGCCGGCGGTGGTGTTCCTCGTCGCGCTGCAGTTCATTCCCGAAAGCCCGCGCTACCTCGTCTCGAGCGGGCGCGAGGAGCAGGCGCGCGCCGTGCTTGCCCGCCTGTTCGGCGAGGCGGCCGCCGCGCGCAAGGTCGACGAGATCCGCGCCTCGTTCGCGAGCGACCACCGGCCGCGCCTTGCCGACGTGCTGGCGCCGGGCACCGTGCTGCGCCCGGTGGTCTGGGCGGGCCTGATCATCGCGGTGTTCCAGCAGTTCGTCGGGATCAACGTGATCTTCTACTACGGCGAGACGCTGTGGAAGCTGGCCGGCGTGTCGGAAAAGGCGGCGCTAGAGCGCAACATCATTTCCGGGCTCGTCTCGATCGCGGCGATCTTCGTGACGATGGCGCTGGTCGACCGGATCGGCCGCAAGCCGCTGCTGCTGATCGGCTCGGCGGGCATGGCGCTCTCGCTCGGCGCGATGAGCTGGGCCTTCTCGCAAGGGACGCTCGATGCGGCGGGCGCGCTGCAGATGGACCAGCAGCTCGGCCTGATCGCGGTGATCGCGGCGAACATCTACGTGGTGTTCTTCAACATGAGCTGGGGCCCGATCATGTGGATCATGCTGGGCGAGATGTTCCCCAACCAGCTGCGCGGCTCGGCGCTGGCGGTCTGTGGCCTCGCCCAGTGGGGCGCGAACTACGCCGTTGTGCAGAGCTTCCCGGCGATGGCGAGCGGCCTCGGCTTGGCCGAGACCTACGTCCTCTACACTGTGAGCGCCTTCGTCAGCTTCTGGCTGGTGCGCTCGTTCCTGCCCGAGACCAGGGGCAAGGAGCTCGAGCAGATGGAAGGCTGGGGCGGGCATTGAGCACGCGCGGGAGAGCACTCGACATGAAGACCCTCAAGCATGCGCTGCTCGCCACCCTGGCGGTCCTCGCGACCCCGGCGGCGGCGCAGCAGCCCGCCGTCACCGTCGCGATCGACACCGCGCGCCCCGGACCGGTGATCGACCGCAACGTGTTCGGCCAGTTCGCCGAGCACCTCGGCACCGGGATCTACGGCGGGGTCTGGGTCGGCAAGGATTCGCCCATCCCCAACGTGCGCGGCATCCGCAGCGACGTGGTGACCGCGCTCAAGGCGCTCAAGGTGCCCAACGTGCGCTGGCCGGGCGGGTGCTTTGCCGACGAGTACCACTGGCGCGACGGCATCGGCCCGGTCGAGAAGCGGCGGGTGCAGGTCAACAGCAACTGGGGCGGCGTGCCCGAATCCAATGCCTTCGGCACGCACGAATTCATGGACTTCGCCGAGCAGATCGGCGCGGACGCCTATGTCTCGGTCAACATCGGTTCGGGCACGGCGGCCGAAGCGGCGCAGTGGATCGAATACATCACCGCCGAGAAGGACACCTCGCTGGCGAAAGAGCGCGCGGCCAACGGCCACCCGGCGCCATGGAAGGTGCCGATCCTCGGCCTCGGCAACGAGAACTGGGGTTGCGGCGGGGCGATGAGCGCCGACCACTACGTCGAGGAGATGAAGCGCTTTTCGAACTTCACCCGCAACTTCAATCCGGCGCAGCGCGAAAAGGACAAGATGAAGCGCATCGCGGTCGGCTGGGACGGCGACAAGCTCGACTATACCGAGCAGGTGATGAAGGCGTGGAGCACCCACGTCTATTCGTGGGACATCGAAGGCGTCTCGCTGCACAACTACACCACCGGCGGCTGGCCGCCGCACCTGCCCGCGACGGGCTTCGGCAACGACGAATACGCGATCGTGATCGGCGAGACGCTGAAGATGGACAGCCTGCTCGCCAGGCAGAGCGCGATCATGGACAAGTACGACCCCGAGAAGAAGCTGCTGATCGCGGTGGACGAATGGGGCGCGTGGCTTTCGCCCACGCCGGGAAGCAATCCGGGCTTCCTGCAGCAGCAGAACTCGATGCGCGACGGCATTCTTGCAGCGCTCAACCTCAACATCTTCGCGCGCCATGCCGACCGGGTGAAGATCGCCAACATCGCGCAGATGATCAACGTTTTGCAGGCAATGATCCTGACCGATGGCGGCAAGATGGTGCTGACGCCGACCTACCACGTGTTCAGGATGTACGTGCCGTTCCAGGACGCGCAGGTTGCGCCGGTGCGTTTCGACGCCGGCGAGCTGGCGGTGGGCGAGCGCAAGCTGCCGCGCGTCGATGCCATCGCGGCGAAGGACAAGAGCGGACAGGTCTGGGTCTCGCTGGTCAACGTCGATCCCGACGCGGGCACGAGCGTGACGATCCCCGGCTTCCGCAGCGCGAGCGGCGATGTCCTGACCGCGCCCAGGGTCGACAGCGTGAACACCTTTGACGCGCCTTCGCTCGTCGCGCCCAGGGCGATCAGCGGCAAGGCGTCCGCGAGCGGCGTGACGATCGCCCTGCCGCCGCGATCGGTGACGGTGGTGAAAGTATCGAAGTGATCTGACGATGTGCCCTGCGGCGGCCTTCCCTCCTCCTCCTTCGTGAGGCCGCCGCAACTCAACTGAAAGGCCCGGAAGGCGTCGCGCTTTCCGGGCCGATTTTTTTGCGGGGGTGAGGCGGCGGGAGGGAACCGGGGCATTGGGGCAGGTATGAGGTGATGGGGGTTTTGGTGGGAAGCGGACTTTGCCATTTGCAGGCTTCCTTACGCGCCTCCGTCATCCCGGGCTTGACCCGGGATCCCGCTTCTGGCGGCCAGCGGGGTGCTCGGAAAATTAGCGGGACCCCGGGTCAAGCCCGGGGTGACGGATATCTCGTTTGTCGGGGTAAGTCTGGTTCGGGCGGAAGCTGTCGTTCCTCTTCCGGGTTTCCGACTAAATCCTTACCCCTGAGGGGGAGAAAGCGCCGGTCCTGTGCTTTTCATGCCGCCTACCGATCGAGCGCGGCTTCGGCCCAGTCGACGGCCACGGTCTGCATCTCCGGGCGGTTGCCTTGCGCGACGAGTTCGATGATCCTGGCGCCCTTTACCGGTGCGGCGATGGGGACCGGGGCGTCGCCGGGTTTGCGCCAGTCGGTCTGTTGCAGGAGCTTGCCGTCGGCATAGACGGCGAAGCGGACGCGGGCGGTGGAATCCGCAGCCGAATCGTCGATGCCGGCGAGCGCGGTGAACGTGGCGAAGCCGGCGTTGCGCACTTCGAGGCGGGAATTGGCGAGGGTGCCGATGGCGCTGACGTAGGGCTTGCCGGCGAGTTTCGGGGTCTGCGCGAAGGGCGTTGCGTCGGCGCGGGCGCCGCCCCAGCCGCCGTAGATCGGGTGCTCGCCATCGGCCCTGGTCGAGCGCCACGGGAGCAGGCCGCGGTGGATCATCGGATCGGGCATCGGGTGGACGACGCCGTCGACCGCCGGGTTCACGTTGGCGGGCTGTTCGGAAAGGTAGAGCCCACCCGGGTGCGTGCGCGCGCCGCTCGCCTTGAACAGCAGGGTCTGGTGGCGCTCGAGGTGGACGGGCATCTCGTCGGTGAAGGACCTGGTGCCGCCGTCCCACAGGTCGGTGAGGGTGACCGGCTGGTCGGCGCGGACCTTGAGATGCGCCGCGATGAGCTTGACGTCGACCGGGCTGCCGCTGCGGTTGAACAGCGCGACCGCCTTGGTCCCGTCGGCCAGCGTCTTGACGAAGATCTGCACGGTGTCGCCATCGTAGGCGAGCACCGCCTGGTTGGCCGCAGCATCCTGGTTGAGCGCGATGACCTGCGCGTTGCCGAGCACGCCCATCATCGCGGGCGAGGCCTTGCGCAAGTCGAAGCCGATGATCAGCGGCGCGTTGAGCATGGCCCAGAGCGTCATGTGCGAGCGCGCTTCGACGAGGTGCGCATCGTCGAATTCGCCGCTGCCGACGAACAGCATGTCGGGATCGTTCCAGCTGTTCGGCTTGGCATAGAGCTCGCGCCGCGAGGCGGAATCGAGGTTGTGCAGCATGCGCTCCCAGTTGGGCGAGATATCCTCGCTGGTGCGCGAGAGGTTGCCGATCGTGCGCGCCCACGAGCGGACGTCGGCCGAGCCCCACAGGCAGATCGACAGGACGAATTCGTTGGCAGGCTTGCTGCGCGACAGCGCGCGGCCGACCTCGTCGAACAGGGCCTTGACCGCTGGGATGTTCGTGCGCGGGATCGTATCGTAGTCGATCAGCGGGGCGAGCGCGCGCAGGCGGCCGGAGGTGACCTGCTGGCTGTCGGGCGCGAGTGCGCGGATGCCGCAGCCATCGACCTTGATGTAGTCGAAGTTCCATTCGCCGAAGTAGAGCGCGATGTCCTGGTCGATGTGGCCGTAGAGTCCGATCTCGCGTTCGGCCTGGCTGCCCGACGGCTGGCCGGGACCGGCGGGATCGCCGTAGATCTGCCCGCAGCTGTTGCGGCCGATCTCGCTGTAGATCCCGGCCTTGAGCCCCATCGCGTGGAGGCGGTCGGTGAAGGGGCGGAAGCTGGTGGCGCCGTCGGCGGTGCGGGCCGAGGGGAAATTGTCGGTGCGGATGAGCACGCGGCCGTCGCTCTGGCGGCGCCTCGCCCACCAGCCATCGTCGATGTTGACGTAGCGGTAGCCCTTGGCGGCGAGGCCCGAATCGACGATCAGCTGCGCCGAGGCGAGCACCTTGGCCTCGTCGACGTCGGTGCCGAAGGCGTTCCAGCTGTTCCAGCCCATCGGCGGCAGCGGCGCGGACCCGCGGGTGGTGACGCTCCACCGGCCGCGCGCGGCGAGGGGATCGTCGGCGGCGAGCGCGGGCGCGGCGAGCGCCGACGTGGCGAGCCATGCTGCAGCGGCAAGGCGCAGCATCAGCGGGCCGCTCCGAACGCGAGATGCTGGCTGAAGAAGGGCACGACCTGCTCCTCGAAGCGGAACGCGACGCGGCTGGTGTGGTCGCCGTCGTAGACGGTGAAGCGGTTGGCGATGCGGTAGCGGTCGAGCGCCTCGTGGAGGCGGCCGGCGTCGTCCTTCAGCCCGTCCTTGTCGCCCACGTCCATCGCGATTCCGGCATAGCGGCGCAAGTTGCCGACATACTGGTCGACGAAGGCGAGCGGCGCGTTGGCCGCCCACCTGGCGAGCACGTCGTCGCGCGGCTTGCCGTCGGCGGTCAATGGCAGATCGAGGTAGAGCGGCGGGTTCGCAGGATTCGGCGACCAGGCCGCGGCGGCGGCGAGCGCGCCGCGCTGCGCCCAGGGCAGGCTCGCCGAATCGGCCGGGCTCTTCATCGCGGCATAGGCCTGCATCGCTTCGGGCGTGACGCCGAACAGCCCGCGCGCCGACAGGCAGCACGGGCTCATCAGGTAGAGCGCGCCGAACACGTCGGCGTGCTTCATGCCGATCCGCGTCGCGCCGTAGCCGCCCATCGAATGGCCGACGAGGCCGCGGCTCTCGCGCCGGGCGAGCGTGCGGTAGTGACTGTCGACATAGGCGACGAGATCGCGGGCGATGAAGGTCTCGTAGTCGCCGGTGGTGACCGAGGAGGAATACATCGCGCCGTTGTGCACCGTCTTGCTGTCGGGGAAGACGAAGATCATCTCGCGCGCGCCGCGGGCATAGGCGTCCTCGATCACCTGGGGCACGTGGATCTCGCTCGTCCACTGCTGCGCGCCGATCGAGTAGCCATGGAGGGCGTAGACCACCGGATAGCGGCGGCCGGGCGCCTTGCCGTAGCTCGGCGGCAGCGCGACGAGCACCTCGCGATCGGCGCTGTCGCCTTCGAGAGCGCCCTCGAGCGCGGGCGAATGGACGGTGATCCGCTCGATCCTGACCGCGGCGGCGCCGGGCACCCGCGGCGGCGCGGCGGTCGCGACCTGCGCTTCGGCGGCGGCCGGGCCGAAGAGGGCGAACGTGGCGAACAGGGCGAGCGGCGCGGCGGCGCGCGCGAGCGAACGGAACAGGGCGCGGGTCTGGCGCATGGGCATCTCTCTCCGACGGGGTTGGCCGTCACGCGCCGCCCGCCGGCGGCGAAGCGCCGCGACAGGGATGCGCGATGGGCAGGGCCGGACCGGCTCGGTCATGCAGTGCCCATGCCGCCGGTCTCTATTACTCGGAGTAGATTGCGTTTTCGCTTCGCTGTCAAGCGGCTCACCCGCCGCGCAGCGCGCGCAGCACCATGGCCCGGATCTGGCCGTAGCCTGCGCCGGACAGATCGCCGAGCACGCCGCGCCGGTCTTCGGGCAGGTGCGCCAGCGGATGGCCATCGGGGCGGAACACGTAGTGGTCGAAGAAGGCGCGGAAGGCGGCGCGCTCGGCCTCGGGCCGCTCGGCGATCGTGATCATCGCCAGCAGCAGCGCGAGCAGCGGGGCGTCGGGGCCGGTCGCGGTCGCATCCCACCAGTAGTTGAGCATGAGGTTGAACGGCGCGCGCGCGGCAACTTCGTGCCACCACAGCTTGGGCAGGAACAGCGCATCGCCTGCGGCAAGCTCGACGGTGATCGCCCTTGCGCGCGCCGCGGCAAAGCGCGGGTAGGCGGAAGGATCGGCGGCGGCGGCGGCGAGGCTCACCGGCTGGCCCGCCATCGTGCGATCGATCGGCCCGACGTAGAGATCGCCGATCGCATCGGGCGGATAGAGCGTGAAGCGGCGCTCGCCGGCGAGCACGCAGGCAAGGTTCTCGTAGGCGTCGTAGTGACAGGCCGCGGTCGAGCCATTGCCGATCCACAGCCGCGGTTCGGTCCCCGCCGGCACCGCCGGCAGCGTGTTGGCCTCGGCAAATCCGGGCAGGTAGGCGGGGGCGACGAGCGAGCCGATGTAGCTTGTCGGTTGCGCGGGATCGTCGATGTGCCGCTCGATCAGCGCGAAGGCCTCGGCCAGCGAACGCTCGCTGCGGGTGAAGTTGAAGCCCGCGAGGTCGTCGGAATAGTAGTAGCGGCCGCCGATCTCGGGCGCGGCGGTGAAGACCTGCGGGCGACGGCCGACGTCGAACCCCAGCAGGTAATCGAGCGCGGCGCGGGGCGACCGGCGCGCGGCGCCTGTCGCGGGCAGATCGGCGCACAGGCCGCGGATCACCGCCGGGCGCCCGGCCGCGACCACCGTGCCGCGGAACGCCGCGGGATCGCGCAGCGCGGGATCGTCCGCCGCCAGTTCGACAAGCCCGGCGGCTTCGGCGGCCCGGCCGCCTGCTTCGGGCAAGGCCGCCACGTCAGCCCCAGGCGCCGGCAAGCCGTTCGTTGCGGCGCCGCGCGAGCACGCCGATCTGCGCCAGCGAACCGCGGATCGCGAGCGCCGCCTGGAGCCAGCCCGCTCGGAACATGCGCACCACGCCGGCATCGTCGAGCGCGGCCAGCGCATCGCCGCTGACCGTGTAGAGCCCGCCGAGCGACAGGGTCTGGCCGTCGTCGAACGACAGCGAGACGTCGACCGGCTCGATCAGCCGCTGCTCGACCAGCGCGGCGATGAACTGCTCGGTCTGTGCCGCGCTGCCCATGATCCGGCCGATCGCGCGCTGGACCGCGCGCATCTCGTCGGTCGGCCCGCCCAGACCGTCGAACAGCGCGATGCTGCCGCCCGGCGCGAAGCGCGGGTGGGCGAGGTCGACGGCGATGTTGTCGTCGGCGGCGAAGAAGCCCTGGCGCTGCACGTCGAGCGGCAGGAACGCGGCAGTGCCCTCGGCAGCGCCTTCGACGAGGACTTCGCCCGGCTGGAACCCGAACATCGCGACCAGCGCGAATCGCCCCGTTTCGGGCGACTTGGTCAGGACTACCGGGCAGCAGGCCGCGGCCTGCTCGATCTCGCCCGCGACGATCTGCACGACATGCGGATGCGGCGCCGCGATCGGGTGCATCGCCAGCATGCGATGCACCTCGCTGTTCAGGATCTCGAGTTGCTCGGCCACTTGTCCTCTCCCTGTTTCCCGCGCCTTTCGCTGGGCCTGCGCCGGCGCATGTGCACGCTACCATCGCCAGTCGCAACCGGCCTGCGTGGTTTGTGCAACAGTAACCGGTTTCCGCGAAATTAGACAGACAATTTGCTGTTGATAGCGCTACCGTCATCGGTTAGACAGGCACGGCAAGGTGACCGACAGAGCACCGGCGTGGAGAGCGATTGCCCGCAGCATGGCTGCCGGGCTGTTCCTTGCGCATATCGGTGCTTTTCATCCGCTTCCGGCTCTGCGGCCCGGGCGGATCGACGGTCCATCGCATTCCCGGACGGGGGGGTCCGTCAGAGAAAGAGGTGGAGAGGGTATGAGGACTTCATTCAATTCGCGGCTGGCGCTGGGGGCGGCAGCGAGCACCTTGGCGCTGGCGATCGCCGCGCCTGCCCTTGCGCAAGGGCCCGCCACGACCGCGAGCGCGTCGGAAGAGATCATCGTCACCGGCATCCGCGGCTCGCTCCAGCGGAACATGGACATCAAGCGCACCGCCTCGGGCGTGGTCGACGCGATCTCCGCCGAAGACATCGGCAAGTTCCCCGACGCCAACGTCGCCGACGCGATCCAGCGCCTGCCCGGCATCTCGATCCAGCGGTCGGGGGCGCGCGGCGAAGCGACCGGCGTGACCGTGCGCGGCTTCGGCGGCGACTTCAACGACACCCAGTTCGACGGCCGTCACCTGTCGACCGCATCGGGTGGCCGCGCGGTCGACTTCACCACGATCGGCTCGGACTTCGTCTCGACCATCGCGGTCTACAAGACTCCGGACGTCGAGCTTGGCAACAGCGCGATCGGTGCGACGATCAACGTCGCGCTGCCCAAGCCCTTCGACAGCAACGGCACCAAGATCGCGCTCAAGGCCTCGGGCTCGGTCCAGGATCGCAACGGCAAGGTCACGCCCTCGGGCGCAGGGCTGTTCAGCACCACCTTCGCCGACGACACGATGGGCTTCCTCGCCTATGCCGCCTATCGCCGGGTCGATACCGACGCCAACCAGGTGTTCATCCCGGGCTGGATCGGCAACTACTTCTATGCCTGCCAGGCGAACCCCGCGTGCGCGACGAGCGACTTCACGCCGGCCAACAAGAACAAGCTCGGCTGGTTCCCCCAGCAGGTCGGCGCCAACCAGATCACCACGCGTGACGAGCGCCTCGACGGCCGTCTTGCCTACCAGTGGCGTCCGAGCGACCGCGTGCTGCTGACGATCGACGGCAACTTCACCCGCCAGACGCTGCACACCGACACCTTCGGCTACGGCGCCTGGTTCAACGGCGACGACCTGCGCAACGTCAAGCAGGACGAGAACGGCACCGTCGTCGACTTCAACCAGTTCGGCACGCCGATGGACTTCAACGCGAGCCTCGCGCGGACCATCAACCAGACCTACATGGTCGGCGGCAACCTCAAGTGGAACGCCACCGACGCGCTGAGCTTCGACGTCGACGCCTCGCTGTCGCGCTCGATCCTGAACCCGGGCAACAACGGCTACGACAATGCCATGGACATCGGCTACGGCGGCACCAACGCCGATCCGAACGGTCCGTTCGTCTCGACCGGCTGCGCCTATCCCGCAGGTGCGACGGCGACCACGCCGCCGACCTCGTGCTCGACCTACTCGACGGTGCTGGGCGCCAACACCGGGGTCAAGATCGGCGGTTCGAGCGCCGACTACCTGCCCTCGATCCACGATGTCGGCCCTGCCGGCAACGTCTCGAAGTTCACCGACCGCTCGCTGATCGGCAGCCACGTGATCGCGGGCTTCCCCAACTACTACACCGACCTCGTCAAGCAGCTGAAGATCGGCGGCAAGTACGACGGCGGCGACGTGAAGGTGCGCTTCGGCGGCAGCTACCAGGAAAACAAGTTCCACCAGGAAGGGCAGAACCCCTTCGTCAACGGGACCTTCTTCCGCTACGGCGGCTACGGCGCGCCGTCGGGCCGCACCGGCGCGGTCGCGCCGCTGCCCGACAGCGTCTACCTCGGCACGATCAACACCAACGGCTTCATCCCCGGCTACAAGGGCAGCCTCGCGCCCGCGATCATCGTCTACGACCCGGTCGCGGTCTACAAGGTGCTCGAAGCCACCGGCCGCGGCACGACCGCTCCGGCGTTCGATCCCTCGAGCGTGCTCAACGTGCGCGAGCGGACGTTCTCGGGCTACCTCAGCGTGAGCTTCGACACCCAGCTCGGCGACATGCCGTTCCACGTCAACGCCGGGGTGCGCGACGAATACACCAAGCTCACCTCCGGGGCGATCGGGCGCAATCCGGTGGTGCTCGAGACGGTGCCGACCGACCCGACGCTGATCAACGTCAAGACCTATACGCCCCAGCAGATCATCACGCGGGAATCGAGCTACAACTACCTGCTGCCCTCGATCGACGTGAAGCTGGAAGTCACGCCCAAGCTGGTGCTGCGCTTCGATGCCTCGCGCACGCTGACCCGTCCGGCGCTGGGCGACCTGCGCCCGACGATCAACCTCGGCACGCTGCGCAAGGGCAGCCTCGCGGCGTCGGGCGGCAATGCCGACCTCAAGCCGTACCTCGCCGACAACCTCGATCTCGGCGCCGAATACTACTACGCGCCGAACTCGTACTTCGCGGTCAACGGCTTCATGAAGTTCATCTCGAACTTCATCGTCGGCGGCGTGAGCACCCAGACGATCAACGGCGTGCTCGATCCGTTTACCGGCCAGCCCGCGCAGTTCCAGGTGAACGGCAAGGTCAACGGTCCGGACGGCGTGGTGCGCGGCGTGGAAATCGCCTGGCAGCAGGTCTTCGGCGAAAGCGGCTTCGGCTTCACCGCCAACGCCACGCTGGTTTCCACCAACCGCAAGTTCGATCCCAAGGACATCTCGGGTTCGGCCTTCGCGATCACCGGGCTTGCCAACTCGGCCAACTTCGTCGGGTTCTACGACAAGCACGGCCTCGAAGTCCGCGTCGCCGCCAACTGGCGCGACAGCTACCTGCTCCAGCTGGGGCAGCGCCAGGGCGGCACCTTCGGCGCCGAGCCGGTCAACGTGAACAAGCAGTTCCAGATCGACGCGAGCGCCAGCTACAAGGTGACGCCGCAGTTCTCGGTGTTCGGCGAGGCGACCAACCTCAACAACTCGACCTACAGCACCTACGGACGCTGGTCGAACATGGCGCTCGACACGTATTCGTACGGTCGCCGCTTTGTCTTCGGCGCGCGGTTCAACTACTGATGTGACGTGAAGGGGAGGGTCGGCCTCGACAGGGCCGGCCCCCTCCCGCTGGTTTTTCCCGGGACGGAGCAGGACGCGGATGGTTCGGCAGGTGCGCGATGTGGTGATCGTCGGCGGGGGCACGGCGGGCTGGTTGACCGCCGCCATCATCGCCGCCCGGCACAAGGCGCGGATCCCGCACGAATTCACCGTCACGCTGGTCGAAAGCCCCAACGTGCCGATCATCGGCGTGGGCGAGGGGACCTGGCCGACCTTGCGCTCGACGCTCAAGAGCGTCGGCATCTCCGAGACCGATTTCTTCCGTGAATGCGACGCCGCGTTCAAGCAGGGCGCGCTGTTCGCCAAGTGGACCACCGGCGCCGAGGACGACGCCTATTACCATCCGCTGGTCCTGCCGCAGCGCTTCGCCCAGCTCAACCTCGCGCCGCACTGGCTTGCCGGCACGATGGCCGAGGGCGGCGACAACGGCGAGACGTTCTGCGACGCGGTCTGCCCGCAGGGACGGATCTGCGATGAAAACCTCGCCCCCAAGACGATGGCGAACGCCGAGTTCGAGGGGCAGGCGAACTACGCCTACCATCTCGACGCGGGCAAGTTCGCGCCGTTCATGCAGCGCCACTGCACCGGGAAGCTGGGGGTGCGGCACGTGCTCGCCGACATGCGCGAGGTGCGCCAGGACGAGTACGGCGACATCCGCGCGATCGTGACCGAGCAGGCGGGCGAGATCACCGGCGACCTGTTCGTCGACTGCACCGGCATGCGCAGCCTGCTGCTCGGGCAGACGCTGGGCGTGCCGTTCCGCGACTGCAACGACGTGCTGTTCTGCGACACCGCGCTGGCGATGCAGGTGCCCTATCCCGCGCCCGACGCGCCGATCGCCACGCACACCATCTCGACCGCGCAGTCGGCGGGGTGGATCTGGGACATCGGGCTGCCGACCCGGCGCGGGGTGGGCCACGTCTATTCGAGCCGGCATATCGGCCGCGAACAGGCCGAGGCGGAACTGCGCGCCTATGTCGGGCCGGCCGCCGACGGGCTGTCGGTGCGCCAGATCGACATCCGTTCGGGCCACCGCGAACTGTTCTGGAAGAACAACTGCGTCGCGGTGGGCCTTGCCGCCGGTTTCCTCGAGCCGCTCGAGGCCTCGGCGATCGTGCTGATCGAGCTGTCGGCCAAGATGATCGCCGACCAGATGCCGCCCGCGCGCGAGGTGATGGACACGATCGCGCGGCGCTTCAACGACAAGACGCTGTACCGCTGGGGCCGGATCATCGACTTCCTCAAGCTGCACTATGTGCTCAGCCAGCGTCGCGACACCGCGTTCTGGCGCGACAACATGGACCCGGCGAGCATCCCCGAGCGGCTGCAGGAGCTGATGGCGCTGTGGCGCTTCCAGCCGCCGCACCTGCACGAGGAGTTCGACCGGGTCGACGAGGTGTTCCCCTCGGCCTCCTACCAGTACGTGCTCTACGGCATGGGCTTCCGCTCGGACGTGTCGCGGCGCGCGCTCGAACCCGAGGTGCGGGAGGCGCAGCGGGCGCGGCGCGAGAACGCCGAGATTACACAGCGTATGCTGAGCGGCCTGCCGCGGCATCGCGACCTCATCAACCGCATCAGGGAATTCGGGCTCCAGCCCGTCTGACCGGGCGCGAGCCCACCGGGTCGCAACCGGAACCACATCACGAGAGGACCTGCCAGTGACCGAGACTTCGTTGCCACTGCGCGCCTTTGCGCGCCTGCTGCTCGCGTCGACCGGCGCCTTCGCGCTCGCCGCCGCGCCGGCTTTTGCACAGGAGGCCTCGCCCGCCGTGCAGGAAGCCGAAGGGCTGGCCTCGGCGCTGGTGGCGAAGATGACGACCGAGGAGAAGGTCGAGCAACTGGTCAACGTCGCGCCGGCGATCCCGCGGCTCGGCGTGCCGGCCTACAACTGGTGGACCGAGAGCCTCCACGGCGCGGGCGGGGCGGTGCCGACCACGAACTTTCCGCAATCGATCGGGCTTGCCGCGACGTTCGATCCGGCGCTGGTCCACGATGTTGCGCGGGTGATCAGCACCGAGCTGCAGGGGCTGCACACGCTGGCGCGCCAGACCGGGCACCTCGGCAAGATCGGCACCGGGCTCGATACCTGGGCGCCCAACATCAACATCTTCCGCGATCCGCGCTGGGGGCGGGGGCAGGAGACCTACGGCGAGGACCCGTTCCTGACGGCAAAGCTCGGCGTCGCCTATGTCACCGGCATCCAGGGGCCGAACCCCGACCTGCCCGACGTGATCGCCACGCCCAAGCACTTCGCGGTCCATTCGGGGCCGGAGCCGAGCCGCCACACCGACAACATCATGGTCTCGCGCCATGACCTCGAAGACACGTACCTGCCTGCGTTCCGCGCCGCGATCGTCGAGGGCAAGGCCGGCTCGATCATGTGCGCCTACAACCGCGTCGACGGCCAGCCCGCCTGCGCCAGCGACCTGCTGCTCAAGGACCGCTTGCGCGGAGCCTGGGGCTTCAAGGGCTATGTCGTGTCGGACTGCGACGCCGTGGTCGACATCTACGATCGCCACAAGTACGCGCCCGACGCCGCCTCGGGGGTTGCCGCGGGATTGCTCGCCGGCGTCGACAACGAGTGCCACACCGGCACCATCGGCGAGGCCAAGGGGCTGTCGGATCGCTACAAGGCGGCGCTCAAGGCGGGGTACCTGACCGAGGGCGACATCGACCGCGTGCTGGTGCGGCTGTTCTCGGCGCGCTACCGCAACGGCGACCTTTCCGGCATGAGCGCGCGCGCGCCCAATGCCACGCCGGTCAGCGCGGTCGGCGCGGCGGCGGGCTGGGACCTGTCGCTCAAGGCTGCGGAAAAGAGCCTTGTCCTGCTCAAGAACCAGGGCGTGCTGCCGCTCAAGCCGGGCGCGCGGATCGCGGTGATCGGTCCGCTGGGCGATGCGACGCGGGTGCTGCGCGGCAACTATTCCTCGCCCAATTCGGCGCCGCCGATCTCGGTGGTCGAGGGCTTGCGCCGCGCGATGCCCGAGGCCCGTGTGACGCTGGTGCCGTTTGCGCCCTCGATCACCGACGGCGATCTCGTCACCGACGGCAATTTCCTGACGCCCGACGGCAAGCCGGGCTTGCGCGCCGCCTATTTCAACGCGCTCGATCCCGACAAGCCGCGCGAGGAGCGGCACTATGCGGCAAAGCCGGTGGTGACGCGGATCGAGCGCAACCTCGCCAGCAGCGCGATGCAGCTCAAGGAGGTGACCGACGCGCACAAGGTGGTGTGGGACGGCTTCTTCGTCGCGCCCGACAGCGGGCTCTACAAGCTGGGCGTGACCGGCGTGAAAGGCGCGATCACGATCGGCGGCAAGCCGGTGGTGACCTCGGACCACTATTCGCTGTGGGGCGAGCCGCCCAGGTACGTCGAGGTCGAGCTGAAGAAGGGCGAGCGCTATCCGCTCCACTTCGACATCGCCGGGGGCGGCGCGGCGGGTCCGGGGCTGTTCTGGAAGCGGATCAGCCACGATCCCTGGGGCGACCTTACGCGCGGGGCGGCCGAGGCGGACGTGCTGGTCGCGGTGGTGGGCCTCACCTCGGATCTCGAGGGCGAGGAGATGCCGCTCAGGATCGAGGGGTTCGATGGCGGCGACAAGACCGGGCTCGAACTGCCGATGGACCAGCGCGAGCTGCTGATCCGCGCGCGCACGCTGGGCAAGCCGCTGGTGGTGGTGACGATGAACGGCAGCCCGATCAACCTGTCGTGGGCGAAGGACAACGCCGATGCCCTGCTCGAAGCCTGGTATCCGGGTCAGGCGGGCGGCCTTGCCGTTGCCAACGTGCTGTCGGGCAAGGTCAACCCTTCTGGGCGCCTGCCGCTGACGTTCGTCAAGGACACCTCCGAACTGCCGCCGTTCACCGACTATGCGATGGCGGGGCGGACCTATCGCTACTTCGCCGGCAAGCCGGTCTACGGCTTCGGCTATGGCCTCAGCTACACGACCTTCGGCTATGGCCCGGCGCAGGTGGAACCGATCGCGGGCAGCGCGGCCAACGGCATCCGCGTGACCACTGCGGTGACCAATACCGGGCCGATCGAGGGCGAGGAGGTGGTCCAGGCCTACCTGCGCTTCCCCGACCAGCCCGGCGCGCCGCGCATCGCGCTGCGCGGGTTGCAGCGGGTCGCGCTCAAGCCGGGGGAGACCCGTGCGGTGACGCTCGAGCTCGGCCCGCGCGACATCTCGGCGGTGCGCCCGGACGGCCGCCGCGAAGTCTTCGCCGGCGCGTACCGCCTTCATGTCGGGGGCGGACAGCCCGACAGCGGGTTGCCGGGGGTGGAGACCGGCTTCACCGTCGATCGCATCGTGGCCCTGCCCAAGTGAGCGCGCGGGCCACCGGCACCGCCCGCGCCGCAGCGGCCCTGCTCGTCTGGCTCGTGGCGCCGGGCGCACCGGCCCTTGCCGCGCCGCCGCCGGCGCAGGTGACCGAGGCTTCGGCGCCGCCGCCCGCGGTCGCCTTCGAGCGCCATGTCGAGGCGCCGCTGTGGCGCGTGACGCGGCGCCCCGGCGACGGGCGCGGGGCCTATGCCACGGGCCATTACCGCAATCTGTTCACCGAGCTGCTTGGCGTGCCGCAGGAGCAGGTCCGCGCGCGGATCGAGGAGACCTGGCGGGCCTACTTCCACGGCGACGGGCAGGAACAGCGGCTCTATTTCGAGACCGGCGCGAATGCCGACGGCCCGCTGGCCTACGTCACCGACTGGGCCAACAACGACGCCCGCTCGGAGGGCATGAGCTATGGCATGATGATCGCCGTCCAGCTCGGCCACAAGCGCGAGTTCGACGCGCTGTGGAACTGGGCCAAGACCTACATGCAGGTGACTGACCCGGCGAACCCGTCGTATGGCTATTTCGCCTGGTCGATGGGCACCGACGGCAGCCCGCGCAGCACCGGCGCCGCGCCCGACGGCGAGGAGTACTTCGCGATGGCGCTCTACTTCGCCGCGAACCGCTGGGGCAACGGCAAGGGGATCTACGACTACCGCGCCGAGGCCGACCGCATCCTCGTCGCGATGCGCCACCGCGCGGTCATGACCGGCACGCCGCCGTTCCGCATCCATCCGGGCGATGCGCCCTTCGTGCCGCCCGACCGGCCCTGGCCGAGCATCAACAATCGCGCCGAAGCCGCCGCGCTCGCGGCGCAAGGCAAGGCGCCGGCGCCGCCGTGGCGCGACCCGGCGCCAAGGCCCCATTCGGTCGGGCCGATGATGGAGGAGAGCCATGCGATGGTCCGCTTCGTTGCGGACGTCGGCTATCCGGGCTCGGACGCCTCGTACCACCTGCCCGCGTTCTACGAGCTGTGGGCGCGCTGGGGCCCGGAGGCCGACCGTCCGTTCTGGGCGCTCGCCGCCGACGTCAGCCGCGACTACTTCGTGCGCGTGACGAACCCGCGCACCGGGCTCGCCCCCGACCACAGCTATTTCGACGGCAGCGCGATGACCACCCAGGACGGCGCGCCCTATCCGTTCGGCTATGACAGCTGGCGCACCGCGAGCAACTGGTCGGTCGACGCCAGCTGGTGGGGGAAGGACCCGCGCCAGCCGAGCCTGAGCACCGCGATCCAGCGCTTCCTTGCGAGCGAGGGCATCGATCGCTTCGCCGATCGCTACACGCTCGAGGGCAAGCCGCTTTCGACCCGCCATTCGCCGGGCATGGTCGCGGCGACGGCGGTGGCAGGGCTCGCCGGCACTCCCGAGCCGCTGGCGCGCGACTTCGTCAAGGCGCTGTGGGACACGCCCCGCCCCGAAGGCGAGCAGCGCTATTTCGACGGCCTGCTCACCCTGATGAGCATGATGCACCTGGCGGGCGAGTTCCGGGTGATCGCGCCGCCGTCGCGCTAGGCCGGGTCGAGCCCGGGGCCGCGCAGCACCGCCGCGCGGCCCGGTTCGAGCGCAAGCCTGCGCATGGCCTGGCCGAGGCGGACGTCGCAGGCCTGCGCCCGCATCGGCACGAGCCGCGCCTCGGCCAGCGCGCCGTGGCGCCAGGCGAGATCGACGACGATGCCGCCGCGCGCGACGAGGCCGCGGGCGCGTCCTTGCGTCCAGGCCGCGGGAAGCGCGGGCAGCAGGTGGAGCGCGCCGCCCCCGCTTTGCAACAGCATCTCGGCGATCGCGCTGGCGCCACCGAAGTTCCCGTCGATCTGGAACGGCGGGTGCGCGTCGAACATGTTCGGGTACGTCCGCGCCGGGGCGAGCAGCGCGCGCAGGATGCGATGGGCGCGCTCGCCATCGCGCAGCCGCGCCCAAAGCGCGATGCGCCAGGCGGTGGCCCAGCCGGTCGACTGATCGCCCCGCCGCTCGAGCGAGACGCGCGCCGCGGCGGCAAGGTCGGGGGTGCGGTCGGGATCGATCTGCCGGCCGGGATAGAGCGCGTACAGGTGCGATACGTGGCGATGGTCCGGCTCGGGCGCGGCCTCGTCCCAGTCCTCGAGCCATTCCTGCAACTGCCCCGCCTTGCCGATGCGATCGGGAGCGAGCCTGCTCCGCAGGTCGCGCAGCTGCCGCGCGAACGAGGCGTCGGCCTGCAGCCGGTCGGCGGCATCGGCGGTGCGCTCGAACAGGTCACGCAGGATCTGGCGGTCGATCGCCGGCCCTGCGCAGACCGAGGCGCCGAACGGGTGGCGGTTCTCGGGCGAGATCGACGGCGAGGTGACGAGGCCCGCCGGCGATGGCTGCAGCGTATCGACGAAGAACTCGGCCGCGCCGCGCAGCAGCGGGTAGATTGCGGCGAGCCATGCGTCGTCGCGGCCATGGTCCCAGCGGTCCCACAGCGCGTTGCACAGCCAGGCGCCGCCCATCGGCCACAGTCCCCACGCCGGTCCGTCGATCGGGTGCGAGGCGCGCCACAGGTCGGTGTTGTGGTGCGCGACCCAGCCGCGCGCGCCGTAGACCTCGCGTGCGGTCTTCGCCCCGCTCAGCGCCAGCTCGCGCACCAGGCGCAACAGCGGCTCGGCGCATTCGCCGAGATTGCCCGGATCGGCGAGCCAGTAGTTCATCTCGGTGTTGATGTTGATCGTGTACTTCGAACCCCACGGCGGCGCGGTGCTCTCGTTCCAGATCCCCTGCAGGTTTGCCGGCTGGGTGCCGGGCCGCGACGAACAGATCAGCAGGTAGCGCGCATAGGCGAAATAGAGCGCGGCGAGCGCGGGCTCGTCGGCCTGCGCCGCGGCGGCGATGCGCGCGTCGGTGGGGAGCAGGCTCGGCGGTCCGAGATCGAGGCCGCAGCGGCGGTAGAGGCGGCGATGCGCGGCGACATGATCGCGGCGCAAGGCGGCCCAAGACCGGTTGCGGGCTGCGGCGAGACGGTGGGCGGCTTCGCCTTCGGCATCGCCCGAGGTATCCGAGGGGCCGCGATGGCTGGTCGCCAGCGCGACCAGGACCGTCGCCGCGCGCGCGTCTTCGACGACGAGGCGCACGCCCTCGGTGCGGACCACGCCGCCCTCGCTCGTCACCGCGATCCGCGCGGCGATGCGCAGGGCGGGGGCAATGCCTTCGCCGGGCAGGTTGCGGCCGTCGACGTGGAGTTCGTCGCCGTGCGCCGCGATGGTCGCGTCCTGCGGCGTCTCGAAGCGGAGCGTGACGTCGAGCCGTGCCGTTCCGGTCGCGGTCAGGCGCAGCGCGATGACCTGGTCGACCGGGCTTGCCAGCGCCTCGCGCACGATCGCACCGCCCGGCACGGAAAAGCGCGTGGTGGCGATCGCGCGGTCGAGATCGAGCGCGCGGCGATAGTCGCTCGCCCCGCCGCCAAGCCGCATGTCGAGATGGAGGTCGCCGAAGGTCTGGTAGGCCATCTGGCCCCGCGGCCGGGCGATCAGCGTCTCGTCGGCGAGCGCCTCGGCCTGGGCGAAGCGGCCCGCGGCGATCAGGCGGCGGACCTGCTCGACCGCCTGCGGGGTGGCCGCAGGGTTGTGCGGATCGTAGGGGCCGCCGCTCCACAGCGTGTCCTCGTTGAGCTGGAGGCGTTCGGAAGCGATGCCGCCGAACACCATTGCGCCGATCCGCCCGTTGCCGATCGGCAGCGCCTCGGTCCACGCGCGCGCGGGGGCGCGGTACCACAGCAGGTCGCGCTCTCCCCCGGGCACAGCCGCCTGCACGGCGGGCGCGCCGGCGAGCACGCGGGCACCGGCAAGCGCCGCACCGGCCTCCAGAGCCCGCCGTCGCGAAAGCCGCACGGCGCGCGCTAGGGGAGGCGGAAGGTCCACTTGCCCGCTTCGGACTGCGGGTCGAAGCGGACGAGGCGCGGGGTGCTGGCGCCGACCGCGGCCAGCGCGAGCGGCCTGAACGGATCGGGCGTGGTGCGCGGCACGATGCGGAAGGTGCCGTCGGTCAGCTGGTCGATCCGCCAGAGCTGCTCGGGCGCGCCGGTGAACTGCGGCACGGCGACGACATCGCCCGACGGCGTTGCAGCGAGCGCGCGGGTGGTGCCGGCGATCACGATCCGCACATAGGGCGCGCCGAACCAGCCGCCCGCGCCGGCGATCGGCTCGATCGTCCAGAGCTGGTGCGGGCGGACCATGTAGTCGCCCATGTCGACCGCGATCGTGCCTTCGGGCCAGGTCGCCCGGTTCTGCGCGAGCGTTTGCGCCGCCACCGGCTTGACCGGCGCCTTCGGCGGGCCGAACCCGGTCCAGGCGAAGGGCATGCGCACTTCGTCGACCGCGAGCTGGAGCGCGCCGCCGCGCTCGGACTGGATCTCGTAGGTGCCCGGGCGCAGGTTCTCGTTGCCCCGGGGCCAGCCGTCCTTCCACGTCAGCGGCAGGATCGCGAGCACGCTGCGCCCGTCGCGGTCGAGGTCGGCCTCGTAGTGGAACGAGAACTTCTCCACGCCGTCGCCGAGGTCGACGAGGCCGAAGTGCCCCGCGCCCATGCCGCGCCCGTTCGAGCCCCAGACGAGCTTGCCCCCGCCCTTGAGCAGCGGCACGCCGAAGGCGTCCAGGTAAGGCCCGGTGGGATTGCGCGAGCGGCCGACGCGGATGTTGTAGGTGGAGTTGGGCCCGTCGCAGCAGGTGCCGTGGGTGCCGAGCAGGTAGTACCAGCCGTCGCGATGCAGCAGCGCGGTCGCTTCCATGTCGATCGCGACCTCGACCGGCTGGTTGCCGGGAAGGCGCTCGGCGGTCCGGGGATCGAGCTCGATCATGCGGATCGTGCCGAAGTAGGTGCCGTAGCTGAGCCACAGCCGCCCCTCGGCGAGCAGGAACGCGGGGTCGATCGCGTCGTGGTTCTCGATCCCGTCGCTCGACGCGACGGTGCCGACATCGTGGAAGCCGAAGTCCCTGGAGGCAGGATCGAGCGACTTCGTCCACATGATCCTGATGTCGCTCTTGTGGCCGCCGTTCATGCCCCCGCCGCCGACCGCCCAGGCGACAAAGTAGCGGTCGCCGAGCTTGATCACGTCGGGCGCGACGCCGCCGCCGGGGCGGACCGGGCCCGAGGTCCAGGTCCAGCCGTCGGGCGAGACAAGGCCGCCCGCGCCGGTGCCGAAGGTATAGTACCGGCCATCGGATTCGATGATCGTCGAGGGGTCGTGGATGTAAGGCTCGCCCTCCATCTGGGCGACCGGGTTGCCGCGCGATTCCTCCGCGGCCGGGCCTTGCGCAAGAAGCGCGGCGGGCGCGAGGGCGAGCGCCGTTGCGGCAAGGAATGCCCTGGTGTTCATGCCTGTCCCTTTCACCGCAGGACGACCTTGAGGTCGCGGATCGGTTGGCCCGCGTCGTCGACGAAGCGGACCGCGAAATCGCTGAGTCCGGGGCCGTTGATCACCGCGCCGGTCAGCACGTTGCGTCCCTTCCTGAGGCCGATCGCGGGCGAGACGACGTCGTCCATGACCATGCGCCGATCGCCGTACAGCGCGGCGGCCTCGGCGCCGTTGAGCCACCACATCGACGCCGCGTTCGAGCCGATAGCGAGGCGGGCGCCAGGGATGGCGCGCGGCGCTTCGACCACCGTCGTCGCCCAGAAGATCACGCCGTAGGTCGGTCGGCCGGTGGCGGCGGCGAAGTTGAACAGCTTGACGTCCCACGGCGTTGCGTCGAGCGCGTGCCAGGCGAGCGTCGTGCCCTTGTGGACCAGCGTCTGCCCGTCGCGGGGAAGCGTGGCGCCGTCGAGGCCGGACGGACGGTCCTCGGCGAAAGCCTTGCGGACATAGACGCTGGTGAAGAGCTGGTTGGTGCGGTTGGGCCTGGCGATCGGCTCGAGCAGCATCCAGCGGCGGATGAAGCCGTCCTCGTCGGGGGAGGCGCTCTGCGCGGTCGCGGCGGTGAACCACGGCGCGAACGAAGCGGCGGGAGCGGCAGGAGCGGCCTGGGCCGGCGGCGGAGCAAGGTTCAGCAGCGCGGCAGCCGCTGCGGCGAGATACGACGGTCGGGCCATGGCTTCTCTCACGGGTTGCTGGGGAGCAAGGCAGGCCTGGGGCGGGCGGAGTGACGGAGAAGGTTCCGGGGGGTGCTCCGATTTTCCCCCTTCGCCTTCTCCGTCCGCCGGGACGCGCGGATCAGAAGCGGTTGAGCATGTTCTCGAGCCATTCCTGGCGACCGGAAACGGGCGCGGGCCTCAGATCCTGCGCCACGGCGAGGTCGGCGATCTCGGCGAGGCTGGCGCGGCGGATGGCCTGGCCGAGCTCCCCGTTCCAGCCGGCGTAGCGTTCGGCGCGGAACGCATCGATGCGGCCATCGGCGATGATCGCCTCGGCGCGCAGCAGCGCGCGGGCGATCACGTCGACCCCGCCGATGTGCCCGTGGAACAGGTCGGCGGCGTCGATCGACTGGCGGCGGACCTTGGCGTCGAAGTTGAAGCCGCCGTCGGTGAAGCCGCCGGCGCGCTCGATCTCGATGCATGCGAGGGTCAGTTCCTCGACCGAGTTGGGAAACTGGTCGGTGTCCCAGCCGTTCTGCGGATCGCCGCGGTTGGCGTCGATCGATCCGAACAGGCCGAGCGCGCCGGCCATCGCGATCTCGTGCTCGAAGGTGTGGCCCGAAAGGGTGGCGTGGTTGGCTTCGATGTTGACCCGGACCTCGTCCTCGAGCCCGTAGCGCTTGAGGAAGCCGTAGACGGTCTGGGTGTCGAAATCGTACTGGTGCTTGGTCGGTTCGTGCGGCTTGGGCTCGATCAGGATCGTGCCGGCAAAGCCGATCTTGTGCTTGTGCTCGACCACCAGCGAAAGGAACCGGCCGAAATTGTCCTGTTCGGTGCGCAAGTCGGTGTTGAGGATCGTGTCGTAGCCCTCGCGGCCGCCCCACAGCACATAGTTCGCACCGCCCAGGCGATGCGTCGCCTCGAGCGCATCGCGCACCTGGCTCGCGCCCCAGGCATAGACTTCGGGGCGCGGCGAGGTGGCGGCGCCGGCAAGGTAGCGCGGATGGCCGAACAGGTTGGCGGTGCCCCACAGCAGCTTGCGGCCGTGGCGGGCCTGCAGTTCCTCGAGGTGGTCGACGGCGCGGGCGAAGCTTGCGCGGAAGTCGCCGATGCTCTCGGCCGGCGCCATCACGTCGACGTCGTGGAAGCAGTAGAACGGCAGGTCGAGCTTCTCGACGAAGGCGAGCGCGGCTTCGCGCTTGGCGCGCGCGGCGGATTCGTCCTGCGGTCCGTTCAGCCAGGGGCGGTCGAAGGTGCCGGCGCCGAACACGTCGCTGCCCGGCCAGCAGAAGGTGTGCCACATGCACACGGCGAAGCGCAGGTAGTCCTCCATGCGCTTGCCGAAGACCACCCGGTCCTTGTCGTACCAGCGGTAGGCGAGGTCGTTGGTGCTGTCGGGACCTTCGTAGCGGATGGTCTCGAAAGCGTCGAAATAGGCTGCGGACATGAGCGAGGTTACTCCTTGATCGATGCGAGCGCGCGGTAGGCGGCGCGGAAGCGGTCGCGCTTGGGCGCGAGGCGGGCGGCGAGCTCGGGATCGGGCTCGATCACCGCGCGCACCGGCGGGCGGGTGCAGACCGCCTCGGCGCTCGCCGCGGTGGCGGCCATCTGCGCGAGCCGGGCGGCGCCCAGCGCCGGGCCGACCTCGCCGCCGTGGAGATAGACGAGGCGGACGCCGAGCACGCTGGCGAGGATGCGGCCCCAGTGCGCCGAGCGCGAGCCGCCGCCGATGACGCAGAGCTCCTCGATCCGCGTGCCCGCCGCGCGCAGGGCGTCGATGCCGTCTGCATGGGCGAAGGCGACGCCTTCGAGCACCGCCGCGGCAAGGCGCGGCGTGGTGCTCTCGTTGCCGAGCCCGAGGAACGCGGCGCGGATGTGCGGGTCGTTGTGCGGCGTGCGCTCGCCCGAAAGGTAGGGGAGAAACAGCTCGCCACCGCTGGCGACGCCCGCCTGTTCGGCAAGCGCGAAGAATTCGGCCGGGCCCGGCACGTTGCAGGCGCGCGCGGCCCAGTCGATGCACGAGGCGGCCGAGAGGTGGACGCTCATCTGGTGCCACAGCCCCGGCAACGCGTGGCAGAAGGCGTGGACCGCCTGCCCCGGGTTGGGGCGGAAGCGGTCGGTGGCGACGAAGATCACGCCCGAGGTGCCGAGCGAAAGCATGCCCTGGCCGTCCGCCAGCACGCCGACGCCAAGCGCGCCGGCGGCGTTGTCGCCCGCGCCGGCGACCACCGGCACGCGCGCCATGCCCCAGCTGCGCGCCACATCCTCGCGCAGGACTCCGGTGACTTCGGGACCTTCGTAAAGGCGGGGCATGTGGCTTTCGTAGAGCCCGCTCGCGGCGAGCATCGCGCCCGACCAGGCGCGCGCCTCGACATCGAGCCAGAGCGTGCCCGCGCTGTCCGACATGTCGCTCGCCTTCTCGCCGGTGAGCGCGAGGCGCACGTAGTCCTTGGGCAGCAGCACGGTGCGCGTCGCGGCAAAGACGTCGGGCTCGTGGGCGCGCACCCAGGCGAGCTTGGGCGCGGTGAAGCCGGGCATCGCGATGTTGCCGGTGATCTCGCGCGATCGCGGCTCCAGCGCCTCGAGCTCGGCGCATTGCGCGAAGCTGCGGCCGTCGTTCCACAGGATAGCGGGGCGCAGCGGGCGGTCGTCGGAGCCGAGCAGCGTCGCGCCGTGCATCTGGCCGGCAAGCCCGATGGCGCTGACCGCGCCGCGCATCGCGGGATCGAGCGCCAGCACGGCCTTGTTGGCGGCGGAGACCCAGTCCGCTGGGGCCTGTTCGGACCACAGCGGATGGGGACGCGAAACGGTCAGGTCGGAGCTGGCCTGCGCGAGGACCGCGCCGTCATCGCCGGTAACGACCGCCTTGACGCAGCTCGTGCCGACATCGATGCCGAGGAACATCGCCCGGTCACTTCGGCTCGAACGGGTCGATCGTCCGGATCGTGCCGTCGGGATTGAAGGTCAGCTCGGTGACCTTGACGTTGCGCAGGTGGTTCTTCCCCGAAAGCTGGTTGTCGGCATAGAACAGCCACCATTTGCCATCGTGCTCGATGATCGAATGGTGCGTGGTCCAGCCCTGCACGGGCTTGAGGATATGGCCGGTGTACCTGAACGGGCCATAAGGACTGTCGCCGATCGCGTAGTTGAGGAAGTGCGTGTCGCCAGTCGAGTAGGTGTAGTAGTACTTGCCGTCCTTGCGGAACATCCACGAGGCTTCGAAGAAGCGCCGTTCGTGGTCGCCGCCGAGCACCGGCTTGCCGTTCTCGTCGAGGATCACCGCATCGCGCGGCGGCTCGGCGAACGTCTTCATGTCGGGATTGAGCCGCGCGACCTTGCCCGAGATGGCCGGCTTGTCATCCTGCAGCAGGTCGGTGTCCGAGCCGTTGGGATCGTAGTTGCCGCTCGCCCAGCGCTGGAGCTGCCCGCCCCAGATTCCGCCGAAGTACATGTATGCGGCGCCATCGTGGTCGACGAACACCGCGGGGTCCATCGAGTAGGAGCCGGGGATCCATTCCTTTTCGGCGACGAACGGGCCGACCGGGCTCTTCGACGTCGCCACGCCGATGCGGAAGGCGCCGAGGCCGTTCTTGTCCTTCGATTTGTCGCGCGCCGGGAAATAGAGGTAGTACGTGCCGTCCTTGTACGCGGCGTCGGGCGCCCACATCTGCTGCGAGGCCCAGGGCACGTCCTTCACGTCGAGCGCGACCGGGTGGACGGTGACCTTGCCCCCGATCCGGTCCATGCTGAGCACCCGGTAGTCGCGCATCGCGTACTGGTTGCCGAGGTCGTCGTCGGGCGTCGGGGTCTCGATGTCGTGCGAGGGATAGACGTAGATCCTGCCGCCGAAGACGTGGGCGGAAGGGTCGGCGGTGTAGATCTCGCTGACCAGCGGCTGGTCGCGGAACGCGCTCGCGGGGCGCGCGGCGGCTTCGGCAGCTGCGGGCGGGGAAGCCGACGCCTGAGGGGAAGGCGACGCCTGCGGGGAAGGCGTTTGCGCCAGGGCGCACCCGCCCGTCGTCATCGCCCCCGGCAGACACAGCGCTGCCGCAAGTATCGTCGTCGCCTTCATCGCACGCCATCCCCTTGCAGGCCGATCGGGCGGCCTCGCCGATTGTTGATGGCCCGATGATAGCGCTACCTTCCGGACGGAGCAATCGAAAAAGGCAGCGCGCCGCTGCAGCGCCCGTCGCGACAGGACGGGAGGCAGCGCCACTCGACAGACCATGCCGAACCGTCGCGGGTCCGCCTTCGTAAGGAGCCGGGACCAGGAAATGGGCGGCGTATCCGGCGAAGGTGCGCCTCGCCGGAGCAGCCGGCTCTTGCGGAAATCCTGGCGCGCGGCCCGGGTCGTGACGGCCCCGGCGCGATGCGAAGCCAGCCGCGCGGATGCGGAAGTGGTGGGCCCGGCAGGATTCGAACCCGCGACCTAGCCGTTATGAGCGGCCAGCTCTAACCGCTGAGCTACAGGCCCACTGGGCGGTGCGTTAGTGGGGGTGGGCGCGCTTGGCAAGCGCGGGGGTCAGACCTGCGCCGCGGCCATCAGTTCGCGCACGCTGACCGGGCGCACGCCGCGGCGCTCGAGGCAGGCGAAGACCTGGCGCCACCAGTCGTAGAGCCGGTCGAGATCGTCCTCGTCGCGCACGTAGGGGGTGTTGCCCGGACGCAGCGAAGGGCTGTGGAACGAGAACACCAGCACCGGCAGCCCGTCGTCGAGCGCGATGTCGATGCCGCGCAGCGCTTCTTCGGCGTTTATCCCCTCGGGGGTCAGCGGAATGCGTTCGAGCAGCCCGGTCCGCGCGAGCAGGCCGCGCAGCCGCGGCGTGCGCCACAGCGCCGGGTAGAGCCAGCGCCCCTGGCCGCGCAACGGGCCCCAGAACACCGTCGTCAGCGGCAGCTCCATCAGCCCGCCGGCGCGATCGACCCACCACGGGCGCAGCGGATGGTCGCGGAAATCGGGGCCGCCATGGCCCGAATAGTCGAAGCAGGGGCGGACCGAGCTGTCGATCGCGATCGAACATTCGGACAGGATCCCCGCCGTTGCCGGGCCGACGCCGTAGCGTCCGGCGCGGTAGACCAGCGGGGGGGCGCCGAAGGTCTGCTCGACGAGGTTGCGCAAGCCCTTGAGCTTGGCCCGCTCGAGCTCGGGCGGCAGGTTGCCGGCGAAGCTGTTGTGGACGCCGAGCTCCTCGACGTGCGGCGGGGTGACCCAGGGGTGAAGCTGGATGCCGACTTCGGCGCGGCCCTCGCGCACCGCCGCGCCGAGCACGTCGGCGGCGCGCGGGTCGCAGGCCACCGGGTGATCGACCAGCCACAGCGGGGCGACGCCGAAGCCTTCGCAGAACTGCTGGAACTTGGCGAGGCGCGGAACGTGGGCGAGGCGGTGGCCGGTGCGTTCGAACGGCTTGCTCCAGTCGAATTCCTCCTCGGCATCGATGGTGACGAGGAAGCGCTGGCCGAACCCCGGGGCGAAGCGGACGAAGTCCTCCGGGCGGGGCAGGTCGAGGATCGCAGGCAGGGGCACGCGGACGCCGGCGGGATCGTCAGGCCGCGCCGCGCGGGCGCTCGGGCGAGGCAGCGGGGCGTGCGCCGCCCAGCGGCAGGTCGACCATCAGCCGCGCCCCACTGCGCGCGAGATGCCCGCCGACCGAGCGCACCTCGGCCGCGGCGAGGCGCAGCGCAAAGCCGTTGCCCAGCATGGCCTGGGTCGGCGAGGCGGCGCCGGCACGGCTGTCGGGCGCGAACAGCGCGGCATCGTCGCGCATGGCCAGCGCCGCGGGCAGCGGCAGCACGAGATGGGCATAGCCCGCGCCTTCGCCGAGCGAGAGCGCGAGCCGCTCGCCCGGCGCGGCCGAGGCGGCGATCACCGAAAGCATGCGCCAGAGCATCCGCTCGAGCTCGAGCGCCTCGACCGCGATGATCACCGGCGCTTCGGGCAGGGCGAGCCGCAGCCGCACCTCGCGCGGGCCGATCGCGGGATCGAGCTGGGCGACGAGCCGGGTGAGCGCGCCGCACAGGTCGGTCTCGCCGGATTCGTGCTCGACCTGCCCGGTCTCGAGCCGGGCGAGCCGTTCGACTTCCTCGAAGCCCGCAAGCATCCGCGCGGCATCCGAGGCGATGCTTGCGGCAAGGCTGCGGTACTGGTGCGGGGTCGGACCGAAGATCTGCTGCTGGATCAGCTCGGCAAAGCCCTGGATCGCATTGATCGGGGTGCGCAGTTCGTGCAGCAGCTGGCGCAGGCGGTCGGTGCTGCTGTCGCCCTCGTCGTCGTTCGCGGCCGAGGCGCCGCGCGCGGGTTCGGGCCGCCGCAGCCGGGCGTGGTAGCCGGTGTAGTGCCCGCCCTCGCGCGCGAACGAGGGCATCGCATCGACCCGCCACGATCCCGCGACCGGGGCGGTGCCTTCGAAGGTCATCAGCCCGGCCTGGACCGGCAGGCGGGCGCGGAACGCGCGCAGCGTCTCGGCATCGCAGGTGGCGGGCGCGTCGACTTCGCCGGTGAACGGGCGGTGGCCGACCAGCATCGGGGCGTGGACCGCGTCGGCGGCGACGATCATGCCTTCGGCGTCGATGCGGATGTCGATCGCGGTGACCACGCGGGGCGCATGGGGTTCGGGCGCGGCCGGTTCGGCCTCGCTCTCGTGCGGCCAGGATGCGGCCTCGCTCTCGCTGCGCGGCGGCGGGTGGCCTTCGCGGTGGCGGCGGAAGGCCTCGATCCGCCGGACGATCGCGCCGATGCCTTCGCGCGCCGCGGCAGGTTCCGCGCGCGCCGGCTCGGCCAGGACGAGATCGGCCACGGCCGGTTCTGGCGCGCCCGGCCGCGCGACCAGAGCGGGAGTCTCGCCCGCGGGGGCGGCAAGCGGGATCGCGCGCGCGGGCGAAGCGGAGATCGCCTCGGGCACGTAGCCGTCGGGCTCGGGCAGCGCGAAATCGCCGACGCCGAGGCGAGCGAGGAGATCGCGCGCGCGCGCGCCGAGGTCGCGGCGGTGGCGCAGCGCGCCGCGCGCCTCGATCGGCAGCTCGGGGATCAGCGCCAGCCACGCCGCCTCGTCGAGCCGGGCGCCCGCGACCGCCGCCATGGCGAGCGCCGGGCCCTTGGCGACGAAGCGCCAGACGAGCGCTCTCGAGCGCAGCGCGCCCGAGCGCAGCAGCGCGGCGCAGTCGGCCTCGCCCAGCGCCGTGGCGATCGCATCGAGCCTTTCGAGCGCGGCGGCGCGGACCGGCGAGGCGGGCATGGACCCGGCAGCGTCGATGGAGGGCGCGCCCTCGCCGCGGCCAAGCAGGTCGGCGAGCTGGCGGAACTGGATGCGCATCGGCAGCCGTCCTGTCGCGGTGGTGCGCAGCACGGTTTCGAGACGGTCATCCACGATCATTGCGGCCTTGCACTCCTGACCTAGAGGCCATTGCGGGCCGGCAGCGGTAGCTTACGACCCCCTAACAAATTGTGGAATCGCACAAAAGGTCCACGTTGATTGCGTTGCAATGTGGCACGATTGCGATATGAAACAACATTATTATCGCCATCGCGCCGATCAGGTGTGGAAAGTTGCCGGGTTGCCCGTCGACAGCCATCGTGCCACGGTCGTAGGCGAGAGTTTCCGGACGGAATGCAGCAGGAAACAATGGCCACACTGGACTCGATCGACCGGCGACTGCTTGCCGAATTGCAGGACGAAGGGCGGGTCACCAATGTCGAACTGGCGCAGCGCGTCGGCCTGACCGCGCCGCCGTGCCTGCGCCGGGTGCGCGCGCTCGAGGAAGCGGGCGTAATCCGCGGCTATCACGCCGACCTCGATTCCTCGAAGCTGGGCTTTGCCATCACCGTCTTCGCGCTGGTCAGCCTGAAGAGCCAGGCCGAGGAATCGCTCCGCCAGTTCGAGGAGCACATGCGCACGCTGGCCGAAGTGCGCGAGTGCCACATGCTCAACGGCGAGATCGACTTCATCCTCAAGATCGTCAGCCGCGACCTGCAGAGCTTCCAGGAATTCCTGACCAGCAAGCTGACGCCCGCGCCCAACGTGGCGAGCGTCAAGACCAGCCTGACCATCCGCACCGCCAAGCAGCTGCCCGGCGTCCCGCTCGAGGACTGAGGGCGGCCCCGAACTGCGCGCTATTGCGCCGGGGTCGAGGCGGCGCGTTCGTGGTGGCGGATCACTTCCTGGATGATGAAGCGCAGGAACTTTTCGGAGAATTCGGGATCGAGCCGCGCGTCTTCGGCGAGCGCGCGCAGGCGGGCGATCTGGCGCTCCTCGCGGCCCGGATCGGAGGCGGGGAGCCTGTTCGCGGCCTTGTAGGCGCCGACTGCCTGGGTGATGCGGAAGCGTTCGGCGAGGATGTGGATCATCGCCGCGTCGATGTTGTCGATGCTCTGGCGATAGCCTGCCAGAACCGGATCTTCGCTCATCGTCATGCCCCTATGCCATCGGGTGCGTCGCCGCTCGCCTGCCCCACGGGGACCCCTACGGTGCAACTTGCGACTTGCCAAGCGCCGGGCCAAACGCCAATCGGGCAGGCGATGACCGCCACCGTCCATTCGCTTCCCCGCAAGGCCGCGCCGTCGCTCCAGCCGCTGATGGCGCTGGTCGCCGACGGCATGAACAGCGTCAACGCGGTGATCCTCGACCGCATGCAATCGCGCATCCCGCTGATCCCCGCGCTCGCCGGGCACCTGATCGCGGGCGGCGGCAAGCGGATGCGCCCGATGCTCACCCTCGCCAGCGCGAGCTTGCTCGGCTACGGCGGCAGCCGGCACTACAAGCTCGCCGCGACGGTCGAATTCATCCACACCGCGACCCTGCTGCACGACGACGTGGTCGACGGCTCGGACATGCGGCGCGGCAAGAAGACCGCCAACATCGTCTACGGCAACCCGGCGACGGTGCTGGTGGGCGACTTCCTGTTCAGCCGCAGCTTCGAGCTGATGGTCGAGGACGGCAGCCTGAAGGTGCTGCGCATCCTGTCCAATGCCAGCGCGGTGATCGCCGAGGGCGAAGTCGACCAGCTGGTCGCGCAGCGCCAGATCGAGACCAGCGAGGAGCGCTACCTCGCGATCATCAACGCCAAGACCGCCGCGCTGTTCGCCGCCGCCTGCCGCATCGCCGCGGTCGTGGCCGAGCGGTCGGACGAGGACGAGATGGCGCTCGATGCCTATGGCCGCAACCTCGGCATCGCGTTCCAGCTGGCCGACGATGCGATCGACTACGATTCGGACGCTTCGGAAATGGGCAAGGACCAGGGCGACGACTTCCGCGAGGGCAAGATGACCCTGCCGGTGATCCTCGCCTATGCCCGCGGCACCGAGGAGGAGCGCGCGTTCTGGCGCGCGGCGATCGCCGGCGACCGCAATGGCGACGAAGACCTGGCCCACGCGGTGGCGCTGATCCGCCGCCACGACGCGGTCAACGCGACGCGCGAGCGGGCGCGGCACTATGCGGCAAGGGCCATCGACGCCATCGCCCGCTTCCCCGACGGAGCGGCCAAGGCGGCGATGACCGAGGCGGCCGAGTTCGCGGTGGCGCGCCGCTTCTGAGCCGAATCGCGCCCCGCGATTCGCGGCGCCGACCGGCCCCGCGGCAGGCCAGGTTGACACAGTTGACACTGTCCTGAGGAAAAATTGAAATCGATCAATAAGGCGCGATTGATCGATGGGGTCGATAAGACTCGAAAATCGCGGGGTGTGGGCGACCATGGCACGCACCCTGCCACAAGCGCCCGGCTGTAGGAAAATCCGGACAGCGCGGACGCGCTCAGGACCGCGGCCGGCGCCAGCGGCGCCAGAGCCAGAAGCATCCGCCCGCCGAGACCGCGCCGAGCCCGAGAATGCCCGCACCCACCGCCGCGCCGGTGAACAGGATGCTGGTCGCGAGCGCGATGACGATCTCGAACGTGGTCTTCACCCTCGCGCCCTAGCACGCGCGCAGCCAACCGCACATGAATGTGCGACGGGAAGGTCGCTGCCCGGGCGGCGACCTTCGCGTGCAGAACGCGATCAGCCCATCGGGTACATGATCTCGCGGCTGACCTGGTCGACTGCCTTCATCGCCTCGTCGGGCAGGACGAGGTCGGCGGCGGCGAGGATCGGGGCGACCTGGGCCTGCGACGAGACGCCGACGATGGTCGAGGCGACGAAATCGTGCTGCTTGGACCAGGCGACGGCGAACGTCACCGGATCGAGCCCGTGCTCGGCGGCGATGGCGGCGAAGCGCTCGGTCGAGGCGAGGGACTTCTCGTTGACGAAGCGGCGGCCCATCGCGGCCTGGCGACCCTCCATCGCGAGGTAGCGCGAGAAGCGCGCGCCTTCGGGGCGGGCGCCGCCGTTGTACTTGCCCGCGAGCACGCCGCCGGCGATCGGCGAATAGGGGATCAGGCTGACGCCTTCCTTGCGGCAGACCTGGGCCAGCTCGTCCTCGAAGCGGCGGTTGTTGAGGCTGAAGTTGTTCTGGATGGTCTGGTAGCGCGCGCCGCCGATGCGCTCGCTGGCGGCGATCGACTTCATCAGCCCCCAGCTGGTCTCGTTCGAGCAGCCGAGCACGCGCACCTTGCCCGCGCGCACCAGCTCGTCGAGCACTTCCATGGTCTCCTCGTAAGGGGTGTCATGGTCGGGCCAGTGGGTCTGGTAGAGATCGATGTAGTCGGTCTGCAGCTTCTTGAGGCTGCCTTCGATCGCGGTGACGATGTTGCGGCGATCGAGCGCGGTCATGCCCGAGCGCAAGGGGCTGCGGAACCAGACGTGGCTGGGGCCGGAGACCTTGGTTGCAAGGATGATGGCGTCGCGCGGCTTGGTCTTCATCCAGCGGCCGACGATCTCCTCGGTACGGCCGACCCACTTGGCATCGGGCGGCACGGGATAGCCTTCGGCGGTGTCGTAGAAATTGATGCCGGCATCGAAGCATTCGTCGAGCACGCGGAAGGCTTCGGCCTCGTCGGTCTGGCTGCCGAAGGTCATCGTGCCCATGCAGATGTCCGAGACGACGATGGCGGATGTGCCGAGGCGGCGGTGTTGCATGCGGTGGTCTTCCCCCAGAGGCCGGTGCGGCCGGTTGCATTTGGCAACCTGAGTGCCGAGACTGCGTGACGCGGTCAAGACGCGCGCCGCCTTGCCCTGTCGCTTTGGCGAGGGCTAAGGCGGCCGGCGTGAGCGAGCTTCCGATCCACGCCGTGCTGCCCGACCTGCTTGGCGCCCTGCGCGAGCGGACCAGCGCGGTGCTGATCGCGCCGCCGGGGGCGGGCAAGACCACCGCGGTGGCGCCCGCGCTGATCGGCGAGCCCTGGTGCACGGGGCAGGTCATCGTGCTTTCGCCCCGCCGCGTGGCGGCGCGCGCGGCGGCCGAGCGCATGGCCGAACTGCTGGGCGAGGAAGCCGGCGGCACGATCGGCTATGTCACCCGGCTCGACGCGAAGCGATCGGCGCAAACGCGCGTGCTGGTGATGACCGAGGCGATCTTCGTCGCGACGATCCTCAATGATCCGGAGCTTGCCGGCATCTCCGCGGTGCTGTTCGACGAAGCGCACGAGCGGCATCTCGACAGCGACCTGGGCCTCGCACTGGCGATCGAGGCGCAGGGCGTGCTGCGCGAGGACCTGCGCTTGCTGGTGATGTCGGCGACGCTCGACGGGGCGCGCTTTGCAAGCCTTCTGGGTGACGCGCCGGTGATCGAGAGCGAGGGGCGGGCGTTCCCGCTCGAGCTTCGCTGGCTTGGCGCGCGTGCGGACCTGAAGGTGGAGCAGCAGGTCGCCTCGGCGGTGATCCAGGCGTGGCGCGAGGAGGAGGGCGACATCCTCGCCTTCCTGCCCGGCGTGGCGCAGATCGAGCGCTGCGCCGACCTTCTGCGCGAGAAGCTGCCGCAAGCGCTGGTGCTGCCGCTTCACGGCCAGGTCGAGCCGGCCGGCCAGCGCGCGGCGATCCGGCGCGATGCGCAGGGGCGCCGGCGCGTGGTGCTGGCGACGAGCATTGCCGAAACCTCGCTGACGCTGGACGGCGTGTCGGTGGTGGTCGATGCGGGGCTGGCGCGCCGCGCGGAGTTCGACAAGGTGGCGGGCGTGACGCGCCTCGTCACGCATCGCGCCTCGCAGGCGGCGGCGACCCAGCGGGCCGGGCGCGCGGCGCGGCAGGGGCCGGGCGTCGCCTATCGGCTGTGGGAAGAAGCCGGGCACGCCGGGCGGCCGGCGTTCGAGCCGCCCGAGATCCTGACCAGCGACCTCGGTCCCCTGGCGCTGACGCTGGCGCAATGGGGCGCGGCCGATGCGGGCGCGCTGGCCTGGCTCGATCCGCCGCCCGCCCCGGCGATGGCGGCGGCGCAGGCGCAGTTGCGGGGGCTGGGCGCGCTCGATGGCGAAGGGCGGATCACCGGGCACGGCCGGGCATGCGCGCGGCTGCCGATGGAACCGGCGCTGGCGCACATGCTGCTGTTTGCGGCGGAGCGGGGCTGCGAGACGCAGGCGGCGCGGCTGGCGCTGCTGTTGCAGGAGCGCGGGCTTGGCGGGCGTTCGGACGACCTGGCGCTGCGGCTCGACCGCTGGAACGGCGAGCGGGGGGCGAGGGCCGAGGCATCGCGCAAGCTGGCGGGGCGCTGGGCCGAGATGGCGCGCAAGCTGGTGGGCAAGGGCGGGGCAGCGGACGTGCCGCCGGGCGTGCTGCTGGCCGAAGCCTTTCCCGACCGGATCGCGCGGGCGCGCTCGGCCAGCGGGGAGGAATGGCTCGCGTCGGGCGGGCGCGGCTACCGGCTCGATCCGGCATCGCCGCTGGTGACGGCGAAATGGCTGGTGATCGGCGATGCGCAGGGCGAGGCCAGGGGCGCGCGGATCATGGGCGGGATCGCGCTCGACGAAGCCGACATCGCGCGCTGGCTGGGGCACCGGCTGGACGAGCGGCACACGCTGTCGTGGAACGGCGAGGCGGGGCGGGTCGAGGCGCGGCTGGAGCGGCGGCTGGGGCAGGTGGTGCTGGCGCGGGTGCCCGATCCGAAGCCGGACCCGGAGGCGGTGGCCGCGCTGCTGCTGGAACGGGTGCGGGCAGAGGGCCTTGGCATGCTGCCGCTGGGGGCAGGCGCGCGGGCGCTGATCGTGCGGGCGACCTATGCCGGGCTGGAAGCGCTTTCGGAAGGCGCGCTGCTCGCCGATCTGGACAACTGGCTGGCGCCGGTGCTCACCGGGCGGCGCGATCTCGACGTTAGCCCGAGCAAACTCCACGATGCGCTGCTGAACCGGCTCGACTGGACCGAGCGGCAGACCCTGGACAAGCTGGCGCCGGCGGAGTTCCGTTCGCCTGCCGGCACGAGCCATGCGATCGATTATGGCCATGAAGGCGGGCCGATGGTGGAACTGCGGGTGCAGGCGCTGTTCGGGCTGGACAGGCACCCTTGCGTCGGGCAGCCGCCGCGGCCGCTGCTGCTGTCGCTGACCTCGCCCGGGGGCAAGCCGATCCAGACGACGGCGGACCTGCCGGGGTTCTGGCGCGGATCGTGGAAGGACGTGGTCAAGGACATGAAGGGCCGCTACCCCAAGCACCGCTGGCCCGAGACGCCGTGGACCGAGGACCCCAGCCTCAAGACCCGCAACGCCTTCGAGGCTTCGCGAAAGTAAGCACGGGCTTGCCTCTAATGCGGACTTGATTTGCGGCGCGATTCGCAAGAAAGCCTCGCGCCATGACCGCACGCATCTACCAGCGCCCGAAGAACGCCATGCAGTCCGGCAAGGCCCGGACCAGCGAGTGGCTGCTCGAATTCGAACGGTCGGAGGCGCAGCGCCCCGATCCGCTGATGGGCTGGGCGGGCTCGGGCGACACCCAGGCGCAGGTGACGCTGAGCTTCGGCTCGCTCGACGAGGCGAAGGCCTATGCCGACCGGTACGGCATCGCCGTCCACGTGATCCCGACACCGCCCAAGCGGCTCAAGCTGCAGAGCTACGCCGACAACTTCCGCTGAGGGGGGCGGCAAGCAGGCTGGACAAACGGCCCGCGTCGCACCATATGGCGAGCCGGGAGTCGGGTGGACGTTAGCGTTCGCCAACCTGGTCAGGTCCGGAAGGAAGCAGCCACAACGAGTTGCGGCGGGTCGCCCGGCTCCTTTTGAAAAAGGCGGTCTTGATGGCCGCCTTTTTCGTTTCAGCCGTCCGCGGCTCCGCCGGCCTGCTTCATCCGCTCGCGCGCGTCGCGGCGGCTGCCTTCGGCGCCGACCAGCTTGCCGACGCGGCCGAGGCCGAAGGGCGGCATGTTGACGTAGACCGTCTCGTGCCCGCCGGGCGCGACGACGTAGGTTTCGTGGAAGATGCCGACGCTGCCGTCCGTGCCGATCGCCTTGTTGAACGCGGCCCAGGCCGGCCAGTGCTGCTTGTCGCGGGCGCGCGAATAGGTCTCGAGGCTGTCGAAATCGCGCCAGTACTGGACCAGCAGGACCGTGCGCAGGCCGGCGAGCATCGGCTGCCAGCCGAGGAAGCCGCTCCTCGGATCGCGTTCGAGTTCGGCGATCATCGGCCCCATCGCGCGCACCACCGGCAGCCACTTGGCCACCTTGAACAGGCGGTTGATGCGCATGCCGATGATGAAGACCACCAGCGGGCCGTCGTAGTCGGCGGTCATGCGCGCGGCGAGGAGCTTGCTCATGAGTCGGCAGCCTATCACAGATAGGAAAGCAATCCACGACGAAGTCGTCCGAACCGGTTCGACAAGCCGGGGGCGAGGTCCTACCTATGTGGCAATGGGCGAATCCACCGACATGTTTGGCGATCTTCCCGAGCAGGAAGAGTCAGGACCGAGCGCCGAGGAACTCGAGGCAGCGGGACAGGCGTCGATGTTCGGCGATCCCGCGCCTGCGCCCGCTGCGCCGGTCAACAAGCCCGCGCCGACCGCCGAGCCCGCGCCAGTGGCCGCACCGGCAACGCCCTACCGCGTGCTGGCGCGCAAGTACCGGTCGCAGACCTTTTCCGAACTGATCGGGCAGGACGCGATGGTCCAGACGCTGGCCAACGCGATCAAGCGCGAGCGGCTGGCGCACGCCTTCCTGATGACCGGCATCCGCGGGGTCGGCAAGACCAGCACCGCGCGGCTGATCGCCAAGGCATTGAACTGCGTGGGGCCTGACGGGCAGGGCGGGCCGACGATCGACCCGTGCGGCGTGTGCGAGCCTTGCGTCGCCATCGCCGAGGGGCGGCACATCGACGTGATCGAGATGGACGCGGCGAGCCACACCGGTGTCGACGACGTGCGCGAGATCATCGAGGCGGTGCGCTATGCCGCGGTCAGCGCGCGCTACAAGATCTACATCATCGACGAAGTCCACATGCTCAGCCGCAATGCGTTCAACGCGTTGCTCAAGACGCTCGAAGAGCCGCCGGCGCATGTGAAGTTCCTGTTCGCGACGACCGAGGTCGACAAGCTGCCGGTGACGGTGCTGAGCCGCTGCCAGCGCTTCGATCTCAAGCGCATTCCGCCCGCGCTGCTCGCCAGCCATTTCGCGATGGTCTGCTCCAAGGAGGGGGTCGAGGCCGACGAGGAGGCGCTGGCGATGGTCGCCGCCGCCGCCGAGGGATCGGTGCGCGATGGCCTCTCGATCCTCGACCAGGCGATCAGCCATGCCGACCTTGCGACCGGCGGCGAAGGCCCGACCCGCGTCACCGCCGAGGCGGTGCGCGAGATGCTGGGCCTCGCCGACAAGACGATGCAGCGCCGCCTGTTCGCGGCGATCCTGAGTGGCGATGGCAATGCGCTGCTGGCCGAAGTCGCGCACCAGTACGCGCTGGGGATCGAGCCGGTGGCGCTGATGCGCGCGCAGATGGACCTGGTCCACAAGGTGACCGTGGCGCAAGTCTCGGGCACGGTCGAGGCGCGCTCGGCCGAGGAGCGGCAGGCGCTAGAGGACTGGGGCAAGGCATTGAGCGCGGGGCAGTTGCACCGCCTGTGGCAGCTGATGCTCAAGGGCCACGACGAAGTGCGCAGCGCGCCCGACCCGCTGGCGGCGGCGCAGATGGCGCTGCTGCGCGTGTTGCACGCGGCCGACATGCCCGACCCTTCGGGGCTGGTGAAGAAGCTGGAGGAACTGGCGGCGCGACCGGTGGTCGTGCAGGGACCGGCCGGCGATCCTGCCAGCGCGGCGGCAGGGGCGGCGGCGGGGGCCGCAGCAGGGGCGGCAGGCGGATCGACCGGCTTCATGACCGCGCCCGCGTCGGTGCCGGTCGCGCTCGACTGGGAGGCGCTGGTCGAGCAGGTCGAGCAGATGTCGCCGTTGACCGGTTCGTCGATGCGTCTGTCGGTGCGGGTGATCGAACTGCGGCAGGGCTTCCTGCGCTACGAGCAGGCGCCGGGGCTGCCGGGCGATCCGACGCAGGACATCCGCAAGGCGCTGCAGACCGCAACCGGCGCGCCCTGGATCGTCGAGCGCGGGCAGGCCGGCGACGGCGTGGTGGCGCTGCCGAGCCTTGTCGAGGCGAAGGAACTGCGCGAAAGGCAGGCCGAGTCCGAAATGATGGACGATCCGCTGGTGAAGGCGGCCTTTGCCGCGTTTCCGCAAGCGAAGATCGTCGACGAGGAAAGCTCGCTCGAGCATTCCCGAAAAGCCTGGAGCAGACGCGCATGAAGTCGATGGAAGAAATGATCCAGGCCGCCCAGAAGGCGGCCGAGACGATCCAGAAGCAGATGGAGGACGCGCAAGGCCGCCTCGATGCGATCGAGGTCGAAGGCGCGGCGGGCGGCGGGCTCGTCAAGGTTCGCGCCTCGGCCAAGGGCCGGGTGATCGGCGTGAGCGTCGACGACAGCCTGCTCGTGGCTTCCGAAAAGGGCATCCTCGAAGACCTGATCGCGGCGGCGTTCAACGACTGCCGCGCCAAGGCCGACGCCGCGGCGGGCGAGGAAATGCAGAAGGTGCAGATGGCGGCGGGCATCCCGCCGGGGTTCAAGCTGCCGTTCTGAGCAGCGACGGCGCGCCGTCGGCAACGATCACAGCAGGGGGGTAAGGCATGTTCGGATTGATTGCGGCGCTGGCTCTGGCGGCGGCAACTTCGGAACCCGAGGTTCCGGCGACGACCAGTGTCGTTTCGGTAGGGCCGGCGGCAAAGATGACGCCGCGGCTGCGCGCGATCATGGACAAGAGCGACGGCGAGACGCGCGAGACGGCCTACCGCATCACCCGGCTGCGCGACGAATACGCGATCGTCAACTTTCGCGGCGCCACTCCGATCTCGCAGGAGTCGGTGACCGAAGGCGGCAAGTTCGACGTGCTGACGGTGCGGGTGGTGGCGACCGGCGAGATCCGCAAGATGTGGTTCGACCTTTCGCTGTTGGGGAAGGGTTCGGGGAAGGCTTCGGGGAAGACTTCGGGGAAGGCGGCCCGCGGGCACCGCTAGCCGCCTCGTCCGGGCGCGCCCGCAAGACGCTCCGGCGACGGCCCGTCATACTGCCGTTACAGCTATGTCGACACTGTGACAGTTTTCTGTAAGGCGTGACCCTCGATGGCGCCGGGACCGACACCGCCCGGCGCCGTCGTCGCACGAGGAGCAGAACTGCCTTGAGCCTGACCATACTGGCTGCAGCCGCAGCCCTGGCCGCTGCGCCAGCGCCTGCCGGGCCGACCCCTGCGCCCGGAACCCAGTCGCCCAGCGCCGCCCAGCCTCCGATCGTGGTGCCTCCGATCGCGCTGCCCGGGCCGACCGGCGCAAACGACACCTCTTCCGCCGACACCCCTTCCGCCGCGAACGCACGGCCTGCCGGCGCGGAAGGAGCAATTGGCGGCGCAGCAGGGGCGCAGGGCGGCGCCGGCGCGGGCGCGCCCGACGCGGCCCCCGCGACCACGCCCGCGGGCGATGCGCAAGGCGGCGAGATCGTCGTCGCCGGGCACGGCAAGCCGCCGCCGCAGGACCCGATGCAGGCGGTCAACCTCAAGTCCTACGAAGTGGTGCAGAAGGTCGACGACAAGTTCGTCGCGCCGATGGCGATGGGCTACCGCAAGGCGCTGCCGAGCCCGGTGCGCGCGGGCCTGCGCAATTTCCTGTCGAACCTGACCGAGCCGGCGATCGCGCTCAACTTCCTGCTGCAGCTGAAGCCGGGCAAGGCGGCGGAGACCGTCGGGCGCTTCGCCATCAATTCGACCGTGGGCGCGGCGGGGCTCGTCGACGTGGCGCGGCGCAAGCCGTTCAACCTGCCCTATCGCCGCAACGGCCTTGCCTGGACGCTGGGCTACTACGGCGTGGGACCGGGCCCCTACCTGTTCCTGCCGCTGGTCGGGCCGACCACGGTGCGCGACCTGTTCGGGCTGACCATCGACCGGGCGCTGCTGCCGCTGGCGGTGGGCAAGCCGCTGACCGACCCGACCTACGTGGTCAGCTCGAACGTGATCAAGTCGCTCGACGACCGGGTGCAGACCGATGCCGAGCTGCGCCGGATGCGCGATGCCGACGATCCCTACGGCTCCTACCGCAAGGCCTACCTCGCGCAGCGCCAGGCCGAGATCGACCACTTGCGCGGCCGTGACCGCAAGCCTGCGCCTGCGCCCGCGGCGGCGGTGCAGCCCGCGCCCGCCGCGATGGCCCCGGTTGCGCCTGCCCCGGCGGCTGTTGCGATCCCGGCGCCTGCTTCCGCCCCGGCGCCGACGTTCGTGGCCAATCCGGTGGTCCAGCCGCTGCCGGACCCGCGCTGACCGTCAGAACGTCGCGGCAAGGCCCACGGTCCAGCGCCGCGGCGCGCCGGGGCCGGCGAACCGGCTGCTGGTGGCGTCTGGCGCTTCGGGAAGCGGGACCTTGTCGATCTCGCCGAACGTGCCGAAGGTCGCATAGCGCCGGTCGAACAGGTTCTGGACCTCGCCGGTCAGGGCAAGCCCGCGCGAGAGCGCGACATGGGCGCGCAGGTTGGCGATCAGGTAGCCCGGAACCGGCGGCACGAGGTTGGCCGCATCGCCCCGCAGGACCTGGCTCGACCGCGCGACGAGGTCGCCGCCCAGGCCGAAGGTGCTTGCGGTAAAGTCGACCGAAAGCGTGGCGCTGTGGCGCGGGATCCCCGGCAGGCGATCGCCCCGCCGCACGGGAATCGTGCCGGTGACCGGATCCGCCCCGGGGTTCTGCGGGCTCGACAGGGTCAGCGCGGAGAGGCTGGTCGCATCGGCGAAGGCGTAGCTCGCGGCGATGCGCCAGCCGTCGCGGGCCAGCTTGAGCGAAGCGTCGAGACCCTGACGCCGGGTGCGGCCGATGTTGGTGAACCACGACCGGCCCGGCACGCGCGAGGCGACGTGCTGGATGTCGTTCTGGTTGACCGTGCGGTAGAGCGAAAGCAGCCCGTCGACCGTCCAGCCGCCGAGCGAGGCGGAGACCGCCGCGCCGGCTTCGAGGCTGCGCGCCACGACTTGTTCGAGGTGCGGGTCGGCGACGAAGAAGTTGGCGAGGCTGCACGGCGCCTCCTCGTCGGCGCACGACAGCTCGGCCGGGGTGGGCATGCGGTTGGTTTCGGCATAGCCGGCGCGCAAGGTCAGCGCCCGGCCGACCTTCCAGTCGAACTCGATGCCGGGGTTCAGCCGCCGGTAGCGGTGGCTGCCGTCGAGATCGTCGCCGAGGTGGTCCTCGAGCCGGATCGTGCCGCTGTTCCAGCGAAGGCCCAGCTCGACCGCGAGCCCCGGCAGCAACGGCAGCGTGTCCGACAGGAAAAGGCCCCAGGCGCCATTGTCGGCGGACAGTGCGACCGGCCCGATCGGACCGCCGGGCGCGACATCGAGGCCGGTGCCGGTCACCTGGCGGTCCTCGCCGATCAGGCCGACCTCGACCGCGGTGGAAAAGCGCGTCGTGCCGGCATCGCGGCTCATTCCCACGGCGAGGCGGTTGGTGCCGGCGAGCAGCGGGCGCTGGTCGATCAGCTGCACCAGCACCCCGCCGCTGCGGGTGCGCAGCGCGGCGCGATTGAGCACGCCGTAGATCGGCGCGCGCGCCGGGCGGATCTTCGCCGCGCTGATCCCGATGCCCGGGAGCAGGGCTTCCTCGTCGTTGAGGTCCTCGGCGCACAGTTCGCTCGAGTCCTCGAGGCAGGGGTCGATTTCGGCGGTATCGCCGTTGAGGCCGCGCAGGCGCACGATCTGGCCGTAGAGCGTCGCCTCGATGCGGCTGTGCCGGCCGAGCACGAGCGTGGGATGAAGGCTGGCGCGGGCGTAGCGGCTGCGCGACCGGTCGGGCCAGGTATAGACCGCGGAACGCCGGGCGGCGAGCAGCTCGACCGGCGCGGCGCCGTTGCCGGTGAGGTCGCTCTCGGCGAGGAGCAGCTTGGCGTGGAGGCCGCCGACGCCGGGCGCGTCGAGGCCGAGATCGGCGAAGAGGTTGGCGAGCTGCGAAGGGCTGTGGTCGCGCCAGCCGTCCTCGCGGCGGTTCTGGCCGGCGAGGAACCAGCTGAAGCGGTCGCCCGCGCCGCCGGCCGAGACGCTCGCTTCGCGTCGTCCGTAGTTGCCGCCCGACAGCGTCATGGCAAAGCCCGGGTCGCTGCGCCCGGTGGCGGTCTCGATCACCAGCGCGCCGCCGAGCGCGTTGAAGCCGAACACCGGGCTCGAATCGAGCAGGGTCACCTTGGCGATCGCCGCGTCGGGCAGGAGGTCGAAGCCGACCGTGTCGCCGAACGGCTGGTTGAAGCGTCCGCCATCGAGATAGACCGCCAGGCCCTGCGCCTCGCCCTGCAACGGCGAGGCGAGGTAGCCGCGGTAGGCGAGCGTCGGTTGCCACGGATTGCCCTGGACGTCCTGCAGGGTGATCCCGGCGATGTCGCGGCTCAGCGCGCCGAGCAGGTCGGGACGGCCGGCGCGGGCGATGGCGGCGCGATCGAGGGTGAGCGCATCGTCGCGGTCGACGTCGCCGCCGGGCGCCGAGACGACGATCTGTTCGGGAGGGGGACTCCGGTCGGGCAGGGACGCTGCGCCGCGCTCGCCCGTTTCCGCCTGCGCGGCGAGCGGCGCGCCGGCGGCGACCGCGAGCGCCGTCACGAGCGCCGCCAGGCGCGCGCGCGCGGGTCGCGAACCCCGATCGCCCGGTCCTTTATTCCTCCCCCGCATCCGGAGACGCCTAGAATCGGGCGCGACGCGGTGCAAACGGGAAAGAATTAATTCCGTTAATTAAGGAGTTACGCCCTGATCGGCAGGGCAGCGGGCCAGTGACTGCGCGAAGGGCAGGAGGTGCGCGAGCGGGCGGTCGCCAAGGCGCGGGACGAAGGTGACGTCGCGGATCGCGGCGTCGAGCTGCGAGTGCGGCAGGCCTGCGGTAAACAATTGCCCTGGCGAGAAAAGAGGTGGCGCGCGAGCCGCACGCTTTCGCGCGACCGGGCGTCGTCGCCGAGCCGGTCGAAGTCTCAGGCCTGGACCGGCCGGGCATCCCCTCGGCCCCCGAGGCATCGACAAGCGGCAGCTCGCGCCGGCGCCGCCGATGATGACTGTACGGGAGCGGATCATTGCGCCCTGCGGAGCCGATCCGGAAGCGGGCGCGAAGGCGGGCGGCCCGCAAATGCGCATTCATACCTAATATCACATTACCAATGCAGCGGTATGGGTGCTCTTGCGGATGGTAAGGGGCCATCCACAACCCTTGTGGCACATCCCATTGCAGGGTGCGCCGCCGCCTCCCATATCCGGGACAAGCGCCGCCGGGGCATTCGTGGCCCGTTTGCGCGGCTGGACGGAAGAAAACAGATGAATCTCTATCCCCTGCTCCCCTTGCGCGACATCGTGGTGTTCCCCGGCATGGTCGTGCCGCTGTTCGTCGGGCGAGAGAAGTCGGTCGCCGCGCTCGAGGCGGCGATGGCCGGCGACAAGGACATCTTCCTGCTCGCCCAGCTCGACCCCGGCTGCGACGATCCCGATCGCGACGATCTTTACGACACCGGCGTGATCGCCTCGGTGCTGCAGCTGCTCAAGCTGCCCGACGGCACCGTGCGCGTGCTGGTCGAGGGCCACCGCCGCGCGGGCATCGAGGCGCTGCGCGAGGAGACCGGGGCCAACGGGCCGATGCTGGTCGCCCAGGTCGAGGCGATCGAGGCCGACGAGGTCGAAGGCCCCGAGGTCGAGGGCATGATGCGCCAGGTGGTCGAGCAGTTCGGCGAATACGCCAAGCTTTCGAAGAAGCTGCCGCAGGACGCCGGCGCGCAGCTGGGCGACATCGAGGAGCCGGGCAAGCTGGCCGACGCGGTCGCCGCCAACCTTGCCGCCAAGGTCGCCGACAAGCAGGCGGTGCTGTCCGAGAGCGATCCGCTCAAGCGGCTCGAGATGGTGCTCTCGTTCATGGAGGGCGAGCTCGGCGTGCTGCAGGTCGAGCGAAAGATCCGCGGGCGCGTGAAGCGCCAGATGGAGAAGACCCAGCGTGAATACTACCTCAACGAGCAGCTGAAGGCGATCCAGAGCGAACTGGGCGGCGGCGACGGCGAGGAAGCCAACGAGCTGCAGGAGCTGCAGGACAAGATCGACAGCCTCAAGCTGTCGAAGGAAGCGCGCGCCAAGGCGCAGGCCGAGCTCAAGAAGCTCAAGACGATGCAGCCGATGAGCGCCGAGGCGACCGTCATCCGCAACTATCTCGACGTGCTGCTGGGCCTGCCGTGGGGCAAGCGCAGCAAGCTCAAGAAGGACATCGCCGCCGCGCAGGGCATCCTCGATGCCGACCACTACGCGCTCGACAAGGTCAAGGACCGCATCGTCGAGTACCTCGCGGTGCAGGCGCGCACCAACAAGCTCAAGGGGCCGATCCTGTGCCTCGTCGGCCCGCCGGGCGTGGGCAAGACCAGCCTCGGCAAGTCGATCGCCAAGGCGACGGGCCGCCAGTTCGTGCGCCAGTCGCTGGGCGGCGTGCGCGACGAGGCCGAGATCCGCGGCCACCGGCGCACCTACATCGGCTCGCTGCCGGGCAAGATCGTCACCAACCTGCGCAAGGCCGGCACCAGCAACCCGCTGTTCCTGCTCGACGAGATCGACAAGCTCGGCCAGGACTTCCGCGGCGATCCGGCCTCGGCGCTGCTCGAGGTGCTCGACCCCGAACAGAACGCCAAGTTCCAGGACCACTACCTCGAAGTCGACATCGACCTGTCGGACGTGATGTTCGTGTGCACCGCGAACAGCCTGAACCTGCCGCAGCCGCTGCTCGACCGCATGGAGATCATCCGGCTCGAGGGCTATACCGAGGACGAGAAGGTCGAGATCGCCGAGCGTCACCTGATCGCCAAGCAGATCGAGGCGCACGGCCTCAAGGCCGGGGAGTTCGAGCTGACCGAGCCGGCTCTGCGCGACCTGATCCGCTACTACACCCGCGAGGCCGGCGTGCGCACGCTCGAGCGCGAGGTCGCGCGGCTGGCCCGCAAGGCGCTGCGCCAGATCCTCGAGAAGAAGGCCGAGACCGTCGTGGTCACGCCGGAGAACCTCGCCGACTACGCCGGGGTGCGCAAGTTCCGCCACGGCGTGTCCGACGAGGAGAACCAGGTCGGCGCGGTCACCGGCCTTGCCTGGACCGAGGTCGGCGGCGAATTGCTGACGATCGAAAGCGTGACCGTCCCCGGCAAGGGCGCGGTGCGCACCACCGGCAAGCTCGGCGAAGTGATGAGCGAAAGCGTCCAGATGGCGTTCAGCTTCGTCAAGGCGCGCAGCCCCGCCTATGGCATCAAGCCCTCGATCTTCCAGCGCAAGGACCTGCACATCCACCTGCCCGAGGGCGCGGTGCCCAAGGACGGGCCGAGCGCGGGGATCGGCATGGTCACCGCGATGGTCTCGACGCTGACCGGGATTCCGGTGCGCGCCGACGTCGCGATGACCGGCGAGGTCACGCTGCGCGGCCGCGTGCTGGCGATCGGCGGCCTGAAGGAAAAGCTGCTCGCCGCGCTGCGCGGCGGCATCAAGACGGTGCTGATCCCGGAGGAGAACCGCAAGGACCTGGCCGACATTCCGGCCAACATCCTCGCCGGGCTGGAGATCGTGCCCGTGGCCCACGTCGACGAGGTGCTGGCGCGCGCGCTGGTCGCCCGGCCCGAAGCGATCGAATGGACCGAGGCCGACGACCTCGCCAGCCAGCCGGCGCCGGCAATCGGCGGGCCGACCGCGGCGCAAACCGCGCACTGAGCGCGCGCCCGAGGCGTTTGCGGGCAAATGCAGGGGTGGCCCCGCGCGCAAGGAAATTGCGCGCGGGGCGCCTGCTGCCGGGATTCGACGGGATTCCGGGGATAAACGGCGGTTTTTCGTCGCATTATCCTTTGACAGCCGATTCTTTCTCGTCTCTCTTCCCGCGCACCCGAAAGGCGATTCCAAACCGCAGTTTTCCCAAGAAAAGGTAGGGGGTTCCGCAATGAACAAGAACGATCTGATCAGCGCTGTTGCCGACGCGAGCGGCCTTTCGAAGGCGGATGCCACGAAGGCGGTCGAAGCCGTGTTCGATTCCGTCTCGGCCGCGCTCGCCAAGGGCGACGAAGTGCGCCTGGTCGGTTTCGGCACCTTCTCGGTCGCCAAGCGCAAGGCCTCGACCGGCCGCAACCCGCGCACCGGCGAACCGATGTCGATCAAGGCTTCGGCCCAGCCGAAGTTCAAGGCCGGCAAGGGCCTCAAGGACGCCGTCAACTAAGACGCGCGTTCTGCTTCCGCGGGTCCGGCTTCGGGTCGCCGGCACGGGAAGCGAAACCACATCGAAAGGGCCGCGCCGGCATCCGGCGCGGCCCTTTTTTCATGGCCGTGGGTCGGCGCGCGTCGGCCGGCGGGGAAGCTGGCGCAACGGGCCTGCCATCCCCCGGGCGCGTCAGCGCGCCAGCCGGACGAGCGCGGTCGGCGCCGCGGCGGTGCGCGCATCGACCTTCCACGACAGGCGCTGGGCGCCGGCCGGGTCGGGGTGCGGGCCCTCGTCGGTGTTGTTGGCGAGCACCTCGCCGTCGGTGCGGATGGCGAAGCGCCCGTCGAGCACGACCGGCGCGTCCTTGCCCGCGGCGGCATCGACCAGTCCGGGCAGGTGCGGGTTGGTCGCGGCGGGCGAAAAGGCCGGCGCATCGATGCGCACCGTGCCGTCCTTGCGGCGCAGCACGGTGACGAAGGGCACGACCATCGGCAGGCGCTCGATCACCGGGAAGCTGAAGTCGTGGTCGAGCCGGCCGGTGGTCTCGTACACCACGTCGAAGCGGCCGTTCCCCCGGGAGACGACCGAGGTCCAGCCCTGCTGGCGCGACAGGCGCGCGGCGAATTCCTGCGCGGCGCGCGGATCGGTGGGATCGAGCCCGCCCATCAGCGCCGCCATCGCCTTGGCGTTGCGCGCCTCCTCGGCCTGCCGCGCCGCCTTGTCGCGGCCGCGCCCGGCCTGCCAGCGGGCGCGCTGGTCGGCGATCTCGCGGGCGGTGCAGGCGCGGGATTCGCCCGCCGGGGTGGTGCAGGTGTCCTCGACGAACTGCTCGACGGTATCCTCGCTGCCGGTGCGGCTGCCGTCGGTGCTGCTGCTGCCGTTGCGCGCGGCCGAGGGCGGCAGGGCGAGCGGCAGCAGCACGATCTCCCCGGCATAGCGGAAGGCGAAGGTGCCGTCGCGGTTGAGCGTGAGGTCGCTGGTGAAGCGCCCCGGCTGGAGCATGCACGAAGCGAGCGCGAGCGCGGCGACGATCGCCGCGGCGGCATTGCGGATGGTGGTCAAGGTCATGGCGCTCGGGTCCCCTTTGCGAGCAGCGGCGTGGCGGGCGCACCATGCCGCACGGCGCCGGCCGGCGCGAGAGCGAAGGCGGGGGCAGGGGGGCGGGGGGGGGTGGCAGAAGGGGGGCCCGGAAGCGGGCGCGAGGAGGATGCGGCCGGCGCGCTCAGTCCTCGTCGTCGAGCGCGGCGCGCGTCGCCACCGCGTAGAGCGCGATCGCCGCCGCGTTCGACACGTTGAGGCTCTCGATCGCCGAGCTGATCGGCAGGCGCGCGATCGAATCGCAGTGCTGCGCGACGTTGTGGCGCAGGCCTTCGCCCTCGGCGCCGAGCACCAGCGCGACCGGCCCGGCCGGGACGGCCTGGGGGAAGGTCGCGGTGCCGTCGCCGTCGAGGCCGATGCGCCAGTAGCCCGCCTCCGAGATCGATTCGAGCGCGCGCGAGAGGTTGACCACGCGCACCCACGGCACGGTCTCGAGCGCGCCCGAGGCGGCCTTGGCGAGCGTGCCCGATTCGGGCGGGGCGTGGCGATCCTGGGTGATCATCGCGGCGACCTCGAACGCGGCGCAGCTGCGCAGGATGGCGCCGACGTTGTGCGGATCGGTGACCTGGTCGAGCACGACGAGGGTGCGGCCCTCGGCTTCGTCGAGCACGTCGTCGAGCGCGACGTCGTCGAGCGGCGAGCAATCGAGCACCAGCCCCTGGTGCGGCGCATCGCGCGCGACGAGGCGGGCGAGGTCGGCGGCCTGCGCATATTCGACGGGGAGCGACGAGGGCAGCTCGGCGTCGTGGTCGTCGAGCATCGCCTGGATCGCCTCGCGCGTGCCCCACAGCTTCTTGGCGGTGCGATTCGGGTTGGTCAGCGCGGCTTCGACCGCGTGGCGGCCCCACAGGCGGACCGCGCCGGCGCTGCCGCGGCCCGAGCCACGCCCGCCCTGCATCCGCCCGGCGCGGCCGCGCAGCGCGCGGTTGGGCCTTGCGGCGGGGTCACGGTCGCGATTGTGCGGGGGCATGGCGATTACCTTCCTGCTGGGGACTTGCCGAAAATATCGCGCGGCCCATGCCAGCCGACCCATTGACAGGCAAGCGATGCTTCGCCAAAGGGGCGCCTCTCTCGGCCGGACGGCGCCCCTGCGGCGCTCGAAAAATGGGGCCAACCTCTTACGGGGAAACGCCTCGCACCGGCAATCTGGTGTGGACAGGTGGCCGAGTGGTTAAAGGCAGCAGACTGTAAATCTGCCCGCGCAAGCGTACGCTAGTTCGAATCTAGCCCTGTCCACCACCAGCCTTACACCGCCAGCGTAATTCGCCATCGGTCTTGTCCATCAGCGACCGCGCCGATGACCGTCGGCGTCCGGCGGTTTCGCCGCGCTTAATCGAGCGATTAATTGGTCTTGCGCCGGTGGGACGGCTGCGTCACCTTGGCGGCCATGAACACGATAAGAATCCCGGTCACGGGGGGGATCGCGATTACCGCGGACGAGCTGGGCCCGAAGGGCGCGCCGACGGTGATCCTGGGGCACGGCGGCGGGCAGACCCGGCATAGCTGGGATCGCGCGGGTCAGGATCTCGCCGCGGCGGGATACCATGTGCTCAACTACGACCTGCTCGGCCACGGCGAAAGCGACTGGGAGCCCGCGGGCGACTATTCGCTGCTGCGCCGGGTCGAGGACCTGCGCTGCATCATCGCGGCGGCGGGCAGGCCCTATGCCTTCGTCGGCGCCTCGCTCGGCGGACTCTCGGCGATGGCGGCGGCGAGCCACGGGCTGGAGCCGGCTGCGATCGTGCTGGTCGACGTCGTCGCCAAGCTCGCGCCGGCCGGCGTCGAGCGGATCGTCGGCTTCATGACCGCCAATCCCGACGGCTTCGCCAGCATCGAGGAGGCGGCGGACGCGATCTCGGCCTATTATCCCGACCGGCCGCGCCCGACGAGGCTCGACGGCTTGCGCAAGAACCTGCGCGAAGGCGCGGACGGGCGGTTCCGCTGGCACTGGGACCCGCGCTTCATCCAGGGCGACCGCGACCACCAGACGATCCCCGACATGCTCGCGGCGTCGGACTGGGGCAGGCGCATCCCGACGCTGCTGGTGCGCGGCATGAAGTCGGACATCGTCACCGACGAAGGCGTCGAGGACTTGCGCCGGCGGGTGCCGACGCTCGAGGTCGCCGACATCGGCGGCGCCGGGCACATGGTCGCGGGCGATCGCAACGACCTGTTCAATGCCGCCACGATCGGTTTCCTCACCCGCGTGATGCCGCCCTTGCCCGCGTGATGCCGCCCTTGCCCGCGTAAGGTCGAACCGGCTTCAGCTGGGGCAGGGGCGCGCGCAGTCGATTGGCTGGTGGTGGTGATAGACCACCGGCATGCTGCGTTCGAGCGCGTCGAGCGCCTCGTCCTGGGCATAGCCTGCGTAATCGCGCAGGAAGCGCAAGGCGACTCCGCGCGCGACCATGATCGCATCGCATTCGGACACCGGAAGCCGGCAATCGGGGCAGATTTCCAGCGAACGATGAGGCAACCCGGTGCTCCGCAACCTGGGGGACCGCGCCCCCGAAATGTTACATATCCCGGCTAAAACATTGATAAATGTATTTTTCCGACAGTTTTGCGGCGCCCTGCGACGCGAACTGCGCGGATTTCGCGCCGCGCTTGTCGCCGCCGCCCGCAGCGCCTAGATGGGTGCGATGCCCGGAGACATACTCGATAACCGGGGTCGCGGCAGCGCAGGCTGGTCCTGGCCCTCGATCCATCCCGAAGGGCGCAAGTTCGCGCTGATCGCCGCAGCGGTCTGCGCGCTTTGCGCCTTCATGGCGTGGGAAACGCTGGCTTGGCCGCTCGGCGGCCTGACGCTCGGCATCCTCGCCTTCTTCCGCGATCCGGTGCGCGTCACCCCGCGCGACGACAGCCTGGTGATCTCGCCCGCCGACGGCCTGATCACGCTGATCCAGAAGGTGCCGCCCCCGCGCGAGCTGTCCGCCGACGACGGCAGCGGCATTGCCGGCATGGGCGAGGCGCCGGTCACGCGCGTGTCGATCTTCATGTCGGTGTTCGACGTCCACATCAACCGCACCCCGATCGGCGGCACGATTCGTCGCGTCGTCTACATTCCCGGCAAGTTCCTCAACGCCGACCTCGACAAGGCGAGCGAGGAGAACGAGCGCCAGCACTTCCTGGTCGAGCGCAGCGACGGGGTGAAGATCGGCTTCACCCAGATCGCCGGGCTGATCGCGCGGCGCATCGTGCCCTTCGTCAAGGGCGGCGACATCGTCGCGGCCGGCCAGCGCGTGGGCCTGATCCGCTTCGGCAGCCGGGTCGACGTCTACCTGCCCGAAGGCACCGAGCCGCAAGTGCTGATGGGCCAGAAGGTGGTCGCGGGCGAGACCGTGCTGGCGCGGATCGGCGAAGCGCCGGCGATCGAGGGCGTCGGCCAGTGACGCCGGCGCCGGGCGGCGACCGGCTCGACGGCGACGACTTCGGCCGCCAGCGCCTGCCGCGTGGGCTGACCTTGCGTGCGCTGGTGCCCAACGCGATCACTTCGGCGGCGCTGTGCTGCGGGTTGACCGGCATCCGCTTCGCCATCGGCGGCGATTTCCGCAGCGCGGTGCTGGCGGTGATCCTTGCCGGCGTGCTCGACGGCATCGACGGGCGCGTCGCCCGGTTGATGAAGGCGCAGTCGCGCTTCGGCGCCGAGCTCGACAGCCTGTCCGACGCGATCTCGTTCGGCGTCGCGCCCGCGCTGATCCTCTATCTCTGGTCGCTGCAGGAAGTGCCGCGCTTCGGCTGGTTCGCCGCGCTCGCGCTGGCGGTGTGCTGCGCGCTGCGGCTGGCGCGCTTCAACGCGCGGATCGACATGGCCGAGCAGCCGCACAAGAGCGCCGGGTTCCTGACCGGCGTGCCCGCGCCAGTAGGGGCGGGGCTTTCGTTCCTGCCGCTTTACCTTTGGATGGCGAGCGGGCGCGAGGAGTTCCGCGAGCCGGTGGCGGTCGCCGCCTGGGCCGCGCTGATCGCGTTCATGATGATCTCGAACATGGCGACGCTCGGCTGGGGGGCGATGCGGCCGCGCCGCTCGATCCGGCTCGAGGTGATCGCGCTGTTTGGGCTGGTGATCGCCGCGCTCCTGACCGAGCCGTGGCTGACGCTGTCGGCGATCTGCGTGGTCTATCTCGCGCTCGTGCCGCTCGGGCTTGCGCGCTATGCCAGGGTCAGGCGGCAGCGCGCTGCGGCAGCGGGGCAGTAGCGCGACGCACCGCGCGCTGCGGCGTGCGGCGCAGGCGGGCGAACGACAGCGGCGAGGCCGGACGCGCTTCGCCGGTCATGTGAACCAGGAACACGCGATCCTGCTCGAGCGAGCGCATCTCGCCGACGAGGCGCGCCAGCGCGCCCTTCTGGCTGCGGACGGTGAGGAGCATCGATGCGACCGCCGCGAAACCGGCGCCTGCGATCACGAGCGAAGCGAGAACTGCGAGCATTCCATCGGCCTTTCAAACCCGGGCAAGTCCTCTCGTCGCAAACGCTTGACAACAGGGGGATTGCCTGTGGATAACTCCGGCTTCGAGCGGGCGTTCCCGTTCGCTGCGCCGTTGGAACGATTTGTTCCCCTTTTGTTCTTGCTCGTCAAGGACATTCCGCGACCGGACGCCGCTTTTTCGCGATGATCGTTGGAAACATTCGTTTTTTCGTCGCAAATCGGTCGGCGATCACGCCCTGTCCGGCGCCGCCGCGGGTGCTCACCAGTCCGAATCGGTGCAGGCTATTGCCCCGGCGCCGGTGCAGGCGCTGATCGGGCCGGGCGGGAGGCCGACAATTTCGGTGGATTTCGGGGTGACGATCGGCTAGGCGCCGCGCTCGCCCGGGACGGGAATCGGCGCAAGTCCGCGTCCGTTTCCGCCAGCCCCGGGCAAATCCACACGGGAAACGCACATACCGGTGCCGTCCAGCGGGTTCCTCCGCGGCAGGTTCCAGTTTCCCGGAGGCACAACCGGAAAGGAAAAGACTATGGCGGCTCCCGTCGTCACCATGAATCAGCTCGTCGAGGCCGGCGCCCACTTCGGCCACCAGACCCACCGCTGGAACCCGCGCATGAAGCCGTACATCTTCGGCGCGCGCAACGGCATCCACATCCTCGACCTGTCGCAGACCGTGCCGCTGATGGCGCGCGCGCTCGAATTCATCCAGGCGACCGTCCAGGCGGGCGGCAAGGTTCTGTTCGTCGGCACCAAGCGCCAGGCGCAGGAGCCGATCGCCCAGGCCGCGCGCGCTTCGGGCCAGCACTACGTCAACCACCGCTGGCTGGGCGGCATGCTCACCAACTGGAAGACGATCTCGGGCTCGATCAAGCGCTACAAGGCGCTGGAAGAGCAGCTCTCGGGCGACACCACCGGCCTCACCAAGAAGGAAGTGCTCCAGCTCACCCGCGAGCGTGACAAGTTCGAGCTCTCGCTCGGCGGCATCCGCGACATGGGCGGCATTCCCGACGTGATGTTCGTGATCGACGCCAACAAGGAAGAGCTGGCGATCAAGGAAGCCAACGTGCTCGGCATCCCGGTCGTCGCGATCCTCGATTCGAACGTCTCGCCCGACGGCATCGCCTTCCCGATCCCGGCCAACGACGACGCCAGCCGCGCGATCCGCCTGTACTGCGAAGCCGTTGCCGCCGCCGCCACCAAGGGTGGCCGCGACGCGATGATCGCTTCGGGTGCGGACCTCGGCGCGATGGACGAACCGGCGGCCGAAGAGGCTGTCGAAGCCTGATCGCCGGATCTCGCATGACGGCGCTCCAAGCGGGAGCGCCGTCATCGAACTGACCCGGACACGACCTACGGGCCGCGGCAAGTGCTGCGGCCTCACCCGTTTTCAAGAACAAAGGACCACTGCGATGGCTTACACCGCCGCTGACGTGAAGAACCTGCGCGAGCGCACCGGCGCCGGCATGATGGACTGCAAGAAGGCGCTCGACGAGAGCAACGGCGATTTCGAGGCCGCGGTCGACGCGCTGCGCGCCAAGGGCCTTGCCGCCGCCGCCAAGAAATCGAGCCGCACCGCGGCCGAAGGTCTCGTCGGCGTGGCCGTCTCGGGCACCAAGGGCGTCGCCGTCGAGGTCAACTCGGAAACCGACTTCGTCGCCAAGAACGACCAGTTCCAGGACTTCGTGCGCAAGGCGACCGAAGTCGCGCTCGCGACCGGCGCTGCCGAAGTCGAGGCGCTCAAGGACGCGGCCTACCCGGACGGCGGCACCGTCGCCGAGAAGCTGACCAACAACGTCGCCACCATCGGCGAGAACCAGCAGCTGCGCCGGATCAAGCACGTCTCGGTCAGCAACGGCATCGTCGTGCCCTACATGCACAACGCCGCCGCGACCAACCTCGGCAAGATCGGCGTGCTCGTCGCGCTTGAATCCGAAGCCGGCGCCGACGTGCTCGAGCCGCTCGGCAAGCAGATCGCGATGCACATCGCCGCCGCCTTCCCGCTGGCGCTGAACGCCGACGACCTCGATCCCGAACTGATCGCCCGCGAGCGCAAGATCGCGGCCGAGAAGGCGGCCGAGAGCGGCAAGCCCGCCGAAGTCCAGGCCAAGATGGTCGACGGCGCGGTCGCCAAGTACGCCAAGGAAAACGCGCTGCTCAGCCAGCTGTTCGTGATGGACAACAAGACCCCGATCAGCCAGGTCGTCGATGCCGCGGGCAAGGCCGCCGGCACCAAGATCGCGCTGGTCGACTACGTCCGCTTCCAGCTCGGCGAAGGCATCGAGAAGGAAGAGACCGACTTCGCCGCCGAAGTCGCCGCGGCCGCCGGTCTCAAGTAAGCGCAAGCGCTTCGCTGGTCCCCGCGCGGGGCGGTCCGGGGCGACCCGGGCCTGCCCCGCGCGGGGATCGTCGCATCTGGCCCGCGCGCGCTTTGCCGCGGGTGTAGCGGGGTGGCGCAAAACCTTTGCGCCATGCCCTTGGCACGCGCCCCCTTGGGCGTATAAGGGCGCCCGAACGCGCCTCTTCAGCTAGCATCGGTCCTGTTCATGAGCCTCCCCCCGTTCAAGCGCATCCTGCTCAAGCTGTCGGGCGAGGTGCTGATGGGCAACCAGCAGTTCGGCATCGACACCGACTTCGTCGCCGCGCTCGCGGCCGAGGTGAAGGCGGCGCGCGACAGCGGGCTCGAAATCTGCCTGGTGATCGGCGGCGGCAACATCTTCCGCGGCATGGCCGGCGCCGCCAAGGGCATGGACCGCGCCCAGGCCGACTACATGGGCATGCTGGCGACGGTGATGAACGCGCTCGCGATGCAGAGCGCGCTCGAGCAGCTGGGCGTGCCCACCCGCGTGCAGTCGGCGATCGAGATGGACAAGGTGTGCGAGCCGGTGATCCGCCGCCGCGCCGAGCGCCACCTCGAGAAGGGCCGCATCGTGATCTTCGCCGCCGGCGTCGGCGCGCCCTATTTCACCACCGATTCCGGCGCGGCGCTGCGCGCTGCGGAGATGAAGTGCGATGCATTGCTCAAGGGCACCAGCGTCGACGGCGTCTACAACGCCGATCCCAAGAAGGACCCGGCGGCCAAGCGCTACGAGACCGTCGATTACGACACCGTGCTCGCCGACAACCTGCAGGTGATGGACGCGAGCGCGGTTGCGCTGTGCCGCGACAACCGCATTCCCATCGTGGTGTTCTCGATCCGCGAACAGGGCAACCTCGCCCGCGTTCTGGCGGGCCAGGGCACCCAGACCATCGTTCAGAAGGAAGCCTGATTCATGGCGAAGTACGACAAGGCCGATCTCGAGCGGCGCATGAAGGGCGCGGTCGAGGCGCTCAAGCACGACCTGACCGGCCTGCGCACGGGCCGCGCCAACACCGCGCTGCTCGATCCGATCACCGTCGAGGTCTATGGCTCGCGCATGCCGCTCAACCAGCTCGCCACGGTCTCGGCGCCCGAGCCGCGGCTGCTGTCGGTGCAGGTGTGGGACAAGTCGAACATTGGCCCGGTCGAGAAAGCGATCCGTTCGGCCGGTCTCGGGCTCAACCCGATCAACGACGGCAACAACCTGCGCCTGCCGATCCCCGACCTCACCGAGGAGCGCCGCAAGGAGCTGGCCAAGCTCGCCAGCCAGTATGCCGAAAAGGCCCGCGTCGCGATCCGCAACGTGCGCCGCGACGGCATGGACGCGCTCAAGACCGACGAGAACAAGAAGGAAATCTCGGAGGACGACCGCAAGCGCGCCGAGACCGAGCTGCAGAAGCTGACCGACGACCAGATCAAGGCGGCGGACGAAGCGGCGGCCGAGAAGGAAAAGGAAATCCTCGGCAAGTGAAGCTGAAGCCGGCCCAGAGCGAGGTTGCGCCGGGCCATGGGGGCGTTGCGGCGCACGGCGCCCGCCACGTCGCGATCATCATGGACGGCAATGGCCGCTGGGCCAAGAAGCGGCACATGCCGCGCGTGTTCGGCCACCAGCGCGGGGTCGAGGCGGTCCGCCGCACCGTCCGCGCCGCGCGCGAGATGGGGCTCGAGGCGCTGACGCTCTACGCCTTTTCGACCGAGAACTGGCGCCGGCCGGAAGACGAGATCGGCGCGCTGATGAGCCTGCTCAAGCGCTTCATCGTCGACGACCTCGACGAGTTCGCCGCCAACAACGTGCGGCTCAAGATCATCGGCGACCATTCGGCCTTCGCGCCCGACGTGGTCGAACTGATCGACAAGGCGCTGGCGCGCACCCGTGACAACGACGGCACCACGCTCGCCATCGCGCTCAACTACGGCGCGCAGGACGAGATCGCGCGCGCCGCGGCCAAGGCGGCGGCGAGGGGGCCGGTCACCGTCGAATCGATCGCGGCCGAGCTCGACACCGCCGACATGCCGCCGCTCGACCTGCTGATCCGCACCTCGGGCGAAGTGCGGCTGTCGAACTTCCTGCTGTGGCAGGCCGCCTATGCCGAGATGTGCTTCCTCGACGTGCTGTGGCCCGACTTCACCCCCGATCACCTCGCGCAGGCCCTCGCCGATTTCGCGCAGCGGGAGCGTCGCTTTGGCGGGCGCTGAGCCGAGCCTGGCGCCGGCGGCGAAGCGCAGCGACCTGCCGGTGCGGGTGGCCTCGGCGCTCGTCATGCTCGTGGTCGCAGGGCTGGCGCTGTGGCGCGGCGGGCTCGTGCTCGACGCCTTCCTCGGCCTTGCCGCGCTGGTCGTGTTCGGCGAATACGTCCGCCTCGTTTCGCGGATCGCGCCCGATCCCGCGAAGATGTCGGCGGCGGTGCTGACCGGCGCGATCTACATCGGCTGGGCTGCGTTCGCGCTGATCGTGATGCCGACGCCGCTGCTGGTCGGCATCATGGGCCTGGTCATCTGCACCGATACCGGCGCCTATTTCACCGGGCGGGCGATCGGCGGGCCAAAGATCGCGCCGAAGATCAGCCCGTCGAAGACCTGGGCAGGGCTTGCCGGCGGCATGGCCGCGGCTGGCATCTGGACTTCGCTTGCGACGCTGTTCGGCGGCTACCTCGTCTCCGCCATCGGTCCGACCGGGCCGAGCCTGGGCGAAGCGCTGCGCATCACCAACGTCGGCTTTGCCGCGCTTGCGGGCGCCGCGCTCGCGGTGCTGGCGCAGGCGGGCGACTTCTACGAAAGCTGGCTCAAGCGGCGCGCCGGGGTCAAGGATTCCTCGCGCCTGATCCCGGGGCACGGCGGGCTGTTCGACCGGGTCGACGGGCTGCTGCCGGTCGCGATCGTGGTCGGCACGCTGTGGGCGCTGGGGGCGGCGTCGTGAGCGCGCCGCGCAGCATCACCGTGCTCGGCGCGACCGGCTCGATCGGCGCATCGACGCTCGACCTCGTGCGCCGGAACCCGCGCGACTGGCGGGTGGTGGCGCTGAGCGCGAACTGTCAGGCGAAGGAACTGGCCGCGCTCGCCCGCGAGTTCGGCGCCGAGATCGCGGTGGTCGCCGACGAGAGCTGCCTTGCCGACTTGCGCGAGGCGCTGGCCGGCAGCGGGATCGCGGCGGCGGGTGGCGCTGCCGCGCTGGTCGAGGCCGCGGCGCGTGGCGCCGAGGTGACCGTCGCCGCGATCGTCGGCTGCGCCGGGCTCGCCCCGACGATGGCCGCGATCGAGCAGGGCCGCACCGTCGCGCTCGCCAACAAGGAAGCGCTGGTCTCGGCCGGCGAGGTGATGACCGCCGCCGTGGCGCGCTCGGGCGCGACGCTGCTGCCAGTCGATTCCGAGCACAATGCGATCTTCCAGTGCCTGTCGGGCAATGCCATCGACGACGTGCGCTGGATCACGCTGACCGCGAGCGGCGGACCGTTCCGCGACTGGAGCCTCGAGCGGTTGCACGAGGCGACCCCGGCCGAGGCGGTCAAGCATCCCAACTGGTCGATGGGCGCCAAGATCAGCGTCGATTCGGCCACGATGATGAACAAGGGGCTCGAATTCATCGAGGCGTTCCACCTGTTCCCGGTGGGGGTCGAGCGCTTGCGGATCATCGTCCACCCGCAATCGATCGTGCACTCGATGGTCGAATATCGCGACGGCTCGACGCTGGCGCAGCTGGGGCCCTCGGACATGCGCGTGCCGATCGCTTCGGCGCTCGCCTGGCCGCGGCGGATGGACACGCCCTGCGCCCCGCTCGACCTCGCCGCGATCGGCGAGCTGACGTTCCGCGCGCCCGACGAGGTGCGCTTTCCAGCGACGCGGCTGGCGCGCGAGGCGGCGATCGCCGGCGGCGCCGCCGCCGCGGTGCTCAATGCCGCGAACGAGGTTGCGGTGGCCGCGTTCCTCGATCGTCAGATCGCGTTCACCCGAATCGTGCAATGTGCGCAGGACGTGCTTTCGCGCGGCCTCCCGCCTGCGCCCGCTTCGCTCGACGATGTCGTCGCGGTGGACCGGGAGGCGCGGATCCGGGCGCGCGAGACGATGGAGCCTGTTCGTTGACCCCTGCGCTGCATTCCCCCGGCCTGCTGATCACCCTGCTGGCGTTCGTCCTCGTGCTCGGACCGCTGGTGTTCATCCACGAGCTCGGCCACTACCTGGCCGGCCGGCTGTTCGGGATCAAGGCCGACAGCTTCTCGATCGGCTTCGGCAAGGAGCTGCTGGGCTGGACCGACAAGCGCGGCACGCGCTGGAAGCTCTCGGCGCTGCCGCTGGGCGGCTACGTCCAGTTCGCCGGCGACATGAACGCGGCCGGAAAGGCCGATCCGGCCTGGCTGTCGCTGCCGGCCGAGGAGCGCAACCGCACCTTCCAGGCAAAGCCGCTGTGGCAGCGCGCGCTGGTCGTGCTGGCCGGGCCGGTGACCAACCTGCTGCTCGCGGTGCTGATCCTCGCCGGTTTCAACCTCGCCTACGGCAAGATGGTGGTGCCGCCGGTGATCGGCGCGATCCAGGCAGGCTCGGTGGCCGACAAGGCCGGGCTCAAGGTCGGCGATCGTATCGTTTCGTTGCGCGGAAGCGGCGTCGACAGCTTCCTCGACGTGCGGCTGCAGGTCTCGCAGCATCCCGGCGAGCCGCTCGACGTGGTGATCGAGCGCGCCGGCGCGCGCCTCGCCCTGCCGATGGAGGCGGGCACCAAGGTGCTGCGCGACCGCTTCGGCAACGAGCAGAAGATCGGCTTCGTCGGCATCGGCCCGGCGAGCGTGGAGCGCGTCGCCGTCGGCCCGGTCGGCGCAACCGCGGCGGCGGTCGGCCAGACGCGCGACATCATCGGCATGATGGTCACCGGCATCGGCCAGATCCTGACCGGCAAGCGCGAAGTGCGCGAGCTGGGCGGGCCGATCAAGATCGCAAAGTATTCGGGCGAGCAACTGGCCTCGGGCTGGGAGGCGTTCGTCTTCTTCATCGCCATGATCTCGATTAACTTGGGGTTCATCAACCTCTTGCCAATCCCGGTGCTCGACGGCGGCCACCTTGCGCTCTACGCGGCAGAGGCCGTCCGCCGTCGACCGGTGAGCCAGCGCGGGCAGGAATGGGCCTTCCGCACCGGTCTTGCGCTGGTGCTTGGGCTGATGCTGTTCGTGACGCTCAACGATGTCGCATCGCTCGGGTTCTTCGGAGGGTAGGCCGTTTTGCCGCGTTATCACCGGGCCGGCCGGCACCGGGCGGTGAAGGCGGAATTTTTCACAATATTGCGGGGCTAATCGAGTTCCGGTGGGCTTGCTTGCTTGATTGGCACGGCTGCATCGGGCACAGGGCTGCGATTGCCGGACGGCGGGCTGGATGGCAGGGACCAGCCCTCGACGATCGGCTGCACGATGATACGGGATGGCGCTTGGTGATGACTGGAATTGACATGGCCCGGGCAACCCCCGCCGTGAAGCGTGTTTCCCCCCTGGCCATGGCCCTGCTCGCGACCACCGCGCTCGTCGCGCTGCCCGATGCGGCGCAGGCTGCTTCCAAACCCAAGCCGGGCAAGGCGGTTCCGATCGCAGCCGATGCGCCTGCCGCGCCGGTGCGCGCGGCCCCTGCGGTCGATCCGGCGGCGCCGCTCCAGACCGTCCGCTCGATCGACGTCCAGGGCGCGCAGCGGCTCGAGCCCGACACCATCCTGTCGTACATCCGTCTGCGCGTGGGCGATACCTACAGCCAGTCGGCCGGCGACCAGGTGCTCAAGGACCTCTACGCCACCGAGCTGTTCGCCGACGTCTCGCTCAAGAACGACAACGGCGCGATCACGATCGAGGTCAAGGAAAACCCGGTCGTCAACCGCATCATCCTCGAAGGCAACAAGCGGTTGAAGGAGGACAAGATCCTCCCCGAGATCAAGCTGACCGCGCGCCAGATCTTCACGCGGTCCAAGGTCCGCGCCGACGTTGCGCGGATCATCGAGCTGTACAAGCGGCAGGGCCGTTTCGCCGCTTCGGTCGAGCCCAAGATGGTGATGCTCGACCAGAACCGCGTCGACATCGTGTTCGAGATCACCGAAGGGCCCAAGTCCAAGGTCCGCCAGATCAACATCATCGGCAACGAGACCTTCTCGGACAGCGACCTGCGCAGCGAGATGGTGACCAAGCAGGCGCGCACCTTCCGCCTGTTCTCGAGCGGGACGAGCTACGATCCCGACCGCCTCGCCTTCGACCAGCAGAAGTTGCGCCAGTTCTACCTGACCAAGGGCTATGCCGATTTTCGCGTCGTCTCGGCGGTGGCCGAGCTGACCCCGGACAAGCGCGACTTCATCATCACCTACGTGGTCGAGGAAGGGAAGCGCTACAAGTTCGGCGACGTCAAGGTCGAGAGCCAGCTGCGCGACTTCGACGGCGCGGTGCTCGCCAAGCGGCTCGCGCTGCACAAGGGCGACTGGTACAACGCCAAGCTGGTCGAGGACACGGTCGACAGCCTGACCGAGACCGCGGGCACCTTCGGCTATGCCTTCGCCGACGTGCGCCCCGATTTCGACCGCAACAAGGATGACCTGACGATGTCGGTCACCTTCCGCATCGCCGATGCCCCGCGCGTCTATGTCGAGCGGGTCGACGTCAACGGCAACACGCTGACGCAGGACAAGGTCGTGCGCCGCGAGTTCCGCCTCGCCGAGGGCGATGCGTTCAACTCGTTCCAGATCAAGCGCTCGTCGAACCGCATCAAGTCGCTCGGCTACTTCCAGGAAAAGTTCGAGGTCGAGCAGAAGCAGGGCAGCGCGCCCGACCGCATCGTGCTCGAAGCCAACGTCGAGGAGAAGCCGACCGGGCAGCTCCAGCTCTCGGCCGGGTTCTCGAGCCTCGAGAGCTTCATCTTCCAGGCCTCGATCCAGCAGAACAACTTCCGCGGCCGCGGCCAGACGGTCGGCGCCAGCGTCGACTATTCGCGCTATTCGCGCTCGATCCAGCTGAGCTTCACCGAGCCGTACCTGTTCGATCGCAACGTTTCGTTCGGCATCGACGTCTATCGCCGCGACTACAACAGCTTCAACTACTACAACTCGAGCCGCAACACGACCTACAAGCAGGCGACCACCGGCTTCCAGGCGCGCGTCGGCGTCGCGCTGACCGAGTACATGTCGCTGGTCGGGCGCTACACGCTCAACTTCGACAACGTGACGCTCGACAAGACGCTCTACTACACCAACGGCGCCTGCGATCCGTTCAAGGGCGGGTTCTACCTGTGCGATGCGATCGGCAAGCGCACCAGCTCGATCCTCGGCGCCTCGCTGATCTACGACACGCTCGACAACCGCGTGCGGCCAACGCGGGGCACCTCGGTCGTGCTGGGCACCGACTTCGCCGGGCTCGGCGGTTCGGTGAAGTACGCGCGCATCACCGCCAATGCCGCCAAGTACTTCTCGGTGGGCAAGGGCTTCGTGTTCTCGCTGCGCGGCGAAGGCGGGGCGATCCAGCCGCTCGCCAAGCGCTACGACGAGAACGGCGTCGAGGTCGACGGCGTGCGCCTGACCGACCGGTTCTTCCTCGGCCAGCCGCAGCTGCGCGGCTTCGACATCCGCGGCGTTGGCCCGCGCGTGCTGCGCAAGTTCTACACCGGCCTCAACACCGACGGCACCGGCGGCGTGACCAGCACCAACCGCGACGACTGGCAGGACGACGCGATCGGCGGGCGCTACTACTACCTCGGCCACGCCGAGCTGGAGATCCCGCTGGGTTCGGGCGCGCGCGAGCTGGGCCTGCGGCCCTCGATCTTCGTCGATGCGGGCGCGGTGTTCAGCGTCAAGCGGCCGACGGTCAATCCGCTGGTGCTCGAGATCTCGAACAGCACGACCGGCGACGTCAAGTACGTCTCGGTCACGCCCGATCCGGCCAATCCGGCCAACTGGACCAACTACAGCATTCCGTCGGGTTATTCGGTGACGCGCAAGTTCACCGAAAGCTTCGTCGGCAATTCCGCCAAGCCGCGCGTCTCGGTCGGCGTCGGCGTGAACTGGAACTCGCCGTTCGGGCCGTTCCGCATCGACTTCGCCAAGGTTCTTTCCAAGGTCGACGGCGACGACCCGCAGGCCTTCACCTTCAACGTGGGAACACAGTTCTGATGAAACTCCGCATTGCTTCGGCCCTGATCGCGGGCCTTCTCGTTTCGGCTGCTCCCGCGGCCATGGCCCAGACCACCCCGGGCGGCACGATCGCCGCCGGCATCGCCGTCGCCAACCCGCCGGCGGTGGTCGCCGCGTCGAACGCCTTCAAGACCGCGCAGACCCAGCGCCCGGTCACCTACAAGGCGCAGATCGACCAGGCCAACACCCGCAAGGCCCAGATCGAAGCCCAGCTCAAGCCGCTGGTGGCCAAGCTCGAGGCGGATTCGAAGGCGGCCAACCCGAACCGCGCCGCGCTGCAGCAGCAGTACGAGCAGATCCAGCAGATCCAGCAGGCCGGCGAGCAGGAAATGCAGCAGATCCTCGCTCCGCTGAACCTGTCGCAGCAGTACGTGCTCGAGCAGATCGGCGACAAGCTCGACGACGCGACCCAGGCGGCGATGACCAAGAAGAAGATCACCATCGTCTATGACTCGCAGGGGATCATCAAGGCCGACCAGGTCTACAACCTCAACCAGGACATCCTGAACGAGCTCAACACGCTGCTGCCTTCGGCCCAGCTCGTGCCGCCCGCCGGCTGGCTGCCGCGCGCGCAGCGCGAACAGCAGCAGGCCGCCGCGGCCGCTTCCGCCGGCGCCGCCGCTCCGGCCGCCGCTCCGGCGACCAACACCAAGAAGCCGTCCGGCCGTTAAGTCGGAGCGCACCGGGGAATGACCGAAGGGACCCAGCCGGAAGCGGCCGCGCCTGCGCCGCTTTCGTTCGACATCAAGGGCGTGATGGCGGCGCTGCCGCACCGCTATCCGCTGCTGCTGGTCGATCGCGTCGCCGAACTGGTCGTGGGGGAGCGCATCCACGCGATCAAGGCGGTGTCGATGAACGAGCAGTTCTTCCAGGGTCACTTCCCCGGCCGCCCGATCATGCCGGGCGTGCTGCAGATCGAGGCGCTGGCGCAGGCCGCCGGCGTCCTCGCGGTCGAGACGCTGGGCCTCGCCGGCACGGGCAAGCTCGTCTACTTCATGGCGATCGAGGAGGCGAAGTTCCGCACGCCGGTCGAGCCCGGCTGCCTGCTCGATCTGCACGTCGAATTCACCCAGAAGCGCGCGCGCGTCTGCAAGTTCGCCGGGCGCGCCATGCTCGGCGACAGGATCGCGACCGAGTGCAGCTTCACCGCGATGATCGCCGACTCCTGAGAAATAGGGTGCGCGGCCCCACTGGCGGCGCCCGAGGGCAGCGGTTAAGGCGGTTCCCGAAGGAGACCTGCCCATGGCCCGTGCCGAAACGATCGCGCTGTTGTCCCGCTATTACGCCGCGTTCAACGCGCGCGACTGGCAGGGCATGCTCGATTGCCTGGCCGAGGACGTGGCGCACGACGTGAACCAGGGCGAGCGGGTGGTCGGCAAGGCGGCCTTCGAGCAATTCCTTGCCCACATGGAGCGCTGCTACGCCGAGCAGTTGACCGACATCGTGCTGATGGCGAGCGACGACGGCGCCCGCGCTGCCGCCGAGTTCGTGGTCCATGGCCGGTACCTCGCGACCGACGAGGGCCTGCCCGAAGCCAGCGGGCAGACCTACGTGCTCCCCGCAGGCGCCTTCCTCGCCATTGCCGACGGGCGGATCAGCCGCCTGACGATGTACTACAACCTCGCCGACTGGGAAGCGCAGGTCATCGGCGCATGACCATTGCGGTGCGGCCGCTGACGGGGCCCGAGGTGCAGGCCGCGCTGGGCGACCTTGCCGCCTTGCGCATAGCGGTCTTTTCGGCCTTTCCCTATCTCTACGACGGCGACGAGGCCTACGAGGCCGCCTATCTCGCCGACTACGCCGCGTCGCAGGACGCGGTGCTGGTTGCAGCGTTCGATGGCGCGCGCATCGTCGGCGCCGCCACCGCTGCGCCGATGTGCCACCAGAACGCCGGGTTCCGCGCGCCGTTCGAGGCCCACGGGCTCGACAGCGCCGGGCTGTTCTACTTCGGCGAGAGCGTGCTGCTGCCCGATTACCGCGGGCGCGGCATCGGCCACGCCTTCTTTGATGCGCGCGAGGCGCAGGCCCGCGCCTGCGGCGCCGAGGCCGCGTGCTTTGCCGCGGTGATCCGCCCCGAGGACCATCCGGCGCGGCCCGCCGGCTATACCCCGCTGGACGCGTTCTGGACCCGGCGCGGCTATGCCCCGGTTGCGGGTCTTGTCGCGCGGCTCGCCTGGAAGGAGCACGGCGAGACAAGCGAAAGCGACAAGCCGATGCAGGTCTGGCTGCGCCGCTGGGGGGCGGCATGAACGCGTTCGGCTGGCAGGTCGCCGCCGCGCAGTACCCGATCGAACCGCTCGCCGACTGGGACGCCTATGCCGCCAAGCTCGCGCGCTGGGTCGCGCTCGGCGTCGAGGGCGGGGCCGACCTGCTGGTGTTCCCCGAATATGGCGCGATGGAGCTGGCCGCGCTCGACCCTTCGACGATGGGCGACCTCCACGGCTCGATCGCGACCGTCTCGGCGCTGCTGCCGCGGGTCGACGACCTCCACGCCGAGCTTGCCGCGCGCCACGGCGTGCACATCCTTGCCGCCAGTGCGCCGCGGCGCGATGCCGACGGGCGCTACCGCAACGTCGCGCGGCTGTTCGCGCCCAACGGAAATCGCGGCGCGCAGGAAAAGCTGGTGATGACCCGCTTCGAGCGCGAACAGTGGGCCATCGCGGCCGGCGACCGGCTCCGCCTGTTCGAGACCGCGCTCGGCCGGATTGCGGTGACGATCTGCTACGACAGCGAATTCCCGCTGCTCGCCCGCGCCGCCGTGGAGGCGGGCGCCGAAGTGCTGCTGGTGCCGAGCTGCACCGATAGCCTGCACGGCTACTGGCGCGTGCGGATCGGCGCGCAGGCGCGCGCGCTGGAAGGGCAATGCTACGTGGTCCAGTCGCCCACCGTGGGCGAGGCGGCGTGGTCGCCGGCGGTCGACGTCAACCGCGGTGCCGCCGGGGTCTATGGCCCGCCCGACGCGGTGCGCGGCGGCGACTGGGCCATGCCCGAGGACGGCGTGCTCGCGCTGGGCGAGGAAGGCGCGGCGGGCTGGGTCCACGCCCGCATCGATCCCGCGCTGGTCGCCGAACTGCGCGCCGACGGCGGCGTGCTCAATGCCCGGCACTGGCGCGAGCAGCCCGGCGCCGTCCCGCTCCCTCCGGTCGAGATCGTGAGCCTGCTGTGAAGATCGATCCCTTCATCCTGATCATGCTGGCGACGGTTGCGCTGGCCAGCCTGTTTCCCGCGACCGGCGCTGCCGCGCTCGTCGTCGACGGCGTCGCCACCGCGGCCATCGCGCTGCTGTTCTTCCTCCACGGCGTGCGGCTGAAGCGCGAGACGCTGGTGACCGCGGCGACCGACTGGAAGATCCATCTGCTGATCCTGGCCTGCACCTTCGTGATGTTCCCGCTGCTCGGCATCGCGCTGCACCTTGCGCTGCCCGGCCTCCTCCCGCCGGCGCTGTGGATCGGCGTGCTCTACCTGTGCGCGCTGCCCTCGACGGTGCAGTCGTCGATCGCGTTCACCTCGATGGCGCGGGGCAATGTCGCGGTGGCGCTGTGCGCGGCGGCCTTCTCCAACCTGTTCGGGGTGATGGTCACGCCGTTCCTGGCGAGCGCGCTGCTCGGCACGCAAGGCGGCATCTCGGCCGGGCAGGTGGGCAAGATCGCCAGCCAGCTGCTGCTGCCGTTCGTGCTGGGCCACCTGCTGCGCCCCTGGCTCGGCGCCTGGGCCGAGCGCAACCGCAAGCTGCTGACCTTCACCGATCGCGGCACGATCGTGCTGGCGGTCTATTCCTCGTTCGCCGCCGCCGTGGTCGAAGGGCTGTGGCACAAGGTCGCGCCGCTGCAGATGCTGGCGGTGCTGGGGCTGTGCCTGCTGCTGCTTGCCGTGGTGCTGGCGCTGACCACCGTGATCGCGCGGGCGCTCGGCTATGCGACGGCGGAGGAGATCGCGATCGTCTTCGTCGGCTCGAAGAAGTCGCTGGCGAGCGGGGCGCCGATGGCCAAGATCATCTTCCCCCCGGCGGTGGCGGGCGCCGCCATCCTGCCGGTGATGATCTTCCACCAGGCGCAGCTGATGGCCTGCGCGGCGATCGCCCGGCGCTATGCCGCGCGCGCGGGCGATTGACGCCAGGCGCTGTCACGGCACTGTCGCGCGAAGGTCATAGCGGGCGTCCTCGGTCAAGCCTGAAGGAGGAATCGCCATGACCCTGTCCCTTTCCCGTCGTGAGATTCTGGCCGGGACCGCGGCCTTCGCGCTGTGCGGGATGGCCGCGCCGCAGCGCAAGACCCGGGTGATGCCGCCGGTGCCGCCGCAGGCCTACGTCTTCGGCCACCGCGGCGCCTGCGCGCTGCGCCCCGAGCATACGCTTGCCTCCTACGGCCGCGCGATGGCCGACGGCGCCGACTTCGTCGAGCCCGATCTCGTGCCGACCAAGGACGGGGTGCTCGTCGCCCGCCACGAGCCCAACATCGCCGAGACCACCGATGTCGCCGCCCATCCCGAGTTCGCCGACCGCCGCAAGGTACTGACGATCGACGGCGAACAGCAGGAAGGCTGGTTCACCCACGACTTCACGCTGGCCGAGCTCAAGACCCTGCGCTGCAAGGAGCGGCTCGGCGCGGTCCGCCCCGAAAGCATGAGCTACGACGGCAAGTTCGAGATCGTCACGCTCGACGAGATCGTCGCTTTCGTCCAGGCCGAGGGCGCCAAGGCCAAGCGCGAGGTCGGGCTGATCCCCGAGATCAAGCACTCCACCTTCTTCGCCGCTGCCGGCTTCGACATGGAGGGGCTGTTCCTCGCCGCCTTCAACCGCCTGCCCTACCTCCAGGACGCGCCGCTGATCGTGCAGTCGTTCGAGACCGCCGGTCTCAAGCGCCTGCGCCGCGAGATCGGCCAGTACGGCAATGTCCAGCTGATGCAGCTGTTCGACGACGACGCCAAGCGCCCCGCCGACATCGTCGCCGCCAAGGGCAAGACGACCTATGGCGACATGGCGACGCCCAAGGGCTTCTATGTCGTGGCCGATTATGCCGACTGGGTCTGCGCCCCGACCGAGCGCATCTTCAACACCCGCGACGAGGGCCGCCATCTGGTGCGCACCGAGTTCCTCGCCGATGCCCAGCGCGCCGAGCTGCTGGTCGGGGCCTATACCTTCCGCCCGGAAAACCGCTTCCTGCCGCCCAACTTGCGCAACGGCGGCGAGAACGAGCGCAACCAGGCAGGCGCGGTCGCCTACATGCGCCGCTTCCTCAATGCCGGGGTCAACGGCGTGTTCACCGACGATCCGGCGATCGGCCGCCTCGCCGAGAGCGACTGGGGGCAGTAAGGCAGCGTGGCTGGTGACGCGGCGATCGTGCTGGGCTAGGGCTGCGGCATGATTGCCATTGAAACCGGATCGCGCTGATGGACGCCGCCGAACAGGTCCACGCCAAGTTCCTTGCCGCGCTCGAGCGCGGCACGTTGCGCCGCCGCTCCAACCTCGGCCTTGCCGAGGCGGGCCTGGCGCCGGCGCGCGCGGCGGCGCTGCTCCATTCGCAGATGACCAGCCGCCAGCTCGATCGTCTCAGCCGCAAGCTGCAGGCCCGCGGCGAGGGGTTCTACACGATCGGATCGTCGGGCCACGAAGGCAACGCGGTGCTGGCGGAAGCCTCGCGCACCGACGACATCGCCTTCCTCCACTATCGCGACGCCGCCTTCCAGATCCACCGCGCCAGCCGCGTGCCGGGCGAAACCCCGGCGTGGGACATGCTGCTGTCCTTCACGGCGAGCGCCGAGGATCCGATCTCGGGCGGGCGGCACAAGGTGCTCGGCTCCAAGCGGCTGATGATCCCGCCGCAGACCAGCACCATCGCCAGCCATCTGCCCAAGGCGGTCGGCGCGGCCTTTTCCATCGGCATTGCCCGCCGCATGGGCTGGAACGATACAGTGCTCGCCAGCGACGGGGTGGTGATCTGCTCGTTCGGCGATGCCAGCGCCAACCACTCGACGGCCGTCGGCGCGCTCAACACCGCCGCCTGGGCCGCGTTCCAGAACACGCCGATGCCGATCGTGTTCGTCTGCGAAGACAACGGCATCGGCATTTCGACGCGCACCCCGCCGGGCTGGATCGAAGCGGCCTGGTCGAACCGTGCCGGGCTTCGCTACATCGCCGCCGACGGCTGCGATCTCGCCGATGCCCACCGCGCCGCGCGCGAGGCGATCGATTTTGCGCGGGCCAAGCGCAAGCCGGTGTACCTGCACCTCAAGACCGTGCGGCTCTACGGCCATGCCGGCAACGACATGCAGCTCGCCTATCTGAGCAAGGACCACATCGCCGCCGACGAGGCGCGCGATCCGCTGCTGGCGAGCGCGGCGCTGCTGATCGAGGAAGGGGTGATGACCGCCGCCGAGATCGCCGACGAATACAACGCCATCGAAGCCTCGCTCGCCGCGGCGGTCGAACAGGCGATCCGCCGCCCCAAGCTGAAGGATGCGGCCGAAGTCATGGCGAGCATCGTTCCGCCCCGGCGCGAAGGCGGCGACCGCCCGCCCGCTCCGGCCGAGGCGCGCGCCGCGCTGTTCGCCGACGAGGCGAGCGCGATGGCCAAGCCCCAGCACATGGCCAAGCTGATCTCGTGGGGCCTCGCCGACGTGCTGCTGCAATACCCCAACGCCATCGTCTGTGGCGAGGACGTGGGGCCCAAGGGCGGGGTCTATGCCTGCACGCAGAAGCTGCACCAGCGCTTCGGTTCGGCCCGCGTGATCAACACGCTGCTCGACGAGCAGGCGATCCTCGGCCTCGCCATCGGGGCCGCACACAACAACCTGCTGCCGCTGCCCGAAGTGCAGTTCCTCGCCTATGTCCACAATGCCGAGGACCAGATCCGCGGCGAGGCGGCGACGCTGCCGTTCTTCTCCAACGGGCAGTTCACCAATCCGATGGTGCTGCGCATCGCCGGGTTGCCCTACCAGAAGGGCTTCGGCGGGCACTTCCACAACGACAACAGCCTCGCCGTATTCCGCGACATTCCCGGCGTGATCCTGGCCGTGCCGTCGAACGGGCGCGATGCCGTGGCGATGCTGCGCGAATGCGTGCGGCTGGCGCACGAGGAACAGCGCGTGGTCGTCTTCGTCGAACCGATCGCGCTCTACATGACCCGCGATCTCCATGCCGAAGGCGATGGCGAGATGACCGGGCTCTACCCGCCGCCCGGCGAACACGTCGTGCGCATCGGCGAACCGGGCGTGCATGGCGATGGCGCCGACCTTGCCATCGTCACCTACGGCAACGGCACGTTCCTCGCGCGCCAGGCGCAGAAGCTGCTGGCCGCACAGGGCGTCGCCGCGCGGGTGATCGACCTGCGCTGGCTCGCCCCGCTGCCCGAGGAGGCGTTGCTTGCCGCCACCGCGCCTTGCGCGCACGTGCTGATCGTCGACGAATGCCGCGTCACCGGATCGCAGAGCGAGGCGCTGATGGCGCTGTTCGCCGAACGCCAGCCGGACAAGCCGACGACGCGCCTGGCCGCGACCGACAGCTTCATCCCGCTCGCGCGCGCCGCCACCCACACGCTGCCGAGCCGCGACATGATCGTCGCCCGCGCGCTGGAGATGGTCCGTGGCTGAGGCACCCGCGAAGGAACGCATCGTCGTCGTCTGTCCGGGGCGCGGCACCTACAACGCGCCAGAGCTCGGCTACCTTGCACGCCACCACGCGGGCGAGGCGCTGCTGTCGCGCTTCGACGCGATCCGCGAGCAGGCCGGCAAGGCGGCGCTGACCGCGCTCGACGCCGCGCCCAAGTTCACCCCGGCGCACCTCAAGGGCGATGTCGCCGCGCCGCTGATCCACGCCTGCGCCTATCTCGATTTCCTTGCGCTCGACCGCGACCGCTTCGAGATCGTCGCGGTCACCGGCAATTCGATGGGCTGGTACACCGCGCTCGCCTGCGCTGGCGCGGTCGGCGCCGAGGAGGCGTTCCGCATCGCCGATGCGATGGGCGTCAATTCGCAGGCGCACGACGAGGGCGGGCAGAGCGTGCTGGTCCTCGCCGGCGAGGACTGGCGCGTCGATCCATCGCGCGAGGACGAGATCGCGGCGCTGATGGCGGCGCACGGCGTGCTGCCCTCGATCCGGCTCGGCGGGATGCTGGTGGTGGCCGGCCCCGCGGCCGCGCTCGCCGCGTTCGAGTCCGCGCTGCCGCCGCTGTCGCGCCCGCCGATGCGGCTGCCCGGCCACGGCCCCTTCCACACCCCGCTGATGCACCCGAGCGCCGCCGCCGCGCGCGCCTCGCTGCCGCAGGCCTGGTTCGGCCAGCCGCAGATCCCGCTGATCGACGGGCGCGGCGCGATCTGGCGGCGCGCCTCGACCGATCCTGCGGCGCTGTGGGACTACACCTTCGGCCACCAGATCCTCGAGCCTTACGACTTCACCGCCGCGATCACCGTCGCGCTCAAGGAGTTCGCCCCCGACCGGCTGGTCCTGCTCGGCCCGGGCGAAACCTTGGGCGGCGCGATCGGGCAGGTGCTGGTGCGCAATCGGTGGCTGGACATTTCGTCGCGAAACGGTTTTTCTGCACGGCAGGAAGAGGATCCGTTCCTGATCGGCGTTGGCAGGGCAAGCCAGCGGGGTATCGTGATCCGATGACGACAAGGCACCAGGCTCTGATCCGGCAGGAGCGGTGATGCAGCCGCGCATCCTGTTCGTCTGTCTCGGCAACATCTGCCGCTCGCCGATGGCCGAGGCGGCGTTGCGCGCGCGCGCGGTGGCGGCGGGCATCGCGCTCACCATCGATTCGGCGGGCACCGGCAGCTGGCATGTCGGCAACCCGCCCGATCCGCGCGCCCAGGCCGAGGCGCTGCGCCACGGGATCGACATCTCCGCCTACCGGGCGCGGCAGGTGCGCGAGGAGGATTTCCGCACCTTCGACACGATCTACGCGCTCGATCCCTACAACCTGCGCGATCTCCACGCGGTTGCCCCGCGCCGGCCGCTGGCGAAGGTCGCGCTGCTGATGGACCTCGTCCCCGGTCGGGCGGGCACCGCGGTGATCGACCCGTTCTATGGCGACGAGCACGATTTCGCCGCGGCGTGGGACGATGTCGATGCCGCGGCCGCGCAGATCGTGGCGCAGTTCAGCCGGCGCTGATCGCCCCGGTTCGCCCGCCGCCCGCACCTGCTGCACCCACCACGCCCAGGATCGCCTCGATCACCCCGCTGCGCGCGGCGCGCCCGTGCTCGCCCGGTTCGAGCGCAAGCCCCACCGTCCGCCGCAGCGCGAAGCCCGCCAGCGGCCGCAGCGTCACCCCGGGCGTGCCGAGGCTGGCAGGCATCACGGTCAGCCCGAGCCCGGCGCGGACGTAGCCGGCGACGCGTTCCTCGCTCATCGAGCGCGCGGCCATGAACGGGCGCACCCCGCGCGCGGTGAAGAACTGGCTGACCAGCGGCAGCGCCTCGCACTGGCGGCGCACCAGCATGGGCTCGTCGACCAGTTGCTCGGCGGGGATCGCGGATTCGGCGGCGAGCGGATGCGCATCCGCGAGCGCGAGCAGGTAGGGCTCGTCGAACAGCGGCACCGTGCGCCGCGCCGCGCCCGCATCCAGCGGGCCCAGCGTCAGGTCGACCCGCCCGCGATCGAGCAGCGCGGCCAGCTCGCCCGCTCGCCGCTCCACCAGTTCGAGTCGCACGCCCGGCAGCGCGCGGCAGGCCGCAACGATCGCCTCGACGAACGGCGCCGCCAGCGTCGCCGCCAGCCCCAGCCGGATCGTCGTCACCGCGTGGGTTTCGGCAAGCGCCGCCTGCGCCTCGAGGAACGCTGCCTCGATCCGCCGCGCCGGCTCGACCAGCCGCGCGCCCGCCTCGGTCAGTTCCACGCGGCGGTTGGAGCGCACGAACAGCGGCGCGCCCAGGTCGCGCTCGAGCCGGGCGATCCCGGCCGAGACCGTCGGCTGCGACACGCGGGTCAGGTCGGCCGCGCGGCTGAACGATCCGGTATCGACCACGGCAAGGAAATAGCGAAGCAGGAGCCGGTCCATGATAGCATTCTTCTATGCACTGCATGAAGCCGCGCCAAGTGGTCATCGGCCCGCGGTGTGATAGCATCGCCGCCAAACTGCTGATGGAGGATGCCTTGCGTGCGACGCCCGATCTCGATTTCGGCCTGACCGAAAGCGCGCTGATGATCCGCGAAGCCGCCGGCCGCTTCGCCGACGAGCAGATCGCCCCGATTTCTGCCGAGATCGACCGCAACGACCGCTTCCCGCGCGAACTGTGGGAGCCGATGGGCGCGCTTGGCTTGCACGGCGTGACCGTCGAAGAGGAATGGGGCGGGCTCGGCCTCGGCTATCTCGACCATGTCATCGCCGTCGAGGAGGTCAGCCGCGCCAGCGGCTCGGTCGGCCTCAGCTACGGCGCGCACTCGAACCTCTGCGTCAACCAGATCCGCCGCTGGGGCAACCCTGAGCAGAAGGCGAAGTACCTGCCCAAGCTCGTTTCGGGCGAACACGTCGGCAGCCTCGCCATGTCCGAAACCGGCGCCGGCTCCGATGTCGTGTCGATGAAGCTGCGCGCCGATGCGGTCCCCGGCGGATTCCGCCTCAACGGCACCAAGTTCTGGATCACCAACGGCACTTATGCCGATACGCTGGTGGTCTATGCCAAGACCGCGCCGGAGGCGGGCAGCCGCGGCATCACCGCGTTCCTGATCGAAAAGGACATGCCCGGCTTTTCGATAGGGCAGAAAATCGACAAGATGGGCTTGCGCGGCTCGCCCACGGCCGAGCTGGTGTTCGAAGACTGCTTCGTGCCGGAAGAAAACGTCATGGGCCCGCTGCACGGCGGCGTCGGCGTGCTGATGAGCGGCCTCGACTACGAACGCGTCGTCCTCGCCGGCATGCAGATCGGCATCATGCAGGCCTGCCTCGACACGGTCATTCCCTACGTCCGCGAACGCAAGCAGTTCGGCAAGCCAATCGGCGCGTTCCAGCTGATGCAGGCGAAGGTCGCCGACATGTACGTCGCGCTGCAATCGGCGCGCGCCTATGTCTACACCGTCGCCCGCGCCTGCGATGCGGGGCAGACCACGCGCTTCGATGCGGCGGGTGCGATCCTGCTCGCCAGCGAAAGCGCGTTCCGCGTGGCGGGCGAAGCGGTGCAGGCCTTGGGCGGCGCGGGTTACACCAAGGACTGGCCGGTCGAACGCTACCTGCGCGATGCCAAGCTGCTCGACATCGGCGCCGGGACCAACGAAATCCGCCGCATGCTGATCGGGCGCGAGCTGATCGGAGCGGGGTCGTGAGGACAAGCCTGACCCCTCCGTCAGCCCTGCGGGCTGCCACCTCCCCGTTTGGCCCTTCGACAAGCTCAGGGCAAAACGGGGAGGAACCGCTCCTCCCCATTTTCGCAGCGCGCAAATGGGGAGGTGGCAGTCGCGAAGCGGCTGACGGAGGGGTCCTGATTCAAAGCGAGCAAGCCGCATGACCGCCCCCGTCCTTCCGACCAACCTCGACCTCTCGAGCCCCCAGGCCCGGGCGCGCGCCGCGCACAACCGGGCGCTGGCCGATGACTTGCGCGCCCGCGTCGCGCAGGCCGCGCTTGGCGGCGATGCGCGCAGCCAAGACCGCCACGTTGCCCGTGGCAAGCTGCTGCCGCGCGACCGGGTGGAGCGCCTGCTCGATCCGGGTTCGCCCTTCCTCGAACTGGGCCAGCTCGCCGCCAACGGCATGTATGGCGATGAAGTGCCGGGCGCGGGCATCATCACCGGCGTCGGGCGCGTCTCGGGCCGGCAATGCATGATCTTCGCCAACGACGCGACGGTGAAGGGCGGCACCTACTTCCCGATGACGGTGAAGAAGCACCTGCGCGCGCAGGAGATCGCGCAGGAAAACCACCTGCCGTGCATCTACCTCGTCGACAGCGGCGGGGCGAACCTGCCCAACCAGGCCGAGGTCTTCCCCGACCGCGACCACTTCGGCCGATTCTTCTTCAACCAGGCGAACATGAGCGCGCGCGGCATCCCGCAGATCGCCAGCGTGATGGGCAGCTGCACCGCCGGCGGCGCCTATGTGCCGGCGATGAGCGATGAAACCGTGATCGTGAAGGGGCAGGGCACGATCTTCCTCGCCGGCCCCCCGCTGGTGAAGGCCGCGACGGGCGAGGAAATCAGCGCCGAAGACCTCGGCGGCGGCGATCTCCATGCGCGCAAGTCGGGCGTGGTCGATCACCTCGCCGACAACGACGAGCACGCGCTGACGATTGTCAGGGACATCGTTTCCCACCTCTCGGGCCCGTTCGTGTCGAGCGAAGTCGAGACAGGCGCGCGCAAGGCTCCGGTTCCGCCGAAGTACGATCCGCAGGACCTCTACGCCATCGTGCCCGAAGACGTGCGCGCGCCCTACGACGTGCACGAAGTCATCGCGCGGATCGTCGATGGCTCGGAGTTCCATGAATTCAAGGCGCTGTATGGCGCCACGCTGGTCTGCGGCTTTGCCCATATCTGGGGCATGCCGGTGGCGATCCTCGCCAACAACGGCGTGCTGTTCTCGGAAAGCGCGCAGAAGGGCGCGCACTTCATCGAACTCGCCTGCCAGCGCGGCATTCCGCTGCTGTTCCTGCAGAACATCTCCGGCTTCATGGTCGGCGGCAAGTACGAAGCCGAAGGCATCGCCAAGCACGGCGCCAAGCTGGTGACGGCGGTCGCCACCGCGCAAGTGCCCAAGATCACCGTGCTGATCGGCGGCAGCTTTGGCGCGGGCAACTATGGCATGTGCGGCAGAGCCTATTCGCCCCGGTTCCTGTTCACCTGGCCCAATGCGCGGATCAGCGTGATGGGCGGCGAACAGGCGGCGAGCGTGCTCGCCACCGTCCACCGCGATGCGGACAAGTGGACGAGCGAGGAAGCCGAGGCCTTCAAGGCCCCGATCCGCCAGAAATACGAAGACGAAGGCAATCCCTACTACGCCACCGCGCGCGGCTGGGACGACGGCGTCATCGACCCCGCCCAGACCCGCGACGTCGTCGGCCTCGCCCTCGAAGCCTGCCTCGCGGCGCCGATACCGGAGGCGCCCCGCTTCGGGGTGTTCCGGATGTGAGAAGCCTAGACAAGATCCTCCCCGAGCTTGTCTCGGGGAGGGGGACCGCCCGGCGCAGCCGGGTGGTGGAGGGGCAAGCGGCTGCGTGCAAACGCGACGATGCTCGCTGCGGCCCGTTCGGGATCGTCGAGGATGTTCGCCGCCGGAATACGCAAGGTCTCGATCCCCTCGGCTGCAAAGTAGGCGTCACGCGAGGCATCCCGCCGCGGGCGGTCGCCCATGTCGTGCGATCGTCCATCCACTTCGATCGCCACCCTCGCATCGCTGCAGTAGAAATCGAGGACATATGGTCCGCTCGGGTGCTGCCGGCGGAACTTGATCCCGTCCGGACGCGCCTTCAGAAATCGCCAGAGCAGAACTTCCGGCAGCGACATCTGGCGTCGCTGGCGTCTCGCCTTGCTGATCGTGCCGGTTTGCGGATCAGGCGAATTGTCGCGCAACATTCGAAAGCCCCTCCACCATGCTTCGCATGGTCCCCCTCCCCGAGCAAGCTCGGGAAGGATCTAGGAAATCGCGCATGATCCAGTCCCTGCTCATCGCCAATCGGGGCGAGATCGCCTGCCGTGTCATCCGCACCGCGCGCCGGCTCGGAATCCGCACCGTGGCGGTCTATTCCGACGCCGACGCCAACGCGCTGCATGTCCGTAGCGCCGACGAGGCGGTGCCCATCGGACCGGCCCCGGCGCGCGAGAGCTATCTGGTGGGCGAGCGGATCATCGCCGCCGCGCTGGCGACGGGGGCGGAGGCGATCCACCCCGGATACGGCTTCCTGTCGGAGAACGCCGCCTTCGCGCAGGCCGTGCTCGATGCGGGGCTGGTCTGGGTCGGGCCGAAGCCGGCCTCAATCACCGCGATGGGGCTGAAGGACGCGGCCAAGGCGCGGATGATCGCAGCCGGCGTGCCGGTGACGCCGGGCTACCTCGGCGAGGACCAGAGCCCCGAGCGGCTTCAGGCCGAAGCCGACGCCATCGGCTATCCGGTGCTGATCAAGGCGGTCGCGGGCGGCGGCGGCAAGGGCATGCGCCGGGTCGATGCGAGCGCCGACTTCGCCGAGGCGCTGGCGTCCTGCCGGCGCGAGGCCGCGGCCTCGTTCGGCGAGACCCGCGTGCTGATCGAGAAGTACATCCTCTCCCCCCGCCACATCGAGGTGCAGGTGTTCGGCGATGCCCACGGCAACGTGGTGCACCTGTTCGAGCGCGACTGTTCGCTCCAGCGCCGCCACCAGAAGGTGATCGAGGAGGCCCCCGCGCCGGGCATGGACGAAGCGACGCGCGAAGCCGTCTGCGCCGCCGCCGTCCGCGCGGCGAGGGCGGTGGACTACGAAGGCGCCGGCACCATCGAGTTCATCGCCGACGGCTCCGAAGGGCTGCGCGCGGACCGGGTGTGGTTCATGGAGATGAACACCCGCCTGCAGGTGGAGCACCCCGTCACCGAAGCGATCACCGGCGTCGATCTGGTCGAATGGCAGCTGCGCGTGGCGAGCGGGGAGCCGCTGCCGCGGCGGCAGGACGAGCTGTCCATCAACGGCTGGGCGATGGAAGCGCGGCTCTATGCCGAGGACCCGACCCGGGGCTTCCTGCCCAGCATCGGGCGGGTCGAGGATTTTCGCTACCCCGCGCAGCGCGCCCGGATCGACACCGGGGTCGAGGCGGGGGCGGAGATCTCGCCGTTCTACGATCCGATGATCGCCAAGCTGATCGTTCATCGCCCCACCCGGGCGCAAGCGATCGAGGGCCTGCGCCAGACGCTGGACGAAGGCGTGGTGGGGCCGCTGGTGACCAATGCCGGGTTCCTGTGGCGCCTGCTCGGCCATGCCGCATTCGAGGCGGGCGTGGTCGACACCGGGCTGATCGAGCGCAACCTCGAAACGCTGGCGGCGCGGCCCGAACCTTCGGCCGAAGCGCTGGCGCTGGCCGCGATGCGGCTGGCGGGGGCGGCGGGGGACACGCCGTGGAGCAGCCGGTCGGGCCTGCGCCTCAACGCGCCGTCGCAGCGCACCGTGCGGCTGGCGGACCAGTTCGGCCGCCGCTTCGAGACGACGCTGCGCGACGGGCAGGCCTCCCCGGCCGAGAGCGCGGCGGGCGTGAGCGAGGGCGGCGAACACTTCGTCCTGCGGCTCGCCCGGACCGAGGGCGGCGCCGGTGGCCTTGCCAGCGACGGAGCGATCCGCGCGCCGATGCCGGGGCGGGTGATCGCGGTCGATGTCGCTGACGGCGAACGGGTGACCAAGGGCCAGAAGCTGCTGGTCCTGGAAGCGATGAAGATGGAGCACGCGCTGACCGCGCCGTTCGACGGGACGGTCGCCGGCCTGACCGTGGAAGCGGGCGCGCAAGTGCAGGTCGAGGCGCTGCTGGCGCGGGTGGAGAAGGATTGATGGCGGGCAAGTTCTTCGACCAGTGGCAGGTGGGCGAGCGGATCGAGCACGAGATCCGCCGCACCGTGACCGAGACCGACAACCTGCTGTTTTCAACGATGACCCACAACCCGCAGCCGCTGCACATCGATGCCGAGGCGGCGCGGGCGAGCGAGTTCGGGCAGATCCTTGTCAACGGCACCTTCACTTTCGCGCTGATGGTCGGCCTGTCGGTCGGGGACACCACGCTCGGCACGCTGGTGGCGAACCTCGGCTACGACAAGCTGGTCATGCCCAAGCCCGTGTTCATCGGCGACACGATGCGCGCGACGAGCGAGGTGGTCGAGCTGAAGGATTCGAAATCGCGGCCCGGAGCGGGGATCGTCACCTTCCGCCACGAGCTGATCAACCAGCGCGGCGAGGTGGTCTGTTCGTGCCTGAGGACGGCGCTGATCCAGCGCAGGGGTTGACGGGGTTTACACTGTCCAGGGAACAAATCGGCAGGCCCCGCAAAGCCCCGGACGGCGGTGTGCGCACGAGGACCCCGCTTGCCCGATAGTGGGAAGCAAGTCCGCGTCGTTACCTGATTTTTACTCCGCTGCTGTTGGATCATCGGGCGATCCTAGCACTGGCGCCGCCTGTAGGACAGAGCCGGCCTTGCGCTCCCGCGGAGTTGCGAATACAATTTGCATATGCAACAGAAGAAGACCGACAAGCAGCCCTGCGTGGCGACGACGGTGCGCAAGGCCAATCGCGCGCTGACCCGGCTCTACGAAAGCGCGCTCGCCGAACACGGCTTGAGCCTGGCGCAATACAGCCTGCTCGACACGCTGGCGCGCGCCAAGGCGCTGCCGCTGGCGCGCCTCGCCGAGCGCGAACTGCTCGACCGCAGCTCGCTGACCCGCGCGCTGGTGCCGCTCGAGCGCGACGGCCTGGTGACGGTCGTCGACGGTCCGGCGCGCAGCCGCGTCGCCAGCCTGACCGACGCCGGCGCGACCCGCATCAAGGCGGCGCGCAAGAGCTGGACGGTGACCCAGGCAACGATCATCGCCCGGATCGGCCCGCAGAACTGGGCGGCGCTGGCCCCCTGGCTCGGCCAGATCGCCGAGCAGGCGAGCGTGCTCGCCGAAGTGCCGGTGGCGCTGCGCTGAACCGCGGGATCGTCTGACGGCGGATCGCCGCAGTGCGGGCCGATTGCAGCAGGCCGGGCGCAAGCGCAGCGGTCAGTCGTCGGACCGCATCGCCCAGGCGAGGGCGTTCTCGATCAGGCGGCGGTGCTCGGGATCGGCATAGACCTCCGGCCGATGGCCGATCGCCGAATAGGCCATGCGTCCCTTGCCGACGGCGCGCGTCCAGGCGATCGGGTGATCGCCCATGCGCAGATCGCGGCCGAAGCCGGTTCCGGGCGCATAGCTCGCTTCGTCGAGCGCGAGGACGACATGGGTGCCCGGCACGGTGCGCGGGCTCGCCACGAAGCTGTACCATTCGTCCTTCATCGACCATGCCGAAGGCAGGCCCCTGGCCATCGGCGAGCGCGGATCGTCGACCAGCACGCGGGCTTCCTGGAACTGCGGGTTCATCGGATGGCCGGCGAAGCGCGCGCCGATCAGGGTATCGGCATACCAAGGCCAGAAGCTGACCGGATCGCCCGACGAGCCGTGCATCCCGACATAGCCGCCGCCGTTTTCGACCCAGCGGCGAAAGGCGCGGCGCTGGCTCAGCGTCAGCACGTCTCCGCTGACGTTGTTCCACACCACGGCGCGGAAGCGGCGAAGGTCGGCGGGGTTGATCAGCCCGGCGCGATCGGTCGAGACGACCTGCCAGCCGCGCGCCTTCGCCAGATCGACGATCATGGCGTGGGCGGCGAGCACGCTGGGCGTGTCGCGAAAGCCGGTCATCTTTTCGAACAGGAGGATGGCGGGCTTGCCGGGGGCGAGGCGGTAGGGGGTGCGTTCGTCGTCGTAGCGGGCGCAGCGTGCGGCGCGATCCTCGGGCGTGACCGCCAGCTTGCGCAGCGCGGCATCGACCCGGTCGACCGATGCGGCATCGGCGCCGACGAACATCAGCGCTTCGCGCGGCGTGACGATCGCGCCGAAGGTCGGGGCGGCGGTGCCGGTCATCAGCGGCGGCAGTTTGGCGAGCATGCCGGGCGCGGCCTGTTCGACGGCGGCCGTGGCCGGCGTGCTGAGCAGGACATCGACCAGCGGCGATGCGGCCGAGAACGGCGCGTCGCGCAACGGGCAATCGAGCGGCGCGCGCGCCTGCGCGGCAGGGGTGAGCGCAAGGCCGAGCGCGGCGGCGAGGAGCGTGCGGACCGGGTTCATCGGGCGGAACTATGCGCAGGTCCCGCCTTCCCGGCAAGCCGCGCTCAACCCAGCACGCGCGGCGGGCGGACGTAGTCGAAGGGGCTGGCGCCGTCCCAGTTGGCGCCGTCGGGGTAGCGCAGCTCGATGCCGGCGAGGTCGCTTTCGGGGAGAAGGGCCATGTTGACGCCCATCATCGTGTTGCCGTGCGCGGCGATGGCGCTTTCGGTGAGGGTGAAGTGGGTGGTCGCGCCGCAGGTCGGGCAGAAGGCGATCTCGGCGGAGGGATCGGGCTTGTCGGTGCGGCGGTAGCGGGTGGGCTGGCCCGTGATCTGCACCTGTTCGGGGGCGAAGTAGCCCCAGCGCGCGCCGGTCTTGCGGCAGAGCGAGCAGTTGCAGGCGAAGACGAAGTCGGGGCGGGTGTCGATGGTGACTGAGATCGCGCCGCAATGGCAGGTCAGGTTAGGGCAGGATAGGTTTTTCATTTCCGAGGCTTAGCACGGGTCAGGGGCGCGGGGCGAATCCCTGCAGGAGGACGTCGACCATCGCCCGCGCGGCGTCCTCGCGGGACATCGGACCCGCCGGGTCGAACCAGCGGGCCGGCCAGTTGAGCGCGCCGGCAAGGGTGAAGGCGAGCAGGCGCGCATCGGGCGCGGCGACGGTGCCGTCGGCCACGCCTTCCTCGATCAGCGCGCGCAGGGCATCGTCGATCTCGCGCTTCTTTGCCCGGAAGCGCGCGGCGCTGGCCGGCGAGAGCAGCTCCTCGCCGGTGCGGATCACGCAGCGGCCGAAGTCGTCCATGTTCACTTGCGCATAGCGTTCGAGGAAGGTCCGCAGCCGGTCGATCCCCGCTCCCGGAAGCCGGCGGGCCTCTTCGGCGGCCTGCTGCAACTGCGCGAGGCCGATCGACACGCATTCGAGCAGCACCTGATCCTTGTTGCCGAGGTAGTGGTAGATCGTCGGCTTGGACACCCCGAGGCTCAATGCGACGTCGTCGAGCGAGGTCGCATGGAAGCCGCGTTCGTTGAACATCCTGACCGCCGCCAGCAGCACCGCCTCGCGCTTGGCCTCGCGCGCCGCCTTGCGCTGGGCGGCGTCCGGGAAGGGCGACTTGGCCTTTTGGGCAGGCGGTTCGTTCACGGCTTTCGATTGACGCACTACCGGGGCGAATGCAATATACTCGTGAGTAGATTTTTTCGAATTGGAGTTCGCATATGCAGATCAACGGACTTGCCGCGGTCGTGACCGGCGGCGCCTCGGGGCTCGGCGCGGCAACGGCGGCGCGGCTCGCCTCGCTCGGCGCCAAGGTCGCGCTGTTCGACCTCAATGCCGAGGCCGGCGAAGCCCACGCCAAGGAGATCGGGGGCAAGTTCTACTCGGTCAATGTGACAGACGAAGCGTCGGTCGCGGCCGGGCTCGAAGCCGCCGAAGCGGCGCACGGCAAGGCGCGCATCCTGGTCAATTGCGCCGGGATCGCCCCGCCGGCCAAGGTGATCAACCGCGACGGCAGCGCGATCGCGCTCGCCGACTTTGCCAGAATCGTGAACATCAACCTGATCGGCACGTTCAACGTGCTGTCGAAGTTCGCCGCGCGCATCTTCGACGCCGAACTGGTGGGCGAGGAACGCGGCGTGATCATCAACACCGCCTCGGTCGCAGCGTTCGAAGGCCAGGTCGGCCAGGCAGCCTATGCCGCTTCGAAGGCCGGCGTGCACGGCATGGCGCTGCCGATCGCGCGCGAGTTCGCGCGCTATGGCATCCGCGTCAACACGATCGCGCCGGGCATCTTCTGGACGCCGATGCTCGCCTCGCTGCCGCAGGAGGCGCAGGATTCGCTGGGCAAGCAGGTGCCGTTCCCGAGCCGCCTGGGCAAGCCCGAGGAATATGCGCAGCTCGCCCAGTCGATCATCGAGAACCCGATGATCAACGCCGAGACGATTCGCCTCGACGGCGCGATCCGCATGGCGGCGAAGTAGGCGGAAGCCGGCCACAAGGCGGGTTGGCGGATCATCGCCACCCGCCTATGGACGATGCGTTTAATCGTCCGATTAATATGAAGGGTTGAGGGCAGGATGACGATCAGCAGCGAAGCGCTGGAGATGGCCGCGCGTGTCGAAAAGTTCGTGCGCGACGTGGTGTTCCCCTATGAGCAGGACCCCCGCCGCGACTACCATGGCGCGCCGACCGACGAACTGGTGCAGGAGCTGCGCGGCCTGGCGCGCGCGGCAGGCGTGCTGACCCCGCACATCAAGCCCGAAGGCGGCCACTTCAACCAGCGCGAGACCGCGGTGATCCTGATCAAGTCGGGCCTGACCCCGCTCGGCATGCTCGCCTGCAACACCCAGGCGCCCGACGAGGGCAACATGTACCTGATCGGCAAGGTCGGCAGCCCCCACCTCAAGGAGCGTTTCCTGCAGCCGCTGGTTTCGGGCGCGGCGCGCTCGGCGTTCTTCATGACCGAACCGGCGGACATGAACGGTGCGGGCGCGGACCCCTCGATGATGCTGACCACCTGCCGCAAGGACGGCAACCACTGGGTGATCAACGGCAAGAAGGCGTTCATCACCGGCGCCGAAGGCGCGAAGGTCGGCATCGTCATGGCGAAGTCGGAAGATCCCGACAGCAAGGGCGGCGCGTGCATGTTCCTCGTCGACCTGCCCGACCCGGCGATCCAGATCACGCGCGTGCCCAACACCATCGACAGCTCGATGCCCGGCAGCCATGCCGAGATCACCATCGACAACCTGCGCGTGCCCGCCGACCAGATGCTTGGCGATGCCGGCGAGGGCTTCAAGTATGCGCAGATCCGCCTGTCGCCTGCCCGCCTGTCGCACTGCATGCGCTGGCTCGGCGGCTGCATCCGCGCGCAGGAAATCGCCAGCGACTATGCCAACCGGCGCATGGCCTTCGGCAAGACGCTGATCGACCACGAGGGCGTGGGCTTCATGCTCGCCGAGAACATGATCGACCTCAAGCAGTGCGAGCTGATGATCGACTGGTGCGCCAGCGTGCTCGACACCGGATCGCTGGGCACGGTCGAAAGCTCGATGACCAAGGTCGCGGTGTCCGAGGCGCTGATGCGCGTCGCCGACAAGTGCGTGCAGGTGATGGGCGGCACCGGCGTGACCGACAAGACCATCGTCGAGACGATGTTCCGCGAAATCCGCGCCTTCCGCATCTACGACGGCCCGACCGAGGTCCACAAGTGGAGCCTTGCCAAGAAGATCCGTCGCGACTGGAAGCACGCCCATGCCGAATGACGCCGTCGCGCAGGCCAACAGCGGCGCGGGGCAGGTCCGCGTCGCATTCGACCAGGACGCGCTGGCGCGCTGGATGGACGCGAACGTGGCGGGCTTTGCCGGGCCGCTCACCGTCGAGCAGTTCAACGGCGGCCAGTCGAACCCGACCTACAAGCTGACCACGCCGGGCGCGGCCTATGTCATGCGGCGCAAGCCGCCGGGGCCGCTGCTGAAGGGCGCGCACGACGTGCTGCGCGAGGCGCGGGTGCTGACCGGGCTGGCCGGCACGCCGGTGCCGGTGCCGCCGATCCACGGCGTCTGCGAGGACGAGAGCGTGATCGGTTCGGCGTTCTACGTCATGGGGATGGTCGAGGGGCGCATCTTCTGGGACGCGGGTTTCACGCAAGTGCCTTTCGCCGAACGCGCCGCCTACTACGATGCGATGAACGCGACGATCGCGGCGCTGCATTCGGTCGACGTCGAGAAGGCGGGGCTGGCGGACTACGGCAAGCCGGGCAACTACTTCGCGCGGCAGATCGGGCGCTGGTCGAAGCAGTACCTCGACGACGAGCTTGCCGGGCGCAATCCGGACATGGACGCGCTCGTCGAATGGCTGCCGACGGCGATCCCCGCGGGCGACGAGACCAGCGTGGTCCACGGCGATTTTCGCTGCGACAACATGATCTTCCACCCCACCGAGCCGCGCGTGGTGGCGGTGCTCGACTGGGAGCTGTCGACGCTGGGCCACCCGCTGGCCGACTTCGCCTACCATGCGATGATGTACCGCATGCCGGCCGATATCGTCGCCGGCATCGGCGGCGAGGACCCGGTGGCGCTGGGGCTGCCGACCGAAGCGGACTACATCGCGGCCTACTGCAAGCGGACCGGGCGGACGGACATTCCCAACTGGGACTTCTACCTCGCGTTCAACTTCTTCCGGCTGGCGGCGATCTTCCACGGGATCAAGGGGCGCGTGCTGCGCGGCACGGCGACCAATGCGCAGGCCAAGGAGCGCGCCGAGGCGTTCCCGCGGCTCGCCGCGCTGGCGCGCGAAGCGATGGAGAAGTGCAAGTGACGAGCGTGACCCACACCATCGAAGGCGGCGTCGGCCGCATCGTGCTCAGCCGCCCGGACATGGGCAACGCGATCGACATGGGCCTTGCCGAGGACCTGGTGGCGGCGGCGAAAGCCTGCGCGCAGGACGAGGCGGCGCGCTGCGTGGTGCTGTCGGGCGCGGGGCGGATGTTCTGCGTCGGCGGCGACATCGGCAGCTTTGCCGCGGCGGGCGACCGGATGGGCGCCTTCCTGCGCAAGCTCGCCGACGTGCTGCACGAGGCGGTGCTGGTGCTCGCCCGCATGGACAAGCCGCTGGTGGTGGTGGTCCATGGCCCGGCGGCGGGCGCGGGGCTGAGCCTTGCGCTGCTGGGCGACGTCGTGCTGGCGAGCGAGGCGGCGCACTTCACCGCGGCCTATACCGGGATCGGCGTGACCCCCGATGGCGGCATGAGCTGGCTGCTGCCGCGGCTCGTCGGCCTGCGCGCGGCGCAGGAGATGATCCTGACCAACCGCCGGGTGAGCGCCGCCGAGGCGGCGAGCCTGGGCATCGTGACGCGGACGGTGGCGGCGGACGCGCTCGCGGCCGAGGCCGAGGCGGTGGCGGCAAAGCTGGTGGCGGCGCCGACCCGCGCGCTGGGGCAGGTGCGCAAGCTGCTCGCCGAGGGCCAGACCCGCGGCCTTGCCGAGCAGCTCGAGGCCGAGGCGGCGACGATCGCCGCAGCGGCGGACGGCGCCGAAGGGCGCGAGGGCATCGGCGCGTTCCTCGCCAAGCGCAAGCCGGACTTCGACGCGACCTGACCGGCGCTTACGGCGCGCGCGCGCCGGCGAGGCGGCGCGCGTGGGCCCGCCGCGCGAGAACCTTGGCGCCGCAGCCCATGCTGGTGCGCAGGAACCGGCTCGCCGCGCTCGCTTCGGCATAGCCGAGGCGGTGGGCCAGCTCGGCGAGGTTGGGCTTGCGCTCGTTGGCGAAATATTCCTGCGCGGCGCGGCGGCGGACGCGCTCGAGCACGCCGGCGAAGGTCTCGCCCCGGTCGGCGAGGCGGCGCTGCAGGCTGCGCGGCCCGATCGCGAGGCTTTGCGCGACGGTCTCGAGCGTGACCGCGCCGCTCGACAGGTTGGCGGCGATCATCCGCTCGACCCGCAGCACCGCATCGCGCGCCGACCGCGACTGCTCCTCGCCGGCGAGCTGGCGTTCGAGAAAGGCGAGGAGGTGGGCATTGCCGTTGGGCGAGGGGCGGCGCATGTCGGCGCGGTCGAGCACCAGCGCGCAGCGGTCGGCGCCGAACGCCACCGGACAGCGGAACACGTTGCGATGGAAGGCGACGCTGGAGGGCGCGGGGTGGTCGAACTCCATGCGCAACGGGTGCCAGTCCTCGCCCAGGATCAGCTGCAGCACGCGCATCTGCAGGGTGAGCGTGGCTTCGAGATACTGGCTGGCCCCGAACCTTGCCGGGATGGCGATGAACTGCTGGAGCACGATCTCGTCGCCCTGCTCGACCATGCGCGAGCCCAGCGCCTGGCTTTCGAGATGGAGGAAGCGGGCGCTGATGCGGATCGAATCCTCGACCGTGGGGCAATGGTCCCACAGCAGGCTCAACGGGCCGTAGCCGCGCAGGTTGCACCACATCGCGAAGGCGATGCCGATGTCGGGCCGCCGCGCGACGATGGCGCAGAGCTGCATGATGTCGACCATCGCGTGCGCGGGCACGGTTTCGGCGGTGCTGCTGGCGGCGAGCAGGTCGAGCATCTCGCGGTCGAGCACGGCGTTGAGATCGATGCCCGAGATCCGCGCGAAGCGGACGAACTGTTGCATGGAAGACGCATGGGCCATCGGACAGTCGAGCATGACGCGATTTGTCATGATGCTGTCGGGATGTGTCAAGATTTAACTGGCGAATTGACGCAGTGAAGCAAGCGTAGCCAACCCCCGTGGCAAGAGGGGTGGCGCACGTGGCATCGGCGGGCCCTGACCAGAGCCCGCCTTTCGAAAGGGAGCAGTATGAAAGGCATCTGGCGCGCCAGCACCGCTGGCGCAATCGTTGCGGCCGTTATCGCCACCCCCGTGTTTGCGCAGGACGCGCAGGCGGATGCGGGCGACAGCGGCGGTCTCCAGGAAATCGTCGTCACCGCGCAGCGCCGTGCGGAAAACCTCCAGAACGTGCCGATCGCGATCACCGCGGCCAATTCGGACACGCTGGCCCAGGCGCGCGTCGACAACGTCAGCAACATCGGCACGATCACCCCGTCGGTGACCTTCCGCGTGTCGAACATCTCGTCCTCGTCGGCCAACCTCGTCATCCGCGGCCTCGGTACGACCGGCAACAGCCGTTCGTTCGAAGGCTCGGTCGGCGTGTTCATCGACGGCGTCTACCGCACCCGCGCCGCCGCGGCGCTGCAGAACTTCCTCGACATCGACAACCTGCAGGTCCTGCGCGGGCCCCAGGGCACGCTGTTCGGCAAGAACACCACCGCCGGCGCGCTGCTGCTGGCCTCGGCCAAGCCTTCGACCGCGCGGCCCGAGTTCCTGTTCGACGCGACCTACGGCAACTACGATTCGCTGATCGTCAAGGCCGCCGGCAACGTGCCGCTGACCGACACGCTGGCGCTGCGCGTCGCCGGCCTCGCCTCGAAGCGCGACGGCTTCTACACCAACCCGACCAACGGCGAGCACCTCAACAACGACGCCACCCAGGCGGTCAAGGCGCAGCTGCTGTTCGAACCCTCGGCCGATGTCACCATCCGCCTGATCGGCGACTATTCGCACAGCGCGGGCAACTGCTGCTATGCGACGACCAACCTCAAGGACGGCCCGACCCAGCCGCTGGTCGACTTCCTGACGGTCGCCAACGGCGGCGTCGTGCCTTCGAAGGACCCGTCGGACTGGGAGCAGACGCTCAACGGCGACGGCCACCAGACGATCGAGGACTACGGCGGCACGCTGCAGATGGACTTCGGTCTGGGCGCCGGGACGCTCAAGTCGGTGACCGCGCTGCGCAAGTTCACCGTCGACCAGAAGGACATGGACCCGGACTTCACCGGCGCCGACATCTTCCGCTACTACGAGAACTTCTCGAGCCGCTTCTTCTCGCAGGAACTGACCTACAACACCAAGATCGAGGCGCTCAACGCCGACGCGGTGTTCGGCGCGTTCTTCTCGGACGAAAAGCTCGAGATGGGCCGCACGCTGCCCTGGGCCTCGCAGGGCCAGGCCTACTGGAGCACCTTGCTCGCCGGGCCGCTCGCCGGGATCAACGCCTATCTCGCCTCGCAGGGTCTCGGCCCGGTCTCGCCCAATGCCACGCCCGGCACCTGGGCGGTCGAGAAGATGCGCGGCAAGGCCAAGTCCTATGCCGGCTTCGCGCACCTCGACTTCGCGGTGGGCGACAAGGTCAACGTGATCGCGGGCCTGCGCTACTCGGTCGAGAAGAAGCAGGGCTCGTTCTCGAACCCGTTCTACCGCGCATCGCCCAACGGTTCGAGCACCGAGCTGTTCACGCTGCTCGGCCTCGCGCCCAGCCCCGCCTATGATCGCGAGATCACCAACAAGGCGCTGTCGGGCACCTTCGGCCTGCAGTATCGCCCGGTGAACGACGTGATGCTCTATGCGACGTACAACCGCGGCTTCAAGGCGGGCGGCGTCAACATCGACGCCAACGCCGCGGGCACGCTGCTCAACAACGCGGCGGCCTTCGCCAAGCTGTCGCCGAGCCAGCAGATCGCGGTGAGCCTCCTGAACGGTCGTGCGGGCCTGTCGGCTCCGAAGGATCCGACCTACAAGCCCGAGACGGTCAACGCGTTCGAAGTCGGCGCCAAGATCCAGTACCTCAACCGCCGCGCGCGCACCAACATCGCGCTGTTCTACTACGACCTGTCGAACCTGCAGGTGGCGCAGTTCGTCGGCCTTCAGTTCACCGTGCTCAACGCCAAGTCGGCGAAGGACTACGGCGTCGAGCTGGAGAACCTGTTCGAGCTGACCGACGGCGTGACGCTGGCGATCGACGGCACCTGGATCCCCAAGGCCGACTTCGGCAAGGACGCCAACATCGATCCGGTGCTGTCGGACAAGCGCTTCCGCTTCGCCCCCGAGCTGTCGGGCAACGTGACGCTGAACGTCGACAAGCCGATCAGCGACACGGTCAACCTGACCGCGCGTGCGCAGTACCAGTACACCTCGAGCCAGCTGATCAACACCGCCGGGCTCACCGAGCAGGGCGCGGTCAGCCTGGTCAACGCCAACCTCGGCTTCAAGCTGCCGAAGTCGGGCCTGACCGTCGAGGGCTGGGTGCAGAACCTGTTCGACAAGACCTACTTCACCTACGGCTTTGCCACTCCGCTGCAGACCGGCGACGTCAACGGCTACCTGGGCGCCCCGCGCACCTACGGCATCCGCGTCCGCGCCGCGTTCTGAGCGCATCGCCAAGGCGAGACGGAAGGCCGCCGTCCCTCATCCGAGGGGCGGCGGTTTTTCGTTGGCGCCGTAGCGTCAAGGCATTGTCCTGCGAGGGCTGGACGGACTTTAATTGCACGATTAAAGAGGGGCGCCCGCGTGGTGCACGCGCGGCCAAGAGCCCGGGAGTCCTCGATGACCACTGCCACTGCCGCCGTCGCGCGCGGCGCCAACGCCGACTTCACCATCGAGCAGATCGACGTCGCGGCGCCCGGGCCGGGTGAAGTGCGGGTGCGGATCGCGGGCGTCGGCCTGTGCCACACCGACCTCGTCTTCCGCGACCAGGTCGAGACGTTCGCCAAGCCCGCGATCCTCGGCCACGAAGGCGCCGGCGTGATCGAGGCGCTGGGCGAGGGGGTCGAGGGTCTCGCCGCGGGTGACGCGGTGATGCTCGGCTTTTCGAGCTGCGGCGGCTGCCCGCGCTGCGCCGAGCACCTGCCGAGCTACTGCAACCTGTTCGTGCCGCTCAACTACGCCGGGATGCGGCTGGAGGACGGCTCGACCGCCTATGCCAAGGGCGAGGAGCGGATGAGCTCGCACTTCTTCGGCCAGTCGTCGTTCTCCTCGCTCGCGGTCACCCGCGCGCGCAACGTGGTCAAGGTGCCCGAGGGCGTGACCGTGCCGCTCGAATATCTGGGCACGCTGGGCTGCGGCTTCCAGACCGGCGCGGGCGCAGTGCTGCGCTCGATGGACTGCAAGCCGGGCAGCTCGCTGATCGTGTTCGGCGGCGGCCCGGTCGGCCTGTCGGCCGTGATGGCCGGCGTGATCCGGGAATGCAGCACGGTCATTCTCGTCGAACCGGTCGAGGCGCGACGCAAGATCGCACAGGAATTCGGCGCGACCCACGTCATCGATCCCGGGGCCGTGGATGATCTGGGCGCGGCAATCCGCGCGATCCTGCCGCTGGGCGTCGACGCCGCGCTCGATACGACCGGGGTGGTCCCGGTGATCGAGGCGGGGCTCGCCAGCCTCGCCCCGCACGGGATCATCGGGCTGGTCGGCGTGCCGCACGATCCGGGTGCGGCGATCAGCGTCAACATCACCGCGCTGATGACCCCGGGGCTGCGCGTGATCGGCATCATCGAGGGCGACAGCGAGCCGCAGGACTTCATTCCCGAACTGCTCGCCTACCACGCGCAGGGCAAGTTCCCGTTCGACAAGCTGATCAAGACCTTCCCGCTCGACCAGATCAACGAGGCGATCGCGGCGCAGGCGCGCGGCGAATGCATCAAGGTCGTGCTCGTCCCCTGATCCGAACCCCTTTCCTCCCAGACGGAGATTTCCGATGGAATTCAACGACACCTACCAGATGCTGATCGGTGGCGAGCTGGTCGCCGGCAGCGCCACGCTCGACGTGCTCAACCCCGCCACCGAAGAGGTGATCGCCCGCGTGCCCGACGCGACAGAGGCCGATCTCGACGCCGCCGTCGCCGCTGCGCGCAGGGCATTCCCGGGCTGGGCCGCGACCCCGATCGAGGAGCGCAAGGCCAAGCTCAACGCGCTCGGCGATGCGATCTTCGGCAATATCGAAGGCTTCGCCCGCCTGCTGACCAGGGAGCAGGGCAAGCCCGGCACCGAGGCGCAGGGCGAGATCATGGGCGCGGGCTACTGGCTCAAGGCCTTCACCGCGCTCGACCTGCCCGAGACGGTCAACGAGGATTCGGACGAGCGCATCTCGATCACCCGCCACGTGCCGCTGGGCGTGGTCGGCGCGATCGCGCCGTGGAACTTCCCGATGATCCTCGCCATGTTCAAGGTCGCCCCGGCGCTGCTCGCGGGCAACACGATGGTGCTCAAGCCCTCGCCGTTCACGCCGCTGTGCACGCTGAAGTTCGCCGAACTGGCGAGCGAGATCCTGCCGGCGGGCGTGCTCAACGTGGTCACCGGCGGCGACAGCCTCGGCCCGTGGATGACCAGCCATGCCGGCTTCGACAAGATCAGCTTCACCGGCTCCACCCAGACCGGCCGCCGCGTGATGGCCTCGGCCGCGCCGACGCTCAAGCGCGTGACGCTGGAACTGGGCGGCAACGACGCCGCGATCGTCCTGCCCGACGTCGATGTCGAGAAGATCGCCGAGCAGCTGTTCTGGGCGGCCTTCAGCAACAACGGCCAGATCTGCATCGCGACCAAGCGCATGTACATCCACAAGGACGTGTACGAGCCGCTGCGCGACGCCATCGTCGCCTATGCCAAGACGGTGAAGGTCGGCGACGGGTCCGAACAGGGCACGCAGATCGGCCCGATCAACAACAAGCCGCAGTACGAGCGGGTGCTCGACCTGATCCAGGACGCCAAGGACAAGGGCTACAAGTTCCTGATGGGCGGCGAGAAGGCCGACGTTCCGGGCTACTTCATCCCGATCACCATCCTCGACAACCCGCCGGAGGACAGCCGGATCGTGCAGGAAGAGCAGTTCGGCCCCGTCCTGCCGCTGATCCGGTTCGACGACTACGACGACGTGATCGCGCGCGCCAACGCCACCGACTATGGCCTTGGCGGCTCGGTCTGGTCGAAGGACGAGGAAAAGGCCTTCGAGCTCGCCCAGCGCATCCAGTCGGGCACGGTCTGGGTCAACGAGACGCAGCACCTCTCGCCGCTGGCGGCGTTCGGCGGCATGAAGCAGTCGGGCGTGGGCGTCGAGGGCGGGCTCGAGGGCCTGCTCGAATACACCAACGCGCAGACGCTGGTGCGCCGCAAGAAGCCGGCCTTCGCGCAGTAAGCGCCACCGGACCGGCGCGCAGCGCAAGGCGGGCCGGTCCTTTCCTTCACGAACCGACAGAGCCGGCGGCAAACGCCGGCCACGAGAGGACATGCCATGGACTATCCGTTGCCCAATGCTTCGACCGATCTGACCGGCCAGGTCGCGCTGGTGACCGGCGCTTCCTCGGGCCTCGGCCTGCGCTTCGCCAAAGTGCTGGCGGCGAGCGGCGCCAAGGTCGCGCTGTGCGCGCGGCGGATGGACCGGCTCGAGGCGCTGGCCCAGGAAATCCGCGAGCAGGGCGGCGAGGCGGTGGCGATCGCGATGGACGCGACCAAGGCCGACGACCTCTCCGCCGCGGTGGCCAAGGCCGAGGCGGCGCTGGGCCTCGTCACGATCCTCGTCAACAATGCCGGCATTCCCGATGCGCAGCGCGCGCACAAGATGGACCTCGAACTGGTCGACCGCGTGCTCGACATCAACTTGCGCGCGCCGTGGATCATGGCGGTGGAAGTGGCCAAGCGGCTGATCGAGACCAAGACTCCGGGGCGGATCGTCAACATCGCCTCGGAAGCGGCGTTCCACTACGGCGGCAACGGCGCGGCGCTCTATTCGGTGACCAAGGCGGCGGTGGTGCGGCTGACCGAGACGCTCGCGGTCGAATGGGCGCGCAACCACATCAACGTCAACGCCATCGCGCCCGGCGCGTTCGAATCGGAAATGCTCGCCGGGATGCTCGAGCGGATGGGCGACATCAGCCAGCACATGCCGAGGAAGCGCCTGGGCAACCCGGCGCAGCTCGATTCGACGCTGCTGTTCCTCGTCGGCCCCGCCTCGGACGCGGTGACCGGCACCTGCGTGCGGGTGGACGACGGCCAGCACGGCCGCTGAGGCGCCGCACGGACAAGGCACGAACAAGGCACGGGCGCGGCGCGGGCAAAGGCTCGCGCCGCGCCTTCCCGCGCGTGCGGAACCGACGCGAGCGCTAAGGCGCGTCAGGCGTTCCGGTGATCGAGGAAAGTGGTGCCGGGGACGGAACCGCGAAAATCTATTATATATTTGTAAATATGACGCTTTTTTTAATGCATTTTTGGCCGAAGCCCCCAATTAGGCCCCCAGCTGGTCAAGCCTGCCCCATTTTATCCGCTAATTTCGTCCGCAATGGTACACGGTTATTCGCCATCGAGCGGACGGCCAATTGGGCTTGATCGCCTCGCCTATGCCAATTCGCGTAGGAGTATCTCCGCCTGCGCGAGAACGGTTTGCACGGCTTCGTCCGCCAGATCGGGCGGGTAGCCGTATTTTTTCAGGATACGCTTCACCAGCACCCGCATCCGTGCGCGGGCGCTTTCGCGCTGATGCCAGTCCACGGTCACGTTGCCGCGTAGTTGTTCCAGCAGTTCGTGGGCGATCAGCCGGAGCTTTTCATTGCCCATCGCCTCCACCGCGCTCTCGTTCTCGGCAAGGGCATCATAGAAGGCGATTTCTTCTGGGCTAAGCCCCTGTTCCTCACCCCGCACGCGGGCGGCTTGCATGTCCTTGGCCAGCGCGATGAGTTCCTGAATCATCTCCACGGCAGAAATCGCGCCCGCGTGATAGCGGGCCACGGCTTCTTCCAGCCGGTTGGAAAACGCGCGGCTTTCAACCAGATTGGTCTTGGACCGGCTGACAATCTCCCCGTTGAGGAGCTTCTTCAATGCCTCCAGCGCAAGGTTCTTTTTCTCCATCTTCTCGACTTCCATCAGGAATTCGTCGGAGAGGATCGAAATGTCGGGCGACTGGATGCCCGCGACCTTCAGGATGTCGATGATTTCCGAAGACGCAACGGCCCGGTCCACAAGTTGTTGGACGACAAAGGAGCGATCTTTCTCGCTGATCTTTCCGGTAGCCGTTGTTTTGGCCAGCGCCGCCCGGATCGCCTGAAAGAAGCCGACCTCATCCCGGATCGTCCGCGCTTCGTCGCTGGCAGAGGCAAGCGCATAGGCTTTGGACAGTTCCAGCACCATGTCGAGATAGCGGCGATGGGCGCGCTTCTTGTCCTCGGCATCCTTTTGCTTGGCTGCTTGTGATTCCTGCCACTTCAGCACCCAATCGATAGCCCCGCCAAGGCAAATCAGGCGTTCGCGCGGCTGGCCGTCGATGCCGGGCCGATAATCAAAGCCGTGGAACAGGTCGCGGATGGCCTCATACCGTTCCATCATCGCGGCAACGGCAGCGGCTTCATCGATGCCGGTCTTGTCGCGGTCTGAATCGGTGTATTGGCCAAGGGCGCTGCGCAGGTTTTGCGCCACGCCGATATAATCGACCACCAGCCCGCCCGGCTTATCCTTGAACACCCGGTTCACGCGGGCAATCGCCTGCATCAAGCCGTGGCCGCGCATCGGCTTGTCGATATACATGGTGTTCATGCACGGCGCGTCAAAGCCCGTCAGCCACATATCGCAGACAATAACGAGCCGTAGCGGATCGTCTGGGTTGCGAGCCCGTTTCGCGAGTTCGTCGCGCCGCTTCTTCGTGCCAATATGTTGCTGCCAGTCAAGCGGATCGGACGCAGCCCCCGTCATCACGATCTTGACCGCGCCATTGTCATCGTCGGTCGAATGCCACTCCGGGCGAAGCGCGATAATGCGGTCATAGAGCGACACGCAGATGCGGCGGCTCATGCAGACGGCCATCGCCTTGCCGTTCATCGCCTCGGTGCGCGCTTCAAGGTGCGTGACCATATCCGCCGCGACCTGGGCCAGCCGCTTGTCGGCCCCGACCAGCGCCTCCACGGCGGACCATTTCGCCTTCATCTTCTCGGCTTCGGTCAGCGAGGCATCTTCGATCAACGCTTCGATTTCCGCGTCGATGAGGGGCTTTTCGTCCTCGTTCAATTCGATGCGGGCAAGGCGGCTTTCATAGAAAATCGGCACCGTGGCGCCATCTTCCACGGCGCGGCTGATGTCGTAAATGTCGATGTATTCGCCGAAAATGGCCGGTGTGTTGATGTCCGCCGCCTCAATCGGGGTGCCGGTAAAGCCGATGAAGGAGGCGTTCGGCATCGCCTGTCGGATGTAATGGGCATAGCCATAGCGCCGCAGCCCTGTTTCCCGGTTGAGCTTGGCTTCAAAGCCATATTGGCTGCGGTGGGCTTCGTCCGCGATCACGATGATGTTGCGCCGATCCGACAGCAGCGGGAAACTCTCTTCCCCGCGCTCCGGCGAGAACTTCTGCACGGTGGTGAACACCACGCCGCCAGCCGCCTTGTCGAGAAGCTGCTTCAAATCCTGCCGACTGTCCGCCTGCTCCGGGTTCTGGCGGATCAGGTCGCGGCAAAGCCCGAAGGTGCCGAAAAGTTGATCGTCCAAATCATTGCGATCCGTCAGAACAACCAGCGTCGGGTTTTCCAGTGCCTCGGATTTCACCGCCAGCCCAGCGAAGAACGCCATCAACAGGCTCTTGCCTGATCCCTGCGTGTGCCAGATGACGCCGATCTTGCGATCCCCGTCCGGGCGGGTAGCCTCCACCGCCTGCCGCACTGCCTTTTGCGCACCGTGGAACTGGTGATAGCCAGCGACGATCTTGAATGGCCCTTCGCCCTTATCGCCAAAGACAATGAAATCGCGGATCAGCGCCAGCAGATTTTCGCGGGTGAACACCCCCCGCAGCAGCGTTTCGAGTTCCGGTGTGCCGCGATGGGCGAAGTCCTCCCCGTCCACCGTTCGCCACGGCATGAAGCGTTCAGCATCGGCAGTGATGGAGCCGATCCGGGCTTCCATGCCATCGGACGTGACCAGCACCGCGTTGGTGCTGAACAGGCTGGGGATTTGGTGGAGGTAGGTTTGAAGCTGGTTGAAGGCGTCGGCAATCGTCACGTTCTGCGACGCAGCATTTTTCAATTCCAGCACCGCGAGCGGCAGGCCGTTGACCAACAACACCACGTCCGGGCGGCGGTTGGTCCGGTTCTCGACCACGACAAGCTGGTTTACGGCCAGCCAGTCGTTGGCATCCGGGTTTCCAAAATCGATCAGCCAGATTTTGGTGGAAGCGGTCTTGCCGTCATCCCCGCGAAATTCAACATCGACGCCTTCGGTCAGCAGTTTGTGGATGCGCCGGTTTTCCTCGACCAGCGAAGGAAGCTCGCCGGTCAGCACGCGGCGCATAGCCTCGTTGCGCGCGGCTTCGGGGGAATTGGGGTTGATCCGCGCGACGGCTGCTTCCAGCCGCCCGACAAGCACGACATCGCCAAACGAACGCCGCTCCGGTGCGCTGCCATCGGGAGCGATCACAGAGCCGTGGAGATAGGACCAACCAAGCTCTTGCAGCGTTTCTAGCGCCGCCAGTTCCACGATGTCTTCCGTGATGCTCATCTCGACGGTTCGCCGCTCATTCGATATGGGTTGGTCAATGGGCTGGTCACTGAGTAGCGGGGGCTGGCCGGGCATTCGCCGCGCGCCAATGCGCCATAAAGAAGCCAATCAAACGTCGCGCGCCGATTTCGGCGATTTCACGATTTACGCCGCTACTCATAAGGAAGCGCCTGAATTCAAGTTTCAGGCGAGTTCTGGAGGCATCGCGCTCCGGCCAGTCGGTGTCGGCCAGCCGCTCATAGAGCGCGATCAACTTTGGCGCCCATCCGGCCAGCGTTTCCAGCGGGAATTCGCTGTCATTGCGCAGTGTATTGCGCAGCAAACCGGCAATGGCATCTGCCGAAATTTCGCTGTCTGCGATCAGTGCGACATCAGGCTCTGCCGCCGCCTGGTCCGCCGCCGCTTCCAGCGCGCGGGCTTCCGCCGCGTCGCGCTTCTCTTCGTCGATCAGGCGGGCCAGCCAGTCGTTGCAATATTTCGATGCGCCGCCCGGATCAGGAAAGAGGTTGGCGTGGTGAATGTTCATCTTGCGCAGGGTGTTGAGGCATTCCACCCGGTTCTCGTTCGGCACGTGAATCTTGGCGATATAGCGGGCCACGTCCATCGGATCGTCGGGGTTGATGATTTCGTTATCGGCCAGTTCGTTGAGGATCGCCGAGACCAGATTATCCTTGCCGCTGGGGGTGATCGTGAATAGCCCGGCCTGATTGACCAGCCGCGCGTTTTCGTGGTGCGTCGGCTCAAAGATGATTTGCGAGAGGTTTTCGTCGGCGCGGATCGCCGCCATGTTCAGGCAGAACACCGCGCGCGAAGGGTTCTCCACCCCTTCCACGTCCGGCTCGTCAAAGGCGAAGAACAGCGCGACATAGGGCGATTTGGTCCAGTCGATCAGCGGCGTGCGCAATCCGTGGTGCTGGCCGAAAGCCCAAAGCTCCTCGTCGTCCAGCTTGCTGCAATCCAGTCCGCGCCCGCGCATGGCTAGGCGGAATTGCGCCAGCAAGTTTTCCTGATGCGGCCCCGGCACCGCGCCGCCATCGAACAGGCGGGCGAGCGTGGAGGAAAGGTGCCAGTTATGCCCGGCCTGCCCGCGATAGACGAATTCGCCCGCCGCCCGGTTGTGATCGGGCGAGCGCATCGCCTCGATAAAGTCTTGCCAGCTTTCCACCCGGCAGGCGGGCACCAGCCCGTCAATCGCCACGTCCCCGAACGTGTAGGTGGGGAACAGCGGCAAGGAGCGGAAATAGGGGTCGGCCATCAGGCGGCCTCAACCTTGGGCGCGACGCGCACCGCGCCGGACATCAGCCGGGGCAGGAGGTAGTCGCGGGTTTCGGCGAGGGTGCGGCTTTCTTGAGTGGCCAGTTTTAGCTTCTCGTCCATCGGTCCTGCGATGGCCTCGAACGCCTCCACAAGTGCATTGCCGGACTTTACGACCGGTAGCTTCTCAAACTGCTTGCGGTTAATCGCGCCGAACACCGTTCCGGTGTGTTCGTATAGTTCCAGCTCCGGCTGGAGCGAGCGGAGCGTGTAGAAGGTGTAGCTTGTGCTCCCGGATTTGTGCCGCGCGCACGCAACACCACGGCCAATACAGCATCGCTCCCACGCCATATTCAAATCGCCGACAGGGGCACGAACGCTGATGAGCGTGTCACCTGCGTTTGCGATCCGGCTCGGAGCGGAACAATACTTGCGGTTTTCCGGGTATCTGAAGCCGAAATCGGTTCGACCCTGAAAGAATGGCAATCCATCCCCGGTATCGTTGTATGTGTCTCCCGGCGGCGATTGCCCCATTGTTAGGTCAAACTCCGCGCCAAATTCAGCTTCGGTCCACCCCACCGGCAAGCCATCGTCGCCGAAGGCGGCGGGGAAGAGGGTGGCGAGCTGCGCGGCGCGGGCGGGGTCTGGGGTCAGCCCGCCCATGATCGCCACCGGATCGGCCTCGCCAGCCACCTTGCGGCGGGTGGGGCCGAAATCGACAAACCAATCCCGAAAGATCGCTTGCGCCATCCCTTCCAGCGTCTCATTCATCCGCCGGTTGAGTTCGATCTTTTCGTCTAGTTCCGAGAGAACTTCAGCAGTTGTGCGCTGTTCGTCGAGATCATCGGGGAACTGAAATGGATGGTTCGTAGCGAACTGCGTGTATTGAAACCGCGCGACACCGGTGTGCTGAATATGGAAGGGGCGCAATGCACCAGAATGATATTCCGCTTGGAGTTTCCAAAACAGAAAGGCGGGGTCCACAACGGCAAAATCCGGCCTTAGGAAACGCGCGAAACTTGCGCAAATCAGGGGCAACTTGGCATTCCTAATAACGCGCTCGGTGATATGCACCGTTCTGCCAGTAGGCTGATCTTTAGTTCCGCCCGCTGTCTCGATCAAAACGTCATTCAGCTTGATGGCTTTACGTTCCGCGATGTCTTCGCGGATGTATCGAATCGGCAGCGTTGAAAGATCGCCGAACCGCACGCGCTCAAAATCAGTTCCCCGAACGACTTGCATTGGCACAAAGCCGGGACCGGGTTCGCCTTGGCCCCATTCACCATCGCGTGTGAAGCTGACTAGCTGAGAAACAGTGCATTTAGCCATCGGCTGAAACTCTGGTCATGCTACCGCGAATAGCCTTGGTCAGCCGGTCACTTTCGTTGAATTGATCTTCCAGCGTCGCGGTAAGCGCGGCGAAGCGTTCCGCGAAGGGCACGCCGTCATCCTCAGCATCTTCCGCCCCGACATAGCGCCCCGGCGTGAGGACGTGGCCATGCTTGCGGACCTCCTCCAACTTCGCAGACCGGCAAAAGCCGGGGATGTCCTGATACTCGCCCAGTCCCGCTTCCGGCTTGGCCCGCCAACGGTGATAGGCACCGGCAATCGTGGCGATGTCGCTTTCCGAAAACTCGCGCCGGGTGCGGTCCACCATATGGCCAAGGTTGCGGGCATCGATGAACAGGATTTCGCCCCGCCGATCCCGGTGGCCGTTCGCGCTCTTGTCGCGGGCGAGGAACCACAGGCAGGCGGGAATCTGCGTCGAATAGAAAAGCTGGCCGGGCAGCGCAACCATGCAATCCACCACGTCGCCCTCGATCATCGCCTTGCGAATGTCGCCCTCGCCCGATTGCTGGGACGACATGGAGCCATTGGCCAGCACCACGCCCGCCGTGCCGCGCGGGGCCAGGTGGTGGATGATATGCTGCAACCACGCGAAGTTGGCGTTGCCCGCTGGCGGCTGGCCATATTTCCAGCGAACGTCGCCCTCAAGCTGTGGCTGCCACCAATCCGAGATGTTGAACGGCGGGTTGGCCATCGCATAGTCGAACTTGAGCGTGGGGAAGGCGTCGCTGAGGAACGAACCTTCGTTGTTCCACTTGATGTCCGCATCGATGCCACGCACCGCGAGGTTCATCTTGCAGAGCTTCCATGTGGTATGGTTGCGCTCCTGCCCATAGATGGCGATGTCGCTGCGGCGGCCCTGATGGTTTTCGATGAACCGTTCGGACTGCACGAACATGCCGCCAGAGCCGCAAGCGGGATCGTAAACCCGGCCATGATGCGGCTCCAGCATCTCCACGATGGTCTGCACAACGGAACGGGGAGTGAAGAACTCGCCCCCGCGCCGCCCTTCGGCCCCGGCAAACTGGCTGATGAAATACTCATAGGCGCGGCCCAGCAGGTCTTTGGACTTGCCGTCCGCGCTGTGCATCCCGACCTTGGAAAACAGGTCGATCAGTTCGCCCAGCATCGTCTTGTCGAGTTGCGGGCGGCCATATTCCTTGGGCAACACGTCCTTGAGAACGGCGGCATTGGCGCGCTCGATGGAGTCCATCGCGTTGTCGATCAGGTTGCCGATGTCGCCCCCCCGCTCCTTGCCGGTGTTCACATCGGTGAAATTGATCTGCGGGCGCTTGGCGTTCGCCTGCAAATGTTCCCAGCGCGCTTCGGGCGGCACCCAGAACACATTGGCGGCGAGATATTCTTCGGCATCTTCGGGATCGGCAAATTCTTCTTCTGCCAATTTAGCGCGGTGCGCCTCGAAAGCCTCGGAAATATACTTGAGGAAAATCAGGCCAAGGGCGACGTGCTTATATTCCGAAGGCTCAAGATTTCCACGCAGCTTGTCAGCCGCCTTGAAGAGATCGGCCTCGAAGCCGAGATCGCCGCCACTATTCAATTGAGATGTCATTGAATCATCTTCCCCTCTGTCGGGAGACTTAGCGGCGGATAGCTTTCTTGCCAACCAATTCGCCAACGAAGGCTGACCGTAACGGGCTATAAGTTCGCCTTAGCCGCAAGCGCCTTGAGCAAAGCACGCACATCATCGTCTTTCGTCCAGTTCGAGCTTTTGGAGCAGGCCATTCCCCGGATCAATTCGGCTTGGCGGTGCGGGGAAATCGTCCCGTAGCTCGCCAGCGTGGTCATAGCGTGCGCATGGCCCATGTTTTGCGACCATGCCTTGAACGCTTCGATGGTGGGGCAGACGCGCTCGCCATATTGCACCAGCGTATCGCGGAAGGAATGGGGGTTGAAATAGGGCAGGCCAGCCGCTGCAAAGGCTTGCGCGAAAACCTTGCGCACCGGTCCCGCATTGGTCCAGCATTCACGCTTCAGGCCCGCAGCGACGAAGCCGCCGCTTTGGCCAAGGGCCACGCGGGTGGCAGGAAACAGCGGGTCTTCGTCGGACCAGAGCAGCGCTTCGCGAAGGTGCTTGCACCAGTCCTGAAAGATCGCGAGCGCTTCACCGCCAACGGGATAGAACCACGTCTCAAATGTCTTGCTGGCCTTCGTCCGCACGTCGCGCGCGTCCTGATCGACGCGGTTGTCGTGCAGATCGATGTGCTTGAGGCGGAACGATGCCAGCGCGCCGTCGCGTGCCCCCGTCAGCAGCGCAAAGGCAACCAGCGCGCGGTTGCGCTTCTCGATGTCGGTTTCGAAGGGCATCACAGACAGGACGTGGTGCACCTGTTCCAGCGTTGGGAACGCCTTGTGCCGGACCGCCTTGGCCACCCGCACTTCGGTTTCGGCCAGGTTGAAATAGTCGGCATCGCCATAGCGAAGGTGAGACTTGTAACCCGGCTGGCCTGCCAGCCAGACGAAGAACCCGCGCAAGGCGGAAAGAGTGGAATGCACCGTGGCGCGGCTCAATGGCTTGCCGGTGCGCACGGCGCGTTCGGCATCGAGCTTGCGCTTGAAGGCGACCGCTTGCTGGCGGTGGAACTTGCGAAAGTCCTTGTGCCCGTTCGCCTCTTCGAACCGGTCCAGCGCCTTAGCCACGGCATCGATCGACGCTTCGCTTCGACGGTTCGCTTCCTTCAGATAGTGGTAGTATTCCCGCTTCATCCGGGCGTTGTCGGCATTGTGCTTTGCCATGGCTTGTCAGTCCTTCGGTTTGTCACAGTTCAGGGAAGCCGGTGCGCGCTCTATTAGGCGTGAAGGAGCCTGCCTGATTTGGACGTCCAGCCGGGGCATGATCGCGGCAATCTTCGTTTCGTTGGCGCGGCGGTGCATGGCCGTGCCGCACGTCTCGCAAAGCGCTGTCAGGTTGCCGGTCGTGCCCATGCCCGGGATGAACTCCACCATGCCGAGCGCTGGTGCGGACGGTGCACGGCACTTGAAGCAGTAGATTGTCCCCGGCGGGCAAGGTCGCTTGCGGCTGGTCTGGCGAGCCAGCAGAAAGGCCCGGGCGACTGCCCCGGTAAACACCGTAGGGCGCTTCCCGTCGATCGCCTGAAGACCGGCGCCCTGCCATGTGCGCACCGAGTTCTTGTGCACGCCAAGGCATTCGGCCAGCTCCTGCACACTGTAGAAGCGGTGCAGCTTCACCTTGTAGGGATTGACCCGGCGGGCAGGCACCGGCCTTACTCCTGTCCTGCCACCAGACGGCGGATCGAGTCCGCCTTCACCAGCGTGCGGCGGCCCAGCTTGAAGGCTTCCAAGCGGCCATCGGCAATCATCGCGTAGACCGACGTGCGGCCAAGACTAAGGGCGCGGGCGGTTTCGTTGATCGAGTAGGCGAGACGTTCCATTGTTGTTGCTCCTTTCGGACCATGGCGGGTGCCAGCGGGTCCAAAGGAACATCGGCGAATCAGCGCAGCTTGTCGGACGATAAGGCCAGAAATAGGCCAGCAATTCGGGCTGCAAAATTATCGGCCTACTTCTTGAACTCCTCCCATACCCGGTTTGCATAAGGTCGGACGGTGCTTTCGCCGGGTTCTTTATCCCCTACCGACAATGCCCGTTGGAACGCTTTTTCGACATCGGCCTGATTTTCAGGGATAAGTTCCCCGCGAAAGATTTGGCCCCAAACTCTCGCCGTTGCCGCCTCCCAATCGTATTCCTGCTTGCGGCCCCGCTTGGGAGCAACTGTTGATTGATCGTCCGGCGCTGTAGGTTCCGATGCCAACGCTGCAAGGCTGGCCCTGAGGAAATACACGCCCGATAGCGTGATCGATGTCAGCTTCGTTGGCGAGTATCCGTTGCCGCTAAAGCGGCCCGTTACCCAGTCGAAGCTGCTTGAGCCCGCAATGCTGAAGTTGGTCCAGAACCATTGGGGGATGTCCCATTCGCGTTCTTGCCAACTCCAGTCGATCTCGTCGCGAGCGCCAGTAGAACCTTGGCCAAGCACGGCGCGTCCAGCAATGAAGCCGAGACCTGCCGCTGCCACGATCGCATCGCCGGATTGCATCGGGTTCACGCCATACGTGCCATAGGCGATTTGGCGGGCTTCCTTTGCTGTGACCCAAGCACTGTTCCCTGCTACCGACAGGCTTCGCGCGACCAACGCACGCTGCTCGAAGTCAAGCATGTCCAGAACGCCGTTCAGGCCAATCGACACACCCAACGCTCGTGCATGGTGCTGACGATCGATCGTGGTTTCAAAATCGCCCGACTTCCAATCCTGCTCCAGCGCTTCGTGGCCTTCAGCCCACCAGAATTCTTTTGGCACCATAACGTTCTCGCCGGAACGCTCGCCAATATGGAGATGCCTTGCCCGAGACAGCACCTGCCCAGCGTGCAGCCTCTTGCAGAGGGCCAAAGCGGAACCCGCGATTTCAACCGCACGCGCGGCGGGAATCCATTGTTCAACCATACGCCGAATATGCAGGCGCATGTCGCATCTGCCAAACCTTGCTTGCAGGCTATCCCAAGCGTGCGGCGGTTATCGGCACCACTTCAGCCCCGGTGCGCAGCGTATCGAGAAAATCCGCCCACCATTGCGCCATATCGACGCGCTCCTGCCAGTGTGCGCCGCGATGATAGGCAGCGCGCACTGCATCCTTGTCCTTGTGTGCCAGCGCCCGCTCGATGGCGTCGGGCGACCACTTGCCGCTTTCGTTCAGAAGCGTGCTGGCCATCGCGCGGAAGCCGTGGCCGGTCATTTCATCGCTGGCATAGCCCAAGCGCCGAAGCGCTGCGTTGACGGTGTTTTCAGACATCGGGCGAAGGTGCGTGCGGATCGACGGGAAGACATATTGGCCATCGCCAGTCAGTTCGCGCACTTTGGCCAGCACGTCCAGCGCCTGTTCCGACAGCGGCACGACGTGTTCGGCGCGGGCCTTCATCTTCTCGGCTGGAATGCGCCAGACCTTTGCTTTGGAATCGATTTCGGACCACTCCGCATGGCGGAGTTCGCCGGGGCGAACAAACACCAGCGCCGCCAGTTGTAGCGCGTAGCGCGTGACAGGGTGCCCGTCATACCCGTCGATCGCGCGCAGCAGTTCACCGGCCTTGCGCGGTTCAAGGATGGCTGCGTGATGCTTTGACTTGTGGCTGGTCAACGCACCGCGAAGGTCGCGGGTCGGGTCGGATGCGGCAAGCTGGTTGGCAATGGCGAAGCGGAACACTTGGCTGGCGAACTGCAACGCACGGTGCGCCGCTTCGGTTCGCCCGGTTGTTTCGTGCCTGCGCACGGCTTCCAGCATTTCGAACGGCTGGATTTCGGCAATCGGGCGCTGGCCAATCGCACGATCGAGCAGCTTCAGCAGCCATTCCTGTTTCGTCGTCGTCGCTTCGGCGCGACCTTCGCGCTTGCACTTCGCGATGTAGCTATGCGCGACCACAACGAACGAATTGGCCGCGCTCACCTTCGCGGCATGGCGATCCTGTTTCTTCTTCTCAGCCGGGTCGATACCGGCGGCAAGCAGCTTGCGGGCTTCATCGCGCAGATCGCGTGCGGCCTTGAGCGAGACTTCAGGATAAGCACCGAACGCCAGCTTTTTCTCGCTGCCTGTCGCGGTGCGGTACTTCATGCGCCATAGCCGCCCACCAGCCGGCGAAACCTGAAGGTAGAGGCCCTTTTCATCCGCCACGCGATAATCCTTGTCGCGAGGCTTCAGGTTGCGGATCGTCGCGTCGCTAAGGGGCATCGTGGGGGCCTTTCGGATAAGGCATTTTCACAAGGCCCCCACAAAGGCCCCCAATATCGACCGATTATCGACGGTCAAAGGCGGGCATCAGCGGTAAGGCCGATGCCAAAAATAGCAGATTTCCGGGGTTTTTACAAGCTTTGGCGGTGCTTGGCGAATAGTGTGGTGGTGCCCGGGGACGGAGTCGAACCGCCGACACCGTGATTTTCAGTCACGTGCTCTACCAACTGAGCTACCCGGGCATCGCGTCCGCTGCGGCCTGGTCGGCGGCGGCGGGCGGTTGGAAGCGCGCCTATGGCGAACGGGGCAGGGCTTGTCCAGCCCCGGCGTGCAGAAATTTTGCGGCGCGGTTACAGCGCCTCAGCTCTCGCCCTCCGGGTCCGCGGGAGGTCCGGGAATGGCGTAGCCGTCGTCGAGCCAGCGGACGAGATCGCGGTCGCGGCAGCGCGTCGAACAGAACGGCGCGTGCTCGGCCTGGCGGGGCTTGCCGCAGATCGGGCAGCGCTTGCCGGAGGCGGGAGGCGGGGTGGTCATGGCGCCACCGCCTGCGCGAAACCGCCGGCAAGCGCAAGGCCGGCGCGCTCCTCCACCACAACCGCGCGGCCGGTGCGGCGGGCGAGCTCGTCGCGCCATTCCTGGCGCAGCGCGCGGCAGACGGATGGCGCCGCAAGTAGGTGGAGCACGCCCGGCGCGGCCACGCGCTCGGCCTGGCGCAGCAGCATGCGCGCGGCGGCCGCGGCGGGATCGCGGGCGAAGCGGGCGACGAGCGAGGGACGTTCGAGCCGCGAGACCAGCTGGACGAAGCCGAAGCCGTTCATCGCGGTGCGCTCGATGCGCATATGGTCGAGCGCGGCGGCGAGCGCGGCGTCGACCGCCTGGCGGTCCTTCTTCTCGGGGAGAGAGGGAAAGTCGATGCCGACCGCGCCGCCGATGTCGAGCCGCGCCAGCGCGGCGGCGATCGCGGGCACGGCGGCGAGGCACAGCGCCGGCAGCGGCGGCGGGCCGTCGATGTCGACGAGGGTCATCGCGGGCGTCGCGCTGATCGCGAGACTGCCGCCGGCAAAGGCGACTTCGCCCGACAGCGCTTCCTCGACAAGTTCGGGCCAGCCCGCTTCGTCGAAATGGCGGTCGGTGACGCGCAGCGGGCGCACAGCGTGGCCTTCGGCGCGCAGGGCCTCGAGCAGCGAGGGCGCGGGGCCCTCGGCTTCGCCCGGGGCGGCGGGGCGGGCCTGGGGAAGCTTGGTGCGGCCCTTCTCGGCGATCGCGGCGCGGGTGACGCGCAGGCGCAGCTCGCGGCCCTCGCTGGCTTCGGGCGGAAGCGCCTCGACCTGCGTTTCGCTGCCGTCGGCAAAGCGGGCGTAGCCGCGGCGCGTGCCGGCGATGCGGCGGGTGATGCGGGCCATGGCGACGTGGCCGGCGCGCAGCGGTTCGCCCCAGTCGATCCGTGCGGCGAGGATCGTCGCGCCTTCGACCAGGATCGCGCGCTCCTCGCCGATCCCGGCTTCGTGGAGCCATTCAGGCAAGCGGCACTCCGGCGGCGCGGAGCAGGCGGCGGGTTTCGTAGAGCGGCAGGCCGACGACGCCCGAATGGCTGCCCGACAGCCAGTCGCACAAGCCCTCGGCGCTGCCCTGGATGGCATAGCCGCCCGCCTTGCCGCGCCATTCGCCGCCGGCGATGTAGGACTCGATCTCGGCCTCGCTGAGGCGCTTGAAGCGGACGATGGTCTCGCTCAGGGCTTCGCGCAGGCGGCCGTCGGGGCCGAGCACGGCGATCGCCGAGAAGACACGGTGGCGGCGGCCCGAGAGCAGCGCGAGGCAGGCGCGCGCGGTCGTCTCGTCCTCGGCCTTGGGCAGGATGCGGCGGCCGACGCCGACGACGGTGTCGCCGGCTAGGATCAGCGCGTCGGGCGCGAGCGCGGCGGCGGCGCGCGCCTTGCCCGCAGCGAGGCGCACGGCGTGGGCGCGCGGCAGCTCGCCCCGGAGCGGCGTTTCGTCGATGTCGGTGGCAAGGACGCGATCGGGCGTGACCCCGAGCCGGGCGAGCAGTTCGAGGCGGCGCGGGCTGGCGGAAGCGAGAACCAGCGGAGCGGAAACGGGCGGCGAGGGCGCGGCTGGCAGAGCCACGCGCCTTACGAGAACCCGCCGGGGCCGCCGCGCCCTGGCATGAAGCGGTAGGTGATCCGCCCCTTGGTCAGGTCGTAGGGGGTCAGTTCGACCAGGACTTCGTCGCCGACCAGCACGCGGATGCGGTTCTTGCGCATCTTGCCGGCGGTGTGGCCGAGGATCTCGTGGTCGTTCTCGAGCTTCACGCGGAACATTGCGTTGGGCAGCAGTTCGACCACCGTGCCGCGCATTTCGAGGAGTTCTTCTTTCGCCATGGGCGGAAACGGGCGCCTTTCGCTGGATGCCTGCCTTGAAGTCGTTGCCTTGAAACGGACACCTGGCATGGACAAGCGACCGCGCGCCGCGCGCATAGCGCCCGCCGGAGCAAAAGAAAAGACCGGGCGTTTCAGCGCGGATCCATGCTGCGGCGCGACAAAATGATACCAAACGCGCGTTGTCTCGCCGGGACCACGACGGCAGCACGACGGTTGTTGCCCCGATCCCCGATCCCTTTCGAAGCAGAGCGATGACCAGATTCCTTCTTTCGACCATGCTGACCCTGCCCGCCGCGCTCGCCGGGGCGGGACCGCTCATGGCGGCCGAGCAGGCGCCGGGCGCACCCGGACCGCAGGACCCCGAGGCGCCGAACTCGGTCAACGGCGAGACCATCCCGGTCGACAGCGATGGCGACGGCATCGACGATGCGGGCGAGATCCTGGTGGTGGCGACGCGGCTCAAGGGCCAGGTCTCGGCTGCGCAGCCGCCGCTGGTGACGCTCGACGAGGAGGCCATCGCCTCGTACGGCGCGGGCTCGATCCAGGAATTGCTCGCCGCGCTCGCGCCGCAGACCGGATCGGGCCGCGGCCGTGGCGACGGCGCGCCGGTGATCCTGCTCAACGGCATGCGCATTTCGAGCTTCCGCGAGATGCGCGGGCTTCCGCCCGAAGCGATCCGCCGGGTGGAGGTGCTGCCCGAGGAAGTCGCGCTCAAGTTCGGCTATCGCCCCGACCAGCGGGTGGTGAACTTCATCCTCAAGGACAATTTCAGGAGCTTCGGCAGCGAGAGCGACCTCAACCTGCCGGCGCGCGGGGGGTATGTCGACGCCAAGCAGGAGGTCACCCTCGCGCGGATCGACAAGGGCGCGCGGCTCAACCTGACCGGCAGCTTCGAGAAGCGCAGCGCGCTGACCGAAGCGGAGCGGAACATCGCGCAGACCCCTGCGGCGGGCGCCACGGTGGCGGGCGACCCCGATCCGGCGGACTATCGCACGCTGCTGTCGGACACGACCAGCACGCAGCTCAACGGCACCTGGGCCAAGCCGCTCGGCGGCGGGGCGGGGCTGACGCTCAACGCGCTGGTCCAGCGCGACGACGCCAGGAGCCTCAACGGGTTGAACACCGTCACTTTGACCGATCCCGCAAGCGGCACGACCTATGCCCGCTCGGTACTCGATCCCGAAGCGCTGACCACGCGGCGGCAGACGACGACGGTGTCGCTGGGGGCGGGCCTCAACAAGCCGCTGGGCGCGTGGCAGCTGTCGGCGACCGCGGACGGCAGCCATGTCGTGAGCGACAGCCGGATCGACAACCGCGCCGACCTGTCGGGGCTTCAGGCGCTGGTCGACGGCGGCGCGTTCGGTGCGGACGGACCGATTCCCGGCGATGCCGTGATCGGCGTGGGCCGCGACCGGGCGCGCAGCGTGACCAACAGCGCGACCACGCTGGCGACGCTGTCGGGCCAGCCGCTGCGCCTGCCGGGCGGCGAGGCCTCGCTGACGGTCAAGGCGGGCTATGCCTATTCGGGCATCCGTTCGAGCGACACGCGCACGCTGTCGGGCGAGACGCGGCTGACGCGCGGCGATGCGCAGGGCGGCTTCAGCCTCGACCTGCCGATCACCAGCCGGCGCGAGAACTTCGGGGCCGCGATCGGGGACCTCTCGCTCAACCTCAACGGCGAGGTGCACACCCTGTCCGACTTCGGCAGCCTGACCAACTATGGCGCGGGGCTGACCTGGGGGCCGACCGAGACGCTGAGCCTGTCGGCGAGCTTTATCGCGACGCAGGCCGCGCCGGGGCTGTCGGACCTCGGCGCGCCGACGACGCTGACGCAGGGCGTGGCGGTCTACGACTTCACCCGCGGCGAGACGGTGCTGGCGAACGTGATCAGCGGCGGCAACCCGAACCTCAGGAAGGAGCGCCAGCACGACATCAAGCTGGCGGCCAACTGGACGCTGCCGTTCCTCAAGAACTCCTCGCTGATCGTCGAGTATTTCCGCAACCGTTCGACCGACACGACCAACGCCTTCCCGCTGCTGACCCCGGAGGTCGAGGCGGCGTTCCCGGGGCGGGTGGTGCGCGGCGCGGACGGGCGGATCGTCTCGGTCGACCAGAGCCCGGTGACCTTCGCCGAGGAGAAGTCGAGCCGGCTGCGCTGGGGGATCAACCTTGGCGGCAGCTTCGGCAAGCCTGATCCGACAATGGCGCAGCGGCGCGGCGGCTTTCGCGGGATGATGGGCGGCATGGGCGGTCCGCCGCCGGGGGGAGGGCCGCCGGGAATGGGCGCAGGCGGTCCGCCGCCGGGAGGACCGGGCGGAGGCTTCGGCCGGATGCGCGGCGGGCCGGGCGGGGGGCCGGGCGGTGGTGGCGACGGGCGCGGGCGCTGGAACCTCTCGCTTACTCACACGATCCAGTTCACCAACACGGTGCAGATCGTCGAGGGCGGGCAGGTGCTGAACCTGCTCGACGGCGATGCCGTTTCGGGCAGCGGGGTGGCGCGCCATTCGCTCCAGCTTGAAGGCGGCGGCTTCTATCGCGGCTTCGGGCTGCGGGTGAACGGCACCTATACCGGCGGCACCCATGTCGACGCGAGCGGCGCGCCGGGATCGAGCCGGCTCGACTTCGCGGCGATCGCGACGTTCAATGCGCGCCTGTTCGCGGACCTCGGGCGGATTCCGGGGCTTGCCGACAAGAGCCCGTTCTTCAAGGGCGCGCGGCTTTCGCTGGGGATCGACAACCTGTTCGACGCGCAGCAGCGGGTGACCGACGGCAATGGCGAGGTGCCGCTGCGCTACCAGCCGGGCTACATCGACCCGGCGGGCCGCGTGATCAAGCTGGAGTTCCGCAAGCAGTTCTGAGCGACGGCGCAGCTCGGGTCGTCAGACCCGGCGGCCGTTGACGAAATCGTGGGCGATGCGTTCGCGGCGCTGGCGCTCGTGCTCGGAAAAGCCGTCGGAGAAGTGGCGCAGGCGGACGAGGTGCTCGAGCGCGAGCTTTTCCTCGAAGTGGAAGCCGACCCGCCCCGAGCGGCACCAGACGACTTCGCCGAAGACTTCGACGCCGTTGACCTCGAGCACGCCTTCGGCGCCGATCGCGACGATCTGGCCGATGCCGATCCGCGCGCCGGTGGCGGAAATGTCCTCCACCCGGCCGGGCATGGTGCCGCTCAGCAGGACCAGGCGGCAGGGCAGGCCGGCTCCCAGCCGCAGGCGCGAATCGGCGCGGCGTCCGGCCGATGCCGGGGACTGCTGCGAGAGGGGCGGATCGAACGGAGCGGACACCCCCGACCCGTGGGGCGAAGGTGCTTTCGCGAGGGATTGCAAGGGCATCCGCATGTTTGCGTAACGCGGGTCCAGCTCCTATTTCGGGCGCATGTCGCGCACCCCTGCCGGAACCCCTGCCACCCCCAACGCCGCCGAGCGCTTCAACGAGGACAAGGCGACCCATGCCGTGCGCGGCGCCGACCAGCCCGACATCGAGGCGGGCGTCGCCGCGATTCGCGAAGTGGTGCAGACGCTCAAGCCCAAGCCCGGCGTCTACCGGATGCAGGATGCGCACGGCGACGTGCTCTATGTCGGCAAGGCGCGGGCGCTGAAGAACCGGGTGGCGAACTATACCCAGGTCGACCGGCTGTCGAACCGGCTGCGGCGGATGGTCAGCCAGACGCGCAGCATGACGATCGTGACGACCAATTCGGAAGCCGAGGCGCTGCTGCTCGAGGCGCAGCTGATCAAGCGCTACCGCCCGCCGTACAACGTGCTGCTGCGCGACGACAAATCGTTCCCGTTCATCCTGCTGCGCGCCGATCACGCCTTTCCGCGCATCCAGAAGCACCGCGGCGCGCGGCGGGCGAAGGGCAATTATTACGGTCCCTTCGCCAGCGCGGGCAGCGTCAACACCACGATCAACGCGTTGCAGAAGCTGTTCCTGCTGCGCAGCTGCAACGACGGCTTCATGGCGCGGCGCGACCGGCCCTGCCTGCTCTACCAGATCAAGCGTTGCAGCGCGCCGTGCGTCGGCCGCGTCGACGAGGCGAGCTATGCCGAGCTGGTGCGCCAGGCCAAGGACTTCCTTGGCGGCAAGTCTGGCGCGGTGCAGAAGGAGATCGAGGCGCAGATGGCGCAGGCCGCCGAAGCGCTCGACTTCGAGCGCGCGGCGATGCTGCGCGACCGGCTGCGCGCGGCGACGTTCATCCAGGGCAGCCAGGCGATCAACGCCGAAGGCGTGGGCAATGCCGATGTCTTCGCGCTCGCCTGCAAGGGCGGGCAGATCGGCATCCAGGCGTTCTTCATCCGGGGGGGGCAGAACTGGGGCCACCGTGCGTTCTTCCCCAGCCATACCGAGGGGCTGGGGGAGGACGAGGTGCTGACCGCGTTCCTCGCGCAGTTCTACGAGGAAGTGCCGCCGCCGCGGCTGATCCTGGTCGATCGCGACCTGCCCGAAGGCGAGCTGCTGGCCGAGGCGCTGTCCGGGCCCGCGGGCGGCAAGGTCGAGATATCGGTGCCGCAGCGCGGCGACCGGCGGCGGCTGATGGATCAGGCGAGCCGCAACGCGGTCGAGGCGCTCGAGCGGCGCATGGCCGAAAGCGGCACCAAGGCGCGGGTCAACCGCGAGATGGCCGAGTTCCTCGAGCTGTCGGAGGTGCCGCAGCGGATCGAGATCTACGACAACAGCCACGTCCAGGGCGCCAATGCGCTGGGCGCGATGGTCGTTGCTGGGCCCGAGGGGTTCCTCAAGGGCCAGTACCGCAAGTGGAACATCAGGTCGGCGCAGACCAACGACGATTTCGGGATGATGCGCGAGGTGATGCGCCGCCGCTTCGCCCGCGCGCAGGAGGAGGACCCCGACCGCGAGAACGGGATGTGGCCCGACCTCGTGCTGATCGACGGCGGCAAGGGCCAGATGAGCGCAGTCAAGGCGGCGCTCGAGGAACTGGGGGTAGAGGACGTGCCGCTGATCGCGATCGCCAAGGGGCCGCACCACGGCCGCGAGGGGCGCGAGGTGTTCCATTTTCCCGACGGGCGCGAGAAGATGCTGCCGGTCAATTCGCCGGTGCTGTTCCACCTCCAGCGGCTGCGCGACGAGGTCCACCGCTTCGCCATCGGCGCGCACCGCGAGAAGCGCAGCCGCGCGATCACGGCGAGCCCGCTCGACGAGATCCCGGGCATCGGCCCGGCGCGCAAGCGGGCGCTGCTGCTGCATTTCGGCACGGCGGGCAAGGTCCGCGCGGCGAGCCTCGAAGACCTGCAGCGCGCGCCGGGCGTGAGCGCCGCGGTGGCGCAGGCGGTCTACGACTTCTATCACCCGGGCGGCTGACCGCCGCCCCCTCGCCACTCGGGCACACTAAGCAAGATTACGGTTAGCGCCGACTTAACCCCGCTTGTTGAAGCCATGGCGAGGTCGCTGAACGAATGTCTCCGTGCTGAGGAAGACACGGGCAAGTCCAGGGACTTGCCTTAGCGACGGGACGGGTTCGATGGCAAAGCGGGGTTGGGTCGGGGCGAGCGCCCTGGCGATGTTGCTGGCGGCGCAGGCGCCGTCGGCGTTGGCGGATAGCGGCAACGGGGTCGGCACCGCCTTCGAGCTCGCCTTCTGGCAGTCGATCGGGGCGAGCGAGGATGCCGGGCTCTACGACGCCTATCTGCAGCAGTATCCGCAAGGGACGTTCGCCGCGCTGGCGCGGGCGAAGCTGGTCGCGCTGCGCCGCGCCGGCGCGCCCGCTGCGGCTCCGGCGATGCCGGCGGTGGCTGCGGTGCCTGCGGTGGCTGCGACCCCTGCGGCGACGTCCCTGCCGGCTGCTGCTCCGCTCGCGGCTCCGGCTCCGCTCCCGGTTCCGGTTTCCGGGGAAGCGGCGCCCGCGCCCGCCGCCACCGCGAGCAGCGGGCCGGCGCTGGCGATGGCGGCGCCGCTCGGGCTTCCCGGACGCCCTGGGATGTCGCCGGTCGCCGCGGCGGGTGCGAGCGCGGCGCTGGGGCAGATGCTGGCCGAGCTCGCCCGCACGCAGGAGACGCCCGCGCCGGGGATCGGCGCAGCCGGAACGGGCGCGCCGGCCGCCTTGCCCGCGGCGGTCGCCGCGGTCTCGCCGGTGTCGGACCGCCATGGCCTGCCGCCGCGCCCGCACATGGCCAGCGTGCCCGATGTCGCGCTGCCGTCGAGCTTCTGTTCGGCCGAGGCGCGCAACCTGTTCCACGACAGCATCTACCGCCCGGCGGTGGATGCGGCCAAGCGCAACAACGATGCCGCGGTCGCCTACCTCAAGACCTTGCAGGGCATCTACGACGGCTACGACCTCGGCCACGATACCGAGGCGATGAACGCGCTCGCCGCCGAAGCGCGCGCCTATCAGGCCGAGGCCGCGACGACGTTCTCGCAGCAGGCCGCGCTGGTCAGGGCGTTCGACGAACTGATGGCGGTTCCGATCGCACCGTGCGGCGGGAGCAAGTGACGATGCGCGTCGGACCCTGGCTGGGCCTCGTCGCCCTCGCCGCGCTGGCCGGCGCGCAAACCGCGAGCGCACAGTCGTGCCTGGCCGACGCGCGTGCGGGCGAGCTGGTCCGGTCGGGCCGGCTGGTCGAGTTCGAAACGCTGATGATGGCGGTCTCGCTGCGCTGCGCGCGCGCCGGCGTCGACCTGCGGCCGGTCTACGAAGGCATGGTCGCCGCGAACGGGGCACGCTTCACCAGCGCCCACGCGGCGGTGCAGCAGCTGTTCGGAGCCGAGCGCGGCACGGGCTACGATCGCTACATGACGCAAGTGGCCAACCGCTACGGCGGCGGGGCCACCGATCCGCAGAAATGCGCGATGTTCCGCACCGTGGCGGCGACCTTGTCGAACCCCGCGGCCGACCTGCGGGCGCTGCCCGCGGTCGCCGAAGCGATGGTCTCCGCCCCGATCCTGCGCGAGCTGATCTGCACCACCGGACGCTGACCCTGCCTGCGCCCGTGCCGCCCTGCGACAGGAACCGCCCGGTGATCGGCCGGTTCTTTAAGCCAAGAGCTTAACGCAGATCGGATTTACTGAATGGCCAGCCTTCCCGATGCGATCGCCCCGCGGTCGCAATTCCTCAACGACGCCTTCCAGCGACGATTGGCGCACTGGAACCGCGTGCGCCTTGCCCCTTCGATGCCGTCCGAGAACTGGGCGGATCGCCTTCACCTCGACCACATCATGCTGCGCCTCGAAGGCGCGTTCATGGAGGAGTTGCGCGCGCAGGTCGTGCGCGAAGCTTCGCAGGTTCCGACCGATCCCGATGGTTTCATCGCCTGGTTCGAAGGCCTGCTGGAGAACGGGCCGGGGCAGGGCGACGCCCTGTTTCCGTGGATCGCCGACCACGCCGAACGCGACCAGATTCGCTGGTTCCTCGAACAGGAAGCGGCCGGCGAGGCGGGTTTCGATGATCTCGTGGCGATGACCCAGGTCAAGCTGCCGACGCAGGCCAAGATGGAGCTTGCGCGCAACTACTGGGACGAGATGGGCCGCGGCAACGTCAAGGGCATGCACGGCCCGATGCTCAACGGCCTGGTCGAGACGCTCGACCTCGAGCCGACCATCGAGAGCACGTGCTGGGAGAGCCTGGCCCTCGCCAATGCGATGACCGCGATGGCGAGCAGCCGGCGCTATGCCTGGCACAGCGTCGGCGCGCTCGGCGTGATCGAGCTGACCGCCCCCGGCCGCTCGGCCTGCACCGCCGAGGGCCTGCGCCGGATCGGACTGTCCGAAAAGGAGCGGCGCTACTTCTCGCTGCACGCGGTGCTCGACGTGAAGCATTCGGAAGACTGGAATCGCGAGGCGATCCGCCCTTCGGTTGCCGAAGACCCGGCGCGGGCGACGGCGATGGCCGAAGGCGCGCTGATCCGCCTGCACTGCGGCGCGCGCTGCTTCGCCCGCTACCGCGCCGAGCTGTGGGGCTGAGGCGTCACGCCCTGGGCTTGGGCGTGATCGGGCGGATCAGGCCTTCCTGCGTGACATTGGCGACCAGCCGCCCGTCCTGCGTATAGATCCGCCCGTTGTTGAAGCCGCGCGCGCGGCCTGCCCAGTTGCTTTCGCAGGTGTAGAGCAGCCATTCGTCGGCGCGGAAATCGTCGTGGAACCAGATCGCATGGTCGAGGCTCGCCGACATGATCGTGCCCTTGGCCCAGCTGAGCTCGGCATGGGGCAGGACGCAGGTCGACAGCAAGGTCATGTCGCTGGCGTAGGCGAGGACGGCGCGGTGGATCTTGGGATCGTCGGGAAGCGGCGCGGCGGCGCGGAACCAGACGTTCGAGACAGGCGGGCGCGCATCTTCCTGCATCCAGTGCAGCGGATCGAGCGGGCGCAGTTCGATCGGACGCGGCCGCGCCGGCCCGCGCGGCGTGCGGCCCGCGGCGACCGCCGCCTCGCGCCGCAGGGTCGCTTCGTTGGCGAGGCCTTCGGGGCCGGCGATCTGCGGCATCGGCTGGGCATGGTGGGCGCCGTCCTCGCGCTTGTGGAACGAGGCGAGCATGTTGAGGATGGTCTGGCCCTGCTGGCTCGCGACGATGCGGCGGTTGGAGAAGCTGCCGCCATCGAGGTCGCGTTCGACGCGGAAGTCGATCTCGTAGTCTTCGTTGCCGCCGCGCACGAAATAAGCGTGGAGCGAATGGACCGGGCGATCCGCCGGCACGGTCAGTTCGGCCGAGGCGAGCGCCTGGCCGATCACCTGCCCGCCGAACACGCGTCCGACACCGCCCCTCTTGCGCTTGCCGCGGAAGCGGTCGCCGCCGCGATCCTCGACATTGAGAAGATCGAGCAGGTCGGCGACGAGCTCTTCGGGCGAGGGGGTGGCGGTGGATTCGTTGCTCATTGCAACGCGATGGAATCTCTTTCCGTTACCGTCAACGTCAATTGCACGCCGGCATTTGTCCCGCTCCGGCAGAAATGGCATGGGTGAAGCATGCCCCGGATGCAGCGATGGCGGGATTGGGCGCGCACGCTCAAGCGCGATGTGGTGGCGCTGTGGCTTGCGGCGCGCGATCCCGAGGTGCCCTTGCCGGCCAAGGCGGTCGCCGCCGGCGTCGCGGCCTATGCGCTGTCGCCGGTCGATCTCATCCCCGACTTCATCCCGGTCCTGGGCCTGCTCGACGATCTGCTGATCGTGCCGCTGGGGATCGCGCTGGCGGTGCGGCTCATTCCCTCGCCGGTCATGGCGCGTCTGCGCGCGCGGGCGAGCGCCATGCAGCGGCCGGTGTCGAAAGCGGGGCTGGTGGCGGTGATCGCGATCTGGTGCGCGGCCGTGGCCTGGGGCGCCTGGGCGATCCTGCGGTCCTCCTGAAAAAGCCAACCCCCGCCGGCATCGGCTGCCGACGGGGGTTGCACTTTCACGACCAACCGGACTGTCGGACGCGCGGGGCTTATCCCGCTGCGTGGCCCGCGAGCGCGGCCAGCAGCAGCAGCGCGACGATGTTGGTGATCTTGATCATCGGATTGACCGCAGGGCCGGCGGTGTCCTTGTAGGGATCGCCGACGGTGTCGCCGGTCACCGCGGCCTTGTGGGCGTCGGAGCCCTTGCCGCCGTGGTGGCCGTCCTCGATGTACTTCTTGGCGTTGTCCCACGCGCCGCCGCCCGAGGTCATCGAGAGCGCGACGAACAGCCCGCCGACGATCACGCCCAGCAGCAGCGCGCCCAGAGCGGCAAAGCCGTTCTCGGGCCCGGCGACGGCCGAGATCACGAAGTAGACCACCACCGGCGCGAGCACCGGCAGCAGCGAGGGCAGGATCATCTCCTTGATCGCGGCCTTGGTGACGAGATCGACGGTGCGGGCGTAGTCGGGCTTGGACGAGTAGTCCATGATCCCCGGGTTCGCCTTGAACTGCTCGCGCACGTCGACAACGACGTCGCCGGCCGCGCGGCCCACCGCGGTCATGCCCATCGCGCCGAACAGGTACGGCAGCAGCGCGCCGAGCAGCAGCCCGACGATGACGTAGGGGTTCTCGAGGCTGAAGTTGACGGTCAGCGTCGGGAAGAACTCGCGCAGGTCGGTGGTGTAGGCGGCGAACAGCACCAGCGCGGCAAGGCCCGCCGACCCGATCGCGTAGCCCTTGGTCACCGCCTTCGTCGTGTTGCCCACGGCATCGAGCGCGTCGGTCTTTTCACGGACCGAATCGTCGAGCCCCGCCATTTCGGCGATGCCGCCGGCGTTGTCGGTGACCGGGCCATAGGCATCGAGCGCAACGACCATGCCGGCGAGCGCCAGCATCGAAGTGGCGCCGTAGGCGATGCCGATCAGGCCGGCGAGCTTGTAGGCGATGATGATGCCCGCGACGATCACCAGCGTCGGCAGCGCCGTCGCCTCGAGGCTGATGGCGAGGCCCTGGATCACGTTGGTGCCGTGGCCGGTGACCGAGGCCTGGGCGATGGACTTGACCGGGCGGTAGTTGGTGCCGGTGTAATACTCGGTGATCCAGATGATCAGCCCGGTGATGGCGAGGCCGAGCAGCCCGCAGTAGAACAGCATCCGGCCCGAATAGGCTTCCTCGCCGATGGGCGCGTTCATGTCGCCGAGCGCATATTGCATGGCGAACCAGATCGCCGGGATCGACAGGACCGCGGTGACGAGGAAGCCCTTGTACATCGCGCCCATGATGTTGTTCGAGCTGCCGAGGCGGACGAAGTAGGTGCCGATGATCGAGGTGACGATGCACACCCCGCCGATCAGCAGCGGCAAGCTCATCAGCGGCATCAGGTTGGAGACGCCCTTCACCAGCAGCGCGGTGAGGACCATCGTCGCGCCGACGGTGACGACGTAGGTCTCGAACAGGTCGGCGGCCATGCCGGCGCAGTCGCCGACGTTGTCGCCGACGTTGTCCGCGATCACCGCCGGGTTGCGCGGATCGTCCTCGGGGATGCCGGCCTCGACCTTGCCGACGAGGTCGGCGCCGACGTCGGCGGCCTTGGTGAAGATGCCGCCGCCAAGACGCGCGAAGATCGAGACGAGCGAGGCGCCGAGCGCGAGCGCGGTAAGGCCGGTGACGACGACGCGGTCGTTCGCGGCGTGGCCGGCAGGACCGGTCAGGTACCAGAAGAAGCCCGCGATCGCGAGGAGCGCGAGGCCCGCCACCAGCATGCCGGTGATCGCGCCGGCCCGGAAGGCGAGCGTGAGGCCCGCCTGCAGCCCGCTCTGCGCGGCGGCCGCGGTGCGCACGTTCGAGCGCACCGACACGTTCATGCCGATGAAGCCGGCGACGCCCGAAAGGACCGCGCCGATGACGAAGCCGGTAGCGCTGACCGCGCCGAGCGCCCAGGCGACGATCACGGCGACGACCACGCCGACGATGGCGATCGTGGTGTACTGGCGCTTGAGGTAGGCCTGCGCGCCTTCCTGGATGGCGCCGGCGATTTCCTGCATCTTGGCGTTGCCGGCAGGCGCTCCGAGCACTTGGCGGCTGGTCACGAAGCCGTAGAGCACGGCGAGCAACCCTAAAACGATGGACAATGTGACTAGGTTCACTTGGCATCCCCCTTATTCGAACGGCCCCGCAAGGGACCGTACCCCGTCGTTGCGGGTTGGCGGGGAAGCTATAGGTTTATGGCAGGCCTGCAAGTCCTTCGATGACCTGCGTCAACCGTGCAAGTAACCGAGCTTTCCGGGCGGGGGAGCGCCATCGAGGAGCAGCGCGTCGGCGCCGCGGGCGAGCACCGCGCCGATGCGGCGGGCGCTGACCGGCGGGGGCAGATCGGCGGGAAGCGTGAACAGCAGTTCGTAGTCGTCGCCCCAGCGCAGCGCGTCGTCGGCGCGCGCGGACGGCACCGCGGGGCCGAGCGGGATCGCCGGCCGCTCGAGCGCCAGCGTGACGCCGCTCGCCTCGGCCATGCGCGCAGCGTCGATCAGCAGCCCGTCCGAAACGTCCATCATCGCGCCGACGAGCGGGGCGAGCGCGCGGCCTTCGGCAAGCCGCGGCGCGGGCCGGCGGAAGGCGCCGGTGTCGACATCGCCGATGCCGTCGCGCAAGGCCTCGAACCCCATCATCGCCGCGCCGACCGGCCCGGTCAGCCAGACCCCGTGGCCGGCCTTCGCGCCCGACCGCGAGGGCACGGGATCGCACGTGGCGCGGCCGAGCGCGGTCAGGCCGAGCGTGCGCCGCCCGCTGCCGCCGGTGGTGTCGCCGCCGAGCAGCGGGACGTCATGCGCCGCGAGCACTTCGCGCAGGCCCTCGAGAAAGCGCGCATCGTCCGCGCCGAGCGCATAGCCGAGCAGCACGCCGATGGGCTCGGCCCCCTTGGCGGCGAGGTCGGACAGGTTGGTCGCGACCAGCTTCCAGGCGACGTCGGCGGCGTCCTGCCCGGGCAACCAGTGAACCCCTTCGACCATCGCGTCGTGGGTGAGCACCAGCGTCTCGCCGCCGAGGCGCAGCACCGCGCAATCATCGGCGAGCCCGCGCGCGGCGGGATGGGTGGCGAGGCCGCGCAGCGCGGCGATGAAGTCGGCCTCGCCCGCCATGGGTCCGGTCAGTCGCCCGTGAAGACGGGCGCGCGCTTCTCGAGGATCGCGGCGACCGCTTCGGCGTGGTCCTTGGTTTCGTGCGCGATCGCCTGGTAGGCGGCGGACAGTTCGAGCACGTCGTGGGCGCGGCCGTGCTGGGCTTCGCGCAGCAGCTTCTTGGTCAGCCGCAGTGCGCGGGGGCTGTTGGCGGCGATCTCCTCGGCGATGCCGACGGCGGTCTCGATCAGGTCGGCGTCGGGCACGACGGTGCCGACGAGGCCGATGCCTTGCGCGTAAGCGGCATCGAAGGTGCGGCCGGTGAGGAACAGCTCGGCGGCCTTGGAATAGCCGACGATCTTCTGCAGCGTCCAGGCGCCGCCGTCGCCGGGGACGATGCCGACCTTGATGAAGCTAGCCGCCATCTTCGCGCTTTCGGCAGCGACGCGGATGTCGCACAGGCAGGCAAGGTCGAGCCCGAGGCCGATCGCGTGGCCGTTGATCGCGGCGATCATCGGAATCTCGCAATCGAGCATGGCCCGCGTCGCGCGCTGGACCCCGCGGCGATAGTTGGCGCGGGTCGAGTCGGGCTGGTCGAGCACGCCGATCCCCTGGCGCTCCTTCATCCCCTTGATGTTGCCGCCGCTCGAGAAGGCGCGCCCCGATCCGGTCAGCACGATCGCGCTGACCGAGCGGTCGTTGCCGAGCTGGAAGAAGGTATCGACGATGTTGTCGCAGTCCTCGAGCGTGCCGATCGCGTTCATCGATTCGGGCCGGCTCATCGTCAGGATGGCGACGCGCCCGCGGCGCTCGAGCGTGAGGAACGGAGTGGTCACGGCAGCATCTCCTGTTTGTCGTTGCCTGAAAGGGCATTTCAACATCGTGAAAAGCCGGCTTTCGGTTTGCGGTCGCGCGGGGGCTGCCATAGGCATCGCGGCGATGCAAATATTCCCGCTCCACCCCTTCCGCCCGCAAGGCGACATCCCGGCGCTGCGCCAGCAGGTGCGCGCGCTGGTCGCCGAGCACGAGCACCGCTGGACGCCGCTGCAGCGCGCCAACTGCTGGTTCAGCTTCGACCCCGAGTTCTCGCGGGCGATGGGCGCGGCAGGGCTGCTGGGGATGACCTGGCCCAAGCAGTACGGCGGCCACGAGCGGACCATGCTCGAGCGCTACGTGGTGCTCGAGGAGCTGCTCGCGGCCGGCGCGCCGGCCGGGCTGCACTGGATCGCGGACCGCCAGACCGGCGCGCTGCTGGTGCGCTATGGCACCGAGGCGCAGCGCGAGAAGTACCTGCCGGGCATGGCGCGCGGCGAGATCTACGCCTGCATCGGCTTGTCCGAGCCCAATTCGGGCTCCGACCTCGCCAGCGTGCGGACTTTCGCGAAGAAGACGAACGAGGGCTGGCTGGTCAACGGCCAGAAGGTCTGGACCAGCGGCGCGCACAAGAGCCATGCCGCGCTGACGCTGCTGCGCACCGAGGAAGGCAGCGAGCGCCAGCAGGGCCTGTCGCAGCTGATGATCGACCTCGACACCCCCGGCATCACGATCCGCCCGATCATCGACATGACCGGCACGCACCACTTCAACGAGATCTTCTTCGAGGACGTGCTGCTGCCGCACGATGCGCTGGTCGGGGTCGAAGGGCAGGGGTGGAAGCAGGTCACCGCCGAATTGGCGCTCGAGCGCTCGGGCCCCGAACGCTACCTGTCGAGCCACGTCCTGCTCGTGGCGCTGATCGACGCGATCGGTCCGAACCCCGCTGACGAGATCGCCGAGCTGATCGGCCGGCTCACTGCCGAGATGTGGACGCTGCGCCAGATGTCGATGTCGACCGCGGCCAAGCTCGACGCGGGCGAGGACCCGATCGTCGAGGCGGCGATCGTCAAGGATCTCGGCAACGCCTACGAGCAGGCGCTGCCGCGCCTGGTCCAGGCCGCGACCGACACCGACCTTGCCGGAAGCAGCGCGCTGTCGCAGCTGCTCGCCTACTACCTGCTGGCCGCGCCCAGCTTCTCGCTGCGCGGCGGCACGCCCGAAGTGCTGCGCGGGATCATTGCCAAGGGGCTGGGGCTCCGGTGAGGGACATTCGATGAGCGAAAACCGTCAACTCCTCGTCGAGATGGCCGAAGGCCTGTTCGCCGATCTCGCCACCGCCTCGTTCGAGGACGCCGCGCCGCGCCTTGCCGAAGCGGGCTTCGCCACGCTTCTGGTCCCTGCCGAACAGGGCGGGTTCGGCGGCGACTGGGGCGATGTCCTGGCCGTGCTGCGCCTTGCCGGGCTGAACGCGGTCGCGGCGCCGGTGGCGGAGCCGATCATCGCGCACGCTCTGCTCGCGCAGGCCGGGATCGCCGCGCCCGAAGGGCTGGTGACGCTGGTCGCCGGCAATGGCCGCGCGCCGTTCGGCCGCCATGCCGATGCGGTCGTCATGGTGCGCGAGGGCACGCTGTCGCTCTACGCGAAGGGCGCCTTCGCGGTCGAGGAAGGCTCTTCGCTCGCCGGCGAGCCGTCCGACCTTGTCACCCCCTCGGGCGCGCCGGTCGCCAGTGCGCCATGCAGCGCGGATCTCGACGGCCTGGGCGCCTTCGCCCGCGTGGCGCAGGCTTCGGGCGCGATGGAAGCGGCGTTCACGCTCGCCATCGACCACGTCAACACGCGCGTCCAGTTCGGCCGCACGCTCGCCAAGTTCCAGGCCGTGCAGCAGGCGCTGGCCGAATTCTCGGAAGAAGCCGCGGCGGTCGATGCGGCCGCGGCGGCCTGCGCCGCAGCGCTCGATGCCGGCGACGCGGCGTTCGAGATCGCGGCGGCCAAGTACCGGCTCGGCCTTGCCGTCGATCGCGCGGTGCCGATCGCGCACCGGGTTCATGGCGCGATCGGCTTCACCATCGAATATGCGCTCAACCGCTTTACCCGCCGCCTGATGCACTGGCGCAGCGAGTTCGGCAGCGACGCGCAATGGGCGCGCGCGCTCGGCCACACGGTCGCTGCGCTCGGCGGGCAGGGGCTGTGGCGCGAAGTCGCGGCGCGGACCGACCGCCTGATCGCCTGAACGAAATATCAGCCGATGGGTGCTTGACCATCCCGGTCGATCCTGTTTAATCGCTCAATTAAACACGGATCGTTTCGAGAGGAGTCGAGTACCATGGCTACCGCCTATATCGTTGACGCAGTGCGCACCGCCGGCGGGCGGCGTGGTGGCCGTCTCGCCGGCGTCCACCCCGTCGACCTTGCCGCCACCACCATCGACGCGCTCGTCGTGCGCAGCGGGATCGACCCGGCGGCGATCGAGGACGTGATCATGGGCTGCGTCAGCCAGGGCGGCGAGCAGGCGCAGCAGGTCGGCCGCATGGCCGTGCTCGCCTCGAAAGTCCTGCCGGAATCGGTCCCCGCGGTGACCATCGACCGCCAGTGCGGATCGTCGCAGCAGGCGATCCACTTTGCCGCGCAGGCGGTGATGAGCGGCACGCAGGACGTGGTGATCGCCGCCGGCATCGAGAGCATGACCCGCGTGCCGATGGGCTCGACCGCCATTCTCTACATGAAGGAAGGGCTCGGCACCTACCGTTCGCCCGGGATCGTCGAGCGCTACGGTGAAGCCGGCTGGACCCAGTTCGCAGGCGCCGAGGCGATCGCCAACAAGCACGGCTTCTCCAAGGAGATGATGGACCAGTTCGCGCTCGAGAGCCACCAGAAGGCCAAGGCGGCGACCGAATCGGGCGCGTTCAAGAACGAGATCGTGCCGATCGACATCGAGACGCCCGAAGGGGCGGCGCAGCACACCGTCGACGAGGGCATCCGCATGGATGCGACCCTCGAGGGCATCGCCGGCGTCAAGCTGCTGAGCCCGGACGGCAAGCTGACGGCCGCGACTTCGTCGCAGATCTGCGACGGCGCTTCGGCGGCGCTGATCGTTTCGGAAGAAGCGCTCAAGAAGTACAACCTGACCCCGCTCGCCCGCATCCACACGCTGGCCGTGACCGCGGGCGACCCGGTGATCATGCTCGAGGAGCCGCTGTTCGCCACCGACAAGGCGCTGGCCAAGGCCGGCCTCAAGATCAGCGACATCGACCTCTACGAAGTGAACGAGGCCTTCGCCTCGGTGCCGATGGCGTGGCTCAAGCACCACGATGCCGATCCGGCCAAGCTCAACGTCAACGGCGGCGCGATCGCGCTCGGCCACCCGCTCGGCGCCTCGGGCACCAAGCTGATGGCGACGCTGCTCCACGGCCTCAAGGCGCGCGGCGGCAAGTACGGCCTGCAGACCATGTGCGAAGGCGGCGGCGTCGCCAACGTCACCATCGTCGAGGCGATGTAAGACTTTCCCCTGGGAGGATAATACCATGAAGCTCGACAATACCGTTTCCGCCGTCGTCACCGGCGGCGCCTCCGGCCTGGGCGCCGCGACCGCGCGCGCGCTGGCCGCCAAGGGCGTCAAGGTGGCGCTGTTCGACCTCAACAAGGAAAAGGGCGAAGCGCTCGCGGCCGAGATCGGCGGCGTGTTCTGCGAAGTGAACGTGACCAGCGACGAGAGCGTCGATGCCGGCTTCGCCAAGGCGCGCGCCGCCAACGGCCAGGAGCGCATCCTCGTCAACTGCGCGGGCACCGGCAACGCGATCAAGACCGCTAGCCGCTCGAAGGAAGACGGCTCGATCAAGCACTTCCCGATCGACGCCTTCAACATGATCATCCAGATCAACCTGGTCGGCACGTTCCGCTGCATCGCCAAGTCGGCGGCGGGCATGATGACGCTCGACCCCTGCGACGAGTTCGGCGAGCGCGGCGCGATTGTCAACACCGCCTCGGTTGCGGCCGAGGATGGCCAGATGGGCCAGGCTTCGTATTCGGCGTCGAAGGCCGGCGTCGTCGGCATGACCCTGCCGATCGCGCGCGACCTGATGGCCGAGGGCATCCGGGTCAACACGATCCTGCCGGGCATCTTCAACACCCCGCTGCTCGGCGCCGCGCCCGAGAACGTCAAGGCCGCGCTCTCGGCCCAGGTTCCCTTCCCGAAGCGCCTCGGCAATCCGGAAGAGTACGCCAATCTTGCGCTGTGCATGATCGAGACCAGCTATTTCAACGGCGAGGACGTCCGTCTCGACGGCGCGATCCGCATGGCGCCGCGCTGATCGAAAGCTGAAAACGAAAGGGCCGGGGCACAAGAACCCCGGCCCTTTTTCCTTCCCCGGGAGAGATTCATGACCGAATACAAGCAGATCAAGCTCGACATCGCCGATAGCGTCGCCACGCTGACGCTCAACCGCCCGGAGAAGATGAACGCCTTCACCGGCACGATGATGGTCGAGATGCAGGACGCCTTCGACCGCACCGACGCCGACGACAGCGTGAGGGCGGTGATCGTGACCGGGGCCGGCGACCGCGCCTTCTGCGCCGGCGCCGACCTTACCCCCGAAGACGGCAAGCATGTCTTTTCGAGCGGCGAAGCGGTCGAGGACCTGTCCGATCCGCGCGTGCGCGACGGCGGCGGCCTGCTGACGCTGCGCCTCTACCAGTCGAAGAAGCCGATCATCGGCGCGATCAACGGCGCCGCCGTCGGCGTGGGCGTGACCATGCAGCTGCCGATGGACATCCGCCTCGCTTCAACCAAGGCGCGCTTCGGTCTGGTCTTCGCGCGCCGCGGCATCGTGCCCGAGGCCGCCTCGAGCTGGTTCCTGCCGCGCATCGTCGGGCTGCCTCAGGCGCTCGAATGGTGCATGACCGGCCGCGTGTTCGATGCCGAGGAAGCGCTGCGCGGCGGCCTCGTCCGCTCGATCCACGAGCCCGAGGACCTGCTGCCTGCAGCCACCGCGCTTGCGCGCGAGATCGCCGACAACACCAGCTCGGTCTCGGTCGCGATGACCCGCGCGATGTTGTGGCACAACCCGCAGTACGACCACCCGATGCTGGCGCACCGCGTCGACAGCCGGGCGATCTACACCCTGTCGCGCGGGGCCGACGCCAAGGAAGGTGTGGCCAGCTTCCTCGAAAAGCGCGCGCCGAACTACCCAGCCCGCGTTTCTTCGGATATGCCGGCGTTTTACCCGTGGTGGGACGAGCCGGGCTACGAATGAGCGAGAACAGGTAGGAATGGGCGCAACAGGGCAAAGCAACGAGGTCGTGGAGCAGCAGGGGGCGCGCGAGCTGCTGCTCGACACCGCGTCGGCGATCATGCGCGAAGGCGACCAGGTCGACATTTCGCTGTCGGAGCTGTCGCTTCGCTCGGGGCTGAACTCGGCCCTGGTGAAGTACTACTTCGGCAACAAGGCCGGGCTGCTCAAGGCGCTGCTCGATCGCGACATGTCGACCATCGTCAAGTCGGTCGACGCGCTGGTCGCCAAGGACCAGATGGATCCGGAGGTGAAGCTGCGGCGGCACATCGCCGCCTGCATCGACACCTACTACGCCTATCCCTACCTCAATCGCCTGCTGATGCGGCTGGTGCGCGACAGCGACGAATCCGAGGCGCAGCGGATCGCCGACAAGTATCTCACGCCGCTGGGCAAGGCGTACGACAAGTTCATCGGCGCCGGGGTCAAGAAGGGCGTGTTCCGCCCGATCGACCCGCAGCTGTTCTACTTCACGGTCACCGGCGCGGCGGACAGGTTCTTCTCGGCGCGGCTGGTGCTGCGCCATTGCTATGGCACCGACACGCTGACCGAGAACCTGCGCGACCGCTATCGCGAGCATACGGTCGATTTCATCATGGCCGGTATCCTTGCCGACCGCGCAGGCTGAGCGCGGCTGGCGCATCGGGGTGATCGGCGGGTCGGGGGTCTACGACCTTTCGACGCTCGAGGATGCGCAGGTGATCGAGGTCGGCTCGCCGTTCGGCGCGCCTTCGGGGCCGGTGACGCTCGGCACGATCGCCGGCGTGCCCTTCGCCTTCCTGCCCCGCCACGGCGCCGGGCACCGCATCCCGCCCGAGGCGATCAACTACCGCGCCAACATCGACGTGCTCAAGCGCTGCGGGGTGACCGACCTCGTGGCGATCTCGGCGATCGGGTCGCTGCGCGAGGACTTCGCGCCCGGCAGCTTCGTCGCGGTCGACCAGTTCATCGACCGCACCACCGGGCGCGATGCGAGCTTCTTCGGCGAAGGCCTCGTCGCGCACGTGTCGCTGGCCGATCCGGTCTGCCCGCGCCTGTCGGCGCTCGCCGCGGCCGCGGCCGAGGCGGCGGGAGCGCAGGTCCATCGCGGCGGCTGCTACCTCGCCATGCAGGGGCCGCAATTCTCGACCCGGGCCGAAAGCCGCATGTACCGGGGCTGGGGCGCCGACGTGATCGGAATGACCGCGATGCCCGAGGCCCGCCTCGCGCGCGAGGCCGAGCTGCCCTACGCGCTGCTCGGCATGGTCACCGACTACGACAGCTGGCGCGAGGGCGACCATGTCGAGGTCGAGCAGGTCATGGCGGTGATGCACGCCAACGTGGCCGTCGCCCGCCGCGCCGTGCAGCAGCTGGCCACGCTGCTGCCGCCCGGACGCACGCCCAGCCCGATCGACCGCGCGCTCGACGGCGCGATCATGACCGCCCCCGACCGGCGTTGCCCGCAACGCCTCGCGCAGCTCGACGCAATAGCCAAGCGCTTATCGCCTTAAACAAAATTTCACTTTGCCCCGGTGCGGAGCATTATCTACTGGCTGGTGGAACGGTCGCTGTCACATTCTTTCACTTGCTCCCCTGCTAGTTTCAGTGGATACCAATTGACATGCCCGGATCACCGACGCGACTTGCCGACTTCGTGCCCTATCGAATGGCGATCACCTCCAACGCGGTCAGCGGACTGATCGCCGGGGAATATCGCAACGAGTTCGGCCTCAAGATCCCGGAATGGCGGATCATGGCCGTGCTGGGCGATGCTGGCCAGCTGACCCAGCGCGACCTCGTGCGGCTTACCCTGATGGACAAGGTTGCGGTCAACCGCGCCTGCAAGATCCTCGAGGAGCGCGGCCTGCTGCGCCGCAGCCCCAATGCCGCGGACGGCCGTTCGCACCATCTCGAACTGACCGGGGAAGGCCGCGCGATGCACGGCAAGATCTGGCCCCAGGCGCTCGACATCTACGAGCGGATCTTCGCGGCGCTGTCGGCGCGCGAGATCGAGAAGCTGCGGGTGCTGCTCGACAAGCTGCTGTCGTCGGTCCAGGCGCTCGAAGGAGATTCCCGATGAAGCTCGCCTCCCTGCCCCAAGGACGCGACGGTCGCCTGATCGTCGTCTCGAACGACCTCGCCTGGTACGCCGATGCCGACCACATCGTGCCGACGATGCAGGGTCTGCTCGACGCCTGGGACCGCCATGCCCCGCAGCTCGAGGCGCTCGCCATCGAGCTCGAGCACGGCGCCATTCCGCGCAAGCGCTTCCATGAACGCGAAGCGGCCGCGCCGCTGCCGCGCGCCTACCAGTGGGCAGACGGCAGCGCCTACGTCAACCACGTCGAACTGGTGCGCAAGGCGCGAGGCGCGGAGCTACCCGAAAGCTTCTGGACCGACCCGCTGATGTATCAGGGCGGCAGCGACGACCTGCGCGGCGCGCGCGAGCCGCTGGTGCTGCCCGACGAGGCCTGGGGCGGCGACTTTGAGGCCGAGGTGGTGGTCGTCACCGGCGATGTCGAACGCGGCGCGACGCGCGAGGAAGCGCTCGCGGCGATCCGCCTCGTGGGCCTGGTCAACGACGTTTCGCTGCGCAACCTGATCCCAGGCGAACTGGGCAAGGGGTTCGGCTTCGTGCAATCGAAGCCCGCCAGCCATTTCTCGCCGGTGTTCGTGACCCCCGCCGCGCTCGGCGGCGCGTTCGACCAGGGCAAGCTCGCGCTTTCGCTGAGCGTCGACCTCGACGGCAAGCCGTTCGGCCGCCTCCATGCGGACGAGGAGTGCACGTTCGACTTCGGCGTGCTGATCGCGCACCTTGCCAGGACGCGGCGGATCGGGGCGGGGTCGATCATCGGCTCGGGCACCGTGTCGAACCGCGATGCCGACGGCTCGCCCGGGCGTCCGGTCGCCGAGGGCGGCCGCGGCTATGCCTGCATTGCCGAGCAGCGCATGGTCGAGCAGATCCTCCACGGCGAGGCGCGCACCCCGTTCCTGCGCCACGGCGCGGTAGTGCGGATCGAGGCGCGCGACGCGGCAGGGCGCAGCCCGTTCGGGGCGATCGAGCAGACCGTGGTCGCAGGCTGAGGCGCGCCCGGCGCTTGCCGAAGGGCAAGCCGGGCGCGACCGCCGGCGGTCAATGCTCCGCCGTCACTCCTGGGCCATTACTCCCGGGCCGTCACTTCGGGCCGAAGCCGCCGCCGCCGCTCAGGCTGTCGGCGATCGAGCACGACGCCGGCCCGAGAATCACGATGAACAGCGTCGGCAGGATGAACAGGATCAGCGGGATGGTCATGATCGCGGGAAGGCGCGCGGCCTTTTCCTCCGCGCGCATCATCCGCTCGTTGCGGAACTCGGCCGAGAGCACGCGCAGCGCCGATGCGAGCGGCGTACCGTAGCGCTCGGTCTGGATCATCGTCGTGACGACGCCCTTCACCGATTCGAGATTGACGCGATAGGCGAGGTTTTCGAACGCCTGCCGCCGCTCGGTCAGGAACGACAGTTCGATCGCGGTCAGCGCGAATTCGTCGCCCAGCTCGGGATAGGCGCGGCCGAGTTCGCGCGCGACGCGGTTGAACGCGGCGTCCACGGTGAGGCCGGCCTCGGCGCAGATCACCAGCAGGTCGAGCGCATCGGGCAGGCCCTTGCGGATCAGCGTGGTCCGCTTCGAGACGAGGTTGCTGACGAACAGGTCGGGGCCCTTGTACCCGCCGATGACCATCACCGCGAAGGCGGCGAAGCGCTTGAACGAGCCCCATTCGGGGAAGTAGTTGAGCAGGTAGACGAACACGAGCGCGAGGCCGCCGAGCACGATCGGGCCGATCATGCGGCCGAGAATGACCGCGACCGCCCACTCCTTCTTGCGGATGCCGGCCTGCGCCAGCTTTTGCTGCACGGTCTTGACCTGGCTGTCCTGCAGCACCTTGAGCGATTCGAGGAAGCTGCGGATCGAATCGGTCGTCTGGTTGCGGCGGACGATGCTGGCGCGCTTGCGGGCGTTGGCGGTGACGATGCCCGCCTTGAGCTGTTCGCGGCGTTCGTTGAGCGCCTTGACCCGCTTGGCCATCGGATCGCGCACGGTGATCGCCGCGTAGATCGCGAGCATGACCGCCGCGGCGGCGATCCCGGCAAGGATCGAGCCGACCGCGATGACGTTGAAGCCGAGGAGAGTGGGGCCTGGCGGTGTGCTGAGCATGAGTCTAGCCGTCTTTCCCGTCAGATTTCGAAGTTGACCATCTTGGCCATGATGAACGCGCCGAGGCCCAGCCAGATGAACCCGCCGATGCCCGTGACGATCAGGCGCTGGTCCACCCAGAACTTCGTCATGTAGGTCGGGTTGATCCAGTAGATCAGCGCGAACACGATGAACGGCAGCGCGCCGACGATGTAGGCCGACGCCTTCGATTCCGAGCTCATCGCGCGGATCTTGAGCTTCATCTGCGCCCGCTTGCGCAGCACGTCGGCGAGGTTGGCGAGCGTTTCGGCAAGGTTGCCGCCGGTCTCGCGCTGGATCGCGAGCGTGATGCAGAAGAAGCTGAATTCGGCCATGTCGAGGCGGTCGGCGGTCTCCTGCAGCGCCTGTTCCATCGTCCGCCCGACGCGGATGCGGTCGGTCACCAGCTTGAACTCCTCGCCCACCGGACCCGGCACTTCGACCGCGACCAGCGACAGCGTCTCGCTGATCGGCAGGCCCGAGCGCAGGCCGCGGACGAGCAGTTCGAGCGCGTCGGGAAAGCGCGTGACGAAGTTGTTCACGCGGCGGTTGATCGCCTGCCCGACCACCATGTGCGGCAGACCCGCGCCGATCACCACCCCGGCGCCGAGCGCGAGCAGCGGCGCGGAAGTCTTGAGGAAGACGAGCAGCATGACGACGAGCCCGAGCCCGCCCGAGAAGTACAGGTACTGGCTGAGCGTCCAGCCGTGGCCGGTCTTGTGCAACCGCATCTCGAGCGCCTCGAGCCGCGAATTGCTGCCGGCGCGGCGGTAGGCCTTCGGCTTGCGCGCGGCGACGGCCTTGCGGTACTGCGCCTCGACCTTGTCGATCGCGTTGTCGGAGTGGCGGAAGCGCACCGCCTGCAGCCGGCGCGCGCTTTCCTTGCTCGCGGACGGGCCGCTGAACGCGGCATAGCCGAGCACCAGGACCATCATGATGCCGATCGACATGATCAGCAGCTGGACGATGTTCATCGCGTGTGTCCGCCTATTCGAGCCTGACCGCCGACCGGGCCTGCCGTTGCCATTTCAGCCCTGGGTCACGCCGGGGTCTTGGCCCTGGAGCCGAGCATCTTCTTGAAGTCGATCTTGCCGAGCAGCGAGCCGCCGCCCGCCTTTCCGGCCGCCTTCTCGACATCGCCCTTTTCGTCCTGCAGGCCCACGATCGCGTCGCCCAGCTCGCGGATCGCGGCGCCCGCCTTTGTCCCGCGGTTGGCGGCGACGAAGGTCTGGCCGAGCTTGGCGGCGTTGGCCGCGGCCTTGATGTCGTAGGGCACGGTGATGTTGATCTTGCGCTCGATCGAGGCTTCGAAATCGGCCTTGCTGATCTCGCCGACGCCGGCGTGCACCTTGTTCGCCACGACCACCGTCTGCGCATGGGCGGCGTTGGTCTTGAGCCACGACAGCACGCGGATCGCATCGCGCGCGCCGGCAAGGGTGAGCTCGGTCGCGACGACGACCACGTTCACGTCTGCCAGCAGGTGCGGGAAGTTGATCAGCATGTTCCGCGGCAGGTCGATCACGGTCATCTCGAAGGCGTGGCGGAATTCCTCCTCGAGCTGGACGAAGGCGCTGCCGTCGGTCATCAGCGGGGCGCTGATCGGCGCTTCGGCCGAAAGAATCGCGAGGTTGTCGTTGGCGCGGATCATCGCCCGCTCGATGAACAGCCCGTCGATGCGGCTCGGATTGTCGATCGCGTCGGTCAGGCCGCGGCCGGGCTCGAGATCGAGCGTCAGCGCACCGGTGCCGAAGTGGACGTCGAGATCGAGCAGCGCGGTCGGCAGCTTGTGGTCGGCGCTGAACAGCCAGGCGATCGACGTTGCCAGGGTCGTGGCGCCGACGCCGCCGCGGGTGCCGACGATCGCGGTCGAGATGTGCCGCTTGGCGGCGGCCGCGTCGTGGCTCTTGGGCGCTGCGAAGATCGCCTGGGCCTGGACCAGCGCATCGCGCACCTGGCCGGGCGAGAGCGGCTTGAGCAGGTAGTCCTGGATGCCCGAGGCGATGAGATCGCGATAGAGGCGCACGTCGTTGACCTGGCCGACCGCGATCACCACGGTGCCCGGCTCGCAGACCTCGGCGAGCGCGTTGATGTCGTTGAGCGGGTCGCCGCTTTCCGACAGGTCGACCATCAGGATCGCCGGGCTGGCGGTGATCGACAGCGACTGCACCGCGTTGCGCAGGCCGCCCTTGGCGCACTTCTCGGGCTGCCAGCCCATGTCGACCGCGACCGGGCGCAGCACGTCGAGCGCCGCGTCGTCGCACATGAACGCGGCAAAGGTGTCGCGGTTGCCGTTCTTCCAGGTGGTGCTCATCGATCAGTTACCCCCGCCAGACTTGCTCGACGTTTCCTTGAGCCCGCCCTTTCCGGTGGGTTCCATCGCGCGATAGGTTTCGATCGCCTTGCTCGAGCTCATGACCACCGTCTCGCCGCGCGTCTGGGCGCCGTGGACGAGGTCTTCCTTGTTCGCGACCATCGCCGCGAGGTTGCTGTTGATCGCGCAGCCGTAGTTCTTCGAGGTGGCGTTGCGCAGGTTGGCATCGGACTTGGCCGACCAGTCGGGGCAGCCGGGCACCGACGCCACGGTGCGGGTGACGACCACCCGGACCGTGCCGGGGTAGACTTCGCCCTGCGTGACCGGCGCGGTCGGCGCGAGCGCCAGACCGAAGCGTCCGGCGACGGCCTCGATCGCGCTGCGCACGTCGGGCGATTCGGCGGGATCGTCGATCGCCACCTTGTCGCCATAGGCGAGGTTCATCGTCTCGAACCAGCCGGCGAGGCGGCGCTGTTCGGCGACCGAGAGGCCCGAACCCGCGTCGCTGGCGAGGTCGATGGTGTAGCTGTCGCGCTGGACCACCGGCTGGTGGATGCTGTCGAGCGCCATGTTGTTCGGCATGCCGGCGCAACCGGCGAGCGCCAGCGCCAGCGACGCGGCCAGCGCGCCCGTGCGCAGCGGCGAGAGGGAAGGCTTGATGGCGGACATCGGTGTGGTCCTTCTCACTTCAGGTTGAAGCCCGGCGCGGCGGCCGCGGACTTCTTGTCCTTGGCGCGCGGTGCGGCGGCGGTCTGGCGGTCGTCGCCCGGGGCGATCACGGCGGGGCGATCGAGCGCGCCGACCTTGGGGGTCGGCTGCACCGAGCCCTGCTTTTCGGTCGGCTTGGGACGATCGCCGCCGGTCACGCCGCTGTTCTCGACGTTGCCGAGCAACTGGCTGACCGCGTCGGCGGCGCGGAAGCCGTCGGTCGGCAGCTTGATCGTGTTGGCGTCGACCGGGTTGACCAGGTACGGCGTCACCACGATCACCAGTTCCGTCTCGCCCTTCTTGAACGCGGTCGAGCGGAACAGCGAGCCCAGGATCGGCAGGTCGCCCGCACCCGGCAGCTTGGTGATGCTGTTCTGGTTGCCGTTGCGCATCAGCCCGGCGATCATGAAGCTCTGGCCCGAGCCCAGCTCGATCGTGGTCTCGGCGCGGCGGATGGTAAGCGCCGGGATCGAGTAGCCGTTGAGCGAAACCGCGCCGTCCGACGACAGTTCGGACACTTCGGGGCGGACCCGCAGCGAGATGCGCCCGTCGGCGAGCACGGTCGGGGTGTAGGACAGGCTGACGCCGTACTTCTTGTATTCGACCGAGGTCGCGCCGAGGCCCTGGCTGATCGGGATCGGGTATTCGCCGCCGGCGAGGAAGTCCGCCGTCTCGCCCGAGAGCGCGGTGAGGTTGGGCTCGGACAGGGTGGTGACGAGGCCGATGGTCTCGCCCGCATCGAGCGCGCCGAGCAGGTTGAGGCCGAACAGCTTGCCCTGGCCCGCCAGCGTCGTCGCGCCGGTCAGCGGGGTGACCGTGGTGCCGGGCTTGGGCACGAGGCCGAGCGGGTTCTTGTCGGTCACCGCGGTCGGGTCGTAGGTGTAGCCGGTGACCGAGCTGCCGATGCCGAGCGGCAGGTTCGGGTCCGTGGTCACATTCGGCGCCCATCCGGTACGGCCCTGGCCGATGCCGAAGCGGAAGCCGCTCGATCCGTCGATGCTGGTCCAGTTCATGCCGAGGTTGCGCACCAGCGTGCGGCTCACTTCGGCGAACTTGACGTGCAGGCTGACCTGCAGTGGGGTCGCCATCTTGAGCCGGCTGATCACCGTGGTCTTGTCGCCGACGAAGGCCTTGACCAGCCGTTCGGCCTCGGCCGCGTCCTCGGGCGCGCCGACCGTGCCGGTCAGCAGCACGGTGTTGTTCATCGTCGAGGTGGCGATGCGCGCCTCGGGCATGGCGAGGTGGAGCATCTGGTCAATGCTGTCGAGGTTGGTGCCGACCCGGACGTTGGCGGACCAGATCACCGCGCCGGCGGCGTTGCTGGCGTAGACCGTGGTCTCGCCGCCCGCCTTGCCGAACACGTAGAGCTGGTTCGAGGCCTTGACCTGGACGTCGGCGATCGAGTCGTTGGCGACGAACACGTCCGACATCTTGCCGGGCAGCGTCACCAGCTCGCCGCGACCGATCGAGAGCGCGATCGAACGGGCGGGGGCGGTCACGCTCTGGGCGCGGGCGGCGTCCATCGCAGGACCTGCCACGAGGCCGGCGGCAAGCGTCGCGCCGAGCAGGAGGGAGAGGGTACGGGCCTTCATGATCTTGCCTTTCGCAGCCGGGCGGCGCTGGTTCGTGTCGGTCCGGCTGGTCATCACTTGCTCCCCACCGGGACGGTTTCGATTTCCTTGCCGCGGCTGATGCGCACCACCGGTCCGCGGGCCATCATCATGCCGCCGGCCGGACCTGCGCCCATCGGCGCCGCCGGAGCGGGAGCCGGGGCCGCGATCGGGGCGGGGCGCTGCATCGAGTCGAAGTCCGAGCGGCCCGAAGCCTTGCGCTGGAAGCGCGAGACGTCGCCGCCGGTGACGAAGGTCGTGCCGCCGTCGCTCGGCTTGCCCAGCGCGGTCTTGAGCAGCGCCTCCTCCTGCGCCTTGGTCGCGCCGGCGGGAACCTTGACCGCGCCCGAGGCGATCGCCTGGTCGAGTTCGGTCGAGGTGTCGGCCAGCGAGCGCAGCGACAGGCTGATCGTGCCGATGGTCTGCGCCACCGCGATTTCCTCGGCGATCTTGGGGGTGACCTCGATCGTCACGGTGCTGAACTGGCGGACCTGGGTCTTGCCGTCGACGGTTTCCTGTTCGGTCGACTGGTCGGTGGCGAGCACGCGCAGGTTGCGCAGGATGGTCTCGGCGGCCTTCAGCGCCATGGCGTCCTCGCCACCGCGCACGGTCTGGGTGAGGACGAGGTCGATGTGGTCGCCGGGGAAGACGAAGCCTGCGACCCCGGTGCGGGCGCTCACCGGAATGGTCACGGCGCGCATGCCCGGCCCGAGCGCCGCGGCGAGGAAGCCGCGATCGCCGGGGGCGACCAGCGAGCCCTGGGTGATCGGCTCGCCGGCGGTGATCGGGTGACGCACGACGGTGCCGAGCATCTTGCTCATGTCCGCCTCGCCTTCGACGAAGTAGGCGTCCTGCACCATGTCCTTGGGCCAGGGCTGGTAGCCGATCGAATCCGCGGTGATGATCGTCCCGACCGGCAGCGCGCGCTGGGCGACGAGCACCTTGGGGCCTTCGGGCACCTTGGCGGCAGCGGCCGCCTGGGGCGTGGTCGCGCCGGAAAACAGGCTCCTGGCGGCGAAGGCCGTGCCGATCGCAACGATCAGCGCCCCCACCAGCAGCAAAAGCTTCTTCTTGTCCATGCTACGATCTCGCCCTGTTGAATGGTATCGAACGAACCCAAGTGGCCGGCATCAATCGGCCAAAATGGTTAATATTCCCTATTGGAATCCCACTGCGTGAAAGACCGCATTCAGCTGCGGGCCGAGCGCCCAGAGACCGGCTCCGGCGATCGCCACGCCGTAGGGAATCTTGATCCTGTCGCGCTGGCGGCGGGTGATGTACCAGGCGCCGAGCACGAGCGTCAGGACGCCGCCGGCGATCGACATCACCACCAGCATCTTGAGGAACAGCAGCGCCGGCAGCCACAGCGCCAGCGCGGTCAGCAGCTTGACGTCGCCGCCGCCCATGGCGCGGATCGCGAAGAGGCCGGCGAGCACGACGAACGCAAGCAGCGCCACGCCGATCTGCATCGCCACGTCGGGCCATAGCGAGAGACCCTGCGCCCACCAGTACAGCGGGGCGCACAGCGCGATGCCGGCGTTCAGCCAGTTGTCGATCTGGCGACGGCGGATGTCGGTGAAGGCGGCGGTCAGCAGCGCGATTGCCAGCGCCGCGACCAGTGCGTAGACGAAGGGTGTTTCCTGCATGCCCGCAGTCATACGGGCAAATCACTTACCAAACGGTAACCAAGATTGGCCGCGGAATTCGGCGCGTCGAACCGGCCTGGGAGGGTGCTGCAGGAGCGGACCGCACGACGAGGCAAGGGCATGACGAAGGCTTTCGACAGGCGCAGCATTCCCGGGACCGCGCGCGAAACGACATGGACCGCGCGCGATGGTCATCCGATCCGCCGGATCGACTGGCCCGCACCGGCGAACGGTCCCGACAATGCGGGCCCGGGGACATCGCGAGGAGCGCTGCTGTTTTGTCCCGGGCGCGCGGACTTTTATGAAAAATATCTGGAAACGCTGGCTTACTGGGCGGATCAGGGCTGGCACGTAACGGCGCTGGACTGGCGCGGGCAGGCGGGTTCGGGACGCGCGAGCCGCGATCCGCTCGCCGGCCACGTCGAGGACTTCGCGGTTTGGGTAAACGACCTCGCCGACTTCTGGCAGGACTGGACCCGCGCGACGCCCGGGCCGCACGTGCTCGCCGGACATTCGATGGGCGGGCACCTGGTCCTGCGCACGCTCGCCGAGGGCAGGGTCGATCCCGCGGCGCTGGTGTTGAGCGCGCCGATGCTCGGCTTCGTCACCACGATCCCGGCGCCGGTCCAGCAGGCGGTGGCGCGAATCATGTGCCGCATCGGTGATCCCGCGCGGCTCGCCTGGAAGACCAGCGAGAAGCCGGGCGAGAAGCTCGAGGCGCGCGCCGCGCTGCTGACGCACGATGTCGAGCGCTACGCCGACGAGCTGTGGTGGAAGGATGCAAGGCCCGAACTCGCGATGGGGCCCGCGACCTGGCGCTGGGTCGAGCGTGCGGCCGAATCGATCGCGCGGCTGGCGCGACCGGGCGCGCTCGAAGCGGTCACGACCCCGGTGCTGCTGCTTGCCGCGCGGCACGACGGCCTTGTCGCCTTCGCCCCGATCGCGCGGGCCGCCGCCCGGCTGCCCGACGCCGAACTGGTGGTCTGGGGCCGCGAGGCGCGCCACGAACTGCTGCGCGAGGTCGACGGCGTGCGCGACGCGGCGCTCGCGGCGATCGACGCTTTCCTTGACCGGACCGCGCCGCGACCGCAAAGCCGCGCGCGGACATGAACGAGCTTTTCGACGTCGCCATCATCGGCGCCGGCATGGCCGGCGCGAGCCTTGCCGCCGAGTGCGCCCCTCACGCCCGGGTCCTGCTGGTCGAGGCCGAGGATGCGCCCGGCTATCACACCACCGGACGCTCCGCCGCGTTCTGGGAGGAGGCCTACGGCGGTCCCGGCGTCCTGCCGCTGACCGAGGCTTCGGGCCGCTTTCTGCGCGACGGCGGCTATCTCACGCCGCGAGGCGCGCTCAACATCGGGCGCGAATCGGATCGTCCGAAGGTCGAGGGCTTCGTCGAGAGGTTCGCGGCACTCGGGGTGCGCGTCGAGCTGCTCGGGCCCGCCGCGCTCGCCGAACGCGTTCCCGGCATCCGCGACCGGTGGACCTGCGCGGCGTGGGAGCCCGATTGCGCCGACATCGACGTCGCCGGGCTGCACCAGCATTACCTGTCCGCAGCCAATCGCACCGGCTCGGTGCTGCGCGTGCGGGCGCGGATCGAGGCGATCGAGCGCGAGGGTGCCGGCTGGCGCCTGTCGTGGCGCGGCGGAGAGGCGCGCGCCGGTCTGGTCGCCGACGCCGCCGGGGCCTGGGCGGATGGTCTTGCCGCCCTTGCGGGCGCGCAACCGCTCGGCATCCGTCCGCTGCGGCGCACGGTGGTCCAGCTTCGCACCGCGCCGGTGCCGCCCGCCGACCTGCCGCTCACGCTCGGGATCAACGAGGACTTCTACTTCAAGCCGCAGGGCGACCGGCTGTGGCTCTCGCCCCACGACGAGACCCCCGATGTCGCGCGCGACGCCGCGCCCGAGGAACTCGACATCGCCATCGCGATCGACCGGATGGAGCAGGTGGTCGACTGGCAGATCGAGGCGATGGAGCGCCGCTGGGCCGGCCTGCGCAGCTTCGCCCCCGATCGCCTGCCGGTCTACGGCTTCGATCCGCGGATTGCCGGCTTCTTCTGGTTCGCCGGGCAAGGCGGCTTCGGCATCCAGACCGCGCCCGCGGCGGCGCGGCTCGGCGCGCAACTGCTGCTCGGCCTGCCGGCGGACGAATTGACCGAGCGCATCGACCCCGCCGTCTATGCGCCGGGGCGCTTCGCCTAGGCCGCGATCGCTGCGTCGCTCGCCAGCTTGTCGACGCGTTCGTTCTCGGGGTGGCCGTCGTGGCCCTTGACCCAGACCCATTCGACCTGGTGCGGCCGGGCGGCCGCGACCAGCGCGCGCCACAGGTCCTCGTTCTTGACCGGCTTGTTGTCGGCGGTCTTCCAGCCCTTCTTCTGCCAGCCGAAGACCCACTTGGTGATGCCGTCGAGCACGTACTTGCTGTCGGTGTGGAGCGTCACCCGGCACGGCGCCTTCAAGGCTTCGAGCGCGCGGATCGCGGCGGTCATCTCCATCCGGTTGTTGGTCGTCTCGCGCTCGGAGCCCGCCATCTCGCGCTCGTGTTCGCCCATCCGCAGCAGCGCGCCCCAGCCGCCCTTGCCCGGATTGCCCTTGCAGGCCCCGTCGGTGAAGATCTCGACGTGCTTCACGCGAAGACCTCCGGGTGCTCGCGATAGAAGGCGAGCCGGCGGGCGAAGGCCATCGGGTCCTTCTTCGTCACCAGCGCATCGGCCGGGGTGTTGAGCCAGTCGTAGGCGCGGCTCATGGCGAAGCGCATCGCCGCGCCTTGCGCCAGCAGCGGCAACGCGGCGCGTTCGGCGTCCGAAAGCGTGCGCCCTGCGCGATACCCCTCGAGCAGAGCCTGCGACAGGTCGGCGCGGAACTGCGCGCCGCTCGGATCGAAGCACCAGGCGGCATGGGTGACGGCGACGTCGTAGGCGGTGAAATCGTTGCAGGCGAAGTAGAAGTCGATCAGGCCGGTGACCTTGTCGCCCAGCATCAGGACGTTGTCCGGGAACAGGTCGGCATGGATCACCGAAACGGGCAGGTCGCTCGGCCAGTCGCGCTCGAGCCGCGGCAGGTGTTCGGCAACGATGCGCGCCAGCTCGGGCGAAATCTGCGCGAGGCCGTCCGCTCCGCAGGCGTCGGCCAGCCGCCGCCATTCGGCGACGCCCATGCCGTTGGCGCGACGGCCGGCGAACCCTGCCGCGCAATCGTGCATCTGCGCCAGCGCCTCGCCGACGGCGCGGGCCTGGCCGGGCGTCGGTTCCGAGACCGATACCCCGGGGAGATATTCGATCAGCGCCAGCGCCTTGGTTTCGCCCGAGGGGTCGCGCCGTTCGAGATAGAGCCTTCCATCGCGCGCATGGATCGTGCGCGGGACCGGGCAACCCGCCGCCGCGAGATGATCGAGCAGCGAGAGAAAATAGGGCAGTTCGCCGATGTCGATGCGGAACTCGTACATCGTCAGGATGAAGCGCGCGCCGCTTCCATCGGGCGCGCCGGCGGCGCCGGTCGTCTCGATCAGCCAGTTGCTGTTCGACACGCCCTCGGCGATGCCCTTGGCCGAGACCAGCGTGCCGACGTCGAATTCGGCGATCAGCGCCGCCATCGCTTCGGCGCCGAGGTGGGTATAGACAGCCATTGCCGCTCAGCCGACGAGTTGGCGTGGCAGCTTGAACACCATGTGTTCCTCGGCGCTGACGATCGTCTCCTCGCTGACCTCGCGCCATTCGCGCAGCCGCTCGACCACTTCGCGCACCAGCACCTCGGGGGCGGACGCCCCGGCGGTAAGGCCCAGCGTCTCCACTCCGTCGAGCCATTCGGGCACGATTTCGGCGGCCCGCTGGATCAGGCGCGAACGCGCGCCCTCGCGCTCGGCGACTTCGACCAGCCGCAGCGAGTTCGAGCTGTTGGGCGCGCCGATCACCAGCACCAGCTGGCAGCGCGGGGCGATCGCCTTGACGGCTGCCTGGCGGTTCGAGGTGGCATAGCAGATGTCCTCGGCCCGCGGCCCGGCGATCTGCGGAAAGCGCGCCCGCAGCGCGGCGACGATCTCGGCCGTGTCGTCGACCGACAGCGTGGTCTGGGTGAGGAAGGCGAGCGGCGCATCTTCGGGGAAGGCGAGTTCGGCGACGTCTTCGAGCGTCTCGACCAGCGTCATCGCGCCTTCGGGCACCTGGCCCATCGTGCCGATCACCTCGGGATGCCCGCGGTGGCCGATGAACAGGATGTGCTTGCCCGCTTCGACCTTGCGCTCGGCCTGGCGGTGAACCTTGCTCACCAGCGGGCAGGTCGCGTCGAGCCAGTCGAGCCCGCGCGAGGTCGCCTCGGCCGGCACCACCTTGGGCACGCCGTGCGCCGAGAACACCACCGGCGCGCCATCGGGCACCTGGTCGAGCTCCTCGACGAAGATCGCGCCCTTGGTGCGCAGGGAATCGACCACGAACTTGTTGTGGACGATCTCGTGCCGCACGTAGACCGGCGCGCCGTAGCGCTCGATCGCGCGCTCGACGATCTCGATCGCCCGATCGACCCCGGCGCAGAACCCGCGCGGCGCGGCAATGAGGAGGTGGAGCGGGGCCTTGCCGGCAGCAAGCGCGGCGGACGGATCTGGAAAGGTGGGGTTCATCGCCGCTCCCTTAGCAGCGGCCGCGCTCCGACGGTAGCCTGTCCGCCCCTTGCGCATGCGGTTGCGCCCCGGCCCCCGGGGAGCGCCATTGCCGAAGCGGATCGGGCTGGCTAGAGGTGGCCGCCCACGCCGATCGGCCGAACGACAGGAACTTGCCTCGATGACGTCCCGCACCCGCCGTCTTGCCGTCCTTTGCGCATCCTTCGGCCTCCTCGCGCTGGCCGGGTGCGCCAAGAACAAGGGCGAGCTGGTGGTGGACGACAGCGTCGGCGTGACCGCGCTGCGCAGCCCCTGCCCGTTGGTGGCGATCCCCGAGATGACCGGCGACATCACGCTGTTCAGCGCGCCGGGCCGCACCGATTCGGGCGCGGTCGACGTGGTCGCCTCGATCACCAACCTGCGCAGCACCTGCAACGATGCGACCAACGGCGACAAGCTCGCCTCCGACGCGACCTTCGACGTGCTGGCGCGGCGCACCGACACGCGCGGGGCGCGCCATGTCGACATCCCCTATTTCAGCGTGGTGATGCGCGGCGGCACCCAGGTCCTCGCCAAGCGGATCGGCACGATCGGGATCGACTTCGCCGACGGTCAGGAGCGCGCCAGCGCGCAAGGCCGGGCCGGAGCCAGCGTCGATCGCGCCGAGGCGACGCTGCCGCGCGAGATCCGCGCCACCCTGACCCGCAAGCGCAAGGCCGGCGACGCCGACGCGGCGACCGATCCGCTCGCGCAGCCCGAGGTGAAGGCCGCGCTCGCCAAGGCGAGCTTCGAACTGCTCGTCGGCTTCCAGCTGACCAACGACCAGCTCGCCTACAACGCCACGCGCTGAACCCAGCCGGTAGCGTATTCGCGCAAGGTCCGCTAACGGGCCTGCCATGACCGATGAGATTAGCCCCGTGTTCGCGCAAGTCGCGAACGTGATCGATGCCGCGCTCGACGCGCTGACCGCCGCCGGGACCTTGCCCCAGGGCCTGTCGCGCGCCGCCGTCACCTGCGAGCCGCCGCGCGATGCGAGCCATGGCGACATGGCGACCAACGCCGCCATGGTGCTCGCCAAGCCCGCCGCCACCAACCCCCGCGCGCTGGCCGCCGCGCTGGTCGAGGAACTGGTCCGCGACCCGCGCATCGCCGCGGCCGAGATCGCCGGGCCCGGCTTCATCAACCTGCGGCTCGCGCCCTCGGCGTGGCTCGCCGAGCTCGCGCTTATCGCGCAGGCGCAAGGCGATTACGGCCGTTCCGCGATCGGCGGCGGCACGACGGTCAACGTCGAGTACGTCTCGGCCAACCCCACCGGGCCGATGCACATGGGCCACTGCCGCGGCGCCGTGGTCGGCGATGCGCTGGCGCGGCTGCTCGAGTTCGCCGGGCACAAGGTCGTCAAGGAATACTACGTCAACGACGCCGGCGCGCAGGTCGACGTGCTCGCCCGCTCGGCCCACGTCCGCTACCGCGAAGCGCTGGGCGAGGACGTCGGCGCGATCCCCGAGGGCCTCTATCCCGGCGACTATCTCGTCCCCGTGGGCCAGGCGCTCGCCGCCGAGTTCGGCGACCGCTACGCCGCCGCGCCCGAAAGCGAATGGCTGCTGCCGTTCCGCCAGCGCGCGGTTGCAGCGATGCTCGACATGATCCGCGCCGATCTCGCGCTGCTCGGCATCCACCACGACCTGTTCAGCTCCGAGGCCGAACTCCAGGCATCGGGCAAGGTCGATGCCGCCGAAGCCTGGCTGCGCGAACACGATCTCGTCTACGACGGCATTCTCGAAGCGCCCAAGGGCAAGACCCCCGAAGACTGGGAGCCGGTCGAGCTGCCGCTGTTCCGTTCGACCCGCTTCGGCGACGACCAGGACCGGCCGATCAAGAAGTCGAACGGCGCCTGGACCTATTTCGGCGCCGACCTCGCCTATCACTTCCAGAAGGCGCAGGGCGCCGACGCGCTCGTCGACATCTGGGGCGCCGACCATGCCGGCACGGTCAAGCGGATCAAGGCCGCCGTCGCCGCGCTGACCAGCGCCGAGGGCCAGGCGCCCAAGCCGTTCGAGATCAAGCTCGTGCAGATGGTCGCGCTGCTCAAGGGCGGCCAGCCGTTCAAGATGTCGAAGCGCGCCGGCAACTTCGTCACGCTCGCCGACGTGGTCGAGATGGTCGGCAAGGACGTGGTGCGCTTCACCATGCTCACCCGCAAGCCCGACGCGCAGATGGACTTCGACTTCGACAAGGTGGTCGAAGCCTCGAAGGACAATCCGGTGTTCTATGTCCAGTACTGCCACGCGCGGATCTGCTCGACGCTGCGCAAGGCGGCCGCCGAGGGCTTCGCGCCTGCGGGCACCGATCTTGCCCTGCTGGGCGAGGAGGAGCTGGGGCTGATCAAGCTCGCCGCGCAGTTCCCGCGCACGGTCGAAGGTGCGGCCGCCGCGCGCGAGCCGCACCGCATCGCCTTCTTCCTCCACGACCTTGCCGCGGCGTTCCACGCCTACTGGAACCTCGGCAACGATCGCCCGGACAAGCGCTTCATCGTGGCACAGGACGGCGCGCTGACCGCGGCGCGGCTTTTCCTCGGCCAGCAAATCGGGCAGGTTGTCCGTAACGGGCTCGCCCTGCTCGGGGTAGAGGCGGCCGAGGAGCTGTGAGACGATGATGAGCGGGGGCGAAAGCGTCAGGACCGATTGGGACGATCACCGGACCGGGGATGATCCCGCCGGCGGCGTCGACCGCCTCGCGCTGGGCGACGAGCAGCGCCTGCCCTGGCTCGAAAGCGCCGACGACGTCGATCTCGACGAACCGATCGACAACGGCACCGGCCGCCTGCTCGCGTTCGCGGGCTTCGCCGTGCTCCTGCTGGTGGCGCTGGTCGGCGGGATCTACTGGCTGTCGCACCGCGCTTCCTCGAGCAGCGCGCCGGCGGACGGCAGCCTGATCGAGGCGAGCCGCGAGCCCTACAAGGTTGCGCCCAAGGATCCCGGGGGCAAGACCTTCCAGGGCACGGGCGATGCGAGCTTCACCGTGAGCGAAGGCGGCAAGCCCGCGGCGGTGATCGCCGGCAGCGCCGGCGCCGCCCCCTCCGCCCCGGCGCCGCGCCCGGCCGCGGCTGCCTCGGCGCCTGCGCCCGCCGCTGCCGCTGCCCCCGCCGCAACGCCTGCGGCATCGGGCGTCGGCGTGCAGATTGGCGCCTTCTCGAGCAATGCCGCGGCCGAAGCGGCGTGGAACAAGCTCGCGAGCGTCCACGAACCGCTCAAGGGTCTTTCGCATCGCATCGTCGAAGGCCGCGCCGACATCGGCACGGTCTATCGCCTGCAGGCGGTGGCCGGCGACGTCGCCGGCGCCAACGCGTTGTGCAACGCGCTCCAGTCGGGCGGCCTCAAGTGCCAGGTCAAGCGCTGAGCCGCGCGAGCGAAAGAGAACCCGAAATGACCGAGCCGCTGAACGTATCGATGATCGGCCTTGGCGTGATGGGCGGCGCGATGGCGCGCCACCTCGGCAAGGCCGGCCATCGCCTGACCATCTACAACCGCTCGCCCGCGCGCACCGAGGCGTGGCAGGCGGCAAACCCGGGGCTCGCCACGCGCGTCGCCGCGACGCCGGCCGAGGCGGCCGAGGGCGCCGACGCGGTGATCACCTGCGTCGGCAACGACGACGATCTCGCCGACGTCGTGCTCAGCCCCACCGGCGTGTTCGCCGGCGCGCGGCGCGGGGCGCTGTTCATCGATCACACCACCGTTTCGGCGCGCATCGCCCGCCAGATCGCGGTGGAGGGCCGCGACAAGGAACTGCTCTGCGTCGATGCGCCCGTCACCGGCGGCCAGTCGGGCGCCGAGGCGGGCACGCTCGCGATTATGTGCGGCGGCAGCGAACAGGCGATCGAGGCGGCGCGGCCGGTGCTCGCCGCCTATGCCAAGCGCGTGGTCCACGTCGGCAAGTCGGGCGCGGGACAGACCGCCAAGATGGCCAACCAGATGTGCATCGCCGGCACGCTCGCCGGGCTTTCCGAGGCGATCCGCTTCGCGCAGGCGGCGCGGCTCGATCTCGACAAGGTGTTCGAGGCGATCTCGGGCGGCGCGGCGCAGTCGTGGCAGATGGACAACCGCTTCCACACGATGGCCAAGGGCGAATTCGATTTCGGCTTCGCGATCGACTGGATGCGCAAGGACCTGGGCCTTGCCATCGAGGAGGCGCGCGGCCTCGGCGCGAGCGTCCCGACCACCGCGCTGATCGACCAGTTCTACGCCGACGTCCAGGCGCTCGGCGGCGGGCGCGAGGACACCAGCGCGCTCATCCGCCGCCTCCCCAAAAAGGGCTCGGCCTGACCTGCCGTATCGGTTAGCGTCCGTGCAGTTTCTGCACGAAAGCTTGTCGATGAACCCGAAGGATCTCCTGCCTGCACTCCTTGCCACGACCATCGCGGTGCCGGCGCACGCCGACGTCCTGGTCGACAACTTCAAAGGCTACACGATTGCCGCGGACGGCACGGTCACGCCGCTCGGCGCGATGGTCCTCGACGACATGGGCACGATCAAGGCGGTCTATGCCCCCGGGCAGAAGCCGTCGAAGAAGGGCGTCAAGTTCCATATCGACGGCAAGGGCCGCATCCTCCTTCCCGGATTGATCGACGCTCACCTTCACGTTTTCGGCACCGGCTTCGCCGCGCTGACTCTGGACCTGTCCGACACCGCGTCGCTGGCCGATGCGCTCAACCGGATCAGCGCCTTCGCCGCCGCGCACCCCGACCGCGCGTGGATCGTCGGGCGCGGCTGGAACCAGGAGAAGTGGAAGCTCGGCCGCTTCCCCACCGCCGCCGAACTCGACATGATCGTGCCCGACCGGCCCGTCTGGCTCGAACGCGTCGACGGGCACGCCGGCTGGGCCAACAGCGCCGCGCTCAAGGCGGCGGGCGTTACCGCCGACAGCAAGGCCCCCGCCGGCGGCTCGATCGAGAAGGATGCCGCCGGCAAGCCCGCAGGCGTGCTCGTCGATGCCGCGCAGGAGCTGGTTTCCGCAGCCGTTCCCGCGCCCAGCGCGCGCGACTACGATCTCGCCTTCGCGACGGCCCAGCGCATCTTCATCCGCAACGGCCTGACCGCCGTCGCCGACATGGGCTCGACCATCGAGGACTGGCAGGCGTTCCGCCGCGCGGGCGACGCCAACAAGCTCTACGTGCGGGTGATGTCCTATGCGGGCGGCGTCGATGCGATGAAGGTGATCGGCGGCCCCGGGCCGTCGCCCTGGCTTTATGCCGACCGGCTGCGGCTCAACGGCGTGAAGCTCTACATGGACGGCGCGCTCGGCTCGCGCGGGGCCTGGCTCAAGGCGCCCTATGCTGACAAGCCCGACACCCGCGGGCTGCCGCAGCTCAGCCAGACGCAGCTCGGCAACCTGATGAGCCGCGCCGCGATGGACAACTTCCAGGTCGCCGTCCACGCCATCGGCGATGCCGGCAACGGCGTGCTGCTCGGCGCGATCGACGATCTTACCCAGACCTACAAGGGCGACCGGCGCTGGCGCATCGAGCATGCCCAGGTGGTCGATCCCGCCGACTGGCCGACGATGGCGCGAATTGCGGCGAACGGCGGCATCGTCGCTTCGATGCAGCCGGTGCACCAGACCTCGGACCGGCTGATGGCCGAAGCCCGGCTCGGGGCGGACCGGCTCAAGGGCGCCTATGCCTGGAAATCGCTCAAGGGCACCGGCGCCACGCTCGCGTTCGGCTCCGACGCGCCGGTCGAAAGGCCCGACCCCTGGGCCGGATTCGCCGCCGCCATCAGCCGCGAGGACGAGAACGGCGCGCCTCCGGGCGGATGGCAGCCGCAGGAAAAGGTCGATCGCGCGACGGCGCTTGCCGGCTACACCAGCCAGGCGGCCTATGCGGGCTTTGCCGAAAGCCGCTTCGGCAGGCTGGCGCCGGGCTTGCGCGCCGACTTCATCTTCGTCGATACCGACCCGATGACGGCCTCGCCTGCCGAAATCCGCAAGACCACGGTGCTGGAGACCTGGGTGGGCGGCGGCAAGGTGTGGGATTCGTCCGATCCCGACGCGAAGGGATCGGCTGCGGGATCGGCTGCAACGGAAACCAAACCCCGCAAGGGCCGTTAAGGCCGCCGACGCGGAAGGCGGACGGGGCGCTTCGGTTCCCCGGCGCTGCGTTGCGGCAGGGCACCGGCGACCACCTTCCCCCTGCTGCGTCCGGCGCGGCCACCCGGCGGGGCTTATCCCCCCCCTCCCATGCTCCGCCCGGGGCCGGGCCGGATCACGATACGAGTGCGCTACGGGGCGGAAGGCTGTCGCTTTCCGCCCTCGTTTCGCATAGCGCGCCAGGCCTCAGGGAAGGGTGGTCGGAAGAGTTGCGCCAGCAGCGTCTTCGGCGGCCTTCGCCTCGGCGTCCTTCTTCTCGACGAAGCGCATCACTACCAGCGTGCCTTCGAACAGGATCAGCAGCGGCACCGCCAGCATCAGCTGGCTGACAACGTCCGGCGGGGTGATCACCGCAGCGAGCGCGGTGATCCCGACGATGACGTAGCGCCGCGCCGCGACCAGCTGGTCGCGGGTGATGATCCCGGCGCGGTTGAGCAGCATCAGCAGCACCGGCAGCAGGAAGCTCACCCCGAAGGCGAGGATGAACTGCATCACCAGCGCGAGATATTCCTCGATGCCTGGCAGCGCCTCCAGTTGCAGCCCGCCCTTGTCGCCCTGGAAGCCGATGAACCACTTGAACGCGGTCGGCATGACGATGAAGTAGGCAAGGCTCGCCCCCATCGCGAACAGCACCGGCGTGGCGATCAGGAACGGCAGGAACGCCTTCTTCTCGCGCGCATAGAGCCCCGGCGCAACGAAGGCCCAGAGCTGGTTGGCGATGACCGGGAAGCTGAACAGGAACCCTGCGAACAGCGCGACCTTCAGGTTCACGAAGAATGCCGAATAGAGCTTGGTGTAGATCAGCTTGCCATGACCGTCCGGAAACGCGGTCGAGAGCGGGTGGACGAGAATCGCGAGGATCTGGTCGACGAAGTAGTAGCTGACCGCCGAGGCGATCGCGAGCGCATAGACGCAGCGCAGCAGCCGGGTGCGCAGCTCGATCAGATGGTCAAGCAGCGGCGCCTGCGTCTCGTCGATGTCGCGGATCGGAATCATGGCGCCTCGGGCGCCGTCCCCGGCGCGGCGGGCGCGGGCAGCGCGGGGGGGGTGGCCGGTGCGGCGGTCGGTGCCGCGGAAGTGGGTGCGGCAGCGGCGGGGGCGGCGGTGGCGGGAACGGCGGTCGGGGCGTGTGCGGCGACGTGCGGATCGACCGGCGCGGTCTGGTCCTGCGCGGCCTCGATCGTCTGGCCCGCGGCGGGATCACCCTGCGGGTGCGCGGCCATGATCGCGGCGTTCTGCTCCTTCCACTTGCGCTCCATCTCCTCGAGCTCGGCCTCGCGGATCATGGTCTCGAGCCCGGAGCGGAAGTGGTTGGAAACGCGGCGGATGCGGCCGATCCAGCGGCCCGCCGTGCGCAGCGCCATGGGCAGGTCCTTGGGACCGATCACGACGATCGCGACGATCACCACCAGCAGCAGCTCCGAGGGCGCTACGTCGAACATGCCTTAGCCTTGGAGCCGCGCCGGATCAGGCGGACGGCGTGTTGTTCTGGTGCTCGGCCGCAACCGGCTGCGGGGCGGGCGCCGGCGGCGGGACCTGCGACAGCTGCGCCGGCGGCGGCGGCACCGGCCGGTCGGTCTCTTCGTTCATGCCCTGCTTGAAGCTTTTGATGCCCTTGCCGAAATCGCCCATCATCTCGGAAATCCGGCCGCGGCCGAACAGGATCAGGACCACCAGCGCAAGGATGATCAGGTGCGGTAGGGAAAGGCCACCCATTATACATTCTCCTTCGCGCTCCAGATAGGACATCGGCGCGCGACTTGCCAGCAATGCTCAGGAAGATTCGTCTTCCTTTTCCGGCTCGCGCCCCCTGTCGCCGTCCTCGCCGCCCGTCAATAGCGCGTAGGCGTCATCCACCGGATCGAGCAGGCCGGCGGCGCGCAACTCGTCGATCCCGGGCAGGTCGCGCCGGCTGGAAAGGCCGAAGTGGGCGAGGAACTCGCTGGTCGTGGCATAGATCGTCGGGCGGCCGGGCACCTCGCGCCGCCCGGCGACGCGCACCCAGCCGGCTTCCATCAGCACGTCGAGCGTGCCCTTGGCGGTCTGCACCCCGCGGATCGCCTCGATCTCGGCGCGGCTCACCGGCTCGTGGTAGGCGATGATCGCCAGCGCCTCGGTCGCAGCGCGCGACAGGCGCCGCACGTCCTCGGTCTCGCGCCGCAACAGGTGGGCAAGGTCGCCCGCGGTCTGGAAGTGCCAGCGCCCGCCGCGCTCGACGAGTTCCACTCCGCGGCCGGCATAGTCGCGCTGGAGCGCGACCAGCGCCGCGCGCACCGCCGCGCCGCCGAGGTGGCGCGAAATCTCCTCGGGCGTCAGCGGCCGGTCGCTGGCGAAGAGCGTGGCCTCGACCGCGCGGGCTAGGTCGTCGGGCGGGGTCACGCCGCCACCGCTCCGGCAGCCCCTGTCGCCCGGCGCAGGCGCAGCGGGCCGAAGGTCTCGTCCTGCGCGATCTCCGCCTTGCCCTGCTTGGCAAGCTCGAGCGCGGCGACGAAGCTCGAGGCGAGCGCCGAGCGGCGCAGCGCCGGATCCTCCCAGCCCGCTTCTCCGCGCGAGGGAAGGAAGCTGTGCAGGTCCTGCCAGTCGAGGCTCGCGCCAAGCAGCGCCGAAAGCCGCGCGAGCGCCGAATCGAGCGTCATCACCGCCCGCTCGCGGACTATGTGGACCACCGGTGCGGTGCGCGCCTTGACCACGCCGTAGGCCTGCATCAGGTCGAACAGGTCGGCCTGCCAGCGGTGGCGGCGGTCGACGCGCAGCCCTTCGGGCGCGCCGCGCGCGAAGACGTCGCGCCCCAGCCGGTCGCGCGCCATCAGCCGCGCGCCGGCTTCGCGCATCGCGCCCAGCCGCTGCAGCCGCAATTGCAGGCGCAGCGCGAGTTCTTCCGGGCTCGGCTGCATTTCGGGATCGCGCGGCAGCAGCAGCAGCGACTTGAGGTAGGCGAGCCAGGCCGCCATCACCAGGTAGTCCGCCGCCAGCTCCAGCCGCAGCGCCTCGGCCCGCTCGATATAGCCGAGGTACTGGTCGACCAGTTCGAGGATCGAGATCGTGCGCAAGTCGACCTTCTGCCGCCGCGCAAGGTCGAGCAGCAGGTCGAGCGGTCCCTCCCAGTTCTCCAGCTCGAGGTGGAGCGCGTCGCCGTCGCGGGCCGGGGCGGACGCGGGCAGGGCGTCCCAGGCCTCGTCGCCCTCGAACAGGCTCGGAGCCGGGGGCGCTGCGTCCATCACGCCAGCGCGAGCAGGGCGTCGCGCTTGCCCGCCAGCGCGGCCTGGTCCGCCAGGATCGCCGCGCCGTCCGCGGCGCCGTCGAACGCCGCGGTCGGGGCGAGCGCGCGTTCGAGCCGCGAGGCGGTCCTCGCGCTCATCGGCGCGAGCGCCTCGGCGATGCCGACCATGTCGTCCATCTTCGCCCAGCAGTTGAGCGCGATGTCGCAGCCCGCGGCCTGTGCGCGGGCGGCGCGCTCGGGCACGCTGCCGCCGAGCGCCTGCATGTCGAGGTCGTCGGTCAGCAACAGGCCGTCGAACCCGATCCGCTCGCGGATGATGTGCTCGATCACGAAGCGCGAATGGGTCGCCGGGTTGTCGGCATCCCACGCGGTGAAGCGGATGTGGCCGGTCATGCCCACCGCGGCGTCCTTGAGCGCGCGGAACGGCTGCAGGTCGCGCTCGAGCTCCTCGGCCGGGGCGGAGACGGTGGGCAGTTCCTTGTGGCTGTCGGCCATCGCGCGTCCGTGGCCGGGCATGTGCTTGACCACGCCCATCACGCCCGCGCGCGCCAGCCCGTCGAGCGCGGCGCGGCCGAGCGCGGCGACGCGCAGCGGCTCCGCGCCCAGCGCCCGGTCGCCGATCACGTCGTGCGCGCCCGGCGCGCGGACATCGAGCAGCGGCAGGCAGTCGACGCTGATCCCCGCTTCGGCAAGGTCGAGTCCCAGCGCATGGGCATTGGCGCGCATCGCCTCGATCGCGCTGGCGGGCGCCGTGTCCCACAGCCGGTCGAAGCGCTCGCCGGGCGGATAGGCCGCCCACACCGGCGGCTTCATCCGCGCGACGCGGCCGCCTTCCTGGTCGATGCAGATGAACGTGCGCGCGCGTCCGTGAAGCGCGCGCAGATCGTCGGTCAGCGCGCGCAGCTGCGCCCGGCTTTCGACGTTGCGGCCGAACAGGATGTAGCCGGCAGGATCGGCCTCGCGGAAGAAGGCGCGCTCGTCGTCGGTCAGGGCAGGGCCGGACAGGCCGAAGATGGCTGGCAGCATGGCGAAGGGGATTCGGCCAGTTTCCGCGGCTTTGCAAGCACTGCTGCGGCCAAGGCTGGGGAAAGGGGCGCCGGGCAGAATCGCTTTCGCTTGCTCGCGCTGGCCGTCTGCGGCAATCCGCGCGCCATGGTGCAGCGCGACAGGATTCGCCGGACGATGATGCTGGCCGGCCAGGGGGCCTTCTGGCTGGCTGCGGCATTCGCGGTGGTCATGGCCGTGCTGCCCAAGCCGCCGGCGATGCCGATGGACGGCTATGGCGACAAGGTCGAGCACATCATCGCCTTCGCCACGCTCTCGCTGCTTGCCGTGATCGCCTTCCCGCAGATGCCGCGCCTGCGGATCGTCGAGCGGCTGTCGTTTCTCGGCGCGCTGATCGAGGTCGTGCAGTCGATCCCGGCGCTCCACCGCGATTGCGACATTCGCGACTGGGTGGCCGATACGGTCGCGATCGTGGTGGTGGTCTCGCTCGCGCGCCTCGTCCCCCTGCTGCGCGAGCGCGCGCCCGCCTGACGCGCGGCGCGCTCCCCCGTCGCGCAGCGCGCCAGGCAAAGCCGCATCGGCGGTGCAGACGCCGCGGGTTTTCTTGCGCGATGCTTTCGATTAGGGCGGCGCCATGGAAAACCTTGCGCTCCAGCCCGCCCTCCAGCCCGACGCCGACGTGCCCGAGCTGACCCTTGCCGACGTGCGCGGGGCGGCGGAGCGAATTTCGGGCCAGGTGGTGCGCACGCCGACGCTCCATTCGAAGACCCTGAGCGCGATCACCGGGGCCGAGATCTGGCTCAAGTTCGAGAACCTGCAGTTCACCGCCGCCTACAAGGAGCGCGGCGCGCTCAACGCGCTGCTCCAGCTCGACGAGGAGCAGCGCGCGCGCGGGGTGATCGCGGCCTCTGCCGGCAACCACGCGCAGGGCCTCAGCTACCACGGCACCCGGCTCGGCGTGCCGGTCACGATCGTGATGCCGCGCACCACGCCGATGGTGAAGGTGATGCAGACCGAGGCGGTCGGCGGCAAGGTCGTGCTCGAGGGCGAGACGTTCGACGAAGCCTATGGCCATGCCCGCGCGCTCGAAAAGACCCTCGGCCTGACCTTCGTCCACCCCTTCGACGATCCGCGCGTCGCCGCCGGGCAGGGCACCGTCGCGCTCGAGATGCTCGAGGACGCGCCCGAGATCGAGACGCTGGTCGTGCCGATCGGCGGCGGCGGGCTGCTCAGCGGCATGGCCACCGCGGCGCGCGGGCTCAAGCCCTCGATCGGCCTCGTCGGGGTCCAGGCCTCGCTGTTCCCGTCGATGTACGCCAAGCTCAAGCGCCTCGACCTGCCGTGCGGCGGCGACACCCTCGCCGAAGGCATCGCGGTCAAGGAGCCGGGCACCTTCACCGCGGCGACGATCGGGCGGCTGGTCGACGACATCGTGCTGGTCGGCGAACCGGCGCTGGAAAGCGCGGTGGCGATGCTGCTGCAGATCGAGAAGACCGTGGTCGAGGGCGCGGGCGCGGCCGGCCTCGCCGCGCTGCTGACCCACCGCAAGCGCTTTGCCGGGCGCAAGGTCGGGCTGGTGCTGTGCGGCGGCAACATCGACACGCGCCTGCTCGCCAACGTGCTGCTGCGCGATCTCGCCCGCTCGGGCCGCCTCGCGCGGCTGCGGCTCACGCTCCAGGACCGCCCGGGTGCGCTGTTCAAGGTGGTCGAGGAGTTCAATCGCCACCAGGTCAACATCCTCGAGGTCTGGCACAACCGCATCTTCACCTCGCTGCCCGCCAAGGGCCTGACCGCCGAGATCGAATGCGAGGCGCGCGACAAGGAGCAGATCGACGGCCTTGTCGCGGCCCTGCGCGACAGCGGCTACGACGTGATCCAGGTCGAACTGGCCTGATCGCGCCGCGACGCTTCGCGATCCTGTCCCGAACCGGCACGGAACCGGCGTGGCGAGGCGAAAACGCGTCGCAAGTCGATCAAACGTGGTTAAGGCTCTTTCACCAATCGGCGCGGTCATGCATTGTCGCAGGACCGATGCCGGCGGGTGGGCCGTCGGCGACCGAGGATCCTGCCGGCCGTGACTGCGCCCGTACGCTTTCCCCGCTTCTTCGTGACCAGCCCCGGGCCCTGCCCGTACCTGCCCGGGCGGAGCGAGCGCAAGGTGTTCACCGAGCTCAAGGGTGACAAGGCCGACGACCTCAACGATGCGCTCAGCCGGATCGGCTTCCGCCGCAGCCAGACGGTCGCCTACCGCCCCAGCTGCGTCGATTGCAGCGCCTGCGTCTCGGTCCGGGTGGTCGCCGACGCCTTCGCGCCCTCGGCCTCGCAGAAGCGCATCCACAAGCGCAATTCCGATCTGGTGATGACCGTGTGCAAGCCGTGGTCCACCCCGGAACAGTTCGAACTGCTGCAGCGTTACCTTTCGGTCCGTCACCCGGGCGGGGGGATGGCCACCATGGACGAAATGGATTTCGCCGACATGGTGGAACATACGCCGGTGAAAAGTTATGTGATCGAATACCGCGAACCCACGAAGGATGGCAGTCAGGGCAGGCTTGTCGGCGCCTGCCTGACCGATCATCAGGGGGACGGGCTTTCGATGATCTACAGTTTCTACGACCCCCATCACGAGACGCGGACCGGGCTTGGCACGTACATCATCATCGACCACATCCTCCACGCTGCGAGGATCGGGCTGCCCTACGTCTACCTCGGGTACTGGGTCGAAGGCTCCGATCGCATGCAATACAAGGTCCGCTTCCGTCCGATGGAACGGCTCGGACGTGACGGATGGACCCGCTTCGAACCCGACGAGCAGGCCGACGCCATCGTCCGCGCCGCGGCAATGCAGCGCAGCGCCGAAGGTCTCCCCGCCGGCAAGGACGGAGTCGAACCGGCCAATTTCGCCCGGACCGGCTGATCCTTCGCGACCGGGCGGCTTTCCCGCGCTGTGCGTCGGGATCTGCGCCGCGCTGGCCGTCCTCGCCCTGTCGCAGCCCGCGCTTGCGCAATCGCGCGACGCCGACCAGGAACTCGAGGACCTGATCCCCGACGCCGCGCTCGACAATCCCGAAGCCTGGGCGCGCGATACCGATGCCGCGCGCACGCCGGTTCCCGACATCGCCGCGCTCGAAAACCCCGACACCCTCGCGCCGATGGCGGCGATGCCCGAAATCGCGCTGCCCTGGCCCGGCGAAGCCGACCTGCCCGCCGTCGAGCCGCTGACCCCCGATCCCGACATCGCGCTCGCCGAGGAGCAGGCCAAGCAGGCGGGGCAGCTGCTCGACGCCGCAGTGCCCGAGGGCGACGCTCCGGCGCGGACGCGGATCGCCGATGCCGCGGTCGTCAAGGTCGGCGGCCAGGTCGAGCTGGCGTTTCCGCCCGATGCCGCGCTGCCCGATCGCGAGGCCATCGTCGATCGCTTCGCCAGCCTGTCGACGCTCAAGGCGCTCGACGACGACGATGACAACCTCGCCCAGCTCACCCGCCGGGCGAAGGAAGACATCGCGCTCCTCCAGCAGGTTCTGCGCGTCTATGGCTACTACGATGCGCAGGTCGTCCAGTCGGTCGCCGGCGTCGAGCGGCGCGGGCAGAACGCGGCCACCGGCCCGGGCGGGCGGATCGACGCGAACAAGGCGGTGGTGCGCTTCGACGTCGTCCCGGGGCCGCAGTACACGCTCGCCGCGATCGACCTCGGCGACATCGCGCAGGCGGCAGACGCGGCGAAGCTGCGCGCGGCGTTCAAGCTCGCCAGCGGCGATCCGGTCAATTCCGACCGCATCGTCGCCGAGCGGCTGCATCTCGACACCGCGCTCGGCGAAAACGGCTATGCCTTCGCCAAGGTGGGCGAGCCGGCGCTGACCATCGACCACGAGCCGCGCACCGGCGATCTCGCCATCCCGGTCGAGACCGGCGGCAGGTATGCCTTCGGGCGGATCGCCAGCGCGATGCCGAAGTTCCTGTCGGGCCACCATCTCGAGGAAATCGCCCGCTTCGAACCCGGCGACCTCTACAAGCGATCGCTGGTCGACGACCTGCGCCAGGCCGTGCTCGCCACCGGGCTGGTCTCGACCGTCACGGTCAAGACGCGCGAAGCGGCCGCGCCGGTGGCGGGCCGGCCGGGCACGGTCGACATCGACGTCGACCTGGTCAAGGCGCCGCTGCGCACCATTGCCGGCCTCGTCGGCTATTCGACCGGCGAAGGCGTCCGGCTCGAAGGCAGCTGGGAGCATCGCAACCTGTTCCCGCCCGAAGGCATGCTGCGCGTGCGCGGGGTGGTGGGCACGCGCGAGCAGCTCGCCGGGGTGACCTTCCGCCGCAACAACTTCTGGGGGCGCGACCAGGTCCTGACCGCCGACCTCTACGCCCAGACCCGCGATACCGACGCCTACAACGCCCGCACCGCCTCGTTCATCGCCAGCTTCGAGCGCCAGACCACCTTGTTGTTCCAGAAGCCGTTCGTGTGGTCGGTCGGGCTGGAAGCGGTCGCCACCAGCGAAAAGCAGGATTCGGCGGGGAAGGCGGCGCCGCGCACCACCTACTTCATCGGCGCGCTGCCGCTGTCCGCGCAGTTCGACGACAGCGACAGCCTGCTCGATCCGAAGAAGGGCTTCCGCGTCGGCCTGCGCCTGTCGCCCGAACTGTCGGTGCAGGACGGCACCCGGTCGAAGTACGTCAAGGCGCAGTTCGACGCTTCGGGCTACTTCCCCGTCGCGGGCAAGGTCGTGCTGGCCGCGCGAACCCGGCTCGGCACGATCCAGGGCGCCGATCTTGCCGCCATCGCGCCGTCCCGCCGCTTCTACGCGGGCGGCGGCGGCTCGGTGCGCGGCTACGGCTTCCAGGCGGTCGGCCCGCGCGATGCGACCAACAATCCCACCGGCGGCCGCTCGCTCGCAGAATTCTCGCTCGAGGCGCGCGTGCGCACCGGGCTCGTCGGCGGCGCGGTCAGCGTGGTGCCCTTCGTCGATGCCGGCACCGTCGGCACCGGCGCCACGCCCTCGCTGTCCGATGTCCAGATCGGCGCCGGCGTGGGCCTGCGCTACGACACCAACTTCGGGCCGATCCGCATCGACCTCGGCACCCCGCTCAACCGGCGCAAGGGCGACAGCCCGGTCGGCGTATACATCGCGCTGGGGCAGGCGTTCTGATGGCCGAGGGCATCGACCCGCCCGCTGCCGAAGCGCCGCCGCCGCCGCCCCCGCCGCCGCCGCCGCGCGGCCCACGCTGGCGCCGGCCCTTGCGCTGGAGCCGCAACCTCGCGCTGGCGACCATTGCCGCGATCGGCCTGCTGCTGGCAGGCTTCGCCGTGCTCGACAGCTCGCTCGGCCACCGCTTCGTCGTCGACCGCATCGCCGCGCTGACCCCGGGCTCGGGCCTGCGCATCCGCATCGGGCGGATCGAAGGCTCGCTGTTCGGCAGCGCGACCTTGCGCAACGTCGTGCTGAGCGACCCGCAGGGCCGGTTCATGACCATCCCCGAGGCCGAGCTCGACTGGCGGCCGCTGTCGTGGATGAAGCGCGGGCTCGATATCCGCAGGCTGCTCGTCCACCGCGCCACGCTGCTGCGCACGCCGCGGATGAACCCGGGCAACCCCGACGAGCCGATCCTGCCCGATTTCGACATCCGCATCGACCGCCTCGCCTTCGACGACCTTACCATCGCGCCCGGGATCATGGACGAGAAGCGCCGCATCGACCTGTGGTCGAAGGCCGACATCCGCGGCGGGCGCGCGCTGATCGACTTCAATTCGCGCCTCGGCGGACATGACCGGCTCACCGTCCACCTCGACAGCGAGCCCGACCGCGACAGGTTCGACCTGCGGCTGGTCGCCGACGCCCCGCGCGACGGCCTGCTCGCCGGGCTCACCGGGATCGAGCGCGACGTCCACGCGCGCGTCTTCGGCAAGGGCAGCTTCAGCAACTGGCGCGGCGTTGCCTGGGCCTCGCAGGACGGGCGCAAGCTCGCCGCCTTCCTGCTCGACAACCGCGCCGGGCAGTACCGGCTCGCAGGCCAGGTCTTTCCCGCCGACCTGCTCGGCGGAACCGCGCGCGCCGCCGTCGGCGAAAAGCTCTCGCTGGTCTACGACGGCACCTTCGCGCGCAGCCTCGCGCAAGGGCAGCTCTTCGCCAGCGCCGCCGCATTCCGCATGGCGGGCCGTGGCGGCATCGATCTTGCCAACAACCGCGCCAACGAGTTCGCGGTGAAGCTCGGCCTGACCCGCCCCGAGCGGGTGCTGCCCACAGCGCAGCTCGCCGGCGCCCGGCTCGATGCGACCTTCGACGGTCCGTTCGACGATCTTTCGATCGCGCACGAGCTGCGCATCGCCCGCCTGCGCGCGGGCACCGTCGCGGCGGAGGACCTGCGCACCGCCGGCACCGCGCACTGGGACGGCAAGGCGCTGCGCCTGCCGGTCGCGCTCACCGCGCGCCGGCTCGCCACCGGCAATGCGCAGCTCGACCCGCGCCTCGCCGGCGCCAGCGCCAGCGCCGACATCCTGCTCGCCGGCAACGCGCTGTCGTCCGACAACATCGCGATCAACCTGCGCGGTCTCGCCGCTCGCCTGACCCTGCGCGGCGATCTTGCGCGCGGCGGCTATGCGCTCGCGGGCCCTGTCACCGCGCGCGGCTTCGCCGTGCCCGATCTCGGCGCGATCGACGCCAACGCCAAGATCCTGTTCAAGATCGGCAGCGGCGTGCCCTGGTCGGTCCAGGCCAATGCCGATGGCCGGATGACCCGGGTCGACAACGCCACCCTGCAGACGCTGACCGGCGGCGGCATCCGCTTCCGCGGCAATGTGGCGATGGGCGCGGCGATCCCGCTGACCATCCGTGCCGGCCGGGTCACCGCGCGCAAGCTCGACCTCGCGCTCGACGGCAAGGTGCTGCCCGGCGGGCGCAGCAGCGTGGTCGGGCGCGGCCGCCATGCCGACTACGGCCCGTTCACGGTCGATGCCGCGATCGAGCAGGACGGCCCCCACGCCGTGCTCGTGCTGGCGAGCCCGCTGCCGGCCGCCGGGCTCAAGGACGTGCGCGTCGCGCTGGCGCCGCAGGGCGACGGCTTCCGGATCGACACCAAGGGCGATTCGCGGCTCGGCCCGTTCGAAGGAACGCTCGGCCTCGTCTCGCCGCCGGGCGGCGACACGCGCATCGATATCCGCCAGTTCCACGTCTACCAGACCGACGTCACCGGCGCGGTGGTGCTCGGCAAGGGCGGCGTGACCGGCGACCTGGCGATGCGTGGCGGCGGGCTCGACGGCACCGTCCACCTCGCCCCGCGCGATGGCGGCCAGGCCGTCACCGCGCTGGTCAACGCCCGCAACGCGCGCTTCGGCGGAGCGAACCCGATCTCCATCGGCCTCGCCAAGGTCGATGTCGACGCGCTCTTCGCCGATGGCAACTCGACCATCGACGCCAATGTCGCCGCGCAAGGTATTGGCCTCGGCAAGGTGTTCATCGGCCGGCTTGCCGCCAATGCCGCGATCGTCAACGGCTCGGGCTCGGTCACCGCCTCGATGAGCGGGCGGCGCGGCACCGACTTCGACCTCCAGGGCACCGCCGCCTTCGCGCCCGACAAGATCGTCGCCTTCGTTTCCGGGCAATACGCCGGCCGCGCGATCACGATGCCGCGCCGCATGGTGATGGACAAGCTGGCCGACAAGGACGGCGGCGGCTGGCAGCTTCAGCCCACCCAGGTCAACTTCGGGCGCGGCGTGATCATCGCCGACGGCCACGTGCTCGGCGGACCCACCCGTCTCCATCTCGCCGTCTCGCGCATGCCGCTCTCGGTGCTCGACATCGTCGTCGCCGACCTCGGCCTCGGCGGGCTCGCCTCGGGCGTCATCGACTACAGCGACGACGGCACCGGCACGCCGCAGGGCCATGCCGCGCTGCAGGTGCGCAACCTGACCCGCTCGGGCCTCGTCCTCACCTCGCGCCCGCTCGACCTGTTCCTCGTCGCCCATCTCGACGCCGACAGCCTCGAAACGCGCGCGGTGATGAACGAAGGCGGCGCCGCGCGGGGCCGGCTCCAGGCGCGGATCGACCAGTTGCCGCGCGGCGGCACCACCTACGACCGCCTGCGCGCCGGGCGGCTGCGCGGCCAGCTGCGCTATTCCGGGCCCGCCGATGCGCTGTGGCGGCTCGCCGCGCTCGAGGTGTTCGACCTCACCGGTCCGCTGGGCGTCGCCGCCGATGTCTCGGGCACGATCGACAGCCCGATCCTCTCGGGCGCGATCGCCTCGCGCTCGCTGCGGGTGCAGTCGACGCTGACCGGGTCGGACATCCGCAATGTCGAAGCGGTCGGCAGCTTTGCCGAATCGAAGCTCAGCCTCGCGCGGTTCTCGGGCACCACGCCCAACGGCGGGCGGGTCAGCGGCAGCGGCACGGTCGACCTGTCCGACGTCTCGGCCGGCGGCGTGAAGCTCGACTTGCGCCTCGCCGCCAGCAACGCCCAGCTGATCAACCGCGACGACATGGGCGCGACCGTCACCGGGCCGCTGCGCATCGTCAGCAATGGCGTCGGCGGCACCATCGCCGGCCGCGTGCGGATCGACCAGGCGCGCTGGCGGCTCGGCATGGCCAATGGCGCCACCGAACTGCCGGTGATCAAGACCACCGAGATCAATACGCCCGCCGACGCCGCGCCCGCGCGCGCACGCTCGGCGCCCTGGCGCTTCCTGATCGACGCGGCCGGCGCCAACCGCATCGACGTGCGCGGCCTCGGGCTCGACAGCGAATGGGGCGCCGACATCCGCCTGCGCGGCGATACCTCGGCGCCGCGCATCCTCGGCACCGCCGAAGTGGTGCGGGGCGGCTATGAGTTTGCGGGCAAGCGGTTCGAGCTCACGCGCGGGCGCATCCGGTTTACCGGCGAGACCCCGATCGACCCGCAGCTCGACATCCTCGCCGAAGGCGACGCCAACGGCATCAGCGCCAAGATCGGCATCACCGGCACGGCGCAGAAGCCGGTCATCTCCTTCTCCTCGATCCCCGCGCTGCCCGAGGAGGAGCTGCTCAGCCGGCTGCTGTTCGGCAGCTCGATCACCCAGATCTCCGCGCCCGAGGCGGTGCAGCTGGCGGCGGCGCTCGCGTCGTTGCGCGGCGGCGGCGGGCTCGATCCGATCAACAAGCTGCGCAGCGCGATCGGCCTCGACCGCCTGCGCATCGTCGGCGCCGACGCCGCCACGGGCCGTGGCACGTCGATCGCGGTGGGCAAGTACCTCGGCCGGCGCTTCTTCGTCGAACTGGTCACCGACGGGCGCGGCTATTCGGCGACCTCGATCGAATTCCGCATCACCCGCTGGCTGGCGCTGCTCGGCACGGTCTCGACGATCGGGCGCGAATCGATCAATCTCAAGGCCAGCAAGGACTATTGAGGGGCGAGGGGCATCCCGGCCCCTCCGGCCCCATCGGTCCGCCCTGAGCTTGTCGAAGGGCCGTCCTTTCCTCCGACCGCGCGCGTCGCTTGGGGGAAAAGGACAGCGCGTCGACAGGCTCGGTACGGGCGGGGTTCCGAAACGCGCGCGTGGGCCCGATACGAAAAAGGGCCGCCCTTTCGGACGACCCTCTTCGTTTGCCCGGGAGCGCAGGATCAGGCGGGCAGGCCGCTGATCGCCTTCATTTCCATGAAGTCCTTGAGGCCGTAGAGACCGCCCTCGCGGCCGTTGCCCGACTGCTTGTAGCCGCCGAACGGAGCGCCCGGCGAGGGGCCCCAGTTGTTGATCGCGACCATGCCGGCGCGCAGCTCCGGCGCGACCGCCGCCGCCTTGGCCGGGTCGCCCGAGATCACCGCCGACAGGCCGTAGGCGGTGTCGTTGGCGATCTCGATGCCTTCCTCGAGGCTGTCGTAGGCCATCACGGTGACCACCGGGCCGAAGATTTCCTCCTGCGCGATGCGCATGTTCGGGGTCACGCCCGAAAACACGGTCGGCTGGATGAAGTAGCCGCGGTTGACTCCGGCGGGAAGGTCGGGGCCGCCGGCCTCGAGCTTGGCGCCTTCGTCGATCGCCGACTGGATCAGGTCGCGGATCTTGTCGTACTGCGCCTTGTTGACCACCGGGCCGAGGTGGTTGCCCTCCTGCATCGGGTCGCCGACCGGAGTCGCCGAATACATCGCGGCGAGGAACGCGGCGGCTTCGCCTTCGCGCTCGCGCGGGACGAGCACGCGGGTGGGCGAGATGCACGACTGGCCGGTGTTGACCAGCGGGCCCATCGCGGTGGGGGCGAGGTGCGCGGCGAAGTCGGCATCGGGCAGGACGAGGTTGGGCGACTTGCCGCCCAGTTCCTGGTGGACGCGCTTGACCGTGTCGGCCGCCGCCTTGGCGACGAGGATGCCGGCGCGGGTCGAGCCGGTGAAGCTCACCATCTCGATGTCAGGGTGCGAGCTGATCGCCTGGCCGACACCGGGACCGTCGCCGTTGACGAGGTTGAACACGCCCGGGGGCACGCCCGCCGCGTCGAGGATCTCGGCGAAGATCATGGCATTGGTCGGGCACTCTTCCGACGGCTTGAGGATCATCGTGTTGCCCGCGGCGAGCGCCGGCGCGACCTTGAGCGCGATCTGGTTGAGCGGCCAGTTCCACGGGGTGATCATGCCGACCACGCCGATCGGCTCGTAGGCCACCTTGAACGCGCCCGCATCTTCGACGAACTCGAAGTTCTGCAGCGCTGCGATCGTGCCGAGGAAGCCGCCGATGCCGGCGCCGACCTGCGCGGTGCCGGCAAAGCTCACCGGCGCGCCCATTTCCTCGGCCATCGACACGGCGAGGTCCTGCGCCCGCTTCTTGTACTCCTCGACGATGCGATTGAGCAGCGCCAGGCGCTCCTCGCGGCTCGTCTTGCTGAAGGTCTTGAAGGCGCGGCGGGCGGCCGCCACGGCCTTGTCGACGTCGGCCTTGGTGCCAAGCGTGACCACCGTCGTCGGCTCTTCCGTCGCCGGGTTGATCACGTTGTGGCGAACGCCGCCTTCGCTGTCGACCCACTGGCCGTCGATGTAGTGTTGAAGCCGCTCGCGCATCGCATTCACTCCCAGTTACCTGATTAAGGAATCACCGGGAGAGGATGGCAGCATCGCGTGGCGGATTGCAACCCGTCTCGCAGGCAAAGCGACCGCCCGAGAGACGAATTGCCGGGTCAGACGGTTCGGCGGCCGCGGAACAGCTGGACCAGGCCGACGATGATCGCCAGCACCAGCAGGATATGGATGACTCCCGCGGTCACCTTGAAGGCGAAGACGCCGAGCGCCCAGAGGACGAGCAGGACAAGCGCGATGGTCAGAAGCATGGGATCTCTCCGCTCGGGTTCGCTCCGAAGTGGAGCTGTCTCGTCTGCAGAACCCGGGCCGTGCGCGGCGGTTCCACGGCGCAAGGCGTAAGGCGCGCTAACCTTTTCTTCGGATCGCTGCGCCAAGGATGTCCCGCATGGGGACGGCGAGATCCATCACGCGCAGGCGCGCCGCACGGCGGATGGCCGAAGGCCTGCGCACCGGCTGGGTCGCGCTGGCGACCTTCGTCGCGCTGCTGTCGCTCTCGCTCGCGCTGGTCGCGGCGTTCAACCATTCGACCAGCGTTGCCGACGACCTCGCCCGCGAGGACGAGCGCGGGCTCGCGCGCCAGTACCTCGACCGGGCGATGCGCGATTTCGTGGCGATGCAGAAGGTCCAGCTGACCTGGGACGATGCGATGCGCAAGGCGGTCATCGGCGATGATCGGGCCTGGGCGAACTATTACCTCGGCGCCTTCTTCTGGAACAACTTCGAGACCGACCGGCTCTACCTGCTGCGCCCGGACGGCCGGCCGGTCCACGCCTGGGCGCAAGGCCGGCCGGTCGCCGCCGCGCTGGATCCGGCGCTGGCGGCCGACCTCGCGCAGCTGCTCGAGCGCGCCCGCGCCGAGGGGGCGACCTTCGGCAAGGCCGAGCGGACGCTGGCGCTTGCCGACGGCGCCTGGCCGGCCGACGCGGCGGGCCGCCCGCTCACCCGCTGGGCGGCGCGGCCGGTGCTCTACCAGGGCCGTCCGGCGTTCCTCGCCGTCGCCTCGATCGTGCCCGACCGAGACTACGCGCTGCTCGCGCGCGCGCCGGCCTATGTCGCCAGCCTGCGCTTCATCGAAGGCGCGACGCTCGCGCAGATGCGGCAGGACCTGCTGCTGCCCGATCTCCGCTTCAGCGCGGACCGGCCGGCGGCCGATCTCAACGCGATCGCGCTCGACGAAGCGGGCAGCGGGCGGATCGGGTGGATCGCGTGGCGGGCCAAGACGCCGGGGCCGACGATCGTGCGGCGCACCGCGCCCCTGCTCGCGACCTACATCCTGTTCTTCCTCGGCGTCGTGCTTGGCGGCGCGATCATCGTGCGGCGCATGCGCCGCGCCGCGCGCGAGCTGCTGGCGAGCGAGGCGCAGGCGCAGCACAACGCGCTGCACGATGCGATGTCGGGCCTGCCCAACCGCGTCCACTACATGCAGCGCCTGCGCGCCGAACTGAACGCCTGCATCGGCGGGCGCGCCGCGGGCGACGTGTTCGTCGCCTATCTCGACATCGACAGCTTCAAGGTGGTCAACGACACGCTCGGCCACCACGTCGGCGACGAGCTGGTCCGCCAGGTCGCGCTGCGGCTGCGCCGGGCGCTGCCCGAGGGCGATTTCCTGTCGCGCTTCGGCGGCGACGAATTCGTGCTGATGCGCCGGGCGAGCGGCGGGGTCGCCGCCGCCGATGCGCTCGGGCGGGAGATCATGGCGCTGATGCGCGAGCCGTTCGTGATCTCGGGCAACGCGCTCGACGTCACCTGCTCGTGCGGCATCAGCTGGGGCCCGGAACAGAGCGAGGACCCGGGCGAGCTGCTGCGCCGCGCCGACATCGCGCTCTACCGCGCCAAGCAGCGCGGGCGCGCGCGCTACCGCCGCTTCACCCGCGACATGGACGCCTCGGTCAAGCTGCGCCGCGAGATGGAGACCGAGCTGCGCCGGGCGATCACCCGCGACGAACTTTCGGTCGCCTACCAGCCGGTGGTGGCGATCGAGGACGGCGCGATCCAGGGCTTCGAGGCGCTGCTGCGCTGGACCCACCCCGAGCGCGGCGAGATCCGCCCCGGCCTGTTCGTGCCGATCGCCGAGCAGGGCGGGCTGATGATCCCGCTGGGCAACTGGATGCTGCGCCACGTCTTCCGCGAGTGCCGCAGCTGGCCCGCCTGCGACGTGTCGGTCAACCTCTCGCCGCTGCAGATCATGGCCGCCGACTTCCTCCCGACGATCGCCGGGATCGTCGCCGAGACCGGGGTCGACCCGCGCCGGATCGTGCTCGAAGTGACCGAGGGGATCATGCTCGACCGCTCCGAGCACGTGCTCGAGGTGCTGCGCGAGCTCAACCGGATGGGCTTCCGCATCGCGCTCGACGACTTCGGCATCGGCTACTCCTCGCTGTCCTACCTGCGCTCGTTCCAGTTCGAGCGGATCAAGATCGACCGCTCGTTCGTCCAGAACATCGAGGGCGACAGCGACGCCCATTCGATCCTCTGCGCGATCGTCTCGCTCGGCCACACGCTGCGGATGAAGGTCGTGGCCGAAGGGGTGGAGACCGAAGTGCAGCGGCGGCTGGTCCAGGCCGCGGGCTGCGAGCTGGTCCAGGGCCACCTGTTCTGGAAGGCGCTGCCGGTCGGCGAGGCGCGCGGCCTGCTGTGGCGGCGCGAGCGCGGCGAGCTGCTGCGCCTGGCGGGCTGATTCTCCCCCCGCTTCCGCCGGCGCTCTCGGTTCAGGGGGTGGCGTAAAGTTTCGCTTCGGCCGCGCGCCGCCTGACGAGGCCGGTCATCGGCTTGTGGTTGTTGTAGATCCAGTTGCCGAATTGCTCCGCCGCCTCGGCATATCGGCCCTCGGTGTGCAGCCGGGTCAGCGTCGCGGAGAAGATCGCCCCGGTGTTGTAGTGGAACGAGACCAGCGCGTCGAACTGGTTCGGCGTGGTCGGCGCCGGCCCGACGGCGCGGTCGACTTCGGCGACATAGCGGGCGATGTCGGCGGCAAAGCGCGCATCGCACTGCGCGCGGGTCCAGACCGTGCCGCGCGCGATGTCCGCGCCGGTCGAGCCCCAGCCGATCGTCCAGGGCCGGCCGTCGGCGCTGCCGGGATCGGGATAGGCCTCGTAGCGCCCGTCGGCGCGCAGGCGGCCGCAGCTCTCCCACGCCTTGATCAGCTTCTGGCCGGCCGGCCCGAGCGCCCTTGCCGCGCCAGAGGCTTCGCCGGCGGACGGCGCGGAGGCCGCCGGGCTGTCCGGCGCGAGGTTGGCCCCGAGCGAGCCGGTTGCCGCATCGATCGCCTTGTCGAGCAGTTTGACCTCCTGCGTCGAAAATCCGCGCCCGAGCATCCTGCGCACGGCGTCGAAGATCGGCTTTCGGTTCATTCCCCGTCCTTTGCTGCGGCATGGTGCGGCAGCAGGTGCGACCCGGGGCTCGTTATCGCCTCGAGCGGGAATGTATCACAGGGCCTGGCGTAGGAAAGCGCGAGTGCCGCCGCTTTGGCGCAACCGCCCTCAGCCGTTGGCGGCGCGCAGCGCCGGTTCGGCGCTGGCGGTGACGGTGACGGGCGTGCCGGAGGGCGCCGCGCCCGGATAGATGAAGCCGAAGGTGGGCGAGGGGCGCAGGCCCAGCGCGCGGGTCTTGCCGTACCACACGCGCACCTGGCTCCAGTCGCCGGCGGGCGAGATGTCGACCACTTCGACGCCGCGCTCGATCAGGCCGGGGGCCGACCAGTTGGCGTGGTCGATCAGGATGTGGCGATCGTCGACCACCTTCTTCACCACCGCGACATGGCCGTAGGGCATCGCGCCGCTCGCCTTGAACGCCAGCACCGCGCCCGCCTGGGGCCGGGCGCCGCGGGCATAGACCCCGGCGGCATTGCCCCACCAGTCGCGACCGTTGCCCGACAGCTGAACCTCGCCGATCTGGCGCGCATAGGCGACGCACTGCAGCCGGGCGTGGGCCTCGGCGGGGAGCAGGGCGAGCGAGAGGAAGGCGAGGAACGAAGCAAGCGCGACACGAAGCATGCGAGCCGTTCTAGGGCGCTGTGCGGATTCGCACAGTTCGGCGCGGCGCAACTCGCCCCGCACGGCCAACGATTCGTCCCGCACGTGCGAAGGGCTGTGGATAAAATGCGCGCACCACCACCCAAGTTCCCGCGCCAGTGCAACTTTTCGCGCCGCAAAAGCACCCGCCAAAGGCGAGGGGGGTTTACGGGGTTTACACTGTCCTGGAGAATAATTGCATTCGATCTTTCGGGCGCGATTGATCGACTTTGTCGATCAATCCGAGGGGAATGCTGCGGTGCACAATGCAGCGCCCGGGGGCGCGGTGCAGCAGCGCGAACGCCGCTTGGCGGGGTGACGGGGACAGGGCGAAGCCGGGTCATCGCGCAACGATAGCCGAGGTCGGGCACTGTAGGACAGGACGAGCGATGCCCTGCGCCGAGTTGCGCGCACGGCTCGGCTCGTCGCAAGTCCGTCGCGTCCTGCCCGGCGGAACGGGCAGGCGGCCTGTTGCATTCATGCGCCAGCAATAGCGGGGTGAACACCCGAACGGTTCAGACGCATTGGCAAGGAGTGACGAGATGCGTGTTTCCCTCAAGACGGCGGGGCTGATTGCGCCCGTGATGATGCTGGTTTCGGCCGGCGCGGTTTCGGCGCAGGGCACCATGGGCGGGCAGGACCCGATGGCGCAGCAGGGCGCGGGCCAGACGATGGACAATTCCGCGCCCTCGGATTCGCTGCAGGCGAGCGCCTCGGCGCAGGCCGTCGCCGGCCCCGAGGTCAGCGGCAACATTTCCGCGCGCAAGGGCGACCAGGTCGAGATCCTGGGCGCCGACGGCGCGCGCACCGTGGTGACGGTGAGCGATGCGACGAAGATCCGCGGCAAGCGCGGCTTCCTGCAGTCGAGCGCCAAGCTCGACCGCGCGGCGCTGATCAACGGCCTGCCGGTGACGGTCAAGACGCTGCAGGCTGGCGGCGCGCTGATGGCGAGCGAGATCACCTTCAAGAACGGCGACCTCAAGACCGCCAACATGATCCGCACCGGCACCGCGCAGGGCTTCGCCGAGCAGACCGCCGCGACCGAGGCGCTGCGCGCCCGCTTCGGCGACATCGACAAGTACAACGTCAAGAGCACCAGCAACGTCTATTTCGACACCGGCAAGTCGAACCTTTCGGCCCAGGCCAAGACCGAGCTCTGCGCCGCCGCGAGCCAGGCCGAAGCCAACGAGAACGCGCTGCTGCTGGTCATCGGCTATACCGATTCGGTCGGCGGCGACGATTACAACCAGACGCTGAGCGAAAAGCGCGCGGCGCGGGTGACCAACTACCTGCAGCAGGTCTGCCACTGGAAGCCCTACCGCATGCTGACCCCCACCGGCATGGCCAAGGCCGACCCGGCGGCGGACAACTCGACGCCCGAAGGCAAGGCGCAGAACCGCCGCGTGGCGATCAACGTGCTGGTGAGCAAGGCGGTCGATAACGGCGGCTGATGGTCGGCCGTCATCCTCCCCTGACAGGGGAGGTGGCGCCCCGCACGGGGCGACGGAGGGGTAGCGACCGGCGCGAACCTTTGCGTTCTTGCGTTACCCCTCCCCCACCCTTCGGGCGGTCCCCCTCCCCTTCCAGGGGAGGATGGTGGGCGAAGTCGGTGCTACTGTTTGAGGGTGGCCGATGCTGGCCTTCTGCGGGGATCACCCGCGGCTTCATTTTTCCTGCCCGTCATCCCGGGCTCGACGCGCCAAGCCCGGGGTGAGGGATATCGCCGGGTGAAGACTACGTCTCGATTTGGCGGGAAGCCGTAGCGCGCTCTGCCCGCATCATCCTCCCCTGACAGGGGAGGTGGCGCCCCGCACGGGGCGACGGAGGGGTAGCGACCGGCGCGAACCTTCGCGTTCTTTCGTTACCCCTCCACCACCCTTCGGGTGGTCCCCCTCCCCTTCCAGGGGAGGATGGTGGGGCGCGGCCGGTGCCACTGTTTCAGCGTGGCCGATGCTGGCCTTCTGCGGGGATCACCCGCGGCTTCAGTTTTCTGCCCGTCATCCCGGATGCGACGCGTCAAGCCCGGGGTGACGGAACTCTCGTTTGTCGGGGCTGGTCTGGTGCTGGACGCTAGCGATCATCCAACGTCCGCCCATCGCAGCGCATGGCAGCGCGTAGGGTGCATCGCACCCCCAACGAAAAGGGCGCCCGGTTTCCCGGACGCCCCTTTCTTGTCTCGCGTGATCCGAAGATCAGGCCGAGTAGTACATGTCGAACTCGACGGCCGAGGGCGTGGTTTCCCAGCGCAGCACTTCGGGCCACTTGAGTTCCATGTAGGCTTCGATCTGGTCCTTGGTGAACACGCCACCTTCGAGGAGGAAGGCGTGGTCGGCTTCGAGCGATTCCAGGGCCTCGCGAAGCGAACCGCAGACGGTCGGAACCTGGGCGAGCTCTGCCGGGGGCAGGTCGTAGAGGTTCTTGTCCATGGCTTCGCCGGGGTGGATCTTGTTCTTGATCCCGTCGAGGCCCGCCATCAGCAGCGCCGAGTAGCACAGGTAGGGGTTGGCCATCGCGTCGGGGAAGCGGAATTCGACGCGCTTCGCCTTGGCGCCGGCGCCGTAGGGAATGCGGCACGAGGCCGAGCGGTTGCGCGCCGAGTAGGCGAGCAGCACGGGGGCTTCGTAGCCCGGCACCAGGCGCTTGTAGCTGTTGGTGGTCGGGTTGGTGAACGCATTGAGCGCCTTGGCGTGCTTGATCACGCCGCCGATGAAGTACAGGCACATGTCCGACAGGCCGGCATAGCCGTTGCCGGCGAACAGCGGCTTGCCCGAATCCCAGATCGACATGTGGGTGTGCATGCCCGAGCCGTTGTCGCCCTTGATCGGCTTGGGCATGAAGGTCGCCGACTTGCCGTAGGCGGCGGCGACCTGCTGCACGACGTACTTGTAGACCTGCATGCGGTCGGCGGTCTGGACGAGCGTGCCGAAGGTCAGGCCGAGCTCGTGCTGCGCGGCGGCGACTTCGTGGTGGTGCTTGTCGCAGGGCAGGCCCATGTCGAGCATGGTCTTGACCATCTCGCCGCGGATGTCGACGCAGCTGTCGACCGGCGCGACCGGGAAGTAGCCGCCCTTCACGCCCGGACGGTGGCCGAGGTTGCCGCCTTCGTAGTCCTTGTTGGTGTTGGTCGGCAGCTCGACGTCGTCGATGCGGAAGCCGTTGCCGTCGTAGCCGTCGTAGAACTTGACGTCGTCGAACAGGAAGAACTCGGCTTCGGGGCCGACGTAGACGGTGTCGCCGATGCCCGAGGCCTTGACGAAGGCTTCGGCGCGCTTGGCGGTCGAGCGCGGGTCGCGCGAGTAGAGCTCGCCGGTCGAGGGCTCGACGATGTCGCAGGTGATGATCAGCATCGGCGTGGCCGAGAACGGATCGACGAAGACCGACGTGAGGTCGGGCTTGAGGATCATGTCCGACTCGTTGATCGCCTTCCAGCCTTCGATCGACGAACCGTCGAACATCAGGCCGTCTTCCAGCTCGTCTTCACCCAGGACCGAGGCGACCATGGTGAGGTGCTGCCACTTGCCCTTGGGATCGGTGAAACGCAGGTCGACCCACTCGATTTCCTCGTCCTTGATGCGGGCGAGGATGTCCTTTGCACTTGCCATCGCTGATCCTTCTTTTCTCCCGCCCCGGCCGTGAGCGCCGTGCGGGGTTTCAGGGGTGGTTGTGGTGGAGGCCGCCCGTCCCAAGGCCACCCCCGGTTGCACGTTCCCCGTCCCGGCGCGCCGGTTCGGGGAGCGCCAATTCAGATCGCGTCGTCGTCGCGCTCGCCGGTGCGGATGCGCACCGCGGCGTCGACGGTCATCACGAAGATCTTGCCATCGCCGATGCGGCCGGTCTGCGCGGCGGCGGCGATCGCCTCGACCACGCGGTCGACCAGCGCGTCGCCGACGACGACCTCGAGCTTCACCTTGGGCAGGAAATCGACGACGTATTCGGCGCCGCGATAGAGTTCGGTGTGGCCCTTCTGGCGGCCGAAGCCCTTGGCCTCGGTGACGGTGATGCCCGAGACGCCGATCTCGTGCAGCGCTTCCTTCACCTCGTCCAGCTTGAACGGCTTGATGATCGCTTCGACCTTCTTCACCTGGTCAGACCCCTGCAACGCCAGGCCGGCCGCACTAGATGCGGCGGGCGGTTGTCCCTTGTGGCCCGACCTAACAAGAATCGTGCCACGCTCTAGAGGTTTTCACTAGGCCATCGCTCGCGGTTGCGAAAGCGGGAATTGTGCAGGCTGGGCAACAAAGCGAATGAGTTGGCCGCGGCTCGCGCCATAAAGTTACGTCGCCGCGATTTTTTCGTGCACAAATTTTACGCAGGCGCTGCCCGTTTTTTGGGCAGCACTGCGCGCGCCGCCGTTCAGGCGTAAGGCGGCTTGTCGAGGCCCGCGGGGCTGAGCGTGAAGATCTCGCAGCCGTCCTCGGTGACGCCGATCGAGTGCTCGAACTGCGCCGAGAGCGAACGGTCGCGGGTGACCGCCGTCCAGCCGTCGTCGAGGATCTTCACTCCCGGCTTGCCGAGGTTGATCATCGGCTCGATGGTGAAGAACATGCCGGGCCTCAATTCGGGGCCGGTGCCGGCGCGGGCGGCGTGGACCACCTCGGGCGCATCGTGGAACAGGCGGCCGAGGCCATGGCCGCAGAATTCGCGCACCACGCCGTAGCGGTGGCGTTCGGCATGCTCCTGGATCGCCGCGCCGATGTCGCCGAGGCGCGCGCCGGGCCGCACCTGCTCGATGCCGATCATCAGGCATTCGTGGGTCACCTCGACCAGCCGCCGCGCCTTCAGCGACACGTCGCCGACGAGGTACATGCGGCTGGAATCGCCGTGCCAGCCATCGAGCAGCGGGGTGACGTCGATGTTGACGATGTCGCCGTCCTTGAGCGTCTTGTCCGAGGGGATGCCGTGGCAGACGACGTGGTTGATCGAGATGCAGCACGAATGGGTATAGCCGCGATAGCCGAGCGTCGCCGGGATCGCGCCGCCGTCGAGCGTCATCTGGCGCACGACGTCGTCGAGATGGTCGGTGCGCGCGCCGGGCACGACGAGCGGGGCGAGCGCATCGAGGATCTCGGCGGCGAGGCGGCCGGCCTTGCGCATGCCTTCGAACCCGGCGGGGCCGTGCAGCTTGATGGTGCCGTCGCGCGGCTGGACGTCGGTTTCGTCGGCGGTCACATATTCGGTCATTCCCGCGATGTAGCGATCATCGCGGCAAATTGCGAGGCGGCAGGGTTACGTTTCATTGCGCAACGAAGGCGGCGCGATAGGCGGGCTTGACCGCGACGAGCACGGCCGGGGTGACGGGCAGGGTCACCTCGTAGCTGCCCTCGGCGAAGGGGCCGGCGTTGTAGGGGGCGATGAGGAAGCCGATCCGGTCGAAGCCCTTGCCGCCCGCCGAGCCGAGGATCAGGACCTGTTCGAGCGGGTCGATGCAGCTGTCGAATTCGCTGATGTCGCCGCCGGGCTTCCAGTCGGCGCCGCGCTTCTGGCGGCGGGCGCGATCGAGCGCGGCGCAGAACGGCCGGGTGATCGCCGCCTTGAGCGCGGCCTTCGAGGTGAACAGCTCGATCGCGGGGACGCGGCGGCCGGCCTGCTTGTCCCACAGGATCGCGTCGTAGGCATAGTTGGAATGCGCGCCGCCCGAGTAGGAGCCGAGCAGGGTCGAGAGGCTGAGCCAGCCGGGGAGGTCGGTGACGACCTTCCATTCGGTCGAGGATTCGTAAGGGTGGTAGGGGTAGTCGTTGGCCTTGGCATCGGCGCGCGCCGCGGCGGTTTCCCGGGCGAGCTCGGCCTGCTGCTTCGCGAGATCGGCGTCGAGCTGCGCCTTGAGCGCCGGAATCGCGGCGGCCGCGGCGGGATAGGCATAGGCGAACTGGTAGAGGTCGTTGGCCTGCTTGACGCTGCGCGCGGTGGCGGCGGGCGCCGCCGGCGGGGGCGCAGGCGGCGCGGAAGGCTCGGGCGCCGCGGCGGCGCTGGCGCCGGGCGAAGGCGCGCCGGAAGTCGGCGCGCCCTGGCCGCAGGCGGCGAGGACGAGAAGGAGGGCGGGGCAGGCGAAAGTCGCTTTCACGGATCGTTTTCCTCTCGCGCTGATGGCGCGGCTGCTGCAAGGTCGGCCGCAGGATGACCGACAGAAACGCATTGATCCAGCCCGATCAGGGCCAGAGCGCCATTGCCCTCCACCTCGTCGACAAGGGCGGGTTCGACGACTGGCTCAAGACGCTGAACGCCGGACAACGTTCCGCGCTCGCGGCGCAGAAGTTCGAAGGCGGCGGCTACGAGGTCGCGATCGTGCCCGATGGCGATGGCTGGTTCGCGGTGGGCGGCGTTCCCGATACCGCCTCCCTTTCGAGCTGGTGCCTTGCCAAGCTGGCCGAGACCTTGCCGGGCGGAACCTACCGGCTGGCGCGCGAGGAGGCGCTCGGCGGCGAAGGCGCGGGGGTGGCGCGCGCGCTGCACGGCTGGCTGACCGCGCAGTACCGCTTCGACCGCTATCGCAAGGAGCCGAAACCGAACGAGCCGCGCGTGCTGCTGACGAAGGCGGTCAAGGCGATCGAGCCGGCGCTCGCCGAAGCGGGCGCGGTGATGACGGTGCGCGATCTCGTCAACACGCCCGCCGAGGACATGGGGCCGGCCGCGCTCGAGGCCGAGGCGCGCGCGCTCGCCAAGGCGCACCATGCGAGCGTGCACGTCCATGCGGGCGATGTGCTCGAACGTGACTACCCGATGATCCACGCGGTCGGGCGCGCCGCCTCGCGCCACCACGCGCCGCGGCTGATCGAGCTCGAATGGGGCGACCCGGCGCATCCGCGCGTGGCCGTGATCGGCAAGGGGGTCTGCTTCGATTCGGGCGGGCTCGACATCAAGCCATCGTCGGGCATGGCGCTGATGAAGAAGGACATGGGCGGCGCGGCTCATGCGCTGGCGCTGGCCGGGCTGGTGATGGGCCAGGGACTGAAGGTGCGGCTGCACCTGCTGGTCCCGGCGGTGGAAAATGCGATCTCGGGCAATGCCATGCGCCCGGGCGACGTGCTGCGCACGCGGCAGGGGCTGAGCGTCGAGGTCACCAACACCGATGCCGAAGGGCGGCTGGTGCTGGGCGATGCGCTGACCCGCGCGAGCGAGCTGAAGCCCGACCTCGTCATCGACTTCGCCACGCTGACCGGTGCGGCGCGGGTGGCGTTGGGGCCGGACCTGCCGGCGATGTTCGCGAGGGCCGACACGACCGCCGAGGCGCTGCTGCGCAAGGGGCTGGAGCGCGACGATCCGTGCTGGCGCCTGCCGCTGCACGACGGCTATCGCGAATGGCTCAAGTCCGATGTGGCCGACCTGCAGAATTCGCCTTCGGGCGGGTTCGCCGGGGCGAGCGTCGCGGCGCTGTTCCTCGACCGCTTCGTCGGCGAGGGGATCGACTGGGCGCATTTCGACACGTTCGCCTGGCGCCCCGCGGCCAAGCCCGGGCGGCCCAAGGGCGGCGATGCGCTGGGCCTGCGCGCCGCCTGGGGACTCCTGCTCGAACGGTTCGGCGCTTGAACCGGCGGAGCGATGCCAGTAAGCGCGCGGCTTTCCTTTTTGGCGAAGGCGCAGACTTGCCCGCATCGAACGAAGCTTCCCTGATCGACCAGACGCCGGGTTCCGGCGAGCTGGCGCTGTCCGGCCCCTCGGTCACGCTCGACCCGCTGCACCGCCCGGTGCGTGGCGACCTTGCGCACGTGGCGCTCGCCGGAAAGGTCTTCGTGCCGCATTATGCGGTGCCGATGCCGCATGTCGTGCTGGAGCCGGTCGTGCTGCGCAAGACCGGGCAGGACGACGGCGAGCCGATCGTCGAACTGGCGGCGGGGGAAATCTTCAACGTGCTCGACATGGCGGGCGGCCGCGCGTGGGGCCAACAGGGCGACGACGGCTTCGTCGGCTACCTGCCGCTGACGGCGTTGCAGGCGCTGTGACGACCTCGGTCTTCATCGACGGCGCGGTCGGCACAACCGGGCTGGAGATCGCCGAGCGGCTGGCCGGGCGAGCCGAGTTCGCCCTCATCACGCTCGACGAGGCGCGGCGCAAGGACGATGCGGCGCGCCGCGAGGCGATCAACGACGCCGATGTCGTGATCCTGTGCCTGCCCGACGATGCGGCAAGGGACGCGGTGGCGATGATCGCCAACGACCGCACCCGCGTGATCGACGCCTCGACCGCGCACCGCGTGGCCGAGGGGTGGACCTACGGCTTTCCCGAGATCGTCGGGCGCGAGACGGTCGCCGGGGCGAGGCGCGTGTCCAATCCCGGGTGCTATCCGACCGGGTTCATCGCCCTGCTCGCGCCGCTCGTCCACAATGCGCTGCTGCCGGCGGCCTGGCCGTACAGCGTGCATGCCGTGTCGGGCTATTCGGGCGGCGGGAAGGCGCTGATCGGGCGGTTCGAGGACGACCGCGACATCGCCTGGCGAGGCTATGGCCTCAATTTCGGGCACAAGCACGTGCCCGAGATGCAGCGCTATGCGGGGCTGATGATCCCGCCGCTGTTCAGCCCGGCGGTGGTCGCGGCGCATCGCGGCATGGTCGTCGAAATCCCGCTGCCGCTGGGGGTGATGCCGGGCAGCGTGCCGCCCGAACTGCTGCGCGCGGCGCTGACGCAGTTCTACGAAGGCTCGAAGGTCGTGACCGTGGCGCAGGACCTGCCCGCCGATGGCGAGATGCTGATGCGCGCTTCGATGGAGCCATGGGACGGGCTGACGCTGCATGTGATGGGCAGCGCCGATGGCGAACAGGCGCGGCTGGTGGCGGTGCTCGACAACCTCGGCAAGGGCGCGAGCGGGGCGGCGGTGCAGAGCCTCAACCTGATGGCCGGGCTGGACGAGACGGCGGGGTTGCGGCTCTAATCCGGCCGATTGTGTTGGCGTTGCTGCCCTTGTTCGGCGCAGCGAGCGCGAGACCGCCAAAGGAAAGCGCAGCCCTTCGACAGGCCCAGGGCGGGCGGCTTCCTGGCGCGGTCTTTCGATGCGAAGCCTGCGTTGAAGGGTCCGCTTGCGCCCCGTTGCAGAGGTTTCGGCCATCCTCCCCGGGAAGGGGAGGGGGACCGTCCGAAGGGCGGTGGAGGGGTAACCCGCGAACGCGATCGTTGGCGCGAGGGGGCTACCCCTCCGTCGCCCCGTTCGGGGCGCCACCTCCCCTGTCAGGGGAGGATGATCCGGGAAGAGCGCACTTCTGCTCCCCGCCCAATTGCGATCATCCGTGCGCGACCTCGCCGCAGGCACAAAAAAGCCCGCGCATCCGATGGAGCGCGGGCCTTTTGCTCAGCCTGAACCGAAGGATCAGTCTTCCGGCGCGATCGTGACCTTGAGGCCGTCGAGGTCGCCGGTGATCTGGACCTGGCACGACAGGCGCGAGGTTTCGTTGCGGTGGTCCGAGCTGTCGAGCAGGTCGTTCTCGTCCTCGCTCATCGCCGGAACCTTGTCGGCGAAGGCGGGGTCGACGTAGATGTGGCAGGTGGCGCACGAGCAGCAGCCGCCGCACAGCGCCAGCAGTTCGTCGAAGCCGTTGTCGCGGATGGCTTCCATCACCGACAGGCCGGCGTCGGCGTCGATGGTCTTTTCTTCACCCGCGCGGTTCACGACAACAAGCTTCGGCATTGTCCAGGTCTCCTGTCAGGGAGCCTTGCCGCCCCCACTGTTCCCGTTCGGGGCGGGCTGCTATCGCGTCGCCTGGGCTTTGGCAAGGTCGCACGGCGCGCAGGGACGAGAAGGGTGCAAGGCAATGGGACTGAGCGCGGATCAGATCAGGGAAGGGCTCGATTTCATCGCGGGCCGGCATCCGGCAATGGCCGCGGCGATCGGGCGCGTCGGCTATCCCGAGCCGCGCCTCCGCCCGACCGGCTATGCCACGCTGCTGCGCACGATCGTGGGGCAGCAGGTGAGCGTGGCGGCGGCGGCCTCGGTCTGGGCCAAGCTCGAGGCGCTGCTGGGCGAGGACCTGCCGCCGCACGACCTGCTCGCTGCGGACTTCGACGCGCTGCGCGCCTGCGGCCTCTCGCGCCAGAAGCAGGGCTATGCCCGGTCCTTGTGCGAACTGGTGGTGTCGGGCGAGCTCGATCTCGACGCGCTCCCCGAGGATGACGAGGCGGCGATCGCCGAGCTGATCAAGATCAAGGGCATCGGGCGCTGGTCGGCGGAGATCTACCTGCTGTTCGCCGAAGGGCGGGCCGACATCTGGCCGGCGGGCGATCTTGCCGTGCAGGCGGGCCTCGCCAAGCTGCTGGGGCTCGAGGAACGGCCGAGCGAGAAGCTGACGCGCGAGCTTGCCGAAGGCTGGCGGCCGCATCGCGGGGCGGCGGCGATCTTCACCTGGCATTGCTACAACAATCCGGCGCTGTGACCGGAACGAGGGGGGAGACCATGGGAAAGGCGATCTTCATCACCGGCGGCGCATCGGGCATCGGCCGCGCGGTGGCGCAGCGCTTCGCGCAGGAGGGCTGGTTCGTCGGGCTGGCCGACGTCAACGAGGGCGGCATGGCGGAGACCGCGGCCTTGCTGCCGGCCGGGAAAAGCTCGTGCCACAAGCTCGACGTGCGCGACCGGGCGGGGTGGGACGCGGCGCTGGCCGACTTCGCGAAAGCGGCGGGCGGGCGGATCGACGTGGTGTTCAACAATGCCGGCGTGCCGGTCGGCGGGCCGCTCGCTGACCTTGCGAGCGACGAGATCGAGCGGGTGCTCGACATCAACCTCAAGGGCGTGATCTTCGGCGCGCAGGCGGCGCACCCCTGGCTCAAGGCGAGCGCGCCGGGATCGGTGCTGCTCAACACCGCGAGCGCGGCGGGGATCTACGGCACGCCCGGCGCCTGCGTCTATTCGGCGACCAAGTTCGGGGTGCGCGCGGTGACCGAATCGCTCGACGGCGAATGGGCGGGCGAGGGCATCGCGGTGCGCGACCTGATGCCGGCGTTCATCGACACGCCGCTGCTCGACCACAACGCCAACCGCGCGAGCAACGAGGACATCCGCTCGCGGGTGAAGGGCGCGGGGCTCGAGATCAGCCCGGTGAGCGACGTGGCGCAAGCGGCCTGGGCGGCGGTGCACGGGGACAAGCTGCACACGCTCGTCGGCCCGACGGCCAGGCGCATGGCGCTGTTTGCGCGGCTGCTGCCGGGGCTGGTGCGCAAGCAGGTGCGCGGGCGCGCCGGCGCGCTCTAGGGCATCAGCGGCGCGAACCGGTCCATGGCCGCGGCCATGGCGGCGTCGCGGGGGCTGATCCCGCCGGCGTCGTGGGTGGTCAGGGTGACCTCGACGCGGTTGTAGACGTTGAACCATTCGGGGTGGTGGTCGGTCTTTTCGGCTTCGAGGGCGACGCGGGTCATGAAGGCGAAGGCTTCGTTGAAGTCGGCGAAGCGGAAGGTGCGGACGAGGGCGAGGCCGTCCTCGCGCAGGGTCCAGCCGGGGTGGTCGGCGAGCACGGTGGCGACTTCTGACGGGGACAGGCGCTGGACGGCCATTGTTTCGCTCTCCTTGGCAGGCTCCGTCCTTTCCCCTATCGCGCAGGCCCATGCAAGCCGCCCGCCTCGCTGCCTACGACATCGCCTGCCGGCGCGGCGACCGGGTGCTGGTGCGCGCTCTGTCGTTCGAGCTGAAGGCGGGCGAGGCGCTGCATCTGGCGGGCCCCAACGGCATCGGCAAGTCGAGCGTGATCCGCATCCTTGCCGGGTTGCTGCGGCCGGCCTGGGGACATGTCGAGCGCGCCGGCGCGCTGGCGCTGTGCGACGAACGGCCCGCGCTCGATGCGCACCAGCCGCTGGGCGAGGCGCTGGCGTTCTGGCAGCGGATCGACGGCGGGGAGCAACCGCGCGCCGACTTCGGGCTCGAGGACTTGCGCGAGGTGCCCGTGGGCTACCTCTCGACCGGGCAGCGCAAGCGCGCCGCGCTCGCCCGGCTGGCGGCCAGCCCGGCCAAAGTCTGGTTGCTCGACGAGCCGCTGAACGGGCTCGACACGCACTGGGGCGCGGCGGCGCAGGCGGCGATCGAGGCGCATCGCGCGGTGGGCGGGATCGCGGTGATCGCCTCGCACCAGCCGCTGGAGCTGCAGCGGCTGCGCACGATCTCGCTGCTGGAGCACCTGCCGTGAGGACCGGCGCGGCCTTGCGCGCGATCTTCGTGCGCGACCTTTCGATCCTGCTGAAAGGCGCGCTGGGCCGCGGCGGGGCGGTGCTGCCGCTGCTGTTCTTCCTGGCGGTCGCGATGCTGTTCCCCTTCGCCGTCGGCCCCGACGCCAGGCTGCTCGCCCGCACCGGCGCCGGCGTGATCTGGGTGGCGGCGCTGCTTGCCGCGATCCTGCCGCTCGACCGGCTGGTCGAGCCCGATGTCGAGGCGGGCTTCTTCGACCAGTGGGCCTTGCGCGGGCTGGCCGAGGAAGGGGTGCTGGCGGTGCGGATCGTGGCGCACTGGCTGAGCTTCGGGGTGCCGCTGATGCTGGCCGCGCCGATCTCGGCCGGGCTGCTTTCGCTCAGCCGCGCGCAGCTGGTGACGATCGAGCAGGGGCTGCTGCTGGGAACGCCCGGCCTTGCCGCGATCGGCGTGACGATCGCCGCGCTGACCGCGGGCCTGCGCGCAGGGTCTGCGCTGGGCGGCATGCTGGCGATCCCGCTGGCGGTGCCGCTGCTGATCTTCGGCGCGGGGTCGCTGCAACCGGGCGGCGAGGGCGGCCTTGCGCTGCTGGCCGCGAGCAGCCTTGCCGCGCTGGCGATCGCGCCGTTTGCCGGCGGGGCGGCGATCCGCGCCGGGCGGGAATAGCGGACTTGCCGGCCCCCAAGCGCAATTTCGTTGTAGATTGCCCGGGCGCGCCCTAACTCGGGCGGCATGACCGTTGCTGCGCTTTCTCCCAGTTCGCTTTCGCTGATCGGCAACACGCCGCTCGTCCGCCTTGCCGGCCCGTCCGAGGAGACCGGGTGCGAGATCTACGGCAAGTGCGAGTTCGCCAATCCCGGCGCTTCGGTGAAGGACCGGGCGGCGCTGTGGATCGTGCGCGACGCCGAGGAGAAGGGGCTGCTCAAGCCCGGCGGGACGATCGTCGAAGGCACGGCGGGCAACACCGGCATCGGCCTGGCGCTGGTTGCCAATGCGCTCGGCTACAAGACCGTGATCGTGATGCCCGAGACGCAATCGCGCGAGAAGATGGACACGCTGCGCGCGCTGCGCGCGGAACTGGTGCTGGTGCCGGCGGCGCCGTTCTCGAACCCCGGGCACTTCGTCCACACCTCGCGCCGCATCGCCGAGGAGACCGACGGCGCGATCTGGGCCAACCAGTTCGACAACATCGCCAACCGCCGCGCGCACATCGAAAGCACCGCGCCCGAGATCTGGGAGCAGATGGAGCACCGCATCGACGGCTTCACCTGCGCGGCGGGCACCGGCGGGACGATCGCGGGCACGGGCCTTGGCCTCAAATCGTTCGACGAGAAGGTGACGATCGCGCTGACCGATCCGCACGGCGCGGCGCTTTACAACTACTACGCCAACGGCGAGCTCAAGGCCGAAGGCTCGTCGGTCGCCGAAGGCATCGGGCAGGGCCGCATCACCGCCAACCTCGAAGGCGCGCCGATCGACACCCAGTTCCGCATCTCGGACGAGGACGGGCTCTACTGGGTGCAGCGGCTGCTGGCCGAGGAAGGGCTGTGCCTGGGGCTGTCGAGCGGGATCAACGTGGCCGGCGCGGTCGCGCTCGCCAGGCAGCTGGGCAAGGGCAGCCGCGTCGCCACGATCCTGTGCGACACCGGCTTCCGCTACCTGTCCTCGCTCTACAATCCGGCCTGGCTCGAGGCCAAGGGCCTGCCGGTCTTTCCCTGGCTGAAGCAATAGGCTAGTATTTCCGGGATGGCGTTTCCCGGCATCCCCTCGCGCAAGACACCGAGCGCCGCTGCTCTGGCGGAGACGCCGGTCGCGCCGCTTCACCATGTTCCGCTGAGCCCGCGCGCGCTGCGGGCGCAGGCCGTGCACCGGCTGCAGGTCGGGCTGTTCGGGCTTGCCGGGATGCTGCTGCTGGTCAGCCTCGCCAATGTCATCATGGACCGCGCCCAGGCAGGCGATTCCGCCGCGGCGACGCCCGAGGCGGCGCTGACCTCGAGCGCGGCCGCCAACGACCCGCTGGTCGACATGGGCGTGGCGCCCGAGCTTCCGGTCGGCGGCGCCGCGCCGGCCGCGCCGCCCGCCAGCCGCCGCAAGCCCTGAGCCGCATCCGCACGATCGCGCTGGCGGTGGCGCCGGTGCTGCTCGTCGCGGCGGCGCTGGTGGCGAGCCGGGCCCGTTACCCGGCGACCGGCCCCGGCGACCCGGCGGCGGCGGTGCCGCCCGGCGCGAGGCCCGAACTCGGGCTGTTCACCAGCCTGCCGCTGCTCTGGTCCGAAGCCGACGACCTGACCGCGCAGCTTGCCGCCGAGCGCACGCCGTCGCCGATCCGCGCCGCGCTCGAGGCGCGCTACCGGCTGCGCCCGCTTGATACCTTGCGCGACGCGCGGCTCGACCGGTTGCGCCTGCTGATGATGGCGCAGCCGCGGCCGCTCGACCCCGCCGAGAACGTCGCGCTCGACCGCTGGGTCCGCCGCGGCGGGCGCCTGCTGCTGTTCGCCGACCCGATGCTGACCGCGCCGAGCCGCTTTGCGCTTGGCGATCCGCGGCGGCCCCAGGACGTGGTGCTGCTCTCGCCGATCCTGGCGCACTGGGGCCTCGTCCTGCGCTTCGACGAGACGCAGCCGGCGGGCCTGCGGGAAATCGCGGGCAGCGGGTTCGCCAGCAATCTGGCCGGCCGGTTCGCGCTGGCGCCGATTGTCGCCGGCGCTAGCGCTGGCGGGGGCGAGCTCCCGCAGTGCCGGATCGTGCGCGCGGGGCTGGGCGCGGCGTGCCGCATCGGCCGTGGCCGGGTCCTCGCGATCGCCGACGCGGCACTGCTCGAGGCGGGCGATTCGCCGCCGGGGAGCGCGGCGGCGCTGCAGGCGATGGCGGCGCAGGCGTTCGGGACGACGCCGCGCTAGACTTGCGGGAAAACACGGGCAGGCGGGCGACCGGCCATGCCGGGCGGGCGCTTCGCCATGCGGAAAACGGCGGGAATGCGTGGGCCGCGGGCGCGCGCCGGGTGGCGTCGCGGGCCGCCGTGGCCAGGCTCGGGCGAAGGGAAAGGCCAAGAAAACGAACGCTTGGCCGCAATTTCCCGCAAAATCCCGTTGTCGCCCGCAGCTTCCCGAGTTAAGACTTCTCTTCATCGGGACGAATTCCATGTCGCATCCGCGGGGGATGGTCGGCAGCGCCATGCGCTTGCCGGAAGGCTGGAGCTTTTGTCCCGCGCGCGGGGGCTTTTGACGTGGCTGGAGGGCCGTCAAATTACTGGGGTCAGGGCTTTTCGCCGCGCGGCGAAAAGAGCCGCTTCGTCCTCCCCGCGGACTTCCGCAGCACGGTGCGCGACGCTTCGGCCGGCCAGCGCGTGCTGTGCCTCGACAAGCACTCCAAGCATCCCTGCCTCGTCGGTTTCGGCCTGTCCCGCGCCGAAAGCTTCGCCGAGCAGATCGCCCACGAGGAACGCGTCGCGCTCGAGCGGCGCGAGGACTTCGATGCCGACATGCGCGCCGCGCAGCTGTTCGGCTTCATGCGCGTGAGCTTCGACGAATCGGGTCGTTTCGTCCTGCCCGACCACCTCGGCGAACAGGCCTCGATCGGCGAGGCGCTGTACTTCCACGGCGGCGGATCGCACTTCACCATCTGGGCGCCCGACGTGCTGTTCGGCATGGGCCCGGGCTGGGACGCCGCCAAGGCGACCTGCCGCGCGCTGATGGCCGAGGCCGCCGGCAAGGGGCGGCGCAAGTGAGGCATTATCCCGACCTTCCCGAAAACGCGCCGCACATCCCCGTGCTGCTCGACGAGGTCGAAGCGGCGCTCGCCCCGGTTCCCGGTGCGGTGATCGTCGACGGCACGTTCGGCGCGGGCGGCTACAGCCGGCGCCTGCTCGCCGCCGGCGCGACCGTCCACGCCTTCGATCGCGACCCGCACGCGATCGCCGCGGGGGCCGCCTGGGGAGAAACCTGTGGAGAACCTGTGCGCCTGGTGCTCCACCACCGGCGCTTCTCCGAGCTTGCCGAAGGCCTCGCCGAGGCCGGAATTGCGCAGGTTCAGGGTGTCGTGCTCGATATCGGGGTGTCCTCGATGCAGATCGACGAGGGCGCGCGGGGGTTTGCTTTTTCGGTCGACGGGCCGCTCGATATGCGGATGTCGCAGGAGGGGCCGAGCGCGGCCGATTTCCTGAACGAAGCCGACGAGGGGGAAATTGCCGACGTCCTCTACCGCTACGGGGAAGAACGTCAGTCGCGCCGGGTGGCGCGCGCGATCGTCGCGGCGCGGCCGCTTTCGACGACCGGGCAGTTCGCCGCGGTGGTGCGCAAGGCTCTCGGCTATGTCCCGGGGATGCGCGGAAAGAATGCTCCCAAGGATCCGGCGATCCGCAGCTTCCAGGCGGTGCGCATCCACGTCAACGGCGAGCTCGACGAGCTGGCGGCCGGGCTTGCCGCCGCCGAGAAGGTGCTGGCGCCGGGCGGGCGGCTGGCGGTGGTCACGTTCCACAGCCTGGAAGACCGCATCGTCAAGCAGTTCCTGCGCGAGGCCGCGGGCGCGACGCCGGGGGGCTCGCGCCACCTGCCGCAGGCCGCGCCCACCCTGACGCCCGTTTTCGAGAAGCCTTCGGCAGCGATCCGTCCGAGCGCTGCCGAAGAGGCGCGCAACCCGCGCGCGCGGTCGGCAACCTTGCGCTGGGCGGTCCGCACGTCCGCTCCGGCGCGGGAGCACCAAGGGAGCATCGCGGCATGATCGTCACCGCCCATCGCATGCGCTCGATCGGCTGGCTCGCGCTGCTCGCGATCTGCGCCGCGCTGGTCATGGTGCTCGCCTTCCGGGTCAACGCGCTGCGCAGCCAGGTCCGGCACGCCGAGCTGAAGATCGTCGCGCTGCGGCAGGAGAAGATGTACCTCGAGACCGAGTTCGAGACGCGCGCCAACCAGCAGCAGCTCAAGGCCTGGAACGACGTCGAGTTCGGCTATGTCGCGCCGACCGCCGGGCAGTATCTCGAGAACGAGCGCCAGCTCGCCGCGCTGTCGAAGCCGGCCGAGCCCGATGCGCCCGAGCCGATCCGGGTGGCGAGCGCCGACGATGCGGTCGTGGCCCAGGCCGCGTTCCCGGCGATGGTCTCGCCGCTGTCGGGCAAGCCGCTCGGCGCCGGCGCGGACGAGGACGAACCCGCCCCGGCCAAGGTCGATCACGCGCGCGCGGCCGCCTCGCTCGGCGCGCGGCTGGCGCGAGTCGACCATGGCGACGAGGCGCCGGTCACACCGCGCATCCGCCAGCTCGTCGCCAAGGACGACGAGGCGGGCGACGCGCCCGCGAAGAAGCCGGCGAAGGACAAATCGGCGAAGGACGGGCCGGCGAAGGACGGGGCTGCGAAGGACAAGCCGGTGGACAAGCGCGCGGCCAAGCCTTCCGCCAAAGTCGCCTCGGCGACTAAGCCTGAAGGCGCGAAGAAGACCGCTTCGGCGGCGGCTGCGGCGAAGAAGCCGGTCGCGGTCGCTTCGAAGAAGCCTGCCGCGGCGGTGGCGAAGAAGCCCGCCGCGACGGTGGCGAAGAAGGAGGTGAAGAAGGCCAAGTGAACGCGCTGACCGCCTCCGCCGCGATCGCGTCTGGCCGCGTCCAGCTGGCCAACGTCCGCCAGCGGTCGCTGGTGACCGCGAAAGTGCGCGCGCTGTGGGTGCTGCTGCTGTTCGTCTTCGCAACGCTGACCGCGCTGGTGCGCATCGCCCAGCTCGGGCTGTTCGAGGACGCGCCCGAGCGCCGCTCGATGGCCGAGGCGCTGCTGCCGCCGCGCGGCGAGATCACCGACCGCAACGGCGTGGTGCTGGCGCGCGCGTTTCCCTCCTATTCGCTGTGGTACAACCCCAAGGCGCTGGGCGAGGGCGGATCGCCGCTGGTCAAGACCCCCGAGGAGGTGGCCAAGGCGCTGCTGGCGATCTTCCCCGACGCCGACTATGCCGACCTCGTGGCGCGGCTCAAGTCGGACCGCCCGAGCTACCTGCGCAAGCGCGTGCTGCCCGAGGAAGCCAACCGGGTCTTCGCGCTGGGTGAGCCGGCGCTCGAATTCCCGCGCGAGAACCAGCGCTATTATCCGCAAGGCTCGCTCGCCGCGCACGTGCTCGGCTATGTCGACGAGGCCGGCGAGGGCCACGTCGGCATGGAGCAGGTGCTGCAGCAGCGGCTGCTCGATCCGGCGCAGCGCGGCCAGCCTTTCGCGCTGTCGATCGACGCGCGGGCGCAGGGCGCGCTCGAGGACGAGCTGGGCCGCGGCATGATGGAATCGAACGCCAAGGGCGCGGCCGGGATCGTGCTCGATGTCGACACGGGCGAAGTGGTCGCGCTCGCCTCGCTGCCCTCGTTCAATCCCAACCGTTCGGACCGCGCGTTCAACGACCTCGTGTTCAACCGCGTGACCAACCAGGTCTACGAGCTCGGCTCGGTGATGAAGCCGGTCACGGTCGCCTCGGCGCTCGACGCCGGGGTGATCGGCGACATGGCGGTGCGCTACCCGGCGGGACCGCTGCACGTCGGCCGCTTCACCATCCACGACAGCCACAACTTCGGCGCCTCGCTCAACGTGCCCGAGGCGCTGATCCATTCGTCGAACATCGTCACGGCGCAAGTCGCCGACAAGCTCGGCGGCCCGGCGCTGCGCAGCACGATGATGGCGCTGGGCATGAACGAGCGCCCGACGATCGAGCTGCCCGCGCGCGGCTTCCCGATCTGGCCCAAGGGCGACTGGGCGCGGCTGACGACGATGACGGTGAGCTACGGCCACGGCATGGCGGTGAGCCCGCTGCACCTCGCCTCGGCCTATGCCGCGCTGGTCAACGGCGGGGTCTATCGCCCGGCGACGCTGTTCAAGGTCGCGCCCGACAAGGTGCCCGAGGGGCGCCGCGTGTTCAAGGCGGCGACCAGCGCGCGGCTACGCCAGCTGCTGCGCATGATCGTGGTGGACGGCACCGGCAAGAAGGCCGATGCGCCCGGCTTCCGCGTCGGCGGCAAGACCGGGTCGGCGGAGAAGCCGGGCACCGGGGGCTATCGCCGGACCTCGCTGATCGCGACGTTCGCCGCGGCCTTCCCGATGGACAAGCCGCGCTACGTGGTGATCGCGATGCTCGACGAGCCGCAGGGCACGCAGGCGACCTCGTTCCAGCGCACCGCGGCGTGGAACGCCGCGCCGGTCGTGGGCCGCGTGGTGCCGCGCATCGGGCCGCTGCTCGGCGTGGTTCCCGACGCGACCCGCGACGTCGACATCTCGGACCTCAGCCCGCTGGTCGGCAACGGAGACGGCGAATGAAGCTGGGCACACTCGCGGCGCAGGCCGGTCTCGCGCTCGCAGGAGACGACAACGCCAACGTGACCGGCTTTGCCATCGATCACCGCAAGGTGGCGCCGGGCACGGTGTTCGGCGCCTTTGCCGGCACGCGCTTCAACGGCGAGGACTTCATCGCCGCCGCGGTGAAGGCGGGCGCGGTGGCCGTGGTGGCGCGGCCGGAGGCCAAGGTCGAAGGCGCGGCGCACATCGCCGACGCCGAGCCGCGGCGCGCCTTCGCGCGGCTGGCGGCGGGCTTCTTCGCGCCGGTGCCGGCGACGATCGTCGCGGTGACCGGCACCAACGGCAAGACCTCGACCGTGGAAATGACCCGCCAGCTGTGGCGCATGGCGGGGCACCCGGCGGCCTCGATCGGCACGCTGGGCGTGACCACCGCCGACGAAAGCGTCTCGACCGGCCTTACCACCCCCGACATCGTGACGTTCCTGTCGAACATGACCGGGCTTGCCCGCGAAGGGGTGACCCACGTCGCCTACGAGGCCTCGAGCCACGGGCTCGACCAGTTCCGCAACGAAGGCCTGCGCGTGATCGCGGGCGCGTTCACCAACCTCAGCCGCGACCATCTCGACTACCATGCGACGATGGAGGACTACTTCGCGGCCAAGATGCGCCTGTTCGACGAGGTCGTGGCACCCGACGGCGCAGCCGTCGTCTGGGCCGACGACGCCTGGTCGGCACAGGCGATCGAGCACGCCGGGCGACGGGGGTTGCGGCTGCTCACGGTGGGAGAGCAGGGGACTGCGGTCCGCCTGCTCTCCCGTACCCCGACCCAGCTCGGCCAGGTGCTCGAGCTCGAGCACGAGGGCGCGCGCCGCAAGGTGACGCTGCCGCTGATCGGCGCCTACCAGGCGGCCAACGCGCTCGTCGCGGCGGGGCTGGTGCTGGCGAGCGGCGGCGAGGCCGGCGCGACGTTCGAGGCGCTGGCGCGGCTGCAGCCGGTGCGCGGGCGGCTCGAGCGCGCGGCGATCAACCGCGCAGGCGCGCCGGTCTATGTCGACTATGCCCACACCCCCGACGCCATCGAGGCGGCGATCGCGGCGCTGCGCCCGCACGTCGCCGACCGGCTGATCACGGTGTTCGGCGCAGGCGGCGACCGCGACGAGGGCAAGCGCCCGGAAATGGGCCGCAGCGCCTGCGCCGGGTCGGACGTGGTGATCGTCACCGACGACAATCCGCGCGGCGAGGACCCCGCGACGATCCGCGCGGCGGTGCTCGCCGGATGCGATGCGAAGGCGCAGGAAATCGGCGACCGGCGCGCGGCGATCGCCGCCGCCATCGCCATGGCGGCGCGCGACGACATCGTGCTGATCGCCGGCAAGGGCCACGAACAGGGCCAGATCGTCGGCCGCGGCGATGCCGTGCGGGTGCTGCCGTTCGACGACGTCCAGGTAGCCAGGGAGTGCACCGCATGACCGCCCATCCCGCGCTGATGGCGTGGCCGAGCGATCCGGCCGATGCGATCGGCACCGCGCTGTGGACCGCCGAAGAGATCGCGGCCGCGACCGGCGGCGTCGCTTCGGGCGATTTCCAGGTGTCCGGCTGCGAGATCGACAGCCGCGAGGTGCGCGAAGGCGACCTGTTCTTCGCGCTGAAGGGCGAGAGCGCCGACGGGCACCGCTTCCTGCCCGGCGCCTTCGACAAGGGCGCGGCGGCCGCGATCGTCGACCGGGCGGTCGACCACCCGCACGTGCTGGTGGCCGATACCTCGAGCGCACTTGAGGATCTCGGGAGAGCCGCGCGAAGCCGCGTCGATGCGGGGATCATCGGGGTGACCGGCTCGGCCGGCAAGACCGGGGTCAAGGAAGCTCTCTACGCCGCGCTCGACCGGGGCAGCCGGGGCCGCGCGCACCGTTCGGTCAAGAGCTACAACAACCATGTCGGGGTTCCGCTGAGCCTTGCGCGGATGCCCGCGCGCACCAGCTTCGGCGTGTTCGAGATGGGCATGAACCATGCGGGCGAACTCGCCGCGCTGACGCAGCTGGTGCGTCCGCACGTGGCGGTGATCACCACGATTGCGCCGGCGCACATCGGCCACTTTTCGGGCGAGGAAGCGATCGCCGACGCCAAGGCGGAGATCTTCGAGGGACTCGAGGCGGACGGGGTGGCGATCATTCCGGCGGACAACCGCCACTATGCGCGGTTGCGCGCCAAGGCCGAGCGGCACGCGGCGCGGATCGTCGCCTTCGGCAGCGCCGCCCATGCCGACGCCCGGCTGCTCGACGCGGTGGCGGCGCCCGGTGGCGGCACGCTGGTGACCGCCGACCTCGGCGGGCGCAAGCTGTGCTACACGATCGCCCAGCCGGGCGCGCACTGGGTCGCCAATTCGCTGGCGGTGATGGCCGCGGTCGAGGCGATCGGCGGCGACCTCGGCGCGGCGGGCCTCGCGCTCGCCGAAATGGAGGGGCTGGCCGGACGCGGCGCGCGCCACGCCGTGCCGGCGCGCGGCGGCGACAGCTCGGGCGCGGCGCTGCTGATCGATGAAAGCTACAACGCCAACCCCGCCTCGATGCGCGTGACGATCGAGCAGCTGGGCGCGACGCCCGCCGCACGCCGCATCGCTGTGCTCGGCGCGATGCGCGAACTGGGCGCCGAGGAAGCGCGCTACCACCGCGAGCTCGCCGGGCCGCTGCTCGCCGCGAAGATCGATCGGGTGATCCTGGTCGGCGCCGAAATGGCGCCGCTGGCGCAGGCACTGGGGAAAAGCGAAGGCGGCGCGCTTGCCGGGGCAATCGAAGTCGACCATGTCCCGACGGCGGCCGAAGCGGCGGAATGCCTAGCTGCGCACGGGCCGCAGGGTGGCGACGCCATCCTCGTGAAAGGGTCGAATTCGGTCGGGCTCGGCGCGCTGGTGCGCGCCCTGACGGCCAGGGAAAACTGAATGCTCTACCTGCTGGCGCACCTGCTTCACTACGAGGGGTTCAGCAACCTCTTCCGCTACCAGACCTTCCGCGCCGGCGCGGCGCTGCTGACCGCGCTGTTCATCGGCCTCGTGATCGGCCCGCGCTTCATCAACATGCTGCGCATCCGCCAGGGCAAGGGCCAGCCGATCCGCGAGGACGGCCCGCAGAGCCACCTCGCCAAGCGCGGCACGCCGACGATGGGCGGGCTGATGATCGTCATTTCGGCGACGCTCGGGCTGCTGCTGTGGATGGACGTCACCAGCCGCTATGTCTGGGCCTGCCTTGCGGTGACCTGGGGCTTCGGCCTGATCGGCTTCCTCGACGACTACGACAAGGTGACCAAGTACGCGCACAAGGGCGTGTCCGCGAAGGTGCGCCTGCTCGGCGAGTTCGTCGTCGCCGGGATCGCCGCCGCGCTGGTGGTGACCGAGACCAACCTCTACGTGCCGGTGTTCAGCAACCTCTACATTCCGCTGGGGCCGTTCTACTACCTGTTCGCCGCTTTCGTGATCGTCGGCGCGGGCAACGCGGTGAACCTGACCGACGGGCTCGACGGGCTCGCGATCATGCCGGTGATCATCGCCTCGGGCACCTTCGCGATCATCGCCTACCTCGCCGGCCGCTCGGACTTCGCGCACTACCTCGGCATCCCGCACGTGCCGGGAGCGGGCGAACTGGCGATCTTCTGCGGCGCGGTGATGGGGGCGGGGCTCGCCTTCCTGTGGTTCAACGCCCCTCCCGCGGCGGTGTTCATGGGCGATACCGGCAGCCTTGCGCTGGGCGGCACGCTGGGCGTGATCGCGGTGTCGGCGCACCACGAGATCGTGCTCGCGATCGTCGGCGGGCTGTTCGTGATGGAGGCGGTCTCGGTGATCGTGCAGGTCTTCGTCTACAGGCGCACCGGCAAGCGCGTATTCCGCATGGCGCCGATCCACCACCACTTCGAACAGCTTGGCTGGAAGGAATCGACCGTCGTGATCCGCTTCTGGATCGTGTCGATCGTGCTCGCGCTGATCGGCCTCGCCACGCTGAAGGTGCGATGAGGCGATGATCGTCTCGCCCGCCTTTGCCGGCAAGCGGTACGCGGTGCTGGGGCTGGCCCGCTCGGGGCTTACCAGTGTCGCGACCTTGCTGGAAAGCGGGGCGGAGGTGATCGCCTGGGACGCGCGCGAGGAAGCGCGCGCCGCCTGCGATCCGCGCGCGACGCTGGCCGATCCGCTGGCGATGGACCTGACCGGCTTTGCCGGCGTGGTCGTCTCGCCCGGGGTGCCGCTCAACCGCCATCCGATCGGACCGCATGCCGCAAGCTTCGGCGTGCCGGTTATCGGCGACATCGAGCTGTTCGCACTCGCCCGCGCCAGCCTGCCGCCGCATCGCGTGGTCGGCATCACCGGCACGAACGGCAAGTCGACCACCACCGCGCTGGTCCACCACCTGATCGCCTCGGCCGGCATCCCGACCCGGATGGGCGGCAACATCGGCCTGCCGGTGCTGGGCGAGGACCCCTTGCCCGCCGGCGGAATCTACGTGCTCGAGCTGTCGAGCTACCAGATCGACCTGACCTTCAGTCTCGAAGCCGACGTCGCCGCGCTGATCAACATCAGCCCCGACCACCTCGACCGCTACGACGGGTTCGAGGCCTATGCCGCGGCCAAGGCGCGGCTGTTCGCGCTGCAGAGGCCAGATCAGCACGCGATTTTCGGACGGGGCGACCCGCAGACGCTGCGGATCGCCGGCGAAGTCTCGGGCAGCCGGGCGGGCAACCTGGTGCAGATCGTCGATCCCGATGCGCTGGCGGGGCAGGAGGCGTGGCCCTCGCTGCAAGGCCCGCACAACCTCCAGAACGCGGCGATCGCCGTCGCCATCGTCGAGGCGCTGGGCATCGGCGAGGCGGTCTGGCGCGAAGGACTGAGGACGTTCGTCGGCCTGCCGCACCGTATGGAGCGCGTCGCGGAAACCGGCGGCGTTCTGTTCATCAATGACAGCAAGGCGACCAATCCGGCCTCTACCGCCCCGGCGCTGGGCGCCTTTCCGCGCATCCACTGGATTCTCGGTGGCCTGCCCAAGGGCGACGATCTCGACGAGTGCGCGCCCTATTTCGACCACGTGGTCCGGGCCTACACGATCGGCGAGGCCGGCCCGCGCTTTGCCGAGTTGCTCGAGCCGGTCATGCCGGTGCAGCGCAGCGAGATGCTGTGCGATGCGGTGCGTCATGCGATGGATGCGGCCAAGCCGGGTGAGGTGATCATGCTGTCGCCCGCCTGCGCGAGCTTCGACCAGTTCCGCAATTTCGAGGCGCGCGGCGACAGCTTCCGCCAGATCGTCGAGGCGTTGATCGCGGATCGCGACGCGCCTTGCCCGCCCGGAGACGGCGCATGAGCACGACCGCCGAGCCGACCCGCCACGTCACCACCCCGACCAAGGATGGCGGCGTCCGCGTGGTCGGGCGCGGCAACCGCTATCGCCGCAGCCGTCGCAGCGAGCTGGTGATCTGGTGGCGCGAGATCGACCGCGTGCTGCTGGGGCTGGTCATGGCGCTGGTCGTGGTCGGCACGATCGCGGTCGCGGCGGCTTCGCCGGCGGGCGCGCACCGGCTTTCGACCGCGCAGAAGTCGCTGGGCGATCTCTACTTCTTCTGGCTGCACCTGCGCTGGCTGGCGGTGGGTCTCGTCGCGATGTTCCTTGCTTCGCTGCTGCCCAAGGAATCGGCGCGGCGGCTCGCCATCCTGATCGCGGGCGCGATGCTCGTCGCGCTCGTGCTCGTGCCGCTGGTCGGCAGCGAAGTGAAGGGCGCCAAGCGCTGGCTCTACATCGGCTTCAGCCTGCAGCCGTCTGAGTTCCTCAAGCCCGGCTTCGCCATCGCGGTCGCGTGGATCCTGTCGTGGCGGCTGCGCGATCCCAACATCCCGGTGATCGCGATCACGATGGGCCTGATGGGGCTGACCGGGGTGCTGCTGATGGCGCAGCCCGACTTCGGCTCGACCGTGCTGTTCGGCGGGGTGTGGTTCGTGCTGGTGCTGCTCTCGGGCCTTCCGGTCAATCGCATCCTGTGGTCGGTGGCGGGCGGCATCGTCGTCGTGATCCTCGCCTACCTGTTCTATCCCAACGCCACCCACCGCATCGACAGCTTCATCTCGGGCGGCAGCGAGTTCGACCAGGTCGACCTGGCCATGCGCACGCTGCTCAACGGCGGGTGGAACGGCACCGGGCTGTGGCTGGGCACCCGCAAGATGGCGCTGCCCGAAGCGCAGACCGACTACATCTTCTCGGTGATCGGCGAGGAGTTCGGGCTGATCGCCTGCGCCGCGATCGTGCTGCTCTACTGCGCGATCGTGGTGCGGGTGATGCTGCGCCTGATCGACGAGGACGACCTGTTCACGATCCTTGCGGGCGCCGGCCTTACCGCGCAGCTCGCCGGGCAGGCCTTCATCAACATCCTCGTCAACCTGCAGCTGTTTCCGTCGAAGGGGATGACCCTGCCGCTGATCAGCTATGGCGGGTCGTCGACCATCGCGCTGCTGCTCGGCGTCGGCTTCCTGCTCGCCATAACACGTCGCAATCCCTATCTGAGCCGCGAATCCTTCGACTTCAGGGAGCTTCCCCGCAGATGAGCGGCAGTCCACCACCGGGTGTCTCGCGGCACTTCGTCCTCGCGGCAGGCGGCACGGGCGGGCACATGTTGCCCGCCTTCGCGCTTGCGGTGGAACTCGAACGGCGCGGCCACCACGTCGCGCTGGTGACCGACGCGCGCGGCGCGAAGATCCCCGGCAAGCCCGACTTCATGCCCGCGCACGTGCTGCCGGCGGGACGGCTCGGCAAGAACCCGGTCGCGCTGGCCAAGGGCCTCGCCGCAATCTGGCGCGGCCGCGCGATGGCGCTGCGCCTGTTCGCGAGCTTCGAGCCGGCCTGCGTGGTCGGTTTCGGCGGCTACCCCGCGCTGCCCGCGCTGCTGGCGGCGCGCGCGGCGAGGATCCCGACCGTGATCCACGAGCAGAACGCGGTGCTCGGGCGGGTCAACCGCTACCTCGCGCCGCGGGTCGATGCGATCGCCACCGCCTATGGCGAAGTCGACCGGCTCGATCCCAGGCACATGGCCAAGGTCCACTGCGTCGGCAATCCGGTGCGCCCGCAAGTTCTCGCGTTGCGCAGCGAGCCGTTCCCCGACTTCGGCGAGGATACGCTGTTCCGCGTGCTGGTGACCGGCGGCAGCCAGGGCGCTTCGGTGCTGTCCGATGTCGTGCCCGACGGCCTTGCCATGCTGCCCGCCGCGCTGCGCCACCGGTTGCAGGTGACGCAGCAGTGCCGGCCCGAGGACCTCGAGGCGGTGCGCGCGCGCTACGCCGGGCACCAGATCCCGGCCGAGCTCGGCACCTATTTCGAGGACATGGCGAGCCGCCTTGCCGAAGCGCACCTGTTCATCGGTCGCGCCGGGGCCTCGACTATCGCCGAGCTGACCGCGGTCGGGCGGCCCGCGATCCTCGTGCCGCTGCCGATCGCGACCGACGACCACCAGGCCGCCAACACGCGCGAGCTGGTGCGCGCCGGCGGCGCGCGCGCGATCCGCCAGAACGGCTTCACCCCCAAGGAACTCGCAAAGCAGATCCAGACGATGGCGCTTCATCCCCAGACCCTTGCCAATGCCGCGCACGCCGCGTGGAACTGCGGCCTGCCCAACGCCGTCAGCGATCTTGCCGACCTCGTCGAAGGCTTCGGCGGCGCGCCGCTGATGGACGTGATCCGGGTGGGCGAATCGCAGAGCGCGCTGGTCCACGCGAACGAAGCGCTGGCGCGCAGTGCATCGCGGCAGGGGGCCGCGCGATGAAGGGCGTCGGCATCGACATCGGCACGATCCATTTCGTCGGGATCGGCGGCATCGGCATGTCGGGCATCGCCGAGGTGATGCACAACATGGGCTATGCGGTGCAGGGCTCGGACCTTGCCGAAAGCTATGTCGTCGAAGGCCTGCGCAGCCGGGGCATCAAGGTGATGATCGGCCAGCGCGCCGAGAACGTCGCGGGCGTGTCGGTCGTCGTCACCTCGACCGCGGTCAAGCGCGACAATCCCGAAGTCGTCGCCGCATTGGAAGCGCGCGTGCCGGTGGTGCGCCGCGCCGAGATGCTCGCCGAGCTGATGCGGCTCAAGAACACCGTCGCGGTGGCCGGGACCCACGGCAAGACCACCACGACCTCGATGGTCGCCTGCCTGCTCGATGCGGGCGGGGTCGATCCGACGGTGATCAACGGCGGCATCATCAATTCCTACGGTTCGAACGCGCGGCTGGGCGACAGCGAGTGGATGGTGGTCGAAGCCGACGAGAGCGACGGCTCGTTCCTGCGGCTCGACGGCACGATCGCGGTCGTCACCAACATCGATCCCGAACATCTCGACCACTACGGCTCGTTCGAGCGGGTGAAGGACAGCTTCGTCGAGTTCATCGAGAACGTGCCGTTCTACGGCGCCGCGATCCTGTGCATCGACCACCCGGAAGTCCAGGCGGTGATTCCCAAGGTGCGCGACCGCCGCGTCGTCACCTACGGCTTTTCGGCGCAGGCCGACGTGCGCGGCGAGGCGGTCACCCCGATCCCGGGCGGCAACCGCTTCACCGCCGTGCTGCGCCAGCGCGACGGCAGCTTCCGCCGGATCGAGGACATCGAGCTGCCGATGCCCGGCCGCCACAACGTGCAGAACGCGCTCGCCGCGGTCGCGGTGGCGCGCGAGATGGGCGTGTCGGACGACCTCATCCGCACCGGCTTTTCCAAGTTCGGCGGGGTCAAGCGGCGCTTCACCAAGGTGGGCGAAGTCGCCTGCGAAGGCGGCAGCGCCGCGATCATCGACGACTACGGCCACCACCCGGTGGAAATCCGCGCGGTGCTTGCCGCGGCGCGCGAAGGCGTGCGCGGGCGCGTGATCGCGGTGGTCCAGCCGCATCGCTTCACCCGGTTGCGCGACCACATGGAGGACTTCCAGGGCGCGTTCAACGATGCCGACGTGGTCTATGCGGCGCCGGTCTATCCGGCGGGCGAGCAGCCGATCGAGGGCGTCGACAGCGCCGCCATGGTCGAAGGCATCAAGGCGCGCGGCCACCGCAGCGCGCACCTGATCGCCGGGGCGGACGCGCTGGCGTGCGAACTTGCGGGCACGCTCGAAGCGGGCGACATGGTCGTCTGCCTTGGCGCTGGCGACATCACCAAGTGGGCGGCGGGCCTTGCCGGCGCGATCGAGCAGGAAAGGGCGGCGGTGTGACCGCTCTCGCCCTGCCGCCGGTGCGCGGCAAGCTGACGCCCGATGCGCCGCTCGCGCCGCTGGTCTGGTTCAAGTCGGGCGGCGCGGCGCAGTGGCTGTTCGAGCCGAAGGACGTCGCCGACCTGCAGGACTTCCTCGCCGGCCTTGCCCCCGACGTGCCGGTCATGGCGCTGGGGCTGGGATCGAACCTCATCGTGCGCGATGGCGGCGTCCCGGGCGTGGTGGTGCGGTTGGGCAAGGCGTTCGCGAAGGTCGCGCGGGTCGACGACGTGACGCTCGATTGCGGCGGCGGGGCCAGCGGCATCCTAGTGTCCAGCACCGCGCGCGACAACGGCATCGCCGGGCTCGAATTCCTGCGCTCAATCCCCGGCACGGTCGGCGGCTTCGTGCGGATGAACGGTGGCGCCTATGGCCGCGAGGTCAAGGACATCCTCGTCGATTGCGACGTGGTGATCCGCTCGGGCGAGCGGGTGACGCTGCCGCTTTCCGACCTCGGCTACACCTATCGCCATTCCGAGCTGGTCGACGGCTGCGTGGTGGTCGCGGCGCGGTTCCGGGGCGAGCCGGGCGAGCCGGCGGCGATCCAGGCCGAGATGGACCGGATCAGCGCCGCGCGCGAGGCGAGCCAGCCGCTGCGCAGCAAGACCGGCGGCAGCACCTTCAAGAACCCCGATGGCGCGAAGGCGTGGGAGCTCGTCGACCGGGCCGGCTGCCGGGGCCTTGCCATCGGTGGCGCGCAGGTCTCCGAAAAGCACACCAACTTCCTCATCAACACCGGCGCTGCCACCAGCACCGAAATCGAAGCGCTCGGCGAGGAAGTGCGCCGCCGGGTGAAGGATCAGTCGGGAATCGAATTGCAGTGGGAAATCCAGAGGGTGGGGCGTCCGTGAGCCTGCCGAAACTACACGTCGCCGTCCTGATGGGCGGGTGGTCGAGCGAGCGGCCGGTCTCGCTGACGAGCGGCGAGGGGGTCGCCAAGGCGCTCGAATCGCGCGGGCACACGGTGACGCGGATCGACATGGGCCGCGACGTGGCGCTGCGCCTCGCCGAGGCGAAGCCCGATGTCGTCTTCAACGCGCTGCACGGCACGCCCGGCGAGGACGGCACGGTGCAGGGCATGATGGACCTGATGGGCCTTGCCTATACCCATTCGGGCCTCGCCACCTCGGTCATCGCGATCGACAAGGAACTGACCAAGCAGGCGCTGGTGCCGCACGGCATCCCGATGCCCGGTGGCCGCGTGGTGCCGACGCATGAGCTGTTCGAGCGCGACCCGCTGCCGCGCCCCTATGTGCTGAAGCCCGTCAACGAAGGCTCTTCGGTCGGCGTGGCGATCGTCACCGACGATGGCAACTACGGCAGCCCGATCTCGCGCGACAGCGTGGGCCCCTGGCAGGAGTTCGACGAACTGCTCGCCGAGCCGTTCATCCGCGGCAAGGAGCTGACCTGCGCGGTGCTGGCCGGGCCCGACGGCCCGCGCGCGCTGCTGGTCACCGAGCTGAAGCCGAAATCGGGGTTCTACGATTTCGACGCGAAGTACACCGACGGGATGACCGACCACATCTGCCCGGCCGAGATCCCGGACGAAGTGACCGAGGCGTGCAAGGACATCGCGCTTCGCGCGCATCGCCTGCTCGGGTGCCGTGGCACCAGCCGCAGCGACTTCCGCTGGGACGATGAACAGTATGTCGAGGGGCAGGGCGCCGACGGGCTGTTCCTGCTCGAAGTCAACACCCAGCCGGGGATGACGCCGCTGAGCCTGGTGCCCGAGCAGGCACGCAAGCTGGGCATGAGCTACGAGGATCTGGTCGAGGCGATCGTCGCCGATGCGCTGGCGGGCAAGTCCGGCGCGACCGCAATTGCGACGACCGGCGGAGGGAAGGGCTAGGCGGCCATGGCGCAGACGATCCGGCGAGGCGGCAAGGGCGTAAGGCGGGCAACCGCCGCCAAGGGCGTGCGCACCAAGGTGGCGACGGCGCGGAAGCAGACCGGGACCGCGGTCGGCCAGGCCCGCCGCTGGCTGCCGTTCAGCGACGAGACGCTGCACCGGATCGTGCTGACCGTGATCCTGACCGTGGCCGCGGTGCTGGTTTGGACGCTGGCGAGCCTTGCCGGCGTGCCCGCGCTCGCCGAGGACAAGCTGGCGCAAGTCGCCGCCGGATCGGGCTTCGAGGTCAAGCGCGTCGAAGTGCGCGGCGTCAACCGGATGAACGAGCTGACCATCTACGAGCACGTGCTGGGCCAGCGCGACCAGGCGATGAGCCGGCTCGACATCGCGGCGCTGCGCGAAGGTCTGCTGCAGCTGCCGTGGGTGAAGGACGCGCGCGTGTCGCGCCAGCTGCCCGATACGCTGGTGGTCGACGTGGTCGAGCGCAGCCCCCATGCGGTGATGCGCCAGGGCGACAAGCTGACGCTGATCGACGAGACCGGGCACGAGCTCGAGGCGGTCAGCGCGAAGAAGGCCAAGGGGCTGTTCGTGATGGCTGGCGAGGGGGCCGAGGCGCACGTGCCCGATCTCGCCACGCTGCTCGAGGCGGCGCCTGCGCTCAAGCCGCAGGTGGCGCAGGCCGAATGGGTCGGCAACCGGCGCTGGAACCTGACGTTCAAGACCGGGCAGGTGCTCGCGCTGCCCGAAGGCGAGGACAAGGCGGCGGCGGCATTGGTCACCTTTGCGCGGATGGACGGGGTCGACCGCCTGCTTGGCGGACGCGTGGCGAGCTTCGACATGCGCGCGCCCGATCGCATCTACCTGCGCGTGCCGGGGCATGCCGACGAACTGGCGGCGCAGCAGAAGGCGGCGGCGCAGGCCAAGGCGGCGGCCAGGGCCAAGAGCGGCGACAACCGCCAGGTTGCCGCCTCGAGCGCGGCCGCAGCGCCGAAGCCGGCGGCAACGGCGCAGGACTGACCCGATGGCCGTACCGCGCATCACCAAGGTCTTTGCCGCCGTCAACCTCGGCTCGTTCCGCACCTCGGCGATGATCGCCGGGCTGTCCGAAACGGGCGAGATGGTCGTGCTCGGCTCGGGCCATCGCGCCAGCCAGGGAATCAAGCGCGGCTATGTCACCGACATGCAGGCCGCGACCCATTCGGTGCGCGATGCGATCGAGCGCGCCGAGAAGATGGCCAATGCGAGCGTCCAGTCGGTGTGGATCGGCTGCTCGGGCGCGGGGCTGGTCAGCACCACCGCCAAGGTCGAGGTCGAAGTGGGCGGGCGGCGGATCGAGCAGGACGACATCGAGCACCTGCTCGTCGCCGGGCGCGAGGTGATCCAGCCCGACGGGCGCACCGTGCTTCACGCCCAGCCCGCGCACTATACGCTCGACGGCGCGCACGGCGTGCCCAACCCCAAGGGGCTCCATGCCGAGCGGCTCGCGGTCGACATCCATGTGATGCTCGCCGATGGCGCGCCGGTGCGCAACATCAAGGAAACGGTCGAGAACGCGCACCTCAAGGTCGAGGCGGTGGTCGGCTCGCCGGTGGCGGCGGGGCACGCCTGCCTCAGCCCCGAGGAGCGCGAGCTGGGCGTGGCGCTGGTCGAATTCGGCGCCGAAGTGACGACCGTGTCGGTCTATGCCGCGGGCATGCTGCTGGGCATGCAGGTGGTGCCGTTCGGCTCGGGCGACATCACCGACGCGATCGCCTCGGCCTTCGGCATCCGCCGCTACCAGGCCGAACGGCTGAAGTGCATGTCGGGCTCGGCCATCGCCAGTCCCGCCGACCATCGCGAGATGATCCCGGTCAACGCGCCCGGCGATCCCGAAGGCGGGCCGGTCGCGCGCCACGCCGACGACAAGAACCGGATTCCGCGCGCCGAGCTGATCTCGGTCATCACCCAGCAGCTCGGGCGCTTCACCGAAGAGGTGGCCAAGGCGTTGAAGGCGATGGGTTTTACCGGCCAGAGCGGGCAGCAGGTGGTGCTCACCGGGGGCGGGGCGCAGCTGCCGGGCCTTGCCGATTTCGCGCAAGCGGCGCTGGGCCGGCCCGTCCGCATCGGCTCGCCGCCGACGATGCTCGGGCTGCCCCCGGGCCATGCCACGCCAAGCTCATCGACGCTGGTCGGGCTGGTGCTCTACGCCGCGGCCGACCCGGTCGACATCCGCGCGGTCGGGCCGAAATGGAACCCCGCCGAAAGCGGCTATCGGGGCACGAAGTTGATCAATCGCGTGTGGCGCGCGCTGCGTGAATACTTTTGACCCCGGCGTGGCCCGGATCGGCGGGAATACGGGGCGTTTCGCCACTCCATCCTGTGGAAAAGCCGAGTTTAACTTTGCTTCGGGGAAACGTTGTGTGCCAAAGCTCGGGCAAACCTGCCTTGCGCTGCGTCGCACGCGTCGCGCGACCCATCTGACCCGCTGAGGGAGAGACCGACATGAGCATCAACATCGGACCGCCGGCGATCGACGAGCTTCGTCCGCGCATCACGGTGATCGGCGTGGGCGGGGCGGGCGGCAACGCCATTGCCAACATGATCCGCGCCGGGATCGAGGGGGTCGACTTCATCGTCGTCAACACCGACGCGCAGGCGCTCAACAACTCGATCGCGGACACCCGCATCCAGCTCGGCCCCGACATCACGCAGGGCCTCGGCGCGGGCGCACGGCCCGAAGTCGGCCGCGCCGCGGCGGAGGAAACGCTTGAGGACATCGAGCGCTCGCTCGAGGGCGTGCACATGGTGTTCATCGCCGCCGGGATGGGCGGGGGCACCGGCACCGGCGCCGCGCCGGTGATCGCCGAGGCGGCGCGCCGCAAGGGCGTGCTGACCGTGGGCGTGGTGACCAAGCCGTTCCTGTTCGAAGGCACGCGCCGGATGCGCGCTGCCGAAAGCGGCATCGAGGAGCTGCAGAAGCACGTCGATACGCTGATCGTCATTCCCAACCAGAACCTGTTCCTCGTCGCCAAGGCCGAGACGACGTTCAAGGAAGCGTTCATGCTCGCGGACGAAGTGCTGCAGCAGGGGGTGCGCTCGATTACCGACCTGATGGTGATGCCGGGCCTGATCAACCTCGATTTCGCCGACGTGCGCTCGGTGATGGGCGAGATGGGCAAGGCGATGATGGGCACGGGCGAAGGCGAAGGCCCCAACCGCGCGCTCGAAGCCGCCGAACGCGCGATCGCCAATCCGCTGCTCGACGGCGTGTCGATGCAGGGCGCCAAGGGCGTGATCATCTCGATCATCGGCGGGGACGACATGAAGCTGCTCGAAGTCGACGAGGCGGCCAACCACATCCGCGAGCTGGTCGACCCCAACGCCAACATCATCTGGGGCAGCGCCTTCAACCCCGATCTCGACGGCAAGATCCGCGTCTCGGTCGTCGCCACCGGCATCGAGCAGAGCGCCGAGCAGGCCGAGATCGCCGCGCGTCCCGCCGCGATCCCCGGCGCCTCGCGCGGGCCAGCCTTCCCCGGCGCGGCGCCGGCGCGCGCGCCTGCCGCACCGATCGCACAGGCCGAACCCGCCCCTGCGCCGGTGCCCCAGGCCGCGCCCGCCCATCCCGCCGCGCCTGCACAGCCCGCCGCGGCGCCCGCCGCATGGACGGGCGCGCCCGCGGCGCCGGTCCAGCCGGGTTTCGCCTCGCTCGAGCCGCAGCCGGCCGAAGAGGAAGCGCTCGACCTGACGCTCGACCTCAGCGAGGAGCAGGCCGAGCCGGCCCCTGCCACCCCGCTCGCCGACGAGCTTCAGCTCGGGCCGGCCGAGGAACAACCGGCGCCTTCGCGTTTCGGACGCGCCGCACCTGCGCCCGCGGCGCAGCCCGCGCCGGCGCGTCCGGCCGCCGGCAGCACGCTGTTCGAGCGCATGGCGAACCTCTCGCGCGGCGCGGCGCGGAGCGGCGACGACGAAGCCCAGGAAGAGGGCGGCTCGCTCAACATCCCGCGCTTCCTCGGCCGCCAGAACAACCAGTAAGCCGAAGTCCACGAACCAGGGCGCGGCGCTCCCCCGAACGCGGGGAGCGTCGCGACCCTCCGCCGGCGGCCCCGTTGCCGCCGCTTAAGGTCGCTGCCGCTATGGGGTGGGCCCGATGAAGCGCCGAACCGTCAGCCGCCAAGTCCCTGTCACGCGCTGCCGCGCGGACGCTGTCGCGCTTGCGCTCGCCGCGGCGCCGCTCGCGCTCGCCCCTCTTGGCGGCGCACTCGCCCAGCCGGTGGTGCAGCCGACGGGGCCTGGCGCGGTCTCGCCGAGCCAGGCGCTCAATGCCGCGCTGACCCGGCTGGCGCGCGATCCGCGCAACCTGACCGCGCTGATCGACGCCGGCACCGCCGCGCTGCAACTGGGCGATACCGACGCTGCGGTCGGCTTCTTCTCGCGCGCCAACGAGATCGCGCCCGGCAACGGGCAGGTGAAGGCGCAGATCGCGACCGCGATGCTGCGCGCCGACCGCCCGACCGACGCGATCCGCTACTTCGACGAAGCCCAGGCTGCGGGCGCCGACCTGATGCCGTTCGCCGCCGACCGCGGCCTTGCCTATGATCTGGTCGGCGACAATGCGGCGGCGCAGCGGCTCTACCAGCAGGCGCTGGCGCGCGGCGGCAGCGACGAACTGGTGCGCCGCCAGGCGGTCAGCCTCGCCATCGCCGGCGACCGCCGCGGCGCCGAAGCGACGCTGGCGCCGCTGGTCCAGCGCCAGGATCGCGCGGCCTGGCGGGCGCGCACCTTCATCATGGCGATCACCGGCAATCCCGACGAGGCGGTCTCGGTCGCCTATGCCTCGATGCCGCAGGACCTTGCCGCCGGGATTGCACCCTATTTGCGCTTCATGCCGCGCCTGACCGCGGCGCAGCAGGCGGCGGCGGCCAACCTCGGCCGCTTCCCGCGCGCCGCCGACATCGGCCGCGACGACCCCAAGATCGCCGAATATGCCGCGCTCCACCCGCGCGCACCGCGCATCGACCAGGGGCTGATCCCGGCCGGCGCGGCGCTCGGCGGCAATGGCGCGCAGAAGGGCGCGCAAGTGGCGAGCCGCGACAAGCGCCGCCGGCCCGGCCGCGACCAGCAGCTCGCGCTGGCCACACCGCCCCGGCAGGCAGCGACGCAGGCGGGGACGCAGGTGGCGAACACGACGGTGCCCCCGGCTCCGACGCTTGCCGCGGTCCCGCAAGCCGCAGCGCAGGGGTATGCGCAGACGGGGGGGCAGACGGGCGCGCAGACCGGGGCGCAGGTCGCCGCGGCGAGCGTCGCGGTGCCGGTCGTTCAGCCGACGCCGGGCGCCTCTTCTTCGCTGGCGACGGCTGCGTCCCCGGCCGATCCGGGCACGGCGGCGCGCGCGCCTTCGGTTGCTGCGCCCTATCCGCTCGCGCGGATCGACATGGCGCCGGGCGCCGCACCGCCGCCGCGGGTCACCACGATTCCGGTCACGCGCCGGCAGGTCCAGCCGCTACCGCCGTCCGCCCAGCCTGCGAGCGGCGCGATTACGGCCGGTCCGGTGGCGGGCAGCCCGGCTACCGCCGGCCCGGTTGCGGGCGCTCCGGTTGCGGTGGGGCCGAGCCCTGTTCCCGCGCCGAGCCCCGCCCCCGGGCCGCGCCCGGCGCCTGCGCCCGTCGTCGCCGGCCCGGTGCCGACCGAGAGCGCCGAGGCGGCGCCGCCGGCGGCCGACTTCCGCGCCTTGTTCGACGGTTTCCGCGCGCCCGAGGAGGAACAGCGCAGCGCGGTTGCGGCGGTCGACCTCGCGACGATCCGGCCGCGCGGCCGTTCGGCGCCGCCCAAGCCGGCGGTCGCTGCGTCCTCGCCGGTCGCCGCTCCGGGCAAGGGCGCCAAGGTCGCCGCGGACGAGGCGCCTGCCGCCAAGGACGGCAAGTCGGCGAAGGCGGCCGGCCGGACAGGCGCGCGCGGCGAGCGTCCCGACGGACCGACCGCCGTCTCGCGCACCACCGAGCGCGAGGTGCGCGTCGCGCAGGTCGATGAGGACAGCGACGCCAAGGGGGGCAAGGGCGCGAAGTCCGCCAAGGACGCGAAGAGCGGCAAGGACGCCAAGGATACGAAGGGCGCCAAGGATGCGAAGGATGGAAAGGGCGGCAAGGGCGCCAAGGACGCCAAGTCCAAGGCGGGCCCGAGCCATCCCAGCCGGATCTGGGTCCAGGTGCTGAGCGGCGGCAACCGCGACCAGATGGGCAAGGAATGGCGCGGCCTGGTCAAGGAGGCGGGGGCGCTCAAGGCGCGCAAGCCCTATCTGAGCGCGTGGCGCGGCAATTTCCGCCTGCTGACCGGTCCGTTCGAAAGCGACGCCGCGGCGCAGGACTTCGTCCGCACGCTGAAGAAGGACGGGGTCTCGAGCTACCAGTGGACGAGCCCGGCGGGCCAGGCGGTGGACCCGCTCGCGCTCGATTGAGCGGGGGGTGAAGCCGCGCGGAAGCCGGGCCGAAACCGAACCGGCGCCCCGCGCGTTCCCCCCGCGCGGCCGCGGTGTGTCCACAGCTTTTGCACAGGCTTATATAGTTTTGCCCAAGCGGCTGTTAACCTGTGATTGTTCATCGGAGCTTACTTGGCGAAGGAACCGGTGAGCGTGCGCCGGGATCGTCCCGGCCGCCATGGGCCCCGGCCCCGGAGAGCGACAATGCGGACCGGTCACGACGACAGCGAACGCGACGATGCGGCGCCCGTCGATATGCTCGCCTCGCTGTTCGAGGCGCGCGGCTGGCCCTGCGAGTTCGTCTCCGACGACGAGATCCACGGCGAGATCCAGGGCTCCTGGGCAACCTATCAGGTGCGCTGCGTGTGGCGCACCGAGGATCACGTGCTGCAGATCCTGTGCCTGCCCGACATCCGCGTTCCCGACGACAAGCGCGCCTCGGTCTACGAGGTGATGGCGCTGATCAACGAGCAGGTCTGGCTGGGCCATTTCGACGTCTGGTCAAACGGTTCGGTGCTGCTCTACCGCCACGCGCTGATGCTCGGCGACGACGGACTGCTCAGCCTTGGCCAGGCGCAGTCGGCGATCGAGGCGGCGATCGACGAATGCGACCGCTTCTACCCCGCGTTCCAGTTCATCCTGTGGGGTGACAAGAGCCCTGCCGACGCGCTGGCGAGCGCGCTGGTCGACGCCGCCGGCGAAGCCTGAGGCGAGCGGGCGATGCGCATCCTCCAGTTTGGCTGCGGCAACATGGGCGGCGCGATGCTTGCCGGCTGGCTTGCCGGCGGCCTTGCGGCGAGCGACTTCACCGTGGTCGATCCATTCCTCGACGCAGCGCCCGACGGCGTGCGGCTGCTGCGCGCGGCCCCGGATGGCGAAGCCCCCGCCGAGGTCGTGCTGATCGGGTTCAAGCCGCAACAGTTCGCGGCCAGCGCCGCCGCGGTCGCGCCGCACGTGGGCGAGGGCACGCTGCTGCTCTCGATCCTCGCCGGGGTCGACCTCGAGACGCTGCGCGCGGCCTTTCCCGCGGCGGGCGCGATCGTGCGGGTCATGCCCAATCTCGCCGTGGCGCTCGGCAAGTCGCCGATCGCGCTCGTCGGCGACGCCGATGGCGCGGCGCGCGACCGGACCGATCGGCTGATGGCGCCGCTGGGGCAGGCCGAGTGGCTCTCGGGCGAGGACCAGATGGACCTCGTGACCGCGCTCGCCGGCTCGGGCCCCGCCTTCGTCTACCGCTTCATCGACGCGCTGGCGCAAGGCGCCACGGACCTCGGCCTGCCGCGCGAGCAGGCGGACCGGCTGGCGCTGGCGATGGTCGAGGGCGCGGCGCTGCTGGCGGCGCAATCGCCGCACGCGCCGGGCGAGCTCGCCCGCCGCGTCGCAAGTCCCGGCGGGACGACGCAGAAGGGCATCGACGTGCTCGATGCCGAAGGGCGCCTGGTCGCGCTGATGACCGACACCTTGCGCGCGGCGCGCGACCGCAGCGCCGAGATGACGCGAGAAGCCCGCAAATCCTGACCGCGAACCGACCGCGCGATTTACAATTTGTCACGAAAGCCCGTTTCCGGTTTCGCTTGAAACCCGGCGCATCAAGCGCGATATTCGCTGGCATCGGAGCCGATCCCGGCTCTGCATGGAGTGAAACGAGCATTATGGCAAACTGGAACGACCCTCAGCCCCGGACGGGCTTCGGCGCGTCTCCGAGCCTTTCGGGCGCCACCAGCCGCAGCGAGGTCTTCGACGCGGGTCTGCGGCGCTACATGCTGTCGATCTACAATTACATGGCCTCGGGCATCCTGCTCTCGGGCATCGTCGCGCTGCTGTTCGCGACGACCGGGGCGGCCGCGGCGGTGTTCGGCACGCCGCTGCGCTGGCTGGTGGCGCTTGCCCCGCTGGCCTTCGTCATGATCATGAGCTTCGGCATCAACCGCCTGTCGACCAATGCGGTGCGCGGGCTGTTCTGGGCCTTCAGCGTGGTCATGGGCATGAGCCTGTCGTCGATCTTCTTCGTCTACACCGGCCCTTCGATCGCGGCGACGTTCTTCGCCACGGCGGGCGCCTTCGCGGGCCTGAGCCTGTTCGGCTACACCACGAAGAAGAGCCTGTCGGGGATGGGCACGTTCCTGATCATGGGGCTGTTCGGCATCCTGATCGCGTCGCTGATCAACATCTTCCTGCAGTCGCCGGGCCTTGCCTGGGGCATCAGCTTCCTTGGCGTGCTGATCTTCGCAGGCCTGACCGCCTATGACACGCAGCGGCTCAAGGACCAGTACGCCTACCTCGCCGGCACCGAATTCGCGGGCAAGGCGGTGGTGATGGGCGCGCTGACGCTGTATCTCGACTTCATCAACATGTTCACCTTCCTGCTGCAGTTCATGGGCGACCGTCGCTGATCGCACGTTATCTGCGCACAGATTTGCGATGCCCGGTTGGCGGTCGGCGCCAGCCGGGCATTTTCATTGCCGGTCGATGCCGCTATCGTCGTGGCCGGTCTGGAGAATATCTCGCCATTTCGCGATCTTGCGCTGCGCGGGTTCCCGGGGGAGTGTCGATGTCGAATACGAAGCGCGCTGCGGCGCTGTTCCGCGCGGTCCCGTTGCTGGCCGCGACCAGCCTTGCCGTGCTGCTGGCCTCGTGCGCCAAGGCTCCGCCGCCCCCGCCGCCGCCCCCGCCGCCGCCCAAGGTCGTGGTGATCCCGCCCAAGCCGATGCCGCCCAACGGCGCGAGCGACACGCTCGAGATCCCGCCGGTCGACGCGATGGGCCTGCGCCAGTCGGTCAACCGCAACATCAGCCCGGCCCAGGCGCTGTGGAACCTGCGTTCGGCGTACAATGTGGCCGCGCTCAATTGCAGCGCGCCCAAGCATGCCGACATCCTCGTGCGCTATCGCGCATTCCTGACCGGCAACGCCAAGGTGCTGACCGCGACCAACAAGGCCGTCGATGCCGAGTTCCGCAAGAAGTTCGGCGCCAAGTTCGTGCCGCAGCGCGAGGCCTACATGACGTCGGTCTACAACCACTTCGCGCTGCCGCCGACGATCTCGGATTTCTGCGACGCGGTGCTGGCGGTGAGCCGCGACGGGATGGCGGTGAAGCCCGCCGACCTCCAGGGTTTCGCCGTGGTCAACCTGCCCAACATCGAGGTCGTGTTCGACGACTTCTACCGCAAGTACGAGAAGTACCGCGCCGACCTCGCCATCTGGCAGGCGCAGTACGGCCAGAGCGCGGCGGCGCCGCGCGGCGCGAGCGGCGGCGTCGGTTCGCCGTCGTGATGCGCGGGCCATGCAATTTGGGCTTGGCAAAGGCGCGGCCCGTGCGCTAAGGGCCGCGCTCCCGATCGACGCATCGTCTGCGACGCATCGTTCGGGGCGATACTGGAACGGGGCCGTAGCTCAGCTGGGAGAGCGCGTCGTTCGCAATGACGAGGTCAGGGGTTCGATCCCCCTCGGCTCCACCAGTATGCCGTAAAATGCCACATCCCGGCCTGCGAACGGCACCGAACTGCGCTTCCGGTGCTCACGGCCATTCAGGCCGCTGCGCGCCGGTTCTCGTACGGCACCATTCTTGGCTCGGGCTGAGGCATTTTCCATCATACTGGTCCCCTTGCCCCCACGCGCGACTCTTCTCGCGCTTTGCGCTAGAAGCTTCTCCATGCATTTTCTCGACCAGGCCAAGATCTTCATCCGTTCGGGCGCGGGCGGCCCCGGCGCGGTCAGCTTCCGGCGCGAGAAGTACGTCGAATACGGCGGTCCCGACGGCGGCAACGGCGGCAAGGGCGGCGACATCGTGTTCGAGGCGGTGGCCGGGCTCAATACCCTGATCGACTTCCGCTACACCCAGCATTTCAAGGCCCAGCGCGGCCTCGGCGGCGCGGGCAAGAATCGCACCGGCGCAGGGGGCGAGGACCTGGTGATCAAGGTGCCGGTGGGCACGCAGGTGCTCGACGACGACCGCGAGACGGTGCTGCTCGACCTCGTCGAGGCGGGCCAGCGCGAAGTCCTGCTGCGCGGCGGCGACGGCGGTCGCGGCAACCTGTCGTACAAGACCTCGACCAACCGCGCGCCGCGCCAGTGCGGGCCGGGCTGGCCAGGCCAGGAGATGTACGTCTGGCTGCGGCTCAAGCTGCTCGCCGATGCGGGCCTCGTCGGGCTGCCCAATGCGGGCAAGTCGACCTTCATCAACCAGATCACCAACACCAAGGCCAAGGTCGGCGCCTATGCCTTCACCACCACGCGCCCGCAGCTCGGCGTCGTCAGCCACCGCGACCGCGAGTTCGTGCTGGCGGACATTCCCGGCCTGATCGAGGGCGCGGCCGACGGCGCCGGGATCGGCGACCGCTTCCTCGGCCACATTGAACGCTGCCGCGTGCTGATCCACCTGATCGACATCCACGGCGAGACCGACCCGGTCGAGGCGATGCAGATCGTCGAGGGCGAGCTCGAGGCCTATGGCGCGGGCCTCGACGAGAAGCCGCGGCTGGTCGCGCTCAACAAGATCGATCTCGTCGACCGCGAGCTGATCCAGGCGTTCCGCGCCGAGTTGCTCGAGGCCGGCGCCGACGAGGTCTTCCCGATCTCGGGCGCCACCGGCAAGGGGATCGACGCCTTGCTCGACGCGGTGCTCGACTACCTTCCCGCGGCCACCGCGACCGAGCGTCCGGACGGCGAGGTCGAGGACGAGGACGACCGCAGGCCCTGGTCGCCGCTCGACTGAGCGCGAGGGGGCGCGGCGAGACGCCGGGCCGTGCCCGGGGCGGCCCGAAGCGCCCTTCACCTCTGCCGCCAATTCACCTAAGCCCCGTGCGGCCATGACCATTCACCACCTTGCCGACCTCGCCGATTCCGCCGCCTGCCCGCGCCTCGTGGTCAAGGTCGGCTCGGCCCTGCTCGTCGGCAAGGACGGCAACCCGCGCCGCGACTGGCTGGCCGCGCTGGTCGGCGAGATCGCCGCGATGCGCGCGCGCGGACAGGAAGTGATCGTCGTGTCCTCGGGCGCGATCGCGCTCGGCGCGCGCCGGCTGGGGCTCGCCAAGGGCGGGCGCGGCAGCCTTGCCGATGCGCAGGCGGCCGCGGCGGTGGGTCAGATCGCGCTGGCCGGGCTGTGGGCCGACCTGCTCGGCCATCATCGTCTGACCGCGGCGCAAGTCCTGCTGACGCTCGAGGATCTCGAGGATCGCCGGCGCTTCCTCAACGTCACCGCAACGCTCGGCACGCTGCTCGCCGCCGGGGCGGTGCCGGTGATCAACGAGAACGATACCGTGGCGACGCAGGAAATCCGCTTCGGCGACAACGACCGGCTGGCGGCGCGGGTCGGCCAGGCCGCTTCGGCCAGCGGCGTGCTGCTGCTTTCGGACATCGACGGGCTCTACGATCGCGACCCGCGCGCGCCCGGCGCGGTGCGCGTGCCCGTGGTGCGCGGGGTGACGAGCGAAATCCATGCGATGGCGACCGGCGGCTCGTCCTCGGGCCTCGGCTCGGGCGGCATGACCAGCAAGCTCCAGGCCGCCGAGATCGCCGAACTCGCCGGGATGGCGCTGGCGATCGTCGACGGCCGGCCGATCGCGCCGGTCGGGACTGCCTTCGCCGCAGATCGCGGCACGCTGTTCGTCCCGCGCGGGCGCAAGCGGGCGCGCAAGGCCTGGCTCGGCGGCAGGATGCGGCTGCGCGGGGCGGTCCACGTCGACGCCGGGGCGGCGGCGGCGCTGATGCGCGGCTCGAGCCTGCTCGCAGCGGGCGTGCGCGCGGTCGACGGCGCGTTTGCGCGCGGCGATGCGATTGCCGTGCTCGGCCCGGACGGGGCGACGCTGGCGCGCGGGCTCAGCGAATACGATGCGGCCGAATGCGCGCGGATCATGGGGCGCCAGAGCGCCGACCACGAGGCCCTGCTCGGCTATGCCCCGCGTTCGGCGCTGATCCACCGCGACCAGCTGGTCCTGCTCTGATGGGCGCAGACCTGCTGGCGGTGACCGGCGCAACGGGATTTGTCGGACAGGCGGTGCTTGATCTCGCGCAGCGGCGCGGGCTCGAGGTGCGGGCGCTGGCGCGCCGGCCGCAGGAGCCGCGCGCCGGGGTCGAATGGGTCCAGGGCGATCTCGCCGACCGGGCGGCGCTGCGCCGGCTGACCGGACGGGCGACGGTGGTGGTGCACATCGCTGGGGTGGTCAGCGCGCCCGATGCCGCAGGCTTCGAGGCGGGCAACGTGACCGGCACGCTCAACGTGGTCGATGCGGCGCTGCGCGCGGGCGTGCCGCGGCTGATCCACGTCTCCTCGCTGTCCGCGCGCGAGCCGCAGCTCTCGCTCTACGGGGCGAGCAAGCGCAAGGGCGAGCAACTGGTCAAGGCCGCGCCGCTCGACTGGACCGTGGTGCGCCCGCCGGCGGTCTATGGTCCGCGCGATACCGAGATGCTCGAACTGTTCCGGCTCGCCCGGCGCGGATTCATGCCGCTCCCGCCCGAGGGCAAGCTGTCGATCATCCACGTGGCCGACCTCGCCGCGCTGCTGCTTGCGCTGCTGCCGGGCGGCGAGGAGGTGACCGCCTGCACCTTCGAGCCCGACGACGGACAGCCCGGCGGGTGGACGCACCACAGCCTTGCGCGGGCGATCGGCGTCGCGGTCGGGCGGCGCGTCACGCCGATGTCGCTTCCCCCCGGGGTGCTGCGGCTGGGCGCGCGGGCCGACCGCTTCTTCCGCAAGGACCGCGCGAAGCTGACCGAGGACCGCGTCGGCTACATGTGCCACCCCGACTGGCTTGCCCACGAAGGCAGCCAGCCGCCCGCCGCCCTGTGGCGTCCGCACGTCGAGACCCGCATGGGCCTTCACGCGACCGCCGCCTGGTACCGCGAGGCCGGCTGGCTCTGATTGCGCCGGCGCGATTGCCCTTCGGGACATCAGCAATCGCACGCGCTACCGGTTTCGCACTCGTTCGCTCCGATGTGCCAAATCTCCGCTGCAGCAGGTTTACGCTCCAGCAGGATCAGGATGCCCGTGGCTCACTCGGACGAATTGCAGAAGCGCATCGATTTCTACGAGCTCGACCGCAATCGCGGCAGCTTCGCCCGGCTGGGCGGAGTCATCGCGCGTTCGGTCGACCAGGGACTCGCCAAGTTCTACGACAAGCTGGCGCGGACCCCGGCGCTGTCGGGCTTCTTCTCGTCGCAGCAGAAGATCGACTACGCCCGCAACGCGCAGCGCGACCACTGGGTGAAGCTGTTCGAGAGCGGCATCGACCAGGCCTACTTCGAGCGCGCCAACCACATCGGCATGACCCACGCGCGGATCGGGCTCGCGCCGCAGTGGTACATCGGCGGCTATGCGCTGATCCTCGAGCACCTGATCGAGAGCATGGCGCTGCGCGGCGTGCGTCGCTTCCTGCCGGGGCAGAGGCGGCTGGCGCGCGACACCGCGGCGCTGGTCAAGGCGGCGATGATCGACATGGACCTCGCCCTCTCGACCTACTTCGCCAAGGCCGAGGAAGGCACGCGCGAGATCATCCTGGGCCAGATGGGCAGCGCGTTGCGCTCGCTGGCGGGCGGCAACCTGACCACGCGGATGAGCGGGCTTCCCGCCGACTACCGCCAGGCCGAGGACGACTTCAACGCCGCGGTCGCGCAGCTCGCGCAGACGCTGGGCATCGTCGCGGCGAGCAGCGGCAGCATCGCCAACGGCACCGAGGAAATCCGCGCCGCATCCGAGAACCTCGCCAACCGGACCGAGCGCCAGGCCGACAGCGTGCAGCAGTGCGCCGCGGCGATCGGCTCGCTCTCGCGCGCGCTGGCCGAGAGCTCCGAGGCGATGGCGGCGCTGCGCAAGTCCGCCGGCGAGACCGAGCGCGAAGCGACGCAGGGCCGCGCCGCGGTCGGCGAAGCGGTCAGCGCGATGGACGATGCCCAGCGCAGCGCGCAGGAAATCGTCCAGATCGCCGAGATCATCGACGGCATCGCCTTCCAGACCAACCTGCTCGCGCTCAACGCCGGGGTCGAGGCGGCGCGTGTCGGCGAAGTCGGTCGCGGCTTCGCGGTCGTCGCCAACGAGGTCCGCGCGCTCGCCCAGCGCTCGGGCGAAGCGGCCGAAAGCATCAAGAAGCTGCTGTCGACCAGCCGCGAGCAAGTCGATCGCGGCGCGGGTCTGGTCAAGAGCGCGGGCGGCATGCTCCACGGCATCATCGAGCGGGTGACCGACATCAGCAGCGCGGTCTCGGATGCCGCGAGCCTCACCCAGGAGCAGGCCGAGAACGCCGCACAGGTCGACCGCGCGATCACCGAGATGGACCTGATGACGCAGCAGAACGCCGCGATGGTGGAAGAAACCGCCGCGGCCACGCGGAGCATGGCCGAAACTTCGCGCAACCTCGCCGGCGCGGTCGGCCGGTTCCAGTTCGACGTCCCGGCCGAAGCGCGCGCCCGGCTCTACGCGGCCTGATCGGCCGCCATTCCGCCCAGTTCGGCGGCGACCATCTCGCGCAGCGGCAATTGCGCCTTCATCCGCACCGCGAGCAGCGCCGTGCCGCTGACCTTGCGCTGGACGAACAGCGTTTCAGCGGGCGGCAGGTGCCAGTTCGCGCGATCCTCGAACACCGGCATCGCATGCTGGCGGACCTGTTCGACAAAGCGGCGGTCGGCAAAGTCGAACTGCCCGGGCCGCCCGACATGGGCGACGATCACCGCGATCATCGCGTCGATATCGACCCGGTGGCGATCGACCTGGGTGCGCGAGACGAAGCCGATGTCGAGCAGCGCATCGCGCAAGGCGTCGTGGTCCTCGACCAGGCCGGCGCGCAGCAGGCGCGCATAGGCCGCGCTCGTCGCCGGCGCCACGGGGCGCGCCGCGCCGAAGTCGAGCAGGACGATGCGCCCGGTGTCGGGCTGCCAGCGATAGTTGGCGAAGTTGGGGTCGGTCTGCATGAAGCCGAAGCGGAACAGTTCGCCAAGCACCAGCCCGAGCAGCGCCGCCATCGCCTCGTTGCGCTCCTCCTGCGGCGAATGGGCAAGGTCGTCGATCGGCCGCCCGGGCACGAAGTCCATCACCAGCACCTGCTCGCCGGTCAGGTGATCGACCGGGCTCGGCACGACGAAGCGGCGGTCGTCGGCGAGCAACCCGCCATAGCGCCGCATCTGCGCCGCCTCGCGCAGATAGTCGGTCTCCTCGGCGAGCTGCCGCTTGGCCTCGGCCAGCAGCGGGGCGATGTCGAGTTCGGCGGGGAGCAGGCCCGAAAAGTGCAGCAACGTGGCGACATTGTCGACGTCGGCCTCGATGCTGGCGGCGACCCCGGGATATTGCACCTTCACCGCGACCTCGCGCCCGTCGTGGAGGCGGGCGCGATGGACCTGGCCGATCGAGGCGGCCGCGATCGGGATCGGATCGAAGCGGGCAAAGCGCTTGCGCCAGTCGGCGCCCCAGTGGCCGACCAGCACCTTGTTCAGCTGGGCCGGCGGCATGAAGTGCGCGGCATCGCGCAGGCGCGCGAGGATCTCGGTAAGCTCGGGCGGAAGCACGTCGCCCGCATCGAGCGAGATCATCTGGCCAAGCTTCATCGCCGCGCCGCGAAGGCGGGAAAGCTGTTCGGTCACGCGCCCGACATTGGCCGGAGTCAGCACCAGACTCGACAGCTGTGGTCGCTCGCCCTTCGCCAGCCGCCGCGCGCCTTCGGCGATGACACCGCCGGCAAGGCCCCCCGCCAGCTGGCCGAAGGCGGCAAGGCGGGACAGCCGCGCTGAAGGAACCTTGCGATAGCGATCGGACATCACGGCGCCTTTGCAGGAGATATTGCTTCGCAAGATCGCACAAGAGGCCTTTGCCCGGAAGCAGGCAAGTGATCTTTGGGGTCAGCGCGGCAGGGCGTAGGCCATGACCGAATCGCCGAGCCGGGTTCCCAGCGAGTTGTGGCCTCCGGCAACGACGACGATCATCTGCCGTCCCGAGGGGCTGAGATACGTCATCGGCGTCGCCTGAGCGCCGGCGGGCAGGCGCGCGCGCCACAGCACGTCGCCGGTGGCGAGGTCGTAAGCGCGCAGGTAGTAGTCGAGCGTCGAGGACATGAAGCCCAGCCCGCTGGCGGTGACCATCGGGCCGCCGAGCGAGGGCACCCCCATCTTGAACGGGATCGGCACCGGCATCTGGTCGCGCGTGGTGCCGTTCGCGCGGCGCCAGGCGATCTTGCCGGTCACCAGATCGAGCCCTGCGACATAGCCCCAGGGCGGCGCCTGGCAGGGCAGCCCGAGCGGCGACAGGAAGGGATTGAGCTCGACCGCGTAGGGCGCGCCGAAATTGGGGTTGTAGCCATGCTCGCTCGCCCCGTGCAGGTCCGAGCCGCCCGACGGACCGTGGCGGTTGCCGCTGGCGGGATCGCTTCTGGGGACCAGCCGGTCGACGAAGCCCATGTAGTTGGGATGGGCGAAGGCGACCTGCCGCTCGGGGTCGATCGCCATGCCGCCCCAGTCCATCACCCCGAAGTTGCCCGGAAACACCAGCGTGCCCTGCGTCGAAGGCGGGGTGAACGCGCCGTCGTAGCGCAGGCGCCTGAACTTGATCCGGCAGGCCAGTTGGTCGAGCATCGTCGCGCCCCACATGCCGCTCTCGGTCGCGCGGGGCGGCAGGAACGAGACCGAGGAGAAGGGCTGGGTGGGCGAAAGCCGGTCGCCGGGAGCGGCCCCTTGCGGCACCGGCCGGTCGGTCACCGGGTGGAGCGGGCGGCCGGTGCGGCGGTCGAGCACGAAGATCAGGCCGGTCTTGGTCGACTGCACCAGCGCCGGCACCCGTCCCTTGCCCGGCAGGTCGAGATCGACCAGCGCAGGTTGCGCCGGTACGTCCATGTCCCACAGGTCGTGGTGCACCGTCTGGAACACCCAGCGGACTTTGCCGGTCGCCGCCTCGAGCGCGAGCACCGACGTGGCGAAGCGCTCCGTCGTCGCGGGCCGCGCGCCGCCCCACTGGTCGACCGCGCCCATGCCCATCGGCACGTAGATCAGCCCCAGCGCCTCGTCGGCGGTCGAAGTGCTCCACGAATTGGGAGTCGACAGCACATAGTGCTGCCCGGGCGCGAGCGGCGCGGTGGCGTCGGGACGACCCGGATCGAAGTTCCACGCGAGGTGCCCGTCGGCAAGGTCGTAGGCGCGGATCACGCCCGAAGGCATCTTCAGCGCCTTGTTGTCGTAGATCGCGCCGCCGAGCACGACGAGTCCGCGGGTGACCAGCGGCGCCGAGGTGAACTGGTACCAGCCGAGCGGGTGCCCCGGCTGGCCCGGAAGCGTCGAAATCTGCCCATTCGCGCCGAATCCTGGGCAGGGGCGCCCGGTCGCGGCGTCGAGCGCGATCAGCCGCGCATCGTTGGTCGCGGTCAGGATCCGACGCTGGCAGGTACTCGCCTGCGGCACCTCGGCATAGGATACGCCGCGGCACGAGAGGTGCTGCATCTCGCCGGTCACCTTGATCTGCGGATCGTAGGCCCAGCGCGTCTTCCCGGTCTCGGCGTCGAGCGCCAGCACGCGGTTGTGCGGGGTGCACAGGTAGACCGTGTCCGCGACCTTGATCGGCGTCACCTCGTAGGTGATCTCGTCGGGGTCGCCCGGCCGCTGCCGGTCGCCGGTGTGGACTTCCCAGGCGAGCTGGAGCCGCGCGACATTGGCCGGCGTCACCTGGCGCAGCGGCGACCACTTCTGTCCCGCCCACGAGCGCGCATAGGCGCGCCAGTCGCCGTCGGGCTGGTCGCTCGCGGCAATCGCGCCGCGCACGCCGGGAAGCCGCCCGTGCCAGTCGTGGTCGGCAAAGCCCGACGCCACGGCAACGCCGCCCGCGCCGACGAGCGCCAGCGCGAGCGGGCCGGCCACGGTCAGCCAGGGGCGGGTCTCGCCCGCCCGGTGGCGCAGCGCCCGCGTGATCCAGGGCAGGGTCATCGCCAGGCCGAGCGGCACGATGAGGTCGCCCCGCGGCACCAGCTTCCACCAGTCGAGTCCGATTTCCGCGATCGACCAGATAAGCGTTGCGACGATCAAGGCAGCCATCAGGTGCAGCGCGGCCGGCCGGCGCCGCAGCAGCAGCCAGCCGACGAGCGCGAGGCACAGTCCCGCAAGGAGATAATAGGCCGATCCGCCGAGCGCGAGCAGCCATGCCCCGCCGATCGCATCGAGCAAGCCGAGCGCCAGCGCGGTCCACGCGACGAGACGAAGAAGAAGCGGGGTGGGGTTCGCGGTCCGGGCAGTCATCGCGTAGCGCTCCGCAGGGCAACGCCGGGTAAGACGTGCACGACGGGCCAACGCGCAAGAGCGCGATTGGTTCGAACGACGCGGAACATGGCCGCGGCAGCGCGGATCGCGCCCACGGGAAAACCGAGACGGCGCGGAGAAATGGGGGGCCGGCCGCCTCGGTTCGGGGTATTAGGCGACTGACCGCCCGAGCAACCCGCTAACGCAATGTAAGGGGTGGGTCAACCTTAGTTAGTATTCCATTCGTCGCAAAGGCTTGGGGCCACGGCCGACCCGCATAGGGAGGCCGGGATCGCGAGGCCTCAGAAGGCCGGGTCGTACCCCGGCGGCAGCTCGCTGGCCGGGCCGTTGCCGGCGTCGCTGCTGCCGGGTGCGTGAATGCCGCATTCGGTCTTGTCCCAGCCCTTCCAGCGGCCCGAGCGCGGGTCTTCGCCCGGCGCGACCTTGCTGGTGCACGGCGCGCAGCCGATCGAGGGATAGCCCTGGGCTTCGAGCGGGTGGCGGGGCAGGCCGTGGGCGGCGAAGTAGCCGTCCAGTTGTTCCTTGGTCCACGAGGCGAGCGGATTGATCTTGAGCCGCCCTTGCGCGTCGGACTTGTCGATCTCGAAGCGCGGCAGGCCCGCGCGGGTGCTCGACTGGAAGCCCTTGCGGCCGGTGATCGAGGCGTCGTAGCCGAGCAGCGCCTTCGCCAGCGGCTCGACCTTGCGGATCTCGCAGCAGCCGTCGGGATCCCACGACCAGCGCAACCCGTTCTCGTCCTTCTTGGCGACCAGCTCCCAGTCCGGCTCGACGATCCGCAGCGCGGTCATGCCCAGATGCGCGACCAGCTGGTCGCGATAGGCGAGCGTTTCGGGAAAGTGCTTGCCCGTTTCCAGAAACAGCACCGGCACCGAGGGGTCGATGCTGGCGACGAGATGGAGCAGCACCGCGCTTTCCGCACCGAAGCTCGACACGATCGCCAGGTCACCGGCGAGGCCGTCGCGGATCACCGAGCGCAGCATGTCCTGCGTGTCGGTGCCGCGGAACAGGTTGTTGAGCCGGATCGCGTCGCTTTCGGTGAAGCGCGGCGAGGTGTCGATCAGGTCGATCTTGCGGTCGGCCGAACTGCGCGTGGTGCTGCTCATCATGGGTGTCCTCGAGAGACGAGACGTCCGCTCAACCGTGCCTTTTGGCCCAGATCGCGGGACGGCCGTCGACCGTCTTCTGGTAGACGTCGGGCCAGGTCGCGAAGGCCTTGTCGGCGGCCTCGCGGCTGATGTCCTGGTTGGGGGCGAAGCTGTCGAACCCGCAGCGGCGCATGTGGCTGAGCTGGTCGACAAGCACGTCGCCCACCGCGCGCAGTTCGCCCGCATAGCCATGCTCGCGCAGGATGCGCGCCGCCGAATAGCCGCGCCCGTCGGTGTAGGCGGGGAAGTTCACCTCGACGAGCGCGATGCGCTCGAGGTGCGGCAGCAGCGCGCGGGCATCGTCGCCCGGCTCGATGCGCACCGCGGTGGCGTTCGATTGATCGGCGAACGCGTCGACGGTCACCGCCGGATCCGACACCGGCTCGTCATCGCGATAGCGCAGGGTCTGTTCAACCATTGACGGGCTCCTTGGCGTAGATCGCCTCCTTGAACGGGGCCATGCCGATGCGGCGGTAGGTGTCGACGAAGCGCTCCCCGTCGCTGCGCTGGGCGAGATAGACGTCGGTCGCCTTCTCGATGGCATCGACGATGCCGTCCTCGCTGAAGCCGGGGCCGGTGATCGTGCCGAGCGAGGTGTCGGCGCCTTCCGAGCCGCCGAGCAGCAGCTGGTAGTTCTCGACGCCCTTGCGGTCGACGCCGAGGATGCCGATGTGGCCGGCGTGGTGGTGGCCGCAGGCGTTGATGCAGCCCGAAATCTTGAGCTTGAGCTCGCCCAGTTCCTTCTGCCGGCCGAGGTCGGCGAAGCGTTCGGAAATCTTCTGCGCCACGGGAATCGAGCGCGCGTTGGCAAGGCTGCAGTAATCGAGACCCGGGCAGGCGATGATGTCGCTGATCAGGTCGAGGTTGGCGTTGGCGAGGCCCGCCGCGTCGAGCTTCTGCCACACGGTGTAGAGATCGGCCTTCTTAACGTGGGGCAGCACGATGTTCTGCGCATGCGTCACGCGCAGTTCGTCGAAGCTGTAGTCGCGGGCGAGGTCGGCCATCAGGCGGATCTGATCGGCGCTGGCGTCGCCTGGGATGCCGCCGACGGGCTTGAGGCTGATCGTCGCGATCGCATAGCCAGGCTGCTTGTGGGCGTGGACGTTCTGCGACACCCAGACGGCGAAGTCGGGATCGGAGAGGTCGAGTTCGTCCGAAGCCGAAGCGTCGAAGCCGGGCTGCTCGAAGAAGCCCTTGATGCGCTCCAGCTCGGCCGGCGGCGGCTCGAGCCCCAGCGTCAGGATGTGGGCGAATTCCTCTTCCACCTGGCGGCGGTATTCGTCGGCGCCGATCTCGTGGACGAGGATCTTGATCCGCGCCTTGTACTTGTTGTCGCGGCGACCGTAGCGGTTGTAGACGCGCAGGCACGCTTCGAGATAGCTGATCATCTGCAGCGGCGGCACGAACTCGCCGATCACCGGTGCGATCATCGGGGTGCGGCCCATGCCGCCGCCGACGTAGAAGCGGCAGCCCACCTCACCGGCGTCGTTCGTCACCAGCTGGATGCCGATGTCGTGCAGCTTCATCGCCGCACGGTCGGTTTCGCTGCCGATGATGGCGATCTTGAACTTGCGCGGCAGGTAGTCGAATTCCGGGTGGAACGTCGACCACTGGCGCAGCAGCTCGGCATAAGGGCGCGGATCGACCAGTTCGTCGGCGGCGGCGCCGGCGAAGTGGTCGGCGGTGGTGTTGCGGATGCAGTTGCCGCTGGTCTGGATCGCGTGCATTTCGACCGAGGCGAGGTCGGCGAGGATGTCGGGCGCATCCTGAAGCTTGATCCAGTTGTACTGGATGTTCTGGCGCGTGGTGAAGTGGCCGTAGCCGCGGTCGTACTTGTCGGCGATGTCGCCCAGCATGCGCATCTGGCGGCTGTTGAGCGTGCCGTAGGGCACCGCCACGCGCAGCATGTAGGCGTGGAGCTGGAGATAGAGGCCGTTCTTGAGGCGCAGCGGCTTGAACTGGTCCTCGGTGATCTCGCCGGCGAGGCGGCGGGCCACCTGGTCGCGGAATTCGGCGACGCGGGCGTCGACCATGGCCTGGTCGTATTGGTCGTACTGATACATGTCAGATCACCCAGGTGCCGGCGGCAGGGTCGGCAGGCTTGAGGGAAAGGTCGAGGCGCACCGTGGGCCCCAGCGCGCGGATGCGGTCCTTGATGTGCGCGGGGCGGACGCCGTCGTCGGTCCGCGTCGCTTCGATCACCTGCGTGTCGGTGACGATCTGCTTCGCGTTCTCGCGCGCGATGATCGCTTCCGCGCCCTCGGGCACATCGACCGCATCGTTGACGTGGCGCGACCAGCCTTCGCCGGTCCACCAGATCACGTCCCCGGTCCTCAGGTCGCTGCCGGTGATGATCTTCACTGTACGGCCTCCAGCACTTGCTTCAGTTCCATCATGTCTCCCCGGCCTGTCACTTCACCGATCACGATGAGCGCAGGACTCCTGACCTTGTTGTCGGCCACCAGCGCGGCGAGGCCGGCCAGCTGGCCGCGCAGCACGCGCATCGTCGGGCGCGCGGCGTTCTCGATCACCGCCAGCGGCATCGTCGGCGAAAGCCCGTCGGCGATCAGCTTCTCGGCGATCGCCTCGCTGGTAGCGATGCCCATGTAGATGACGAGCGTGCGGCCGACGCCGGCAAGGCCCGCCCAGTTCTGTTCGGACAGGCCCTTGCACTGGCCCGCGACGAAGCTGACGATGCTGGCGTTCTCGCGGTGGGTCAGCGGGATCTGCGCCGCCGCAGCCGCGCCCATCGCGGCGCTGATGCCGGGGACGACTTCGACCGCGACGCCCGCGGCATGGCACGCCTCGGCTTCCTCGCCGCCGCGCCCGAATACGAACGGATCGCCGCCCTTGAGGCGGATCACGTCGTGGCCTTCGAGCGCCTCGCGCACCAGCAGCGCGTTGATCTCGTCCTGCTTCAAGGTGTGGCGCGAGCGGCTCTTGGCGACCGAGATCATCCGTGCGGTGCGCGGCGCCATCGCGAGGATCGAGGGATCGACCAGCCCGTCGTGGACCACCACTTGCGCGCGCATCAGCAGGCGCGCGGCGCGCAGCGTCAGCAGGTCGGGATCGCCGGGACCGGCGCCCACGAGGTACACCCTGCCGGGCTCGGGAGAAGACTGCGTCATGCTCGGCGATGTGGGCCGCACCGCCCAGACTCGCCAGCGAGAATGGCTTGGGGGAAGGCTAGGACAGCTTTAGCGGGAGCGGCCGACGCGCTGTCGCTACCCCTCCGTCAGTCCTGCGGACTGCCACCTCCCCTTCCAGGGGAGGATGATGAGGCTCAACGCGTTATCCTCCCCTGGAAGGGGAGGGGGACCGCCCGGAGGGTGGTGGAGGGGTAGTTCCGCGATCAGCCCTCGCGTTTGCCGGCGAGTATCCGCGCCACTTCGCGCAGGCCGTCGGAATCGCGCAAGTGCACGTCGCTCTGCGGGAAGGGGATCTCGACATTGTGTTCGCGGAACAGGTGCCAGGCGGCCTTGAGCACCTGGCTGCGCACGTTCACGACACCCATCTCGGGATCGCCGATGGTGCAATAGACCACCATCTCGATCGCATTGGGCCCGAAGCTCGACAGCAGCACGCTCGGCGGCGGGCTGGCGAGCACGCGCGGGCTCGATTTCGCGGCCTCGATCAGCAGCCGCTCGGCCTGGTCGATGTCGCTGCCATAAGCGATGCCGATGGGGATCGAGACGCCGACCTCGCGCGAGGAATAGGACCAGTTCTCGACCTGGCTGGTCATCAGGATCTCGTTCGGGATCAGGTATTCGCGGTTGTCGCGCGTCGTCACCGATACCGCGCGCAGGCCGATCTTCTTGACCTCGCCAAAGGTGTTGCCCTTGCCGTCGTTGACCGCGATCACGTCGCCGGGCTTGATCGAGCGGTCCATCAGCAGGATGATCCCGGCGATCATGTTGCCGAAGGTCTTCTGCAGGCCGAAACCGATGGCGAGGCCGAAGGCGCCCGAAAACACGGTGAGCGCGGTCAGGCTGATGCCGAGCACGTCGATCGCGGTGAAGAACGCGAGCGCCCAGACCGCCATGGTCACCAGCTTTTCGGTAAGCACCTTCTGCGTCGGGTCGAGCGTGCCGATCCGGCGGACCATGATCCGGGCAATGCGGGCGGCGAGCCGCGCGCCGTAGAAGGCGCAGAGCACGACGAAGGCCATCCACACCGCGTTGAGCAGCGAGATGTGGTAGTGTCCGATGTCGATCGAGACCGAATCGATCGCCTCGCGCGCATCGCGCAGCGCCCGGGCAAGTTCGCGCATCTGCCGGTTCACAGCGCCGCTTCCCACGCCGCGAGCCCGCGCTCGAGGTCGGCGATGAGGTCGCCCGTCTCCTCGAGCCCGATCGACAGCCGCACGCCGAAGCGGTCGGCTTCGTCCATGCCCGGGAGCGGCCAGCGCGAAGCGGTGCGGATGCTGGCAGGATCGACCGGGGTGGCTAGGCTCTCGAAGCCGCCCCACGAATAGCCGATGCCGAACAGGCGCAGCGCATCGATCAGCGCGTCGCGCGCCTGCGAGGTTCCGCCGCTGAGCACGAAGCTGAACAGCCCGCAGCCGCCGGTGAAGTCGCGCGTCCACAGCGCGTGACCGGGCGAGCCGGGCAGCATCGGGCAGAGCACGCGGGCAACTTCGGGCCGCGCCGCGAGCCATTGCGCGATGGCCGCAGCGCTCCTCGTCTCGGCCGCGAGCCGCAGGTGCATCGTGCGCAGGCCCCGCAGCATCAGCGCGGCGTCGTCGGGCGATACGACGTTGCCCAGCCCCTGCGCGCGCAGGCGCAGGCGGCGGTACCAGTCGGAGCCGGCGCTCGCCGAACCCATCATGCAGTCCGAATGGCCGGAGACGTGCTTGGTCAGGCTCATCACCGCAATGTCGGCGCCGTGTTCGAGCGCGGCGAAGCCCAGCGGCGAGGCCCAAGTGTTGTCGAGCACGGTGACGATCCCGCGCGATTTCGCGATGGCGGCGAGCGCGGGCACGTCCTGCACTTCCATCGTCAGGCTGCCCGGGCTTTCGAGCAGCACGCAGCGCGTCCTGTCGCAGATCGCCGCTTCGAAGCCCGCAATGTCGGCGGGATCGAACCAGCGCGTGGTGACGCCGAAATCGGCGAGCAGCCCGCGCCCCATCACCCGGCTCGGCTCGTAGGCGTTGTCGGTCATCAGCAGCACGTCGCCAGGCCGCAGCACGGTAAGCAGCGCGCCAGCGATCGCCGCGACGCCGGAAGGATAGAGCACCGTTCCGGTCGCGCCAGGCTCGAGTCTCGTCAGCGCATCGGCCAGCGCCCACTGGGTCGGCGCGCCGCGCCGTCCGTAGTAGAACTCGCCGTCCTCGTTGGCGGGATGCGCCCGCAGGGCGGCCATGTCGGGATAGAGGTGCGTGCTCGCGCGCCACACCGGCGGCGCCACGACCGCGCCGGGATGGTCGGGCGTGCCGGTCCATTCGGGGCGGCGCCCGGCGCCGGCAAGACGGGTGCCGGGACCGGCGCTAGCGCTTTCGTCGTGAGCCATCCGCGTTCCTTAGGCGCAAACTGCAGCGATGGGAATCGCCGCAAGGCCGCCCTTGTCGGGAGCAGCAATCAGCGCGCCGGGCCGGTCTCCACCGGCAGCGCGGGGTCAGCGCCCCATTCGGACCACGATCCGTCGTAGAGCGAAACGTCGCCCTTGCCGAGCAGGTGCAGCGCGAAGATCAGTACGTTGGCGGTCATTCCCGATCCGCACGAGGAAATGACCGGGCGATCCAGCGCCACGCCGGCCGCCTCGAATGCGGCGCGCAGGGCGTCGGGCTTCTTCCAGGTGCCGTCAGGGGCGAACAGGCTGGCGTAAGGCACGTTGCGCGCGCCCGGGATGTGGCCGCTGGCAAGACCCGGCTTGATTTCGGCCACATCGCCGGTGAAGCGGCCGGCGCCGCGAGCATCGACCAGCTGTTCGGCGCGGCTGTCGATGTTTGCCAGCACCTGCGCCTTCGAGCGCACGTGGCTCTGGTCGCTCCACACGGTGAAGTGGCGGTGACGCAGGGTCTCGCGCCCTTGCGCGCAGGGGCGCCCCTCGGCCTTCCACTTGGCGATGCCGCCGTCGAGCAGCGCGACGTTCTGCGCGCCGAACATCGTCAGCATGAACCAGGCGCGGGTCGACGACTTGATCGGGCTGTCGTCGTAGACGACGATGCGGCTGCCGTCGCCGAGCCCCAGGCTCTGCATGCGGCTGGCGAAGCGTTCGGCGCTGGGCAGGGTGTTGGCGACCGGCGCGTTGGGATCGACGAGGTTGGCAAGGTCCATGAACACGGCGCCCGGGATATGACAGGCCTCGTATTCGAGACCCGCATCGCGCGCGTGCTCGGGAAGAAAGGCGCTCGCGTCGACCACCCGAAGGTCGCTCGCGCCCATTTCGTCCGCGAGCCACTGGGTAGTGACCAACGAATCCATCATGTGCTCCTGCCTGCGTCCCGGACCGTCTTTGCGCTCTCGGTAACGGTCAGGATACCCGGCGCACGGCCATGCGTCGACCCCTGAAACGGTCGGCTTCGAAACGTTCAGGCGGCGGGCAGCGCGAGCGGCCGCTGCCCGAGGTCGGCCCAGATGCGCGGGCCGAGGTCGAGCCGGAAGGGCTGCAGCCGCGCGGCTGCCGGCTTTGCCTCCTGGCCGACGAGCCAGGCCGCGCGCGCCCGCACGGCCCGCCCGTCGGTGGCGCTGGCCCAGGCGTCGAGCCGCGCGAGCGGCACGAACAGCGCCTGCTCGGCATGGCGGATCGGCATCACCGCGGCGAGCGGGAGCTTCATTTCGCCCTCGAGCACGACCTCGCCGCCCGGCTCGAGCCGGTCGATGCGATGGATCGGCGGAAGTTCGGGGCCGACGAGGCCGAGCTGCTCCTCGACCGAGCGCGAGGCATGGGCCGCGATCATGTCGCCGCCGATGGCGATGTCCTCGAGCGGCTCGCGCCCGCGGTTGAGCGCGACGATGCGATAGGCGAGCGTGGTGTTGACCAGCGTCGCCGACAGCCGCTTCGCCTGAAGCACGAGCACCAGCGGGTCGCTCTCGCGCGAAGCGTCGGCGCGCGGGCGGGGCGGACTGGAAGGCGCAGGCACGGGTGCGGATGTGGGGGCGGGCGCGGGCGCAGCCGTCGCCTCGGGCGAAGGCGCGGGCAAGGGCTCGACCGGTTCGGCGGCCGGCACGGCACGCGGCATGTCCGGCAGGGCCGGCGCACGACGGCGGCGCAGCGCGATTGCCCCGCCGACAAGCGCGAGCGCTGCGCCGCCTGCGGCCCACGGCCACCACGCGGGCAGGACGGCGCCCGGGCTCGCAGGCGGCGCGGCGGGCTCGGGTGTCGGCTCGGCGCGGACGACAGGCGCTGCATCGGCCGGGCTGCCGGCGGGCGTGGGGGCGGGCGCGGGAATGGGGGCAGGCGTGTTCGACCCGGGCGCGCTGGGCGCAGGCGCAGCGCCTTGCGCGGGCGCAGCGCCCGGCACGACCGGGGGCGCCACGCGGGGCGTCGCGCGCGCCCTGCTCGTCGCGGCAGCCGAGGCGGTGGCGGCCGGTGGCGGCAGCACGATCGCCGGAGCGGGGCTTTCGGGCGAAGGCGTTGCGGTCGGGCGCGGGGTTGCCACCGTGGGCGGGGTGCCGCCTTCCTCGACCGGGCCTGCCGCGCGCGGGGCAGGGGAAGGGCTGGCGGGCGGCAACTGATAGTCGCTCGCCGGCTGCGCGCACGCCAGGGCTGGCGCAAGCACAATGCCCGCAAGGCCGGGAGCGATGCGCCGAGCTGTCACGATCCGATAGTCCCCGTCTGTCCGTTGCCTGTCCCGCCAATGCGGGGGCGGCTGAATAACGGCTGAATCGCGATGGCGAAACCGCCGTCTTGCCTCTGCCGGGCGGCAGGTGCATGGGCGTCGCATCATTGCATCACAGGAGCCAGCCGTCATGGCCGAAACCGGTCCGCTGCACCTCGGGCAGACCAGCAGCCTGCCTGCCTCGCCGCACGAAGCGGTGCTCGACTACGTGCCCAATCCGCGCAAGGGCACGCTCTATCTCGTGCGCTTCGTCAGCCCCGAGTTCACCTCGCTGTGCCCGGTGACCGGGCAGCCCGACTTCGCGCATATCGTGATCGACTACGTGCCGGGCGAAACCATCGTCGAATCCAAGGCGCTCAAGCTGTTTCTCGGCTCGTTCCGCAACCACGCGGGCTTCCACGAGGACGTGACGGTCGGCATCGGCCAGCGCCTGTTCGAGGAAATGAAGCCGCAGTGGCTGCGCATCGGCGGCTACTGGTATCCGCGCGGCGGCATCCCGATCGACGTGTTCTGGCAATCCTCGGCGCCGCCCGAAGGGCTGTGGCTGCCCGACCAGGGCGTGCCCTCGTACCGCGGTCGCGGTTGAGGAAAGCGTCGGGCAGGCCATCGGTCCCGCCCGACTTTACCGCGCTTACCAGCGCCCCACTTACCAGCGATAGTCGGGGCGGCGGCGGGTTTCCGCGTCGATGGCGTGGCTGATCTGCATGAAGCGGTCGCCGGTGTCGCGCGCGCCGCGCCAGTCGCGGTAGCGGCAGGCCTGGCGTCCGCGGTCGTCGAGCCGGCGCAGGTCGTAGCGCATGCGATCGGCCACGTCGCGGCGCAGGCGGCCGTACTGCCGCTCGCGGTCGATCCGCTGGTTGATGACGGCCATGAACCGGCCGTTGCAGGTCCGCTCGACCAGGATGCGGTCGCGCTCTCCGGGCGCATAGACGCTTCCCGGGCGATTGTCGCCGCCCCAACCGGGGCCGCCCCAATGGCGCTGGTTCCACCAGTCCTGCGATTGCGCCCGCGCCGCAGGGGCAAGGCCCATGCCCAGCGCGAGTGTGGCGAGCGCGGTGATCGTACGCTTGTCTGCTTTCATGGTCCCACTCCTTGCCGGCCATCCGCTGGTCCGGCTTTGCATGGTCTGCCGCACCGATCCCGGCAGATCGCTGAACGCGCGGTTGGCAACCGTTCATCGTAGTTCGCGGGCGCCTTGCCCGCGCGCGCTGCCGATCGAACCAGCGGCCGGGGCCAAGGTCAATCGCCCTGTGGCGCCAGCTAGGGTTTGCGCAACGACCGCCGGGTAGTTAAGCGCCCAGGCAATTCCAGCGGCGAGGTGGCCCGAGTTCCGATGCGACTGCGCGATTTTCTCCTGCTGGTGGTCGTCTGCGTGATCTGGGCGATGAGCAACGTGCTCAGCCGGATCGTCGTGGGGGAATGGATGGTGCCGCCGCTGTTCTTCGCCGCGGTGCGCTTTGCGGTGGTGATGCTGGCGACGCTGCCCTGGCTGCTGCCGATGCCGCGGCCGGCCTGGCGGATGATAATCGTCGGCATGCTGATGGGCGGGGGCAACTTCGCCGTGCTGTTCCTCGGCCTGCGCACAGTAACGCCGTCGATGGCGGCGATCGTCGTGCAATCGAGCGTGCCGATCACCACGCTGCTGTCGGTGCTGATGCTCGGCGAGCGGATCCACTGGCGCCGGGGCCTGGGCATCACGCTGGCGCTGGCAGGCGTGCTGATCGTCGTGTGGCAGCCCGGGCTGCGGCTGTCGCCCGGGGTGCTCTACATTCTCGCCGCGGCCTTCGCGGGGTCGCTCGGCGCGGTGCTGATGAAGCAGATGGAGGAAGTCCCGGCGATCCGGCTGCAGGCCTGGGTCGGGCTGACCTCGCTGCTGCCGCTCGCGCTGTTTTCCTGGCAGTTCGAACACGACCAGCTCGCGCTCGCGCTGGCGCACGGCTGGCGCTTCGTCGCCGCGGTGGCGTTCTCGGCGCTGATCGTCTCGGTCGGCGCGCACACCGCCTACTACGGGCTGATCAAGCGCTACGAGGCGAACCTGATCGCGCCGCTCACGCTGCTGACCCCGCTCGCGACGATCGCGCTCGGCTACCTCGTCACGCATGACCGGCTCGATGCGCGGATGCTGCTGGGCGCCGCGATCGCGCTGGCTGGCGTGCTGATCGTCGCGCTGCGCCGCAGCGCCGCTCCGGTCGCGCAGGCGGCCGAGCATTCCTGACCGCCCCGCTCAGGCGTGGTAGAGCCCGCGCACGACGTCCGAGACGAGGCCGTTGAGCTGTTCGATGCGCGCATCGCCGAAGGTCGGGCGCTGCAGCAGCATGCCAAGGTGCGCGCAGGTGACGAAATCGCTGGCGAGCTTCATCGCCTCCCAGCGCGCGCGCCACTGCGGGAAGCTCTCGATCATTTCCGAGACCCAGACCTCGTCGTAGCGCCGCGCCGCCGGCTCGAACACCGCGCGCAATGCGGCGTCGCTGCGGGCCGCGACCGCGAGTTCGACATAAGCGGCATATTCCTCGCTCTGCATGCTGCGCCAGTGCGCGGCAGTGGCGATCTCGACGAGGTTGTCCTCGCCCGCCTGCGCGATGCCGGAGAGGTAATCGTCGAGGAACAGCCGCATCCGTGCGTAGAAGACATGCTCGACGACGGCGGCGACGAGGTCGTCGCGCGTCGGGAAATGATGCTGCATCGCCCCGCGCGAGATGCCGAGGTGCGCGGCGATGCGGTGGGTGGTGAGCCCGGCGTAGCCGCCGCCGAGCAGGCAGGCGATCGCCGCCTCGACGATGCGCAGCCGCGTGCGCGTGCTCTTCTGCTGTTGCCAGCGCTCGGGTTCGGCCTCGAGATCGGCCGGGCGCAGCGCGCCCAGCATCCGTTGCTGCATCGTCGATCTCGCCATGCGACCGCGGCCCTCCTGCCCATGTCCTGCAACAGCGCACGATGGTGCGCAACGGCTACCTGATCAAAGGCATAGTTTGCGTGGGGGCGCTCTGCGCGCAAAAAACCATCCGATCGGACTTTTATTGTCCGCAGATGGGGTGAACGGCGGTCACGGCCCGGCCCCCTCGGAGGGGAAACCGGCATGACGATGCATTGCCCGAAGCCCTGGCGCGACCTTTGCCCGCAACGGGCGACGCAATCCTCCCTGGCCCCGGCCGGTTCGTCCGGCCGGGGCGCTTTTTGGCGCCGCCGCGCACTCCGGTCCGGCATCGTCGCCCCTCTCCAATTTGACCGTTGTGGGCCTGTGCGTTTCATGACCTCCTGCCCCCGGCGCAGGTGCCTCGGCCCGGCACGCTGCCGCACGCGACAGATGGGCCGCACCCCGGGAGAGTGACATGGCAACCCTTGCGCCGCATGATCCGTCCCCGCCGTCGCACGTGCCTGCCGGGCACCTCGTCGACGTCGACGTCTATGCGCCGCCGCGCATCGCCGAGCTCGGCTTTCACCGCGCCTGGCGCGACCTTCAGGCAAGCAGCCCGGCCGTCGTCTGGACGCCGCGCAACGAAGGGCACTGGATCGCGCTCTCGGGCGAAGCGCTGCGCGACGTGCAGTCCGACGCCGAACGCTTTTCCTCGCGGGTGATCGTGCTGCCACGCTCGGTCGGCGAGGGCCACGGCCTGATCCCGACGACGATCGACCCGCCCGAGCACCGCCCCTACCGCGTGCTGCTCAACGCCCACCTCAATCCCGCCACCGTGCGCGGGCTGGACGAGGGCATCCGCCGGACCGCGATCGAGCTGATCGAGGGATTCGTCGCCGACGGCGGCTGCGACTTCACCGCGCGCTATGCCGAAATCTTCCCGATCCGCGTGTTCCTCGCCATGGTCGGCCTGCCCGAAAGCGAGGCGCCGACGATCCGCCACTGGGCCTCGTGCATGACCCGGCCGGGCATGGACATGAGCTTCGACGATGCACGGCAGGCCTTCTTCGATCGCCTCGCCCCGCTGGTCGACGAACGCCGCGCCCAGCCCGGCGAGGACATGCTGAGCGCGATGATGGCAGCGCAGATGCCCGGGCTCGATCGCCGCATGACCCGCGACGAGGCGCTCAAGCTTTCGACCCAGGTGCTGATCGCCGGGGTGGACACGGTGGTCAACTTCCTCGGCTTCGTCATCGTCGAGCTGGCGCGCGATGGCGCGCTGCGGGCGCAACTGCGCGCCATGGGCGGCAACCTGATGCCCGCCGTGAACGAGTTCTTCCGCCGCTTCGGCCTCGTCACGATCGCCCGCGAAGTGCGCCACGACATTGCCGATTTCCACGGCGTCCCGCTCAAGGCGGGCGAGATGATCTGCATCCCGACGCAGGTCCACGGTCTCGACGAAACGCTCAATCCCGATCCGCTGGCGATCGACTTCGCCCGCCGCCGCGCGCCGCATTCGGCCTTCGGCAGCGGCCCGCACATGTGTCCAGGACAGGAACTGGCGCGCAAGGAAGTCGCGATCACGCTCGAGGAATGGCTGCGCCGGATTCCCGACTTCGCGCTCGGCGCCGACGCCGATCTTTCGCCGGTGCCGGGCATCGTCGGCGCGCTGCGCCGGGTGACGCTGACCTGGCCGGCGTGACGCGGCGCCTTCAATCGCAACCGACGCAACGCAACACAACGCAACGCAACGCAACGAGGAACGACAGGACTATGGGCAAGATGGATGGCAGGGTCGCGCTGATCACCGGCGCCGCCTCGGGGCTGGGCGCCGAGGATGCGCGCGTGCTGGCGCGCGAAGGCGCCAAGGTGGTGCTTACCGACATGCAGGCCGACCAGGGCCGCGCGGTCGCGGCGGAAGTCGGTGGGCTGTTCCTCGAACAGGACGTGCGCGACGAGGCGCGCTGGCACGAAGTCGTCGCCGAGACGCTCAGGGCCTATGGCCGGCTCGACACGCTGGTCAACAACGCCGGCATCGTCCGCTTCGGCAATATCGAGGTGCTCCCTTACGCCGACTACAAGCTGCAGATCGACGTGATGCTCGACGGCACCTTCCTCGGCTGCCAGGCGGCGATCCCGCACATGAGCCGCGACGGATCGGGCTCGATCATCAACCTCGCCTCGATCGGCGGGATGAAGGGGATGAGCGCGATCCCCGCCTATGCCGGGGCCAAGGCCGGGATCATCGGCATGACCCGCTCGATCGCGATCCACTGCAAGGAGCAGGGCTACCGCATCCGCTGCAATTCGATAGCGCCGGGCAGCATCGTCACCCCGATGACCGCGCAGGCGCTGGCCGAACTGCCCGAGGACGGCGAGGGCACCGGCGGCCACACCCACCTCCAGGGTATGGGCCAGCCGGTCGATATCGCCAACATGGTGCTCTACCTCGCCAGCGACGACGGCAAGCACGTCTCGGGGGCCAACATCGTCGTCGACAACGCCGAGATTGCCTGAGGATCAGGCGAGCGAGACATCCTCGGGCGGCAGGCCGGCCAGGCGCCGCTCGTGGACCGCGACATAGGCCCGTTCGAGCGCCGCGGTATGGCCCGCGGTGTCGAACAGCGGCGTGGTCGTGCGGTTGGCGGCAAGCCTTGCTCGCGCCTGCGCCAGCCGCGCCGGATCGCGCGCGAGATCGAGCGCCAGCGCCTCGTAGGCGACGTCGTCCGGCGCGATCAGCTCGGGCAGCCCGACCGCGTGGAGCAGGCTCGCCGCGACGCGTGCGGCGAAGGCGCGGCCCGGGCGCGTCACCAGCGGCACCCCCGCCCACAGCGCATCGCTGGCGGTGGTGTGGGCGTTGTAGGCGAACGTATCGAGGAACAGGTCGGCGCGGGCGAGGCGCGCAAGGTTGTCGGCCGGCGCCGCCCAGTCGGCATAGACCAGCCGCGCCGGATCGATCCCGCGCCGCTCCGCTTCGCGCGCGAGGTTGGCTTCGGCAGCCGGTTCTGGGCGCAGCAGCCACAGCACGCTGCCCTCGACCGCGCTGAGCAGCCGCATCCAGATGTCGAACTCGCGCGGGCCGATCTTGTAGAGGCTGTTGAAGCAGCAGAACACGAAGCCCTGCTCGGGCAGGCCCAGCTCGGCGCGGGCCGGGGCGTGCGGCGCAATCGCGCGGGCATCGTCGTTGGGCTGGTAGCTGCCCGGCAGCACGATCAGCCGCTCGCTGTAGTGCGCCCGCTCGGGCTTCGGCACCACCGTGGCGTCGGCGACGAGGTAGTCGAGAAACGGCGCGCCGCTGGTGCCGGGAAAGCCGAGCCAGCTCAGCTGCACCGGCGCGGGCCGATGCGCGAAGATCGCGGTGCGGCCCTGGTAGGTATAGCCCTTGAGGTCGACCGCGATGTCGAGCCCGTGCGCGCGCGCCAGCGCGGCGACCTCGGCATCGCCCATGCCGCCGACCTCGACCAGCCGGTCGACCTGGCCCGCCAGCGTCTCGCGCACCGCGCCGCCGGGGTTCGAGCCATAGGAATAGGCGGTGATCTCGAAGCGGCTGCGGTCGTGCGTGCGGAACGTGCCCGCCATCAGGTGCATCGTCGCATGGTCGTGGAAGTCGCCGGAGAAATAGCCGATGCGAATGCGTCCGTCCGCGGCTGCCGGCGGGTTGACCGGATCGGCGACGCGCACCGACCACTTGCGCGCATAGAGCGCGGCGCGCGCGGCCTGGCGCGCCGGGTCGTCGTCGATCGCCAGCAGCGAACCGGGCGAGACCGGCGCGTTGCCCATGCCGAGAGTGTCGGCATGGGCGGCATAGTCGTCGAGCGCGCGCCAGTCGGCGATCTGCATCTGCGTGCGGATCTTCTGCGCGCGGTCGAAGTCGGGATCGTCGCGCAGCGCGATGGCGTGTTCCAGCGCCGCGATCGCCGCTTCGTTCTCGCCCAGGTCCATCAGCGCATAGCCGCGGTTGGCGTGGAGCGTGCCGAGATGTTCGGACTGCGCGCCGGCCTGGACCGTCGCCAGTTCGAAACAGGCGAGCGCGCGCCCGACGTCGCCCTTGTGGTGCTGGACCATGCCCAGCCGGTTGAGCGCCTCGATCCGGGTCGAATCGAGCGCAAGCGCCTGTTCGAGCGCATCCTCGGCGCGCTCAAGATCGCCGTTGTCGAGCAGGATGCCGCCGAGCCGCTCGTAGAGGTCGGCATCGCTCGGCGCGCGAGTGATCGCCTGGTTGAGCGCGGCGAGCGCCTGTTCGACGTCGCCGCGCAGCTCGTGGCCGGTGGCAAGGTTGGTCAGCGCCTCGACGTGGTCGGGCTCCAGCGCCAGCGCCGCGCGCAGCACCTCGATCGATTCGTCGGCACGGCCCAGCGCCTGCAGGCTGATGGCGAGGTTGTTGCGCGCAGCGACATTGCCGGGATCGGCCTCGACCACGGCGCGCAGCGCCGAAACCGCCTCGTCGAAGCGCCCGGTCGCGTGGAGCGAGACGCCGCGCAGGGCCTCGGCTTCGTGCCGCGTCGCCGCGTCGTCGCCCGCCGCCTTGCCCGCGTTGGCCAGCGCCACCAGCGCTTCCTCGTGCCGGTCGAGCTGCTGCAGCGCCGCGCCCAGCACGAGATGCGCCTGCGCATCGCGCGGCCGGGCCATCGCCACCGTCGCGAGCGCCGGTACGGCAAGGTCGAACCGGCCCGCCGCGCCGTAGAGCGCGCCGAGCACGTCCTGCGCCGCGCCGTCGTGCGGCCAGCGCTCGGAAAAGCTGGCCGCCGCCTCGAGGAACTGCTCGAGCGGACCTTGCTGGAACAGGCCGATCAGCCAGGAAATGTCGTCGCTGGTGGGCGGGGGCGTGGTCAGGGTCTGCATCGGGCACCGGCTGGTCGGAGGAGGGTTGTCCGCCGCGCTTATGGCGCTGATGTTGCAGTCCCGTGGCGAACGCCGCCCGGGGCAGCAGCTCTGCCCGGAGCTCTGCCCGCCTCTACCCGCCGAGCACGTCGCCGAGCAGGGCGGTGGTGCGCGCGCTCGACCAGTCGTGCGAACCGATCATCCGCCACACCTCGCGTCCCTGGGCGTCGTAGAGCACGCTCGTCGGCAGCATGCCGGTGTTGTAATGGAAGCCCAGCTGGTTCTCGGGGTCGAGCCAGGTCTCGAGGTGGGCGAACTTCTTTTCGGCGAAGAGCGCCTTGACCTTCTCCGGCTGGCTCATGTCCTGCGAGATCGTCACCACCCGCAGCTTGCCCGGGTACTTGCCGGCAAGCGCGTCGAGCATCGGCATCTCGAGCACGCACGGGCCGCACCAGGTCGCCCACAGGTTGACGAGCACCGGCTTGCCCTTCAGCTCGGCGCTGCGCAGCGTCCTGCCGGCGGTGTCCTGGAACGCGAAGTCGGGCATGGCCGCGCCGCGGTTGGCAATGTCGAGCGTGCCGTTGAAGCCCTGCTCGCCACCCTGGCCGGGGGCTTGCGCGCTTTCCTCGGTCGCAGCGCCGCTCGACGGTTGCGAAGGGGGAGGGCTTTGCCTATCGCACCCGGCGATCCCCAGCGCGAGGGGCAGCATCAGCAAGGCGGGCGAACGTAGCGAGATGAGCGGCAATTCGGGCTCCAACCAGATGTGGGGCGGGCGCTTCGCCGCCGGCCCTTCGGCCATCATGCGCGAGATAAACGCCTCGATACCCTTCGACAAGGCGCTGTGGCGGCAGGACATTGCCGCGTCAAAGGCCCACGTGGGCATGCTCGCCGCGCAAGGCATTGTCACGTCCGAGGATGCCGAGCTGATCGCCGGCGGGCTCGACCGGGTCGCGGCCGAATACGAAGCCGACGGCGTCCCCGAGAACTGGGATCTCGAGGACATCCACATGACCACCGAAAGCCGGCTCGCCGAGCTGATCGGCCCGGTCGCCGGACGCCTGCACACCGCGCGCAGCCGCAACGACCAGGTCGCGACCGACTTCCGCCTGTGGGTGCGCGACGCCATCGACCAGGCCGATGCGGGGCTGCGCCAGCTCCAGGCCGCGCTGGTCGAGCGCGCCGGGGACCATGCCGACAGCATCATGCCCGGCTTCACCCATCTCCAGACCGCGCAGCCGGTCACGCTCGGCCATCACCTGATGGCCTATTACGAGATGGCCGCTCGCGACCGCTCGCGCCTTGCCGATGCGCGCAAGCGGATGAACCGCAGCCCCTTGGGCGCCGCGGCGCTCGCCGGCACCGGCTTTCCCATCGACCGCTTCCGCACGGCCGAGGCGCTGGGCTTCGACGGGCCGACCGACAACAGCCTCGATTCGGTCTCGGACCGCGATTTCGCGCTCGATTACCTGATGGCCGCGGCGCAATGCTCGCTCCACCTTTCGCGCCTGGCGGAAGAGTTCATCATCTGGGCGAGCCAGCCCTTCGGCTTCGTCACGCTGCCCGACAGCCTCTCGACCGGCAGCTCGATCATGCCGCAGAAGAAGAACCCCGATGCCGCCGAACTGGTGCGCGGCCACGCGGGCCGGATCGTCGGCTGCCTCACCAGCCTGATGATCACGATGAAGGGCCTGCCGCTGGCCTATTCGAAGGACATGCAGGACGACAAGCCGCCGGTGTTCGAGGCGGCCGGCCTGCTCGCGCTGTCGATCGCGGCGATGACCGGGATGGTCGCCGAGGCGAAGTTCCGCACCGACCGCATGCGCGCCGCCGCGGAACTCGGCTATGCCACCGCGACCGACCTTGCCGACTGGCTGGTGCGGCAGGCAAATATCCCCTTCCGCGAGGCGCACCACATCACCGGCTCCGCCGTGAAGCTTGCCGAAAGTCGGGGCGTCGCGCTCGACCAACTGCCGCTCGCCGACCTGCGGGCGATCGATCCGCGCATCGACGAGCGGGTCTTTGCCGCGCTGTCGGTCGAGGCGAGCGTCGCCGCGCGCGCCAGCCATGGCGGAACCGCGCCCGCCGAGGTAAGGAAGAGGGTCGCCGAGGCGCGCGCCGCGCTGGGGCTGGAGGACTGAACGCCATGGCTGCGCCGCGCACCCGCTCGATCCTGTTGCTGGGCATCCTGGGCCTTGCGCTGTCGGCCTGCGGCAACCGCCGCGAGCTCAAACCGGTCGCCGGCCAGGTGCTGCCGCCGGCGCCCTACGGCCGGGCGGACAAGCCCGACCCGGACGACCTGTTGCGCGTGCCGGTGCAGGCCAATCCCGAACGCAGCGTCGAGCTGCGCAGCCGTTCGCAGGACAGGGCCGACGATCCCTTCAACCTGCCGCCCCAGGACTGATCTTCTTCAAGGTTTCCAAGATGGACCACTTCCACCCGGTCGTCGGCGTGCTCCACGCCGAAGACGTGCCCCTGCCGCTGATCGCCGCCGAAATCGGCACGCCGGTCTATGTCTATTCGCGCGCCACGCTGACCCGCCATGCCCGCGTGTTCCGCGATGCGCTCTCCGTCCTGCCCTCGGCGCGGATCGCCTTCGCGGTCAAGTCGAACCCCAACCTCGCGGTGCTCAAGGTGCTCGCCGCCGAAGGCTACGGCGCCGATGTCGTCTCCATCGGCGAATTCGAGCGCGCGCTCGCTGCCGGCATGGCGCCCGACAGCATCGTCTTTTCGGGCGTCGGCAAGACCGAGGCCGAAATGGTCCGCGCGCTCGAGGCCGGGTGCGGCCAGTTCAACCTCGAAAGCGAGGAAGAGGGGCTCGAGCTTGCCGAGATCGCCCGCCGCCTCGGCAAGACCGCGGCCTGCGCGCTGCGCGTCAACCCCGACGTCGACGCCGGCACCCATGGCAAGATTTCGACCGGCAAGGCCGAGAACAAGTTCGGCGTGCCCTACGACCGCGCCGCCGCGATCTATGCGCGGCTGAGCCGCACCGAAGGCCTGCGGATGCGGGCGCTCGCGCTCCACATCGGCAGCCAGCTCTCCAGCCTCGAACCGCTCGAGGCCGCCTTCACCAAGGTCGGCGGGCTGATGCAGGAGATCCGCGCGGCGGGCTTCGAGGTCACCCATATGGACCTCGGCGGCGGGATCGGCGTGCCCTACAAGGCGGGCGAGGTCTTCCCGCAGCCGCAGGACTATGCCGCGATGGTCGCGCGCGTGACCGGCAACTGGGGCGTCACGCTGATGTTCGAGCCGGGCCGCGTCATCACCGGCAACACCGGCGTGCTCGTCACCCGCGTCGTCCGCGTCAAGGAAGGCGCGACCAACCCCTGGGTCGTGGTCGACGCGGCGATGAACGATCTCGCCCGGCCCGCGCTCTACGACGCCTGGCACGATTTCGCCGCGGTCGAGCCCACGGGCGAAACCTTCACCGCCAACATCGTCGGCCCGATCTGCGAATCGAGCGATACCTTCGCCATGGCCCGCGAAATCGACACCGTGAAGCGTGGCGACCTCGCCGTGTTCCGCACCGCGGGGGCCTATGGCGCGACGATGGCCAACACCTACAACTCGCGACCGCTCGTCCCCGAAGTCATGGTCGATGGCGACAAGTGGGCGGTCGTCGCCGACCGCATCGAGCCGGCGACCATCCTTGCCGCCGAACGCGTGCCCGACTGGCTTGCCTGACATGCTCAGCAGCCTGCCCCTGTTCCATCGCCTGTCCGGCCAGCCGGTCGTGGTGCTGGGGCAGGGCGAGGCGGCCGAGGCCAAGCGCCGCCTCGTCCTGCGCGCCGGGGCGCTGGTGCTCGACGATCTTGCCGAAGGCATCGACAAGGGCGCGCGGCTCGCCTTCATCGCGCACGAGGATGAGGCCTCCGCGCAAGCCGATGCGATCCGCGCGCGCTGCGCCGGGCTGCTGGTCAACGTCGTCGACCGCCCCGCATTGTGCGATTTCACCACGCCCTCGATCGTCGACCGCGATCCCGTGATCATCGCCGTGGGCACGGCGGGAACCTCGGCGGGCCTCGCCAAGGCCGTCCGTCTGCGGCTCGAGCGCCTGCTCCCACAAGGACTGGGGCGGCTGGCCGAAGCCCTCTACGCTGCGCGGGCTGCGCTCAAGGTGCGTTTCCCCACCGGCAGCGACCGCCGCCGCGCGCTCGACGCCGCGCTGGAAGAAGGCGGCGCGCTCGACCCGTTCCGCGAGGTGGGCGCCGATGCGGTCGCGCAATGGCTCGAAGGCGCGGGAGGCAGCACGGTCGCGCGCCATGTCATCACCCTGCGCAGCCTCGATCCCGACGACCTGACCTTGCGCGAAGCGCGTCTGCTGGGCCAGGCCGACGCAGTGATCGCGCCGGTTGGCGTGCCGCAGGCCGTGCTGGCGCGGGCCAGGGCCGATGCGGCGCGGTTGCCGGCGGGGGCCGATGCTGTGGGCCTGGTCGTGGAACTGCGGTTGCCGGACTAGCCAGCGTGGACAAGTTCAGTCGTGAGCGGAACGGCCGGGATTGGTGGAAAGCGGACGTGCGCTCTGTCCCGCATCATCCTCCCCTGACAGGGGAGGTGTCGCCTCGCATGAGGCGACGGAGGGGTAGCCGCCACACGCGAACGGTCGCGTTCGCCGTTACCCCTCCACCACCCTTCGGGCGGTCCCCCTCCCCTGCCAGGGGAGGATGGGCGAGAACGTCCGCAACTGGGCGTAACCGGTCGTTCGGATTTGTCGGCGTACCCGGGAGCCTCTGTCCCGATGGGCAGGGCAGCCCTATTCCGCCGCCACCTTCTTCGGCGCAATGAGAAAATTCATCCAGCAGCTCGCCACCGGCTTGGTCCGGTCGGCCTGCCAGGCTTCGACCCGCACGTTCGCCACGCGGCGCCCTGCGCGCACGACTTCTCCGGTGGCGAAGATGCGCTCGGGCAGGCCGCCGCGCAGGAATTCGATGCTGATGTTGACCGGCTTCAGGCGCACCTGTGCGTCGATCCCCTCGCGCTCGAGGTGCGCGTGGAGCGTGGCGAAGCCCGCCATCTCGAGCAGCCCGCCGATCGCGCCGCCGTGGAGATAGCCGGGGCGGCCGGTGTTGCGCTCGGAAAAGTCCATCGCGATGACCGGCGCGCCATTCTCGTCGTGATCGGTGAACATGCCCATCGACAGGGCATAGGGCGGCAGCGCGACCATCACTTGGCTTTCATGAATTGCGGCGCCTCGACCAGCATGAAGATGCCGGCGGCATGCGCGACGGGGTCGGTCAGGTCGCCATCGTGGGCGATCCCGCGCACGAAGGCCATGCTCCGCGTCGTCTGGTAGCACTCCGCGCGCGCCACGATGGTGCGGCCGGGGACAGCGGCGCGGACGTAGTCGATGCGCAGGTCGAGCGTCACCTGCGGGCGGAACTTCTTCATCCGCGCCGCCGACGACATCGACGTCGCGTTGTCGAGCAGGCTGATGATCGGGCCAGAGGCCATCACCCCGGTTTCGGGGTCGCCCACCAGGTCCTCGCGCCAGGGCACGGCGAGTTCGATCCAGTCGTCGCCGTGCGCCACGTACTGCATGCCGAGGAAACCGCTGTGCCCGCGGAAGTTGATCATCTTCGCCCACCGCTGCGGGTCGAAGTTCTCTTCCTTGATCATCCGCGCGACGAACGCGGCGTGTTCCCGATCCTCTGCCATCCCCGTTTCCTGCGCTGGACGGGCGGCCTTGGCAAGAATTTAATCGATCGACTAAACTCTCAGAACGCCGCGCCCGCCATCGCGTCGATCGCGCCCTGGAGGATCAGCGCGGCGGCGTGCGAATCGATCCGCTCGGCGCGCTTGGCGCGGCTGAAGTCCTGCTCGATCATCGCGCGCTCGGCGGCCTGCGTGGTCCAGCGTTCGTCCCACAGCAGGATCGGCAGGCCGATGTCTTCCAGGTTCTTCGCCATCGCCCGCGCGCCCTGGCTGCGCGGGCTTTCGCTGCCGTCCATGTTGAGCGGCAGGCCCATGACGATGCCGACCACGCCACGCTCCGCGATCAGCTCCTTGAGCACGCCCTTGTCCTGTGTGAACTTGCGCCGCACGATCGTCTTGCCCGCCGTGGCGAAGCGCCAGCCGGCGTCGCACAGCGCCACGCCGATGGTCTTGGTCCCGGTGTCGAGCCCGAGCAGTACGCCGCCTTCGGGCAGCGCCTCGCGCAGGTCGCGCGCCGACGTGGTGATCATTGGCGGCCCCGCGCGGCGAGCCAGGCGGCCTCGCGCCGGGCGATGTCGGCCCGCAGGTTGGTCCAGAACAGCGGGATGTCGTAGATGTGGTAGTTGTTGCCCGGCAGCACGAAGGTCCCCATCTCGGGCGGGTCGCCGAGCATCAGCAGGCCGGTCTGCGCCTCGCACCGCGCCGGCACCGCCTGCGCGACGATGCGCCCGGACTTGAGGTCGCGCGCCGGCACCAGCGTGCCGAGATTGGCCGAGGCGGGGGCGGACCCGCCGATCCGGCCGGTCAGCGGGTTGAAGCACAGCGCCGGCTCCTTGTCGCGCGGCTTGCCGTCGAGCCCCGGCTGGGCGCGCCATGCCTCGAGCAGCAGCGTCGGGTCGGCCGGCTCGGCAAAGCTCATCCAGCTCGCGACGCATCCGGTCTGGTCGGGCCGGGTGCAGGCCGGCAGGCCCAGCTCGGGCAGGTCCCGCGCCGCCGAGACCGGCCAGCCGACCAGGTAGACCGCGACGATGCGCTGCGCGAGCGGCTTGCCCCGGACCTTGTCGCGCAGGATTCGCAGCAGGTGCAGCGATCCCTGGCTATGGCCGGCGATGACGATCGGCGCATCGGGCGGAACCTGCGCGACGAAGGCGTCGAACGCCTGCGCCAGATCGCCCTGTGCGATGTCGAGCGCACGCCGCGCCTCGGGCTTGGTGGTCAGGAACGCGCCGAAGGCGGCCTGGCGGTAGCGCGGGACATAGACCGGTCCCGCGCCGTTGAACGCGCTCGCCATGCCGCGCACGAACAGATCGGCGCGGAAGCGCGAATCCTTGTCGTCCAGCGGCGCGTTCCAGTGATCGCGGGCGAGGTAGCTGGTCGGATGGGCGAAGAACACCGGCGCCGGCCCCGGCGGCATGCGCGCGGTCCCGTCGGGCATCCAGAGTGCCGGGTCGTCGATCACCCCGGGGCGCGAGATCCACGCCTCGCTGCGCTTGTAGTAATCGGCGGGAAGCGGCCCCAGCGCCTCGAAGGCCCCGCGCGGCACGAAGGCGAAGCGGGTCAGCTCCTTCGAATAGACGCGCATGACCAGCGCGGCGACGAGCGCCATCACCACCAGCAGGACCACACCGTAGAGAAACTTGCGCGCCATCGTTCAGCCGTCCGCCGCCGCCACTTCCTTGTTGCGCTCGGCCTGACGCTCGAGCGCGATCTTGAGCATCGCCACGATCGGGTCGGCCAGCGCAAGCCCGAGGATGCCGAACAGCACCCCGAAGATCAGCTGCGCGCCGAGCACCAGCGCGGGCGCGAGGTCGGCGGTGCGCTTGGCCACCATCGGCACGATCACGTTTCCGTCGACGGTCTGGACGACGAAATAGACGACGATGCAATAGACGCCCATCGCGGTGCCGCCCGAAAAGCCGACCATCACCATCAGCAGGCCCGAGATCGGCGCGCCGATGTTGGGCAGGAAGGCGAGCAGACCGGTCAGGATGCCGAGCAGCGCCGCCATCGGCACGCCGTAGACCGCCAGCGCGATCCAGGTCGCGATGCCCTCCACGGTCATCCCGATCAGCCGGCCGAACAGCAGCATGCGCAACGAGCGGCCCATCTTCTGCGCGGTGCCGTGGAAGCGCTCGCGGTTCTCGAGCGGCAGCATCCAGGCAAAGCCGCGCTGGTAGATGTCGGGCTCGAGCACGAAGTAGATCCCCAGGATCGCGATCAGGAAGGCGGTGGTGAAGCCGCCGAAGATCCCGCCCAGCGCCCGCGTCACCGGTCCGACCCCGCCGATGACCTGTTCGGCCACGCGCGAGAAGTCGGCCTGCTCCATCAGCATGCCGCGGCTGTGCGCCCAGTCGAGCGCGCGTTGCGCCTGGGTCCTGACGATCGTCGGCAGCTCGCTCGCCTGCGCCGCGATCTGGTTGCCCGCCGAATAGAACAGCCAGACCGCGAAGCTTACGCCGGCGAGCAGCACGATGGCGATGCGCAGGCCCCGCGGCACCGGCAGGACGCGGCCCAGCAGCCGCTGGCCGCCGTCGATCATCGCGGCGAAGACCACCCCGCCGAAGATCACCATCAGCGGCTGGGCGAGGAACACCGCGAGCACGATCAGCGCCGCCATGCCGAGCCACACCGCCGCCTTCTTCGCCTCGGCGCGGACCACCCCGTCGCTGATGTCGGTGGGGCCGGTTCGGGTCGGCACGACGGGGACCGCCGCGCCGCTGTCATCGCTCATCGCTGCAGGGCCCTTCTCACTTGCCCGGGGGCGTCACGATCTGCGGGCGCAGTCTCGTCCACGCGCGGCCCGGGCGCAAGGCCTTCCACCAGCTGAGCGGGTTCCAGCCCTCGCTGCCGTCGAGCGACAGCGTGACGAACTCGGCGCGCCCGCCCACGCTCGATAGCGGCACCGGGCCGCCGAGGCCCCGCTCTTCCACCGGCGCGCGGCTGTCAGCCGAATGGTCGCGGTTGTCGCCCATCACGAAGACGTGGCCTGCGGGCACCAGCGTCTCGGGATAGTCGTCGAGCGGCTGGCGCATGTGGTCGATCACGCGGTAGGTCGCGCCGTTGGGCAGCGTCTCGCGCAGGATCGGCAGCTCGCAGAACATCCGCCCGTCCGCCGCGCGGAAACGCAGCCCCGGGAACTCCTCCGGCTCGCACGGCTGGTTCGGGTCGACCGGCAGTTCGAGGGGCGGTTCGACCACCTGCGGCACCTTGCGTCCGTTGAGCACGATCTGGCCGTTCACCACCGCGATGCGGTCGCCGGGCAGCGCGACCACCCGCTTGATGTAGTCCTCGTCGCTGTTGGGCGGCACGACGATGACGATGTCGCCGTACTCGGGCGTGCGCGGCAGCAGGCGCGTGCTCGAGCGCGGCAGCACGTGGAACGAGGCCGAGACCCACGACCAGCCGTAGGGATACTTCGAGACCACCAGCCGGTCGCCGATCTGCAGGTTGGGCATCATCGAGCCCGACGGGATGTAGAACGGCTTGGCGACGAACGAATGGAACGCGATCACCGCGAGCAGCATCAGCGCAAGGCCGCGCAATTCGATCCACCAGTCGACCGCCGCCTCTTCCGCCTCGGGCGCGGAGGCGGGCGCGGCTGTGGGGCCGGAAGCGGGCGCCGGCGCCGGGGGAGCCTGCTCCTCGCTCACGCAGGCGCCTTCAGCGCGCGCGCCTCGATCACCACGAAGGCCTGCGCCCAGGGGTGGTCGTCGGTCAGCGTCAGGTGGACAATCGCTTCGTGGCCCTCGGGCGTGATCGCGGCGAGTCGCGCCGCCGCGCCGCCGGTCAGGGCGAGCGTCGGCGCGCCCGACGGGGCGTTGACCACGCCGATGTCCTTCATGAACACGCCGGCCTTGAAGCCCGTGCCGACCGCCTTGGAGAACGCTTCCTTGGCGGCGAAGCGCTTGGCCAGCGTACCCGCCTTGGTGAACGGCCGCCGCGCCGCCTTGGCGCGCTCGGCGGAGGTGAACACGCGCTTCTCGAAGCGCTCGCCGAACCGGTCGAGCGAGCCCTGGATGCGCTCGATGTTGCACAGGTCGGAGCCCAGGCCGATGATCACCGCGCCTCGTCCATCAGCTCGCGCATCCGCCGGACCGCGGCTTCCAGCCCGGTGAAGATCGCCTCGCCGACCAGAAAATGCCCGATGTTGAGCTCGGCGACTTGCGGGATGGCGGCGATCGCCTGGACGTTGTCGTAGGTGAGGCCGTGCCCCGCGTGCGGCTCGATGCCGTTGCGCGCGGCGAGCGCGGCCATGTCGGCGATGCGCTTGAGCTCGACCGCGCGCGCCTCGCCCGTCGCATGGGCATATTCGCCGGTGTGCAGTTCGACCACCGGCGCACCCAGCTTCATCGCCGCCTCGATCTGCCGCGCCTCGGGCGCGATGAACAGGCTCACGCGGATGCCCGCGTCGGCAAGGCGCGCGACGATCGGCGCGAGCCGGTTGTGCTGCCCCGCGGCGTCGAGCCCGCCTTCGGTGGTGCGCTCCTCGCGCCGCTCGGGCACGATGCAGGCGGCGTGCGGCCGATGCTTGAGCGCGATCGCCAGCATTTCCTCGGTCGCCGCCATCTCGAGGTTGAGCGGCAGGTCGGTCGCGGCCTGGATGCGGGCGAGGTCCTCGTCGCGGATGTGGCGGCGATCCTCGCGCAGGTGCGCGGTGATGCCGTCGCCGCCGACCGCCGCGACGATCTGCGCCGCGCGCACCGGATCGGGATGATCCCCGCCGCGCGCGTTGCGGATGGTGGCGACGTGGTCGATGTTGACGCCCAGTCTCAACGCATGGGGCCTCGACCGCTCGGGCGAGGGCGCGCTCATCACGCCTGCGCCCGGCTGCCCGGCTTGACCGCGGGAGTCGCCGCGAGCGCCGCCGGCACTTCGTCGGGCGCATAGGTCGGGAAGTTCAGCGCGACGAGCGGGAAGAACGGCACGCCGAGGTCGATGCTGCCGCCCGAACGGTCGACCAGCGAGGCCGCGGCGATCACCTGACCGCCTGCTTCCTCGATCGCGCGGATTGCCTCGCGGCTCGACAGGCCGGTGGTGACGACGTCCTCGACCATCAGCACCCTGTCACCTTCACTAAGGGCGAATCCGCGGCGCAGTTCGAAGGTGCCCGTCGGGCGCTCGACGAACATCGCCTCGACCCCCAGCGCGCGGCCCATTTCGTGGCCGATGATCACTCCGCCCATTGCCGGGCTGACCACCTTCTGGATCTGCTGGCGCAGCTCGCGCGGGATCTTGGCGGCGGTCGCCGCGGCGAGCCGCGAGGCGCGCATCGGGTCCATCAGAACCCGCGCGCATTGCAGGTAATGCGCGCTGTGGCGGCCCGAGGAGAGCAGGAAATGGCCTTCCAGCAGGGCCTGGCTGGCCCGGAATTCGGCGAGGATTTCGTCTTCGGACATGGCGCTTCCATCACGCGCCGCGATCGTCGCGGCAGGGTCACTATAGAGACGGGCCGCCATGGCCCGCCACCCTTGCGGCGGCAAGCCTTTTATACACTTTCGGGCTGCCCGAAAAAACTGCCCCGTGCCGCTTGAGGGTTGTGACAACGGCGCGTATAGGCCGGTCCAATCGAGGAATTAGAGGGGTTGCGCGCGCGCCTCCTTGACGCAGCGCAAATCAGGGAAAAGCGGAACATTCGACGATGAGTCTTGCCGATACCGCCCGCCTCGCGGGCAATGCGATCCGGACCCTGGGCCTTGCTGCCGCGCTGAGCTTCGCCCCTGCGGCGATGGCAGCCACGGCTGCCGCGCCCGCTCCGGCTGTCTCCGCCAGCGCCGCTCCGGCGGCCGCTGCCACGCCGGCAGCCGAAGCGTCGAAGGCCGCCTCCGCCGCCGACGCCTACGTGCCGATGAAGCCCACCGCGGGCAAGGGTCAGCCGGTCGATGGCGGCATGACCTTCCAGGACCAGTATTCGCCGACCGGCAAGCAGGCCCTGGCGATGCACGACTACATCCTGTTTCCGGTGATCGTCGCGATCACCTTCCTGGTGCTCGTGCTGCTGCTGGTGGTGATGGCGCGCTTCAACCGCCGCGCCAACCCGGCGGCCTCGAAGACCAGCCACAACACCCTGATCGAAGTGATCTGGACGCTCGTCCCGGTGCTGATCCTGGTGGTGATCGCGGTCCCCTCGATCCGCCTGCTCGCCCAGCAGTACAAGCCCGCGCCCAAGGGCGCGCTGACCGTCAAGGTCACCGGCTACCAGTGGTACTGGGGCTATACCTACCCCGACAACGGCGGGTTCGAGGTCATCTCGAACATGCTGCCCGAGGAAGAGGCCCTCAAGCGCGGCGAGCCGCCGCACCTCGCGGCCGATGCCCGCATGGTCGTTCCTGTGGGTGAGCCGATCCGCCTGCAGACCACCGGTTCGGACGTGATCCATTCGTTCGCGGTGCCTTCGCTGTGGTTCAAGCTCGACGCCGTGCCGGGCCGGATCAACGAGAAGGTCCTGATCATCAACGAGCCGGGCGTCTACTACGGCCAGTGCTCGGAACTGTGCGGCGCTCGCCATGGCTACATGCCGATCGTCGTCGAGGCCCTGCCGCGTCCCAAGTTCGAGGCGTGGGTCAAGGCCCAGGGCGGCACCGTCGGTGGCGCCGCCGCGGCTCCTGCCGCCCCCGCCGTCACGCCTGCCGCCGCGACCGCGCCTGCCGCTCCCGCGGCGGACGCTTCGGCCGCCCCGGCCGCGTAAGAGATACAAGGACGAGGTTCGCAAGCCATGGCTTCCATTCCAGCCGATCACGAAACCTTCGTGGCGCATCACGACGATGCCCACGATCATGACCACAAGCCGAGCTTCTTCGCGCGTTGGTTCATGTCGACCAACCACAAGGACATCGGGACGCTCTACCTGATCTTCGCGATCTTCGCGGGGCTCATCGGCGGCGCGGTCTCGGGCATGATGCGCGCCGAACTGGCGCAGCCGGGGATCCAGTACCTCGGCTACTTCGCCCAGCTCCTGGGCGAAAAGAACCCGAGCTTCGACCAGCAGCTCCACCTGTGGAACGTGCTGATCACCGCGCACGGCCTGATCATGGTGTTCTTCATGGTCATGCCCGCGATCATCGGCGGCTTCGGCAACTGGTTCGTGCCGATCATGATCGGCGCGCCCGACATGGCCTTCCCGCGCATGAACAACGTGTCGTTCTGGCTGACCTTCTCGGGCTTCTGCTCGCTGATGCTCTCGGCCTTCTTCCCGGGCGGCACCGGCAACGGCGCGGGCACCGGCTGGACGGTCTATGCCCCGCTCTCGACCTCCGGCTCGGTCGGTCCGGCGGTCGACTTCGCGATCTTCTCGCTCCACCTCGCCGGTGCGGGCTCGATCCTCGGCGCGGTCAACTTCATCACCACCATCTTCAACATGCGCGCGCCGGGCATGACCCTGCACAAGATGCCGCTGTTCGTGTGGTCGGTGCTGGTCACCGCGTTCCTGCTGCTGCTGTCGCTGCCGGTTCTCGCCGCCGCGATCACCATGCTGCTGACCGACCGCAACTTCGGCACGACCTTCTTCGACGCTGCCGGCGGCGGTGACCCGATCCTCTACCAGCACCTGTTCTGGTTCTTCGGCCACCCCGAAGTCTACATCATGATCCTGCCGGGCTTCGGCATCATCAGCCAGATCATCTCGACCTTCTCGAAGAAGCCGGTGTTCGGCTACCTCGGCATGGCCTACGCGATGGTCGCGATCGGCGTCGTCGGGTTCATCGTGTGGGCGCACCACATGTACACCACTGGCCTCGACGTGAACACGAAGATGTACTTCACCGCGGCGACCATGGTCATCGCAGTCCCCACCGGCATCAAGATCTTCTCGTGGATCGCGACGATGTGGGGCGGCTCGATCGAGTTCAAGTCGCCGATGGTCTGGGCAATCGGCTTCATCTTCCTGTTCACCATGGGCGGCGTCACCGGCGTCGTGCTGGCGAACGGCGGCATCGACGACAACCTCCAGGACACCTACTACGTCGTGGGCCACTTCCACTACGTGCTGTCGCTGGGCGCGGTGACCTCGCTCTTTGCCGGGTTCTACTACTGGTTCCCGAAGATGACCGGTCGCTGGCACTCCGAGCTGCTCAGCCACATCCAGTTCTGGGTGTTTTTCGTCGGCGTGAACACGATCTTCTTCCCGATGCACTTCCTCGGCGTCCAGGGCATGCCGCGTCGCTACCCCGACTACGCCCCTGCGTTCGAGCACTGGAACAAGATCGCCTCGATCGGCTACGAGATCATGGCCGTCTCGATCGTGATCTTCCTGATCAACATCGCCTATGCCTTCATCGCCGGCCGCAAGGCGGAAGGGAACTACTGGGGTGAAGGCGCGACCACGCTCGAGTGGACGCTGTCCTCGCCGCCGCCGTTCCACCAGTTCGAGACCCTCCCGGTCATCGAAGACGGCGCGCACCACTAAGCCCGCGCCGCAAGGCCCGAGTTCGAAACACCCCGGTGGCGACACCGGGGTGTTTTCGTTTCCGCCGCCCGGGCAATCAGGCCCGACCGTGCCTCTGCAAGGGAGGATCGGCGAGCCGCGCGCCAGGCCGCCATCACACCCCTCGCAAGGGGGCGCGACGCGACCCGCACCGCGTGCCTTTGCGATCCCTGCGGGCTTTGTTGCATATGCAAGGATCGCGCGCGCTGTCCTACAGCTTCAACGGTGCGTATAAGCCTCCGCCATGGCTTGCGCTTCGCCCCTTATCCCTCTGAAACGACGCTCGATTCCCACACCGGGCGATGGACCGGTCGCGACGGTCGAGAGGGCGTTCCGGTTTTCACCCAGGACTGTGTCAACTGTGTCAACCCCGGGGCGTTTTCGCCGCGTTGCCGATGCCGGTTTGCACGTCCGCTATCATGCGATAGGGGAAGCGCAACGAGAGGAGCACCCATGTCCGAATTCCGCATGATCGATGCCGGCGAAGTCACCCTGCGCGCCCGGGTCGAAGGCACCGGCCCGCTGGTGATCATGGTCCACGGCTTTCCCGAAAGCTGGTACTCGTGGCGCCACCAGATCGGCCCCGTCGCCGCCGCCGGCTTCACGGCTTGCGCGATCGACGTGCGCGGCTATGGCGGCTCGGACAAGCCGCATCCGGTCGAAGCCTATGCTATGGAGCGGCTGATCGGCGACGTCGTCGGCGTCGCCGACGCGCTCCAGCCGGATGCGCCTGCGATTCTCGTCGGCCACGACTGGGGTGCGCCGATCGTGTGGAACTCGGCCTTCACCCGGCCCGACCGGTTCAAGGCGGTGGCCGGGCTCTCGGTGCCCTTCGCCGGTGCGCCGACGCGGCCCTTCACCGACGTCTTCCGCGAACTGTTCACCGACAAGGGAATCTTCTTCTACCAGGAATACTTCCAGCAGCCGGGCAGGGCCGAGGCCGAGCTCGAAGCGGACGTGCGCCGCTTCCTGCGGGTGTTCCTGCACTCGATCTCGGGCGAGGCGCCGCCCAAGGCCTGGCCGCTCAAGCCGGTCGATGCGCTGCTGCTCGACGGCCTGCCCGAGCCGGTCGCGCCGTCCGCCTGGCTCAGCGCGGCCGACCTCGACTATTATGTCGCCGAGTTCACCGCCTCGGGCCTGCGCGGACCGCTCAACCGCTACCGCAATCACGAGGCCGATCACGCCTACCTCAAGGCCTGGGCGGGCAGGACGCTCGACCAGCCCGCGCTCTACATCGGCGGCACGATGGACCCTGCCAGCACGCTGTTCGGCCAGGTCGCCGATCCCACCGCGATGATGCGCAACTATGCGCCGAACGTCGAAGGCCACATGCTCGAAGGCTGCGGCCACTGGACGCAGCAGGAGCGGCCCGAGGAGGTCAACGCGCTGCTGCTCGACTGGCTGGCGCGGGTGCGCTGAAGCGAAGGCGCGGGCACCTTTCCACCGCGCGCCAACTGGCCTATGGGCGGCGGCAAGACATATGGACTCCACCGCAACCCTTCCGCTGCCCGCCGACTGGCGGGACTTCTTCGCGCTGACCAAGCCGCGGGTGATGACTCTGGTCATCTTCACCGGGCTGTGCGGCCTGCTCGCCGCGCCCGGCAGCATCCACCCGGTGCTCGCCTTCACCGCGATCCTGTGCATCGCGGTGGGCGCGGGCGGCGCGGCCGCGCTCAACCAGTGGTGGGAAGCCGATATCGACGCGGGCATGAAGCGCACCGCCAACCGCCCGCTCCCGGCCGGCCGCATGGAGCGCACCTCGGCGCGCGACTTCGGCTTCGCGCTGTCGGGCGGGTCGGTGCTGGTCATGGGCCTTGCCAACGGCTGGCTCCCCGCGGCGATCCTCGCGCTGTCGATCTTTTACTACGCCTGGATCTACACCGTCTGGCTCAAGCCGCGCACGCCGCAGAACATCGTCATCGGCGGCGGCGCGGGGGCCTTCCCGCCGCTGATCGGGTGGGTCGCGGTGACCGGTCACATCACGCTGATGCCGGTGCTGCTGTTCCTGATCATCTTCATGTGGACGCCGCCGCACTTCTGGGCGCTCGCGCTGTTCGTCCAGACCGACTACGCCAAGGTCGGCATCCCGATGATGCCGGTCGTCGCGGGCGAAAAGGCGACGCGGCGGCAGATCCTGGTCTATGCCGCGCTGCTCCTGCCGCTCGCCGCTGCGCCCTGGTTCATCGGCGCGACCGGCGCGATCTACGGCGTGGCGGCGCTGGTGCTGGGCGCGCTGTTCCTCGCGCTGTCGGCGCGGGTCGGGCTGCGCACCAGCACGCCGGGCGACGGCATGGTGCCGGAAAAGCGGCTCTTTGCCTTCTCGATCATCTATCTCTTCGCGCTCTTCGCGGTGTTAGTCGCGGACCGCTTCGCGACGCTGCAAGGCTGGCAATGATGGCACAGGACCCCAAGACCGATCTCGAGCTGTTCCGCGCGCGGCAGAAGGCGCGCAACCGCGCGCTCGGCTTCGTCCTGCTCGCGCTGGTGGTGCTGTTCTTCGCGATCACCATCGTCAAGATGGGGCTGCACTCGTCGGGGCAGATGTGATGGCGAGCAACGCGGCGACTCCGGCTCCGAATCGGATCGCGCAGCGCAACCGCAAGGTCGCCTCGTTCGCGATCGCCGGCGCGCTGGCGATGCTCGGCCTTGGCTATGCCTCGGTGCCGCTCTACCGCCTGTTCTGCCAGGCGACCGGATTCAACGGCACCACCCAGCGCGCCACCGCCGAGCAGGCGCAAGGGGTCAGGGCCACCGCGCAGCCGATCACCATCCGCTTCGACGCCAATGTCGCGCCGGGCCTGCCGTGGATCTTCAAGCCCGAGCAGGTCACGCAGGACGGCCGGATCGGTGAGCGCAAGATCGCGTTCTTCACCGCCAAGAACCTGTCGGACAAGCCGATCGTCGGGCGCGCGGTGTTCAACGTCACGCCCGAGCAGACCGGCGCCTATTTCCACAAGATCCAGTGCTTCTGCTTCAACGAACAGAAGCTCGAGCCGGGTCAGGAAGTGCGCATGCCGGTGATCTACTATGTCGATCCGGCGATGTTGCAGGACGCCAACGCGCGCGCCATTCCCGAGATCACGCTCAGCTACACCTTCCTCCTCGCCGCCGACCAGAGCCTCGCGCAGGGCGGGAAGGGCGCTGCGGCGAAGAGTGCGACTACGGGTGCAAAGCCTCTGGACCGCACCGCTTCCGCCCGATAAAGGCGGCTCGTTATGCGTCCGGGCAAGTGTCCGGACTGACCGGAATTTCATCGGGGGAAGTCGAGAACCATGGCCGGCGCAAAGAACCACGATTACCACATCCTGCCGCCCGACGTCTGGCCCTTCGTGGGCGCGATCTCGGCGCTGGTGATGACCAGCGGCGGCGTGCTGTTCATGCACAAGATGCCCAACGGCACCGCCGTGATGCTGCTCGGCTTCCTCGGCGTGATCGTCACCTTCTTCTCGTGGTTCGGCAAGATCATCAAGGAAGCCCACGCGGGCGACCACACCCCGGTGGTGCAGCTGCACCAGCGCTACGGCATGATCCTGTTCATCGCTTCGGAAGTGATGTTCTTCGTCGGCTGGTTCTGGGCCTTCTTCGACTTCTCGCTGTTCCCGTCGAAGGTGAACACCGACGTCATCGGCGGCGTCTGGCCGCCCAAGGCGATCGAGGCGGTGATGAACGCCTTCGACCTGCCGCTGCTCAACACGCTGATCCTGCTGTGCTCGGGCACCACGCTGACCTGGGCGCACCACGCGCTGATCCACGGCGACCGCGACGGCCTCAAGAAGGGCCTGTGGGCGACGATCCTCCTCGGCCTGCTGTTCAGCGCGATCCAGGCTTTCGAATACGCCCACGCGCCGTTCGGCTTCGGCCAGAACACCTACGGCTCGTCGTTCTACATGGCGACCGGGTTCCACGGCTTCCACGTGATCGTCGGCACGATCTTCCTGATCGTCTGCCTGTTCCGCGCCTATGCCGGCCACTTCACCCCGCGCCAGCACTTCGGCTTCGAAGCGGCCGCCTGGTACTGGCACTTCGTCGACGTGGTCTGGCTGTTCCTGTTCGTCGCCATCTACGTGTGGGGCAACTGGGGCGCGCACATCGAGTAATGGCCGCGGGTTCGAACCCGGCATCGAAAGGGCAGCCCGGATGCGTCCGGGCTGCCCTTTTCGGTTTGTGCCCCGCTTGCGGCGCGCGCACGCTGTGGGAGGCCCCCGCCGCCTTCGCGCCGGCCTGCCGGGCCTGCGGCACGGCCTTTGCGCTTCACGAGCCGCGGGGGCGCGGGCTGTTCCTCGTCGTCCTGCCGCTGACGGTCCTGCTGGTCCTCGCCGCGCTCAAGCTCGACGAGGCGCTGCGCCCGCCGCTGTGGGTGCAAGGCCTGCTGTGGATCACGCTGGTCCCGCTGCTGGTGACCGCCGCGTTGCGGCTCGCCAAGACTTGCGCGCTCATGCGCGCCCTTGCCCGGAGTGATCGGCCATGAAGCCGCGGTTTCCCGTCCTGTCGACGATGGTGGTGTGCGCCGCGATCCTCACCATGATCGCGCTCGGCGTGTGGCAGTTGCAGCGCAAGCAGTGGAAGGAAGCGCTGATCGCGCGCTACGCCGCCGCCGCGCAGGAGACCGGCGACGTGCGCTGGCCCGAGCGCGCGGACGAGGTCGAGGGCGCGCTCTACCGCACCTCGCACCTCGACTGCCCCAAGGTCGTGTCGATGACCACGGTGGCGGCGCGCAACGCGCTCGACGAGCCGGGCCTCGCGGTCGTGGCGAACTGCCGCCTCGGGCTGAACAGCGAGGTCGCGGTCTCGCTCGGCTGGACGCCCGAGCCCAAGGTGATCGACTGGCCGGGCGGTACGGTCCATGGCATCGTCGCTTCGGGCGGGGAAGGGCCCGATGGCCGCCTTCGCGCGCGGCTCATCGCCTATCCTCCCGCCGCCGGCCTGCAACCGCTGGCCAGGCCCGATCCCAACGCGCTGCCCAACAACCACCTTGCCTATGCGGTGCAATGGTTCGCCTTCGCGGTCGTCGCTTCGGTGATCTACGGGATCCTGCTCTACAGGCGGCTTGCTCCCAAGCCTGCCCGCCGCTAAGCGCGCGGGCAAGGACAAGTGGCTGGGCCCGGATTGGAAGTCAGATGAAGTACGTCAGCACCCGTGGATCGGCGCCCGCCCTCGACTTCGAGGAAGTGACCCTGGCCGGGCTCGCCTCGGACGGCGGGCTCTACGTGCCCGAGACCTGGCCCTCGTTCAGCACGGACGAGATCGCGCGCCTGGCGGGCCTCCCTTATGCCGAGCTGGCGCAGAAGGTGATGCAGCCCTTCGTCGGCGACAGCCTGACGCCCGAACGCCTGCTCGAACTGACGCGGCAGGCCTATGGCCGCTTCGCCCACGCGGGCGTTACCCCGCTCAAGCAGCTCGACGAGCGGCAGTGGGTGCTCGAGCTGTTCCACGGGCCGACGCTGGCGTTCAAGGACGTGGCGCTGCAATTGCTCGGCCTGCTGTTCGAGGAATTCCTCGGCCGGCGTGACGACCACCTGACGATCGTCGGCGCGACTAGCGGCGACACCGGCTCGGCGGCGATCGACGCGGTGGCCGGCCGCGCCAAGATCGACATCTTCATGCTCCACCCGCACGGCCGGGTGAGCGACGTGCAGCGCCGGCAGATGACCACGGTGCTCGCCCCCAACGTTCACAACATCGCGATCGACGGCAGCTTCGACGATGCCCAGGCGATGGTGAAGCGGATGTTCAACGACGCCGCGATGACCGGCACGTTCGGCATCGCCGCGGTCAATTCGATCAACTGGGCGCGGCTGATGGCGCAGGTGGTCTACTACTTCTACGCCGCGCTCCAGCTGGGCGCGCCGCAGCGCAAGGTCGCCTTCTCGGTGCCGACCGGCAACTTCGGTGACGTGTTCGCAGGCTATGTCGCGGCTAGGATGGGCCTGCCGATCGAGCGGCTGATCGTGGCGACCAACGTCAACGACATCCTCCATCGCGCGCTGTCGACCGGCGACTATTCCGCCGGCACGGTCACGCCCACCGCCGCCCCCTCGATGGACATCCAGGTCAGCTCGAACTTCGAGCGGCTGCTGTTCGATGCCGGCGGGCGCGACGGCGCGGCCATGGCCGAGCAGATGCGCAGGTTCGAATCGAGCAAGGCAATCCAGCTGACCAATGCGCAGCGGCAGAGCGCCGCCGCGCTGTTCACCAGCGCCCGCGCCGATGCGAACGACATGGCGCAGGCGATGCGTTGGGCGCACGAGGAATGCGGCGAAGTGCTCGATCCGCACACCGCGATCGCGCTTCACGCCGCACGCGCCGCCACCGACCTTACCGCCGACGTGCCGGTGGTGACGCTGGCGACGGCGCATCCGGCCAAGTTCGTCGACGCGGTCGAGCGCGCCACGGGCGTGCGTCCGCCGCTGCCTTCGCGGGTCGGCGACCTGTTCGAGCGCGAGGAAGCCTGCTCGCGCCTGCCCGGCAACTACGACGCGGTCGCGGCCTTCGTCGCCGAGCGGGCGACGCCGAAGCACGGCTGATGGCGGTCCTCGATCTCCAGCCGAAGCTGATGATCGGCGCGGGCTGGGATGACTTCGGCCTGATCGATTCAGGGCATGGCCGCAAGTTCGAGCGCTATGGCGACCATCGCTTCGTGCGGCCCGAGCCGCAGGCGATGTGGGCGCCGCGCCTGTCCGACTGGCAGGCGCATGGCGAGTTCGTGCCCGGCTCGGACGAGGACGGCGGCGGCAAGTGGCGGTTCGACCGGCCCGTCCCGCGCGATGGCTGGGATCTGTCGCGCGGGGATGTGCGCTTTACCGCGAGCTGCACGCCGTTCCGGCACCTGGGGTTCTTCCCGGACATGGCCCCGGTGTGGGACTGGATGGGCGAGCAACTGGCCGGCAAGGCCGAGGCCGCCACGCTCAACCTGTTCGGCTATACCGGCGTCGGCACGCTGTCGCTGTCGGACCACGGCGCGGTGACCCACGTCGATGCCTCGAAGAAGTCGGTGGCGCAGGCCCGCGCCAACGCCGCGCTTTCGGGCATGGAATCGCGCCCCATCCGCTGGATCGTCGACGATGCCGCCAAGTTCACCGCGCGCGAAGTGCGGCGCGGCAAGCGCTACGACGGGATCATTCTCGATCCGCCCAAGTTCGGCCGCGGTCCCGAAGGCGAGGTCTGGCGGCTCGAGGAAAGCCTGCCGGGGCTGGTGCGCGATTGCGCCGCGCTGCTCGATGGCGAGAGCCGGTTCCTGTTCCTGACGGTCTATGCCGTGCGGATGTCCTCGCTCGCGCTCGCTGGCCTGCTCGAGGAGGCGCTGCGTCACCTGCCGGGCACGATCGAGCACGGCGACCTTGCCATCCGCGAGGAAGGGGAGGGCGGCCGCGTGCTGCCGACCGCGATCTTCGCGCGGTGGAGTAACGCATGACCAAACATGATCTCACGCAAAAGTCCTCTCCCGAAATCGAGCGTTGGATTGCCCGGCACGAGGAAAGAGGACTGACCACCGAGCCACTCTACATCGCCCTCCTGGAAGAGCGAGTGAGACGCGCACAGGAGAGTCACAAGCTGCAATTCGGACTATCACTCACCCATTTAAAGCGATCTGCAATCGAGCAGAGGTGTACAACATATGGTGCTCTCGCTGCAGCGAGCGGGGTCGAGTGGTCCAAGGCTCGGCACCAGATGAACGGCGTGAACGGTCATCTTGATCGTCTGCTCGATATCTGTTTTCTGCAAAACTTGCCGCTGCTCACAGCTATATGCGTAAACCAAGGCAATGTTGAAACCGGCGAACTTGGGCAGGATGCCCTCAAGGGTTTCATTACCGGCGCCAAGCGCTTGGGTTTCAGGATCAACGATACCATTGAATTTCATCACGCTTGCCGCGAGGAGTGTTGGGCTTGGGGGCGGGACAACATGGACGCTCTTGGATGACTGACAGCCTGATCCTCGAAGTCGCCAACGTCGAAACCGATGTTCTCACCGGCATCTATTCGGAAGAGACCGGCCGCCCGCAGCCTTTGCGCATCTCGATCCGCGCCTGGCTCGCCCCGCGTCCGCGCTACACGCCCGACTGCCCGCTGACCGAGAGCAAGAACTACATGGACCTGAAGTTCGCGGCCTCCGAAGGGCTGCCGAAGGACGTCCATTTCAAGCTGATCGAATCGGTCGCCGACCACATCTGCGACACGCTGTTCCTGCAGGACGCGCGGATCGAACGGGTCGAGGTGAAGATCGTCAAGCTGGCGATCAGCGAGGCGGGCGAGGATATCGGCATGACGCTGACCCGCGGCCGCAGCGCCTGGGAGGCCTTCGTCGGGTGAGCGGGGATGCCGCCTCGGTCGCCCGCCCCCTCGCGCTGGTGACCGGCGGCTGGCGACGCATCGGCGCCGCGATTGCCGAGCGGCTCGCGGCGGCAGGCTGGGACCTCGCGCTCCACGCCCACCATGCCGCGACGTTCGATCCCGCCTTCGCGGCGCAGCTCGAGGCGCTGGGGGCGCAGGTCCATGCGCTCGAGGCCGATCTCGGCAAGGCCGATGCCGCCGTCGCGCTGATCGGGCGTGCGGCTTCGGCGGCGGGCCGGCCCGCGACCCTGCTGGTGAACTGCGCCTCGCTGTTCCGCGACGACGACGCGCACAGCTTCAACGCCCACGGGCTTGCCGAACATCTCCAGGTCAACCTTGCCGCGCCGCTGCTGATGACGCAGGCCTTCGCCGCGGCGCTCGGCGACGCGCCGGCCAGCGTGGTGATGATCCTCGACCAGCGCGTGCTCAACCCGGTCCCCGACCAGTTCTCGTACACGCTGTCGAAGCAGGGTCTTCATGCCGCGGTCCGCACGCTCGCGCGGTCGCTCGCGCCCGCGGTGCGGGTCAACGGGGTCGCGCCGGGTCTGACCCTGCCGACCGCCGACTACGATGCGGCGCAGTGGGAGCGGCTCGCGCACCTGATGCCGCTCGATCGCCTGGCCGACCCTGCCGAGATCGCCGAAGCCGTCGCCTACCTTGCCGGGGCGCCATCGGTGACCGGGCAGACGATCTTCGTCGATGCGGGCGCGCACCTTGAATCCTACGCGCGAGACTTCGTACACTTGGCCAAGTGACCGCGCCCGCGCCCCTGATCGACCGATTCGCCCGCAGGATCAGCTACCTGCGCCTGTCGGTGACCGATCGCTGCGACTTGCGCTGCGCCTATTGCATGCCCGAGCGGATGGAGTTCCTGCCGCGCGCCGACGTGCTGAGCCTCGAGGAACTGCACAGGCTGGCGCTCGCCTTCATCGCGCGCGGGGTGACCAAGCTGCGGCTGACGGGCGGCGAACCGCTGGTGCGGCGCGACATGATCGACCTCGTGCGCGCGCTGGGGCGGGAGCTTGGAAGCGGCCTCGAGGAGCTGACGCTGACCACCAACGGCACGCGCCTTGCCGCGTTCGCCGAGGACCTTGCGGCAGCGGGCGTCAGGCGGATCAACGTCTCGCTCGACACCCGCGACCGTGACACTTTCGCCCGTCTCGCCCGGCGCGATGCGCTGCCGCAGGTGCTCGACGGCATCGCGGCGGCGAAAGCGGCGAGGCTCAAGGTCAAGCTCAACACCGTGGCGCTGAAGGGCGTCAACGAGGACGAGCTGCCCGACCTCATCACCTGGGCGCACGGCCAGGGCCACGAGATCACGCTGATCGAGGTCATGCCGCTGGGTGAGATCGAGCAGGACCGCTTCGCGCAGTACCTGCCGCTCGACGCGGTGCGCCGCGACCTCGCACAGCGCTGGACGCTGAGCCCCAGCGACGCGCGCAGCGGTGGCCCGGCGCGCTATGTCGACATTGCTGAGACCGGCGGGCGGCTCGGCTTCATCACGCCGCTGACCGGCAACTTCTGCGAGGGCTGCAACCGCGTGCGCGTCACCGCCACCGGCCAGCTGTTCATGTGCCTCGGCGGCGAGGGCAAGGTCGACCTGCGCGCCGCGCTGCGCTCCGACGATCCCGACGCGGCGCTGGCGCAGGCCTTCGCCCGCGCCATGGGCGAAAAGCCCGAGCGCCACGCCTTTGCCATCGACCGGGCGGGCGCCGCGCCCGCGCTCGCGCGGCACATGTCGATGACGGGCGGTTGATGGCCGCGCGACTTGTTTTCCTCGGTCGGCTCGAGGACGCGGCGGGAAGCGGCGAGCGCGAGGTCGCGCCGGGACCGCTGGCCGAGGTGCTGGCGCGGCTCGACCCCGCGCTCGCGGTCGAACTGCTGGGCGAGCGCGTGCGCATCGCGCTCAACGGCGCGCTCGTCGCCGAGCCGGGCGGGGTGGTGCTGGCGGACGGCGACGAGCTCGCCTTCCTGCCCCCTGTCAGCGGCGGCTGACATGCGCGACGTGCGCCTGCTCGAGACCGCCTTCGATCCCGCGCTGGAGATCGAGCGCTTCACCGCCGGGCATCCGCAGTCGGGCGGCGTGGTCAGCTTTCTCGGCCAGGTGCGCGAGGGCGGCGGGGTCGAGGCGCTGGAGCTGCGGCACTATGCGCCGCTGACCCTGCCCGGGATGCGGCAACTGGCCGACAGCGTACTCGGCCGCTGGGCGCTCGACGGGCTGCTGATCGTCCACCGCGTCGGCACGATGGCCCCGCGCGATCCCATCGTGCTCGTCGCCGCTGCCGCGCGGCACCGGCGCGACGCCTTTGCCGCAGCGGACTTCGCGATGGACCATCTCAAGAGCGAATCGTGGTTCTGGAAGCGCGAGAAGACGGCCGACGGGTGGCGCTGGATCGAGCCGCGCGAGGAGGACCGGCGCGATCTGGCGCGCTGGTAGCTAGCCCGCAACCCGCCTTTTCAGCGCGTCGAGCGTCGCCAGCTCCTGGCGCATCAGGGCATCGACCTCGGCATGCGCCGGGGCGATCGCGTCGAGGTCGGCGTGCGGACCATCGACCGCGGCCTGGGTCGCGACGACGAGCATGCGGTCGAGGTCGGCCATCGCGACCATGCCTTCGCTCCGCGCCGAATCGAGGTCGGCGATGGCGATCTGCGCGACCGACCAGGCCTCGCTGCCAACGCCGGCGCCGCGCGCGGCGGCAACTGCGCGCTCGGCGCCGGGGCGGCGCGATTCGAACCTTGCGTCGGCCTTGCGCGCCTGTTCGCGCAGCGCGGCGACCCGCGCCACCACCGAAGCGTCCGCAGGGAGCGGCTGGGTGGCATCGGGGACCGCGGCGGCCACCGGCTGCGCGCTGCCGTAGGCGCGCTCGGCCGGGCGGCGGGCGAGTGAGGGAAAGCGGCTGCGATCGGCGCTGCAGGCGCTGGTGGCGAGCGCTGCGAGGACGAGCAGGGCCACGCCCCGGTGGTGGAGCAGGGGCGAATGGACAGGGAGGCGGCGCTTGGGCATGGTCCCGCCATAGCATGCGCGCGCACCGGCGCCAGAGCCGCGCGCGGCGGTGCGTCCGGCGCCGGCGGTCTGCGGGCCGGATTGTGCGGCGTCAGGCTTGTGTTGCAGCGTTGACACGAATCTCTCGTTCGACTATCGGCACCGCTCTTTCCGGGGTTCCGCATGCGGCGGGATACCGGCGTATTGCCCGCTGTCCGCGGTTTCTCGAAAGGGAATCGGGGTGCTTGGTGGGCCAGGCATTTGAAACGGATAGCAGGAACCATGTTCGCAATCGTGCGCACGGGCGGCAAGCAGTACCGGGTTGCCGCCGGAGACAAGATCGCTGTCGAGAAGCTGGCGGGTGAAGCCGGCGACACGATCACCCTCGGTGATGTCCTCCTCGCCGGCAAGGACGGCGAACTCGCCGATGCTGCCGCGGTCACGGTTTCGGCCGAGATCATCGCGCAGGCGAAGTCGGAGAAGGTCGTGGTGTTCAAGAAGCGCCGCCGCCACAACTATCGCCGCAAGAACGGTCACCGCCAGCAGATGACCCTGCTGCGGATCGTTTCGGTCGCCTGAAGACGAGATCGGAGTAAGACGAGATGGCACACAAGAAAGCAGGCGGCTCCTCGCGCAACGGTCGCGATTCGGCTGGTCGCCGCCTCGGCGTGAAGAAGTTCGGCGGTCAGGAAGTGATCGGCGGCAACATTATCATCCGCCAGCGCGGTACCAAGGTGTACCCGGGCGCCAACGTGGGCATGGGCAAGGATCACACCCTGTTCGCGCTCGCCGAAGGTCGCGTCCGCTTCCACGCCGGCAAGCTCGGCCGCAAGTACGTGTCGGTCGACGCCATGGCTGAAGCCGCCGAATAATCCGGATGGTCGTGCAAAGGGCCATCCTGCCGGGATGGCCCCGCCGGTACCAGTGACCGGCAGAACGAGGGAGAGGGGCCGACCCGTCTCCCTTTTTTCGTTTCTCCCTCACCCGAACCGTCGCGCGCCGCGCGCCGATTGTCCCGACATCGGCGGTGCTGCGGCGACAGCGCAATATCCCTGTCATCGCGGCGGCTTAGAGGCCGCTTGCAACAGGGCGGATGAGGAGAATCCACGTGTTCATTCGCAGCGAAAGGCTGTTCCTGCGCCCCGCCTGGCCCGAAGACTGGGCCGAGCTGCATGCCGTGATCGACGACGCGCAGGTGGTCCGCAACCTTGCCCGCGCGCCTTGGCCCTATGCCCCGGAGGACGCGCGCCGGTTCGTGAACCTGCCGCAGGATCCCCGCTTTCCCAACTTCTTCGTGACGCTCCCCGGCGCGCACGGCTCGCGGCTGATCGGCAGCGTCGGCCTGGCCGAGGCCGAAGGCGGCGCAGTCGAGCTCGGCTACTGGATCGCGCGCAGCCAGTGGGGCAGGGGCTATGCCACCGAAGCGGCGCGCGCGGTGCTGTCGGTCGCCCGGGCGATCGGTCACGACCGCATCGAGGCAAACCACTTCATCGACAATCCCGCTTCGGGGCAGGTCCTGCGCAAGCTCGGCTTCCGGCCAACTGGCGAATGGCGGCCGCGCTACAGCGAAGGCCGCAAGCAGGTCTGCACGGCAGTGATGTTCGAGGCGCGCCTTACGGCGGCCGGCAATGGCGACGACGACGGCAACGACAGCGGGGGCGGTCAGTCGGTGGAGGTCATGCGAGCCGCGTGAAGCGCGCGGCCCGCATGCCTTGCCGCTGCGCTCAGGCGAGCGCGGCGGTTGCCGGGAATTCGCGCTCGGCCTTGCCGATCAGGGCGCGGTCGTCGTGGTTCCACGGGTGGAAGCCGGGCAGGAAGTAGCTTAGCCACAAGGGCAGGATGCGGCTGACAAGGCCGGGCCGGACCAGCAGGTAGGCGGCAAGCTTCGCCTTGATCTTCCAGCCGGTCAGCCCGTCCTGGCGCAGCAGCTCGAGCGTGTCGGCGATGCGGTGGACGAAGAACTCGCGCGTGACCGCGAGCATCAGCAGCGACTTGATCTTCCAGCGCTTCCACCGGCTCCAGTCGCGCGTCGCGTGGAGCCAGGTGTCGTAGGCGACGCCCTTGTGCTCGATCTCCTCGATCGCGTGCCAGCGCCACAGGTTGGCGGTCTCCTCCTCGCCGCCCGCGAGGTGGGCTGGGGTGCGCAGCAGCTCCAGCGCGAGGATCGCGGTGAAGTGTTCGAGCGCCATGGTTGTGGCGAGGTTTGCTATCGCCGGGCGGCTCTTCGCCTCGTCGAGGCTTTCGCCGAGGCGGCGCTCCATCGCCGAGAGATCGTAGCCCGCTTCGGTGGCGGCGCGGTTGAAGGCCACGTGCTCGCGGGTGTGGTTGATCTCCTGGCGGACGAAGTCGCGGATCTCGGCCTCGAGGCGCGGCGGCACGCCGTCACGGAACGCCTTGACCGATTCGATGAAGAACGCCTCGCCGCGCGGGAAGGTCAGCGACAGGGCATTGTACCAGGCCGAGGCGACGGGGTCGTTGTTGAGCCACCAGCGCGGCAGCTTGCGCTCCCGGCCGAAGCGGCGGTCGCGCACCACCAGTTCGAGATCGGCAGGCGTGCCCTTGCCATGGAGGGCCGGCTTGCCCGCGGCATCGCCGGAGGCTACGTCAAGAGCTTGCAAGTCTGCGGTCATCGTTCTACCCACGCTCAATTGACAGGTATGTCAGTAGCGCCAGAAATAGAGTAACTGACACTGATGTCAATAAGGAAACGCCTGAGTCCCGAGGAAAGCCGCATCGCCGCGCTCGAGGCAGCCCGCGCGCTGCTGATCGAGGCGGGGCCGCAGGCGGTGACGCTGAAGGCGGTCGCGGGGCGGATCGGCCGGACCCATGCCAACCTGCTGCATCACTTCGGCTCGGCATCGGGATTGCAGAAGGCGCTTGCCGGGCACCTCGCCGAAACGATCTGCGCGACGATCCGCGATGCGGTGATCGCCCAGCGTTCGGGCGTCGGCTGCCCGCGGGATGTCGTGGACCTGACCTTCGACGCCTTCGACAAGGAAGGCGCGGGCGCGCTCGCCTCGTGGATGCTGCTGTCGGGCAACGAGGATGCGCTCGATCCGATCGTCGACACGATCCACGATCTCGTCGTCGATCTCGACGAATACGGTTCGCATCGGCAGCGGGGCAACACGCTGGCGCTGGTGCTGATGGCGCTGGGCGATGCGCTGATGGGCGGGCCGCTGGCGCAGGCGCTCGACCTGCCGCGCGATGCCGCGCGCGAGCGGGCCGAGGCGATGCTGGTCGAGGGGCTCCAGGCGGCGCCGGTCACGCCTCTGGAGTAAGCTCCATCCAGTGCGGGACGAGGTCGGCGGCGATGTCTTCGACCCGCAAGTGGTCGACCGCCAGCCCCAGCTCGGGATAGGCGACGCGCCGGCGCTGCTCGTCCGACCGGTCGAGCGGCACCACGACGAGCCGGCGGTTGACCTTCTGCCGCCAGTTCATCCGCGCGGTGTTCTCTTGGCCGACGTAGCAGCCCTTGGTGAAGCTGACGCCGTGAAGGTCCACGGCATTGCATTCGAGCCAGAGCGTCTGGTCGCTGCCCAGTTCGGCCTGGCCTTCGGCAACGCCGAGCTTGAGCCGGTGTTCGCGCCAGGCGGCGTCGACCGGTTCGTCGCCGTACTCCACGGTCGCGATCCAGCGCTGGCCGAGCGCGCGCAGGCGGGGGTCCTCGGCCCCGCCGTGGCCCGGATGGCCTTCCCAGAAGACCCCGAGGCCGTCTGCGCGTTCGATGCGGATCCTGCGCCGCAGCCGGTAGAGCGAGAGCCGTTTGGCGAGGGCGTCGGCGGCCGCAGCCTCGCAATCGAGCAGCAGCGCGTCGGCGCCGTCGGGCCAGACGAGGAAATCGAACAGCACCTTGCCCTGCGGCGAGAGCAGCGCCGCCCAGACCGGCAGCGGTCCCTTGACGTCGTTGGTCACCAGTCCTTGGAGGAAGGCGGCGACGTCCTCGCCGGGCTCTTCGGGGGCGAGGCGGACGAGCGCGCGGTCGAACAGGCGGGGCTTGGACATGGGCTCCATTTGGTCGGGGCGAGCGCACGTTCAAGGGCGAGCGAAGCGCTTTTCGTCGGCAGGGCAGGTTGCACCGTTCTGCCGCTGTGGCAAAGCGCGGTTCCATGACCCAGACTCTGACGATCCGCCGCCCCGACGACTGGCACGTTCACCTGCGCGATGGCGAGGTGCTCAAAGGCGTGCTGCCCTACACCGCGCGCCAGTTCGCGCGCGCCATCGTCATGCCCAATCTGTCGCCGCCGATGACCGACGTTGCCGGCGTTGCGGCCTATCGCGACCGCATTCTGGCGGCGCGGCCCGAGGGCAGCGACTTCACCCCGTTGATGACGCTCTACCTGACCGATGCGACCGATCCCGACGAGGTCGAGCGCGGCTTTGCCGACGGCGTGTTCGTCGCGGCGAAGCTCTATCCTGCCCATGCCACCACCGGCTCGGCGCATGGCGTGACCGCGATCGCCAACATCATGGCCGTGCTCGAACGCATGGAGAAAATCGGCATGCCGCTGCTGATCCATGGCGAGGTGACCGATTCGCACGTCGACATCTTCGATCGCGAGGCAGTGTTCATCGAGCGCACGCTGACCCCGCTGGTCACTGCGCTGCCGGGGCTGAAAGTGGTGTTCGAGCATATCACCACCGAGGAAGCCGCGCAGTTCGTGGCCGATGCCTCCGACCGGATCGGCGCGACGATCACGCCGCAGCACCTCCACATCAACCGCAACGCGATGCTGGTCGGCGGCATCCGCCCGCACGCCTACTGCCTGCCCGTCGCCAAGCGCGAGAAGCACCGCCTCGCGCTGCGCAAGGCGGCGACTTCGGGCAGCCCCAAGTTCTTCCTCGGCACCGACACCGCGCCGCATGCCAAGCACCTGAAAGAGGCGGCCTGCGGCTGCGCCGGCATCTTCAATGCGCCCTATGCGCTCGAAAGCTATGTCGCGGTGTTCGACGAGGAAGGCGCGCTCGACAGGTTCGAGGCCTTCGCCTCTCTCAACGGCCCGGCGTTCTACGGCTTGCCGCTCAACGAGGGCACGGTCACGCTCGAGCGCACCGGCACGCCGGTGCCCGAGACGGTCGATGCCAACGGCACCACGATCGTGCCGTTCCACGCGGGCGAAACGCTAGGCTGGCGCTTCGCTCCGTGAGCGCTGCGCGCCGCGCCGGCGTCGGAGCATGTCGGCGCTGAACACGCCGATCGCGGTCCAGATCAGCACGAAGCAAGCGAGCCGCACCGTGTCGAGCGGCTCGCCGAAGGCGATCGTGCCGAGCAGGAAGCTGATCGTCGGGGCAAGGAACTGGACGAAGCCGAGGACCGAGAGGTCGAGCTGCCGCGCGGCCGCCGCGAACAGCAGCAGCGGCACGCCGGTGACCACCCCGCTGAGCGCGACCAGCCCGGCCGTGCCGGCGCCCTGCGCCATGCTCGATCCAGCCGGCTGCAGCGCGTACCAGGCGACGATCGCAGCGGCGGGAAGCGAGAGCACCATCGTTTCGATGGTCAGGCCCGGCACCGATGCGACCGGCGTCAGCTTGCGGATCAGGCCATAGAGCGCGAAGCTGACCGCGAGCGCCATGGCGACGCCCAGCATGTCGAGCGCGCCCCACAGCAGCAGCGCGATTCCGGCCCCCGCGATCGCGACCGCGCTCCACTGCGTGCGGTTGAGCCTTTCGCCCAGGAAGATCGTGCCGATCAGCACGTTGAGCAGCGGATTGATGTAATAGCCCAGGCTCGAGGCGAGGACGTGTCCCTGGGCGACCGCGATCACGAAGATCAGCCAGTTCGTCGCGATCAGCGCCGCGCTGGCGCAGAGCCGCAACAGCACGGCGCGATTGCGCAAGGCGGCGACGAGTTCCCCGCCCATCCCGCGCCAGGCGACGACCGCAAGGCAGAACGGCAGCGTCAGGCAGATGCGGAAGGCCACCAACTCGAGCGGCGGGACGTGCGCCAGCGCGTGGAAGTACAGCGGCAGGAAGCCCCAGATGAAATAGGCGAGCAGCGCCGCGCCGAGGCCGGGCCCGATAAGCTTGGTAGACGACATGGGACCGCTCTGTCGCAGAGCGACGAGCCCGCGCCAAGCGTTCATTGGGCACCTTGCAGCGAACGTCTCGCGCCCCGTCCGAAACGCTTCGTCGCTTTCCGCGAATCTGACAGCCGCGTTGCATTCCGTTCAGGTTGGTTTGCGTAAACATGAACCAACGACGCTGCTCCGAACATGGTCGAAGCGCCGCCAGAACAGGAGACCGACGATGAATTTCATGACCAGGACCGCAATGGCGCTGGCTGCTGCCGGGACGCTCGGCACGGTGGCCGCCCCTGCCATGGCCGCCGACTTCGGCACGCCCGAAGTCCGCGCCGTGCAGCTCGAGCAAAGCTTCAACCACGACGGCCGCTATGGCGACTACGACCGCTACGACCGATATCGCGGTGGCGACTATGGTCGCCGCTACTACAGCAACTACGACCGCCGCGACTCTTATCGCGGTCCGAGCTGGCGCGGCCGTGACGGGCGCACTTATTGCCGCCGCAACGACGGCACCACCGGGCTGCTGATCGGCGGTGCGGCGGGCGCGCTGCTCGGCCGCGAGATCGCTGGCTACCGCGGCGACCGCACGCTGGGCGCGATCCTCGGCGCCGCCGGCGGCGCCCTGCTGGGGCGCGAGGTCGACCGCGGCGGATCGCGCTGCCGCTGACCGCTTGCCAGCCCTTCGGGTCGCACCGGGGCAAAGGCACAGGAAGGGCGCGCCGGACTGCCGGGGCGCCCTTTTTGCGTTCTTAACCGGCCCCATGCTAGGGCCCCCCCATGGGATCGGGTCGCACGATGGTATACTCGCGGGTCGCGCTGGCGCTGGCGTTGCTGGTCGGCGGCTGTGCCGACGAGGCGCCGCAGACGCGCAAGCAGGTCGAGGACCCGCTGATGACCGAGGCGCTCGAGGGACAGCTGCTGGTCGACCCGGACCTGACCCAGAAGAACATGCGCAATGCCGCGGTGGTCCCGGCGGGTCCGATCGATCCCGCGCGCCCGCCGGCGGATGCCGAGCAAGGACCCGCGCGCTGACCGTCAGTCGTTGCGCAGGCCGACGCCGATGCCGGCGCGCGGTTGCTCCATCTCGGTCGAAGCGACGGGATAGGCGCAGTAGTCGGCCGCGTAGTACGCGCTCGGCCGGTTGTTGCCGGAAAGCCCGGTGCCACCGAACGGCGCTGCCGACGAGGCGCCGTTGGTCGGCCGGTTCCAGTTGACCACGCCGGCGCGGACATTGGCCCAGAAGCGGCTGTAGTCTGCGGGAGTTCCGCCCACCAGCGATGCGGAGAGGCCGAAGCGGGTATTGTTGGCCTCGGCGATCGCGGCGTCGAAATCGTCGACGCGGATGACCTGCAGCAGCGGCCCGAACAATTCGACGTCGGGCTTTTCCGCCATTGCGGTCACGTCGATGATCGCCGGGCTGAGGAACGGCAGGCTCTCGTGCAGGCGCACCATGTGCTTGATCGGCCGCCCGCCGCTCGAAAGCAGGTAGACGAAGCTTTCGGTCAGGCCGTCGGCGGTGCGGTTGTCGATCACCGGCCCCATGAACGGCGGCGGATCGTCGAACGGCGCGCCGACGATCATGCGGTCGGCGAGGCGCTTCACTTCGCCGACGATGGCATCGTACATCGTGCCCTTGACGATCAGGCGCCGCGCCGCGGTGCAGCGCTGGCCCGCTGTCGTGAAGGCCGACTGGGCGACAAGCGCTGCGGCATCGGCGATCTTGGGGGTATCCCACACCACGATCGGGTTGTTGCCGCCCATCTCGAGCGCCACGACCTTGCCCGGATTGCCCGCGAGCCGACGATTGATGGCGATGCCGACATGGGCGGAGCCGGTGAACAGCACGCCGTCGACGTCGTCGTGCTGGGCAAGCGCCTGCCCCTGCGCCGGGCCGCCGATCAGCACCTGCACCACGGCCGCCGAAATGCCCGCGCGATGGAAGCACTGCGCGAGCAGCTCGCCCGTCGCCGGCGCCTTCTCGGAAGGCTTGAGCACCACCACGTTGCCCGCGATCAGCGCCGGAACGATGTGGCCGTTGGGCAGGTGCGCGGGAAAATTGTAGGGGCCGATCACCGCCATCACTCCGTGCGGCTTGTGCCGAATCGCGGCGGTGCCCTGCAGCGCGCTGTCGAGCCGGCGCTGCGCTGTGCGCTCGGCATAGGCGCGGACCGAGACCTCGACCTTGTTGATCACGCTTTCGACTTCGGCACGCGCCTCCCACATCGGCTTGCCGGTCTCGCGCGCAATGGCGGTGGCGAGCTTGTCGGCCTCCTTGCGCACTTCGTTGGCGAAGCGGCGGACCAGTTCGATCCGCGTCGAAAGCGGCTGCGCCGCCCAGGCCGGCCAGGCGCGTCGTGCCCGCGCGACGATCTCGTCGACATCGCCCACCTTTCCGCGCCAGAATTCGGCGCCGGTGGCCGGCTCGATCGAAACGATTTCGTCGGGAATGACGGGCGACTGTTCCACGGTGTCCTTCACCACGCCGGCCATTCGCCGGCACGGTCAATTCTGCGAATAGAACGGAATTGGTAACCAAATAAAGAAGGCAAATTCTCCCCGCTGTATTAGGTGTTTTACCGTATCAATGGGGGCCGGCCGCTTTCGGGGCGAGCCCGTGCGCTTCGCCCATGCGCCGCACCGCGGCGATCTTGGCTGCGAAGGCGGTCCAGTCGTCGTGTTCGGCAATGGGCGCCCAGATCGCCTCGACTTCGTCGATCAGCATCGATTGCGGGGCAGGGTCACTCCAATACGGATGATCCGACGGCAGCGGCGCATGGCGTTCGAGCAGCGCCGCCAGCGCGTCGGCGGCTTCGCTCTTCATCCCCGCCGCGCGCCGCCCCCCACGCCAGCCGAAGAACAGCGCGTCCGGAGCGACCTTGTCGGCGACCATGACCTGCTCGCAGGCCGCGACGAGTGCGTTGTCGGCGTCGCCGCCTTGCGGCGCGACGCCGAGGCGCCAGCACCAGCGCCGCGCCATGCTCTCGCGATAGAGGTCGGGAAAGCGCTGCAGCGCCTCGATCAGCGGAGGCGAATCCTCGAGCAGTCGCAGCGCGACCGCGAGCTGGCCGCAGTTCCAGTGGATCGCCTCGGGCTGGCGGCCGAAGGCGTAGAGCCCGCCTTCGTCGAAATAGGCCGCGGTGAAGCCTGCGTCCCAGCGCGGCAGGAATCGCCACGGGCCGTAGTCGAAGCTTTCGCCGGACACGTTCATGTTGTCGGTGTTGAGGACGCCGTGGACGAAGCCTGCCACCATGTAGCTTGCGGCGAGGTCGGCCATGCGCTCGACGACCTGATGGAGCAGCCGCGCCGCCGGGCTCGCGCCTTCGGGGCCGGGCGCACCGGGGAAGTTGGCGAGGCAGTATTGCACGAGCTGCGCCATCTCTTCGGCGGCTTCGAGTGCAGCGAGGCGCTGGAAGGTGCCGAAGCGGATGTGCCCGTGCGACAGGCGCACCAGCACCGCCGAGCGGGTCGGCGAGGGTTCGTCGCCGCGCCACAGCGCCTCCCCCGTCTCGACGATCGAGAAGGTGCGGCTGGTGTCGACGCCCAGAGCCTCGAGCATCTCGGTCGCCAGCGCCTCGCGCACCGCGCCCTTCAGGGTCAGCCGGCCGTCGCCGCGCCGGCTCCACGGCGTCTGGCCCGAGCCCTTGGTGCCGAGGTCCATCAGCCGGCCCGCGCCGTCGAGCATCTGCGCAAACAGGAACCCGCGCCCGTCGCCGAGCTCGGGATTGTACACGCGGAACTGGTGGCCGTGGTAGCGCAGCGCGAGCGGCTGCGGCAGGTTGTCCGCCAGCGGGGCGAAGCGGCCGAAGTGCTCCAGCCATTCCGCATCGGACAGGCCAGCGAGGCCGACCTGCGCCGCTGCGCGATCGTTGCGCAGGCGCAGCACCGTTTCGGGAAAGTCTGCCGGCATCACCGGATCGCCCAGCCATTCGGCGAGCGCGCGGATCCGGGGCGAGGGGCGATAGGCTGCTGCGTCTTGCGGGGGAGGGATCATCGCGGCATTAGTGGCCGCCGCATGTCGGCCGCGCAAGCATGTGCGGCACGAGCGGAACGGTTTTGGGGGGCGAATGCCCGCCGGCAACAGGAAGAGCGTCCTTGGCGAGCACGGCCGACTACGAGGTGCGCAGCTGGTCCAGCCGCGATGGCCTGCGTCTCCACTTCCGCGACTATCCCGGCGATGCCGAGCGCCCGCCGGTGCTGTGCCTGCACGGGCTGACCCGCAATGCGCGCGACTTCGAGGCGCTGGCTGGCCACCTTGCAGGCCAGGGGCGACGCGTGCTGTGCATCGACCTGCGCGGGCGCGGCGACAGCGACTATGCCAAGGACCCGATGACATATCATCCGGGGCAGTACGTCGAGGATATCGAGGCCCTGCTCGAAGCCGAGGTAATCGAGCGCTTCATCGCGATCGGCACCTCGCTTGGCGGATTGCTGACCATGCTGCTGGCGCTCGTGCGGCCCGACCGGGTGGCGGCGGCGGTGCTCAACGACATCGGCCCGGTGGTCGAAGCCGAGGGACTCGAGCGGATCCGCGACTACGTGGGGCAGGGGCGCAGCTTCGAGACGTGGATGCACGCGGCCCGTGCGCTCGAGGAGGCGCAGGGCGACATCTATCCCGACTTCACCATCACCGACTGGCTGCGCATGGCCAAGCGCACGATGGCGCTGGGCAGCGGCGGGCGGATCGCCTTCGATTACGACATGAAGATCGCCGAGCCGCTCGATGTCGCGAGCGACGGCCCTGCACCCGATTTGTGGCCGGCCTTCGACGCGCTGGCGGGGCGGCCGCTGCTCTTGCTGCGCGGCGCGAATTCCGACATCCTGTCGGCCGCGACGGCGCACTCGATGGCGGCGCGCAATCCGCGGCTCGAGCTGGTGACCGTGCCGCGGGTTGGCCACGCGCCGACTCTCGACGAGCCGGAAGTGGTGGCCGCGATCGAACGGCTGCTCGCCTCGCTCGGATGACCGCGCCGCGCGAGGGCCGCTTGCGCCTGCTGCATCTCCATTCGACTTTCGGCCCGGGCGGCAAGGAACGCCGCAGCGTCGATCTCGTCAACCGCTTCGGGCCGGCGCTGGAGCACGCGGTGGTCTCGGCCGAGCCGGCGGCGCTCGGCGCGGCGCAGTTCGTGGCGCCACGGATCGCGCTGGAGGTGCTGCACGATTTTCCGCCGCTCGCGGGTCGCCCTTCGGTCCGTCGCCTGCAGGCGATCGCGCAAGCGATGCGCGGCTACGACCTCCTGCTCAGCTACAACTGGGGCGCGATGGATGCGGTCATGGCGCATGCCGTGTTCGCCCCGCACTATGGCCTGGCTCCGCTCGTCCACCACGAGGACGGCTTCAATGCCGACGAAGCCGCGGGACTGAAGCCGAGCCGCAACTGGTATCGCCGGATCGCGCTGACCCGGGCGTCGGCATTGGTCGTGCCGTCGCGGCGGCTGGAGCAGATCGCGCGCGGCGCGTGGCGCCAGGGGCCCGCCAAGGTCCGCCGCATCGCCAATGGCATCGACACCCGCGCCTATGGCGCGACGCCGCGTCCCGATGTCCTGCCGCGGGTGATCAAGCGGCCGGGCGAGCGCTGGGTTGGCACTCTCGCCGGCCTCCGCCCGGTCAAGAACCTGCGGCGCATGGTGCGCGCGATGGCCTCGCTGCCGCCCGAATGGCAATTGGTGATCCTGGGCGAAGGCCCCGAGCGGGAGGCGATCCTGGCCGAGGCGATGGCGCTCGACATCGGTCACCGCGTCCACCTGCCGGGCCATGTCGCCGATCCGGCGCAGGTGATCGGCCTGTTCGACCTTTTCGCGCTCTCGTCCGACAGCGAACAGTTCCCGCTGTCGGTGGTCGAAGCGATGGCGGCCGGGCTGGCGGTGGCGAGCCCGGCGGTCGGCGACGTCGCCGAAATTGTCGACGCATCGAACCGCCCCTTCATCACCCGCGAGGGCGACGAGGCGGCCTTTGCCGCGGCGCTCGCCACGCTGGCCGCCGACGAGGAGCTGCGCCACCGCCTCGGCACGGCGAACCGCAAGCGCGCGCAAGGCGAGTTCGACGCCGCGCGGATGGTCGAGCGCTATGGCGCGGTCTATGCCCGCGCGCTCGGCATGACGCACTTTCCCTGACCGCGGCGCGCTTCACCGGCGGTTCACCTGGGAATCGCCACGGACGGCGAAGCGATCATTGAAGTTGAAATGGCGGCTTCATCCGCTAAACACCGCGCGCACCGGGCGTTTTGCCCATGCCGTTCGCCGAACCACCGAAAGCAGCGCCTTGGCCCTGAGACCGACGACTCCGCCATCCCGTTCCGACCAGCTCGCCGCGCGTCAGGCCGCGCAACAGGACGTCTTCCTGCGCGAAGTCGACGATGCGCTGCGCGAAGACCAGACCATTGCCGCCTTGCGCAAGTGGGGTCGGCCGGTCGGCGCAGTGGTCGTTGCCGGTCTGCTCGGGCTGGCCGGATACCTGTGGTACGACAACCACCAGAAGACCATCGCCGGCGAACAGGGCGAGGCCTTCACCAAGGCGCTCGACCAGGTCGAAGGCGGCAATCTCAAGGCCGGCAGCGACGCGCTGGCGCCGGTGGTGAAGGATTCCGGACCCGGTTACCAGGCCGCCGCGCGAGCGATGCAGGGCGCCATCGCGGCGCAGCAGGGCAAGACCGACGAGGCCGCGAAGATCTTCGCCGAAGTCGCCGCCGACACCAAGGCGCCCCAGCCGTTCCGCGACCTTGCGATCGTGCGCGAGGTGTCGCTCAATTTCGAACGGATGAGCCCGCAGCAGGTGATCGACCGGCTCAAGCCGCTTGCCGTTCCCGGCAACCCGTGGTTCGGCAACGCCGCCGAGCTGGTCGGCGTCGCCTACATGAAGAAGGGCGACAACGCCCAGGCCGGCGCGCTGTTCGCGACGATCGCCAAGGACAAGACCGTGCCGGAATCGCTGCGCCGCCGCGTCCGCCAGCTGGCCGGACAGCTGGGCGTCGATGCGGTGGACGATCCGCAGGACGCGATCGTGAAGGTCGCTCCGGCGACGGCCGAATGACAAGGATGTTATCGATGAATCGCAACCGCATTTCGCGCGTCGCGCTGCTTGGCGTCGCCGCGCTCGCGATCGGCCTGGGTGGCTGCGCCGGCAAGGGCAAGGTCAAGGCGACGCCCACCGTCGGACAGCGCGTGCCGGTGCTGTCGCGCATCGAGGCGGGCACCAAGGTCGACGATTCGATCGCCACGCTCGAAGTTGTCCTGCCGCCCGCCGAGGCCAATGCCGACTGGGCGCAGGCCGCCGGCAGCGCGGCCAAGGCGACCGGGCACCTCGCCATCGGCGATGCGCCGCGCAAGGCCTGGGTCGCGCAGGTTCCGGGTTCGACCAAGAAGGAACGCCTCGCCGCTTCGCCCGTGGTGGGCGGCGGCAAGCTCTTCGTGATGGACACGCAGGGCGCGGTCCACGCTTTCGATGCCGCCACGGGCCGCGAGCAGTGGAAGACGGCGGTGCGCATGGACAGCAACAACGCCTCGGTGTTCGGCGGCGGCGCGGCCTATGACGACGGCGCGGTCTACGTCACGACGGGTCTCGGCGAAGTGGCGCGGCTCGATGCCGCCGACGGCGCGATCAAGTGGCGCGTCAAGCCGGCGGGACCGCTGCGCGGTTCGCCCACGGTCGCCTTCGGCGCCGTCACGGTGATGACCCAGGACAACCAGATCGTCGCGCTCAATACCGACGACGGCGCCCAGCTGTGGCACGAGGCAGGTTCGGCCACGCAGTCCGGCGTGTTCGGCGTGGCCGCGCCCGCAGCGGGACAGGGCACCATCGTTGCCGGCTACAGCTCGGGCGAACTCGTCGCCTACCGCTACGAGAACGGGCGCGAGCTGTGGTCCGATGCGCTCGCGCGCACGTCGATCGCGACCTCGGTCTCGACCCTCACCGACATCGACGCCGATCCGATCGTCGAGGCCGGCAGGGTCTATGCGCTCGGCCAGGGAGGGCGCATGGCGGCCTACGAGCTCGTCACGGGGCAGCGCATCTGGGAACTGAACCTCGCCGGCATCTCCACCCCGGCAGTCGCCGGCGAGTGGATCTTCACGCTGACCGACGAGGCCAAGCTGCTGTGCATCGCCAAGGCCAGCGGCAAGGTCCGCTGGCTGACGCAGCTGCGGCACTATCGTAAGGAAAAGAAGAAGGTCGATCCGGTGTTCTGGACCGGCCCGGTGCTTGCCGGCAATCGCCTGTGGATGGCGAATTCGCGCGGCGAGATCGAGACCGCTTCGGTCGCCGACGGCAGCGTGACCAAATTCGCCGACGTCAAGGCGCCGGTCTCGCTCGCGCCGATCGTGGCCAACCAGACGCTCTACGTGCTCGACGACAGCGGCCGGATCACCGCCTTCCGCTGAGGACATCGGCCGAAGACAAGGGACTTCATGGTTTCTGCACCCCTTTTCGGGTAAGCGCCGGGCCATGAAGACAAGCACGGCCGTTCCTTCCGCCAGACCGCAGAGCGACGTCTCCGCAGGCGTCGGCCTGTGCGGCGTGGCGGGCCTGCTGTTCTGGCTCGTGGTCTGCCGCGAGTGGCCGGCGATCGCGACTGCGCTCGACCTTCCCGGACCGCGCGCGCGGCTCGATGGCGCCAATGCCGCGCTTGCCGCGCTGCTGTTCTCGGGCGGGCCGATGGTCGCCTGGTCGCTGCTGGTCGACAAGGTGCACCGCCGTCCGTCGACCGGGATCGACTGGGACGCGCCGCGGCCAATCCGCGAGATCCTGCAGATATCGGTCACCAAGATCGCCGGGCTTTGGGCGACCTGGGCGCTGATCGCCTTCGTCTATTGCCTCGGTCGCTGGTACTGGCGCGGACCATACCTGTTCGCCATGGACATGCTGGGAATCGCAGCGCCGGTGATGGTCGTGTTGTCGGTGCCCTACGTGCTCTGGCTCGACCGGGTGCTGGTGAACCCGCGCGATGGCGCCTGGCATTTCGGGGCGATGCTGCTGGGGCGCGAGCCTTTCAGCAAGGCCGAGGTGGCGCATCATCTGCGCGGCTGGGCGGTGAAGGGGTTCTTCTGCGCGTTCATGATCTCGATCCTGCCGGTGGGCTTCATCGGCGTGGTCGGGTTCGACCTCGATGCCGCCTGGCACCTCGGTCCGGTGGTCGTCACCAATGTCCTCGTCGAGACGATGTTCATGATCGACGTGCAGATCGCCATGGTCGGCTACCTGCTGACGATGAAGCCGCTCGACGCGCAGATCCGCACCGCCAACCCCTATCTCGGCGGCTGGGTCGCCGCGCTGATCTGTTACCCGCCGTTCGCGCTGATGGGCGGCGGCGACGTGCTCGACTATCGCCCGCACAGCGCCGAGTGGGACTATTGGCTCGCCGGCCACACCACGTTGCTGTGGATCTGGGGTATGGCGATGGTGTTCCTCACCGCGATCTACGCCTGGGCCACGGTCGCATTCGGGCTGCGCTTTTCGAACCTCACCTATCGCGGCATCCTGACTAACGGGCCCTATGCCTTCACCCGGCACCCCGCCTATCTCGCGAAGAACACGTTCTGGTGGCTGACCTCGATGCCCTATCTCGCCACCAGCGGATCAATTGTCGATGTAGTGCGCAACACAGTGACGCTGGGCCTCGTCAGCGCGGTCTACTACTGGCGCGCGAGGACCGAGGAACGGCATCTCCTCGCCGCCGATCCCAAGTACCGCGAGTACCACGCGTGGATGGCCGAACACGGGCTGGTGACCGCACCGCTGACGAAGCTGGGGCGGACGATATGGCGCAGCCGCAGGCTTCTGGCGCGTTAGAGAACTTCGCCTTCGTCGGTCTCGAAGCAGCGGATCTGGCGATCGTGCAGGCCGAGATCGGCCCGCTCGGCGGCCCACGCCGCCATGTGCGGCGTGGCGAAATGTGCAGATAGCGCGGCGCGGTCGCGCCACTTCTCGGCAATGTGGATCAGCCCCGGCTCGAGCATGTCCTGCGCATAGGCATAGGCGATGCAGCCATCCTCGGCACGGGTCGCTTCGACCACCCGCTCCATCGCGGGGAGGATCGCGGCGATGTTTTCGACCGGAACCCGAACCGTACCCAGGACGATGATCATCGCTTTGCTCCCGTTCAGAAACTCTTGGCGCGGTAGACCTTGCCGAGATCGCCGGCCCACTCGCCGTGGTAGAGGTCGAGCAGGCGTTCGGCCGGAGTCCTGCCGCTGGCGACGATCTCGTCGAGCGGCTGGAGATAGCCGGTTTCGTTGTCGCCTGCGTCGTTCAGCCGGGCGCGTGCGGCAAGGCCGCCCCGCGCGATCGCCAGCACCTCGGCGGCAATGTCCCGCAACGTGCCGCCACCGGGCAGCGGCGCATCGAGTCCGAGCCGCGGAACCTCGGCGCGAAGGCGTTCGCGCCCGTCGAGGTCCCAGCCCTTGACGAGGTCCCACGCCGCATCGAGCGCGCCCTGGTCGTAGAGCAGGCCCACCCACAGCGCGGGCAGTGCGCAGATGCGGCTCCACGGACCGCCATCGGCGCCGCGCATCTCGAGGAACGACTTCAGCCGCACTTCGGGGAAGGCGGTCGAAAGGTGGTCGATCCAGTCCGAGGCGAGGGGCTTCTCGCCGGGCAGCGCGGGCAGCCTGCCTTCGAGAAAATCGCGGAACGACTGGCCCGATGCGTCGATGTAGCGGCCCTCGCGGAAGACGAAGTACATCGGCACGTCGAGCATGTAGTCGACGTAGCGCTCGTAGCCGAAGCCGTCGTCGAAGACGAAGCCGAGCATGCCCGTGCGCGCGGCATCGGTGTCGGTCCAGATGTGGCTGCGATAGGACAGGAAGCCGTTGGGCTTGCCTTCGAGGAACGGCGAATTGGCGAAGAGCGCGGTCGCGAGCGGCTGGAGCGCCAGGCTGACGCGGAACTTCTGCACCATGTCCGCTTCGCTCGAATAGTCGAGGTTGGTCTGGATCGTGCAGGTCCGAAGCATCATGTCGAGGCCCATCGTGCCCACGCGGGGCATGTGCCGCAGCATGATCTCGTAGCGCCCCTTGGGCATGATCGGCAGCTCGGCGCGGGTCTTGTCCGGCCACAGGCCCAGCCCGAGATAGCCGAGCCCGAGCTTGTCGCCGATCGTCTTGACCTGGGCGAGATGCCGCCCGGTCTCGGCGCAAGTCTGGTGCAGGTTTTCGAGCGGCGCGCCCGACAGTTCGAGCTGGCCGGCAGGTTCGAGGCTGACCGTGCCGTCGGGACCGGCCATGGCGATCACGTTGTCGCCCTCGATCACCGGCTCCCAGCCATAGTCGGTCAGCGCCATCAGCAGGTCGCGGATGCCACCCTGCTCGGCATAGGAGGGCGCGCGGAAGTCGTCGGTGCGATAGACGAATTTCTCGTGCTCGGTGCCGATGCGCCAGCGCTCGCGCGGCTTCTCGCCCTTCTGCATCGGGGCGACGAGCTGGTCCCGGCTTTCGATCACCGGTTCGTTGCTATCTGAAACCTGTCGCGTGCTCATGCGCGCTCAAGTAGAGCGCCGAAGGGCGTTGCGCCAGTGCCAATCGCCGCCGTCACGTGCGTGCGGACCAGTCTCCCGCAACCCCCATCCACAGCGCCAGCGCGGCGATGGCCGCGGTCTCGCCGCGCAGAATGCGCGGGCCGAGGGTGATCGCGCGGGCTGCCGGATGCGCGCGGATGGCGGCGCGCTCGGTCTCGTCGAAGCCGCCTTCGGGGCCGATCAGCAGCGCGGCGGGGCCGGCATGGCCGGCAAAGCTTGCTGTGGCCGGGTCGCCGCCGCTTTCGTCGGCGAAGAACAATGCGCGGCCCTCGGGCCAGTCGCGGAGCAGGGCGTCGAGCTTCACCGGTTCCGCCAGACCGGGCAAGGCGGTGCGGGCGCACTGCTCGGCGGCCTCGGTCACGATCGCCCGCGCGCGCTCGGGGTTGAGCTTGTCCGCCACGCAGCGCCGCGTCAGCACCGGCCGGATCTCCGCAACGCCCAGCTCGGTCGCCTTTTCGAGCACGAGGTCGAAGCGGTCCTTCTTGAGCAGCGCCGGGCACAGCCACATGTCGGGCACGCTTTCGCGAGGGCGCAACAATCGCTCCACGGTAAGCCCCACGCTGCGCTTGCCGACGTCTGCCACGGCCGCAAGCCATTCGCCGGTGACGTCGTCGCACAGGATCACGGCCTCGCCTGGGCCCAGCCGCATGACCTTGCCCAGATAATGCGCCTGGCCTCCCTCGATCTGGAGCTGCACGCCTTCGGAAAGCGCCGCACCTACGAACAGTCGGGGCGCGGACTTCGGCGGCCAGGCGGGCGTGGCGGGTTGGTGTGTCGCGGGATGGTGTGTGGCAGACATGGCGGCGTGGTCTAGCCGATTGCGGAGGGCGGGGCTATGCCACGGGCATGAACGTTGCGCCTGCAGCTCCCGAGATCGTCCCCGACAGCGAGCACAAGGGCCTCGTCGCGCGGCTGCCGCAGCCGGCGCGCGACCTCGCGCAGCTTGCGCGCTTCGACCGGCCGATCGGCTGGTGGCTGCTGTTCTGGCCGTGCCTGTGGGGCTTGTTCCTCGGCGGAGCGGCGGCGCGCTGGGACATCGCGCTATGGCTGCTGCTGGGCGCGATCGCGATGCGCGGGGCAGGCTGCGTCTACAACGACGTGGTCGACGCCGATCTCGATGCGCGCGTTGCGCGGACGGCGTCGCGTCCTGTCGCGAGCGGCCGGATATCGAAGCGGGTGGCCTGGGCCTGGCTGCTCGCGCTCTGCGCGGTCGGCCTTGTCGTGCTGCTGCAATTGCGCTGGCAGGCGCAGGTGGTCGCGCTTGGCAGCCTGGGGCTCGTCGCCGCCTATCCCTTCATGAAGCGGATCACCGGCTGGCCGCAGGCCTGGCTGGGCCTCGTGTTCACGTGGGGCGCGCCGGTCGGCTGGATCGAGGCGCGCGGGTTCGAGGCCCTGGCGCCGATGGGCCTGCTCTACGCCGGCTGCTGGGCCTGGTGCATGGCCTACGACACGATCTATGCGCTGCAGGACCGCGAGGACGACGCGCTGGTCGGCATCGGATCCTCGGCGCGCTCGTTCGGACGCCACGTGCGTGCCGGGGTGGCGGGGCTCTATGCGTTGGCGCTGGTCTGTTGGGCCCTCGCCTTCTGGTTGGTCCGCCCCGATCCGCTGGTGATCGCCGCGCTGCTGCCGATGGCGGTGCAGCTCGCATGGCAGGTGCTGACGCTCCGCGAGGACGGGACCGACCCGCTGGTCAAGTTCCGCTCCAACCGTTTCGCCGGCCTGCTGATGGCGCTCGCCTGCCTTGTCGTCGGGCTTGCTGCTCAGGCGTAGCTGACCAGCTCGAATTCGATTCCGTCCCAGTCGAGGAAGTAGAACCGCCGCCCGGGCGCATAGTCGGCGTGGTTGAACGGCACGAGCCCGTGGGCCATGACGATGGCTTCGGCGGCGTCGAGGTCGTCGACGACGATCCCGATGTGTTGCAGCGGAGCGCCCTTCGCGAATTGGCCCGCGAAGGGCTCGCGGGTGGTGTAGAGCGCGATGTAATCGAACGCGTCGCCAAGGTGGATGGTCCAGCCCTCGTGGATCGCGGGGCCGCGCCAGCGTTCGGTCCAGCCGGTCAGCGCGGCGAGAAAGGACGCCGTCCGACTGGGGTCGCTGACCCGGATATTGACGTGTTCGAGCCGTGCTGCGGGCATCTCCTCAAGTCCTTTCTCAAGTCTTGTCCGAATCGATGCTGCCGCTTATGCAACCTCAAGCTAACTTCAGGTCAAGCTCTGGTATCAAGGGTCAGCATTGAATCGCAACGATCTCATCCCGATCGGCACGCTCGCGCGCCGCACCGGTCTTGCCGTTTCGGCAATCCGCTACTACGAGGAGCGCGGGCTGGTGCGATCGGTGCGCACGGGCGGCAATCAGCGCCGGTTCCTGCGCTCCGACATTCGCCGCCTGAGCTTCGTGCTGATCGCGCAGAAGCTGGGGCTGGGCCTCGCCGAGATCGAGCAGGCGCTGGCGACGCTGCCGCAAGGACGCACGCCCACGGTGCTCGATTGGCAGAAGATCAGCCGGGCGCTGCGTGGCGAGATCGACCACCGCATCCAGTTGCTCACCCGCACGCGACACAAGCTGGACGAGTGCATCGGCTGCGGCTGCCTCAGCCTCGACCGCTGCGCGCTCTACAACAAGGAGGACCGTGCCGGCGCGGCGGGTCCGGGGCCGCGGTTCGTGCTGGACTAAGCGCTGGCGAGCAGGTCGACCGCGCCGCCGAGGTCGACGCTGACCAGCCGGGATACGCCCTTTTCGACCATGGTCACGCCGAACAGGCGGTGCATCCGGCTCATCGTCACGGCATTGTGCGTGACGATGAGGTAGCGCGTCCGCGTCTCGCCGACCATCGCGTCGAGCATGTCGCAGAAGCGCTCGACATTGGCGTCGTCGAGCGGCGCATCGACTTCGTCGAGCACGCAGATCGGCGCGGGGTTGGTCAGGAACAGCGCGAAGATCAGCGCGACGGCGGTCAGCGCCTGTTCGCCGCCCGACAGCAGCGTCAGCGATTGCAGGCGCTTGCCCGGCGGCTGGGCGAAGATTTCGAGCCCGGCTTCGAGCGGGTCGTCGCTGTCGACCAGCGCGAGGTGTGCCTCGCCGCCGCCGAACAGGCGGGTGAACAGGCGGCGGAAGTGGCCGTCGACGGCTTCGAACGCGGTGCGCAGGCGCTCCCGGCCCTCGCGATTGAGATTGCCGATCGAGCCGCGCAGGCGGTGCACCGCCTCGACCAGCTCGGCCTTCTCCGCGACCGAGGTGCCGAGGCGCTGTTCGGCTTCGGCAAGTTCCTCGGCGGCAACGAGGTTGACCGGCCCGATGCGCTCGCGCTCGGCCGAGAGGCGGTCGTGCTCCGTCGACTCGGCGTGCGAGGAGCCCACCTCGGCAGAGGCGAAGCCAAAGCGTTCGGGCAGCAGCGGCGGCGGACACTGGAACCGCTCGCCCGAAATGCCGGCCATTTCCTGCCGACGCACATCCTCGTTCTCGGCGCGGGCGGCGGATCCGGCGCGCGCCTCGCGGGCGGTGGCCAGTGCCTCGTTGGTCGCGGCAAGATGCGCGTCGGCCCCGCGCGCGGTCGCCTCGCACTGCGCCAGCGCGGCTTCGGCGGCGGCGAGCTCGGCGGCGATGCGTTCGCGGATCGCCTCGCCCTGTTCGATTTCGGCGACAAGGCCCGCGGGCTTGGCGGCAAAGACCAGTCGGTCCTGCGCCAGTTCCTCGGCCCGTCCGGTCATGTCGGCGAGGCGGCGTGCGGCATCGCCTGCACGCGACTGCCAGTTGCGGATGTCGGCGCGCACCGCCCCCAGGCGCTCGCGCCCGACCGCGAGCGCCTGATCGAGCGTGGCCGACGCCGCGATCGCCGCCTGCAGTGCAGTCCGCGCCGCTTCGTTGTGGGCGCGCGCGGCATCGACCGCGGCTCGCCCCGCGGCTGGATCGGGAAGCGCTGCGCATCGGGCCTGCGCGGCCGCCAGCTCGTCGTCGCCCGCCGCGCGCTGTTCGCGCACGTCTGCCATGGCGCGCTCGAGTTCCCCCCGGCGCGCGTCCATCCGGGCCCGCGCTGCTTCGGCCGCGTCGAGCGCGCGCAGCGCGCTGCGCTCGGCATCGGCATTGGCCGAGATCGCCCGCTCGGTCTCGGCCAGCGCTCCCTGCACGCGGGCGAGCTCGGCGCGCGCCTCGGCGTCACCGGCTTCGGCTGTGGCCAGCGCTTCGCGCAGCGCGGGCAGGCGGGACTGCAGATCGGAGAGGCGGTTCTCGGCTTCGAGCGCTGCAGCCTCGGCCGCGCCTTCGCCGCGGGCGACAAAGCCGTCCCAGCGGCGCAAGTGGCCGGTGCGCGTCACCAGCCACTCGCCCGGCGCGAGCGGCTGGCCCTCGTCGACTTCGACCGCTCGGACCAGCGAGAGCCGCGCCTGCACTTCCGGCGGGCAGCTCGGCACGTGCTGCGCCAGCGAGTCGGCGAGGGGCGGCGGTGGGGGTGCGCCAGTCCAGAAGCGTCCCTCGGCCTGCGACGGCGCCGGACCGACGGGCGCGGCGGCATCGCGACCGAGGACCGCGGCGAGCGCCCGTTCCCACCCCGGCGCGGCGCGGCTGCCAGACAGCGCGGTCTGCCCCTTGCCCTTGGCCGCCGCCGCCTTTTCACGCGCAGACTTGTCGCGAGCGAGCGCATCGGCCTCGCGTTCCACCCCGGCGAGGTCGGCGCGCGCCCCGGCGAGGGCATTGCCTGCCGCATCGCGCGCGGCGGCGAGCCGTTCGCGCTCGCTGCCGAGGCGCTCGCGCTGCGCCTGCGCCTCGGCCAGCGCTGCCGCCGCCGCGGCGCGCCGGGCTTCGGCTTGCGCGATCTGTGCCGCCGGGTCGGCTTCGCGGGCGAGCGCCTCGGCTTGACCGGCAAGTCGCGAAAGGTCGGCATCGAGCCGCGCGAGGCGCTGGCGCGCGGCGGCCACGGCCGCTTCGGCAACGCGCCATTCGGCGTCGATCCCGGCCTGCTCGGCCACCTTCTGCGCCAGCGCCAGCTCGGCCGCGCGCCCGGCGCGTTCGGCGTCCTCGACCGCGCGCGCCGCGCCCGGGCGGCGTGCCTCGTCCTCGGCCAGCGCGGCTTCGGCGAGGCTCACTTCGGCTTCGAGCCGGGCGAGCGCGGCCGCGGCATCGGTGGTCAGGCGGTCGGCGGCGGTGCGGTCCTCGTCGATCCGGCGCAGCTGCCGGTCGATGTCGGCAAGGCGCTGCTGGGCGGCTTCGAGCTGCGCGGTCAGGCTGGCGATGCGCTGACCTTGCGCTGCCGAATCCTGGCGTCGGTCGAACAGCCCCTCGCGCGCCGCCGCCAGCGCCTCGCCGGCAGCGTGCTGTGCCGCCTGGGCCTGTGCGGCGGCGGCCTGCGCCAAGGTCACGGCCTGCTCGGCGACCTGCGCCTCCCGCCTCGCCGCATCGGCGGCGGCGGCGGCATCCCGCCAGCGGGCGAAGACCAGCCGCGCTTCGGCGATGCGGATCTTCTCGCTCACCGCCTTGTAGCGCTCGGCGGCGCGGGCCTGGCGGCGCAGACTCCCGATCTGGCCTTCCAGCCCGGCGAGCAGGTCGTCGAGCCGGGCGAGGTTCGCTTCGGTGGCGCGCAGCTTCTGCTCTGCATCGCGGCGGCGCACGTGGAGCCCGGCGATGCCTGCCGCTTCCTCGAGCATCATCCGCCGCTCGGCAGGCTTGGCGGCGATCACCGCGGCGATGCGGCCCTGGCTGACGAGCGCGGGGCTATGCGCGCCGGTCGCGGCATCGGCGAAGATCAGCGCGACGTCCTTGGCGCGCACGTCCTTGCCGTTGACGCGGTAGGCCGAGCCTGCGCCGCGCTCGATCCGCCGGACGACTTCGAGTTCACCGCCGTGCGGCCCGGCGGGGTCGGTCTCGGCGGTCAGCATCACTTCGGCGAAATCGCGCGCCGGGCGATTCGCGGTCCCGGCGAAGATCACGTCTTCCATCCCGCCGCCGCGCATCGAGCGGGCCGAGCTTTCGCCCATGACCCAGCGGATCGCTTCGAGCAGGTTGGACTTGCCGCAGCCGTTGGGGCCGACCACGCCCGTGAGGCCCGGTTCGATGCGCAGTTCGGCAGGCTCGACGAAGCTCTTGAAGCCCGAAAGCTTCAAGCGCCGGAACTGCATCGGACCCGGCCCCCCCAAGGCCGCCTACCGACAGAAGCGCATCAGCGCGCGCCGGCCTTCTTGATCAGCGGCTCGAGCTCGGCCCACGAAGCGACGCCGGTCTTGGTGCCGTTGAGGATGAAGGTCGGCGTGCCGGTCACGTCGAAGTCCTGCACCGCCTTGTCGGTCGCGGTGGCGAAGGCGGTGGCCTTGGCGGTGTCGGTCACGCAGGCGCTCGCCTTGTCGGCGGCGATGCCGCGCGCGTTGAAGAACTCGGTCATTCCGCTCATCGCCGCGATCTTGGTGAAGCGCTGTGCGGGCGGCGAGCCGGCCGCATCCTTGTAGGCGGCATCGCCCGCCTTCTGCAGGTTGGCGAACATGTTCGGCTGCCAGTCCCAGAACTGCTCGCTGAGCGGGATGACCGCCTCGGGCGACCCGCAGGTGGCGAGAAGTGCCGCCGGGATGTCGAGCGCGTTGAGCATGAACAGGCGCAGCTCGTAGCTGACCTTGCCCGAGTTCACGTACTCGTCGCGCAGCTTGGGGAAGCCCTCCTTCGAGAAGGCGGCGCAGTGCGAGCACGAAAGCGCGCCGAATTCGAGCAGCTTGATCGGGGCATCGGGGTTGCCCATCAGGTAGCCGCCGTCCTTGGTCGGGGCGATCACTTCGGACCAGGCCTTGCCCGCCGGCGGCGCGACCGCCGCGACCGGCGCGGCTTCGGCGATTTCGCCCGCAGGCGCCGCGGCATCCTTCTTGCCACAGGCGGCGAGACCGAGGGCGAGCGGCACGGCAAGCGCGGCGAAAGCGAAACGGAGGGCGGCAGGCTTCATCTGATGGTTCCCGGTCTGCGTGACGTATCTTGAGGAAAGCGGCCTAGCCGATCCGGCCGCGCGGTTGAAGCGGCTCAGTCCAGCGCGGCTTCAAGCTGCGGCTTGAGCGCCGCCCACGAATAGGTGCCGGCCAGCGGAACGCCATTGAGCAGGAAGCTCGGCGTGCCGTTGACGTAGTCCTTCTCGGCGGCTTCCTGGGTCTGCTGCGCAAGCCGTCCGGCGAGCGCGGTGTCGGCAAGGCAGCGGTCGGTATCGGCGCGCGAATAGCCACGCTTTTCCATGATGTCGTAGAAATGGAGGTCGGATGCGATCGCGCGCATGCGCGCCGGCAGCGGCCCGCTGTACCAGCGCGCCTTCTGCCCCTCGCTCGCGGCCAGCACCGGCGCGATCCAGGTCTGCTGGCTGCGCAGGAACGCGCTATGGTTGGCGAAGAAGCGGCTGGGCGCGCCGCAATGGGTGAGCAGCGCCACGGTCATGTCGATCCCGTCGCGCACGAAGCTGCGCACTTCGATCGAGCCCTTGCCGGTGGCGATGAAGCCGATCCGCAGCTGCGCATCGGATTCCTGTTCGAAGTGCGCGCAATGCGGACAGGTGTAGCTGATGTATTCGACCAGCTTCACCTTCGCATTGGGATTGCCCAGGACATGGCTGTCGCGCGCCGTGCGGACCACCGTGGCATTCCAGTTGCCGTTCGTCGCCGCGGGCAGCGGCTTGCTCGCGCCGGTCAGCGCCAGCGTACCGAACAGCGCCAGCACGATCATTCCCAGCCAACCCATGGCCTTGCGGTGCATGTCTTGCCTCACTTCGTATCCTTCCTGCCTGCTGCGCTGGCCTCGCCCAGGCTGCGCGCCAGCGATTCGAGCACCGTGCGCAGTTCCGGATCGCCGATATCGCGCAAGCTGTCGCCCAGTTCCATGGGGATCGGCTTGAGCGAAGGCGGCGCGGCAGGCTTCCGCGGGGAACTGCTGCCAGCGGGTGGCTGAACCACGCCTTGCCGCAGCTTGACCCGCGCCACCGCGCGATAGCCGAAGAAGCGGTTGACCCGCTCCATGATCTCGGGGGCGACGTGCTGGATCAGCGGCGCGTGCGCCGGCGTCACCACCAGCTGGAGAATGCCGTCGGACTTCTCGCCCGGGGGGAAGCGGATCGATTCGGGCGCGCAATGGCGGGCGTGCGCCTCGCCGACGATCTCGGGCCAGCGGGTGACCACCGAACTCTGCACGAAGCCGAAGCGGCGGAACGCGGTGCGGCCGATCGCAGGCATCAGGTCGGCGATCTGACGCGCCTCGCCGCCGCGCGGGCGTTCGTACTCGCGCGCGGCCGCGGCCCGTGACCCGGCCTTGGGGGCAGTGCGGCGCGGCTTGGCGGGATCGCGTTTCATATCGCCGGCCGCCATGCCATAGCGCGGCGATGCAGGCCAGTGGCGCAACCCTTTCATCCTCCGTCGAAACGGCCCCCGGCGTCGCGGCGGCCCTGCTCGCCTGGTACGATATCCACGCCCGCCGCCTGCCGTGGCGTCGACTGCCCGGGCAAGCGCGCCAGGACCCCTATCGCGTATGGCTGTCCGAGGTGATGCTCCAGCAGACCACCGTCGCTGCGGTAGGGCCCTACTACGCGAAGTTCCTCGAGCGCTGGCCGCGGGTCGAGGATCTCGCCGCCGCCGACGATGCCGAGGTCATGGCCGCCTGGGCCGGGCTCGGCTATTATGCCCGGGCGCGCAACCTGCTCGCCTGCGCGCGCGAAGTTTCCCGGCTCGGCGCCTTTCCCGATACCGAGCAGGGCCTGCGCGCGCTTCCGGGCCTTGGCGACTATACTGCTGCCGCGGTCGCCGCGATCGCCTTCGACCGGCCCGCCGTCGTCGTCGATGCCAATGTCGAGCGGGTCGTGGCGCGGCTGTTCGCGATCGAGACGCCGTTGCCGGGCGCGCGGGGCGCGATCCGTGCGGCGACCGCGACGATCACCCCCGGACGCCGCGCCGGCGATTTCGCGCAAGCGATGATGGACCTTGGCGCGTCCGTCTGCACGGTGAGGGCGCCGCGATGCCTGCTCTGTCCCTTGCGCGCCCATTGCCGGGCTCTCGCGCAGGGCGAACCGGAGCGCTTGCCGGTCAAGGCCGCGAAGAAGGCCAAGCCCTTGCGCAAGGGGCGCGCATTCTGGATCGAGCGCGACGGCGCGGTGCTGCTGGTGCGGCGCGAAGGGCGCGGCATGCTCGGCGGCATGCGCGCGCTTCCCGACAACGGCTGGTCGGCCCGCGGCGACGGGTCGGGCGAGCCTTTCGCTGCAGATTGGACGTCGCTCGGGCTGGTGCGGCACGGCTTCACCCATTTCGATCTCGAACTGCAATTGATGCTTTGCGCATCGCCCGAAATGGCTAGTCTTGCGGGCGAGAACTGCTCGGGAGAATGGTGGCCGGTCTCGCAGATCGAGACGGCCGGCCTGCCCACCGTGTTCGCCAAGGCGGCACGGCTGGCGCTGGCGGAAAGGGGAGAGCGCGGACAATGAACGTATCGCGGCGCGACATGCTTCGTTCGGGAGCCCTGCTCGGGGTCGGGCTGGGGCTTGCATCAAGGGCCGGGTGGGCAGCCTCTGCCGGCAGCGTCGACGAACGCTATCCCGCCGTCGCCGCGCTGCTCGATCGCTATGTCGGCGCCGGCAAGCTCTCGGGCCTCGTCGCCACCGCCGGCTGGGGCCAATCGCCGATGGAGACGATCGCGCGCGGCGTTGGCACCAGGGGAGAGCGCACTCCGCTCGGCCCGGACAGCCTGTTCCGCATATATTCGATGACCAAGCCGGTCACCGGGATGGCCGCGATGATGCTGGTGGGAGAGGGGCGACTGGGGCTCGACCAGCCGCTTTCGGACATCCTTCCCGCTTATGCCCGGATGCAGGTGCTGACAGCGCCCGACGCGCCGCTCGATCAGGTACGCCCCGCGACCGCGCCCATCACCATTCGCCAGCTGCTCACCCACACGGCGGGCCTCGGCTACACCATCGTCCAGAAAGGGCCGATCAAGCAGGCGTACGAACAGGCGGGGATCGTCCCCGCGCAGGTCAGCCGCGTGCCGGTGCCGGGCCTGTTCTTCGGCTCGGCCGCGCCGAGCCTTGCCGAATTCGCCGACCGGCTGGCCGCCCTGCCGCTGGTCTACGAGCCGGGCTCGCGCTGGAGCTATTCGGTCTCGCTCGACCTGCTCGGCCGGGTGATCGAGGTCGTGGCGGGCATGCCGTTCGACACGTTCCTGGCGCAGCGCATCTTCGGGCCGGCCGGGATGACCAGCACCTGGTTCACCGTTCCGCAGGCGCAGGCCCACCGCCTCACCACCAACTACGGCCTGCTGGGGGACGCGGTGCTGCCGCTCGACCCGGCGCGCAGCTCGATCTATCTCGACAAGCCGGCCTTTCCCTATGGCGGGGCAGGACTGGTCACTTCGCCGCGCGATTACGACCGCTTCCTGACGATGCTGGCGAACGGCGGGCGCGTGGGGCGGGCGCAGGTGATGGACGAGGCCGCGCTGCGCCTGGGCCTGAGCAACCTGTTGCCGCCCAACGCCGTGGTCGAGGACCGCTTCGTGCGCACCGGCGGCTTCGGCGCGGGCGGGCGGGTCGGCCTCGGCGAGGACGCCGGCACCTTCGGCTGGTCGGGCGCAGCGGGCACGGTCGGCTTCGTCAACGCCCGGATCGGGCTCAGGGCGGGGCTCTATACCCAGTACATGCCGTCCGACGCCTTGCCGGTGCAGGAAGAATTCAGGGCGGCGATGCTCGCCGATGTCCTGGCGCGAACGAAAAGGGCCGCGTGATGGTGGATACGACGATTGCCTTTGCGGGGTCCGGCCTCGACCGCGCCGACCACATCCGCTCCGATCCGGACCAGCTCGCCGGGCTGATGAACTGGCGCGCGCGTCTGCTCCGGCTCGATGGCATCGATCCGGTGATCGCCGACGACGGCGGGCTTGCCTGGGGCACGCTGGCCGATGCCGATCCGGCGGCGGAGCTGGTGTTCCTCGGCCTGTCCGAGGACGGGCGCGGCTGCTTCGCCGAAGTCGCCCCGCGCCTGGTCGGCAGCGTCGCCCCGCCCAACCCGCGGCTGTGGCAGGCGATGTCCATGCTGCCCGGCGTCGAGCTTGCGACTTATGGCGGCGCGCGCAGCCTCGTCGACTGGCACGCGCGGCACCGCTTCTGCGCGCAGTGCGGCAGCGCGACCAAGCTCGCCAAGGGCGGCTGGCAGCGCAACTGCACCAACGAGGCGTGCAAGGCCGAGCACTACCCCCGCGTCGATCCGGTGACGATCATGCTCGTCGAATGCGAAGGCGAGCTGCTGCTCGGCCGCCAGCCACGCTTCCCGCCCAAGCGCTATTCTGCGCTCGCCGGCTTCGTGGAGCCGGGCGAATCGATCGAGGAAGCCGTCGCCCGGGAAGTGTTCGAGGAGGCCGGCGTGCGTGCGCGCGACGTGATCTACGTCGCCAGCCAACCCTGGCCGTTCCCGTCCTCGCTGATGATCGGTTGCTGCGCCGTTGCCGACGACAAGACCATCACCATCGACGAGCGGGAACTCGACGACGCGCGCTGGTTTACGCGCGCCGAAGTCGAGCTGGCGATGTCCGGCGATGAATCCGGCGCCTTCATCGCGCCGCCGCCTTTCGCGGTCGCGCATCATCTCCTCAAGTGGTGGCTGGCGAAATGAGCGCTCCCGACAAGGTTATCGTCGACATCTGGTCCGACGTGATGTGCCCCTGGTGCGTGATCGGAACGCGCCAGCTCGAAAAGGCGCTCGAGACGCTCGACGGCGAGATCGAGGCGGAAATCCGCTTCCATCCCTTCGAGCTCAACCCCGACATGCCCCCCGAAGGCGAGGACAGCGCCGAGCACATCCGCCGCAAGTACGGCACCTCGCCCGAACAGGCGGCCGAGGGACGCGCGCGGATGAAGGCGATCGGCGAAAGCGCGGGCTATTCGTTCGACTATGCCGGCGAGGGCGAAGCGCCGCCAGCGTGGATGTGGAACACCCGCGCCGCGCACCGCCTGCTCGTCTGGGCGCTCCGCGACCTGGGGCCTGAAGTCCAGGGCCGGCTCAAGCACGCGCTGTTCGATGCCCACTTCCGGCACCGTCGCCGGATGGCCGACCGCGACGTCCTGCTCGACATCGCGGAGGAAACCGGCCTCGACCGCAACGCCGCCGAAGCCGCGCTCGACGATCCTGAGATCGACCGCCTGGTCATGGCCGGGCAGCGTCAGGCCTGGGACATGAATGTCGGCGGCGTGCCGGCGATGGTCATCAACGGCAAGATCATGGTCCCCGGCGCGCAGGACCCGCAGACCTACGCCAACGTTCTTCGCAAGGTGGTGCAGAAGGAGCGCGAACGCGCGGCGGCAGCGGGATGACCGGGGCCGCGACGGCGCAGGCGGCGCTGCAGGACCACTTCGCCTACTGCCTTCAGGTGCTCGGCGGGGTCACCGCGGCTTCGCGGCGGCTCGGCATCGACGAGCGCGCGCTGCGCCGGTTCGTGAACGGGGAGCGCGAGATCAGTCCCAGGCTGATGCGCGACACCGCCGAGGCCCTGCGCCAGCTCGCCGCAGACGCAACGGCGGCGCAGGAGCAGATCGCCGGCATGCTGAACGAGACGTAGCCGCGGCGCGGCCTAGACCAGTCCCAGCTTGGCCAGTTCCCCCGCCAGCGACGGCGGCAGCATTTCCGCGCTTTCGCCATCGGCCAGATCGCGCGGAGCGTCGGCGTCCTCGAGGTAGCGCCAGCCCTGGTGGGCGCGCTTGGGCTTGGGGTGGACGTCGATCAGCCTGGTCGCGATGACGATGTTGGTGCGGCCATCGGGCGCTTCCTCGAAGCCGAGGATGGGCGAGCGCGCCACCAGCTGGTGCTTCAGGATCCAGAACAGCGAGCCGCCGACCATTTCTGCGTGCCGCTTGGGCAGGTAGCGCGTGGTCAGCCGCGCCTGCGCTCCGCGCGTGGCGAACCAGCCGTGGACTTCGCCCAGCGATTGCGCGCCATAGGCGACCTTGGTCATGTGGAGTGGCATCAGGCTTCTTCTAACCGGTCAGGCCCGTCAGGACGGCGAGGCCGAGGAACGAGAAGAACCCCATGACATCGGTCGCCATCGTCACGAATACGGCCGAAGAGACAGCCGGATCGACCCGCAGCCGGTCGAGCGCCACGGGGACGAGAATGCCGGCGAGGCCGGCGACGAGGTTGTTGATCACCATCGCCGCCGCGATCACCGCGCCAAGGTGCGGGTTGGCGAAGATCAGCCCGACCCCGATGCCGATCATCGCGCCGAGCGAAAGGCCGTTGGCGGTGGCGATGCGCAGTTCGCGCAGGATCATGCGGATCGTGTTCGAGCTGGTCAGCTGGTTGGTGGCGATCGCGCGGACGACCACGGCGAGCGTCTGCGTCCCGGCGTTGCCGCCCATTCCCGAGACGATCGGCATCAGCACCGCGAGCAGCGCGAAACGGGCGATCGCGCCCTGGAACATGCCGACCACCGAAGAAGCGATGATCGCGGTGCCGAGATTGACCACCAGCCAGGCAAGGCGCGTGCGCACGGTCAGCAGGATCGGCTCGTTGATGTCGCCGTCACCCGCGCCCGACAGGCGCAGGATGTCCTCGCTCGCCTCTTCCTGGATGATGTGGACCACGTCGTCGACGGTGATCTGCCCGACCAGGCGCCCGCTCTCGTCGACCACCGCAGCCGAGATCAGCGCGTACTTCTGGAAGCGCAGCGCGACCTCTTCCTGGTCCATCGTCACCGGGATCAGCGTCTGGTCGCGCTTCATCACGTCGGAAAGCGCGACATGGCGCGGCGCGCGCAGGATCCACGAAAGCATGCAGGTGCCGACCGGGCGATGCTTCGGGTCGACGATGAACACTTCCCAGAACTCGGTGGCGAGGTCCCGGCCCTCACGCATGTAGTCGATCAGGTCGCCGACGGTCAGGTGTTCGGGCACCGCGATGAAGTCGCGGCTCATCAGGCGGCCGGCGGATTCCTCGGGGAACGACAGCGCGCTCTCGATCGCGGCGCGGTCTTCCGGCTCCATCTCGGCGAGGACGGCCTGCTGGTCCTCCTCGTCGAGGTCTTCGATCATGGCGACGGCGTCGTCCGTCTCCATCTGCTCGGCGAGCTCGGCGACCTCCTCTGGCTCGAGCTCCTCGACCAGGTCGTCGCGGACCCAGTCGTTCATCTCGGCCATCACTTCCGAGCCGAGCAGGTCGTTGATCGCGCGGGCGAGCGGCGCGCGGTACTCGCCGCCGATCAGCTCGAACAGGTCGGCGATGTCGGCCGGGTGCAGCGGCTCGACCAGGTCGTAGACCCGCTCCTGGTCGTCGGCGTCGAGCGCTTCGGTGACCTTGCGGATGAACCGCGGCTTGAGCGTGTTGTCCTCTTCGTCGAGGCTGTCCGAATGGCGCGATTCATCGGCCGGCGGCGCCTCTCCCGCAGGATCCGGGAGGCCGTCGGCAAGGAGAGTCTCGACCCGGTCTTCCTCGCGCTCCATCGGCGCGGGGATAGGCGATGAGCCTGCAAAAGCAACCGCCTTGGCCGCGCCCACGTGACTTTGTTGGGCAAGCGCCTATATCGGCGGCAAACCGAAAGGAAGTGTACCCCATGGCAAACGAAAAACTGGTTCTGTCGCTCGATACCGGCGACGTCGTGATCAACCTGCGCCCCGATCTGGCGCCGGGCCATGTCGAGCGGATCAAGGAACTGGCGGGCGAAGGGTTCTACGACGGGGTCAAGTTCCACCGCGTGATTCCGGGCTTCATGGCACAGGGCGGCTGCCCCCAGGGCACCGGCATGGGCGGTTCGTCCAAGCCCGACCTGCAGGCCGAGTTCAACGATGCGCCGCACGTGCGCGGCGTGTGCTCGATGGCGCGCACCAGCTACCCGCATTCGGCCAACAGCCAGTTCTTCATCTGCTTCGACGACGCCCGCTTCCTCGACAAGCAGTACACCGTGTGGGGCGAGGTCGAGAGCGGCATGGAGCACATCGACGCGCTGCCCAAGGGCGAGCCGCCGGCCAACCCCGGCGTGATCCGCAAGGCCAGTGTGGTTAGCGCCTGACCCCAAATCACTGAAAGACATGAAAAGGGGTGGAGAAATCCGCCCCTTTTTTTGGTTAATTCGGTTGGAACCCGCCGCTGTCCTCGGTACTTGCAGCCGCGGGCATGAACAGGGTTGGAACTTCGCGGGGCGAAACCGGTGGCGAGAGGGCCGCGCCGGTCGAGGCGGGCAGGGAACGGATGGCCTACTGGCGTCCGTCGCCTGCGCTCGCGCCGTTCGTCAGCGGCTATCACTTCTACGCCGTCGATCCGCCGGCCGGCGAGCGGCACCGCGACGTGTTCCAGCCGGCATGGTTCTCGCTTCGCGTCCTGCGCACGCCGGCGACCGACTGGACCGTCCGCGTCGGTCGTGGCCGCAGCCAGGCGGTCCCTCCGGTCGCGCTGTTCGGCCCGAGCAGCGCCGTCACCTGGTCAGAGAGCGACGCGGGCGAAGTCGTCGGCGCCGGGCTCACCCCGCTCGGCTGGATGCGGTTGACGCGCATCGCCGCAGCCGACTGGGCCGACCGCGTGGATGACCCGGCGACGGTGTTCGGCACTGACCTCGCGCAGCTCGCCCGCGATTTGCGCGCATCGCCGCCCGAGCAGGCGCCGGCGCTGTTCGACAGATTCCTCGCGCCCTTGCTCGATCGACCCGCCCGCGCCGAGGACCGCGTGGCGACGATGACCGAGGCCCTGCTCGACCCGACGGTCCAGTCGGTGCGCCAGCTCGCGATGCAGGTCTCGGCGACCGAGCGCACGATCGAGCGGCTGGCGCAGCGCGCGTTCGGCTTTGCCCCCAAGCTGCTGCTGCGCCGCTCGCGCTTCCTGCGCTCGCTCCATGCGATGTGGGACACCGATCGCGGCGAGCGCGCTCTCGCGATCGATCCGGGCTACACCGACTACTCGCACTTCGTGCGCGAAGCCCATGCCTTCCTCGGCATGACGCCGGGCCGCTTCATGCGCATCGGGACGCCGATGCTCGCGCGCTCGTTCGCCTTGCGCCGCGAACGGCTCGGCTCGCCCGCGCAGGCGCTGCTCGACGGGCGCCCGGGGAAGCGGTAACCGGCCCTGCCATTTACCATCCAAGCCTCTGGGCGGCTTGCGTGGCGCCGCGCGCGCGGGGCCCTGCGCTGCTAATGCGGCCTGCGTATCCTTGCGCAGCCTACCGGTCGCGGTCTTAGCGCCGCCTTCACGTGCCGCGCACCAATGCTGCCGCATTCGGCAAGACCCTGCCGCGCAACGAGGACAGCCATGGCGCTCTATACGGATCGTTCGCCGGTCGGCCGCTACGGCCTGAGCGGCAACAAGTTCATCGACGGCCTGCTTCCCGGTGCGCTCGCCTCGCGGGTGGCCTGGTCGACGATCGACAACGGCGTGACGCAGGTCTCCTACAGCTTTCCCTGGGCCGATGGCGTGGCAAGCCCGTTTCCGCAGAACTACGGCCTCGGCGAGAATGTCGCGGCGGTGACCGGCGCGGTCACCTCGGCCCAAGCGGCGCAGATCGACAAGGCGTTCGACGCCTGGGCCGGCGTCGCCCGGATCGCCTTCACGCAGCTGGCGGAGACCGCTGCAGGCACCGTCGGAGACATCCGCATCGCCTTCACCTCGGCAGTCCCGAGCCGTTACTGGGGCTATGCTTTGGGTGTCTCGGACGGGATGAGCAACGCACACGGCGACATCTGGATCGACGATTCCATCATCGGCCAGTCGTTCGAGGCGGGCACCTACAACTTCATGTCGATCATGCACGAGATCGGCCATGCGCTCGGCCTCAAGCATCCGTTCGACGGCGCCAAGATCCCGGCGGGCTTCGACAACCGCCGCTTCACGATCATGTCCTACACCGATCCCGAAAAGGTCTGGTGGCGCAACCCCGATACGGGGGCGACGACGTACCTGATCAAGTCGCCGATGGTCTACGACATCCTCGCGATCCAGAAGATCTACGGCGCCAACACCAGCTGGCACACCGGCGACGACGTCTACGAATTCTCGCCCAAGGCGCCTTCGTTCGAAGCGATCTGGGACGCCGGCGGAACCGACACCTTCAGCGTCTCGGCCTTCACCCAGGGCTGCACGATCGATCTTACCGCCGGCGCCTATTCCTCGCTCGCCTACGATTCGGTGGCGCTGTCGATGAACATCGGCATTGCCTTCAACTGCGCGATCGAGAACGCGCGCGGCGGGGAAGGGGGCGACACGCTGCTCGGCAACGAAGGCGCCAATGCCCTTGCCGGCGGCAACGGCGCCGACACGCTGCGCGGCAACGGCGGCAACGACACGCTCGATGGCGGCGCCGGCGACGATACCCTCGACGGCGGGCTCGGCGACGATACGCTGATCGGCGGCGACGGCGTCGACACGGTGACCTTCGCTGCGTTCAAGACCGCGGTGAAGGTCGGCCTCGACATTTCCGGCCTGCAGGCGACCGGCGCTGGCAACGACAGCTTCTCCGGCATCGAGAACCTGGTCGGGGGCGCCGGCGCCGACCTGTTCGTCGGCAATGCCGCGGCCAATCTGCTCGACGGCGGCGCGGGCGCCGACCGGCTCGTCGGCGGCGATGGCGCGGACGTGCTGATCGGCGGCGAAGGGAGGGACATCACCAGCGGCGGCGGCGGCGCGGACGTCTTCCTGTTCCCCGCGCTCAAGGACCTCGCCGGCAAGGCGCTGGCCGCTGCTGACCAGATCACCGACTTCAGCCGCAGCGACGGCGATCGCATCGACCTTTCGGGCATCGACGCGGTCAAGGCGACGACTACGGTCAACGAGGCCTTCAGCTGGATCGGCAGCGCCGCCTTCAGCAAGAAGGCGGGCGAACTCAATTACACCGTATCGCAAGGGATCGGTCTGGTGATGGGCGATATCGACGGCAACGGCACCGCCGATTTCGCGATCCGCATCGACGGCGCGCCCGCGCTGACGGCCGCGGACTTCGTGCTCTAGCGCCGCAGCAGCAGCCGGCTTTCGGCCACCTCGATCACCGGGATTTCCCATGGGTGCGCCGCCATCAGCGCATCGAGCGCGGCATCGACATCGGCCTGGTCGGCGCCCTCGCGGATCCACGTGGTCAGCGTAACTGTCGGCGAATAGGTCGTCTCGGCGGCGTTGCCCAACGTCGGCGTGGCTTCGGGGCCGGGCACGAAGGTCTCCCAGCCGAGCGTGATTTCCGCGACCCCGTGGTAGAGCCCGAAGTCGCCCAGCGCGCCCTGCTCGCGTATGATCGCAAGCATCGCGCGCAGCGTCGGATCGCGCTCGAGCGCGCTTGCTTCGCCGGCGAGCAGCGCACGCAGGGTCTCGGCTTCCACCGGCACGTGGACGCGGACCGAACGGACGATGCGCGACGCTGTCACAGGCCTGCCTTGAGCATCCAGTCGTGGAACAGGCGCACCGGGCGCGACTGCAGCGCGCGCGGCCGGCAGACGAACCAGTACGAATAGGGACTGTCGACGTCGATGTCGTAGACCCGCGCCAGCCGGGGATCGTGGCTGCGCAAGTAGTGATCATCGTGCATGATCGCGATGCCGAGGCCCTGCGCTGCCGCCTCGAGGATCAGCTGGCCCGAATCGAAGTGGTCGATCGCCGCGGGTTCGAGGCTTTCGATGTGCAGCGCGCGCTTCCACGCCTCGAAGCTCATCGGCAGGTCGTTGTGGATCAGGAAGGTCTGCTTCGACAGCTTGGCGACGTCGGGACGATCGCCGAGTTCGTCGACCAGCGCCTTCGAGGCGATGGCGTGGACGCGGTTGTGGTCGAGCCGCACCGAATGCAGCGTCGCGTCCGGTCCCTCGGACAGGATGATCGCCGCATCGATCGTGTCGCCGAGCTTGGTTTCGGCGACGTTCGAGCTGTCGATGTCGATGTGCAGCTGCGGGTGGAGGCGGCGCAGTTCGCCAAGGCGCGGGAACAGCCGCTGGCTGCCGAACAGCGGCAGCACGCCAAGGCGCAGGCGCATGACCTTGCCGGTATCGACCAGGCGGTCGATGCGGTCGGTCATCTCGTCCATCAGCGGGGCGACCGCGTCGTACAGCCCCTGGCCTTCCTCGGTCAGCTTGAGCAGCTGGTGCTTGCGCTCGAACAGCGGTTTGCCGACGAACTCCTCGAGCGCGGCCAGCCGGCGCGACAGCGCGGACGGGCTGAGCGCGAGTTCGGCCGCGGCGGTCTTGGCCGACCCTGCGCGTACCACGCGGATGAAGGCTTCCAGCGATCGCAGCGGGGGCAGGCGGCGGATCATTCTTCCTCGGACTCGGGCGGCTTGGGGGCATGAAGGCGCAGGCGGGTCAGCCGGCGCTCGTCGCCCTCGGTCACTTCGATGCGCCAGCCGCTGGCATGTTCGAGCACGCGGCCGACGGGCGGAACCTCGCCGGCGAGCACGACGGCGAGGCCGCCCAGCGTATCGACGTCTTCTTCCACTTCGGCAAGTCGGGGATCGACGATTTCCCCTACGTCATCCAGTTCCGCCCGGGCGTCGGCATCCCAGGTGTCCGGATCGAGCCGGATCAGCAGCTCCTGCGGCGCATCGTCGTGTTCGTCCTCGATCTCGCCGACGATTTCCTCGACCAGGTCCTCGATCGTGATAATCCCGTCGGTCCCGGAGTACTCGTCGATCACCACGGCGAGGTGGGTGCGGCTGGCGCGCATGTCGGCCAGAACGTCGATCGCCCCGCGCGCCTGCGGCACGAACAGCGGCTGGCGCATCAGCGCGAGCCAGTCCGCCGGCGGCGCCTTTCGCTCGAGCGCCAGCGCGGCAAGGTGCGGGAACACGTCCTTGATGTGGATCATCCCGATCACTTCGTCGAGCGTGTCGCGATAGACCGGCAGGCGGCTGTGGCCGTGCTCGGCAAACGCCGCGACCACGTCCTCGAAGCTGCACTCGGCCGAAATCGCCACGATCTGGCCGCGCGGAATCGCGACGTCGTCGGCGTCGTGCTCGCTGAAATGGAGCAGGTTCTTGAGCATCTGCCGCTCGAGCGGAACGAGATCGCCGCCACCGCCTTCGCCGTGCCCCGGCTCGTGCTCGTGTTCCTCGATCGCTTCCTCGATCTGCGCGCGCAGCGACTGATCGTGGTCGGGACCCCTGAAGAAAGCCTTGATCACGCGCCATAGCGCGCCGCTACTGTCTCCGTCTCCCGATCGGCTCTCGCCGGCGGAGGCGCTGCCTTCGGCCACTGGTGTTTGTCCCCTGTTGGTCAATCTTCGACCGCATATGGGTCCGCGATGCCGATCAGTGCAAGCGCCTTCCGCTCCAGATCTTCCATTTCCTCGGCTTCGCGCTCGCCCAGTTCGTGGTCGTGCCCCGCGAGGTGGAGCAGGCCATGGACGACCAAGTGGCTCGCGTGGACTTCCACCGAGACTCCCTTTTCGGCCGCCTCGCGTCGGCACACGCCATGCGCGAGGATCAGGTCGCCGAGCATGCCCGGCGCGCCTTCGTTGGCCCCTGCGACCAGCACTTCCGCGCGCGAGAGCATCGGAAACGACAGCACGTTGGTCGGCTTGTCCTTGGCCCGCCACTGCTTGTTGAGCGCGTGGACTTCCTCGTCGTCGGCCATGACCAGGCTCACCAGCAGGTTGTCGTGGGCAAGCTCAGGCGCGACCTGCGCGGTCGCTTCGGCGGCGCGGTTGGCCAGCGCCTCCCAGTCGGTCGCATCGCCCCAAACCGGATCGATGTCGATCTCGAGAACCGGCGCGCTCAAGCGTTGGTCCCTTCGTAGGCCTCGACGATGCGCCCGACGATCGGGTGTCGCACGACGTCGGCGGTCGAGAAGCGCACCGTGCCGATCCCTTCGATGCCCTCGAGCCGGCCGACCGCGTCGGCAAGCCCGCTGGCGTTGACGCCGCCCGGCAGGTCGACCTGCTTGGGGTCGCCGCAGATCACCATGCGGCTGTTCTGGCCGAAGCGGGTGAGGAACATCTTCATCTGCGCCGGCGTGGTGTTCTGCGCTTCGTCGAGGATGACGAAGGCGTCGGCCAGCGTGCGCCCGCGCATGAACGCGATCGGCGCGATCTCGATCTCGCCCGAGGCGAGCCTTCGCTCGACCTGCTCGGGCGGCATGCAGTCGTAGAGCGCGTCGTAGAGCGGGCGGAGATAGGGATCGACCTTCTCCTTCATGTCGCCGGGCAGGAAGCCCAGCCGTTCCCCGGCCTCGACCGCCGGGCGCGACAGGATCAGCCGCTGCACGCTGCCGCTGATCAGCTGCGCCACCGCCTGCGCCACCGCGAGGTAGGTCTTGCCGGTGCCTGCCGGGCCGAGCGCGAAGATCACGTCCTCCTTGACCAGCGCGCGCATGTATTCGATCTGCGTCGCGCTGCGCGGAACGATCGTCTTCTTGCGGGTGCGAATCATGATCGGCGGCGCGCCGTCGGGGGCGCCGGTGATGATCCCTTCGAGCGTTGGTTCGTTCGACATCATGATCAGTGCTTCGACCGCGCCGGCGTCGACCTCCTGTCCCGTCAGCAGCCGCTGGTGCATGCCCTTGAGCACGTCGCGCGCGCGGGCGACCGAATCGTCCGGGCCTTCGATCTGCACGCGGTTGCCGCGCGCCGAGATATAGACGCCGAGGCGGTTCTCGATCTGGACGAGGTTCTGGTCGAACTGGCCGAACAGCGCTCCCAGGACGGTCTGCTCGTCGAATTCCACCTCGACCCGCGCGCGCCGGTGCAGGTCCGGACGATGCGGCTCCATGCCCGAGGAGCCAGGATCGCGATGCGCTTCGGGAGCGCGAGGGAATTTGCGAGCCATATCGAGGGGAAGCGTGCTCCTTTCGCCGGGGACAGGGCGGAGATTAGGGCGCGATGTTGCCGGCGCAAGACAGCCTCCTGCGAAAAGGCGGCAGCGCGCGACGATTTGCACAGGGTTGTGCGAAATGCGCCTCAGGCAGCGACCTTGGCCAGCACCTTGCCCGCCAGCGAGTTCGGCCCGGCCTCCACCAGTTCGACGCGCACGAGATCGCCGATCTGCGCCTCGCCGGTGAAATGCACCGACTGCAGCCACGGCGACTTGCCCAGCCACTGCCCTTCGTGGCGGCCGCGCCGCTCGACCAGGACGTCGCAGGTCCGCCCGACGCTCGCCGCGTTGAACGCGTGCTGGTCGCGGTTGAGCGCGTCCTGAAGCAGCCGGAGCCGCTCGTCCATCACCGCTGCCGGGACATGGTCGGGCATGGTCGCGGCAGGGGTGCCGGGGCGCGCCGAATACTTGAAGCTGAATGCCTGGGCATAGCCGACCGCGTCGACGAGGCGCAGCGTGTCCTCGAATTCCTGCTGGGTCTCGCCCGGGAAACCGACGATGAAGTCGCCCGAAAGTGCGATATCCGGCCGCGCCGCGCGCACCCGCTCGAGCACCTTCAGGTAGCTTTCTACGGTGTGGCTGCGGTTCATCGCCCTGAGCACGCGGTCGTTGCCCGCCTGCACCGGCAGGTGGAGGAACGGCATCAGCTTGTCGACTTCGCCGTGCGCGGCGATCAGCCCCTCGGTCATGTCGTTGGGATGGCTGGTGGTATAGCGGATGCGCGCAAGGTCGGGATCGGTGGCGAGCGCGCGGATCAGCCCGTCGAGCCCGACGGCGCGGCCCTTGTCGTCCTCGCCTTCCCACGCGTTGACGTTCTGGCCCAGCAGCGTGATCTCGCGCGCGCCGCCCGCCGCCAGCAGCTTCGCCTCCTCGACGAGGTCGGCGAAGGGGCGGCTGATTTCCGCGCCGCGGGTATAGGGCACCACGCAATAAGTGCAGAACTTGTCGCAGCCTTCCTGCACCGTCAGGAACGCGCTCGGACCCGAGCGACGCCGCTTGGGCAAGGCGGCGAACTTGGCCTCGGCCGGCATGTCGGTTTCGGTCGCGCGCTTGCCGGCGGCGGCTTGCGCCACCATGTCGGGCAGCCGATGATAGGCCTGCGGCCCCACCACGACCTTGACCGCCGGCGCGCGCGCCATGATCTCCTCGCCCTCGGCCTGCGCGACGCAGCCCGCCACCGCGATCAGCGGGCTGGTCCCGTCGTCGCGCCGCAGCCGGCCGATGTCCGAATAGACCTTCTCGGTCGCCTTCTCGCGGATATGGCAGGTGTTGAGCACGACGAGATCGGCCTCGTCGCGCGCATCGGCTGCCGTCATGCCTTGCGCAGCGAGCAGTTCGGCCATGCGCTCGCCGTCGTAGACGTTCATCTGGCAGCCGAAGCTCTTGACGTGGAACGTCCGGGGGGGAGTCGGAGTGGACATAAGCCGCGCCCCTTACGCGATTTCGCAAGGGGGGTGAAGAGCTAGCCCTCTGCGGGCTCGGAGACCGGCGCAGGCGCGGCGAAGCGCACTTGTGGCACGTCGAGCGCAAATGGGCGTAAGCGTTTGCCCAGCGCGGCCTCCAGCGCCGGCTCGATCTGCGCGCGCGCCTGTGCGGCGATGGCCTTGCGCCCCGGATGGTCGCGCGGGTGGAACGGCTCGAGATAATGCACGTCGAGCCGGAAACTGCCCTTGCGCGCCAGCACCCGCAGCGCGTTGGCGAGGCCGCTTTCCTCGCCGATCCAGCCGATCCATTCGGCGACCGGGCCATAGTGCAGCACCACCGGCTGGACCAGCACGCCGGGTGGCGGCGGTTCGAGCACGCGCAGCATCGCGGTCTTGAACGGCAGCAGCGACTGTCCGTCGGTCGTGGTGCCTTCCGGGAACACCGTCACCGACCAGTTGTCGGCAAGCGCTTCCTTCAGCCGGTTGATCTGGTCGGCCACGCCCATGCGGTCCTCGCGGCTGACGAAGACGGTGCGGTTGAGCTTGGACAGCCAGCCGACCACCGGCGCGCGCTCGAGCTCGGCCTTGGCGACGAAGGCGGTGCCGCTCGCCCCGGCAAGCGCGAGGATGTCGACCCACGAGACATGGTTGGCGATGAAGAACACGTCGCGGCGCAAGTGCGTGCCGTGGGTGCGCACCCGCGCGCCGACCAGCCGCGCCGCCATGCGCAGGAACAGCATCGGCATCGGCGAGCCGTAATGGACGGTGCGCCACACGTAGTGCAGCGGAACGCAGACCAGCAGTGCGAGGAAGAGTCCGAGCGCGCGCAGGCCGATGCGGACCTTGCCGGCAAAGTCGATCGGCGCCCCGCGTTCGGGGCCGACCGCGCGATCAGCTGTCGCGGTCAAGCTTGACGCCGTAGAGTTCCATGCGGTGATCGACCAGGCGATAGCCCAGCTTCTCCGCGATCTGGCGCTGCAGCGCTTCGAGCTCGGGATCGACGAACTCGATCACTTTGCCGGTCTCGACATCGATCAGGTGGTCGTGGTGCGCTTCGGGCGTCGCCTCGTAGCGGGCGCGGCCGTCGCCGAAATCGTGGCGGTCGAGGATGCCCGCTTCCTCGAACAGGCGCACGGTGCGGTAGACCGTGGCGATCGAGATGCGCGGATCGACCGCGGCGGCGCGCTCGTGCAGCTTCTCGACGTCGGGGTGGTCGGTGCTTTCGGACAGGACCTTGGCGATCACCCGGCGCTGGTCGGTGATCCGCAGGCCGCGTTCCGCGCAGAGAGCTTCGATGTCGATGGCCTGGTGCACTGTCGGTCCGTTGCAAAGAAAAATGGCCCGCCGATCATAGACCGGCAGGCCATTTCTTCAACCGGGCAAGCTTCAGATCCCGTGGAGATCAGGCTGCCGTCTTGGCGCGACCACGCTTGGGCGCGGGCTTACGGCCGAGGCCGATCTTCTTGGCGAGCTCGCGGCGCTTCTCGGCATAGGCCGGCGCGACCATCGGATAGTCGGCGGGCAGGTTCCAGCGCGCGCGATACTGTTCCGGGGTCATGTTGTAGCGCGTCGCAAGATGGCGCTTGAGCATCTTCAGCTTCTTGCCGTCCTCGAGGCAGACGATGTGATCGTTCTTCACCGAGGCGCGAATGGAAACTGCCGGCTCGGGCGCGGGTTCACTGCTCGGTTCGTTGGTATTGATCCCGGCCAGCGCCGAATAGACGTTGGAGATCAGCGTCGGCAGGTCACCGACCGCCACGCTGTTGTTGCTCACGTGCGCGGCAACGATGTCCGAGGTGAGGGTGATCAGCGTTTCGCGCATATCGTGTTCAATTTCAGCCATATTTTCGACCCTTTTTCTCTACCATTGCTGCGATGCAGCGGATGGCGCTTTCGACTCTTGCGAAGATGAGGTCTTTATAGGCCGTTACAACAAAGAAACAACTGTATTGACCGCTCGGATTCGGCAGAATGACCGAAAATTCATAATTCTCTGAAAAACCTGCGATTAATCACAGGTCGAGCGCATGGCTGATCGCGTCGAGGCGCGATCCGTCGCTTGTCCGGTAGTAGTTCGGCCGCCGTCCGACCGGCACGAAACCGTGCGCCAGGTAAAGATGACCCGCCGGATTGCCCGCGCGCATCTCGAGAAACAGACGCTGCATCCCGTCACTTCTTGCATCCGCGATGAAACGCTGCAGCAACGCATGACCAAGACCCCTGCGGCGAAAGGCAGGTGCAATCGCGAACAGAAGAAGTTCTTCCTCGTCCAGGATTCGGCGCGACAGGTAGAAGCCGGCGACCGTGTCGTCCCGGCGCACGTTGGGTCGGCCTTCGGCGGTGATCAGGCCGTAGCGGGTGCCGGGCATGACCAGCGCGTCGCCTACCTGCCGGCGGTTCCAGGCCTCGCCGTATTCGGGCGCGAACGCCTCGTCCATCACCAGCATGATGCGGTCGAGATCGTCCATCATGGCCGGTCGGTCAGGCAGCGCCCGGCAGGCGCGCGTCGGGCGGTCGGCCGTAGCGCGCGTGGGTCTCGGTGGTGAGCAGACCTGCCGGCAGCAGGTCGAAGCGCTGCGCGTCGGGCCACAGCGGCAGGATTGCGGCAGGGGCCGCCTGACGCAACGCGGCCAGCGCCTCGGCCTGGCTGCCGGCGATGACGGCGCCGCGCGATTGCGCCGCGACCGCCTCGGGCGCAGCCGAGAGCAGCGGCGCGAGCGGGGCGCCTGCGGCATCGAAGGCGCGGAAGAACCATTCGCCGTGGCCGCCCGTGGTGACGACGTCGATGCTGTGGCCGGGATGCGCCTGCGCCGCCATCGCGGCGAGCAGCGAAAGACTGTCGTAGCCCGCCACCGGCACGCCCCAGGCGAGCGCGAGCGCACGCGCCGCGGCGAGGCCGACGCGGATGCCGGTGAAGCTGCCGGGGCCGAGATCGACCGCGATGGCCTCGGCGCGCCCCTTGCCGGGCAGCGCGGCCACCATCGGCACGAGCCGTTCGGCATGGCCGCGGCCGAGCATGGCGCATTCGCCCGCCACCAGTCGCGCATCGTCGAACAGCGCGACCGAGCAGGCCTCCGTCGCGCTGTCGATCACCAGGCGGCGCAAGCTTTCGGGCCTTCCTGGTCAGGCGATGCGGTTGAAGGTCGGGAAATCCGGGCGCGGCGAGCGCTCGAAGATCGTCGCCGGATCGCCATAGCCCAGGGTCGAGATGAAGTTCGACCGGACCCTCGGCGTGTCGGCGAAGAAGGCGGCGTCGACCGCGGCATTGTCGAAGCCCGACATCGGCCCGGTATCGAGCCCGACGGCGCGTGCCGCCACGATGAAGTAGGCGCCCTGCAGCGTCGAGTTGCGCATCGCCGACACCTCGCGCAGGGGCTCGTTGCCGTCGAACCAGCTCTTCGCGTCGGTGTGCGGGAACAGCCACGGCAGCTGCTCGTGGAAGTCGAGATCCATGCCGATGATCACCGTCACCGGCGCCTTGCGGATCTTGTCGGGATTGGTCCCGCCGGCGAGCGCGGCGAGCTTTTCCTTCGCCGCATCCGAGACGCACCATACCAGCCGCGCCGGCATCTGGTTGGCCGACGTCGGGCCGAACTTCATCAGGTCCCAGATCTGGTGCAACTGCGCTTCGCTGACCGGCTTGTCGAGGAACCCGTTGTAGGTCCGGGCGGTGCGGAACAGCTGGTCGAGCGCGGCGTCGGAGAGCGGCTGGGACATTGTCTGGTCGGTTCCTTCGGCCTCAGGCGGCGCGGACTTCGGTAACTTCGGGGACGTAGTGCTTGAGCAGGCTCTCGATGCCGTGCTTGAGCGTCGCGGTCGAAGAAGGGCAGCCCGAGCAGGCGCCCTGCATCTGCAGGTAGACCACGCCTTCGCGGAAGCCGCGATAGACGATGTCGCCGCCGTCGTTGGCCACCGCCGGGCGCACGCGGGTCTCGATCAGGTCCTTGATCTGCGCGACCACGTCGGCGTCGGCCGGATCGTCGCCGAAGTCGGCGTCCTCGCCCGGCACCGCGATGCCGCTCGCCGAACCGCCGACGAACAGGGGCGCAGCGCTGACGAAGTGGTCGAGCAGCAGCGAAAGCACCTGCGGCTTGACGTCGGCCCACTGCGCGCCCGGCGCGATCGTCACCGACACGAAGTCGCGGCCATAGAACACCCCGGTCACGTCGCCGAGGTCGAACAGCGCCTGCGCCAGCGGCGAGGCCTCGGCCTCCTCGGGAGAGGTGAATTCGCGCGTGCCTGCGGCCATGACCAGTTCGCCCGGAAGGAACTTCAGGGTTGCCGGGTTCGGGGTGGTCTCGGTTTCGATGAACATGGCCTTGCATGTAGGCCGGGCGAGAGGCGGGTCAAGGGCCGATCGTGGGGCGAGGCGGCTTGCTTCCTGGGCCAGCCTCGTTGGCCCGTCTCCATGAAAGGGAAGCAAGGCCCGGACCACGTCGGCGTGCGCGTTGTCAGAACTGTAACATGACGGCTATACGGCGCGCGACATGATCACGACCCTCCCGCGCCACGGCGCTCTCGCCTCGCTCCTCGCCCTCGCTCTTTCCGCTGCGCCGGCCTGCGCGGCCGAGACGGCGCCCGCTCCGGCGGCGGCCGCCGCTGCGGCCTCGCCCGACGTTCTCGCCGTGCCGCTGATGCCCACGGTCGGCGCGCAGTACCGCACCTGCTCGGCCAAGACCGCCTCCGGCCTCGGCTACCAGGTGCTCAAGGCAGGCACCGGGCCCAAGCCCGGCAAGAACGATTTCGTGCTGATCAACTATATCGGCTACCTCGCCGCGACCGGCGCGGTGTTCGACCAGAACGTCAGCGCGCCGCTCAACCTCGACGCGGTGATCCCCGGGTTCGCCGAAGGGCTGCAGACGATGCCGCGCGATTCGATCTATCGCCTCTGCATCCCCGCCGCGCTCGGCTACGGCGCCAACGCTTCGGAGAAGATCCCGGCCAATTCGGACCTCGTCTTCCAGATCCAGCTGATCGATTCCAAGACGATCGCCGAAGTCGAGGCGATGCGCGCCGAAATGCAGAAGGAGCAGGCCGCGCAGCAGGCCGGCGCGACCGCCGCCCCCAAGGCCAAGAACTGACACCACGCCGCGCGGGTGAAGGGCTATTCACTGGCCCTTCACTTTGCGCTTGCCTATAGAGCTTGCGATGACATCCTCCTCGGGCTCCTCGCAGCGCTTCTCCCGGTTTGCCTCGCTCCTCCTCGCCGGCGTGCTGGTCCTTCCCCAGCCGTCGTCGGCCAGGCCCGCGGCCGCCGCCCCGTCCGCCCGGCACGATCCGTCGAACTGGCTCTACGAAGGCAGCGACGTGCCGCACGACAAGGAGTGGGTGTTCGGCACCCTTCCGAACGGCCTGCGCTATGCCGTGCGCAAGAACGGAGTGCCGCCGGGACAGATCTCGGTGCGCATCCTGGTCGATGCGGGTTCGCTCTACGAGACCGAGGCGCAGCGCGGCTACGCCCACCTGATCGAGCACCTCAGCTTCCGCGATTCGAAGTATCTCAAGGCGGGTGAGGCGATCCCCACCTGGCAGAAGCTCGGCGCGACCTTCGGCAGCGACACCAACGCCGAAACCAGCGCGACGCAGACCGTCTACAAGCTCGACGTGCCCGGGATCGACGCCGCCAAGATCGACGAGACCTTCAAGCTGCTCTCGGGCATGATCACCGCGCCGATCTTCACGCCGGTGGGGGTACGGACCGAAGTGCCGATCGTGCTGGCCGAAATGCGCGAGCGCACCGGCCCGCAGAGCCGGGTGATCGACGGCACCCGCGGCGTGTTCTTCGCCGGCCAGCCCCTCGCCACGCGCTCGCCGATCGGCACGGTCGACACGCTCAACGCCGCCACCGCCGAAAGCATCAAGGCGTTCCACGACAAGTGGTACCGCCCCGACAACACCGTCATCATCGTCGCTGGCGACGCCGAGCCCGAGGCGCTCGTCGCCCAGATCAAGACCTGGTTCGGCGGCTGGAAGAAGCAGGGCAAGAAGCCGCCGCAGCCCGATTTCGGCAAGCCGGTGCGCCCGGCCGGGGCGGACCCGGCAAATCCGGTCGGGGAAACCAGCGTGCTGGTCGAACCCGACCTTCCGCGCCTGTTCAACTACGCGATCCTGCGCCCCTGGACCAAGGTCGACGACACCATCGCCTACAACCAGGGGCTGATGATCGACCGGCTCGGGCTCGCCCTCATCAATCGCCGGCTCGAGGCCAAGGCGCGCGGCACCGCGAGCTTCCTTGCCGCGTCGGTCGAGCAGCAGGACGTCAGCCGCTCGGCCGACACCACGCTGATTACCGTCACCCCGCTCGGCGACGACTGGAAGAGCGCGGTCCACGACGTGCGCGCGGTCATCGCCGATGCGCTCGCGACCCCGCCCAGTCCCGAGGAAATCGCCCGCGAGGTCGCCGAGTTCGACGTTGCCTTCAAGGTGCCGGTCGAGACGCAGGAGACGCTCGCCGGCTCCAAGCTCGCCGACGACATCGCCAATGCGGTCGACATCCGCGAAACCGTCGCCAATCCCGACACCGTCTACGACATCTTCCAGAAGTCCAAGCCGCTGTTCACGCCCCAGGCGGTGTTCGAGCACACCCGCGCGCTGTTCACCGGCGCGGTCGTGCGCGGCGTGCTGATCACCCCCAATGCCGCCGACGGCACCGAGGCCGACGTCAAGGCGGCGCTGACCGCGCCGGTCGACGCGGCCGCGGGCAGCCGCATCGCCGCCAACGCGCTCAAGTTCTCCGACCTGCCGCCGATCGGCACGCCCGGCACGGTGACTTCGGCCGAGCCGGTCGGGCTGCTCGGGATCGAGCGGTTCGAACTGTCGAACGGGGTCAAGGGGCTGCTGTGGCAGAGCGCGGCGGAACCCGGCCGGATCATCCTGCGCGTCCGCTTCGGCCGCGGCTATGCCGCGATCGACCCGAAGGATGCGGTCTACGCCTCGATCGGCGAAATGGCGCTGATGGACACCGGCTTTGGCAAGCTCGGCCGCGACGATCTCGACCGGCTCGCCACCGGCCGCAAGCTCAGCCTCGATTTCGACATCGACGACACCAGCTTCGTGATCAGCTCGGACACCCGGCCCGCCGATCTCGCCGACCAGCTCTACCTCTTCGCCGGCAAGCTCGGCATGCCGCGCTGGGATCCGAACCCGGTGCTGCGCGCCCGCGCCGCCTCCAAGCTCGGCTACGAGGCGACCAACGCCTCGCCGCAGTCGGTGCTGGCGCGCGATGCCGGCTGGCTGCTCAAGAACAGCGACCCGCGCTACGCCCGTCCCACGCCGGCGCAGCTCGACACGGTCACGCCCGAAGGCTTCCGCCGGGTGTGGGAGCCGCTGCTCGCGCAAGGACCGATCGAGGTCGACATCTTCGGCGACTTCGCCCGCGACGATGCCGTCGCAGCGCTCGAGCGCACGTTCGGCGCACTGCCGCGGCGACCCGATGCGCCCGAATCGACGCTCGCGCCGACGATCCCGGCGCACAACGAGACTCCGCTCACGCTGACGCACCACGGCGATGCCAACACCGCCGCGGCGATGGTCGCCTGGCCGACCGGCGGCGGCCGCGCCGGCGTGCGCGAGGCGCGCCAGCTCGAACTCCTGGCGCAGATCTTCAACATCCGCCTGTTCGACGAGATGCGCGAGAAGATCGGCGCGAGCTACGCCCCGCAGGTCGCCTCGAACTGGCCGCTCGACGTGCCCTCGGGCGGCTACGTCGCCGCCACCGTCCAGCTTCGCCCGCAGGACCTGCCGGCGTTCTTTGCCGCGGCCGACACGATCGCCGCCGACCTCTCGGCCAATCCGCCGACCGCCGACGAGATCGCCCGCGTCACCGAGCCGATGAAGCAGCTGATCACCCGCGCCAGCACCGGCAACGGCTTCTACATGTTCCAGCTCCAGGGCGGCGCGCTCGAGCCGCGCAAGTTCACCGACATCCGCTCGGTGCTCGCCGACTACAGCAACACCACGCCGCAGCGCATGCAGGCGCTCGCCAGCCGCTACCTGGTGCGCGATCGTTCGTGGCGCCTGCAGGTGGTTCCGCGCCCGAAGTGAAACGATCGGACGCATTGCCGCGCTGAGCGATGCGTCCGATTGCACTGATCGCCAGCCTTCCTTTGCATTTATGACCCGGGCCGCGTATGGCCCCGCGTCTCGAAAGGAAGGAACAGTGGCAAACAACTGGAATGCGAACAGCTGGCGCGGGGCAGAGGCGCGGCATCTGCCGACCTACCCGGATGCGGACAGGCTTCATGCGGTCGAACAGACGCTGACGAGCTTTCCGCCGCTGGTGTTTGCCGGCGAAGCGCGCGCGCTCAAGGCGGATCTCGCCCAGGTTGCGGCGGGCAAGGGTTTTCTGCTCCAGGGCGGGGACTGCGCCGAATCGTTCGCCGAGTTCCACCCGAACAACATCCGCGACACCTTCCGCGTGCTGCTGCAGATGGCGGTGGTGCTGACCTTCGCCAGCAAGCAGCCGGTGGTCAAGGTCGGCCGCATGGCGGGCCAGTTCGCCAAGCCGCGCTCCTCGCCGGTCGAGAAGATCGGCGATGTCGAGCTGCCGAGCTACCTTGGCGACAACATCAACGGCATCGAGTTCACCGCCGAATCGCGCATCCCCGATCCCGAGCGCATGCTGCGCGCCTATTCGCAGGCCGCCGCCACGCTCAACCTGCTGCGCGCGTTCTCGACCGGCGGCTATGCCAACCTGCGCCAGGTCCACCAGTGGACGCTCGAGCACATCGGCAAGAGCCCGTGGGCAGCCAAGTTCGGCGAGATGGCCGACAAGATCGGCGAATCGCTCGATTTCATGGAAGCCTGCGGGGTCGATCCGCAGACCGTGCCCCAGCTGAAGGGCACCAGCTTCTACACCAGCCACGAAGCGCTGCTGCTGCCGTACGAAGAGGCGATGACGCGCCAGGATTCGCTGACCGGCGACTGGTACGACACCAGCGCGCACATGCTGTGGATCGGCGACCGCACCCGCTTCGAAGGCTCGGCCCACGTCGAGTACCTGCGCGGCGTCAACAACCCGATCGGCATGAAGTGCGGGCCGAGTCTTGCGCCCGACGCGCTGCTCAAGATGCTCGATACGCTCAACCCCGCGCGCGAAGCCGGCCGGATCACCCTGATCAGCCGCTTCGGGCACGACAAGGTCGAAGCCGGGCTCGCCCCGCTGGTCCGCGCGGTGAAGCGCGAAGGCCACCCGGTGGTGTGGAGCTGCGATCCGATGCACGGCAACGTGATCAAGGCCGACAACGGCTACAAGACGCGCCCGTTCGACCGCATCCTGTCCGAAGTGAAGGGCTTCTTCGCGGTCCACCGCGCCGAAGGCACCCACGCCGGCGGCATCCACATCGAGATGACCGGCCAGGACGTGACCGAATGCACCGGCGGCGCGGTCGCGATCACCCAGGAAGCCCTGGCCGACCGCTACCACACCCATTGCGACCCGCGCCTCAACGCGGCGCAGTCGATCGAGCTGGCCTTCCTGCTAGCCGAAATGCTCAACCTCGAACGCAGCGAAAAGCGCGCCGAAGCGGCCTGAACGCACGCTTCCCGGGCGATGAAAGGAGGGGGTGGTGCCGTCTTGGCGCCGCCCCTTTTCTATCCGCTCAGCGCGCTCCGGCCCGCTGCGCGAAGGCCCAGGCTGCCTGTGCGAGCGGCGTGACCCGTTCGGAGCTGGCCTTGGCGTGCGCCGAAGAGGCAGTGCCGTCGATCACCCGCTTCTTGATCCCCTGGACGATGCCGGTCAGGCGGAAGAAGTTGTAGGCGAGATACCAGTCGAGGTTTTGCAGGCCATCACGCCCGGTCTTCTCGCAATAGCGCGCCACCACTTCGTCCAGCTCGGGGATGCCGAGCGCCTTGCGGTCGAGGTCCTGCACCCCCGAACGCCCGGCATTGTCGGTGAACCAGGCGATGCACAGGTAGGTGAAGTCGGCCAGCGGATCGCCCAGCGTCGACAGTTCCCAGTCGAGCACCGCCAGCACCTTGGGCTCGGCGGGGGCGTAGATCATGTTGTCGATGCGGTAGTCGCCGTGGACCACGCTGGTGCGGGTCTGTTCGGGCAGCGTTGCCGGCAGCCATTCGATCAGCCGCTCCATCTCGGGCATCGTCTCGGTTTCCGAAAGGCGGTACTGCTTGGTCCAGCGGTCCACTTGCCGGCCGAAATAATTGCCGGGCTTGCCGTAATCCGACAGCCCCGCCGCCTCGACATCGACATTGTGCAGCGCGGCCAGCGTGTCGACCATCTCGAGGTAGGTCGCGCGGCGCTCTTCCGGGGTCGCGCCCGGCATCGCGCCGTCCCAGATCGTGCGCCCTTCGATGCAGCCCATCACGTAGAACATCGCGCCGATCACGCTGTCGTCGCTGCACAGCCCGTATTGCGGCGCGACCGGGAAGCCGGCGCGCGACAGGCCCGACTGCACCTTGAATTCGCGGTCGACCGCGTGCGCCGATGGCAGCAGCTTGCCGAACGGCTTGCGCCGCAGGACATAGGCGCGCTCCGGGGTCTCGATGCGATAGGTCGGGTTCGACTGCCCGCCCTTGAACTTCCGCACCGCGATCGGCCCGGCAAAGCCTGCGACATTGTCCTCGAACCAGCGGGTGAGGGCGGTCTCGTCGAGCCGGTCGGCCCCTTCGGGCTCGACCGTTCCGGTAAAGGCCGCCTGTGCGTCGATCTGGCTCACCCGCGTGGTTCCCTGCCTGCCGCTTACTGGTCGAACACGATCACGCTGCGCGCGCTGTGTCCGGCCTTCATCTTCTCGAAGCCCTCGTTGATCCCGGACAGCGGGATGCGCTCGGCGATGATCGTGTCGAGGTCGAGCAGCCCGCGCATGTAGAAATCGACCAGGCGCGGCAGGTCGACCGGGAAGCGGTTGGCGCCCATGATCGCGCCCTGCAGCTTCTTGCCCGACAGCAGGTCCATCGCCGCAAGGCCGACCTTCTCGTTCAGCGGCATCATCCCCAGGATCGTCGCGGTGCCGCCGCGGCGCAGCGTGGCGACGGCGAGGCTGGCCGAAGCCGGGCGTCCGACCGCCTCGATCGCGTGGTCGACGCCGCCCTTGGTCAGCTCGACGATCTGCTTGGCGGCGTCCGGGTCCATCGCATCGACCACGTCGGTCGCGCCGAGCTTCCTTGCAAGCTCGCGCTTCTCGGGGATCGGGTCGGCGGCGATGATCCGCCCGGCGCCCGCAATCTTCGCGGCGTTGATCGTGGCAAGCCCCACGCCGCCGCAGCCGACGACCGCGACCGTCTCGCCCGGCGTCACCTTGCAGGCGTTGAACACCGCGCCCGCGCCCGTGGTCACCGCGCAGCCGATCACCGCGGCGCGGTCGAGCGGCATTTCGGGGTTGATCGCCACGCAAGCGTGCTCGTGGATCAGCATCATTTCGGCAAAGGCCGAGAGGTTGAGCATCTGGTTGACCGTGCTGCCGTCCGAGCTGCGCGTCAGGCGCGGCGCCTCGCCGGGGCCGCGGCGGGTGTCGCCGCCAAGGCACAGCGCCATCCGCCCGGTCACGCAGAATTCGCAGTGGCCGCAATAGGCCGAAAGGCAGGTGACGACCGCGTCGCCGACCTTGACCGTGCGCACTTCGCTGCCGACCGCCTCGACGATCCCGGCCGCCTCGTGCCCGGCGACGCAGGGCATCGCGTGGGGGTAGGTGCCTTCGATGAAGTGCAGGTCCGAATGGCACAGCCCGCAGGCGGCGGTGCGGATCAGCACCTCGTGGGGGCCGGGCTTGGATACGGTCAGGTCGTCGATGACCAGCGGCTCGCCGGCTTTTTCGAGGATGGCGGCTTTCATCGCGGTTCTCCCATGCGGCCGCAGGCCCTGCCGGCGGCGAAATGCGTCAGCTCGCCCCGGCCGACGGCGGCCGGGGCGAAAGGGTCGTCAGGTCAGCGCGACACGCCGATGTCGCCCGAGCTCATGCCACCATCGCCCTGCGGCGCGTCGGTGTGGCGGGCGAACTCGATCCGCGCGATCGAACGGGCGTGGACTTCGTCCGGTCCGTCGGCAAGGCGCAGCGTGCGCATCTGGGCATAGGCCGAGGCGAGGCCGTAGTCTTCCGACACGCCGCCGCCGCCGTGCGCCTGGATCGCGTCGTCGATGATCCGCAGCGCCATGTTCGGGGCCTGGACCTTGATCATCGCGATCTCGAGCGCGGCCGACTTGTTGCCGACCTTGTCCATCATGTCCGCCGCCTTGAGGCAGAGCAGGCGGGTCATCTCGATGTCGATCCGCGCCTGCGCGATGCGCTGCTCCCACACCGAATGGCTCGCGATGGTCTTGCCGAAGGCGACGCGCGACTGCAGCCGCTTGGCCATCTTGGCGATCGCTTCCTCGGCCACGCCGATCGTGCGCATGCAGTGGTGGATGCGGCCGGGCCCCAAGCGCCCCTGCGCGATCTCGAAGCCGCGCCCTTCGCCGAGCAGGATCGCGTCGAGCGGCACGCGCACGTCCTTGAGCTCGACTTCCATGTGCCCGTGCGGTGCATCGTCGTAGCCGAACACGGGCAGGTGGCGGATGACGTTGACGCCGGGCGCGTCGATCGGGACCAGCACCATCGACTGCTGCTGGTGGCGCTTGGCCGAGGTGTCGGTCTTGCCCATCACGATCGCGACCTTGCAGCGCGGATCGCCCAGGCCCGAGGACCACCACTTGCGCCCGTTGATCACGTAGTGGTCGCCGTCACGCTCGATCCGCGTCTCGATGTTGGTGGCGTCGGACGAGGCGACCTGCGGCTCGGTCATCAGGAAGGCCGAGCGGATCTCGCCGTTCATCAGCGGGCGCAGCCACTGCTCCTTCTGCTCGCGCGTGCCGTAGCGGTGCAGCACTTCCATGTTGCCGGTGTCGGGCGCGGCGCAGTTGAACACTTCCGAGGAGAACCCGATCCGCCCCATTTCCTCGGCGCAGAGCGCGTATTCGAGGTTGGTCAGGCCGGGTCCTTCGAACTCGAAGGTCTCGTCGACGTGGTGGTGGCCGCCGTTGCGCGGCGGCATGAACAGGTTCCAGATGCCCGCGGCCTTGGCGCGCGCCTTCTCCTCCTCGACCACCTGCAGCACCTTCCAGCGCCCGCCGCTCGCCTGCTCGGCCTTGTAGTCGCCCAGGCGCGGGCGGACATGGGCCTCGATGAAGTCGCGGACGCGGTCGCGCCAGTAGACCTGCCGGTCGGTGTAGTCGAAATCCATGGCCTTCTGTTCCTCCTGCGCGCCCCGATGGCGCGCTCCCTTGCTCGCTTAAGGAATCGGTTAAACCCGGTCTTGGTGCCGCTCGCCTTGCGCGAAATCAAGCGCCCTCGAAGGTCGCGAAAACCCTCGTCACGCAGACGTCCCTTGCGCGGCACTGGCCATCGCTTCCAGTTGCTGGAACAGCCCCGGCGTGGTCTCGTCCCACGAATGGCGCGGCCCGATCGTCAGCCCGCCGTCGACGATCAGCGAAGTGCCGTTGACGAAGCCCGCCGCCTCGCTCGCCAGGAACAGCACCGCTTCGGCGATGTCGTCGCCCTGGCCGCCGCGCGCCACCGGCTGCGCCGCCTGCGAGATCCCGGCGATCACCGCCTTGGCCTGCGCCTCGATCTCCTCGGGCAGCCCGATCGCGCGGGTGAAGATGTTGGTGTTGATGAAGCCCGGCTGCACCGCATTCACCCGGATCTGGTGGCGGGCGAGGTCGGCCGCGCTGGTCTTGGTCAGCTGCAGCACGCCCGCCTTGGCCACGGCATAGGCATTGGGCGAATAGCCCGGGCCGATCGCCGCGACGCTCGAGGTGTTGACGATCGAGGCGCCCTTGCGGCCCTTCATGTGCGGCACGGCATAGCGGATGCCGAACGCGACCGAGCGCAGCAGCAGGTCCATCGTGCGGTCCCAGCCTTCGGGCTCGATCTCGTCGATGGGGGCGCGGTCGCCGCCGGCGCCGGCGTTGTTGAATACCGTGTCGATCCCGCCGGTTTCGGCCGCGGCGCGGTCCATCAGCGCCTTGATGTCCTCCGTGCTGGTCACGTCGCAGCGCACGCAGGTGACCTGCCCGTTCGAGGCGGCGGCGGTTTCGGCAAGGCCCTTCTCGTCGATGTCGGCGGCATAGACCAGCGCGCCTTCGCCGGCGAACTTGATCGCCGTGGCGCGGCCGATTCCCGAAGCCGCGCCGGTGATCACCACCGTCTTTCCGGCAAAGCGCATGTTCCTCTCCATCGTGCTTGTGTTTGCCCGCCAGCTTAGGCCCGCGCCCGGCATCGTCAATGGTCCTGCACTTGACGCTACGGCATGCACGCATGCCCGCAAACCGCGGAAATCTGCGCTTGCCAGCGCGGTCCGACTCGCCTTAATTTGCCGGTTAAGAGAGGAGTCCAACGATGACCGACCTGGAAGCTTTCCGCCAGGAAATCCGCGCCTGGCTGGAGGAGAACTGCCCGCCCGAAATGCGCGAGCCGGTGCGCGACGACGACGACGTCTGCTGGGGCGGGCGCAACTTCACCTTCAAGAACGCGGCGCAAAAGCTCTGGCTCGATCGCTGCGTCGCCAAGGGCTACACCGTGCCCGACTGGCCCAAGGCCTACGGCGGCGCCGGCATGACCCCGGCCGAGGCCAAGATCTGGCGCGAGGAAATGGTCCGCATCAACGCGCGGCCCCCGCTGTCCTCGTTCGGCATCTGGATGCTCGGCCCCGCGCTGCTCAAGTTCGGCACCGAGGAGCAGAAGGTCCACTACCTCGGCCAGATCGCGCGTGGCGAGATCCGCTGGTGCCAGGGCTATTCCGAACCGGGCTCGGGCTCCGATCTCGTGTCCTTGCAGACTTTCGGCGAGGACAAGGGCGATCACTGGGTGGTCAACGGCCAGAAGATCTGGACCAGCTACGCCAACAAGGCCGACTGGATCTTCTGTCTCGTCCGCACCGACAAGACCAACAAGTACCAGGGCATCAGCTTCCTGCTGTTCGACATGACCAGCCCCGGCGTCACCACCAAGCCGATCAAGCTGATCAGCGGCAGCTCGCCGTTCTGCGAAACCTTCTTCGACAACGTGAAGGTGCCCAAGGACCAGATCGTCGGCCAGCTCAACCGCGGCTGGGACGTCGCCAAGTACCTGCTCGGCCACGAGCGCGAGATGATCTCGGCCACCGGTGGCGCGGACCGCGCCGGCTCGCTCGGCGCCACGCTCGGCCGCAACGGCGCGCTCGAGGACCCGGTGCTGCGCGCCCAGGTCGCGCTGTTCGACGTCGATGCGCTCGCCTTCACCGCGATGAGCGAGAAGTTCATGGACGAGGTCAAGGTGGGCAAGGGGCATCCTGCGTTCCCCAACCTGATGAAGTACGCCGGCACCGAGCTCAACAAGGCGCGCCATGAGCTGCTGATGTCGGCCGGCGGCAGCACCGCGCTCGAATGGGAGAGCGAGGAGACCGACGGCGGCGCCCTGCCGCGCGCCTGGCTGCGCACCAAGGCCAACTCGATCGAGGGCGGCACCAGCGAGGTCATGCTCAACGTGGTCTCGAAGCGCATCCTCGAGCTGCCGGGCGCGTAAAGCACCTGGAGGCGGCCCGGCCGTGCTGCCGAGCCTGTCGAAGCACCGTCCTTGGTCTTGGCGCACGACCGCCGAAGAGAAGGGCAGCCCTTCGACAGGCTCGGGACAGCGGGTCCGGGCCATTCATTGAATTTTCCAAGCGGTCCGGGCCATTGCGCCGTGCCGCACCGGGATGGGAGATCCCCGATGCCTTTGTACCTCAATGAAGACCAGGCGATGCTCGCCGACACCGTCACCGGCTTCCTCGCCGATGAAGGTTCGATCAAGAAGCAGCTGCGCCACTATCGCGACATGAACTGCAAGGACGGCTTCGGCCACGCGCTGTGGAAGCAGTTCGCCGAGATGGGCCTTACCGGCATGCTCGCCGCCGAAGCCGATGGCGGGCTCGGCATGGGCCATGTCGAAGCGGGCGTCGTGCTCAAGGAAATCGGCCGCAACCTCACCCCGTCGCCGTTTCTCACCACCTCGGTGATGGGCGTCACCGCGCTGTCCGAAGCCTCGGCCGATCTCAAGGGCCGTTATCTTCCGGGCGTGATCGCCGGCGATGCCGTGCTCGCCGTCGCCATCGACGAAGGCGCCAAGCACCGGCCCGAACGCATCGCCGCGCGCGCCGAGCGCTCGGGCAACGGCTTCCGCCTGTCGGGTCGCAAGGACTTCGTCGTCCAGGGCGCCTCGGCCGATGCGATCATCGTCGCCGCGCGCACCTCGGGCAGCGACAGCGATGCCGATGGCATCACGCTGTTCGCGGTCCCAAGGGACGCCGCCGGCGTCGGCCACAACTCGGTCCGCCTGGTCGATAGCGCGATGGCGAGCCATGTCACCTTCGACAACGTCGAGCTCGATGGCAGCGCCGTGATCGGCGAAGTCGATGGCGGCCGCGCGCTGCTGAACAAGGTGCTCGCCGCCGGCCGCCTCGGCGCCGCCGCCGAACAGACCGGCGTCGCCTCGGGCGCGTTCGACATCACCACCGCCTATCTCAAGACGCGCAAGCAGTTCGGCCAGCTGATCGGCGAATTCCAGGCGCTGCAGCACCGCGCCGCGCACCTCTATTCCGAGATCGAGATCGCCGATGCCACGGTGATGAAGGCGCAGCAGCTGCTCGATGCGGGCTCGGAAAAGGCCGAACTGATGGTCGCGGTCGCCAAGGCCAAGGCGGGCAAGGCCGCCAGCCTCGCCGTGCGCGAAGGCGTCCAGATGCACGGCGGCGTCGGCATGACCGACGAATTCGACATCGGCCTCTACATGAAGCGCGACCGCGCGCTCGCCGAATTCCTCGGCGACCAGTACTACCACGCGCAGAAGGTCGCCGAACTGAGCGGCTACTGAGCGTGACGTTTCACTGAACCGGAAGGGCGGATCGGCGCGGCAGCCGGTCCGCCCTCTTTCGTCCCGCCACCGCTGCGGGGCAGGGGAGAGAAGACCATGGACTTTGCCAAGCTGTTCAGCCTCGAAGGCCGCGTCGCCGTCGTCACCGGCGGCTCGCGCGGGATCGGCGAAATGATTGCCGAAGGTTTCATCGCGGCGGGCTGCGAGCGCGTCTATGTCACCGCGCGCAAGGTCGAAGTGGTGCAGGAAACCGCCGCGCGCCTTGGGTCCAGATGCATCGCGCTGCCCGGCGACATCTCGACCACGGCGGGCATCGAGGCGCTGGCGCAGGATCTGCGTTCGCGTGAAAGCAAGCTCGACATCCTCGTCAACAACGCCGGCGCCGCATGGGGCGCCGAATTCGCCGAGTTCCCCGAAAGCGGCTGGGACAAGGTAATGAACCTCAACGTCAAGACGCCGTTCTTCCTGACGCAGAAGCTGCACGATCTGCTCAAGGCGGCCGCAACCGACCACCCGGCCAAGGTCATCAACATCGCCTCGATCGACGGGCTGCGCCCGAACGCGTGGGAGACCTACTCCTACCAGGCGTCGAAGTCGGCGCTGATCCACCTCACGCGTCGCATGGCCGCGCGCCTGATCTGCGACAACATCGTCGCCAGCTGCATCTGCCCCGGCGCCTTCCCGTCCGAGATGAACAAGGCCGCCGCGCGCAATCCCGAAGCCTCGGCCAGGGGCATTCCGTCGCGGCGCGTCGGCACGATCGAGGACATGGCGGGCGGCGCGATCTATCTCGCCAGCCGGGCAGGGGATTATGTCGTCGGCACGCCGCTGCCGATCGACGGCGGCATCGTCAACGGCTGGGTGCCCGAAGACGCCGTCGATCCTTCCGGGCACTGAGCGGGATGCCCCGCGCCGTCCGCACTCTCGCCACGGGCCTTCACTTCGGCGAAGGCCCGCGCTGGCGCCACGACCGCCTGTGGTTCAGCGATTTCTACAAGCATTCGATCTGCTCGGTCGACCTTGCCGGTGATCTGCAGGTCGAACTCGAACTCGACGACCAGCCTTCGGGCCTTGGCTGGATGCCCGACGGCTCGTTGCTGTTCGTCTCGATGCAGAAACTCCAGGTCTGGCGGCGCTGGCCCGACGGCCGGCTGGCGATGCACGCCGATCTGTCTGAGATCGCGGTCCATCGCTGCAACGACATGGTCGTCGCGGCCGACGGCACAGCCTATGTCGGCAACTTCGGCTTCGATCTCGATCGCGTCGCGCGCGAACAGGGGCTCGGCGCGATCTTCGCCGCCCCGCGGCTCGCCGCGCTCGCGCGGATCGCGCCCGACGGCACGGCAGCCGTCGCCGCCGAAGGGCTCGCCTTCCCCAACGGCATGGTCATCACCCCCGATGGCCGCACGCTGGTCGTCGCCGAAACCTTCGGCATGCGCCTTACGGCTTTCGACATCGCCGCCGACGGAAGCCTCTCCAACCGCCGCCTCTGGGCCGACACCGCGCCGCGCCTGCCCGATGGCATTGCCCTCGATGCCGAAGGCGCGATCTGGATCGCCAACCCCGGCGCGGCCGAATGCGCGCGCATCGCGCAGGGCGGCGAGGTGCGCGAAACGATCGGCGTCGAAGGCACAAACGTCTACGCCTGCATGCTCGGCGGCCCCGAGGGACGCCACCTGTTCATGCTCTGCGGCCCCCACAGCGATGCGCAGAAAGCGGCCGAAGCGCCGCTCGCCGACATCCGCGTCGTCGAAGTCGACGTCGCTCGGGCGGGGTTGCCTTGATCCTCCCCTGCAAGGGGAGGGGGACCACCCGAAGGGTGGTGGAGGGGTAAAGCCCTAGCCCCGCGTCAACTGGCGCACGAAGTCGATCAGCCCGGTCTGGCGCGTGCGGCGCATGCGCTCGGCCTCGAGGATCTGCTGCACTTTGGCAAAGCAGGTCTCGACATCGTCGTTGACGACCACGTAGTCGTAGCCGTCCCAGTGGCTGATCTCGGCCTGCGCCCGGGCCATCCGCGCCGCGATCACCTCGGCGCTGTCGGTCCCGCGCCCGACCAGGCGGCGGTTCAGTTCCTCGAGGCTCGGCGGCAGGATGAACACCCGCACCACGTCGGCCTGCGCCTTCTGGTAGAGCTGCTGCGTGCCCTGCCAGTCGATGTCGAACAGCACGTCCTGCCCGGCCTTCAACTGGGTGCGGATGTGCGCCTTGGGCGTGCCGTAGCTCTTGCCGAAGACTTGCGCCCATTCGTAGAACTCGTTCGCCTCGACCATCCGGTCGAACTCGTCCTGGCTGACGAAATGGTAGTCCTTGCCTTCGACCTCGCCTGGCCGAATCGGCCGCGTCGTCGCCGAGACCGACATCGCGATGTCGGGGACTTCCGCCAGCAGCCGCCGCGCGATCGTCGTCTTGCCCGCGCCCGAAGGCGAGGACAGGATGAACATCAGCCCGCGCCGTTGCAGCGTGTCGGACGTGCGGGGCGGGGTGGCGAGCGGGAGGGCGGACGCGTCGTGGGCCATGCGCGCTCATGCCGCAGAGCCGCCCGCGCGGTCAAGCCGTGGCGCCCCCAAATGCCGAGGTCAGGCCTTCCTGCCCTTTTCGGCCTGCGCGGCGACCTGTTCCTCGCCCTTGGCCTTCTGCGCCGCGGCGTGGCGCCGGTCGTAGAGCGTCTTGGCGAGCAGGCCGCCGCCGACCACGATCGCGCCCGGCACCGAGCGCGTCGCGACGCGGGCGAGCGCGGTGCCGACCAGCGATTGCGTCAGGCTGCGGCCCTTGACGATCTTCCTCGCCTTGCCGGTCCCGAACTTCTGGCCGAGCACCCCGGTCTCGACCCCGCGGCGCAGCAGCGCGCCGCCGGCGCGCAGCGCGATGTCGGCCAGGATCACCGTGGTCATCGGGTTGGGGCTCGGCTCGGGAACCTTGGCGGCGGCATCGGACGCTGCATCGGCGGCGGCGTTGCCGGCCTTCTTCGCCCGCGCGGTCACCCGCCTTGCACCCTTGCTGAACAGTCCCATCTGCCGACCTTGTCCGAAAAGGCCCGCCAGGCGGAGCCCGTTACTTGCGCTTGCCGAAGTCCACCGACACGACGTTGGACCCGTCTTCGGTGCGATCAACGGCCTTGGCTTCGCCGCGTTCCGCGTCGCCGTCGTTGCCCGGGCTGTCGAGCTCCTCGTCCTCGATGTCGGCCGAGGCCTGGAACTGCAGGCCGAAGTCGACCGCCGGATCGACGAAGGCGGTGATCGCGCTGAACGGCACGACCAGCGTCGAGGGGATCTGGTTGAAGCTCAGCCCCACGCTGAACTGGTCTTCCTCGACCTTGAGGTCCCAGAACTTGTTCTGCAGGACGATCGTCATCTCGTCGGGGAAGCGTTCCTTCAGCCGCGCCGGGATCGACACGCCGGGCGCGCCGGTCTTGAAGGTGATGTAGAAGTGGTGGTTGCCGGGCAGGTGGCCGCCCGTGGTCTCGACCTGTCCCAGCACGCGGCCGACGACGGCGCGCAGCGCTTCCTGCACGATTTCGTCGTAGGGGATCAGGCTGTCGGGGGTATCGCTCATGGCGCTTACCCTTCGCCGCACAGCGCCGTCCGGTCAAGGGGCGAGACGGGGCCGAAGCGACGAAGCGGACGATTGATTCTGCTCGCCGCAAGCCTATAGCCGCCTCCCATGCGCACCGGATCGATCAAGCGAAAGACCGAGGAAACCGACATCGACGTGTCGGTCGATCTCGACGGCACCGGCACCTACCGGGTGGAAACCGGAATCGGCTTCCTCGACCATATGATCGAGCAGTTCAGCCGCCATTCGCTGATCGACGTCACCTGCCGCGTGAAGGGCGATCTCCACGTCGACCAGCACCACACCACCGAGGACAGCGCCATCGCGCTCGGCCAGGCGATCGCGCAGGCGCTGGGCGACAAGAAGGGCATCACCCGCTACGGCCACACCTATTCGCCGATGGACGAAGCGCTCTGCCGCGTCGCGCTCGACATCTCGGGCCGCCCGGTGCTGGTGTGGAAGGCCGCCTTCACGCAGCCCCGCCTCGGCGAGATGGACACCGAGCTGTTCGAGCACTGGTTCCAGTCGATTGCCCAAGCCGCCGGGATCACGCTCCACATCGAAAGCCTCTACGGCAGCAACAACCACCACATCATCGAAGGCATCTTCAAGGGCTTTGCCCGCGCCATGCGCCAGGCGATCGCGATCGACCCGCGCAAGGCCGATGCCGTCCCCTCGACCAAGGGCATTCTCGGTGGCTGAGGTGATCGCGCTGATCGACTACGGCGCGGGCAACCTCCATTCGGTGCACAATGCGCTGAAGGCGGCGGGCGGCGAAGGCATCGCCATCACCGCCGATCCCGACGTGGTGCGCGCCGCCGACCGCATCGTCCTGCCCGGCGTCGGCGCGTTCGGCGCCTGCGCCGGCGCGCTGCGCGCCATCCCCGGCATGGTCGAGGCGATGGCCGAACGCGTCCATGTCGGCGGAGCGCCGTTCCTCGGCATCTGCGTCGGGATGCAACTCCTCGCCACGCGCGGCATCGAGTTCGGCGCGACCGACGGGCTCGACTGGATCGCGGGCGAAGTCCGCCCGATCGAGCGCACCGATCCGGCGATCAAGGTCCCGCACATGGGCTGGAACGATGTCGAGCCGGGCCACCATCGCAGCCTGGTCGAGCCGGGCGAGGCCTATTTCCTGCACTCGTTCCACTTCGCCCCCGACGATGGCGCCCACGTCGCGGCGATGACCGACCACGGCGGCGGGCTCGTCGCCGCGGTCGCGCGCGACACCATACTCGGCGTCCAGTTCCACCCGGAAAAGAGCCAGGACTACGGCCTCGCGCTGCTCGCGCGCTTCCTCGACTGGAAGCCCTGAACCGGGCCGCAACGGGCAGGCGGGGCCTCGCCCGGGGCAAGTCGTGGAACGTCCGCGCTCCTTTTGCCCTTTTAACCGGGTGAAGGAGACCGCCCCGTGGCAACGACCCCCCAGAACAACCTGTCCGATGCGCATACCGAGCGCCCCGCGCTCGCCGGCCGGCGCATCGCCATCACCGGCGGCACCACCGGCATCGGCCGCGCCATCGCCGTGCTGCTTGCGAGCGAAGGCGCCCGCGTCTTCGTCTGCGGGCGCGACGAGGCCCACCTTGCCGACGCGCTCGCGCGCATCCGCGAAGTGGGGCAGGGCGACGGCGTCAGCGTCGACCTGTCGCGGCGCGAGGACGTGCCCAAGTTCTTCGACGCTGCCGAAGCCGGCCTCGGCGGGCTCGATGCGGTGGTGATCAACCAGGCTGTCCCCGCGGTCGGCCTCGACGATGCGCCCGAGCCCGACATTGCCTACCAGACCGCGACCAATTTCACCGCCTACCTGCTTGCCGCCAAGGCCGCGTCCGAGCGGCTCGGCGAGGGCGCCGACATCGTCTTCATCGGCTCGATGAGCGCGGTCAGCCGCGAGCCCGGATCGTCGGTCTACGTTGCCGCCAAGACCGGGATCGAGGGCTTTGCCCAGGCGCTGCGCAAGGAGCTGGCCGAACGCAACATCAAGGTCGGGCTGGTCGAGCCGGGTCTTGCCGGTTCCGACCTGCAGTACCCCGACATCCCCGCCGACAAGCAGCGCGAGATGATCCACCAGGAGACCATGCTGCGGGCAGAGGACATCGCCGTCTCGGTCCAGTTCATGTTGACCCAGCCGCGTCGCGCCACCATCTCGCTGGTCCGCATCGAGCCGCGCGTGGAGGCGCAATGACCGGCCGGTTTCCGTACGATCAACTCGTCCTCACACCGCATGTCGTCGATCTGTCGCGCTCGCCGCTCGCCGGCCATTTCGATGCCGAAACCTATGTGCTGGGGGCCTTCAACCCGGGCATGACCGTGCTGCCCAACGGCAACGTGCTGCTGATGGTGCGCGTTGCCGAGGCGCTGCGCACCCCCGTGCGCGACGGCAAGGTCCACGCGATCCGCTGGGAACGCGGCGCCTACGTGCTCGATGCCTGGCCGCTCGAGCTGGCCGACACCGCCGATCCGCGCAAGTTCCTGCTCCATGGCGGGGGCTGGAAGGTCATGGCGCTGACCTCGCTGTCGTGGCTGCTGCCGGTCGAAATGTCTCCCGACGGGCTCGAACTTGTCGCGATCCATTACGACAAGGCGATCGCGCCGCAGGGCTCGTACCAGTGCTACGGCATCGAGGACGCGCGCATCTCGCGCATCGAGGGACGCTACTGGATGACCACCTGCTCGGTCAGCCCCGAGCGCCATTCGACCACGCTCTACACTTCGGACAACGGGCTCGACTGGGACTTCCAGGGGATCGTGCTCGATCACCAGAACAAGGACATGCTGCTGTTCGAAGGGCTGGTGGACGGCCAATACTGGGCGCAGACCCGGCCCCTGGGCGATCTCTACTTCGCCTACCCGCCGGGCAGCGAATGGCGCCCCGGCCCCTCGATCAATCTCGCGACCTCGCCCGATGGGCTGCACTGGAAGCCGCACCTTGCGCCGCACATCCGCCCGCACGCCGGCACCGTCGCGACCGCGCGGATGGGCGGCGGCGCTCCGCCGATCCTGACCGAGATCGACGGCAGGCGCGGCTGGCTTTCGCTCTGGCACGGGGTCGAACCCAAGGAGATCGTCGGCATCTACCGCACCTACTGGACCCTGCTCGACGAAGCCGACCCGACCCGCGCGCTCGCGACCAGCCATACCCCGCTGCTCGAACCCGACGCGGAACTGACCCGCCCGCTCGAAGACCTGCTCTACTTGCGCGATGTCGTGTTCACCACCGGGGTGATCGACGCCGGCGACCGCTTCATCGTCGCCTCGGGCGAAGCCGACCTCGCCTGCCGCATCACGCACGTGCCCAAGGAAGCGTTCGGAGCGTAGAAGAACGGTGCTTCGACAGGCCTGGCACGAACGGGCAGGAGAAGGGCTCAACCCAACACCGTCCGCCCTGAGCCTGTCGAAGGGCTGTCCTTTTCTCGCAACCTCATGGCACAGGAAGATGGTTCGCGCAGAGATCGCAGAGGCCGCAGCAAAGAAAAGAAGGGCCTCACGCAAAGACGCGAAGACGCGAAGAGGTCGTTGGCGGGCCGCAGGCCCTGCTAGGCACCCCAATGCGGAAACAGAGCGGCTTTGCCGCAAGCACCAGCCCGTCTGCGTCTTCGCGTCTTTGCGTGACCCAAACCTCTTCCCTTCCTCCGCGCCTCTGCGCTCTCTGCGCGAACCAAATCCCCTTCCGCCTTCCCGCCGCGCCAAACCGATGCTACGCGCCGCGGCCATGATCGTCTTTCCAGCCATCGACCTCAAGGGCGGGCAGGTCGTCCGCCTCGCCGAAGGGGACATGGATCGCGCCACCGTCTACGGTGACGATCCCGCGCACCAGGCCCAGCTCTTCGCCGCTGCGGGCAGCCAGTACCTCCATGTCGTCGATCTCGACGGCTCGTTCGCCGGTCGCGCCGAAAACCGTGAGGCGGTCGAAGGCATCCTCAAGTCGTTCGGCGGCCACGTGCAACTGGGCGGCGGCATCCGCACGCGCGAAGCGGTCGAAGGCTGGTTCGATCTCGGCGTCAGCCGCGTCGTCATGGGCACCGCCGCGCTGAAGGACCCCGAGTTCGTCAAGGACATGGCCAGGGCCTTCCCCGGCGGCATCGTCGTCGCGGTCGACGCGCGCGACGGCATGGTCGCCACGCAAGGCTGGGCCGATGTGTCCGACGTCGAAGTCGTCGACCTCGCCCGCCGGTTCGAGGACGCGGGCGTCGCCAGCCTGCTGTTCACCGACATCGGCCGCGACGGCCTGCTCAAGGGCGTCAACATCGACGCCACCGTCGACCTCGCCCGCCGCGTCGATATTCCCGTGATCGCCAGCGGCGGCGTCAAGGGCATCGATGATATCCGCATGCTCAAGATCCACGAAGCCGACGGCATCGAAGGCGTCATCACCGGCCGCGCCCTGTTCGAAGGCAGGCTCGACCTCGCCGCCGCCATCGCGATGGCCGAGGCATGACGTTGAATTGCCCCTCCGTCAGCCGCCCTGCCGCTGCCACCTCCCCATTTGTGCCCTGCAAAAATGGGGAGGACCTCATTGTTCCTCCCCGTTTTTGCAAAGCACAAACGGGGAGGGGGACCGCCCGAAGGGTGGTGGAGGGGTATCTCGGAGACATGCAATGACCGTCCGCGTCCGAGTCATTCCCTGCCTCGACGTCCGCGATGGCCGCGTGGTCAAGGGCGTCAACTTCGTCGATCTGCGCGATGCAGGCGATCCGGTCGAGCAGGCCCGCGCCTATGACAAGGCGGGTGCCGACGAACTCTGCTTCCTCGACATTTCAGCGAGCCACGAAGGGCGCGGCACGCTGCTCGACGTCGTCGCGCGCACCGCCGAGGTCTGCTTCATGCCGCTCACCGTCGGCGGCGGTGTCCGGTCGGCAGAGGATGCGCGCGCGCTGCTGCTGGCGGGTGCCGACAAGGTGGCGGTCAATTCCGCCGCCGTCGCTCGGCCCGAACTGGTGCGCGACATTGCCGAACGCTTCGGCGCGCAATGCGTCGTCGGCTCGGTCGATGCGCGGCGTACTGGCCCCGGCAAGTGGGAAATCTTCACCCACGGCGGCCGCAAGCCCACCGGGATCGACGCGCTCGCCCATGCCGAAAACCTCGCCAAGCTGGGCGCGGGCGAACTGCTCGTCACCTCGATGGACGGCGACGGCACCAAGGCCGGCTACGATCTCGAACTGACACGCCTGATTGCCGACGCCGTGCCGGTGCCGGTGATCGCCAGCGGCGGGGTCGGCAACCTCGACCATCTCGTCGAGGGCGTGACCAAGGGCCACGCCAGCGCCGTGCTCGCCGCCTCGATCTTCCACTTCGGCCAGCACTCGATCGCCGAGGCGCACGCCGCCCTGCGCGCCGCAGGCCTGCCCGCCCGCTCTTGACCCTGCCTGCGCGCGCGGCCATGCCCACCCCCATGACCGACGACACGCTCTTCCGCCTCGAAGCGACCATCGCCGAGCGCCTCCAGGGCGATCCGGCGGCCAGCTACGTCGCGAAACTGCACGGCAAGGGCCTCGGCAAGATCGCGCAGAAAGTGGGCGAGGAAGCGACCGAAGTCGTCATCGCCGCGCTGTCGGGCGATGCGCAGGACCTGACCGGCGAAGCGGCCGACCTCGTCTTCCACCTCCTCGTCCTGCTGGGCGAGAAGGGCGTGCCGCTGTCCGCCGTCCTCGCCGAACTCAACCGCCGCGAAGGCACCTCGGGCATTGTCGAGAAGCAGAGCAGGAGCAGTTGAAATGGCAGTCGACGCCACCCAGCCCTACGACGACCAGAACATCTTCGCCAAGATCCTGCGCGGCGAGATTCCCTGCCGCAAGGTCCACGAGGACGAGTGGAGCCTCGCCTTCCACGACATCAACCCGCAGTCGCCCACGCACATCCTGGTGATCCCCAAGGGGCCCTACGTCAGCTGGGACGATTTCAGCGCCAAGGCCTCGGACGCCGAGATCGCCGGCTTCGTCCGCGCGGTCGGCCATGTCGCGCGCGAGGCGGGCCTCGTCGCGCCGGGCTATCGCCTGCTCGCCAACGCGGGCACGCACAGCCACCAGGAAGTGCCGCACCTCCACGTCCACATCTTCGCCGGGCGCTACCTCGGGCCGCTGCTCGCGCCGGCGAGCGGCGGGGCGGCGCAATAAGCGGGCAGAAAAGTTAACGCGTCCTTGCCCATCGATTCCCCGCTGGGCTAGGGTGCCCTGCATCCCATGCTTGCGCCCGATCCCCCCGGCGGCCGCTTCGACGGCTCGGTCCACCTGTTCCCGGTCCGCGTCTACTTCGAGGACACGGACCTGTCGGGCGTCGTCTATCACGCCAACTACTTGCGCTGGTTCGAACGCGCCCGCTCCGACATGCTGCGCCTGCTCGGCATCGGCCAGCGCGCCGCGCACGATGCGGGCGAGGGCGCCTATGCCGTGACCGAGCTTGCGCTGCGCTATCTCCGCCCGGCGAGGCTCGACGATGCCGTCTACGTCGCCAGCCGCGTAACCGAAGTCACCCCCGCCACCTGCCGCCTCGTTCAGCAGGCATACGTTCAGCAACCAGACAGGGGCGAAACGCTGCTCTGCAGCGCCGAGGTGCGCGTCGCCTTCGTCGCGCCTTCGGGGCGCCCGCGTCGCCAGCCGGCGGCATGGGTCGCCGCATTCCGGACCATACTCAACCAGGAAGGCCTTTCTCCCGCATGACCTTCGACCTGCTCGCCGCCGGCGCCGCCGCCGCGCCCACCCGGCTCAACCCCGTCGAGCTGTTCCTCCACGCCGACATCGTCGTGCAGATCGTGATGGGCGCGCTCGTGCTGGCGAGCGTGTGGGTCTGGACGATCATCATCGGCTTCTCGCTGCGGATGATCGCCATCGGCCGCCGTTGCGACGCCTACGAGGAGGAGTTCTGGGACGCGCGCGACATCGACGCCTTCCAGAAGGCGAACAAGGGCAAGGACATCCCCTCGGCCCGCGTCGTCACCGCCGCGCTCGCCGAATGGCGCCACTCGACCGCGGTGAAGGCGATCGACCGCGAAGGCACCCGCCAGCGCCTCGCCATCGCGATGGAGGATGCGGTCACCGTCGAAAGCGAGAAGCTGTCCAACCGCTTGAACTTCCTCGCCACGGTCGGCTCGGTCGCGCCCTTCGTCGGGCTGTTCGGCACCGTCTGGGGCATCATGGACAGCTTCTTCAACATCGGCGCGCAGCAGAATTCCTCGCTCGCGGTGGTCGCGCCGGGCATTTCCGAGGCGCTGTTCGCCACCGCCATCGGCCTGTTCGCGGCGATCCCCTCGGTCATCGCCTACAACCGCTTCTCGCACCGCGTGAACCGCTTCGAATCGCGCCTGTTCCGCTTCGCCGATCGCTTCCACGCGACCCTCAGCCGCGAGCTGGAGCAGTAAGGCGATGGCGATGAACCTCCAGCAGGGCGGAGGCGGCGGTCGCCGGCGACGCCGGGGTCGCGGCGCCGGCGCGGCGATGAGCGAGATCAACGTGACGCCACTGGTCGACGTCATGCTGGTGCTGCTGATCATCTTCATGGTCACCGCGCCGATGCTGACCGCGGGAGTGCCGATCGACCTGCCCGACAGCAAGGCCGAGGCGCTGAAGGAAGAAAAGAACGAGATCACCGTCAGCATGGACGGCGATGGCCGGGTGTTCCTCGACGACCAGGAATTGGCCCCCGGCGAACTCGCCGATCGCCTCGCCGGCATCGACAAGGGGGAAAAGGCCCCGCTCGTCACGCTGCGCGCCGACCGCAACCTCAAGTACGACCGGGTGATCGCGGTGATGGGCGAGCTGAACGCCGCCGGCTTCAAGTCGATCTCGCTGGTCACCAACGGTTCAGTCACGGCCCCATAGCGCGATGGCGATGCGTGGCGAGAGCACATCGGGGATGACCCGCGAGGAAGCGCTGGCGCTCGGCCTCGCGCTCGTCGCGCATGTCGCGCTGATTGCCGCGCTCACGCTGTCGCCGCCGGGCAAGGACATCGCCCCGCCGCCCGAGCGGATGACGATCACCTTCTCGGACGAGATCGCCGACACCTCGACCTCGCCCGACCCCGCCGCGCAGGCCGCGCCCGACGTCGCGCCGCAGCTGGGCGAGCCCGCGCCCGAGGCCCAGCCGCAACCGCAGCCTGCGCCGCCGCAGCCCGCACCGCTCCCGCCGCCGCCCAAGCCGCAGCCACCCCAGCCGCAGCCCCAGCCGAAGCCGCAGCCCCAGCCTCAGCCGCAGCCTCAGCCGAGGCCGCAGCCCAGACCCCAGCCCGCGCCTGCCAAGCCCGCACCTGCAAGGCCGCAGCCCGCTCAGTCGAAGCCCGCGCCCGCGCCGGCCAAGCCTGCGCCTGCGAAGCCTGCCGCGGCCCAGTCCGCGCCCGCCAAGCCCGCGCCCGCCAAGCCCGCGCCCGCCGGCAACGAGGCCCCGCGCCGCCGCCCCGATGCGCCCACCGGCGGCAGCCGCGTCGGCAGCGATTTCCTCAAGGGCATCCCCGGCGCGACCGCGCCCGGCACCGCGAAGACGCCGCCGGCGCAGGCGGTCGGGCCCGAAGTGAAGTCGGCGCTGGTCGGCGCCATTTCGCGCCAGATCAAGCCGCACTGGACCTCGCCGCAGGGCGTCGATGTCGAAAAGCTGGTGACCGTGCTTGCCTGGGATCTCAATCCCGACGGCAGCCTCGCCGGGCGCCCGATCGTTGTCTCGCAGACCGGCCTCACCGACGCCAACCGCGCCCAGGCCGCGCGCCACGCCGAACAGGCGATCCGCGCGGTCCAGCTTGCCGCGCCGTTCCAGTTGCCGAAGGAATACTACGCCAGCTGGAAGCGCGTCGCCCAGTTCCGCTTTGACAGGAAGTTGTCGCAATGAAGACCGTCAAGTTCGCCCCGCTGATCGGCCTCGCTTCCCTGCCGGGCCTCTCGCTCCCCGCGCCTGCCTTCGCGCAAGTCGAGCAGCTCCCCGCCTCGTCCGCCTCGCAAGGCCCGCAGGCGCCCGCCGATGCCGGCGGCCTCACCGGCTCGGTCACCGACGAAAGCGAATGGCAGGATCTCGGCATCGCCATCCCCGCCTTCCCGACCGACGCTTCGGTCGCGACTGCGGCCGAGGGCGGCAACACCGAAGCGCTCGGGCGCAATCTCGCCCGCGTGGTCTACAACGATCTCAAGAACAACGGCCTGTTCAAGCCGGTCGGGCCCGATGCGCTGCCCGGCATCGGCTATTTCCAGGTCACCGCGCCCTCGTTCGATTTCTGGCGCGGCCGCTCGACCGAGATGCTGGTCCAGGGCTTCGTCAAGGCCGCGCCCGACGGCAAGCTGACGGTCGGCTGCTACCTCTACGACGTGGCGCTGGGCAGCGAGCTGATCCGCCAGGGCTACGTCGTCCAGCCCGCCGAATGGCGCCGCGCCGCGCACAAGTGCGCCGACATGGTCTATGCGCGGCTTTCGGGCGAAAACCCGTTCTTCGACAGCAAGATCGCCTATATCGCCGAAACCGGTCCCAAGGACCACCGGCGCAAGCAGCTGGCGATCATGGACAGCGATGGCGCCAACCACCGGTTCATCACCAATGGCCAGGCCACCGCGCTTACCCCGCGCTATTCGCCCGACTATTCGAAGATCGTCTACCTCAGCTACCTCAACGGCTATCCGCGCATCTATGTCTACGACATCGGCACCGGGCAGCAGCGGCTCGTCACGCAGGGCAAGGGGCCGACCTTCGCCCCGCGCTGGTCGCCCGATGGCAAGTGGATCCTCTATTCAATGGCGATCGGCGGCAACACCGACATCTACCGCGTCTCGGCGCAGGGCGGCCCGTCCACGCGGCTGACCAACACGCCAGGCATCAACGTCGGGGGCTCCTATTCGCCCGATGGCAGCAGGATCGTGTTCGAAAGCGACCGCTCGGGCAGCCAGCAGGTCTACGTGATGAACGCCGACGGCTCGAACCAGCGCCGCATCAGCTTCTTTGGCGGGCGCGCCGCCACGCCCGAATGGAGCCCGCGCGGCGACCAGATCGCCTTCACCCACATTGCCGGCAACTTCCGCATCGCGGTCATGGACCCCAACGGGCAGTCCGTGCGCGACCTGACCGACAGCTGGCAGGATGAAGCGCCCACCTGGTCGCCCAACGGCCGCATCATCCAGTTCTTCCGCACCGAGAAGAACAGCGGCAAGACCGGCATCTGGCAGGTCGACCTCACGGGCCGCAACGAACGCAAGCTCAACACGCCCGTCGACGCCTCCGACCCCGCCTGGGGCCCGGTGCTGCCCTGACGGTCGCGTTTGCTCCCATCCCGGTGGGGAGGGCGACTTCCAACTCCCCTCCCCGGTGGGGAGCGCGACTTCCAACTCCCCTCCCCGGTGGGGAGGGGTTGGGGGTGGGGGGTCAACGCTTGTCGGATACCCCTCCCGAGATCCCCACAAGGCCGCGGATTTCTCCCCTTTTTGTTTGCCCTTCCGCCGTGTGCGATGCACAATCCCTTCACGTCTCGCTTCAGGAGCCCTCCTCATGCCCAAGCTGACCGCCAATATTTCCGCGCTGGCGCTGGTCGCCGCCAGCCTCTCGCTCGCCGCCTGCGCCAGCAAGGCGCCCAAGGAGCTGCCGCCGCAGCCGACCGCGAGCTCGACCACGACGATGCCGCCCGAGCAGCCGACCGGCCCGGTGCCCGGCAGCCAGGCCGATTTCCTCGCCTCGGTCCTGTCCGACACCATCCACTTCGATACCGACCGCTACAACGTCGACACCGAAAGCCAGGGCATCCTGCAGAGCCAGGCGCAGTGGCTGGCGCGATACCCCGCCAAGATGGTCACGCTCGAAGGCCATGCCGACGAGCGCGGCACGCGCGACTACAACATCGCGCTGGGCGAACGCCGCGCCAACGCGGCCAAGAACTACCTCGTCAGCCTTGGCGTCGATGCCTCGCGGATCACCGTGGTCAGCTATGGCAAGGAGCGCCCGATCGCGCTCGGCTCGGACGAGGCGAGCTGGGCCAAGAACCGCCGCGCGGTGACGCTGACCGTCCAGTAAGCGGAACACCTGAGCCCGAAAGGGGCTTTATCGGCAGGACGCCATGGCGCAAGGCTCGGAGCACGAGTCTCGCGCTGGGCGTCCTCTCGTCTGAAAAGGGATCGACAAGGTAGGCAGGATGGCGCGGCAAGGGCGTTCGACCGACTGGGGCTTTCCCCGCTGGCGCGGCTATGGCAGCAGCCGCGAGACGGTCAACGTGCGCCTGTGCGATCGCGCCGGGTGCGACCAGCCGGGCAACTGCCCCGCGCCCAAGTCGCCCAACAGCCCCGACCGCTGGTACTTCTGCACCGCGCATGCCGCCGAATACAACGCCGGCTGGAACTACTTCGAAGGGCTCGACAAGGAAGAGGCCGAGCGCCGCGAGCAGGCCGAGCGTGGCGAGGCCTCCGGCTTCCGCCAGGCGGCCTGGGCCGAATGGGGCGGCTCGGGCGATGGCACCCGCAGCCGCGACGAACTGCGCGCGTTGGAAGTGCTCGAGCTTGAACCCGACGCCGATTTCGAGGCGGTGAAGAAGGCCTGGCGCGCCAAGGCCAAGCTCGTCCACCCCGACGTTCGCCCGGGCGACGAGGCCGCCGCGAAGGAGTTCCAGCGGCTCCAGGTCTCCTACGAAGTGCTCCGCGCCGCCGAGGAACGCCGCACCTGGAAAGGGTGACCCGCAAGGGGGTTTAAACATGCCTTGCATATGCAAGGCTTTCCTACATCGGGGCGTACGCGTAAAAGGGCGGCCCTGGCTCTTTGAAAGCGTCGAAATATCAGCCGGTTGCGCGGGGATTCGGGACAGTCGGGCGGGGGCCGGTTTATTCTTCCTGGAACAGTGTAAACCCCGTCAACCCCCCCCTCAGCGCGGATGGCGTTTCGCCAGCGCTGTTCCGGCGAGGTTCCGGGCTCTTGGAACATGGCGGACGCGGACTTTTTCACCGCCCGCCAGCGCCTCGAACTGGGCGAGCAGCGGCGCCGCTTCCGGCCTCGGCCGGGTCCGCCCCTCGATCACCGCGATCACCGCCAGCGCATCGCCCAGCAGCACGAAATCGGTCAGCCCCCGCGCACGCGCCAGCCGCAGCGCCTCGATCGCCGCGCGCCATTCCGCCTCGTGGCTTCCGCCCTGGCCAAGGTCGTCGCGAACGAACGCCTCGCCGCCGGTCACCACCGCGCACTCCATCGCGCCGGGATTCGGGCGGCAGCCGCCGTCGAAGAAGACTTTCACCCGCGCCGCTTTTGCCATACCCGAAGCCCCATGGCCCGGCTGATCCTGTTCAACAAGCCCTACGGCGTGCTCAGCCAGTTCACCGATACCGCCGGGGAAGGGGCGCGGGCCACGCTCTCGGACCACATCGCGGTGCCGGGCGTCTATCCCGCCGGCCGGCTTGATCGCGACAGCGAAGGCCTACTGCTGCTTACCGACGACGGCCGCCTCCAGGCCCGCATCGCCGACCCGCGGTTCAAGGCGCCCAAGACCTACCTCGTCCAGGTCGAAGGCACGGTCACCGAACCGGCGCTCGAAAGCCTGCGCCGGGGCCTGCGGCTGAAGGACGGCATGACCCTGCCCGCCGGGGCCGAGGCGATCGCGCCGCCGCAGCTCTGGCCGCGCGATCCGCCGGTGCGCTTCCGCAAGACCGTGCCCGATGCGTGGATTGCGCTTACCCTGCGCGAAGGCCGCAACCGCCAGGTCCGCCGCATGACTGCCGCGGTCGGCTTGCCCACGCTGCGGCTGGTGCGCTGGCGGATCGGCGACTGGACGCTGGACGGCCTCGCCCCCGGCGATTGGCGAGAGGTTGCCGTACCCACACACTGAGGAGACTTCGATGCAGCGGCGCAGCTTCGTGAAGACCGGTCTCGCCACGCTTCTGGCCGGCGCGGTTCCCGTGGGCCGGGCCAGCGCGGCCGACCTTGCCGGCGACATGACGATCCTGCGCCGCGCGCTCGACCTGCATCCCGGCCTCTACCGCTATGCCACGCCCGCACAGGTTGCGTCGCGGCTCGATGCGCTGCAGGGCGCCTTCGTCGGCGCCGCAACCCCGGAGCAGCGCTACCTCGCGCTTGCGCGCTTCCTTGCCACGATCCGCTGCGGCCACAGCTACGCCAATTTCTACAACCAGAAGAAAGCGCTGGCCGCCGCGCTGTTCGACCGGCGCACCCGGCTGCCGTTCCACTTCGTCTGGCTGGGCGATGCCATGGTCGTCACCGCCGATGCTTCGGGCCAGCTGTCCCCCGGCACCCGGATCGAGGCGATCAATGGCGAGAGCGCCACAGCCTTGCGCAACCGGCTGCTGCCCTATGTCCGCGCCGACGGGCACAACGACGGCAAGCGCGTCTCGCTGCTGGAGGTGCGCGGTGACGACAGCATCGAGACGTTCGACGTGTTCCAGGGCCTGCTCTCGCCGCCGACCGCTGGCGTGCACCGGCTGGTGGTGCGCGCGCCCGGTGGCCCCGCGCGGCGCATCGAGCTTCCCGCCATCGACCTTGCCGAGCGGCGCAAAGCGATGATCGTGACCGACTCTGGCCCCGATGCGGTGGTCTGGCGCTGGGACATGCGACCCGACGGCGTCGCGCTGCTGACCATGCCCGGCTGGGCGCTCTATGACAGCAAGTGGAACTGGCAGGCCTGGCTCGACGAGCGGCTCGACAGCCTGGACGGAGCGCGCGGCCTGATCGTCGACATCCGCGACAACGAGGGCGGTCTGGAGGAGCCGGGCAACGCGGTGCTCTCGCGCTTCATCGATCGGCCCTACAATCCGCCGCAGCAGGAACAGCGCCTGCGCTTCCGCACGACGCCGGCCGATCTCGATCCCTATCTCGACACCTGGGACGACAGTTTCCGCACGCTGGGGCAGGGCGCCACGCCCCTGCCGGGCGGGTTCTTCCTGCGGCCCGGCAGCGCGGACAACCTCGCCGTCGTGCCCGCTGGCGAGCGCCTGGCGATCCCGCTCGCGGTGCTGACCTCGCCGGTCAACAGCTCGGCCACGTTCCAGTTCGCGAGCGCGGTCCGCACCACCGGAGCAGGGCGGCTGGTCGGCCGCACCACCGGGGGCAACCGGCGCGGGATCAACGGCGGGTGCTTCTTCTTCGTCCGGCTGCCGGCGAGCGGGATCGAATTCGACCTGCCGCTGGTCGGCTATTTCCCGACCACGCAGCAGCCCGACGCCGGGCTCGACCCCGATATCGCGGTCATGGCCAGCGCCGCCGACATCGCCGCGGCGCGCGATCCGGTGCTCGAGCGCGCCGTGGCGACGATCCTCAGGCGCTGAGCGCGGCCTCGAGCAGGGCGGGGATCGCGGCGTCGTCGAAGCCGCTGGCGACCCAGCCATCCTCGACCTTGCGCAGCGTGGCGGCGACTTGGGGACCCGCGCCCACGCCGCGCGCCACAACATCGCCGCCCTTCAGCGGAAAGCGCGGCGCCTCCCAGCCGGCAATCGGGGCGAGCGTCCGTCCTGCCAGCAGCATCCGGTCGCGCGCTTCGTCGATGCCCAGCCGGTAGGCCAGCGCCCGGGCCTCGGCTTCGGTTTCGCTGCCGCTGCGCCGGGCGGCGGCGGCAAGGCGCTTCCTTTGCGCGGTGCTGAGCCGCAGGCGGGCGCCGATCTGGTCGACCGCTGCCGGATCGGCGGGCAGGATCGCGGCGAGCCGCCGCAGCGGATCGGGGGCCACGCCTTCGCGCGCTTCCGCCGCTTCGAGCGCTCCGAGCGGGGCGGGATCGGCTTCGGGCAGGACGTGCGTCAGCACGCCCAGCTCCGCCATCCGCGCCAGCGTGGCCGACGGCGCGGGCAAGGCCAGCAGCGCGAGCAGTTCGCCGGCGATCCGTTCGCGGCTGAGGCCCTTGAGCCCGGCGCCCAGCGCCAGAACCGCGGCTTCGGCCTGCGCGTCGGCAGGCAGCGAACCGAACCGCGCCTGGAAGCGGAAGTAGCGCAGGATGCGCAAGTAATCCTCGCGGATCCGCGTTTCGGCATCGCCGATGAATCGCACGCGGCGGGCGTTCAGGTCGTCGAGCCCGCCGAACCAGTCGAACACTTCGCCGCTCGCCGGATCGACGTAGAGCGCGTTGATGGTGAAATCGCGCCGGGCGGCATCCTCGCGCCATTCCGTGCTGAAGGCCACGGTGGCATGACGGCCGTCGGTCTCGACGTCGCGGCGCAGCGTCGTGATCTCGACCGGCCCGCCTTCGAGCACGGCGGTGACGGTGCCGTGGGCAAGCCCCGTCGGCACGGCGCGGATGCCGGCGGCGGCGAGGCGCTCCAGCGTCGCCTGCGGCAGCAGCACGCTCGCCATGTCGACGTCCTTGGGCGCAAAGCCCAGCAGCGTATCGCGCACCACCCCGCCGACATAGCGCGCGTTGCCGGGGCCGAGCGCGGCAACCAGCGCGGCGAGATCGGTCCGGCCGAACCAGTCCGAAGGTGGCAGGAGAACCGGCTCAGCCATGCCAGGCGAGCCGTCCGGTGAGGTTGGCGATGATCCCCCCGGTCACCCCCCAGATGCGGTGCTCGCGCCACAGGATCTCGACGTAGGAGACGTTGCGCCCTTGCCAGTCGACGGAATGGCGCTGCTGGTTGGCGGGATCGAGCACGAAGCCCAGCGGCGGCTCGAACCAGCTCGCAACCTCGGCGGGGTTGGGGCGGAGCGGCAGATCGGGCGGGATCATGGCGAGGACGGGGGTGATGTCGTAGCCGGTGCCGGTGCGGTACTGGTCCGACGCGCCGACCACGGTCACGTCGGCAGGATCGATGCCCAGTTCCTCGTTCGCTTCGCGCAGCGCGGCCTCGATCGGGGTTTCGCCCGGATCGAGCTTGCCGCCGGGAAAGGCCGCCTGTCCGGGATGCGCCCGCATGTGCGACGGGCGATGGATCAGCAGCACGCCGGGGCCATCGGGGTGATCGCCGCGATCGGTCACCGCGATAAGCACCGCGGCGGGACGCAGGCCGCTCTCGGGGATCGGACGGAAGTCCTCGTAGGCCGGTTCGAAGGGCTTGGCATGGCCCTCGTCGAACAGCCGCTTGAGCCGGTCGAGCAGCGCGCTCACGCGAGCGGCGCCAGCGCGAAACGCGCGCCCATGCTGGTGACTTCGAGCGCGTCGGCGTCCGAGACGGTGAGCGCGTAATCGATCAGCTGGCCATAGGTGCTGCGGTTGAGCCGCGCCTCGGTGCCATGGCGCACGGCGATGTAGAAGGCGGGCAGCTCGGCTGTCCCGGCGACGCGCAGCGGATTGTCGGGGCCGCAGAGCACGAGGTCGTCGCTGTTCAGCCGGAAGGCGAGCACGGGACGGCCATCGCCATCGTGGCGCACTTCCATGTCGGTGGCGAGAAAGGCCGCGTCCTCGACCTCGATCGACAGGCGCTGGAACGGGGTCTTGAGCCAGTGCCGCCCATCGGCCTCGCGCACCAGCAGCGCGGAAAAGGCCCGGACCATTGCCGGACGCTTGATCTCGCCCCCCTGGTGGAACCAGCGCCCGTCGCGGGCGATGCGCATCTCGCTGTCGCCGGTTTCGGCCGGAGTCCACTGGTCTACCGGCGGAATGCGCCGCGCCTCCACCTCGGCCGCGAGCTGGGCGAGCGAGAGCGAGGCGAGTTCTGGCGGTGGCGTATAGGGCATGTCGGCTCAGCCGATGCCAGAAGCGATCAGCGCCGCCAAGGCCCCAAGGTGCCGTCTTGCGGCAGGACGGCCGGGTTGGCGGTGCGGCACAGCAGGCGGTGCTGCTCGAATGGCCCCGGCAGCGTCCATCCGCCGGTGTGCGCGTTGGAGAAGCCGAAGAAGCGCTCGTAGTATTCGGGATCGCCGATCAGCACCTGCGGCAGCGGCGCGCGCGGGTCGATGGCGGTGAGCGCGGCGGTCATCAGCGCCTTGCCATAGCCCTTGCCCTGCAGTCCCGGCAGCACGGCGACCGGACCGACCATGATCATCGGATGCGCACGCCCCGCAGAATCGGTCAGCGCGACGGGCCAGCACTGGATCGTGCCGGCGAGCATCTCGTCCTCGTCGAGCGCCGCGAACGAGAGCGCGGGCAGCCACTCCATCCCCTCGCGCACCTTGTACGCCGTGCGGGTGTGGCGCTCGGGCTCGAACGCCGAATCGAGCAATTCCTCGACCAGCGCGGGGTCGACATCGGCAAGGGGGATGATCGTGGACACCGCGCGGCGGATAGCGGCGGGGGCCGGGGGGCGCAAGGGCGGGGGCGAAGGGGGAACAGCCACCAAGGCCACGATCCTTCGGCTTCGCCATCCGCCATGCATTGAAGAATTTCCAAAGGAGTGATATCTCATGGGATATGTTTCGGGTCGTGCTCGATACGGATGTGGTCGTCACCGCACTGCGTAGTGCAAGTGGCGGCAGCAATGCCGTCCTTCGCGAGCTCGCCCACGGTCGGCTGACTGCGCTCGTTACGCCGGCCCTGTTCCTCGAATACGAGGCCGTGCTCAAGCGGCCCGAACAACGCTTGGCTCACGGTTTGGGACTGCGGGAAATCGATCGATTCCTTGCTGCCTTTGCGAGCGCGTGCGAGCCGGTCGAGGTGAGCTTTCAATGGCGGCCGCAATTGAGCGACCCCAATGACGAAATGGTGTTGGAAACGGCCGTAAACGGTCGCGCTGATGCGCTTGTCACGCACAACCTGCGCGACTTCGTCAAAGGCGCGGATCGGTTCGGACTGAAGGTCCTACGCCCCGGCGAACTTTTGAAGGAACTGCGATCATGAGCAAGGCATCCTACCCGCTCAAACTGCCCGCCTCGGTCAAGGCCGCCGCCGCGCGACTTGCCAAGGAGGACGGCGTTTCGCTCAACCAATGGATTTCCGTGGCGATTGCACAGAAGATCGGCGTGGTCGAAACAGCCGCGGATTTCCTCAAGCGGCGCGCTGGAATGTCGCAACCGGCGGACATGCTGCCGTTCCTCGACAAGGCGAAGCGGGAGACGCCACCGGCGGGGGACGAGATCTGAAAGTTTCGCCAGGCGTTGGGGGGGCGCCCCCCGGGGCCATTGGCGCTCCCCATGCGTTGCAGCCCATGCAATCGCCGCGCAATCATTGCACTTTACGCCCCTGCGCAAGAGGCCTAGCGCGCGCCTTGCCCGCCCAAAGAGCGGACAGTCCTTAGGGGAGAAGCGCCGTGTTTTCGGGCTTTGACGCGACTGTGCTGGCACGCATGCAGTTCGCCTTCACGGTGAGCTTCCACTTCATCTTCCCGGCCTTCTCGATCGGCCTTGCCAGCTACCTCGCCGTGCTCGAGGGGCTGTGGCTCAAGACGGGCAAGGCGCTCTATCTCGACCTGTTCCGCTACTGGCTGAAGATCTTCGCCGTGGCCTTTGCGATGGGCGTCGTTTCGGGGCTGGTCATGTCCTACCAGTTCGGGACCAACTGGTCGGTGTTCTCCGACAAGGCGGGCGGGGTGATCGGGCCGCTGATGGCCTATGAAGTGCTGACCGCCTTCTTCCTCGAGGCCGGGTTTCTGGGCGTGATGCTGTTCGGCATGGGCCGGGTGGGCAAGGGGCTGCACTTTGCCGCCACGCTGATGGTGGCGCTGGGCACCTTCATTTCGGCCTTCTGGATCCTGTCGGTCAATTCGTGGATGCAGACGCCGACGGGCTACGAGATCGGACCCGGCGGCCAGTTCCTGCCGGGCCCGAGCTGGGCGGCGATCATCTTCAACCCGAGCTTTCCCTACCGCCTGGTCCACACGGTGATCGCGGCGTACCTGACGACCGCGCTCGCTGTCGGCGCGGTGGGCGCATGGCACCTGCTGCGCGACCGCCAGAATGCGCATGCGCGGAAAATGTTCTCGATGGCGATGTGGATGGCCGCGCTCGTCGCGCCGGTGCAGATCTTCGCGGGCGACGCACACGGGCTCAACACGCTGGAGCATCAGCCGGCCAAGGTGATGGCGATGGAAGGCCACTACCAGAGCCACCCGCACGGCGCGCCGCTCTATCTGTTCGGCATTCCCGACGACAGGACGCAAACCCTGCGCTACGCCATCGCCATTCCCAAGGCGTCGAGCCTGATTCTCAAGCACGATCCGGATGCGCCACTCGCCGGGCTGGACACCATCGCGCCCGACAAGCGGCCGCCGGTGTGGATCGTGTTCTGGTCGTTCCGGGTGATGGTGGGGCTGGGCTTTGCCATGCTCGGGCTGGGGCTGTGGAGCCTTTTTGCCCGCGCGCGCAAGAAGCTCTACGACTGGCCCTGGCTGCATCGCGCGGCGCTGGTGATGGGGCCATCGGGCTTCGTCGCGGTGATCGCGGGGTGGGTCACCACCGAAGTTGGCCGCCAGCCCTATACCGTCTATGGCCTGCTCACCACGGCTGAAAGCCGCAGCCCGATCGCGGCGCCCGCCGTCGCGGCTTCGCTGCTCGCGTTCATCCTAGTCTACTGCGCGGTGTTCGGCATCGGCGTGTGGTACATCCTCAAGCTGATGAACCAGGGCGCGCATCCGCACGAAACCGGGCCTGAACAGGACGAGCGCGCCCCGATCCGCAGCGCCGGGATCACGCCGGGGCCGCACCAGCACGCCGCCATAGAAGAGATGGGCGAAGATTCCGGCGCAGGAGCGGTGACATGATGGTCAACTTCGATCTCGCCACCGTCTGGGCATTCATCATCGCCTTTGCCGTGCTGATGTACGTGGTGATGGACGGCTTCGACCTTGGCATCGGCATCCTCTTCCCGTTCTACCGCCCCGGCGCGGAGCGCGATCAGGCGATGAACGCCATCGCCCCGGTGTGGGACGGCAACGAGACCTGGCTGGTGCTGGGCGGCGGCGGGCTGTTCGCGGCCTTTCCGCTGGCCTACGCGATCGTGCTGCCGGCGACCTATCCGCTGATGATCGCGATGCTGCTGGGCCTCGTATTCCGGGGTGTGGCCTTCGAATTCCGATGGCGCGATCCGCGGCACCAGCGGTTCTGGGACAGGGCGTTCTTCGCCGGTTCGCTCGTCGCCGCAATGGCGCAGGGGATGACGCTGGGCGCGCTGCTGCAGGGCGTGCATGTGGAAGGGCGCGCCTATGCCGGTGGCTGGCTCGACTGGCTTTCGCCGTACTCGCTGCTGACCGGCGCGGGCGTCGTCGTCGGCTACGCGCTGCTCGGCGCGTGCTGGCTGGCGATCAAGGTCGAAGGCGATGCGCAAACACGCGCCTTCCGCCATGCCCGCGCCGCCGCGCTGGCGACGCTGCTCGCCATGGCGGCGGTGAGCCTCGCCACCCCGTTCCTGGGCCAGCAATACTTCGCGCGCTGGTTCCATATGCCGCTGCTGATCGCGCTGGCCCCGGTGCCGGTCGCGACGGTCAGCGTCGCCGTGCTGCTGTGGCGCGCGCTGGGCCGGCGCGAGGAATGGCCGCCGTTCCTCTATGCGCTGGCGCTGTTCGGCCTCGGCGCGATCGGCCTCGGCGTGTCGATGTGGCCCTATGTCGTGCCGCAGTCGGTCACGATCTGGCAGGCCGCCGCGCCCGAGCGATCACAGGTGTTCATGCTGATCGGTGTCGGCTTGGTGATGCCGCTGATCCTCGCCTACACCGGCTGGGCCTACTGGGTGTTCCGCGGCAAGGTGGGCGAGCATGGGTATCATTGATCCGCGCTTCGACCCGGCGGGGGCGGAAGGCGTGCCGCTGTGGCGGCGGCTCGGCTGGATGGCGGGGATATGGGTGGCGAGCGTGGTGACGCTGGGGGCGGTGGCCGGGGTGCTGCGGATGTGGTTGACGGGGTAGGGGCGGGGGCAATAGGTCAACAAGGGTTGCGCCAGTTGCGGATGTTAGTCGAGCCTGCGAAGCATTGCGTGACTCGGAAACTAATTGGGGGGAAGTATGTCAAGAGAAGTTGGACTAAGGAGTATCAGAGGCTGGCTGGCGGTTTTGACTGGCTTCGTCGGTGTTCTGATTCCATTGGGCCAGCTAGGAAGTTTCTTGGCGCTGTTAAAGGCAGAGCCAATTCTACAGCCCCGCTTCGGTCAAAATTGGCCGACTTACTTTGCACTGACCTCAGCGATCATTGTTGCTCGCGCCGTCATCTGCTTGCTTGTTGCAAGAGCATTGATTTGGAATCGTCATACTTCGACCCCAAAGACTGCGGCTATCGGGATTTGGGTTGCTCTCTTTCTGCTCGGGCTAGTCAGTGTTGCTATCGCGGGTGCCCTAAATCCCGAACCAGTTCATTACAATGGCGCAGCTACGAACCTTTTTTGGATAGTGCTGATATGCGTAGTTGCAACAGCCTACCTTCTTCGATCAAAAAGGGTCGCCCAAACCTACGGCAACTTTTAAGCCTCAATCGCTCGAATTATTGATTGCGACAGCAGCGTCCGCTCCCCACCTATTTTCCACCGTCACCCCGGGCTGGACCCGGGGTCCCGCTTCTTCTGGCGCGACGTCACGAAGAACAGCGGGATCCCGGGTTAAGCCCCGGATGACGATGCAAGGCGGACGTCGGGTTCGGAGCCAGCTCAACTTTCCGCAAAGGCGAACGGTTCGGCTGTGCGGCGGTAGTCGTCGGGAAGGATTTCGCGGCCCAGTGGCGGTTCGGCGCGGGCGGCGCAGTCGGCGCGGTTGCACAGGCGGCAGGTGACGCCGATGGGCGTGGGCCTCGCCTCCTGTCCCCCAGCATTCTGTCCCGCCGCATAGACCAGCTTGCCGGCGTGTTCGGCGGCGCAGGCGAGGGCGATCGCGCGCAGCGTGCGGGGGCGGCCGTGCGCCCCGCCGCCCGATGACACCGTCCGCGCGATCGAGAAAAAGCGCTGGCCGTCGGGCAGTTCGAGCCACTGCGTCAGCACTTCGTCGGGGCGGCGGAAGGCCGAATGGAGGTTCCACAAGGGGCAGCCGCCGCCGTGCGCGGCAAAGGGGAAGCCTGCGCCGTCCAATCGCTTCGATACGTTTCCTGCTTCGTCCACGCGGATGAAGAAGAACGGCACGCGTTCCTGCCCCGGCCGGCCGAGCGTGGTCAGCCGGTGGGCGACCTGTTCGAAGCTGGTGCCGAACTGTCCGGCGAGCGCCTCGATATCATAGGCGCGCGCATCGACCGCGCGGGCGAACTTGTCGTAGGGCATGACCAGCGCTGCCGCGCCGTAGGCGGCGAGCGCGCGGCGGACGAGCGTCGCCGCTGTCGGGCTGGCAAAGCTTTCGCCGCGCAGCAGGGCCGAAATCTCCGGCCGCAGCGCGGTGTAGGCCATGTGCATCGCCATCTGCCAGGTGCGCTGGGTGGGGTTGAGCGTATCGTCGAGCAGCAGCTGTTCGTTGTGCCGGTCGTAGCGCCGGATCGATCCCATCATCACGTCCGAGGGCAGCAGGCGCACGCGCAGGCCCTGCTGGCGCAAGGCTTCGCGGATCGACCCGGCCTTGTCGATCTCGCCCGCCAGCTGCTCGGCGCGCGAATCGAGCGTCGGGAAGTAGTTGCGCCGATCAGCCACGAAGCGCCGCGCTTCGGCCACCGGATCGACGCCGCGCGGGGCGCCGCCATCGGCCCGCAATCCGGCAAGCGCCTGCTGTTCGCGCACATAGGCACCGTGGAGCCGCAGCATCGCCTCGGTCACGCCGGGAAAGCTGGTGGCAACGTCGGCCACTTCGAGCGCGGGCAGGTCGATTTCGGCGAAGATCGGATCGCGCAGCACATCGGCCAGGCGGCGCGCGTAATCGTCGCGCTCGTCCGCGGCGAGGTCCGCCATGTCGAGCTTGTAGGCGCGGGCGAGGCGCAGCAGCAGGTCGGCGGTCAGCGGGCGCTGGTTGCGTTCCAGCAGCGCGATGTAGCTCGCAGAAATGCCCAGTTCGTCGGCCATCGCCGCCTGGGTCAATCCCAGTTCGCGCCGCAGCCGCTTGATGCGCGGGCCGAGGTAGAGCGGGCGATTTGCTGCCGGACCCATTGCCATAAAATGCGCTCCTGTAACGCCTGCACAACTTTACAAGCATTTTCTGTCAAGTTTGACAACAGGACTTCGCAAGGGGTGTCCGAATCCCCTTGGCCGCCGTTATCCGGGTGCCACGCAAACGAACTCCTGCGCTCCAAGGAACTGCTGCCATGACCTATCACAGCCAGATCAACGAGGCCGCCAAGGCCATCGCGCCCTTCCAGACCACATGGGACGGGATCGAGCCGGAAAGCGTCGCACGCATGCGCCTGCAGAACCGCTTCCACACCGGGCTCGACATCGCGCGCTACACCGCAAAGATCATGCGCCGCGACATGGCCGCCTATGATGCGGACCCGGCGAACTACACGCAGTCGCTCGGCTGCTGGCACGGGTTCATCGGCCAGCAGAAGATGATTTCGATCAAGAAGCACTTCGGCACCACCAAGGGCCGCTACCTCTACCTGTCGGGCTGGATGGTCGCCGCGCTGCGCAGCGAATTCGGTCCGCTGCCCGACCAGTCGATGCACGAGAAGACCAGCGTTCCCGCGCTGATCGAGGAACTCTACACCTTCCTGAAGCAGGCCGATGCCCGCGAACTGGGCATGCTGTTCCGCGATCTCGACGCTGCGAAGAAGGCGGGCGATGCGGTCAACACCCACCGCCTGCTGCACAAGATCGACGAATTCGAAACCCACGTCGTTCCGATCATCGCCGACATCGACGCAGGGTTCGGCAATGCCGAGGCGACCTACCTGCTCGCCAAGAAGTTCATCGAAGCTGGCGCCTGCTGCATCCAGATCGAAAACCAGGTCTCGGACGAAAAGCAGTGCGGCCACCAGGACGGCAAGGTTACCGTGCCGCACGAGGACTTCCTCGCGAAGATCCGCGCGGTCCGTTATGCCTTCATGGAACTGGGCGTCGATGACGGCGTGATCGTTGCGCGCACCGACAGCCTCGGGGCTGGCCTGACCAAGCAGATCGCCTTCGTGAAGGAGCCGGGTGACATCGGCGACCAGTACAACAGCTTCCTCGATTGCGAGGAAGTCGATGCCGCCAACCTCGGCCACGGCGATGTGCTGATCAGCCGCGACGGCAAGCTGATGCGCCCGAAGCGCCTGCCTTCGAACCTGTACCAGTTCCGCGCCGGAACGGGCGAGGACCGCTGCGTGCTCGACTGCATCACTTCGCTGCAGAACGGGGCGGACCTGCTCTGGATCGAAACCGAAAAGCCGCACATCGGCCAGATCGGCGGCATGGTCAGCCGCATCCGCGAAGTGATCCCGAACGCCAAGCTGGTCTACAACAACAGCCCGTCGTTCAACTGGACGCTGAACTTCCGCCAGCAGGTCTACGACGCGATGGTCGAAGCCGGCAAGGACGTTTCCGCTTACGACCGCGCCAAGCTGATGAGCGTGGACTATGACGGCACCGAGCTGGGCGTCGAGGCGGACGAACGCATCCGCACCTTCCAGCGCGATGCGGCGCGTGAGGCCGGCATCTTCCACCACCTGATCACCCTGCCGACCTACCACACCGCGGCGCTCAGCACCGACAACCTCGCCAAGCGCTACTTCGGCGAAGAGGGCATGCTGGGCTACGTCAAGCAGGTGCAGCGCGAGGAAATCCGCCAGGGCATCGCCTGCGTGAAGCACCAGAACATGGCCGGTTCGGACATCGGCGACGACCACAAGGAATACTTCGCCGGTGAAGCCGCGCTCAAGGCCGGCGGCGCCCATAACACGATGAACCAATTTGCTGCCTGACGGCAGCAGACACCCCACACGCTTACCTTTCGCGGCAATCACGCCACGAAGATCCAAGGAGGACGACCAATGTCTGAACCGCAACGCGCCCGCGCGGTCCTCTCGACCGAGGACTTCAAGCTGATCCGCGAAGCCGTACTGCACTACCTGAAGGCGATCGAGGACCAGCCGGAATCGGTGAAGTTCTCGAACCTCTACCATCGCCTCGGCAGCGCCATGGGCCGCTGAGGCATCACGAGACTTTCCTGGGGAGGAAAGCGGGCCCGTCGCACCACCGGTGCGGCGGGCCCTTTCATATCTTCATCATTTCATTGCCAAATTGTATCAAATTGCAACTGCGAGACTCTTGCAACATCGTTGTAAGACGCCAACCATAGTCGCGCCCCGACCGCTCTCGTTTGTAAGTCAGGGGACCTAACCATGATCAATGCTCCGGCGGGCCTGCGCCCGCGTCGCGCCGCCATGCGCGTGCTGCTCGCCTGCACCGCCGCGCTCGTCGCCGCGCCGGCCTTCGCCGCCGAAGCCGATGCCGGCGCAGAGGATGAAGCCACTCGTTCGGCGCGCGAGATCGTGGTCCAGGGCGACATCGGCTTCCGCAATCGCGAGGAAGCCGGCGCCGAGCCCAAACTCGTCTACGACACCGAATACTTCCAGCGCTTCGAGCCGCTGACTGCGGGCGATGCGTTGAAGCGCGTGCCTTCGGTCACGTTCCTGTCCGACGTGCTCGAAAGCGACGGGGCGCGGCTGCGCGGGCTCGATCCGGGCTACACCCAGATCCTGATCAATGGCGAGAAGGTCCCCGGCGCCAATGCCGACCGCTCGTTCTTCCTCGACCGCATTCCCGCCGAACTTGTCAACCGGGTGGAGATCGTCCGTTCGAACTCGGCGCGGCGCACCGGCGATGCCGTGGCCGGCACGCTCAACATCGTGCTGCGCGATGCGCTCAGCATGGACGGCGGCTACGTCAAGGGCGGCGGGCTGTTCTTCGACGACGGCAAGGTCAAGCCGAGCGGCGGCCTCTACTATGGCGGCGCGCTGGGGCCAGGACGGCTGCTGATCGGCGCCAACGTGCAGGGGCGCTACAATCCCAAGGACAAGAAGAGCCTGCGCTACGGCGATGGTCCCGAAAACAACCCGAACTTCGCGACCGAGGAATTCGATAACCGCGAGGACCAGAGCGACGTGCGCAACGGCACCGACTATGCCGGCAACGCCGCCTGGTCGTTCGACAACGGGCCGACCCGGTTCGAAATCTCGGGCAACTACGTGCGCACCGAGCGCGACCAGATCGAGCGCTCCTTCGAGTACGACGACCTCACCGCCACCAGCGGGCCGATCGACCTCGCCGATGACGGGCACCTGCTGACCGACAACTACAACCCGGTGTTCATCACCCAGGAAAGCTGGGCGGCGCAGGGCAAGCTGGCGCACGACTGGTCGCTCGGCACGACCACGCTGCGGATGGGCTACGCCTCGTTCCGCGACGTGACCGACGAGGAAGAGCACGAGATCGACTTCGACCGCGACGAGCCCCGCTATACCGGCGATCTGACCCGCCAGCGGATCAAGGATCGCGAATTTTCGGCGCAGATCGAGCAGACCTTCAAGATCACCCCCGAGGTCGATCTGGCGGTCGGCGGGTTCCTCCAGAACAAGCGCCGCAACACCGACATTTCGGCCACGCGCAACCGCTTCAACATCGACGCGGACCTCTCGGGCTACGACCAGTTCGCTGCGCGGCCCGACCAGTTCGCGATTGCCTTCGAGGATCTCGAAGCCGAGCCCGGCGGGCTCAACCGCATCGCCGAGGATCGCCGCGATCTCTACGCGCTGGTCGAGGGCAAGAGCGGTCCGGTGAAGTTCGAGGCGGGCCTGCGCTGGGAGAACACGACCGTGCGGATCACCGACCGCACCGTCGATCCGGCGGACGCAAGCTCGCGGGTCAAGTACGACTTCCTGCTTCCCTCGGCCTCGATCAAGCTCGACGTCGGGCAGGCCGGGCGCCTCACCGCCTCGGTCGCGCGGACCGTGCGCCGGCCCCGCTTCGACTACATCTCGCCCGCGCTGCTCGAGGCCGAGCTTGGCGACAACGACCTGCTCGGCAATCCGCGGCTTCGCCCCGAGACCGCGTGGGGCGGCGATCTCGGCTACGAGCACCGCATCGGCCGGACCGGCGTGGTCGGGGTCAACGTGTTCTACCGCAAGGTCCAGAACCTCGTCGAACTCGCCAACACCGGCGTCGAGGGCTCGGAAGGCGAGGGCACGTTTGTGCTCCAGCCGCGCAATTCGGGCGACGGCGAGGTCTGGGGCATCGAGTTCGACCTCTCGGCAAGCCTCGGCTTCCTCGGCCTTCCCGATACTGGCGTGTTCGGCAACCTGTCACTGATCGACAGCTCGATCCGCGACGAGTTCGGCTCGCGCCGGTTCAACGGGCAGTCGAAGTACGTGACCAACTTCGGCGTGATCCAGAATTTCCGCAAGATCGGGGTGTCGGCCGGCGCGACGTACCGCAAGCAGGGGCCGGCCTTCGACCGCATCGTCGGCGAGGAGATCCGCACGACGTACGGCGCCGACCTCGAGGTCTTCGTCGAGAAGCGCTTCGGCAAGAGCTTCACGATCCGCGCGGTGGGCTCGAACCTGCTCGACGGCAGCAAGGACGAGGCGTTCAACAAGTTCAACACGATCGCCGAGCAGCGGGCGCGCGAATACGACGAGTACGAACTCGAGACCGAGAGCGCGGGGCCGGTGTTCCAGATCGTCGCGCGGTACGCGTTCTGATGCGTGGCGCCGTATTGGGCCTGCTTGCGGGGATGGCGCTGGCCGGACCTGCGAGCGCGGCGCCGGTGACGGTCGAGGTGACGGCCAAGGCGGAGACCGCGCCGGTGGGCACGGGCAACGCCGACGCCGCCGACGATCCCGCGATCTGGCGCAACCCGGCCAATCCCGCCGCCAGCCTCATCGTCGCGACCGACAAGAAGGCGGGGCTGTACCTCTACGGCCTCGACGGACGGCCCCGCGACTTCTCGCCCGACGGGCGGCTCAACAATGTCGATCTGGTCGACATGGGGGCAGCGGGCGTGATCGTCGTCGCGAGCGACCGCAACGACGAGGCGCGCGCGAAGCTGCGGCTGTACCGGCTCGACACCCGCGCGGCCAAGCTGGTGCCGCTGGGGACGGTGGAGGCCGGGTGGGGCGAAGGGTACGGCGTATGCCTGTGGCGGCAGGGCAAGGCCCTGCACGCGTTCTCGGTGATGAAGCACGGCTTCGTCAGCCAGGTCGCGATCGATCTTTCGGGTGCAGCCCCCGCGGGTGAGATCGTGCGCTGGCTCAAGCTGGCGACCCAGACCGAGGGCTGCGTGGTCGACCCGCGCAGCGCGACGCTGTTCGTCGGCGAGGAAGATCGCGGCATCTGGGCCTTCGATGCGCGCGCCGGCGCCGCCATCGACGGGCGGCTGGTGGCCGAGGTCGATGGCGCGCAGCTCGTCGCCGATGTCGAAGGGCTGGCGCTCGCGCCCGTGGGCAGGCGCGGCGGTTGGCTGGTCGCCTCGAGCCAGGGCGACAATGCCTATGCCCTGTTCAAGCTTCCCGGCATGACTCCTGCCGGACGCTTCCGCATCGCGGCGGGCAAGCTGGGCGCAACCGAGGAGACCGACGGGATCGCGCTCGCCACCGGCAGCTTCGGCGGGCAATATCCCGCGGGACTGTTTGTCGCGCAGGATGGCGAGAACGCGCCGGCAGCGCAGAACTTCAAGCTGGTGTCGTGGGCCGACGTGCTCGCAGCGCTCAACGGGGGCAGCCGTTGAACGAGGCCAAACCTCATCTTGGCGCACGGCAACTTTAATACACTACCACTTCGGTAGAGTTTGCGGCAGGATCGAGGCATCCCGAGTCCCAGCGAGCCCGCCTGCCCCATGAAGACCGCGCTGATCATCCGACACGTGCCCCGCGAAGGCGTCGCCGGCTTTCGCGCGCCGATCGAGGCGGCAGGCTATGCGATCGACCGGGTCGACGTGACCGGTGACGACTTCGAGGCGCTCGACCTCGTCGCGCCCGACCTGGTGGTAATGATGGGCGGACCGATGGGGGTCTACGAGCGCGAGGCGCATCCCTGGATCGCCTGCCAGCTCAAGCTGCTCGCGAGGCGCCTCGCCGCCGACCGGCCGACGCTGGGGGTGTGCTTCGGCGCGCAGATGATCGCCGCGGCGCTGGGGGCCGAGGTCTATCCGGGGCCGGCCAAGGAGATCGGCTTCGGCGCCGTTGCGCTGCACGATCCGGCAAGCCCGTTGCGCCATCTCGCCGACGTGCCGGTGCTGCACTGGCACGGCGATACCTTCACTCTGCCCGAGGGCGCCGAACTGCTCGCCTCGAGCCCGCTCTACCCGCACCAGGCGTTCCGCCGCGGCCGCAAGGTGCTGGCGCTGCAGTTCCACGCCGAGATGGGCGAGGACCCGCGTTTCGACGACTGGCTCGAACAGGACATGGACTACCTGCTCCGGGCCGGGCAGTGCCCCGAGGCGCTGCGCGCCGCGCACGCAACGCACGGCGCGAACGCGGTCGCGGCAGGGCGGGCGATGATCGCCGAGTGGCTCGACCAGCTCGGCTGATCCGCCGGCGCGGGGCGGGCGGCGCGAACAGGCGGCTCGAGAGGCCCCAGGTTGACACAGTTGACACGGTCCAGAGAGCGGTTCGCGCCGGTCCGGCACGGGGCCTTCGCGCTGGACCATGACGAGGCGCGGGGCGCGGGACGGCTGCGCGCAAGTTGACACAGTTGACACGGTCCAAGGGGTGCTTTTCACGGCGCCCCGGCGGAGCGAACGAACCCGGTCCGGGCAGGGCCGCAAGGGCGCGATCGTGCGGGCTGGAGCGCGTGACATGGCGCGCCGGTCTACTTCGCGCGCCGCGTGTAGGACAGCGCCTTCGTCGTTACACGTGCAAGGCGCGCGTCAACCGTGGCCCAAGCCCTCGCGCCAGCGCGCCAGCCGTCCCACGGCCTCCTCGATCGTCGCGAGCGGCTTGCAGTGGCACAGGCGGACCACATGGGTCGGGGCCGCGTCGCCCTCCCACAGCGCCGAGACCGGAATCGTCGCGACGCCGGCCTCGCGGACGAGGCGCTCGGCGAAGGTCGCATCGTCGAGCGCGATGCCGGTGGCGGCGAGGTCGATGCAGGCAAACCACGTCGCGGCATTGGCGGTCACCGCGAAGTCGGCCTCGAACAGCCCGTTGAGCAACGCGAGGCGCGAGGCGCTCCAGCGTTCGTGGAGCGCGCGCGGGATCGCCGGGTCGGCAAGGCCCTCGGCCACCGCCCATTGCAGCATCGGCGGCGTGGTGAAGGTGAGGAACTGGTGCGCCTTGGCAAGCACGGCGGCCATTTCCGGCGCGCCGATCAGCCAGCCGACTTTCCACCCGGTGGCGCCGAAGATCTTGCCGGCCGAGCCGATCTTGATCGCGCGGCTCTCCATCCCCGGTTCGGCCAGCAGCGAGCGATGGCGCCGGCCGTCGAAGCGCACCGTTTCCCAGACTTCGTCGCAGATCGCGACGAGATCGTGCTCGCAGGCGATCCGCGCGAGCATGGCGAGATCGTCGTCGCTGGCGACGGTGCCCGCAGGGTTGAGCGGATCGTTGACGATCATCGCCCGGGTGCGGGGCGTGAGCGCGGCGCGGATGCGGGCTTCGTCGTAGCACCACAGCGGCGGCGCGAGCGGCACGAACACCGGCGTTGCGCCGGCGCGGCGGACCATCGGCGCATAGACGTCGTAGGCGGGTGAGAAGACGATCACTTCGTCGCCCGGGCGGACCACGGCGAGGATCGCGCAGGCGACCGCCTCGGTGGCGCCCGAGGTGACGACGACATGGTCCCGGGCAAGGTCGAGGCCCTGTTCGCGCGCATAGAACGCGGCGACCGCGTCGCGCAGCTCGGGCAGGCCGGTCATCGGCGGGTACTGCTGCGAGCGGGTGGAAAAGGCGCGGACCGCGGCGTCGGACAGCGCCTGCGGCGGCGGATCGTCGGGGAAGCCCTGGCCGAGATTAATCGCGCCGGATTCGCGGGCGAGGCCCGACATGCGTTCGAAGATGGTGAGCGGCAGGCCGGTGTAGACGGGCGAAAGACGGTCGGCAGGGGTGGTCATGGGCACCGAAGGTAGGCGAGCCGGGCAAGGCGCGCCACGCCTTTTGGCAGTCGAATGGCCTGTTCCGGGACGCATGACGGCAGGAGATGGGGCGGCGAAGGGGCGCCGGGGACGGACGCCAGCGCCCCCACGCAGCCCCCCCCTCGCAGCCCCTTGCCGCGGCGTCGGAAAGAATGCGGCGGTCCTCGTGGCGACCTTTGTCGGGCGTGCTCTTGCGCAGGCGCGTCGGGGGCCGCATACCGCTTTGCAATCAGACCGTTGCGAGAGAAACCTGATCATGGCCCTGACGTCCCGTGCCGCCGCGCTTTTCCTTCTGACCGCGGCGCCCTTCGCGCTGGTTGCTTCGCCGGCTCCGGTGCTGGCGGCGAGCGCCGCGCCCGAGCGCAGCTTTACCGGAGACGACCTGTTCAAGCTCGAAGGCGCGACCGATCCGCAGATCAGCCCCGACGGCAGCAAGGTCGCCTATGTGCGCAGCTCGGCCGATGTCATGGCCGACAAGGAAGTGCGCACGATCTGGCTGGTCGACCTTGCCAGCGGGCGGCACACCCCGCTCGTTGCCGGCGGGTCGCCGCGCTGGTCGCCCGACGGCAAGCGCATCGCCTATGTCGGGCGCGGCAGCGGGGAAGGGGCAGGCCCGGAACTGCACGTGCGCTGGCTCGACAGCGGGGCCGACGCCAAGCTGACGACGCTGGTCGAGGCGCCGGGCGGGCTGTCGTGGTCGCCCGACGGCAAGGCGATCGCCTTCACCATGCGCGTTGCCGACGAGGGGCTGAAGCTGGGCAAGGCGCCCGACAAGCCCGAGGGCGCGAAGTGGGCGGACGGGCTCGAGATCATCGACCGCGTGACCTATCGCTACGACGATGCGGGCTACATCGCGCCGGGCTTCGACCATCTGTTCCTGATCTCGGCCGAAGGGGGCGCGTCGCGCCAGCTGACCTTCGGCAAGTTCGACGACGGCGCGCCGCTGTCGTGGACGCCCGATGGCCGCTCGGTCGTGTTCTCGGCCAACCGCCGCGCCGACTGGGAGCGCGAGGCCAACGACAGCGAGGTATGGTCGCTCGACGTCGGCTCGGGGGCGCTGACCCAGCTGACCAAGCGCTATGGCCCCGACGGCAACCCGCAGGTCTCGCCCGACGGGCGGATGATCGCCTACCTCGGCTTCGACGACAAGTACCGGTCCTACGAGAACAACCAGCTCTACGTGATGAACCGCGACGGCAGCGGCGCGCGGTCGCTGACCGCCAAACTCGACCGCAGCATCGACGGGGTGATGTGGAGCGGCAATGCGCTGGTCGTGTCCTACGACGACAAGGGCGAGAAGAAGGTCGCCCGCATCGGCCTCGACGGATCGACCAAGCTGCTGGCGAGCGGCCTTTCGGCAGGGACCGGCTACGACCGGCCCTATACCGGGGGGGACTACTCGGTCGCGAGGAACGGCACGGTCGCCTATACCGCGAGCGGCCCCGACCGCCCGGCGGACCTGTGGGTGACGAGCGGGGGCGCCCCGCGCAAGCTGACCGGCCTCAACGCCACGTGGCTGGCCGACAAGGCGATGGCGCCGGTGCGCAAGCTGCCGGTGACCGCGCCCGACGGCCGCGCCATCGACGCCTGGCTGGCGGTGCCGCCCGGGCTGCAGCCGGGCAAGCGCGCGCCGCTGATCCTGGAAATCCACGGCGGGCCGAACGCCGCCTATGGCCCGGCGTTCTCGACCGACGTGCAGCTCTATGCCGCGCACGGCTATGCGGTGCTCTACACCAATCCGCGGGGCAGCACCTCGTACGGGGCGGAGTTCGCCAACCTGATCGACCGCGCCTATCCCGGCACCGACTACGACGACCTGATCGCGGCGGTCGATGCGGCGATCGCGAGCGGGGTTGCCGACCCCGACAACCTGTTCGTCACCGGCGGATCGGGCGGCGGTGTGCTGACCGCGTGGATCGTCGGCAAGACCGACCGGTTCAAGGCGGCGGCGACGCAGAAGCCGGTGATCAACTGGCTGTCCGAGGCGCTGACCATGGACGGCACGACGTTCACCTCGCGCTACTGGTTCGACAAGAAGCCGTGGGAAGACCCGATGGCGTACTGGAGCCGGTCGCCGCTGAGCCTGGTCGGCAACGTCAAGACGCCGACGCTGGTGGTGGTCGGCAGCGAGGACTACCGCACGCCGGTTTCCGAAGCCGAGCAGTACTACGCCGCGCTTCAGATCCGCGGCGTGCCGACCGCGCTGGTCAAGGTGCCGGGCGCGAGCCACCACGGCCTTGCCGGCCGTCCGTCGCAATCGGCGGCCAAGGCGGCGGCGATACTTGCCTGGTTCGACAAGTATCGTACTGACAAGCCTGCCGGAGATGCTGCCGCGAAATGACGAGCAACGCCCGGCGCGGATGCGAGAGGAGTTGCGCGTGATGAAGGGCTTGTTCGACCTGACCGGCAAGGTGGCGCTGGTCACCGGGGGCAACGGGGGCATCGGCCTCGGCATGGCCAAGGGCCTGGCCATGCACGGCGCGAGCGTCGTGATCTGGGGCAACAAGCCGGACAAGAACGCGCGCGCGCTCGAGACGCTGCGCGCCTTCGGCGGCGAGGTGCGGTGCGAGGCGGTCGACGTCGGCGACGAGGCGGCGGTGATCGCGGGCGTCGAGAAGATCGTCGACGAGTTCGGCCGGATCGACACGGCGATCGCCAATGCCGGCATCTCGATCGGGCGGGCGAGCATGTTCGACATCGCGATCGAGGACTGGCGGCGGATCGAGGCGGTCAACGTCCACGGCGCGTTCTGGACGATGCGCGAGGCGGCCAGGCACATGCTGGCGCGGGGCGAAGCCAACCCCGAGGACCGCGGCGGCTCGATCGTGTCGATTTCGTCGACCAGCGCGATCCACGGCGCGGCGCGCAACGAGCACTATGCCGCGAGCAAGGGCGCGGTGGTGACGATGACGCGGGCGATGGCGGTCGAGCTGGGGCGCAAGGGCATCCGCGTCAATACGCTGCTGCCGGGCTGGATTCGCTCGGACCTGACCGGACCGATGCAGGACAACGAGAAGTTCGAGCGCCAGGTGATCATGCGCGCGCCGGTCGGGCGCTGGGGCGAGGGCGACGATTTCTCGGCCATCGCGGTCTATCTCGCCAGCGACGCCTCGCGCTTCCACACCGGCGACGATATCGTGATCGACGGGGGATACACGATCTATTGAGGCGCGTGGCGCGGGCCATGCGGTTGACCACAGGGCGCGCTTGGTGACAAGGAACGGCATGGCCAGCCAGCCCGCCCACGCCGATGCTCCCGTTGCCCGCCCGCGCAAGCTGACCCGGCGCGGCGCCGACACGCGCGCGCGCATCCTCGATGCCACGGTGCGGGTGATCGTCTCTTCGGGGTTCGCCGCAATGACGATCGAGCGCGTGATGGCCGAAAGCGGGATCAGCCGGGGATCGGTGCTGCACCAGTTCCCCAACCGCCTCGCGCTGGCGGTGGCGACCGCCGAGCGCACGCTCGAGGCGGTGATCGAGCTCGCACGCAAGGCTGCCGAGGCCAAGCCCGATCCGTTCGAGCGGATGGCGAGCCATGCCGACGTGATGTGGCAGGCGCATTCGAGCCCCGAAGGCCTCGCGCTCAACGAGATCGTGACCGCGGCGGGCTGGGACCGCGAGCTTGCCGAAGGCATCCGCCCGATCATCGAGGAGGTCGAGGCCGACATCCGCGTCCAGTTCCTCGACATGGCGCGCGAGGCGGGTCTGCCCGATCCCGACGCCTTCGTGGCGCGCGGCTGGTGGCTGGTGGCGAGCGTGCGCGGCCTGGTGATCGAGCATCGCCTGCACCAGCCGCGCCCGATGATCGACGCGGCGCTCGAAGAGATGAAGGCAAGCCATCGCCGCTATTGCGAAGCGCAGCGCGACAAACTGGTCATGCTTGATTAGTTTTGGTTGACCGACTCCCCGCGCGGTGCCAGCTTGGCCGCGCAAACGGCGATGCGGACCAACGCGCGCCTTCGGGAGCAGGCAATGCGGTTCAAGGACAAGGTTGCGATCGCGACAGGCGGCGCTTCGGGCATCGGCGCGGCGTTCGTGCGCCGGCTGCACGGCGAGGGCGCCAGCGTGATGATCGCCGACCTCGATGCAGAGAAGGGCGGCGCATTGGCCGCCGAACTGGGCGAGCGCGCGGCCTTCCGCCAAGTCGATGTGTCCGACCCCGCCGCGATGGCCGCGCTGGCGCAGGCGACGGCAGACACCTTCGGCGGGATCGACGTGCTGTTCAACAACGCCGGCATCGGCTGCTTCGGCGAGACGCCGGATCTCGACATCGAGCAATGGAAGCGGGTGATCGCGATCAATCTCGACGCCGTGTTCTACGGCTCGAAGGCGGTGATCCCGTTCATGCGCCAGCGCGGCGGCGGGGCGATCGTCAACACTGCGAGCGCTTCGGGCATGGCGGCCGACTATGCCTTCACCGCCTACAACGCGGCCAAGGCCGGCGTGATCAACTACACCCGCTGCCTTGCCATCGACCACGCCAGGGACGGCATCCGCGCCAATGCGATCTGCCCGGGGCCGGTCGATACGCCGCTGCTGGTGACCGGCGTCGATGCGATCCAGGGCTTGCGCGCCGACTGGGAGCGGCGCGTGCCGATGAACCGCTTTGCCGATCCCGCTGAGATCGCCGCCGTCGCCGCATTCCTCGCGAGCGACGATGCCAGCTACCTGACCGGGGCTTCGATCCCGGTCGACGGCGGCCTGACCGCCCATACCGGGCAACCCGACCTGCGCCCGCTGATGGGCGCGTGAACCAGACAACCCCCGAGGAGAGTGCCATGACCGACGAAACCGAAAAGGCGATGGCCGACGTCGCTCCGTTCAAGATCTACCGCGCGGCGACGGCGAAGGACTTCAACGAGCTGAGCCACATGGAATATGCCGGGCTCACCCCGATCATCGAGGCGGGCCTCGCCAAGGCGGGCGAAGTGACGGCCAAGGATGCCGGCAACGTCGTCAAGGAGCTGTTCTCGATGCCGGGGATGAGCCTGACCTACGCCTGGTTCAAGAGCGGCTTCCCGCTGCCGCTGCACACCCACAACGCCGATTGCCTCTACTACATCGTGGCAGGCTCGCTGAAGCTCGGCACCGAGGAGCTGGGGCCGGGCGACGGGTTCTTCGTGGGCAGCAACGTGCCCTATACCTACAAGCCGGGCCCGAACGGGGTCGAGGTGCTGGAGTTCCGCACCGCCGACAAGTTCGACATCCGCTTCCTCGGCAAGACCGAAAGCTACTGGAACAAGACCGCGCAGGCGCTGGCCGACAAGCAGGACGCATGGGTGGGCGAACGCAAGCCCAGCGAACTCGCCGGACAGATGGTCCCCGCCGAATGAGCCACGGCGCGACGATGCGGGCCGTGGTTCGCCGCGGCCCGCGCCTGCTGGTCGACGACGTTCCCGAGGCGGTGGCCGGCGAAGGCCAGATCCTGACCAGGGTGCTGTCCTGCGGCATCTGCGGATCGGACCTGCACGCGGTGCACAGCCTGGAGCACACGGTCGAGATGGGCCGCCGCTCGGGCGCATCGGACACGATCGATCCGGCGCAGGACCTGGTCATGGGCCACGAATTCTGCGCCGAGGTGCTCGAAAGCGGCCCGGGCAGCGAAGGCAGGTTCAAGGCGGGCACGCGCGTGGTTTCGACGCCGTTCGCGTTCGGGCCACAGGGCGGCGAGCTGATCGGCTTTTCGACCAGGTTCCGCGGCGCCTATGCCGAGCGGATGGTGCTGACCGAAGCGCTGTGCCTTGAAGTGCCCAACGGCCTTGCCAGCGAGAGCGCGGCGCTGACCGAGCCGCTGGCGGTGGGGCTGCATGCGGTCAATGCCGCGCACCTGACCGACCGATCGGTGGCGCTGGTGGTCGGCTGCGGCCCGATCGGCCTTGCCGTGATCGTCGCGTTGAAGCGGCGCGGCGTGGGGCCGGTGATTGCGGCGGACTTCAGTCCGGCGCGGCGGGCGCTGGCCGAAAGGCTGGGGGCGGACGTGGTGCTCGATCCGGGCGCGGCATCGCCGCACGGGCAGTGGGAAGCGTTCGATGTGCCGCAGACGCTCGCCTCGATGGGGCAGGCGGCACTGACCGGACGCATGATCCGCGATGCGGTGATCTTCGAATGCGTGGGCGTGCCCGGCATGCTGCAATCGCTGATCGAGCAGGCCCCGCCGACGGCGCATGTCGTGGTGGTGGGCGCGTGCCAGGAAGACGACCGCATCCTGCCGGTGATCGCGATCAACAAGCAGCTGCGCTTCAGCTTCGTGTTCGCCTATACCCCCGACGAATTCGCCGAAGTGCTCCACGCGCTGGGCGAAGGCGCGATCGACGGCGCGCCGTTCCTGACCGGCGAGGTTTCGCTCGACGATACGCCGGGTGCGTTCGAGCGGCTGGGCCAGCCGGGGGGCGACGTGAAGATCATGGTCCAGCCCTGGCGGTAAGGCAGCGGCAGGACCGACCGTAAGGCAAACGGGGCGCCTGCTCCCTCAAGCAGGCGCCCCGGGCCCGTCTCCCAAGCGACGGGCCGGACAGGTCCGGCGCGCGCGGGTCCCTCAACCCGCGGCGCCGGACTAGCCGATGACGGTCGGTCCGGTCAGGCGAAGGCAGGTTCCTCGCCGAGCACGCGCGCGGCGTGTTCGCGGGTGAAGGCTTCGGGCGGCAGCGCCTCGGGCCCGGCGAGGACCGCGGCGGCGTGCATGCCGATGGTGGGATCGACCGCGCCCAGCTCGTGATAGCGGTGGCGGCGCGCGCGCGCCCTTTCGTCGAACTCCATGTCGAGCGTCGCCTGGATATAGGCGGTAAAGCGCAGGCGGCGCATGCGTTCGCGGCGCTCTTCCTCGTAGGGTCGGAAATCGGGCGCGGCGCCCGATGCCGTATCCTTGAGGATGTCGCTCACCATGCGCACGTCGCGATAGGTGATCGACTGGCCGAGGCCGAGGATCGGGTCGTTCCAGCCGGCCGCATCGCCCACCAGCACCGCGCCTTGCGCGTGCGGCGCATCGACGAGCGAGCTGTTGTTGTAATAGGCGTAGAGCGGGCCGGCGGGGGTGCCGTCGGCAATGGCGTCGTTGTGCGGCGCGCTCTTCATGCGGAAGGCGGCGAGGAACTTGTCCGCGCCGTCTGCCCCGGCAAAGCGCTTGGCTTGGTCGAGCGCCCAGCCGCCGTAGACGCGCATGCGCGTTCCCCCTTGCGGGAAGGCGAGGAAGGCGAAGTCGTCCTCGGTGCCGATCGCCTGGCGGGTATCGTTCCAGCCTTCGACGCCATCGACCAGCAGTCCCGCGAACCAGTGGTGAGGCTTGTCCTGCACCAGCGCGCGGCCGCAAGCCTTGCGCACCAGCGACTGGCGGCCTTCGGCGCCAACGACGAGCGGGGCGTGGGCGGTGTGCTCCACGCCGTCGTGGACGTAGGTGACGGACGGATCGGCGCCGAGCTGAACTTGCCTGACCTCGACCCCGCGCAGCGTGGTCGCGCCATCGCTGCCGGCCTTGTCGAACAGCGTCTGGCAGTGGACCGGGTGGCGCAGGCACAAGGGCCCCGCCACATCGGGCGCGAAGATGCCGAGGTCGATGGCCTTGGCTTCGGCTTCGCCCGGGGCGACGGTTTCGTCGTAGGTGACGTGGCTGGTGAGGTGGTGGCCGCCCGCCGCCATCAGCGTGTCGTAGAGGCCGACGCGGCGGACTTCGGTAACGCCCCAGGGCGCGATCCATTCGCCGCGCACGCGGTCTTCGTAGACCGTCGACTTTTCGAGCAGCAGCACTTGTCTGCCGGCACGGGCCATGACCGAGGCGAGGGCGGAGCCGGCAAGGCCGCCGCCCACGATAATAAGGTCGTGCCGGCTCATGCCGCCACCGCTGCCGCATAAGTGGCGCGCAGGGCCTTCTTGTCGGGCTTGCCCACCGCCGTCTGCGGGATGGCGTCGACGAAGACGACACGCTTGGGCGCCTGGACCGGCCCCTTGTGTTCGCGCACCAGCGCGATCAGCTCGCCGTCCTCGACCGTCTGGCCCGGGCGCAGCACGCAGGCGGCCCAGACCGCTTCGCCCCACTTTTCGTCCGCAATGCCGAAGACCGAAACCTGCGCCACGGCGGGGTGCTGGGCGATGACGTTTTCGACTTCGCTGGGGAAGACGTTGAAGCCGCCGGTGACGATCATGTCCTTCTTGCGATCGACGATGCGCAGGAAGCCGTCGGGGTCTTTGACCGCGACGTCGCCGGTGTGGAGCCAGCCGCCCGCAAGCGTTTCGCGGTTCTGCTCCTCGCGATCGAGGTAGCCGTCCATGACGAGCGGCCCGCGCACGCAGATCTCGCCCGGTTCGCCATCGGGCACCGGCTGGTTGTCGTCGCCCAGCAGCGCGACGTCGATGTAGGGTACAGGGCGGCCGCACGAGGCGAGGCGCAGCGGGTTGTCGGGATCGTGCTCGCTGCGGCGCAGGACCGAGACGGTCATCGGCGCTTCGGCCTGGCCGTAGAACTGGAAGAACACCTTGCCCAGCCGCTCGATGCCTTCCTTGAGGCGCGCCGGGCTCATCAGCGAGGCGCCGTAGAAGATCGTTTCGAGGCTGGAGAGGTCGTACTTGTCGAAATCGGGGTGATCGAGCAGCGCGTAGATCATCGTCGGCACCAGCATGGTGCAGGTGATCCTGTACTTCTCGATCGCGGCGAGGACGGCGCCGGGTTCGAAGGCGGGGAGCACGACCATCGTGCCGTGCTTCAAGAGCGTGGGGCCGAACAGCGAACCGCCGGCGTGGCTCAGCGGCACGACCGCGAGGACGCGCGGCTCGATCGGCCATTCCCACTCGCTCATCATGATCGACAGCGCGGTGCCGCCGGTGCGCGGGTTGCCGGGGATCGCCTTAGGCTTGCCGGTGGTGCCGCCCGAATAGGACAGGCGGGTGATCGTGCCCGGGTCCATGACCGGAGGCACCAGCGGGCCCGGCGTGTACTGGCGGGCGAGCGCGAGCAGGTCCTGGCCGCTTTCGCCATGGCCGAGGCTGAGCACGACCTTGAGCCGGTCGGTGCGCGCGGCGAGTTCGGCGGCGCGGCGCTCGAACTTCTTCGGATCATAGAGCAGGACTTCGACGTTCGCGTCCTCGATGGCGAAGAGGTGGTCGTCGGCCGAGCCCATCGGGTGCATCGCGACGAGGCAGCCGCCGGCATAGCCGATGGCGTTGTGCAGCAGCAGCACCTCGACCGAGTTGCCGGCCAGCAACGCGATGCGCGTGCCGTTGCCGATGCCGGCGGCGATCAGCGCCTGGGTCAGCTGGCTGGTGGTGTCGAGGATCTGGCCGCCGGTCCAGGCCGGTTCGCCCGCGAGTTCGACGATCGGCTTGTTGCGATCGCGTTCCAGCGCATTGAGGACGGCGTTGACCGGGTAGAGCGAAGGGTGGAGAAATTCGGTCACTGTGCGGCCTCCTTCATGCCTTCGAGCAGCGGGGCGATGAGGTTGGGATACCAGTTCTGCGCGGTGGCGCGGCCCAATGCGATGCCCTGCGCGATGGCCTGGGAGCCTTCGTCGGTGAAGTTGGGCAGGACGTAGAGATCGCCGTTCCCGATCGCGTCGTAGACCATGCGGACCAGCTCGGCGCGGGGCAGACCGTTGTCGACGGCTTCGCGCATCGATGCTTCGACGGCCGCCAGAACCGGGTTCGACAGGCGCTGGGCAACTTCACCTTCGAGCGCGCCCGAGGTCTTTTCGGGGAACATGATCTTCGACTGGACCACGCCCGGCATGACCACGGTGACGCCGATGTTGGGCACGCCTTGCGTCTGCAGGTCGAGCCAGAGCGCTTCGGTCAGCGCGAGGACGGCGTGCTTGGTCATCGAATAGGAGCAGAAGCCCGGATTGACCGTGATGCCCGCGCCCGAGGAAACCGTGACGACGTGGCATTCATCGCCTTGCGCGATCATGCGCGGCACGAAGGCCTTGATGCCGTGGATCACCGAGCGCTGGTTGACGCCGATCACCCAGTCGTACTGGTCGAGGCTGACTTCCCAGGTGACGCCCGCGGCAAAGACGCCGGCGTTGTTGAACAGCACGTTGACCTTGCCGAAGCGGTCGACGGCGGCCTGGGCCAGCGCTTCGACGTCCTCGTACTTCGCAACGTCGCCCTTCAAGCCGAGCACGTCGCCCTTGGCAGAGAGCGTCGCGACGGCCTCGCCGAGGGTGTCTTCGCGGATGTCCGAGATCACCACTTTCGCGCCGCGATGGAGCGCGCCTTCGGCCAGCGCATAGCCGATGCCCGAAGCGCCGCCGGTGACGACGACGACCTTGCCGTTCAGATCCTGCATCATGCCTTCTCCAGCACGTGGATGGCGCAGGCGGTGCCCATGCCGGGTCCTCCGCCGACGACGTGGGTGAGACCGATGCGGGCCCCTTCGACCTGGCGTGCACCGGCCTTGCCGCGCAGGTGGGTGGCGACTTCGTAGATGTTGGCGATGCCGGTGGCGCCGAGCGGATGGCCCTTGGACAGCAGGCCGCCCGAGACGTTGACCGGAACCTTGCCGCCAAGCGCGGTGACGCCTTCGTCGATCAGCCGGCCCGCTTCGCCATCGGCGCAGAGGCCGAGGTTTTCGTAGTGGACGAGTTCGGCGGTGGCGAAGCAATCGTGCAGTTCAACCAGGTTTACGTCGTCCGGGCCGATGCCGGCGCGCTCGTAGGCCGACTTGGCGGCGAGGCGCGTCGCGGCGCTGAAATCGGGCATCGCCATCTGCCGTTCGGCAAAGGGGTTCGAGCTCATCTCCGAGGCGCGGATGCGCACGGCGCGGTCCATCAGGCCAAGGCGGCGGACTTTCTCCTCCGCCATCAGCACCGCCGCGGCCGAGCCGTCGACGTTCACCGAGCACATCAACTTGGTGTTGGGGTACGCGATCATCTCCGCGCCCATCACTTCCTCGAGCGGCGTTTCCTTGCGGTACATCGACTTGGGATTGAGCGTGGAGTGGTGGTGGTTCTTCACCGAAACTCGCGCGAACTGCTCGAAGGTCGTGCCGTACTTGCGGGCGTGCTCGATGCCGATCTGCGCGAACATCGCGGGCATGGTGTACGAGCCGACGAGACCCTCGGGCGAAGGGCCGCCGCCGGTGCCGCCGAGCAGGCCCTTGCCCATCTGCTCGACCCCGACGGCCAGCACGGTGTCGTAGAGCCCGGCCTTGATCGCGATCCAGGCATCGCGGAACGCCGTGGCGCCGGTGGCGCAGGCGTTGGCGACGTTGACCACCGGGATGCCGGTCTGGCCGATCTCGGCCAGCATGCGCTGCCCGACCATGCCGTTCGCCTGGCCGAGGTTGCCGCAATAGAGCGCCTGGATGTCGCGGATCGAGAGCCCGGCGTCGTCGAGCGCGAGCAGCGCGGCTTCGGCGGCGAGGCCGGGGACGGTGCGGTCGGGGAAGCGACCGAACCGGATCATGTCGATGCCGACAACGTAGACGTCGCTCATGCCGCTGGCTCCTTCACGCGGGGACGAACAGGTAGGTGAGGTAGGGTCCGTCCGCGCCCGCCGGGTTCACCTCGCGGAAGACCATGCGCACGGGCATGTCCGGGGTGACGGCTTGCGGGTCGACATCGACCAGCGTGCCCTTGATGTGCGCGCCATCGTCGAGATCGACGATCACGTCGACGAACGGGGTGGCGACGCCCGGGAAGCTGCGGTGGACCACGGTCCAGGCCCAGACCTTGCCGGTTTCGGCGAGGCGGACGGCCTCCATCCGGTCGCGCGCGGTGCACTTGGCGCAGACATCGCGCGCGCCGACGTAGGTGTGGCCGCATTCGGTGCAGCGGCTGCCGGCGACGTAGGGGTGCCCGTCGTTCGGCGCGATGATCGGCAGCAGCGGGCGGACCAGCTCGGAAACGGTCATGCCGCGTCCTCCGGCGCGGGGGCGTGCGCGGCCATGGCGAGATGGAGCGGGAGCACCGCTTCGGGGTTCCAGGCGATGCGCTGGCCGGTGGTGATGCCGCCATCGACGACGATGTGCGTGCCGGTGACGAACGCGGAATCCTCGCTCGCCAGAAACAGCGCGGCGCCGGCGATGTCGGTGGGGGAACCGGCGCGGCGCAGGGGCTGCATCTGCGCCGCGCCTTCGACCAGCGCGGCGGTCATCTGGTCCGCCGCGGCCCGGTCGAGCCCCAGGGTCATGCCGAAGATCGGCGTCACGATCACGCCAGGGCAGATCGCGTTGACCCGGATGTTGTGGACGGCGAGGTCCGCCGCCGACAGCTTGGAAAGGTGGATGACGCCCGCCTTGGCGACGCCGTAGGCAAGGCCCCAGCCGGCTTCGAGCCCGGCGATCGAGGCGATGTTGACCACCGACCCGCCGCCGCGCGCGATCATCAGCGGGGCTGCGTGCTTGGTGCCGAGCATCGGCGCGCGCAGCAGCAGCGCGTGGGTCTGGTCCCAGCCGTCGACGGTCATGTCGAGGGAGCCCGCCGGAGTGCCGCCCGCGCCGGCGTTGTTGACGAGGATGTCGAGCCCGCCGAACTCGGCAGCCGCGGCGGCGCAGGCGGCGGCAATGTCGGCCTCCTGCGTCACGTCGCAATGGCGATAGGCGACCTTGCCGGCAAAGCGCGCGACGAGGTCGGCGCCCTTGCCGTCCTGCAGGTCGGCTGCAAGGATCTGCGCCCCTTCGGCGACGAAGCGTTCGACGATGCCGAGGCCGATCCCCGAGCAGCCGCCGGTGACGAGCGCGACCTTGCCCTGGAGGCGGCCCATCACGACACCTGCCGCGACAGGTAGGCCGCTTCATGGATCGCGTTGGCGTAGGAGCGCGGGCTGCGCGCATCGCCGACGACGTGGACGGTGACCGGCCTGCCCATGAACGCGCGTTCGAGCGCATTGTCCTTTTCGCGGCCCGCGCAGATCACGATGGTGTCGGCCTCGATCCGCACCTCGCCGTCGGCACCGGCGAACACCGCTTCGTTGCCCTCGATTGCCTTGAGCGCAAGGCCCGGTTCGGCGGCAAGGCCGGCATAGGCCATCATGCCCATGATCGCCCAGACGCGCGAGCCGACGTAGTTGGCGGGCGCGTAGGCTGGCGCCGCATCGACAAGGCGGACGTCGTGGCCGCGCAGCTTGTAATCGATGGCAAGTTCGGCGCCTTCGGCCGCGCCGACCACGACGACGCGCTTGCCGATCGCGGGCGGATCGTCGCGGCGCATGGCCTCGTCGATGCGCAGTGCAAGGCCACCGGTGCGCGCTTCGGCGAGGCCCGGCACGTCGACGGCAACGGGTTTCGCGCCGGTGGCGATGACGACCACGTCGGGGTTCTCGGCAAGGATCGTCGCGATGTCGGCCTCGACGCCGCAGCGCACGTCGACCTTCGACTTGGCGATCATCTTGCGGTGATAGTTGGGCTGGTAGCGCAGCATTTCCATGTTGGGCAGGCCGGGGTAGTTGCCCGCCCAGTCCATCGCCCCGCCGAGCGTTGCCGCCTTTTCGAACAGCACGACCTCATGGCCGATCTCGTCGGCGGTGAGCGCATATTCCATGCCGCCCGAGCCGCCGCCGACGACCACGACTTTCTTCGGGCGGTTGGTCGGCACGATGCGGTATTCGTCCTCGCGCCCGAACACGGGGTTCTGCGCGGAGCCTGCCCAGCCCTTGCCGAAGATGTTGCCCTGGAGCAGCGAGGCGCCGGTGTGAGTGGACAGCCGGATCTCGTCCTCGCGGCCCTGCATCATCTTGTTGGGGAAATCGGGATCGTCGAGCGACAGGCGGCAGACGCCGGCGAAGTCGGCGCCGGCTTCGTCGACCATCGTGCGCAGGTGATCGGGGGTGATGAGGTTGGCCGAGCCGATCAGCGGCATGTCGATGCCGCGCTTCTGCAGTTCGGCGCGCAGCTTGAGGATGTTGTCCTTGTTGACGACCTTGGGCGTGTAGAACGACGGGCCGATGAACTCGGTCGAATGGATGTCCGCCCGCCGGCTGGGCGCGCCGAGCATCGAGCCGAAGGTGCAGTCGAGCACCGAAATGCCGAGCGCATGGAGGCGCGGGGCATAGTGTTCGGCGAAGTATTCGATGTCGTAGCCGCCCTCGAGGTTCTCGTCGCAGCACAGGCGCGGAATGAGCGGGAAGTCCTTGCCGCACAGCTCCTGCGTGCGCTCGATGATCGCCTCGCACATGTAGAAGCGGTCGGCGTACTTGTCGGTGCGGCCTTGGTTGGCGAGCAGCGACAGGTTGGTGTGCGGCAGCGAGCCGTGGCAGAAGTGGAACGAGAGGAAATCGAACCCGGCTTCCTTCGCGCGGCGCCCCGCCTGCGCAAAGCTTTCGACGATATCGTCATAGACTTCGGTGGGGACGACGCCGCTTTCGGGGTTGCCGATCACGTACTTGTTGCTCGGGCCCCAGGCGACGGTGCCCGGGATCCAGCCCTTGCCGGCCTCGAGCGGGATGGTGGTGCCAAGGCCCGGGATGAGCCCGCCGTAGAACAGCTGGATGCCGGCGAGCGAGCCGTTGTTCTTGATCTCCGTGACGGTGTCGCGGAATTCGATGACGTAGTCCTCGTCGTAGAGGCCGAGCATGCGTTCGTTGATCAGGCCATCGCGGCGCACGCAGGTCGCGCCGACGATCGTCGCGGCATAGCCCCCCTTGGCGAGCGAGCCGTAGGCGGCGGCGAGGCGGCGCGTGGCGTACCCCTGCGGGTCCGACAGGTTGAGCGTGGTCGGAACGTGGATCAGGCGGTTCTTGAACGTGAGACCCTTCGCCTCGAAGGGCTCGAACAGCTTGCTCATGGTCATCCTTTCCCGGCGCCGCGTTTTGGTCTAGCGGTCGCCCCGTGATCTAAGTCACCTGACTTAATTGTACGATTAACTACAGGCGGGCGCAGTGCAAGTCAATTCGGTTCCGGTTATCGAAGAGAGCGAGAGCGATACCTCGCGCCTGCTGCTCAGGACGGCGCGCAAGTTGTTCGCCGAGCGCGGAATCCGCGCGGTGACGGTGCGCGAGATCGCGCGCGAGGCGGGGCAGCGCAACCAGGGCGCGGTCGCCTATCACTTCGGCACCAAGGACGCGCTGGTCGAGCGCATCCTGGTCGACGGGGCGCAGCGAATTGAGGCGCGGCGCCATGCATTCCTGGCCGAGCTGGAAGCAGCCGGCGGCCCGCACACCGTGCGCGAAGCGGTGGCGGCGGTGATCGTGCCCTCGGTCGCCTTCGCCGACGAGGACGAGGAGCACGGCTCGTACTTCAACCGCTTCCTGATGCGGCTGGCGCTCTACGATCCCGGGCTGATCGACCGAACGCTCGCCGGGCGGTACAACGCCGGCTACCAGCGCTGCCTGACGCACTTGCGTCGCCTGCTAGCGCACCTGCCGCGCGAAACGCAGAGCCGGCGCTTCGGCTTCTTCGGCAGCTACATCTCTGCGCTGCTCGCCGAGCGTGAGGCCGTGCTTGCCGAAGGGTCGGCCGAACGGCGCCGGTGGCGGTCGGACAAGGCGCTCGACGACCTGATCGTGACGGCGGCGGCGCTGCTCGAAACGGCATGATAAAGAGCCCGGTCGCAAGATCGGGGCTACCGTAATACCACCATTTTGGTGCAGTAGTGCTCCCCGTGCGAGCCCGATTGGGCGCGTCACCGGGGTATTCATATCATGTTAGCAAGAATAAAATGCCTGGTTAATCGCCATGCGCCGAGGCGCAGTGCCGTGGAGTGGGATGGCGATGACTTCGTAGGTCATTGTCGTCATTGTGAAAAATCCATCAGGCGTATTCGCCGCGGGCATTGGGTACTGCGCGAAGACCAGTCCGCTCCGGCCAAGGGCAGCACTGCACGCTGATTCGCGCCCGCCGCATCAGCGCAAGGTCCAGAACTGTACCCCTTCGGCTTCGAGGAAGGCTTCGGCATCGCGGCCGCGCAGCATCGCCAGCGTGGCCAGCGTGCCGGCCTCGAGGCAGGTTCGCGCCGCGACGGTGACCGAGCGCGGCGGGTCGGCGACCGGCCAGCCGCTGCGGGGATCGAGGATGTGGCCGTAGCGCACCCCGTCCTTGAGCAGGAAGCGCCGCGCATCGCCGCTGGTGGCGAGGCCGGACGCCGCGAATTCGAGCACGCCGCCCGCGGCCCTGGCAGGATCGACCGATTCGATCGCGACCTTCCAGCGGCCGCCGCGCTTCGCCGCAGTGGTGCGCAAGTCGCCGCCGAAGTTGACCAGCGCGGGCAGCTGCGCGCCGTTCAGGATCACCTGCGCGGCGCGGTCGACGGCATATTCCTTGGCGATGCCGCCGAGATCGATCTCCATGCCGGGCGGCAGGGCGAGCATGCCGTCGCGCCAGCGCACCTTGTCCCAGCCGACCAACGGCAGCAGCGCCGCCACCTGTTCGCTCGTGGGGAGATTGGCCGAACCATCGAAGGTCCAGGCGCGCCGCAGCACGCCCGAGGTCGCGTCGAACAGCCCGCCCGACAGCGCGTGGAGCTGCGCTGCATAGTCGATCAGCCCGGCCGCCTCGGCGTCGAGCGCGATCGCCGCGCCGCCTGCGTTGTTGATCTGCCAGACCACGCCGGTGTCGCGATAGCGGGTGAACTTGGCCTCGATCCGCCGCGCTTCGGCTTCGGCGGTGCGGGCGAGGCGCACGGCGAGCGCGCCGTCGTCGCACTCGATCTGGATCTCGCAGGGGCTGGCCATCGCCGAAAAGCGGTGGTGGTGGACGGGCACGTCGGGACTCGACCTTTCAGCGCAAGTGGTAGCGCAGGCCCGCGACGAGGCTGGTCGATCGCGAGCCGGCGAAGAGATCGACCTTGGCCATCGTGCCGGGGGCGTCGCGATAGAAGCGCTTGCCGTTCTGCACGTAGCGCTGGGCCGAGCCGTAGAGCTCGACGCGATCGGACAGGTGCACCCCGCCCTTCAGCCCGAAGGTCCAGGCGCCGAACGCGCCGAGGCGGCTGTCGGCGCTGACGTAGGTGGGGGTCGGCTCGTCGAGCAGCAGGTAGTTGCGGAAGAAGTCGGCCTTGCTCTGGTGGTAGTAGCGCACCAGCGGCTCGACGTAGGCGCTGCGACCTGCGGGGAGGTGTTCGGACAGGCCGAAGGTCCAGGCGGTGATCCCCCAGCTGTCGTGATACCAGCGCGCGGTGGCGTCGGTGACATAGGAGCCGAGCGCGAGCTTGCTGGCGAGGAACAGGCTGTTGCGGATGCGCCGGCGCGGGCGGCTTTCGTAAACGTAGAAGAACGGATCGCCGCTGTCGCGGTCGGTCAGGGTGACGAGCTTGTAGGGATCGGTGTGGTAGCCGCGGCTGTTGCCGGTGCTCCAGTTGAACTGGACCAGCCACGCGGGCGTCAGCACCTGGGTGATGCCGAGCACGAGGCTGTCGACCCGCTTGATCCGCTGCTTGCCGATCGCAGGATCGCCCATGCTGCCGAGCGGCATGGGAATGCCGGTGATCGGCTTCGATTCATCGTGCTCATAGTTGTAGCCGAGCGAGAGCGTGGTGTTCTTGTCGAACAGGTCCTTGGCAAGGCCGACGCGCCACGACCACGAGGTGTAGTCGCTCTCCCACGAGGCATTGCCGCCGAGGCTGAGCCGGAACCCGGCGCGCGCGGGCAGGGTCAGGCCGAGGTCGCCGGCCTTGCGCTGGTCCTTGAAGTGCGGGTCGACCGGGAGCGTGCCGGCGGGCGCGGTATAGGCGCCCGAGGCGCCGGTGCGGGTATCGGCGGCGGGCAGGTGGCCGCCGGCGGGAAGCGGTCCGATGAAGTCCTGGTCGTAGCGCGCGCGCGTCGCCCCGTTGGGGGTTGCGCCGGTCAGGCTGTCGTAGGTGAAGCGGCCCGACACGGCGAGGCCGTCGGCGCCGGTCCAGGCAAGCCCGGTCTCGGCCTCGACCGCTCGGACGCGGCCGCCGTCTTCCTGGTAGTATAGCACCGCGCTGTCGGCGACGAGCGCGTCGACGTCGCTGGCGCTCTGGTCGTAGGCATTGCCCGGGGCGACGGATGGTGCGTCCTGCTGCTGTTGCTGGGCGGCCGCGGGCAGGGCGACGAGGCCGGCGGCGAGCGCGCCGATGGTGGCAGCGATCCCGCCCGGCTTCAGTTGCACCCGCAGCCTCCGCCGTCGAACCCCCGCCCGCCGGCGGCGGCTTCCTTGCTGAAGTAGGTGTGATCGTCGAAGGCGAGCAGCGCCGGTTCGACCGCGAGCTGCATCGACTTGCGCGCGAGCACGTCGCGTTCCCACGGTCGCGCGCCGAGCTTGAGGTGCGGCGCGGCGCCGTCGTGCGCGCAGGCGGCGAGCGCGAGCGTGCCGGCGGTCAGCGCGAGCAGCGCGAGACGACGATCGACGGACATGGCCTTTCCCCTTCGAACGGGCGCGATCAGTGTTCGCGCACCAGCGTGGCGACGTGGGCTTCGTATTCGCCGGTCTTGCCCGGGAAGAAGCCCTGGTGGCGGAAGCGCATCGCGCCCTTGCGGTCGAACACCAGCGAGGTCGGCATGTCGGCAACCTTCCATGCCTTCGCGCTCGCGCCCTGGGCGTCGTAGATCACCGGAAGGGTCGAGTGGACCTGCTTGAGGAAGGCGTCGGCCTGCGGCTTCTGCCGGTCGAGGTTGACCGTCACCACCGCGACGTCGTTCGGATAGCGCGCGGCGAGGCCCTGCATCCACGGGAACGAGAGCTTGCACGGACCGCACCACGAGGCCCAGAAATCGAGGTAGACGACCTTGCCGCGATAGCGCGAGAGATCGGGCGGCGCGGCATCGGCGGCGTGCGCTGCGAGCGGCGCGAGCGCGAGGCCGGCGAGAGCGGAACCGGCAAGGGCGAGCAGGCTGCGGCGGGCGAAGGTGCGCATGGGGCGATGGCTCCGGCAGGCGGTCACAGGACGAAATCGCTCGACGCGAGGGTGTGGACCCCATCGATCTTGATGCACCAGTCGGCGGTCGTGTCGCCGTCCATGTTGCCATAGACGTAGGTGTTGCCGCCCGAGACCTCGTAGCGCAGCTGGCGCCCGGTGTGGTTGGTGAACTTGTTGGTCGAAATGAACAGAAACGCCTGGTCGCCGGGCTGGCCGTAGCCGCTTGCCGAGACCAGCGCGTCGATCTGGCTGACGTCGATCTTGTCGCCGCTGGTGAAGTCGACGATCTCGTCGGCGCCGATCGAAGTGCGGCTGGCGAAATCGCCGGGCGCGAAGACGAAGACGTCGGCGCCCGCGCCGCCGGTGACGATGTCGAGCCCGGCGCCGCCGATCACCCGGTCATTGCCGCCGCCTGCAAGGATCGTGTCGTTGCCGGCAAGGCCCGAAAGCACGTTGGCGGCATCGTTGCCGGTGAGCGTGTTGTTGCCGCCGTTGCCGGTGCCGTCGATCGCGCTCGTGCCGGTCAGCAGCAGCTTCTCGACATTGGCGGCAAGGGTGTAGCCGATCGAGGCCCGGACCGTGTCGGTGCCCTCGTTGAGGTTCTCGATCACCGTGTCGCCGGCATTGTCGACCACGAAGGTATCGTCGCCGAGCCCGCCGCGCATCGTGTCGGCGCCGAGGCCGCCGTCGATCAGGTCGTTGCCGCCCAGCCCCGAGAGTGCGTTGGCCGCGGCATTGCCGGTCAGCGCGTTGGCGAGGTCGTTGCCGGTCCCGTCGATCGCGGCCGTGCCGATCAGCAGCAGCTTCTCGACATTGGCGGCGAGGGTGAAGGTGATGCTGGCCTTGACGGTGTCGGTCCCTTCGCCGGCGTTCTCGATCACCTTGTCGCCGACATTGTCGACGACATAGGTGTCGTCGCCGAGCCCGCCCTTCAGCGTATCGGCGCCCGCCTTGCCGTCGAGCAGGTCGTTGCCGCCAAGGCCCGACAGCGTGTTCGCCGCGGCATTGCCGGTGAGCGCGTTGGCGAGATCGTTTCCGGTGCCGTCGATGGCGGCGGTGCCGAGCAGCAGCAGCCGCTCGATATTGGCGCCGAGCGTCCAGGAGATTTTCGCCCGCACGGTGTCGATTCCTTCCCCGGCGTTTTCGGTGACGGTGTCGCCGAGGTTGTCGACGACATATATGTCGTTGCCGAGCCCGCCGCTCATCGTGTCGGCGCCGCTGCCGCCGTCGAGGGTGTCGTTGCCGGCGAGGCCCTGGAGCGTGTCGCGCCCGGCGAGGCCGAGGATGATGTCGTCGAGCGCCGTTCCGACGAGATTGTCGATGCCGCTGGTGCCGTTCACGTTGGCCATGTCGTTCCTCCGCGCCCCGCCCGGCAGCCTAGCGCGCGCGCTGCCGCGCCTTTTGACCTAGCGCAAAGCCGATGGCGGATTTGCGACAATTCCATCCGTTCCGGCGCCGACATCGGCACTCTCCCGGGTCAGAGCGCGGTGCGGCGCTTGAAGAAGGCGATGACGTCCTGCTCGACCTTGCGGGTCGCGCTGCCAGGTTCGTCGACGAGGTGCCAGGTGAGCACCGAGTGCGGCGGGATCGGCGCGTCGGGATTGGCGTCGCGGTCAGGGAGTTCGACGGTGACGCAGCGTTCGCCGAACGTCTCCTTGAGCATCGCGAACCGCGCGTCGGGCACGTAGCCGTCGCTGGGGAAGCGCAGCGCCATCATCGTCAGGTCCTCCTCGACCATGCGCTTCTTCGCGCAGCCGATCTCGGCCGGGCTGGCGTCGATCGTGCCGGCGCCTTTGCGGCCGAGGGGCAGCGAGGGTTGCGACAGGACTGGTGCGACGACCGAAGGCTCGGTCATCATCGCCAGCGCAAAGCCGCCGGTGAAGCACATGCCCACCGCGCCCACGCCGCGGCCGCCGCACTCGGCGTGCGCCTTGCGCGCCAGCGCGCGCAGCCAGTCGACGATCGGGCTGGACCTGCCGTTGGCCCAGACATTGAATTCGCGCCGCACGCAGATCGACCAGATCATCTGGCGCACGGTGTAGCCCCGGCTGGGGCTACGCCCGTCCTCGCCGAACAGGCTGGGGCAGTAGACGGTCATGCCCTGTGCCGCCACGCGATCGGCAAAGCGCAGCACCTGGGGGTGGAGGTTGGGCATTTCGTGCATGACGATCACCGCCGGCCCGACGCCCTTGCGCCAGACGCGGCGGGTCCATGGCCCAGCGGCGAAGTCGAACGCGTCGTAGCCGGCGAAGGCTTGCGCATTCTGCATGGCGATCTCCCCCCGTATCTGCCGGCAATGTGGACTGTCCGGCGCGCCGAGGCAATCGGGGAGAGCCCCCTGGCGTTGGGGCGCACAAGGCGTTTGCAAAACAGGAGCTTGTGCCTAAACCCCGGGTGCATGCGCAACCTTGTCCGTCCGGCCCTTGCCGTCCTCGCCGCAGCGCCTGCTGTCCTGTCCGCCCCCGCCCGCGCCCAGGCGGCGCCCGATTCGGTCGCCTGGGACATCGTCTCGGGCCTGACCACCGAAGTCGGCCAGCGCCTTGCCGGCAGCGAGGCCGAGGCCCGCGCGCGCGACTGGGGCGCAAGGAAGCTGGCAGCGCTGGGCTTTCGCGAGGTGAAGGTCGAGCCGTTCACCATTCGCGGCTACCAGCGCGGGGTGGACAAGGCTCGGATCACCGCGCCGGTGCCGCAGATGCTCGCCGTGACCGCGCTCGGCTACAGCGGCGCGACCGCCGACAAGGGGATCGAGGCCGAGATCGCCTACTTCCCCACGCTCGCCGCGCTCAAGGCCGCGCCCGATGGTTCGCTCGGCGGCAAGATCGCGTTCATCGACCACGCGATGCGCGCGGCGCAGGACGGATCGGGCTACGGCCCCTACGGACAGGTGCGGCGCGAAGGGCCGAGCGTCGCCGCGCGCAAGGGCGCGCTGGCGGTGGTGATCCGCTCGGTCGGCACCGACAGCCACCGCAACCCGCACACCGGGGTGACCAGCTGGGCCGAAGGGGTCAAGCCGATCCCGGCAGGCGCGGTCTCGAACCCGGATGCCGACCTCGTCGCCCGGCTGGTGAAGCTCGGCCAGCCGGTGCGGATCGCGCTGACCCTGACCGGCAGGACCGTCGAGGGGCTGCCTTCGGGCAATGTCGTCGCCGACCTGCCCGGGCGCGACCCCGCGCTGCCGCCGGTGCTGGTGGGCTGCCACCTCGACAGCTGGGATCTCGGCACCGGGGCGATCGACGATGCTTCGGGCTGCGCGATCGTGACCGCCGCCGCGCTGCGCGCGCAGGCCGCCGGAAAGACGCTGCGCACGATCCGCGTGCTGTGGGCGGGAAGCGAGGAAATCGGCGGCTTCGGCGGCGAAGCCTATGCCAAGGCCCACCCCGAGCGGCACGCGCTGGCGATGGAGAGCGACTTCGGCGCCGACCGGGTGTGGCGGGTGCAGACCCGCTTCGCCGCGGCGGACAAGCCGCTGGCGGACCGCATCGTCGCGGCGCTGGGGCAGATGGGCATCGTCGCCGGGCGCGCCACGGCCGGCGGAGGCACCGACGTCGAGCCGGTGATCGCGGCGCAGAAGCTGGCGGTGGTCGATCTCGGCCAGGACGGCACGCACTACTTCGACCTGCACCACACGCCCGACGACACGCTCGACAAGATCGATCCGGCGGCGCTCGAGCAGAACGTGGCGGCCTGGGCGCAGGTGCTCGCGCTCGTCGCCAATGCCGAGGCGATCGCCAGCGCCCCGGCCGGCGCGGGCGACTGATCAGCCTTCGGGAAACTCCACGACGGTCGTCACGCCGCCGAGGCTTTCGACCGTCATGGTCCCGCCGAGCTGGGCGACGAAGCCCTTGATGATCGCGGTGCCTAGGCCGCGCCGCGGCTGGGGCAACTCGGCTTCGGGGGGCAGGCCCGAGCCGTTGTCGCAGACGGTCAGGCGCAGGCGCGCATCGCCAGTGCGCGCGATCACCACGCGTACGGCGGGGGCCGAATGGTCCTCGAAGGCGTGCTTGAAGCTGTTGCCGAGCAGCTCGCTGATCAGCAGCACGACCGTCATCAGCCGTCCGGGTTCGAGCCGGGCATCGGCCACTTCGACATCGAGCCGCACGTGGTCGGCCGAACCCACCGCGCGCGCATGGTCGGCGGCGCGGCGGATCTGCTCGACCAGCGGCAAGTCGAGCGCGGCCGGGTCGTAGAGCTGGCGGTGGACCTCGCCCATCAGCTCGATGCGCGCGTTGGCGCGGTCGATCGCGTCGAGCGCGGTGGCAGGGTCGGCGGCGATCTGGCGGCGCTGCATGCGCAGCATCGCGGCGACCGTGGCGAGGTTGTTGGCGACGCGGTGCTGGAGCTCCTTGAACAGCAGTCGCTCGCGCTCGGCGGCGAGCGTGAGGCGGGCCTCGTTCTCCTCGAGCCGTTGCTGGCGATGGACCAGCCCGTCGATCAGCATGATGTCGACCGCGACGACGAAGCCGTAGAACAGCATCGCGGTGGCGACGCCCGAGGTGACCGCGAAGCTGTAGACCGGCGGAACGAAGAAGTACCACGCGGCGAGCCCGGACAGCACCGCGCACAGCACACCCGGGCCGCGCCCGGCAAGGAACGTCGCGACGATGACCGCGGGGAAGAAGGTGAGGAACGGGAAGCCCGGCGGGAACAGGTGGTCGGCCGCCCAGCGCACGGCGAGGCCGAGCGCGAACAGGGCGATGCCCAGCGCATAGCCTGCGATCCGACCACGGACCGGCTGAAGGAGTTTGCGCGGGAAATAGGGCATCGTCGCCGCCACTGTGCCCGCGCGTTGTTGCTTTTGCAACTGCTCGAAGACGCGGAACGGGCAGGCGCAGGAACGACGAAGGCCCGGAACGACGAAGGCCCGGAACGACGGAAGGCGGAATGCCTTGCGCCGGCCGGGCCTCGCGGAGTGTCGCGCCGAAGCGCGCTAGCTCGTCAGATGCGCTCGATGATCAGCGCCGGGGCCATGCCGCCCGCCGCGCACATCGTGATCAGGCCGTAGCGGCCGCCGGTCCGCTCCAGTTCGTCGAGCGCGGTGCCGATCAGCATCGAGCCGGTCGCGCCGATCGGGTGGCCGAGCGCCATCGCGCCGCCGTTCGGGTTGACCTTGGTGCGGTCGAGCTGAAGGTCGCGGATGAACTTTTCCGCCACGACCGCGAAGGCTTCGTTGATTTCCCAGTGGTCGATGTCTTCCTTCTTGAGGCCGGCCTTCTCGAGCACCTTCTTCGCCGCCGGAACCGGGGCATTGAGCATCAGCGTCGGGTCATCGCCCTGGTTGGCATAGGCGACGATGCGGCCGCGCGGCTTGAGGCCGTGCTTCTGCGCATATTCGGGCGAGGTGATCAGCAGCGCGGCGGCGCCATCGACGACGCCCGAGCTGTTGCCGGCGTGGTGCACGCCCTTCCAGTTGAGGTCGGGGTAGCGCCGCTGGATCTGCTTGCGGAAGGTGAAGCCGCCGCCCTGGTCGAAATCGGCGATGCCGTCAAAGCTCGCCTTAAGCGAAGCAAGGCCCTCGGCGGTGGTTTCGGGGCGGGGGAACTCCTCGCGATCGAGCGCGACGGTGCCGTCGGGGTTGTAGACGGTGACCAGCGACTTGTCGAAGCGGCCTTCGCGGATCGCGCGGTCGGCGCGTTCCTGGCTGACGAGGGCGAGCGCGTCGAGCTCTTCACGGGTGATGCCTTCGAGCGCGGCGATCGCGTCGCCGCAGACACCCTGGTGCGACTGCGGATGGATCGCGTCGAGCTCGGGATTGCCCGAGCCCATGCCCAGCGGACGAATGCCGGCGTTGGCCTGCTCGGCGCCGTAGGCGGCGGTGAAGCTCATCATTTCGGTGCCGCCGGCGATGACGCAGTCTTCCATGCCCGACATCACGGCCGCCGCAGCGAGGTTCACCGAGGTGATGCCGCCGCCGCAGAAGCGGTCGAGCGTGGTGCCAGAGGCGGTGATGTCGTAGCCCGCGGCGAGCGCCGACATGCGGCCGAGGTCGCCGCCCTGCTTGCCCACCTGCGACGAGGTCGACCAGATGATGTCGTCGACGGTCGAGGTGTCGAGGTTGTTGCGGTCCTTGATCGCCTTGAGGCAGGTGGCGGCAAGGTGCTGCGGATGCAGGTGCGACAACGCGCCCTTGCCGGGCTTGCCGATGCCGCGCGGGGTGCGCACGGCGTCGATGATATAGGCTTCGGCCATGGTTCTCTCCTCAACAGTCCGGCGAGACCCCCCTCTGGGGTCCGGCTCTGAGTCCCGGTTGTTTAAACGAGCGATTAAAGCCTGGCCCGGCTTTCCGCAAGGGTAAAGCTGCACGCCGGGCGCCCTCGACAGCGCGTCGCCGCTGGTCCACAGATCGGCGCGAGGCAACAGGAGACCACCAGCGATGACCGAGGCTGCCCTGCTCGAAGGCGCGCACGCGCTTTCGGACAAGATCGTGGGCTTGCGCCGCGCGATCCACGCCGAGCCCGAGCTGGGGCTGCATACGCCGCTGACCCGCGACAAGGTGCGGGCGGCGCTCGCCCACCTGCCGCTGACCTGGCGCGAAGGACCTTCGACCACCGGCCTCGTTGCAACGCTCGAGGGCGGGGCGGGAGCGGGGCGCACGGTGCTGCTGCGCGGCGACATGGATGCGCTGCCGATGCCCGAGGAGACCGGGCTTGCGTTCGCCTCGACCATCCCGGGGCGGATGCACGCCTGCGGCCACGACACCCACACGGCGATGCTGGCGGGGGCGGCCGAACTGCTGTGCGGCCGGCGCGACACGCTGGCGGGACGCGTCCAGTTCATGTTCCAGCCGGGCGAGGAAGGCCATCACGGCGCGCGCTTCATGCTCGACGACGGGCTCATCGACCCGCTGCCCGACGCCGCCTTCGCGCTCCATATCATGCCCGACAGCCCGCACGGTCTCGTCGCCGGGCGCAACGGCGCGCTGCTGGCCTCGGCCGATCAGTTCACGATCACCGTCGAAGGGCGCGGCGGCCACGCCTCGATGCCGCACCAGACGCGCGACCCGGTCCCTGTCGCCTGCGAGATCGTCACCGCGATCCAGGCGATGGTGACGCGCAAGTTCGCCGTCTCCGACCCGGTGGTGGTGACCGTGGCGAAGATCGAGGCGGGCACCGCGCACAACGTCATCGCCGATCGCGCGGTGCTGACCGGCACGATGCGCACGCTCTCGCGCGAGAGTCGCGAGCGCCTGCCCGCCGAGCTCGAGCGGCTGGCGACGCATATCGCCGCGGCGCACGACATGACCGCGCGGGTGCGGATCGAGCCGGGCTTTCCGGTCACCGTCTGCGACGAACGGGCGGTGGCGCTGGGCGAGGCGGTGACCGGCGACCTCGTGGGCGCGGAACGCTTCGTCCGGCTGGCCCACCCGATCATGGGCGCCGAAGACTTCTCCTACGTGCTGGAGAAGGCGCCGGGCGCGATGTTCTTTCTCGGCGTCAGCCACGAAGGCGACGACTGGCGGCAATGCTGCGGCATCCATTCGACGCGGATGATGGTCGATGAAAGCGTGATGCCGCTGGGCACGGCGCTGCTCGCGGGCTGCGCGGTGCGGTTTCTGGAAAAGGGGTTTGCATGATCTGGTTCGGTGGCAAGGCGCCCGGCGAGGACTATCTGCGCGGCAGCTTCAAGACCGCCATGCCGGGGTTCCTGGGCATCGAGTACGTCTCGATCGACGACACCTCGCTGACGCTGCGGATGCCGGTGACCGAGAAGGTCCACCAGCCGTTCGGGCGGCTCCACGGCGGGGCCTCGGTGGTGCTGGCCGAGACTGCGGGGTCGATGGCGGCGGCCTTCTGCGTCGATCCGGAGAAATTTGCCTGCGTCGGGATGGAGATCAACGCCAACCACATCCGCCCGGTGCGCGATGGCTTCGTCTATGCAACGGCAACCGCGGAATCGATCGGCCGGACGACCCAGGTCTGGTCGATCCGCATCCGCGACGAGGCCGAGCGGCTGGTCTGCATCTCGCGGCTTACGGTCGCGGTCATCCCGGTCGAGCGCAAGTAGCGGACCCGCCTTGCCCTCGCGGGCGGTGCAACTGTTTTTGCATGATTTTCAATTGCAGGAAGGGAACCGGATCGCGAGCGCCTGCATTAACGCGCAAGGGATTGCAGCGCGCAAACAGAGACGAGACCGGGAACCTTCATTGTCCACACATCGGGAAGATCAGGCGCATCGGGCGTATGACGACAGCCCCGATCGCTTTCGCGCCAGTCATCCGGAGGATGCGTTCTCCGGAGCGAACGGCGTGCTTTTCGAGCAGGCCATGGCGCAGACGCGCATGGCAATCTGCCTGTGCGATCCGTACGCGCCCGACCAGCCGATCGTGTTCGCCAACCGCGCGTTCCGCGACCTGACCGGCTACGACGAGAGCGAGATCGTCGGGCAAAACTGCCGCTTCCTGCAGGGTCCGGGAACCAGCCGCGAGGCGGTGGCGCGCATCCGCAAGGCCCTGGCCGAAGAGGACGTGGTCGTCGTCGAGGTGCTGAATTATCGCAAGGACGGCACCGCGTTCTGGAACGCGCTCCACCTCGGGCCGATCTACGACACCAGCGGGCGCCTGCTCTATTTCTTCGGCAGCCAGTGGGACGTGTCGGACGTGCGCGCTGCGCGGGCCGACGAGCGCCACGCGCGCGAACTGGCGCGCGAGCTTTCGCACCGCATGAAGAACATGTTCGCGGTGATCGGCGGGATCGTGAACTTCACCGGGCGCGCGCGCGGGATCGAGGTCGAGGCGCGCGAGATCAACGACCGCATCCAGGCGCTCGGCCGCGCCTACGAGACCACGCTCGACGAGGCCTCGTCGGGCTCGATCGAAGTCGGCCAGGCGATCCGCTCGGTGCTCGGCCCCTACGATCCCGAAGGACGTCGCATCCGCTTCGAAGGCAACGGCCTGCGCAGCGATTTCTCGGCCGTGTCGGTGCTCGGCCTGTCGCTCCACGAACTCGCCGCGAATGCGGTCAAGCACGGCGCGCTGAGCGAGCCCGACGGCCACGTCACGGTGCGCTGGAACCGCAACGGCGGCGCGACCCAGCCGACCATCGTGATCGACTGGCTCGAGGAAGGCGGCCCGCACGTCGACATCGCGGGGGTGACGATGAGCCCCAAGGCGGGCAGCATCGTCGACCGCATGCTGGGAATGGCCCGCGGCAACATCGAGCGCGAGTGGCGGCCGCAAGGGCTCCGCGCGACGCTGCGCCTGCCGCTGCGCGAGGAGGTGGGATGAGCGAATTGCCGCGGCAGGTTCTGGTCCTCGACGACGAGCCGTTGATCCTGCTCGATCTCGAGTTCGCGGTGGAGGACGCAGGCTGCGTGCCGCTGACCGCGCTCGAGGCCGAGGAGGCGCTCGAGATCGTCGCTGCCGAGGCGATCAGCGCGGCGATCCTCGACGTTTCGCTGGGGCAGGGCCGGACATGCGAGCCGGTCGCGCGCGCGCTGGCGGCGCTGGGCGTTCCCTACGTGCTCCACACCGGCGACCTCGACCGCATGGACGAGGCGGTGCGCCGGCTCGGCGGCGTGCTCGTGCCCAAGCCGACGCCCGCCGCAGTCGTGGTGTCGCGGGCGCTGCAGACACTTGCCGAGCCGCAGCGCCAGGCGGGCTAGTCCCGCACCTCCTAGCCCCGCACCCTTTAGCCCCGTTCGGGCAGCTTCAGCATGGCCGCGATTGCGCCGAGCATGTCGCGCGAGAACGCCTTGGCGATGCGCGCCTCGGCAATGACGTTGAAGGCGTGGATCGCGCCGGGATAGCTGTGCAGTTCGACGGGCACGCCCGCATCGACCAGCCGCCGCGCGTAATCGAGATCCTCGTCGAAGAACAGGTCGAGACTGCCGGTGCCGATCCAGGCGGGGGCGAGGCCGGAGAGGTCCTCGGCAAGGCTCGGCGAAAACCAGCCCTTGCGGTGGTCGTCGGCGGCATAGTCGCCGCGCAGCGCCTCCCAGCCGAAGCGGTTGGACTGGCGGGTCCAGATGAATTCGCCGGTGGTGCGGTTGCGCCAGCGGCAATCCTCGCCGCCGGTGCGATGATCGATCATCGGATAGACGAGGATCTGCGCCGCGAGCGGCGGGCCCGCGAGGTCGCGGGTCATCTGCGCGACCGCCGCGGCAAGACCGCCGCCCGCGCTTTCGCCGATCACGCCGAGCCGCGCCGCATCGACTCCGAGCGCGTCGGACTGTCCCGCCAGCCACTCGAGTGCGGCGAAGCAGTCTTCCTGCGGCCCCGGAAACGGGGTCTCGGGCGCGAGCCGGTAGTCGACCGACGCGACCGGGATGCCGAGCGCCCGGGCCATGCCCGAGGGGCCCGCCATCATCGCCTTCGCCGAGCCCATGATCATGCCCCCGCCGTGGATGTGGAGCAGCGCAGGCCGGCCCTGTGCGCCGGGCTCGGAATCGTACCAGTAGACTTCTAGCTCGCCCGCAGGTCCGGGGATGCGGCGGATCTCGGGCGCGATCGGCGGCGTACCGAGCGCTGCATAATTGGCCTCGCTGGCGCTGCGGATGGCGGGGAGGAGTTCGCGGGTGAACGGCACCGCACGACCCAGCGCATCGAGCAGCGGCAGCGTCTCGGGATCGACGAGATGGATCGTATCGCGCTGTTCTGTCATATTTCCTCTCCAACCTGTGCCGGTCTTTTCCTGTCGCTTTGTGCTTGCACGAGGGGCTCTTGTCGAGCCAAGGGCGACAGCGATCAGTTGCGATGCGAAACCGGCACGGGGATTCGAGACGATGCAGGACAGGGTGCTCCCCCTCGAAGGAATCCACAATTTCCGCGACTACGGCGGCTACAAGACGCGGGGTGGTGCGCTGAAGACCGGCGTGCTGTGGCGCTCGGGCCAGCACGCCGAAGCCACCGAGGCCGATCTCGAGACGGTCCATGCGCTCGGCATCGGCACCGTGATCGACTTGCGCGGCGACAGCGAGCGCGCGGTCTACCCGTGCCTGCGCCATCCCGAGTTTGGCGCGGCGGTGGTGTTCGAGCCGGGCGAGACCGCCAGTCTCAAGGGCGCGGCGGTGCACGAGGAAATGGCCCGCGAAGTCGTCACCGAGCAGGACGCGATCAATGCGATGACCGCGCTTTACGAACGCCTGCCGTTCCGCCCGGTCCTGACCGGGACCTACCGGCTTTACTTGCGCACCCTGGCGCAGAACGACCATCCGACGTTGCTCCACTGCCTTGCCGGCAAGGACCGCACCGGGGTTGCCGCGGCGCTCGTCCACACGCTGTTGGGGGTGCACCCCGACGACGTCATGGCCGACTATGTCCTCACCAACACCGCCGGCAACGCCGAGGCGCGCATCGCCGCGGGCGCCGGCGCCGTGCGCTCGGGCTTCGGCGCGACCATGGAGGACGGCGCGGTGCGCGTGCTGATGGGAGTGCGGCCCGAGTTCCTCGAAACCGCCTTCGCCGCGATCCGCAAGGAATACGGTTCGGTCGAAGCCTATGCCGAGCAGGCGCTGGGCGCGGGGCCGGACGCGGTGCGGGCGATGGAAGCCAACCTCGTCGCCTGAGCGATCAGAGCATCGAGCGGTGGCGTTCCACCGCATAAGTGCGCATGCGGCTGCGGTCGAACAGCTTCACCTCGTCGTCGACGATCTCGTTCATCGTCGCCGGGTCGGCCATCGCGGCGAAGCAGGCGTCGCAGGTCGCCTGGTCGGGAAAGTCGATCTCGAGGACCACGTCGTAGTCGTGCGCGAGCGTGGCGCCGTCGAGCGGATGGAGGTGCAGCCGCTCGTAGCGGCTGGCCCAGCCCGACAGCACCTTTTCGCCGATCAGGCGGTGCTTCGTTTCGTAGTAGGCGATGAAGTCGGCCTTGCTCATGCCCTCGCGGCGCTTGAGCAGGGTGAGCACGGTCACCGTCATTCCGCGAACCTCGCTTGCCGGAGGGGCGGACGCGCAGAGCCGATGCGTCGACGCCCGCGCGTCCGCTGCGATCACATTTCGGGTTCGGGAAGGTCGGCGTCGTCCTGCAGGTACCAGTTGAGCCATTCATGGAAATACTGGTTGCCGCGCTCGTTGCGCCCGAAGGTGAGTTCGTCGTGCGCGCCGCTTTCGAGGCCCTTCTGGATTTCCAGCCCGATCAGGTAGTCCTCGGTATAGGTCACGTCGCGGAAGAAGTTCATCGCCGCATCGACATTGGCGCGATCCTCTTCGTCGCGGATCGGCTCGCGGCGCAGGTAGTTGAGCACGGTGCGGTTCTCGCCCGGCGTCGGCCCGGGGAACAGCTGGGCGACCTGGGTGATCTCGGGCGCGATGAACGCCGAGACGTTGGGGAACATGATGCGCACGAAATCGAAGCCGTTGTTCTCCTGCGTGCCCCACTGATCGCGGGGCACGTCCTTGAGCGCGTCGGCGATCTTGTGGTGCGGGAAGCCGATGCGCTGGTGCGGGCCGAAGCCTTCGTAGTGCATGCAGTTCGACGGGGTGCGCGGGAAGATCGTCTCGGGGTGGAGCGAGGCGAAGTGGTAGCCCTCGAGATAGCCGTCGTAGGCGATCTTCCAGTTGGCGCCCTCGATCACGCGGCTGCCCATGTAGGTCCACGAGCCGAAGTCGAGCGCTTCGAAGTCGTCGAGGAAGCCGCGGTAGAACTTGTCGACGTCGAGCGGCGCGTTGGGCGTGAGCACGACGAAGATCATACCGGCCTTTTCGGCGCAGGGCAGCTCGCGCAGGCCCATGCCGGGCTTGTCGACTTCGCCGAACTTGCTCGCCTCGGAAACGCCGATCAGGCGGCCGTCCTGGCCGAAGGTCCAGCCGTGGTACTTGCAGGTGAAGCGCGGGCAGTTGCCGTGGCCTTCGCTGGCGACGGGCGCGCCGCGATGCGAGCACACGTTGAGGAAGGCGCGGACCAGGCCCTGTTTGTCGCGGCTTATCAGCACCGGCAGGCCGACCGCTTCCATCGCCTTGTAGTCGCCCGGATTGGGCATCTCGGCGGTGAAGGCGAGCATCAGCGGCACGCGCTTGAACACCAGCTCCATTTCCGCCTTCCACTGGTCGGGATCGGTGTAGCTGGCGGTCGGAACGCGCATCGTCTTCTCGGTGAGGAAGGTCTGCTTGTTCTCGACATAGTCGCGCATGATGGCGGCCACTTCGCCAATGCGTTCGATGCGGTCCATGGCGTTGAAATCTCCCAAGGGGTCAGGCGGTCCGTTCGGACTTGTCCGGTTCGACATCGCCGATTTGGCGACGAGGGAAAAGCTGTGACACTTGGCAGGTGGCCGCCTCTCCCTTTGACCAATTGAGGCCATCGTCGCGGGGACGGATGAGGGCGCCATGCGCACGACAACGACGCCGCCATGGGAGTGGCTTGCAATTCCTCCGGCTCATCACGCGGCCTATGTCGCCGCCGGAGCCTACCAGCCGACCACAATTGCCGACCTTGCGATCGCGCGGGCGGCGAGTGACCCCGACTTCGTCTGCATGGTTGACGCCGAGGGCAGCCACACCTTCGCCACGCTGCTCGCCGAGGCGCAGGCGCTGGCGGCGGCGCTCGCCGCGCGGGGGCTCCTGCCCGGCGAGGTCATCGCCTTCCAGGTGCCCAACTGGCGCGAGGCTGCGGCGATCAACCTTGCCGCGGCGCTCGGCGGCTGGGTGGTCAACCCGATCGTGCCGATCTACCGCGACGCCGAAGTGACGATGATGCTCGCCGATTGCCGCGCGCGCGCGATCTTCGTGCCCGAGAGCTTCCGCAAGGTCGACTATGCGGCAATGGCGCGGCGCTGCCAGGCCGCGCTGCCCGATCTCGCGCACGTGTTCACGGTGCGGGGCGAGGGGCCGGACGACTTCGCCGCGCTCGTCGCCCAGGGACGCGGGATGCGGTTCGAGCGCCCGACGGTCGATCCGCTGGGCGTGAAGATGGTGCTCTACACCTCGGGCACCACCGGCCGGCCCAAGGGCGTGCTGCACAGCCACGCGACGCTGCAGCGGATCGTCGCGCGCAGCGGCGAGCACTGGGGGTTGAAGGCAGGCGAGGCGACGCTGATGCCATCGCCGGTCACGCATGTCTCGGGCTATGCCAACGGGCTCGAGGCCCCGCTCATCTGCGGCATCCGCTCGGTGCTGATGGAAGCCTGGGACGCGCGCGAGGCGCTGGCGCTGATCGAGCGCCACGGCCTCGTCGGCACGGTCGCGGCGACGCCCTTCCTGGTCGAGCTGGCGGCAGCGGCCCGCGCGGCGGGAACCGGGGCGCCCAGCTTCCGCTTCTTCGCCTGCGGGGGCGCGGCGGTGCCCAACGACCTGATCCCGGCGGCGGACGCGGCATTCGACAATGCCCATGCCTTCCGCGTGTTCGGCGCCTCGGAAGTGCCGCTCGTCAGCTTCGGCTGGCCGAACGATCCGCAGCTTGCCGCGACCACCGACGGCGAGGTCGTCGACTACGAGGTGCGCATCGTCGATGGCGCGGACAACGACCTGCCGCTCGGGCAAGAGGGCGAGATCCTCGCCCGGGGCCCCGCGATGATGCTCGGCTATGCCGATGCGCAGCAGAGCGCCGAGGCGATCACCGCCGACGGCTATTTCCGCACCGGCGACCTCGGCGTGCTGTCGGCCGATGGCGCGATCACCATCACCGGGCGCAAGAAGGACCTGATCATCCGTGGCGGCGAGAACATCTCGGCCAAGGAGATCGAGGACGTGCTGCACACGCATCCGGCGGTGCGCGAGGCGAGCGTCGTCGCGATGCCGCACGCGCGGCTGGGCGAGGGCGTGTGCGCCTACGTGATCCTGTCGGACAAGGCCGATGCTGGGGCGCTTGCCGCGCATGTCGGCGCGAGCGGGCTCGCCAAGCAGAAGATTCCCGAGCGCTTCGAGTTCGTCGACGATTTCCCGCGCACCGCGAGCGGCAAGGTCCGCAAGGACCAGTTGCGCGCAGACATCAAGAAAAGGGTGGCGGCGCCGGCCTGACGGCTCAGGCCGTGGCGCGAAGCCTTGCAAGCTCGGCGATGTGCTCGGGGCCGATCCCGCAGCATCCGCCGATGATCGACGCTCCCGCCTGCGCCCAGGCGCGGGCGAAGGCCGCATAGCCTTCGGGCGTCAGGTCCTCGCGGATCGGGTCGAGCCCGGAATTGGCTTCGGAATCGCTGTTCATCGGCGGGAAGGCGTTGGCATAGACGCCGATCGGCAGCGCGCGGCCTGCGGCGCCCGCAGCGCGCGCCTGCTCCACCGCGGAAAGCATCACTTCGGGCTGCGAGCAGTTGAACAGCAGCGCCTGCGCGCCCGCGCGCAGGGCAAGGTCGACCGCTTCCTCGACGCTCTCGCCCGAGCGCAGCGCCGGAGCCGCGCCGGTGTCCTCGTCCTGCAGCGTGAAGCTGAGCCACAGCGGCTTGCCCGTGCCGGCGACGAGACGCGCGACGAGCTCGGCCTCGGCGAGCGCGGACAGCGTTTCGGCCTGCCAGTGGTCGACGTGGGGCGCGAGGGCTTCGACCAGCACTTCGAGCACCGGCCGCGCCCGGTCGAGATCGACGAGGTCGGGGCGGTAGGAGCCGCAGACCGGCGGCAGCGAGCCGGCGACGCGCACCGGGCGGGCGGCGCCATCGGCCGCCTCCCGCGCCAGACGGCCGGCCAGTGCGGCCAGCCGCGCGCCGTCGCGGGCGAAGCGCTCCTCGGAAATGTGGAAGGGCACGACGGCGTAGGAATTGGTGGTGATCACGTCGGCGCCCGCCGCGATGTAGGCGTGGTGGACCCGCGACACGTATTCCGGCGCCTCGATCAGCGCGAGAGCGGACCACTCGGGCTGGCGGAACGGGGCGCCGCTGCGGGCGAGTTCGCGGCCGGTGCCGCCGTCGAGGATCAGGACCTGCGTCATCCGTGCGATCTAGGCCCGCGCCGGCGCGCGATGCAAGCGCGGCCGGGGGTTTTGCCCGGTCCTGACAAAAAGGGCAGTGCCACCCTGCGCGCGCGCCGGGCATCGTCCGCGCCAAGCAACCGACAACGAACCTTACGGGATCGAGGAGAACGTCATGGATCTGGGCCTCAAGGGCAAGAAAGTCATTCTGACCGGCGGCAGCCGCGGCATCGGTCGCGCCACCGTCGAACTGTTCGCGGCCGAGGGCGCGGACGTCGCGTTCTGCTCGCGCAATGCCGAGCAGGTCGCCGAGACCGTCGCCGCGCTCGAGGCGCATGGCGGCAAGGTCCACGGTTCGGCCTTCGACATGGAAGCCGGCCACGACGCCTATCGCGCCTGGCTCCAGCAGGCCGAGGCGGCGCTCGGCGGCTGCGACATCTTCGTGCCGATGATCTCGACCTCGGGCGCCGGCGCCACGGGCGACTGGCACAAGACGCTCGACTTCGATATCATGGGCGCGGTGATCGGCGCCGAAGTGCTCGACGAGGCGCTGAGCAGGAGTGGCGAGGGCTCGATCGTGATCACCGCTTCGACCGCCGGGCTCGAGACCTTCATCGTGCCGCAGGGCTACAACGCGCTCAAGGGCGCGCTGATCGTCTATGCCGGCCAGCTGAGCCAGGCGCTCGGTCCCAAGGGCATCCGCGTCAACACCGTCTCGCCCGGGCCGATCAAGTTCGCCGGCGGCAACTGGGAAGCGATCGAAAGCGCCGTGCCCGATCTCTACAACGCCACCCAGGCGCAGTTCGCGCTCGGCCGCTGGGGCGGCCCCGAAGAGGTCGCAAAGACCATCGTGTTCCTCGCCAGCCCGGCCTCGTCCTACACCACCGGCACCAACGTCGTGATCGACGGCGGCTACACCAAGCGCGTCCAGTTCTGAAGGCGGCGAGGCCATGACGATCGGGGCCCGCGGCATCCAGCACGTCGGGGTGTCGGTCCCCGATCTCGACAAGGCGCGCGAATTCTACATCGACCTGCTCGGCGCCGAGGAGGTCGGCCCGCCGTTCGAATGGAGCGCCAATCCGTTCATCGATGCGGTCGTCGGGCTCAAGGACAGCGCGGCGCGCCAGTTCATGTGCCGGCTCGGCAATGCGCATATCGAGGTCTTCGAATACCTCGCACCCCGCTCGGCGCCGCAGGATCCCGACCAAGGGGTCAACCGCTACGGCTACACCCACTTCGCGGTGCAGGTGGAGGACGTCCAGGCCTGCTACCGGCGGCTGCTCGAGGCCGGAATCCGCGTCCACACGCCGCCGTCGATGGGGGGCATCACGGTGGACGAGGAGGGCCGCAAGCAGGGCTATGCCGCGACCTATTGCCGCGACTTCTTCGGCAACGTGTTCGAGATCATGGAGATCTATTCGGACGCCCAGATCCGCCCGGTCTGGCGTGAAGGCGAGGGCGTGATCGCACCGTCGTGAAACGGCGCGGGCGATGACGCGGGGCCTAGTGCCGCGCCATCGCCCCGCCGTCGACCCACAGGCCGTGGCCGGTGACGAACCGCGCGTCGTCGCTGCACAGGAAGGCGACGACGTCGGCGATGTCCTGCGGCTCGCCGAGCCGGCGCAACGACGCCTTGTTCTCCCAGAACGTCTTGTATTCGGGCATCTCGGTGAAGGCGGGCGCGGTCATCGGCGTGTCGATCGCGCCGGGCTGGACGCAAGTTGCGGTAACGCCAAACGGACCGAGCTCGGCGGCGATCGCCTTCGTCAGGCCGAGCACCGCGTGCTTGGATGCGGCATAGGCGGCAAGGCCCTCGTCGCCGAAGCTCGAGGTGGTCGAGCCGATCGTCACGATCCGCCCGTTGCCCGCCGCCTTGAGCAGGGGCACCGCATCGCGCACCAGCCGGAACACCGCGAACACGTTCACCGCGAAGACGCGCTCGAAATAGGCGTCCTCGTGTCCTTCGAGCGGGGTGAAGGCGCTGATGCCGGCGCAGGGCACCAGCGTGTCGAGCCCGCCCATCGCCACCACCGCCCGCGCGACGAGATCGGCGCTCGCGCCTTGCGCGGCGACGTCGGCGAGATGGTCGACTTCGCCTTTCAGGTCGCAGGTCAAGACCTGCGCCCCCTCGGCCCGCAACCGTGCCGCGACGGCCGCGCCGATGCCCGATCCGGCGCCCGTGACGATGGCCTTGCGGCCCTTGAGGCGCTCACAGGCCATCGGCGATCTTCAGCACGAGCTTGCCGGTGTTGGCCCCGGTGAACAGCCGCATGAACGCGGCGTAGGCGTTCTCGAGCCCCTCCTGCACGTCCTCGTCGATGCGCAGCCGGCCTTGCGCCATCCATCCGGCCATGACCGCCCCGCCTTCGGCAAAGCGCGGGGCATAGTCCATGATCAGATAGCCGTAGAGCGTCGCCTGCTGCGCCAGCACCTGCCACAGGTTGCGCACGCCGATCTTCTGCGGCGAATTGTATTCGCTGATCAGGCCGCACAGCACGATCCGCGCATGCTTGGCGAGGTTCATCAGCTCGGCGTCCATGACATCGCCGCCGACGTTCTCGAAGACCACGTCGGCGCCTTCGGGCGCGGCGGCGCGGATCTCGGCGGCGAGCTGGTCGACGCTCTTGCCCTTGTAGTCGATGGCGACATCGAAGCCGTAGTCGTCGAGCAGGCGGCGGCACTTGGCCGCCCCGCCGGCGATGCCGATGACCCGCGCGCCCATGATCTTGCCGATCTGGCCGACCGCCGAGCCCACCGCGCCCGCCGCGCCCGAAACCAGCAGCGTTTCGCCGGGCCGGGGCTTGGCCACGTCGACGAGGCCGAAATAGGCGGTGAGGCCGACGGCGCCCATCGCCGAGAGGAACTTCGAGGGCGAATCGACCAGTGAAGGGTCCACCTTCATCGTGAAGCCGCCGGCCTGGTTGACCGAGTAATCCTCGAGCGCGTTGAGACCCATGACCCAGTCGCCGACCTGGAATTCGTCGGTATTCGAAGCCGATACGACGCCCACCGTGGTCGCGCGCACCGGATCGCCGAGCGGGATCGGCGGCATGTAGCTGGGCGCATCGTCCATCCACCCGCGCTGCGCGGGATCGAGCGAGGCATAGCAGTTGCGGACCACGAAGCCGCCCTCGGGCGCGTGCGGGATCGGCTCGGAGACGAGGTCGAAATCTTGCGGCACGGGTTCGCCATGGGGGCGGCGAGCCAGCAGGAATCGGCGATTCACGGACATCTTGCGTACTCTCCCTTATCTTGTCCGAAGCATGCCCTGCGGCGCACGGGACACACCTGTAACAAGTTGCAGTTGGTTCGGGCAGCGGTGGTGTCAGGATTGGCAGCGTGGAAACGGCGTCAACGATGCGCCGTTCGGCCATGGGAGGATGACATGGGTAACGCGTTCGCGCGGAGGGCCACGCTGGCCGCTCTCGCTGGCATTTCGACAATCGCACTTTCGGCGCCCGCCTTCGCCGCGGACGAACAGGCGCAGGCGCCGCAGACCGCGCAGGCCGACGCCACGGCGGTCGACGATGGCGCGATCATCGTGACCGCCCGCCGCCGCGACGAAACGCTGCAGTCGACCCCGGTCGCGATCACCGCGGTCAACACCGCGATGCTCGAAGCCAAGGCGGCGGTGAACATCGGCGATCTCCAGGGCGCGGCGCCCGGCCTGCTCATCACCCAGCAGAATTCGGGCGCGCAGGCCGCCAACATCTCGATCCGCGGCCTGACCTATGCCGACATCGAGAAGTCGCAGACCCCGACCGTCGGCGTCGTCGTCGATGGCGTCACCATCGGCACCAACACCGGCCAGCTGCAGGATGCCTTCGACATCGCGCAGATCGAAGTGCTGCGCGGACCGCAGGGCACGCTGTTCGGCGCCAACACCATCGGCGGCGTGATCAACATCACCCGCAGCAAGCCGACGATGGAGCCGGGCCTGAAGGCCGAGCTGACCTATGGCCGCTGGAACACCTGGGCGGCCAAGGCGATCGCCAACTACGGCGACGGCGAGACCTGGGGCATCAAGGCCTGGTACTTCCACAACCAGACCGACGGCTTCTACCGCAACGTCGTCCGCAACGTCGATGCCGGCTGGAGCAAGGGCGACAGCTATGGCGCGAGCCTGCTGTTCAAGCCGACCGGCAGCGCGTTCGATGCGCAGTTCACGATCGAGAACGTCGTCCAGACCTTCGACCCGGTGGTGAGCAACATCACCAAGACCGGCGAAGTGTTCTGCGGCTTCATCCCGGCGCGCGAATGCAACCGCAACACCACCGACGACCTCTACACCACCTTCGGCGCGGCCGCGTCGAGCCGGTACAATGCGCCCAACGGCACGCTGGAGATGAACCTCGATCTCGATGCGGTGAAGCTGACCTCGATCACCGGCTGGCGCCATTCGAAGGAGACGCAGACGCAGGACTTCGACGGTTCGTCGACCGACCTGTACTATGTCGATCGTCGCCAGCACTACACCCAGTTCAGCCAGGAACTGCGCGCGGCCGGCAAGCTGATGGACGGCTTTGACTACGTCGTCGGCGGGTACTTCTTCAAGTCGAGCTACGACCTGACGCAATGGTCGCGCGTGTTCGGCTTCTCGCCCGACGTGCCCCCGGTCGATTTCGACAAGAACGCCCAGCATGTCGAAGGCAAGACCGAAAGCTATGCCTTCTTCGGCGACTTCAACTGGGAAGTGGTCGACAAGGTCCGCCTGTCGTTCGGCGGTCGCTGGAGCCACGACAACAAGAAGCTGACCAACAGCTTCGCCACGTCCGGCCTGATCGGCAAGGGTGACGCAAGCTTCAGCAAGTTCACGCCGAAGGTCGGCATCGACTATCGTCCGAACAACGATCTGATGGTCTATGCCTCATGGTCGCGCGGCTATCGTTCGGGCGGCTTCAGCCCGCGCGCCGCGACTGCCGAGACCGCCAGCACGCCGTTCCAGCCCGAGACGGTCGACGCTTTCGAAATCGGCGCGAAGCTCGCCGCGTTCGACCGCAAGCTCGAGCTCAACCTGGCCGGCTACGTGTCCGACTACAAGGACATGCAGCAGAACCTGACCGTGCCCGGCGGTCCGACCGGCAACCAGACGATCACCGGCAACGTGCCGGGCGGCGCGCTGATCAAGGGCATCGAGATGGACGGCAGCTTCCGCGTCTCGAACAACCTGAAGATCACCGCCTCGGCCGCGTACATGGAATCGCACTTCCGCAACTTCGTCACCTGCGGCGTTGCCGGGGGAGCCGAAGCGGTCAATCGTTGCAGCCCCGACGCTGCCGCACCGACCGGCCTGGTCCCGGTCGACTTCTCGGCCAACCGGCTGATCTACGCGCCCAAGTTCACCGGCTCGCTCGGGCTCGAGCACACCCTGCCGACGAGTTTCGGCAAGGTCGTGACCAACGTCGGCTGGCGCCACATCAGTCCTTACGACGAGCAGCTCTCGGTCGCCTCGCAGACCGTGGCCAAGGACGCCGCAGGCAAGATCACCGGCATTACCGTCAACGGCAACGACCCGCGGGTCCGCACCGTCACGCAGGACCTGGTCGACGCCAGCATGACGTTCAACTTCAACCTGTCGAACGGCTCGGAGGCCTACTTCCGCGTGTTCGGCCGCAACCTCGCCGACATCCGCACTACGACCCACGCGTTCACCGTGGCCGGGCTGTGGTCGTTCGGCATGGCGCTCGAGCCGCGCACCTTCGGCGGCACGATCGGCATCAAGTTCTGACGCCGGCGCGGTGTAAACTCTCTACCACCCTCGGGGGCGGGGCCTTGCGGCCTCGCCCCTTTTTTTACGGAGTTCTGTAATGTCCCGACTTTCCGGCAAGATCGCGCTCGTCACCGGAGGCGCCTCGGTGCCCGGCCTCGGCAGCGCGACGGCGAAGCGCTTTGCCGAGGAAGGCGCCAAGGTCTGGATCACCGACCGCGACGCTGCCGGTGCGCAGGCCCGCGCCGACGAGATCAACGCGGCGGGCGGACAGGCGCGCGCGATGGGCCACGACGTGACCGACGAGGCGGCGTGGGATGCAGTGTTCGCCGCGATCGAAGCCGAGGACGGCCGGCTCGACGTGATCGTCAACAATGCCGGGATCGCCGTTCTCGGCCCGATCGCGGAGGTGACGACCGCGGACTGGAACCGCCAGCTCGGCGTCAATCTCGACAGCGTGTTCTTCGGCACCAGCCGGGCGGTCGCGCTGATGCGCAAGACCGCGACCAAGGGGTCGATCATCAACATCAGCTCGGTCGCGGGGATGATCGGCGTGCCGGGTTGCAGCGCCTATGCCGCGTCCAAGGGCGGGGTGCGGCTGTTCAGCAAGACGGTTGCGATCGAGACCGCGCGCGAAGGCATCCGCGTCAACTCGGTCCACCCCGGCATGATCCTGACCAACATCCAGGGCGTGGCGCAGGAGGACAATGCGGCCAACTTCGATGCGGTGCTCGCCGCGGTGCCGATGGGCTTCATGGGCGAGCCCGAAGACATCGCCAACATGAACCTGTTCCTTGCTTCGGACGAGGCGAGATACGTGACCGGCGCCGAGTTCGTCGTCGACGGCGGGATGACCGCGGTCTGAGCTGCACCGCCGCGCCGGCGCAAGGGGCCGGTCCGCTTCGGTCGGGCCGGCCTTTTTGCACGAAGGCGCGGGTCAGTCGTCGCCGGCGACGCGGACGATGACCTTGCCGATGGCCTTGCCGCTCAGCATCCGGTCGTAGGCGACGAGCGTGTTCTCGATGCCCTCGCTCTCGTCGAGCGGGACCGCCAACCGGCCCTCGTCGTGCCATTGGCGCAGCACCGGCAGGAACTCGGCGCCGCGTTCGAGGAAGTCGGGGATGAAGAAGCCCTCGATCCGCAGCCGGCGCATCAGCACCTGGTCGAAGCGCGCGGGGCCGGGAAGCGGCGCGTCGGCATCGTAGGCCGCGACCATGCCGCAGATCGCGACGCGGCCGTAGTGCGCCATGTTCGGCAGGACCGCATCGAGCAGCGGCCCGCCGACATTGTCGAAATAGGCGTGGACGCCGCCCTCGATTGCCGCAAGCCCGGCGGCGACATCGTCGGCCTTGTAATCGAGCGCGAGGTCGACGCCGAGCGTTTCGCGCAGGAACGCGCACTTGGCCGGGCCACCGGCGATGCCGACGATCCTTGCGCCGAGCGCCTTGCCGACCTGGCAGGCAAGGCTGCCGGTGGCGCCCGCTGCGGCCGAGACGACCAGCCATTCGCCCGCTTTGACGGCAGCCACTTCCTTCACCCCGACATAGGCGGTCCAGGCATTCATGCCGAGCGCGCCGAAGTGCTGGCGTACGTCGGCAATGCCGTCGTCGACCACTTCGAGCCCGGCGAGCGCGGGGAGCATGGTGGCGAATTCGGCCCACTGCCCGAAGCCGCGCACGAGCGCGCCAACCGGGAAGGCGGGGTCGCGACTTTCGGTCACGCGCCCGAGCACCAGCCCGACCATCCTGGAGCGGAGCGGCAGCGGCGGCTGGTAGCCGTCGGTGCGCGGGCTCATCCACATCCGGGTGCCCGCGTCCATCGACAGCCAGCCGGTGCGAACCCGCACTTCGCCCTCGCCGAGCGGCGCGAGCGCTTCCTCGCGCAGCGACAGCGCGGCGGCAAAGTCGTTGCCCCTGGGATGGCGGTCGAGCTGCCAGAAGCGATTGGTGCTGGTCATCGGGGATCCTCTCGTTCGTGGCGACGGGATCGGCCTGCGGGCGGTGCGGGGCAACTGGCCAATCCCCGAGGTCGGGGTGCGAAAGCGCCCGCCCTCGGCAGGGAGAGCGGGCGCCTTGCAGGTCGGCCGAGGGGACGCGCCGTCAGAATTCGACTTGCGCCTCGACGCCCCAGGTGCGGTTGGGGATGCGATCGCTGAACCAGAACGGTCCGGCATAGCTCGACCGCACGATGCGCCCGCCATCGTGGAAGGCGTCGTTGACGAAAGCCGAAATCTTGTACTGCTTCAGCGAGGCGAGGCGCCCGGTGTAGGTCAGCGAAGCATCCACCGCGGTGTGCGCCGGGATGATCTCGCGGCCGAGGCCAGCCGGATCGACGCTCGACTCGGTAACGTACTTGTCGATGTACTTGAGGTTGGTGTTGAACACGATCTGGTTGTTGCCGCCGAGCTCGAAGGTGTATTCGCCGCCGATGCTGGTGTTCCACTTCGGCGCGTAACGCAGCTGCTTCGTGGCGCTGACGTCGTTGCCGCTTCCGTCGAGGAACTGGAGGTACTTGGCCTTGAGATAGCCGGCCGAGGCGAACAGGTGGAATTCGGGCACCGGACGCAGCTGCGCCTCGAGCTCGACGCCCTGGAAGCGCGCCTTGCCCGCGTTCTCGACGAAGGTGACCGTCGAAGTCGGCAGCACCGGGTTCGAGCGGATCTGGTCTTCCTGCTTGTTCTTGTACTCGGTCTGGAACAGCGTCACGTTGAAGATCGCGCGGTTGTCCCAGAACTTCGTGCGCAGGCCCAGTTCGTAGCTGTCGACGATTTCCGGCTGGTACGGGCCGATCGAATCCGGGGTCGAGCCCGGGCGCCCGTTCCAGCCGCCCGACCGGAAACCGCGCGACCAGGACGCGTAGGTCATGATGTCGCGAGCGAGTTCCTGGTCGATCGAGACGCGCGGGGTGAAGCGGTTGAACTTGAGCGAGGGATCGCGGCACGGGGCGTAGGTCGAGTTGACGTCGGGGCACTTGTAGGGCCCGCCCTCGGCCGCCGACACCGCCGGCTTCTCGACGTGGAAGTCCTTGGTTTCGTGCGTGTAGCGACCGCCGATGGTGATGCGGGTGGTCGGCGTCACCTTCCAGTAGGTTTCGGCGAAGGCGGCATAGGACTTGACCGTCTGGCCGGCGCTGAAGGTGTCGACGCGGTTGGCGGGATTTGCCGTTCCGTCGGCGATGTAGACGCTCTGGTTGTCGAGCGAATAAGTCGACTGGAAGTAGTAGACCCCGGCGACCATGTTGAACAGGCCGTCGAAGTCGGTGTCGATGCGCAGCTCCTGGCTGAACTGGTCGCCGTGGAGCTTGCGCACCGGGTGGAACAACGGCGTGCCCGGGGCCAGCGCATCGCCGATGTTGTCGATGTCGAGCGAGTCCTTGTTCTTCCAGTAGCCGGTGACCGACACGATCGAGAAGTTGTCGGCCTTGTACTTCATGTTCAGGGTGAAGTTGTCGGCATCGAGCGGCGCCGAGAAGGGCAGGCCGCCATAGGAGACGCGGTAGCCGCTCTTCTCGTATTCCTCGGGATGGCCGCAAAGCGCGAAGACGGTGCAGGCAAGCTCGCCGCCATAGCCGTTGCTCTGCGCGCCGACCGACTGGTTGACCGGGTTGGGATAGTGCGAGCGGTCGCGCAGGTGCTCGTAGGTGAGCAGCGCCTCGAAATCGGGCGTGGGGGTGAACAGCAGGCTGCCCTGGATGTCGAGGCGGTCGAGGCCGGGCTCGGCCTTGCGGGTGGTCGCATCGTAGGTGAAGCTGTTGCTGTTGATCGAGAACACGCCAATCTTGGCGGCAAGCACGTCCTTGATCAGCGGGGCGTTGAACACGCCGCGGTAGTCGTTGCGGCCGTAAGAGCCGACCGTGACCGAGAGCTTGGCGCCGAGTTCGCCGGTCGGGCGCGAGCGCTTGACGTTGATGATGCCGCCGACGGTGTTGCGGCCGAACAGCGTGCCCTGCGGGCCACGCAGCACTTCGATCGATTCGACGTCGAACATGTCGACCAGCGCCCCGGTGTTCGAGGCGAGGAAGATGCCGTCGATCGAGGTTGCGACGGCAGGTTCGAACGAGCGTTCGATGTCGGCGAAGCTGATGCCGCGGATCGAGGCGGACAGCGTGGCGCCCGAATACTGGACCTGGCCGAGCTGGACGTTGGGGATGTACTTGGCCACTGCCCGCACGTCGGGGACGAAGCGCGCCTCGAGCGCCTTGCCGCCGATCGCGGAGACGGCGAGCGGGACGCTCTGCACGTCCTCGACGCGCTTGCGCGCGGTGACGGTGATCTGTTCGATGCCGCTGTCGGCCGAGCCACTGGCCGGGCTGGCGGCCGGGGCGGCGTCTTCGGCAAAGGCGGGCGCGCTGGCGAGCATCGTCGCGGCGAGCGCGGCGGCGCGCAGGGCAGTCCGCGTCGGCAGGTTGGCTGGTGCAAGGCCGGTCTTCATCTTTCCCCCCAAATCAATGTCCCCGGGCGGCGGCCGGATGCCGATCGCGCCGCAGGACGCGTGACGGGAGGAAAGCTCGACGTGCGACGCGGACGGACCACGCCCCTGGCGTGATCGCATGACGGTTCCGCGCTTGGCTGCGGCAGCTCGCTTGCGGGCCTGCTGCAACCGGATGCCTTTTCGGCTTCTCTCCCACCAGCAACATTACGCCGTCGACCGGAAACGGAACCCTGTAAAAAAAGCCAGTCGGATTGCTTTTGTCGGCGACGTCGGCGCGGCTCTGCGGGCCTTTCGTCCGATCCGCCATGTCCCTGATCTTTCTGCTAGTCTGGCGCAAATTGCAGGCGGCGCGGTGCGGGCGGGCGGGTACGTGGCGCGGGAAAGCAACTCTGGGAGGACTACATGAAGGCATCGCTCAAGGGCGTGCTGCTCGCATCGTGCATGCTGGGCGGCGCGCAGGTCGCTCACGCGCAAGCCGCGCAGGCCGGTGACGCCGCCTCCGCCGGCGGCCTCGAGGAAATCATCGTCACCGCGCGCAAGCGCGAGGAATCGGTGCAGACGGTTCCGGTGGCGGTCACCGCGATTTCGGAAAAGGTCATTCAGCAGCGCGATATCACCTCGATCGAGAAGATCGCGGCGGCGACGCCCAACCTCAACGTCGGGCGCGCATCGAACGGTTCGGGCGCGCAGCTGACGATGCGCGGCATCGGCTCGTCCTCGACCTCGATCGGCATCGAGCAGTCGGTGGCCGTCGTCGTCGACGGCGCCTACTACGGCCAGGGGCGCATCATCCAGGAAGGCTTCTTCGACCTCAAGCGCGTCGAAGTGCTCAAGGGTCCGCAGGCGCTGTTCTTCGGCAAGAACGCGACCGCCGGCGTGATCAGCCTGACCACCAACGATCCGGGCAGCGAGCGCGAGTTCGTCGCCAAGGCCGGCTACGAGTTCAAGGCGCAGCAGTACATGGGCGAGTTCATCGCCTCTGGCCCGCTGTCGGACACCTTCGGCGTCCGCCTGGCGCTGCGCGGCACCAAGATGGACGGCGCCTACTACGACAACGTCTCGGTGGTCCGCACCTATACCACCGCCGACGTCGCCGACGGCTTCGCGGCCACGCCGCACACTGCCAGCGTTGCCTCGGACGGGCCGGGCGAGAAGGAATTCCTCGGCCGGTTGACGCTGAAGTACACGCCCAGCAACGACCTGACGGTCACGCTCAAGGGCAGCTTCGACTACAACAAGACCAAGAACAGCTCGTGGAACTACGTCGCCTACGACTGCCCGGCGGGCAAGAGCCAGCTGACCGGCTATGTCTGCGGCCGGGACTTCGTCACCCACCAGAACAACATCCCGACCGATATCGCGGCCAACTTCCCGTTCTCGGAGGAAGACGGCCAGCTCTACAACCGCTACCGGTCGTGGGCGATCAACGGCAACATCACCTACAACGTGGGCGACGTGACGATCAGCTCGGTCACCAACTACAACACCAACAACAACCGCTGGGCTTGCGCCTGCGACTTCCAGTCGAGCGACAACGGCACCTGGGCGACCGAGAACTCGACCTGGCGCTCGTTCAGCCAGGAGCTGCGCGCGCAGACCGCGTTCGACGGCCCGATCAACCTGATGGTCGGCGGCCTGTACCAGAAGACCAAGCGCATCTTTAACCAGTACGTGATGTTCGCGGGGCTGTCGAACAGCGCGGCATCGCCCGAAAACGAGTACCTCGCCAGCACCAAGTACAGCACCACCGATGGCGAGACCGCGGCGCTGTTCGGCCAGGTCAGCTGGAAGATCGTCCCCACGCTCGAACTGGCGAGCGGCGTGCGCTACACGCACGAAACCAAGGACAGCTTCTTCACCCAGCCCTACAACAACCCGGCGCTGACGACGATCTTCCGCCCGCAGGACGACCCGGACGGCCTGGGCGAGATCGCGACCAAGCAGACCTTCGACGACTGGTCGCCCGAAGTGACGCTGACCTGGAAGCCGCAGCGCGGCATCCTCGTCTATGGCGCCTACAAGACCGCCTACAAGTCGGGCGGCTTCTCCAACGGCGGCATCAACTCGAAGTTCTCGCCCGATCCCTTCGCCGACCTCACCTTCAACCCTGAAAAGGCGCGCGGGTTCGAAGCGGGGGTCAAGACGACGCTGGCCGACAACCAGCTGCGGCTGAACCTGACCGCCTTTACCTACAAGTATGGCGACCTGCAGGTCGACTTCTTCAACTCGCCGATCTTCGCGTTCCAGACGTTGACCGCCGATGCCCGGACCAAGGGCGTCGAGCTCGAATTCGAGTATGCCCCGCGCAGCATCGAAGGGCTCAACGTCCACGGCGCGCTCAACTACACCCACGCGCGCTACACCCGCTTCCCGCTGGCGCCGTGCTATGCCGGGCAGACCCCGACCGAAGGCTGCAACCTGGCCGATCCGGCGACCGGCGCGCCGCGCCAGAACCTGAACGGCAAGCCGCTTTCGGTCGCGCCCGAGTGGACCGGGGCGTTCGGCGTCGGCTACGATACGGCGGTGGGATCGGGCTACAAGGTCGGCCTGAACGTCGATGCGCGGTTCTCGTCGAGCTACCTCGCTTCGGGCTTCGGCGCCGAGCATTCGCGCCAGGACAAGTACGCCACGCTCGACGCCGGCATCCGCTTTGGCGCCGAGGACGACAACTGGCAGGTCGCGCTGATCGGCAAGAACCTGACCAACACGTTCTACGTCAGCGGCGTGGTCGACGGTCCCTCGACCGGCAGCGGCACGGGCACGGCAGCAGGCGTCCATGCCGACCAGCTCGGCTTCGGCAACCTGCCGCGCACGGTGCAGGTGACGGTGACCAAGCGCTTCTGACGCGCCTGCGCCATCGCAACGAAAAGGGGGCGGGGCCTTGCGGCTCCGCCCCTTTCTTGCACCGGACTGCGCCGGTGTCGTCAGAAGTCGAGCCGCACTGCGGCCTGCACGGTGCGACCGTTGACCGAGCGGGCGAAGCCGATCCCGTTGGCGGGCACGCTCGACTGGTTCACTTCGAAGATGCCGGTCGTGTCGAACAGGTTCTGCGCGGTGACCGACACCTGGACCCGGTCGATCGGCCGGAACGAGGCATAGGCGCCCACGGTGGTGAAGCCGGGCATCACCAGCAGATTCGAGTCCTGCGCATAGCTTTTGGTGATCGTGACGATGCTCGCTCCGATCGCGGCCTTGCCGAAATCGACCTGCGGGGTGGCGGTGAAGGTCCAGTCGGGCTGGTGGCGCGGCTCGTTGCCGGTGAGCGTCGGGTCCAGCCGGTCGGCGGTGATCTTCGCCTTGGTATAGGTCGCGCCCAGCATCAGGCTGAAGATCCCGCGCTGGAACCCGCCTTCGAGTTCGACCCCGGTCGCGCGATACGACCGGTCGGTGCGGTTGGCCGAGCCGTTGAGCACGTTGTGGTCGTCGGCCGTAACGCGGAAGGCGGTGGCGTTGACGGTGATGCCGTCCTTGCGGAACTTGAACCCGCCTTCAAGCTGGCGGACCTTGTCGGCCTTGTCGCGCGAACTGGCGACGCTGCCGTCGAGCGTGCTCACCACCGGGGTGAACAGGATCTTGTCGGCATTGGCGCGCGCGCCGAGGCTGTAGCGTGCGAACAGCGAGAAGGGCTCGGCCACGCGGTAGTTCACGCCCGCCGAATAGCTCAGGTAGCCGTAGTTGTACCGGACCGGCGCCGGCTGGGTCAGCGGCAGGTAGGCGACGCGCGTTTCGGCCGCGCTGATCTGCCCATCGCCGTTGATGTCGTAGGAGATCAGCCCGTTGCGGCCACCGCCGAGGTCCGCCCCGACGAGCGAGCCGCGGACGCGCCCGCTGTCGTAGCGCACGCTCCCGCCGATCGCGATCTTGCCGATGTGGTAGTTGATCGAGCCGTAGGGCGCGAAGACGCGGTAATCGACGTCGAAGCCGCGCCGGAACAGGCTCGTTCCGCGCGCGAAGGCATAGTAGCCGCCTTGCGTCTGCGGCGTGCCGGCGGCGTTGATGATGTCGACCATCGCGGTCTTGCCGCCGTTGACGTCGACGTCCATCGCCGTGTGCAGCCAGGTGGTCTGGAGCTTCTGCGAGGCGAAGTAGGCGCCGATCGTGGTGGTGAGGTCGCCGCCCGAGAGCTTCCACACACGCGTTGCGCGCAGGTCGTTGGTGAAGTTGTCGAGCGCGTGCGCACGCACGTAGGACACGTAGTAAAGCGCAAGCAGCCCGTTGCCGTTGATCGGCGTGGTGGTCGAGATCGGCTGGCCGGCCAGCGGGCCGCTGGCATAGACCGCGCTCGCGCCCGCACCACCCTGCGCCGCGGCGAAATTGGCGACGCTATTGGCGCTCGACGGGAAGGCGCGATTGAAATCGCCGCTGTTGGCCGAATAGCGCATGCGTTCGGTCACGGTCCAGCCGCCGAGATCGAACTGGGACTCGAGCCCGACCGACTTCGACACCGCATGCTGACCGGTCGAAAGCGGCAGGGCGGCGGGCCGGTTGTTCTCGTCGAGCGTGACCACCGGGCCGAGATAGGGCGAGAGCACCGAGTCGCGGTTCAGCCGGAAGCCGGGAAAACTCCCGAACTTCGGGTCCGCATCGGTCCCGGTGATGTTGACGAAGTAGGGGGCGTAGGTCGGCGAGCGGTCGTCGAGCAGCTTGAGATAGAGCCGGACATAGCCGCCGGCGAACGAGCGGGTCACATTGAGCTTGACCTGTCCGCCGCGCCAGCCGTCGAAGCCGATGTGCCGCGGGCCTTCGCCCTGGCGGAAGAAGCCGCCGACCTGGAAGCGGGTGTTGTCGCCGAGCGGGGCGCCGTAGGTGAAATCGACCCGCTTCTGGTCGAAGTCGAGCCCGCTCGAGGCCTGGATCGAGCCGCCTTCGACGTCTCCGGTGCGGCTGATGATGTTGATCAGCCCGCCGGGCGAGTTCGACGCAAAGGTCGAGGCCGAGCCGCCGCGGATCGTCTCGATCGCGGCGATGCTGAAGTCGTTGCGCAGGTAGACGTCGGTGCCGATATTGAACAGGTCGCCGAATTCGAGGATCGGCAGCCCGTCTTCCTGGATCTGCATGTACTTGGAACCACCCGCGGCGAGCGGCAGCCCGCGCACGGTGTAGTTGTTGTTGCCTTCGCCGATGCCGGACTCGACGCGCAGGCCCGCCATCGTGCGCAGCACGTCGGCGAGCGAGCGTGGTCCGAACTTCTGGATTTCGTCGCCGCGCAGCGCGCTGGTCGAAGTCGCGCTGTCCAGCCGGTCGCGGCCCTTGGCGACGCCGGTGGAGAAGACCTCGACGGGCGGCTTGGTAGCAGCGCCGCCGTCACTCGTCGTGGTCGCGTCGGGTTGGTCGTCGGCCGCAGAAGCCGCCGCCGGTGCCATGGCCGCGAGCGACGCGGCACAGAAGAGAAGTCCGGTGTTCCTCATGTTTCAGTCGTCCTCCAAGGCGGGATCTATAGCGGTCCCGCGCTTTTTTCTGGTACGACTGAGGCTACTTAAGGCGCTTCGCTTAGAATTACGCCTGCAGGGCTTATGGACTTGTCCTGAGTGAAGGGAACCGGGGTGCGTTCAGCAGCCCTTGGGCGCGTGCTGGCGGTGGATGTTGCGGAACGAGCGCGACTTGAACAGCCAGCGGCCGTCGACTTTGACGCAGGTGTCCTCGTAGACGCCGCGATCACGCTTGGTCACCCCGTCCTGGTCGTAGACCTCGCTGGTGTAGCTGCGCATCGTCGCGGTATCGCCATCGACCTCGATCGAGCCGGGCCATGCTTCGAACATGATCCCGGGATAGCCCTTCATCGCCTCGACCCACATCGCGCGGATCGCATCGCGGCCCCTGGTCGTGCCGAGCTCGGGATAGTCGGGCAGCGACCATTCCGCGTCCTGTGCCCAGGTCGCCGACCATGCGTCCGCATCGCAGCGCGTGACCGCGTCGGCATAGGTTTCGAGCAGCTCGCGGATGGCGAGGCGGTCTTCGGCGGGGCCGGTAAAGGGCATGGATGTCTCTCCCGTGGGTGATTTTGCAGGCAAGACTAGCGCCCGCGCCGATGCGGCAAACTATGGGTTAGGTCAGGTGCAGGGCGGCGCGGTTCAGGCGGTCACGACCGGCAGTTCGTCCATCGCCGGCGGCGCGTCGGGCAGGCAGACCTCGATCGTCCCGTCGGTCACGCGCAGCGGGAACGTGCGCAAGTCGCGATAGGCGCTGCCGATGCACTTGCCGGTGGCCATCTCGAAGCGCGCCCCGTGCAGCGGGCACATGATCGCGCCGCGGCGGATGCGCCCGGTCGACAGCAGCGCGGCTTGGTGGGTGCAGCGGTCGTTGACGGCATGAAGGCCGTCCTCGGTCTTGCCGACCAGCACGTACCACCCGGCGATCTTCGCGGCGAGCTTGCCTTCGGCGGGAAATTCGGTCTCGGCGATGACGGGATGCCAGCTTTCGCTCACGGGCGGACGGTCCTCTTCAGGAAAAGGCGATGGGGGTGATGATGTCGCCGCCGGCATAGCTTGCCGCCGCTTGCGCGACCATCGCGTAGAAATCGGTCAACGTCGGCACCGGGGCATAGAGCTCGGTCATGTGGCCGAGCGTCGCGCTGGTGTCGGCGAAGGCGAAGATGAAGCCGTCGTTCATTTCCGCACGCAGTGCGCAGGGCGCGCCCGCGGCGGCGAAGCGTTCGATCGCGGCGTCGACATCGTCGACCCACAGCGCGACGTGATGCAGCCCGAAGCGGCCCGAGCCTTCTGGGAACAGATCGTGGAAGGGCGAGGGGCCCGGATTGTTCTGCGCGACGAATTCGATCATCACCTCGCCCCACTGGCCGTAGGCGCTGGAGTGGTCGAGCGCGCGCTCGACGCCGCGATGGACCGCGCGGGCGAGCGGAATGTGGTCGGCGACGAAATAGGGGCCGGAGCCGAACGCGGCATGGTGCGCCAGCGCCGCCTCGCGCACGTCGTGGCAGAAATAGGCGACCTGGCGGATCGGCAGCTTGGGCAGCGGACTCAAATCGAAGCGCCCCCGTCGATGCGGAATTCCGCGCCGGTGGCAAAGGCGCTCTCGTCGCTGGCGAGGTAGACCGCGATCGCGGCGATTTCCTCGGGCTTGCCGAGCCGGCCGACCGGGTGGACCTCGACGAAGCTCCTGTAAAGCGCATCGGGATCGTCCGATTGCGCCAGCACCTTGTCGATGATCGGGGTGTGGATCGCGCCGGGATGGATCGAGTTGCAGCGGATCGGATAGCCCGCCTGCGCGAAATGCAGCGCGCAGGACTTGGTCATCAGCGTCACCGCCGCCTTGGCCGCGTTGTAGACGACGAGGTTGGCCGAGGCCTTGATCCCCGACAGCGAGGACATGTTGATGATCGAGCCGCCATGCGCCTTCATCTTCGGCAGCGCCGCCTGGATGCCGATGAACACGCCGAGCACGTCGATGTCGAGCTCGTGGCGGAACTGCGCGACGGTGCAGTCCTCGATCGAGCCGAGCGTGGTGATTCCGGCATTGTTGACCAGCACGTCGATGCGCTCGAACGGCGCGACTGCCGCCGCCCACGATTCCTCCGACGTGACGTCGAGCGGCGCGAAGCGCGCATCGGCAAGCTCGCCGGCGAGCGCCGCGCCGTTCGCCTCGTCGATGTCGGCGATGACCACGCGCGCGCCTTCGGCAGCGTAGGCGCGGGCGATGGCCGCGCCGAGGCCCGAGGCTCCGCCGGTCACGAAGGCGAGTTTGTCGGCCAGCCGCGCCATCGCGTTTCCCCCGTTCAGATCAGGACGAGCGTTTTGCCGGTGGTGCGCCCGCTCATCAGGTCGATAAAGGCCTCGGGCAGCCGCTCGATGCCGGTGCGCACGTTCTCGAGCGGCTTGAGCTTGCCGCTGGCGAACAGCCCGTCGAGCATCGCCTGCGCCTCGGCCAGCACCTCGGGATGGTCGTAGGTGATGAATCCGCGCATGGTCAGGCGGTTGACCACCAGCTGCCACAGGTTGCGATTGCCGTGCGGGTGGTCGGCATCGTTGTACTGCGAGACCATCCCGCACACCGCGATCCGGCCGTGGAGGCGCATCAGCGGGAGGACGGCGTCGAGCGTTTCGCCGCCGACATTGTCGAAATAGACGTCGATCCCGTCGGGCGCGGCCTCGCGGATCGTGGCGGCGAGGTCGGGGACGGCCTTGTAGTCGATCGCGACGTCGGCGCCGAGGTCGCGCACCACCTGCGCCTTCGCCGCGCCTCCGGCAAGACCGATCACCCGGCAGCCCGCCGCCTTGGCGAGTTGCACTACGGTGCTGCCGGTGGCGCCGGCCGCCGCGCTGACCAGCACGGTCTCGCCCGCCTTCGCCTTGCCGATCTCGAACAGCCCGACCCAGGCGGTCAGGCCGACCGGGCCGAGCGCGCCCATGTAGTGCTGCAGCGGCACGCCGGGCGCGGCTTCGACCTTTTCAAGGCCCAGCGCATCGCCGCGGATCACGTAGTGCTCCGACCAGGTCGCCATCGTGCGCAGCAGCGTGCCGACCGGCCAGGCCGGATCGTTCGATTCGACCACCTCGCCCAGCGACATGCCGTTGATCGGCGCACCGAGCGCGACCGGGGGCAGGTAGCTCGGGCGGTCGTCGAGGAAGCCGCGGATCGCGGGGTCGCACGAGCACACGCGCATCTTGACGAGGATCTCGCCCGGACCGGGGCGCGGCAGCGGCGCGCTTTCGAGCGCGAAGTCTTCGGGGACCGGCACGCCCGAGGGGCGGCGGGTCAGCACGATCTGGCGTATCTCTCCCATGCAGGCGGGCATACTGCATGGCCCGCGGCGCGCGCGCTAGCCATTGGGCTAGGTTCGGCACCGCCGGCAAATCGGCGATGGTGGGCGAAACCGCCACGACGGGCGGGATCGAGGAGAGAGAAGCGCGATGACCCCCGACGAGATGCAGCAGTTCGTCGTCGACCTCTATGCCGCAACCGGCGTCGGCGACTGGGACAAGGTCTCCACCATGCTGACCGAAGACTTCTTCGTCAGCGAGGCCGACACGCTTCCGATGAAGGGCGTCTATCGCGGCAAGAACGCGCTGCGCGAACTCTATGTCCGGGTCATGGGAATGATGGATGTCGCCGGGCTCGATATCGTCGAGACCTGCGCCGGCGAGGATCACGCGGTGACGATCCTGTCCTTCCGCTTCGCCGATCCCGATCTCCCGCCCGCGCACTTGTGCGAGATGTTCCGCTTCCGCGACGGCAAGGTCTGCGAGATCAAGCCCTATTACTACGATCCGGCCCCGATCGTCGCCGCGTGCGCGGCCAAGGCGGGCGCCACGCCAGCGTGATTGTAAGAAATTAGTAAGCCAACAAGCTGCTGATTTCCGCCGGATTGGCAGAAGCCCCGCTCCCGCCGGGGCTTCTCCGGCAAGGATTGCTAAACGGTTTTGGTCTAGCGTTTGCAGCGTGACCAGAACCTTCGAAACCGGCTCCAGCGCGCTGCCGCGCAAGCTGCCCGCACTTGCCGTCCTTGGCCTCGTCGATCCGGATGAAGGCGATTGGGGGCGGCTTCGGGGGCTGCAGTATTCGAGCCTCGCCCGGCTCACCCCGGCGCGGATGATTGCCCACGCGCTCGCCGCGCTCCTCGCGGTGCGGGCGCTTGCGGGGGCGGTGCACTGGCTGCTGCTGATCGGCTGGGTCGCGCTGGTCATCGCGACGCTGATCTACGGCGTCCGCTTCGATCGCAGCCTCGAGGATGCCGACCGCCGGCGCATGACCCGCGCCGAGATGCACCAGCAGACGATCAGCACCGTCGCGCTCGCGCTGGTCTGGGTCGTGCCGATGGCGGGTTTCGGACCGCTGGCGGACGAGACCCAGCGGCTGACCGTCTGGGGGGTCATGGCCCTGCTGATGACCGGGACCGCGGTCGCCTTTGCCGCCGTGCCGCTGGGAACGGTGTTGTTCTGCTCGATCCTCGGCCTTGCCGGAGTGGCGACCTTCGCGCTGACCGGCAACCTCGTGGCCGCCTTCGTCGCGCTGACCTTCTCGATCGTGGTGTCGGTCGGCAGTCTCGAGTCGGCGCGCACCTTCCTTGCCGGGAAGGTCGCCGAAGCGAGCATTGCCGAAAAGAGCGAGGTCGTCTCGCTGCTGCTGCGCGAATTCGAGGAAGGCGAGGCCGACTGGCTATGGCAGGTCGACGCCTCGCGGCGGGTCCGCTCGGTGTCGCCCCGCTTCGCCTTCGCGCTCGGGCAGGATCCGGAGGATCTCGAGGGCAAGCCGTTGATCCAGCTTGTCGCCGGCCCCTCGTGGGAAAGCGGCCATTTCGATTCCTCGCTCCACGACCTCGCCGAAAAGCTCAAGCGCCGCGAAAGCTTCTCGAACCTGCTGGTGCGGGTGACGCTGCGCGGGCAGGACCGCTGGTGGGAGCTCTCGGCTTCGCCCAAGGTCGACGAAAACGGCGCCTTTTCGGGTTTCCGCGGGGTCGGGTCGGACGTGACCGAGCAGCGCGAGAGCAGCGAGAAGATCGCCTATCTCGCGCGCTACGACACGCTGACCGGGCTGCCCAACCGGATGATGCTGACCGAGGCGCTGGGCGCGGCGATGACCGCCGCCGACCAGTGGCGCAGCCGCTGCGCCTTCCTGATGATCGACCTCGACCGGTTCAAGGCGGTCAACGATACGCTCGGCCACCAGGTCGGCGACCAGCTGCTGGCCCGTGTCTCGGACCGGCTCAAGGCGCTGATGACCGACAACGAGCTGTGCGGCCGGCTCGGGGGCGACGAATTCGCCATCGTCATCCGCGACGCTTCGGACGTCCAGCGCATCCATGCCGTCGCCAAGGCGGTGATCTACACGCTGTCGCAGCCCTACGAGATCGACCACCACACGCTTTACGTCGGCGCCAGCGTCGGCTCGGCCCTGGGCCCGCGCGACGGCGCCACGGTCGAGACGCTGATGCGCAACGCCGACCTTGCGCTCTATCGCGCCAAGGACGAGGGCGGCGGGCAGCACTGCACCTACGAGCCTTCGTTGCACGCCCATGCCGAGGAGCGGCGCAAGCTCGAGTTCTCGCTCCGCCGCGCACTCGAACGCGGCGAGTTCACGCTGCACTACCAGCCGGTGGTCGATGCCGCGGGCGAGCAGGTGGTGAGCTTCGAGGCGCTGCTGCGCTGGAACAGCCCCGAGCACGGCTTCGTCAGTCCGGCCAAGTTCATTCCGCTCGCCGAGGACACCCGCCTGATCGTGCCGATCGGCGAATGGGTGCTGCGCACGGCCTGCCACGAGGCGGGCAACTGGCCCTCTCACGTCAAGGTCGCGGTCAACGTCTCGGGCGAGCAGTTGCTCGATCCATACTTCGCCGAAGTGGTGGTGAGCGCGCTCGCGCAGAGTGGGCTTGCCCCGCATCGGCTCGAGATCGAAGTCACCGAAAGCGTGTTCCTGCGCGACGGCACGGCTGCGCAGGCGACGCTCGAGCGGATCATGTCGCTTGGCTGCGGGGTCGCGCTCGACGATTTCGGAACCGGCTATTCCTCGCTCGGCTACCTGCGCAAGCTGCGCTTCTCGACGATCAAGGTCGACCGCAGCTTCGTCCAGGGCGCGGCGCGCAACAATCCCGAAAGCCTCGCCATCGTGCGCGCGGTGGTGGCGATGGCCGACGCGTTGGAGATGTCGACCACGGCCGAAGGGGTCGAGACCGAGAGCGAGCTCGAGGCGATCCGTCGCCTCGGCTGCAAGAAGATCCAGGGCTATTTCTTCGGTAGGCCGATGGCTGCCGCCGATGCGCTCGGCCTGTTCCACCAGACGGCGCTGCGCGAGCGCGGCGCGGCCTGATCAGCACGCGGTGACCCTCGGGCGGGGCCGCGCCGGGAAGGGCAGGCCCGCCCGCGGCGCTCAGGCGAGCGCGTTGAGCCCGTGGAGCACGCTTTCGAACAGCTTGCGCCCGTCGCTGCCGCCGTGCGCCGGCTCGATCATCCGCTCGGGGTGCGGCATCATGCCGAGCACGTTGCCCTTGGCGTTGAGCACGCCGGCGATGTCGCGCTGCGAGCCGTTGCACGCCTCGAGATAGCGGAACGCAATGCGGCCTTCGCCTTCGAGCCGGTCGAGCGTTTCGGCGTCGGCGTAGTAGTTGCCGTCGTGGTGCGCGACGGGAATCGTTATCGTCTGGCCGGGAAGGTAGGCCGAGGTGAACAGCGAATTGGCGTTCTCGACCTTCAGCTTCACCTCGCGGCAGACGAAGCGGATGCCGGCGTTGCGCATCAGCGCGCCGGGCAGCAGCCCGGCCTCGGTCAGCACCTGGAAGCCGTTGCAGACGCCGAGCACCGGCACGCCGCGGTTGGCCTGCTCGACCACCGCCTGCATCACCGGCGAGCGCGCGGCCATCGCGCCCGATCGCAAGTAGTCGCCATAGGAGAACCCGCCGGGCAGCGCGATCAGGTCGAGCTTTTCGGGAAGGGCGGCATCGCCGTGCCACACGCGGTGGACGTCGCCGCCGCTGATCTCCTCGATCGCCACCGCCATGTCGCGGTCGCAGTTCGAGCCGGGGAAGGTGATGACGGCGGCGGTGAACGGCATCAGGCGGCAACCTTCTCGATGCGGTAGTTCTCGATCACCATGTTGGCGAGCAGCTTGCGGCACATGTCCTCGAGCGCCTCGTCGGTGACGTCGTCGGCGCAATCAAGCTCGATCAGGCGACCGGCGCGAACGTCGTTGACGCCCGAGAAGCCCAGGCCCTCGAGCGCGTGGTGGATGGCGCGGCCCTGCGGATCGAGCACGCCGTTCTTGAGGCTGACGTGGACGCGGACTTTCATGGGCGACGGGCCTTTCGACTGCAAGCGCTGTGGGGACTCGCGCGGCCCTATGCCCCCAAGTGGCGAGCGGGGCAAGTTTGCACAAGCAAGCGTCGGGCAGGGGCGATGCCTCGCCGTCCGCGCGTTCCCAATTCGTCGCAAGGTCGCTATGGGCGGGGAATCGTTTTCCGCCCTATCAGGACCTGCGCTCATGAAGTTCTTCGTCGACACCGCCGATACCGCCGAAATCGCCGACCTCGCCGCCACCGGCCTGCTCGACGGGGTGACCACCAACCCCTCGCTGATCGCCAAGTCGGGCAAGGACTTCATCGAGGTCACCCGCGAGATCTGCAAGATCACCCATGGCCCGGTCTCGGCCGAGGTCGTCGCGCTCGACCACGAGGGCATGATGCGCGAGGCCGAGATCCTGCGCAAGATCGCCGACAACGTGTGCATCAAGGTGCCGCTGACGATCGACGGGCTCAAGACCTGCAAGAAGCTCACCGCCGACGGCACCATGGTCAACGTCACGCTGTGCTTCTCGGCCAACCAGGCCCTGCTCGCGGCCAAGGCCGGCGCGACCTTCGTCTCGCCCTTCGTCGGCCGCCACGACGACAACGGCTTCGACGGCATGGACCTGATCCGCGACATCCGCCTGATCTACGACAACTACGCCTTCGAGACCGAGATCCTCGTCGCCTCGATCCGCCATGGCGTCCATGTCCTCGAGAGCGCCCGGATCGGCGCCGACGTGATCACCGCGCCGCCCGCCGTGATCAAGGGCCTGTTCAAGCATGTCCTGACCGAAAAGGGCATCGACGGCTTTCTTGCGGACTGGGCCAAGACCGGGCAGTCAATTGGCTGATTGACTTGGACGGCGTCCCCGCGCAGGCGGGGAGCCTCGTTCGGCAAGGCGCGTTACCGCTGGGGGTGTCCGTCTTGGCGCGGACACGCACAGGGTGAAGATGCGCGACGAAACTCCTCTCGACCAGTTCCGCACCGTCCTTGCCGGGACGGCGCGCGCGCTCGCCGACGAGCCCGAGATCGAGGTTGCCTGGACCGCCGATGCCGCCAGCCAGTCGGGCGGGAACATGCGGGTTCCGATGCCTGGCCGCTCGCTGCCCGCGGCCCAGGTCGCCGAAGCGCGCGGTTTCGCCGATTCGATGGCGCTGCGCCTGCGCCTCCATAACGAAGCCGTCCACCGCGCCGGCGCGCCGGCCGAACCGGTCGCGCGCGCGGCCTACGACGCGATCGAGCAGGTCCGCTACGAGGCCCTGGGCTCCGAAGGCTATGCGGGGATCCGCGGCAACATCGGCGCGGCCACCGACGTGCGGATCGCGTCCGACCCGATTGCCCGAGCGGGCAAGCCCGAGGACGTGCCGCTCCCCACCGCGCTCGCGCTGCTGCTGCGCGAGAAGCTGACCGGCGAGCCGGTGCCCGAGGCGGCGCAGCTCGGCACCGCGATGGTGCGCAGCTGGATCGAGGCGCGCGCCGGCGAGGACTTCGACGCGCTGGCCGCCTCGCTCGACGACCAGAAGGCGTTCCAGAAGCTCGCGCTCGACATGCTCGGCCATCTCGAGATGACCCGCAAGGATGAGGCCGACCAGCCCGAGACCGACGAGGACGAGGGCGAGGACGAGGAGCAGGAAGGCGAGGAAGAGCCCGAGAGCGGCGAGGACAACCAGGAGCAGCAGCCCAGCGAAGTCGCCGGCGACACCTCCGAGGGCGACGACGAGAGCGAGACCGAGCAGCAGCTCGACGACGCCGAGGACGACGGCGAGGCCGAGATGGCCGACGACGGCGAGGAAGGCATGTTGCCCACGCGCCCCAACCGCCAGTGGACCGACATTCCCGATACCTTCGACTACAAGGCCTATACCGAGCAGTTCGACGAGGTCATCGCCGCCACCGACTTGTGCGACGAGGAAGAGCTGACGCGCCTGCGCGCCTATCTCGACGCGCAATTGAAGGGCCTGCAGAGCGTCGTGTCGAAGCTCGCCAACCGGCTCCAGCGCCGCCTGATGGCGCAGCAGAACCGCTCGTGGGACTTCGACCAGGAAGAAGGCATGCTCGATGCCGCGCGGCTCGCGCGCGTCGTCATCTCGCCCGGCCATTCGCTGTCCTACAAGATCGAGCGCGACGTCGAGTTCAAGGACACCGTCGTCACGCTGCTGATCGACAATTCGGGCTCGATGCGCGGGCGGCCGATCTCGATCGCGGCGATCAGCGCCGACATCATGGCGCGCACGCTCGAGCGCTGCGGGGTGAAGACCGAGATCCTCGGCTTCACCACCCGCGCGTGGAAGGGCGGGCAGAGCCGCGAGCAATGGCTCGCCGGCGGCAAGCCCGCCCAGCCGGGCCGCCTCAACGATTTGCGCCACATCGTCTACAAGAAGGCGGACGAGCCTTGGCGGCGCGCGCGCAAGAACCTCGGCCTGATGATGCGCGAAGGCCTGCTCAAGGAAAACATCGACGGCGAGGCGCTGCTCTGGGCGCACAACCGCCTGCTCGCCCGCCAGGAAGACCGCCGCATCCTGATGGTCATTTCCGATGGCGCGCCGGTCGACGATTCGACGCTCAGCGTGAACAGCGCGGGGTATCTCGAACTGCACCTGCGCCGCGTGATCGACTGGATCGAGAAGCAGAGCCCCGTCCAGCTGGTCGCCATCGGCATCGGCCACGACGTGACGCGCTATTATCGCCGCGCCGTGACAATCATGGATGTCGAGCAGTTGGGCGGCACGATGGTCGAACAACTCGCCGGGTTGTTCGAGGACGAATGACCATTACGGTTCAAAGACGACAATTCTTTTACCGGACTGCTTGATCAATCAGATCATGGTGCTAGCCTGGCGTTGGTAGCTGGGGGGCAAGTCCATTGAAATCGATTGTTGGTCTGCGCCGTTTTTTACGGAGCAGCAGCGTTTTGCTCCTGCTCCATTCAGGCGTCTGCATTGCGCAGGTGTCAGTCGGGGCGGGTGGATCGGCCATAGTCTCATTAGATCGGCAAGCCACGACGGCAACATCTTCGGTTGAGACCGCATCTCCCTGCGGGCGCTGCATTCCCGCACTAACGCCGGTTTCGCTCGTGGTCGACAGCGCGCTCGGAAGTGCGATCAGCAAGACCGGCCAAGTCTTTCAATTGCATCTTGCGAGCTCGATCGTGGTGGACGGCAAGGAACTGATTCCGGCCGGAATTAAGGGCACAGGCGAAGTTGTCTGGGCCAAGCGGGCGGGTGGCAGCGGTGCCGCTGGCGAACTTGTGCTGGCGGCGCGAACTCTCGACTTTGGCGGACGCCTGATTCGCCTGCGATCGATGCGCGTGGCGATTGTGGGCAAGGATGCCATAGGCACGATCGATGCGATCAACGCTGGTGCCGCGGCGGCTATGCCCGTGGCGAGCATCATCGGCTTCGCAATCACCGGTCACGACGTCGTCTATCCTGCCGGGAGCTCTGCAGCCGCCAAGCTGGCAGAAGCATTTGTGATCGATGATGGAGCATCGGCACCGGCCGCAGCTGCGGTGTCCGGTTCTGCGTCTGTCGCACCGCCTGCTTCGGCACCCGCGTCCCCCACTGTGTCTTCGCCGGCTGCGAAAGACGCGGTCCGGCAACCCACCACTGACTGAGTTTCATCAAAGCCTTAGAGGCAGGAGAGAATACCCGATGCGTATGCCAAACCATCTGTCGACGGTGCTCGCCACAGCGACAATTGCCCTTGCCACTGCTCCAGCGGCACATGCTGGCGAAAAGGCCGCTGTCGTCATTCCGCCGCCCCCGGCAGGAAAGGGCCAGATCGTGTTCTATCGCACGGGTACGATCGTGGGATCGGCGATGGGATGCTCTGTCAATGAGAACGGCCAGAAGATCAGTTCGCTCGGCTCCGGTCGCTATTTCATCCTCGTAACCACGCCCGGTCGCCACGAATACACAGTGAAGAGCGAAGCCAAGGACACGCTCGCTCTCGAAGTCGAGGCGGATGAGACGCAGTATGCAATGTGCAAGATCAAGATGGGTATCATGGCCGGTCGTCCCGATCTTGCACCTTCGACCCAGGAGGCCTTCGTGAAGGCAGGAACCGACCGGCTCGTCGATGCCGACGACATGGGACCCGGGCCGGGCGCGTTGCGTCCTGACGAAGTGGCGGCCGCCGTCTCGGCTTCCGCCACCACGACTCCGAGTAAGTGATGCCACGGTGCGTCCGGAGCGGCCAGCCCTAACCGGACGCACCCTTTTCCCGCCAGAGTGTGGACGAATGAGCTTGACCGAAAGCGCTTAACCGATCAATTAAATCGCAAGCAACCTTTCGGGGGAGAGTCCTGTCATGTCCACCGCCACGCTGGATGCGGCGCCGGCCGCCGCTGCCGCCGCCACGCAGATGTCCGTGACCGATGCCGTGCTGTCGCGCCGGTCGATCCGGGCGTTCAAGGATACGCCGGTGCCGCTCGAGGTGCTGCGCCGGATCATGGACAAGGCGCGCTGGGCGCCGTCGGGCTGCAACTTCCAACCGTGGGAAGCGACGATCCTGACCGGCGAGCCGCTCAAGGCGCTCCAGGCCAAGATCCTGCAGAGCCCGCCGCAGGACCCGATCGAATACAGCTTCTCCGATCCCGAAGTGATCCCCGAATGCAAGGCGCGGCTCCAGGCGGTCGGCGCGGCGATGTATACCGCGATGAACATCGGCCGGGGCGACAAGGACGCGCGGATGGAGTTCATGCAGAAGAACGCGACCTCGTTCGGCGCGCCTGCCTTGCTCGTCTGCTACATGGACAGGCGCAACGGCGCGCCGCAGTGGTCGGACACCGGCATGTGGCTGCAGACGATCATGCTGCTCGCGCGCGAGGAAGGGCTCGACACCTGCCCGCAGGAGTTCCTGTCGCTCTATGCCCGGCTGATCAAGGAGCACATCGGCGTTTCCGACGAGAGCCACATCCTGTTCTGCGGCATCGCCATCGGCTACCGCGCCGAGGACGAGGCGGTGAACAACTTCCCCCGCGAGCGCGTGGCCGTGGACGACCACGTCCGCTTCATCGGCTTCTGATCGCTCCAGCACCGGACCCAGCCCCGATGAACGTATCCGAAGCCGTCGAGACGCGCCGCTCGATCCGCGCGTTCCTGCCCGAGGCGGTCGACCGCGCGGTGATCGAGCGCGTGCTCGAAAAGGCGCAGCGCTCGCCCTCGGGCGGCAATACCCAGCCGTGGAATGCGGTGGTGATCGCGGGCGAGCCGCTGAAGCGGCTGGTCGAGGAGACCGCTAGGGTCATCCCGCAGGGCCCGGCGGCGCACGCGCCCGAATACAACATCTACCCGCCCGAGCTCGACGGCGCCTATGCCGAGCGGCGCTTCGGAGTGGGCGAGGCGATGTATGCCGCGCTCGGCATCCCGCGCGAGGACAAGAAGGGCCGCCTGTCGCGCTTCATGGCCAACTTCCGCGCGTTCGATGCGCCGGTGCTGATGTTGGTCCACACGCCGCGCTACATGGGCCCGCCGCAGTGGTCCGACATCGGCATGTGGCTGCAGACGGTGATGCTGCTGCTGCGCGAGGAGGGGCTCGATTCCTGCGCGCAGGAAGCCTGGGCGATCTACCAGAAGCAGATCCGCGCCTGCGTCGCGATCCCCGAGGACCACGTGTTCTTCTGCGGCCTGTCGATCGGCAGGCGCGACGCGAGCGATCCGATCAATGCCTTCCCGGTGCCGCGCGCGCCGCTATCGGAAGCCGTGCGGTTCGAAGGCTTCTGAGCCCATCGCGACGGGGCGACGCCACGAACGTCGCGTCCGTACAATTCGCTTGCGCGCCAATGCGGTAGCTCCGCACTCGCGCCAATCGCGCTTGCGCCTTGCGCGCAAGCGTCCATAACCCGGTCGGATCGGCGCGGGGGATGGCGCGATCGGGGGGAGCGGGAATGCCGGATAGCCACGACCAGACCGGGCAGAGCCTCGGCCAGCGGCTTGCCGGCGGGATCCGCCAACTCGGCGTGCAGCGGGTCGGCGTGCTCGTGCTGCTGCTTGCCGTCGGCGTCGTCGTTGCGCTGGCGAGCTGGACCCTGCCGTTGTTGCGCGACGCCGAATCCGCGCTCTACGACCTGCGCGCGGCGACGCTTGCCCCCGCGGTCGATACCGACAAGCGCATCACGCTCGTCGTCTATACCCCCGATACCAACCGCAAGACCGGCAAGATCTCGCCCGTCGACCGGACGATGATGGCGCAGGCGATCGCTAATATCGGCAAGTTGGGGGCGAAAGCGGTCGGCGTCGACGTCCTGCTCGACAGCGCCCAGCCCGACGATCCGGTGCTCCACCAGGCGCTGCAGGCGACGACGATCCCGGTGTTCCTCGCCTTTACCACCAACAAGGCGAGCCCCGAGAACATCACCTGGGAGCAGGAGCAGGACTTGCGCGCGACGATCGCGGCGGTGCGCGGGCCGACCGTGCGCCCGGCCTCGATCCTGCTCGACAACGACGCCGACAACGTCGCCCGGCGCTGGCCGGCGCGGAAGCCCGGGATGCCGCCGCTGCTGTCGATGGCGATGACCGCCACCGTCCCGGGCGATGCCGACGCGCGCTTTGGCGGCTACACCGGCCCGATCCGCTTTCGCCGCCCGGCCTCGAGCGACCGGCCGGTGTTCGACGAGCTGCCGATCGATTTCCTCGCCGATCCCGAGACCGCCGCCTTCGCGCAGGACCAGATCAAGGGCCGCTACGTCCTGATCGGCGCGCACTTTTCCGACTTCGACAAGTTCGACACGCCGTTCACCCGCACCAACACCCGGATCATGGGCGAGACCCAGACGATCGGCGTCGCGATTCACGCAGCGATGCTCGCGCAAGTGCTCGACCGCGCGCTGCCGCGGGAGATCCCGTCCGTCGCCAAGCTCGGCTTCGCGCTGCTCGCGGTCGGCCTCGGCGCGCTGACCGCGCTCGCCCGCGCGCGCACCTGGCAGCTTGCGCTCGGCGTGGTTGTGCAGTTCGCGCTGGTGCTGCTGCTGCCCTTTGTGATGCAGCGCGCAGGCTTTGACACGCTCAACCTGCCGGCGTTCGGCTGGTTCATGGGCTGGCTGCTCGGCTACCTCGCGGTCAGCTCGGCGCTGCGCGCGCTTAACGCCGCCCAGCGCGAGTTCGCGCAAGGCGCGCTGGGCAAGTACCTGCCGCGCTCGATCGCCAACGAGATCATGCGCAATCCCGAACGGTTGCAGCTGCACGGTGAAAAGCGCGCGATCTTCTGCCTGTTCTCCGACCTCGAGGGCTTCACCAAGCTGACCCATGCGGTCGAGCCGGAAATGATCGCGCGGCTGCTCAACGACTACCTCGACCGCCTGTCCGCGGTGGTGCTGCAATATGGCGGCACGCTCGACAAGTTCGTCGGCGATGCCGTGGTCGCGTTCTGGGGGGCGCCGCTCGCCAAGCCCGACGACGGCGAGCGCGCCATCGCCGCTGCGCTGGCGATGTACCAGGCGGGCGAAGACTTCCGCCGCGCCGTGCCCGAAGGCGTGCCGCCGGTCGGCCGGACCCGCGTCGGCGTCCACTACGGCGAGGCGATCGTCGGCAACTTCGGTGGCGAAGGCCGCATCCAGTACACCGCGCTTGGCGATGCGATGAACACCGCCGCCCGGCTCGAGGGCGCGAACAAGACGCTCGACACGACGGTCCTCGTCAGCCGCGAGGCGCTGGAGCGGCTTGGCGGTGAATTCGCGCAGAGCGCTGGGCAGACGCGGTTTCGTCCGATGGGCACGGTCACGCTGCGCGGGCGGGCGACGCCGGTGGAGGTGTTCGAGCCGCTGCCGCCGGGCGACGAACGCGATGTCGCTCTTGCCGAGGCGCTGGTCGCGGCGCACCGTGCCGGCGATGGCGCGACCGTGCGCAACGTCACAGAGCGAATCGCGCAACGGTCTATGGATGATCGGGCGCTGGCGAACCTTGCCGATCGCCTTGCCCAAGCGCACGAAGGAGAAAGCCATGTTCTGGGTTGATGCCACCAAGTCCGCCAAGTTCCTCGCCACTGCAGCGGGTGTCGTCGCGCTGGTCGCCGGCCATGCCGCGATGGCGCAGGCGGTGGTGGTCCGCTCGACCGGGCCTTCGGCGGCGCAGTACCCGATGGGCAAGAAGCTGCCCGCGAGCGCCACCCTTGCGCTCAAGGCGGGCGACCACGTCACCGTGATCGACCGGTCGGGCACCCGCGTGCTCAACGGCCCCGGCGCGTTTCCCGTCACGGCCGCGGTTAGCCGAGACCAGGCGAGCACGCTGGCGATGGCGCAGATGGCGACGGCCCCGGGCGGCGCGCGCGTGCGCACCGGGGCGGTGCGCGGCGCGCCCACGGCGGCGGGCGAGCCTGCCAGCGGCCCGGATTCGATCTGGTACCTCGATGTGACCAAGGGCGGCACCTTCTGCGTCGCCGATCCGCGCCAGGTGGTGCTGTGGCGGCCCGATCCGGTCGAGACCGGCATGGGCAAGCTGACCGGCGCCAACGGGGCGAGCGCCGACGTCACCTGGAACGCCGGCAATCCGCTCAAGCTCTGGCCGGCCGATGCGCTGCCGATCATCGACGGCCAGACCTATGGCTTCCGCAATCCGGTCGGGCGCACGGTTTCGATCAAGATCAAGCTTCTGGCGCAAGTGCCGACCGACGGGCTCGGCATGGCGAGCCTGCTGGCCGACAGCGGCTGCACCGCGCAGCTCGACGCCATGGCCAACAGCGCGGTGGGGGGCTGAACCGCCACGCTTGACCGGACGCGCCCCGAGCGGGCAAGGCGCTGGCCCATGGATACCACCGCCCGCCCGCTGACGCTGTTCAACAGCCTGACCCGCAGTCTCGAGCCCTTCGTGCCGGTCCACGAAGGCGAGGCGCGCGTCTACTCGTGCGGGCCGACGGTCTACAACTATCCCCACATCGGCAACATGCGCGCCTATGTCTTTGCCGACGTGCTGGGGCGCACGCTCAGCTTCAAGGGCTACCGGCTCACCCACGTCATCAACATCACCGACGTCGGCCACCTGACCGACGACGCCGACGATGGCGAGGACAAGATGGAGCGGATGGCGGCGGCTCAGAAGCAGTCGATCTGGGACATCGCCGAGCACTACAAGCAGGCCTACTGGGCCGATGTGCGCGCGCTCAACATCCGCCAGCCGGCGCAGTGGACCATCGCCACCGACTACGTGCCCGCGATGATCGACTTCGCCAGGAAGATCGCGCCGCAGCACTGCTACGAGCTGGAGAGCGGGCTCTACTTCGACGTTTCGACCGTCGCCGACTATGGCCGGCTGGCGCGCGCGCAGACCGAGGAAGGGGAAGGGCGCATCGAGGCGGTAGAAGGCAAGCGCAACGCCGCCGACTTCGCCATCTGGCGCAAGACGCCTGCGGGCGAGACGCGCCAGATGGAATGGGACAGCCCCTGGGGTCGCGGCGCGCCGGGATGGCATCTCGAATGCTCGGTCATGTCGGGCGAAGTGCTCGGCTTTCCCTTCGACATCCACACCGGCGGCATCGACCACCGCGAAATCCACCACCCCAACGAGATCGCGCAGAACCAGGCGTTCTGCTGCACCAATGGGCTTTCGGTGCCGAGTAACAGCGGCGCGAAAGTGTGGATGCACAACAACTTCCTGGTCGAACGCAGCGGCAAGATGAGCAAGTCGTCGGGCGAATTCCTGCGGCTGCAACTGCTGATCGACAAGGGCTACCACCCGCTCGCCTACCGTCTGCTCTGCCTGCAGGCGCACTATCGCAGCGAGCTCGAATTCAGCTGGGACGGGCTGGGCGCGGCGCTGACGCGGCTGAAGCGGCTGGTGCTGGCCGTCGCGCAGCTGAAGGAGCGGGCAGGTGACGCCGCCCCGGGCGCGCCGGGGCCGAAGTTCGCGCCCCTGCTCGACAAGTTCGACACCGCGATTTCAGACGATCTCAACACCTCGGTGGCCCTCACCGTGCTCGACGAGATCGTCGCGGTGAAGAAGGTCGATCCGATCGAAAAGCTCGCGGCGATCGCCGCGGTCGATGCGGTGCTCGGGCTGGACCTTCTCGATCTCGACCGCGCGGCGCTGCGCCTGCGCCCCAAGGGTGTCGAGGTCGACGAAGCCGAGATCGAGGCGGTGCTTGCGGAACGCAAGGCGGCACGCGCCGAAAAGGACTTCGCCCGCTCCGATGCGCTGCGCGACGAGCTCGCCGCCAAGGGTGTCGAGGTGATGGACGGCGATCCGCTCGGCTGGGAATGGAAGCTGGGCTGAGGCTACCGCTTCGGCACGATCGTCAGCTTGTACGGTATGTACAGCAGAACCTCCGACAGCCCCGCGCGCGTCCATTCGACCGGACGGTTCAGACCTTCGAGCTCTACTCCGTAGTCTGGTCCCAACTTGGCCGCCATTGTCTTGGCGTCGCTGGCGACAATATCGGCAATGGCTGGACGGTACTGGTCAGGCCCGACAATCGAAAGGCTGAGGTCGCCGGTCGTTTCCATCAGCGCACGCCCGGCAGGCTGGACCGATTTCACGAAAGTATTGATCCTGCTTTGTGCGCCCTTCGCATCGCCGCCTGACTGCAAAGGCGCTTTCACCAGGAAAACGATCTTCTGGGAATCAGGACGATCGTCCCGAGCAAGCGACAAGTCGCGGTAGTTCTTGAGAGTGACCGCCTGGATCGTGGTTTCTCCGAACGCTAACGCGACGCCAGCCTTGGGCGCCGCCTCGATGGCGGAAGCGAGCATGGCATAAATTTCACTGGCCCGCTTTTCCGGATCGCGGGTGTCCCCCGTGATGGTCACTTCCTGGACCGCGAAATCGGCAGTTCGGCGAAGGCCGACGGCGGGACGGTTAATGTCGAAATCGTCGGCTTCGCGCCGTTGCGCGGTCACCATGATCTCGTTCATTTCTGCTTGGGCGAGAGCGGTGCTTGTCGACAAAAGCATGGTGGCAGTCAGTGCCAACGAAAAAACTGCCTTCACCTCTGTGCTCTCCCCGCTAGCGTAGTTGCAAAAGAACGCGAGCAGGAGAGCGAAGTCAATGACAGCCGGTCGAACCATCCTCGTCGCCAACGCGATGATCGCGCCGCTTGTCGCAGGGCGGCTCCCCGAATGGGTTGATCTGCGCACCTTCCGCCATACGCAGGAGCTGTTCGACCTCGCGCCCGAGGCCGAGATCGGCTGGTTCGATCTCAACGACAAGGCGCCGATGGCCGAAGCGGTGCGCCGCGCGACGAAGCTGCGCTGGCTAAACTCGATCTATGCCGGCGTCGATGGCATGCCGCTCGATGTCATGGCCGAACGCGGCGTCGTCTATACCAACGGCGTCGGCATCAACGCGGTGACCATCGCCGAATACGTGGTCATGGGCATGCTCACCGTGGCCAAGGGCTATCGCGAGGTGGTGCGGGCGCAGGACCGCCACGAGTGGCTCATGGATTCGCCGGGCAAGGTCGAACTTGCCGGCAGCCGCGCACTGCTGCTGGGCTATGGCGCGATCGGGCAGCGCGTCGACCGCGTCCTTTCGGCGATGGATGTCGAGGTGGTGAAGGTGCGCCGCTCGGGCGGGGAGGGCGCGCTGGGCCCCGACGCATGGCGCGCGCAGCTGGGCACGTTCGACTGGGTGATCCTCGCCGTACCCGCAACGGCTGAGACCGAAGGCATGATCGGCGCGGCCGAGCTTGCCGCGATGAAGTCCGGCGCGGTGCTCGTGAACGTCGCGCGCGGCACCGTGGTCGATCAGGAGGCGCTGGTCGAAGCGCTTGAAGCCCGGCGCATCGGCGCGGCGTTCCTCGACGTAACCACGCCCGAGCCGCTGCCTGCCGAACATCCGCTGTGGTCGCTGCCCAACGCGCACGTGACGATGCACCTGTCGGGCCGGGCGCAGGACAGGATGTTCCAGCGCTCGGCAGCGCGTTTCCTCGAGAATCTCGAGCGTTACCGCACTGGGCAGGAGCTTTCGCCGAAGGTCGACCTCACCCTCGGCTACTGAAAATTCCTTTTTGGTTCCAATGGGGTGACGCAAGGGCAAGGCTTTGGTAGACCTTGCCGCGAGGGGCAGGCCAGGCATGGGCCTCGAACGACCGGGACCGCCCCACGGGCCGCGATCATTGGGGAGAAGGAACGCCGGCTGGCCCCGCGCGCTTCCGAATCGCGCGGAGCGTACCGAATGGCTGGAAACGGCGAAGGGACCAAGGCGTCCGATCTTTTCGTGCAGTGCCTCGAGGAAGAGGGCTGCGAGTACATTTTCGGCGTTCCGGGCGAAGAGAACCTCGACTTTCTCGATTCGCTTTCACGCTCCAAGCAGATCAAGCTGATCCTCACCCGCCACGAGCAGGGCGCCGGGTTCATGGCGGCGACCTATGGCCGCCATACCGGCAAGACCGGTGTGTGCATCGCAACGCTCGGGCCGGGCGCGACCAACTTCGTCACCGCCGCGGCCTATGCGACGCTCGGCGGCATGCCGATGCTGATGATCACCGGCCAGAAGCCGATCAAGAAGTCGAAGCAGGGCCGCTTCCAGATCCTCGACGTCGTCTCGATGATGCAGCCGATCACCAAGTTCACGCACCAGATGGCGAGTTCGGACAACATCCCCAGCCGCGTGCGCGAAGCCTACCGCCTCGCCGAGGAGGAGAAGCCGGGCGCGACGCACATCGAACTGCCCGAGGACATCGCCGACGAGCACACCACGTCGGTGCCGCTGAAGCGCAGCCTGGTGCGCCGTCCGACCGCGGACGCGAGGTCGATCGAGCAGGCAGTCGCCGCGCTCGAGGCGGCCAAGGCCCCGGTGCTGGTGATCGGTGCGGGCGCGAACCGCAAGATGACCGGCAAGATGCTGCGCGAATTCGTCGAGAAGACCGGCATTCCCTTCCTCACCACCCAGCTCGGCAAGGGCGTCATCGACGAGCGTCACCCGCGCTTCCTCGGCTGCGCGGCGCTGTCGGCGGGCGATTTCGTCCACCGTGCGGTGGAGGATGCGGACCTGATCATCAACGTCGGCCACGACGTGATCGAAAAGCCGCCGTTCTTCATGCGCGAAGGCGGGACCCCGGTGATCCACGTCTCGACCAAGACCGCCGAGGTCGACCCGGTCTACTTCCCCAGCATCGAGGTGATCGGCGACATCGCCAACGCGATCTGGCAGATGAAGGAAGCGATCACCCCCAATCCCGCCTGGGCCTTCGACAGGATGCGGTCGTACCGCGCCGCAGAGGTCGCGCACACCGCGCCGCTCGCCGCCGACGACCGCTTCCCGGTGTTCCCGCCGCACCTCGTCCGGCAGGTGCGCGACTGCATGCCCGAGGACGGGATCATCTGCCTCGACAACGGGGTCTACAAGATCTGGTTCGCGCGCGGCTACACCGCCTACCAGCCGAACACCGTGCTGCTCGACAATGCGCTCGCCACGATGGGCGCGGGGCTGCCCTCGGCGATGATGAGCGCGATGCTCTATCCCGATCGCAAGGTCATGGCGATCTGCGGCGACGGCGGGTTCATGATGAACAGCCAGGAGATGGAGACCGCGGTGCGCCTGGGCCTCAACCTCACCGTGCTGATCCTCAACGACAGCGCCTATGGCATGATCCGCTGGAAGCAGGCGAACATGGGGTTCGAGGACTTCGGCCTGACCTACAACAACCCCGACTTCGTCAAGTATGCCGAAAGCTACGGCGCCAGCGGCTACAGGGTCGAGAGCGCCGCGCACCTCGCCGAACTGCTGGCGCATTGTCGTGACACGCCGGGCGTGCACTTGATCGACTGCCCGGTCGACTATTCGCAGAACGACCAGATCCTCAACAAGGACATCAAGGAACTTTCGAAGGCGCTCTAGAAGCCTGGTCGGAACAATATCGTCACCCCGGCCTTGAGCCGGGGTCCCGCTCGCTTGCCGAGTGGGACAAGGAAGCAGCGGGATCCCGGGTCACGTCCGGGACGACGAAGATTGGAAGGCCCGATGAAGCTGAAGGACGTCTACCCGCTCTACCTCAACAACAAGGCGGTGCAGCCCAACACCGACCTGGCCGTGACCGACAAGTTCACCGGCGAGGTCGCGTTCCGCACGGCGCTCGCGACGCCCGACGTGATCGACGAGGCGATCGCCGGGGCGGTGCGCGCCGCACCCGCGATGGCGAAGCTCGCAAGCTACGAAAAGCGCGACGTGCTCGACCACTGCGTCCGCCGCTTCACCGAGCGCAAGGACGAACTGGCCTATGCGCTGTGCGTCGAGGCGGGCAAGCCGATTGCCGATTCCGAAGGCGAGGTCACGCGCCTGATCGACACCTTCCGCATCGCGGCGGAAGAAGCCACGCGCAACTACGGCGAGGTCCAGCCGCTCGACATCAGCCCGCGCGCCAAGGGCTTTATGGGCATGTGGAAGCGCGTGCCGATCGGGCCGTGCAGCTTCATCTCCCCCTTCAACTTCCCGCTCAACCTCGCCGCGCACAAGATCGCGCCGGCGATCGCGGTCGGCTGCCCCTTCGTGATGAAGCCAGCCAGCCTCACGCCGCTCGGCGCGATCATCATGGGCGAGGTGCTGGCCGAATGCGACGTGCTGCCCGAAGGCGCGTTCTCGATTCTGCCGGCGAGCCGCGACGGCGCCGACCTGTTCACCACCGACGAACGGTTGAAGCTGCTCTCGTTCACCGGCTCGCCTGGCGTCGGTTGGGAGCTCAAGGCCAAGGCGGGCAAGAAGAAGGTCGTGCTCGAATTGGGCGGCAACGCCGCGGTGGTGGTCGACAGGGACGCCGATCTCGACCACGCGCTCGCCCGGATCGTGTTCGGCGGCTACTACCAGTCGGGGCAGAGCTGCATCCACGTGCAACGGGTGATCGTCCACGAGGACATCTACGACACCTTTCGTGACATGCTGACCGCCAAGGTGCGCGCGCTGGTCGCCGGCGACCCTAAGGACCGCGACACCTTCATCGGCCCGATGATCTCGCAAAAGGAGGCGGCGCGGCTCAAGGGCTGGATCGACGCGGCCGTGGCAGGCGGCGCGCGCCTGCTCGCGGGCGGCGGGTGCGAGGGCGCGATGCTCGAGGCGACGCTGCTCGAGAACGTCGACCGCAAGGCCGAGCTCTATGTCGAGGAGGCGTTCGGCCCGGCGGTGATCCTGTCGAAGTTCGCCCGTTGGGAGGACGCGCTCGCCGAAGTGAACGATTCGAAGTTCGGCCTGCAGGCGGGCCTGTTCACCCGCGACCTGCACAAGGTGCTCGAAGCCTGGGACGAACTCGAGGTCGGCGGGGTCGTCGTCAACGAGGTCTCGTCCTACCGGGTCGACAACATGCCCTATGGCGGGGTCAAGGATTCGGGGCTCGGGCGCGAAGGCGTGCGCTTTGCGATGGAGGACATGAGCGAGATCCGCAATCTCGTGATCCGGCGCGCCTGAAACTTGCTCCGCTTCTGCGTTTCTGCCCCAAGACTCTGTCGATGTTGGGGAATTTCGGGTGCTTGACGGGCAAATCGGGTCTTGAACCGCAGCGGTGCGCGGCTTAGGCTGGGAAAAAGGGGTCGCATTGCTAAAGCTTCCGCGGGGCCGTCCGCCGGGCGCAACAGCGCCGGCGCCGGCTCGTTTGCGGCAGGAACGAGGGGCAATGCAGGGCACATCCACGGTATTGCGGCAGTTCTGCGCTGCCTGGCGTGACACGCCGCGCGCTGCCCTTGCGGCGGCGCTGCTGTGCTTCGCCATGGCCGGCGCCGCGCTCTGCGCCGCCTTCCTCGCGCCCGCGCCGCTCAAGGCCGAAAGCGCCGCGACGACGTTGCGCGCGCACATGGGCGTCGCCTCCTGCGCCGGCTCGACCTGCCACGGCCGCTCGGTCGCGAGCGGCACGCCGGTGCGCCAGAACGAGATCGCCACCTGGCAGGAAGACAGCTCGCCCGCCGGCGCGCACAGCCGCGCCTGGCGCGCGGTCGAAGGCGCGCGCGGGCAGGAGATCGCTCGCCGGCTCGGCCTCGATGGCGCGGGCGTCCAGCGCGAATGCGCCGGCTGCCACGCCTCTCCCGCCGCCGCCACGGGGCGTGGCCGCCTGTCCGACGGCGTCGATTGCGAAGCCTGCCACGGTCCTGCCGGCGGCTGGCTTTCGACGCACTATGCCGTGGGCGCGAGCCACCGCCGCAACGTGTCGCAGGGCATGACCGACCTCGTCAGCCCGGCGACGCGCGCCAATGTCTGCCTCGATTGCCACCTCTCGGGCGACGGGCGCGGCCAGTTCATCGCGCACCGCATCATGGCCGCCGGGCATCCGCGCCTCTCGTTCGAGCTCGACCTGTTCTCGACGCTGCAGATGCACCATGACGAGGATGCCGACTACGTCCAGCGCAAGGGCGGGCGCACCAATTCGATGCGGATGTGGGCGGTGGGGCAAGCCGAAGCGGTGACGCGCAGCCTCGAGCTGTTCAGCCAGCCGGCCAGGGCGAGCGCCGGGATCTTTCCCGAATTCACCTTCTACGATTGCCATTCGTGCCACCGCCGCATCGTCGATGGCGAGGACGCGCACGTCACCGCGGTGTCCAACCCGGGCCGCCCGATCGCGCAGGGCATGCCTCCGTTCAACGACGAGAACATGATCATGCTGCTCGCCGCGGCCAAGGTCGTCGCGCCCGACCTCGCCGCCGAGTTCGACGCGCGGGCAAAGGCCTTCCACCGCGCGATGGGCGTGGGCCGGGCCGAGACGGTCGCGGCGGTGCAGGCCCTGCGGCAGAGCGCGCAGGCGCTCTCGGCGCGGATGGCGGCGGCCGATTTCGGGCGCGAGCGCACCTTCGCGATCATGGACGCGATCGCCAGCGACGCCATCTCCGACCGCTTCACCGACTACGAAGGCTCGGTGCAGTCGGTCATGGCGATCGACACGCTGCTCAACGGCATGGTCAATTCGGGCATGGTCGGCAGCGGCGCGGCGGCGGGGCTCAGGGTCCAGATCAACCAGGCCTATGCCGCGGTGAAGGAACCCAACGCCTATCGCCCGATCGCCTTCCGCCAGGCGCTGGGCGGGGCGATCCGCTCGATCCGGAGCCTGCGCTGATGGGGCTTGCCGCGTTTCGCCAGCGGGCCACCGGGGTGGTTGCCGCACTGTCGCTGGCGCTTGCCGGGTGCGGCGGCGGCGATTCCTCGGGCTCGGTCGCGCCCAAGCCCACCTCGACCCCCGGCACCGGCCGGCTCTATCCCGAGCTTGCCAGCGAAGCGCTGACCGTGGGCGACGTGCAGAAGGTCATCGCCCAGGCGGTGGGAGAGGCGCAGGCGCTCAACTACCCGGCGGTGATCGCGGTGGTCGACCGGGTCGGCAACGTGCTCGCGGTCTATCGCATGAACGGCGCGCCCACCCGGATGCTGTTCAGCAAGATCACCGGCGCGGGCACCGAAAATCCCGAGCCCGCCGGTTTCCAGGACGTCGACGTCGAAGCCTCGATGGGGGCGATCGCCAAGGCGGTCACCGCCGCCTATCTGTCCTCGAGCGGCAATGCCTTCTCGACCCGCACCGCCAGCATGATCGTGCAGCAGCACTTTCCGCCCGCGCCGAACACCCCCGGGCTCGAAAGCGGGCCGCTGTTCGGGGTGCAGTTCAGCCAGCTGCCCTGCTCGGACCTCAACACCCGCTTCGCCGCGGGCAATGCCGGATCGGCCGCGTTCATCGGGCCCAAGCGCTCGCCGGTCGGTCTCTCGGCCGACCCGGGCGGGCTGCCGCTCTACAAGAACGGCGTGGTCGTCGGCGGCATCGGCGTGATGGCCGATGGCGACTACGCCTTCGACCGCGACGTCAGCAACGTCGACGGCGACGTCGAGGAATACGAGGCGCTCGCCGGGATCCAGGGGTTCGAGCCGCCGGCCGCGATCCGTGCCGACAAGATCCCGGTCGACGGCACCACGCTGCGCTTTGCCGATGCGCGGGTCGAAGGGCTGCACCCGCTCAAGAGCGACTATGCCGCGATCGCGGGCACCGCGGGCACGCTGGTGCCGGTCAACGGCTACTTCGACGGCACCGCGATCCTCCCCGGCACGCCCTACGGCAGCGAGGCGAGCGGCTTCCGCTATGCCACCAGCGCCGAGTTCTCCAATCCCGACGCCTTCGTCCTGACCGACGGGTCGGGCCACAACCGCTACCCGATCCGCGGCGGCGGCGATGGCGCCGAAGTCGGCCAGGCGCTCACCGCCGCCGAAGTGCGCGCGGTGCTCGAAGAAGCGTTCGCGGTGATGAGCCGCGCGCGCGCCCAGATCCGCCGTCCGCTCGACAGCCGCGCCGAAGTGACCATCTCGGTGGTCGATACCTGGGGCACGCCGCTCGGGCTGGTGCGCGGACCCGATGCGCCGATCTTCGGCACCGACGTCTCGCTGCAGAAGGCGCGCACCGCCGCATTCTTCTCGAACAAGGTCGCCGCGGCGCAGCTGCTCGGCGATCTCGACGCGGGCGTGCCCGCCTATGTCGATGCGGTGCGCACCTTCCTCGGCGATCCCGCCGCGCTGACCGGGACCAAGGCCTTTGCCGATCGCTCGGGCGGCAACCTGTCGCGGCCCTATTTCCCCGATGGCGAGGTGGGCCGGCCCAACGGCCCGCTGTCGTTGCCGATCGACCGCTGGAGCCCCTTCGCCACTGGCCTCCAGACCGACCTGATCAAGGCGGACGTGGTGCAGCACGCGGTGTTCGTCGAAGGCTCGCTCAACGCGCGCGACGTCAAGCAGCAGTGCTCGAACGTGCCCGATGCGCCGAACGGCAGGAAGCGGCTCGCCAACGGCATCCAGATCTTCCCCGGCTCGGTGCCGATCTACCGCGGCACGCAGCTTGTCGGCGCGATCGGCATCTCGGGCGACGGCATCGACCAGGACGACATGATCGCTTTCCTCGGCGCGCACAACGGCGGCAAGAAGGCAGGCGGGATCGGCAACGCGCCCAAGGACATACGCGCCGACACGATCGTGGTGAAGGTGGGCGAGGGCGTGCGGCTGCGCTACGTCAACTGCCCGTTCGCGCCGTTCCTCGACAGCAGCGACCAGAACGTCTGCGAGGGCCTGTGATCGCCGCCTCGCTCCTGCTCGCGCCCGCGCTCGTGCTGTCGGCTCCGGTGGCGCAGGCCGATCCGGCGCCGGCGCCCGAGGGGGCTGGCGCCGCGCCCGGTGCGTCCACCCCCGACGACCTGCTGTTCGACGGCCGCCGCCGTCCGGGCTTCGAGAAGAAGCTCCCCGACAAGGTCGAGCAGGACAATCCCGGCGCGGTCAATGCGCCCGAACCCGAAGCGTTCTACGACAAGTACGACGGCGAAGGCCCGCTCGATTCCCTCAGCCTCGACGTCGCCGTGCCCGACCGCTGGCGCATCGTCTCCTCGCTGTGCCCGAAGAAGGACGCGAAGACCGGGGTCACCGATCGCGCGATCTTCACGCTCTACCCGAACCTTGCCGCCGCCTGCCATTCGCAGCTCGATCCGTTCCACCACAACCTGCTCAAGGGCGACCAGCCACTCGCGCGCGGCAAGCGCCCGGGCTTCCTCAAGGGCGACGACTGGTTCCTCGTCCTCAACGGCATTTCCGACACGGTGGTCGAGCCGCGCAGCTTTCCGATCCCGGTCGGCAACCAGACCACCAGCGATCCCAACCAGATCGACGTGTTCGGCCCGTCGAACAGCCTCGTGCTGTCGCAGACCTTCATCGTCGGCGCCTCGCTGCTCAAGGGCCTGACAGCGTTCAAGCCGCCGGTGGTCGAATACCGCCTCGTTCTCGCCGGCAACATCAACCACGTGCAGGTGCCGGCGCGGCGCGTATTGTTCGTCGAGCCGTCGAAAGGCACGAAGCGCACCGATGGCTTCATCGGGGTTCAGGAAGCCTTCGTCGACTACCACATCGGCCGGTTCGACACGAAGCGCTTCGATTTCATCTCCCTTCGCGCCGGCATCCAGCCGTTCCAGTCCGATTTCCGCGGCTTCCTGTTCCAGGACAACCAGCTCGGCGTGCGCCTGTTCGGCAATCGCGACAACAACCGCTGGCAGTTCAACCTCGCCGCCTTCTGGCGGATCGAGAAGGACACCAATTCGGGCCTCAACGACTTCACCAAGCCGCTGCGGCGCAACTGGATCTTCACCGGCAATCTTTACCGGCAGGATTTTCCGGTCGTGGGCCTGACCAGCCAAGTCTCGGTCACCTACGACATGAACCGGGAAAACCGCTACTACAGCGACGACAACGGCTTCCCGGTCCGTCCGGCGCTCCTCGGCGATCTGCGTCCGCGCCAGTACGATATCGTCTACCTGGGCTACGCGCTCGATGGCCACGTCGGGCGCATCAATTTGACCGGTCAGGTCTATGGCGCGCTGGGCGAAGACCGGAACAACTTCCTCACCAGCCGTCCCGCAGTTGTGAAGGCCTTCATGGCTGCTGCCGAAGTCAGCTACGACAAGGACTGGATACGCCTGCGCGCTTCGGGCCTGTGGGCGAGCGGCGACAGCGATCCCTACGACAAGACCGAGGGCGGCTTCGACGCGATCCTCGAGAACCCGCAGTTCGCCGGCGCCGACACCTCGTACTGGATTCGCCAGTCGATCCCGTTCGCTGGCGGCGGGCGGATGGTTTCGGTCAACGGCCGCAACGGCCTGCTCAATTCGCTGCGCCCGTCGAAGGACGAAGGCCAGTCGAACTTCAACAATCCCGGCACCGTGCTCGCAGGTCTCGGCGGCGATTTCGACCTGACCCCGGCCTTGCGCGTCTCGGCCAACGCCAACCACCTGTGGTTCCAGAACACGAAGATCATGCAGGTCCTGCGCAACGAAGGCTCGATCCCCAGGTCCATCGGCTGGGACCTGTCGGTCTCGTCGATCTGGCGGCCCAAGGCGGCGCAGAACGTCGTCTTCCGCCTCTCGGGCGCGATGCTCGCGGCGGGCGCGGGCTTCCGCGACCTGTTCGACCAGAAGAACCACGGGCGCCAGTTCTACTCGGTGCTCGCCAACGCGACGCTGGCTTTCTGATGGAGCGCGCGACGATGCCTTCCGCCCCGTTCCGCCGCCTTGTCGCTGCGCTCACGCTGCTTTTCGCCATGGTCCTCGCGCCGAGCGCGCTTTGGGCCTCGGGCGAGGAAGTCGCGCAGAAGATCACCTATACCCGCGCTCCCCCTGCGCCCCGCATCCAGCCGGGCGAGACGGTCGAGGACCAGTGGGCGGGCGTCGACAGGCAGAACGCGGGCTGCGTCTCGTGCCACACGGCTAGCGATCACAAGACCATGCACGCAAGCCCGGCGGTGGTGCTGTCCTGCGCCGATTGCCATGGCGGCAACACGAAGGTCGTCGCCGACCGGTCCTGGAACCGCGGCTCGATCGACTATCTCGCGGCGATGAAGGACGCGCACGTCCTGCCGCGCTTCCCCGGCGCCTGGGGCTGGCCGAGCTCGGCCAATCCCCGCCGCTCCTATGCCCTGCTTGCCAAGGAAGCGCCCGAATTCATCCGCTTCGTCAACCCGTCGGACTACCGCGTCGCGCGCGAAGCCTGCGGCGCCTGCCACATGCAGATGATCGAGGCCTCGGAGCGCTCGCTGATGAGCACCGGCGCGATGCTGTGGGGCGGGGCGGCCTACAACAACGGCATCGTGCCGTTCAAAAACTATATCTTCGGGGAAAGCTTCACCCGGAAAGGCGAACCGGCGCTGCTCAAGTCGGCCTCGACGCGCATCGGGCCGGACGGCAAGCCGATGTGGGGCACGGTCACGCCTGCGGAGAAGGCGCGCGGCGCGCTGCCCGTGCTCTACCCGCTGCCGCGCTGGAACTCGATCCCGCCCGGTGACGTGTTCCGCGTGTTCGAGGATGGCGGGCGCGTGATCAACCCGCAGTTCCCGGAAATCGGGCTGCCCAATTCGACCGGCGCGATCCAGAAGCTCGACGAGCCCGGGCGCCCCGATCTCAAGCAGTCGAACCGCGGCCCCGCCACGGGCCTGCGCGTCGCGATTCCCGTTCTCAACATCCACAAGACGCGCCTGAACGACCCGTTCCTGTTCCAGATGGGCACCAACGACCAGCCGGGCGATTACCGCTCTTCTGGCTGCGCCGCGTGCCACGTGATCTACGCCAACGACCGCGAACCACGCCATTCATCGCTCTATGGCAAGTGCGGCCGCGACGGGCAGACGATCACCGTCGACCCGACGATCGCCGGCTTGCGCGAAGGCGAACACCGCACCGGCGCCTACGGCAGCTACGACGCGGCAAAGGCGCACCATGAAGAGCGCGTGCGCGGCACCGTGCTCGGCGGCACCGGCAAGTATCTCGGCGGCGATGCCACCGACCCCGAAGCGAGCGCAGACATGGCGGGCGATTGCGCCCGCGCCATCACCTCGGCCGAACAGCTGACCTTCTCGCCCGCGCAAGGCGTCGCGCCGCACGGCTCGATGGACGATCACCGGATGAGCGCGGCCGAAGCGCACGCCACCGCGGGGCTCGATGCCAAGGGCCAGCCGACCGACGGCGCCAATGGGGCAGGCGGCATCCACGGCCCCGCCGCCGGCGGCTACGTGCCGATGCAGCAGCGCGAGCGCGGCCACCCGCTGGTCCACGCCTTCACCCGCGCCATCCCCACGGCGCAGTGCATGAACTGCCACATGCACCAGCCGAACATCTTCCTGAACACCTACCTCGGCTACATCATGTGGGACTACGAATCCGATGCGCCCCGCATGTGGCCCGGCCCCGAGAACACCGCGCCACGCCCCGAAGGGCTGTCCGACGCGGCCTGGCAGAAGGCGTTCAGGACGCAGTTCCACCCGGACATGGTCGAACAGCGCGAAGTGCTCGATCGCAACCCCGAAGGCGCCTCGGCGCGCGGGCTGTGGCGCGACGTCGAATTCCTGCGCAACGTCTATGACCTGAACGCCGGCAACAAGGACACCCAGTTCGCCGACTACCACGGCCACGGCTGGAACTTTCGCGCGATCCTCAAGCGCGACCGGCGCGGCAACCTGCTCGACGCCGATGGCGACATGACGAGCTACGGCACCGACAAGGCGCACATCGTCAGCCCCGACGATCCCGAGAAGTGGCGCAAAGGCAGCGAGGGCAAGTTTGTCGATCCTTCGTACGACAACCCCGGCAAGTCGGTCCATATGATGGACATCCACGCCCAGGTCGGGATGCAGTGCGCCGATTGCCACTTCGCGCAGGACAGCCACGGCAACGGGCTGATCTACGGCGAAGTCGCCAACGCGGTGGAGATCGGCTGCAAGGATTGCCACGGCACGCCCGATGCCTTCCCCACGCTGCTGACCTCGAACCTCGCCGCGCCCAAGGGCGGCACCAATCTCGCCCTGCTGCGCAACGCCGATGGCCAGCGCCGCTTCGAATGGACCGAGGAGCACGGGCGGCGGGTGCTGCTGCAGCGCTCGATCATCGATCCCAAGCTCACCTGGCGGGTCAGCCTGGTGAAGGAATCGGTCGATCCGCAGTACCAGGGCGTGGTCGAACCCGGCGGCAAGCCGGTGTTCAATCCCAAGGCCGCGCGCGCCAAGCTGATGGGCAAGGCGGCGGCCGACGACGGCATGTACCGCTTCGGCCTCGGCATCCCCAAGGACGCGCGCGCCCACCGCGACGACGACATGGCCTGCTTCACCTGCCACCTCAGCTGGACCACCAGCTGCGCCGGCTGCCACCTGCCGATCGAGGCCAACTGGAAGAGCGCGGTCCACAAGTACGAGGAAGACTACACCCGCAACTACGCGACCTATAACCCGCAGGTCGCGCGCGACGACATGTTCCAGCTCGGCAAGCACCAGCGCAACAAGTCGTCGGGCAGCGATCCGGTGCAGTTCGATGCCGAAGGCAACCCGGTGTCGGGCAAGGCGATCACCGCGCCGATCCGCTCCAGCTCGGCGCTGATCCTTTCGTCGACCAACATCAACCGCGAACGCATCTACGTGCAGCAGCCGCCGATCTCGGCGATCGGCTATTCGTCACAGGCCTTCGCGCCGCACTTCCCGCACACCGTCCGCCGGCAGGAAACCAAGCAGTGCACCGACTGCCACCTGTCCGACCAGGACGACAACAACGCGATCATGGCGCAGCTGCTGCTGCTCGGCACCAACTATGTCAATTTCGTCGGCATGAACGCTTGGACCGGCCTGTCCGGCGGGTTCGAGGCGGTGCGCGTGACCGAGTGGGACGAACCGCAGGCGGTGATCGGCTCCTACCTCCACCGCTACGCCTATCCTGACTTCTTCCGCCAGCACGTCGAGAAGAACGGGCGCGAGCTGAAGGACTGGACGCGCGGCGCGATTCTGGATGGCAAGCTGTCAGGCGAAACTACTGGGCGCGAGGAATTCACCAACGTTATCAAGGGCACGGGCGATGCCGTGCGCTGCCTGCAGATGCGCGGCGAATACATGTACGTCGCCGAAGGAACGGGCGGCTTCCGCGCCTATGACATCGCCGCGGTCGCCAACAAGGGCTTCTCTGAGCGGATCACCACCGCGCCGTTCTCGCCGCTGGGGCATGACACGCACGTGAAGACCAGCAACGCCACCTGCATGGCGCTGCCGACCAACCAGTCGATCGCGCCCACCCGCAACACGGCCGAGCTGCGCACGGTCAACCAGGAGCAGCCGTTCAGCCCGGTCTACCACTACGCCTTCGTCACCGATGCGGTCGAAGGGCTGATCGCGGTGAATGTCGACACGCTGGCCGACGGCGAATTCCGCAACAACTTCCTCTCCCGCGCGCTCACCTTCAACCCGGGCGGGGTGCTGACCGGCGCGCGCCACATCACGCTGGCGGGCGATTACGCCTACATCGTCACCGACAAGGCGCTGGTCACGGTCCACCTGCCGGTCGCATGGTCGCCCGATCGCCCGTGCGAGGTTTCGGACAAGACCACTTGCCTCAATCCCAGCATCACCTCGGTCGTGCCGCTCAGGGATCCGCGCGCCACGGCCGTGCAGTTCCGTTACCTGTGGATCACCACGGCCAACGGGCTCGAGCTGATGGACGTGACCAACCTTGCCGAGCCGAAGCCCGTGCCGCAGGCGACCGTGCCGCTCGCCGATGCGCGCCGCGTCTATGTCGCGCGCACTTACGCCTATGTCGCGGCGAAGGCGCAGGGCCTCGTCATCGTCGACGTCACCGCGCCGACGCGCCCGGCGATCTACCAGCAGTTTACCGCCGACGGGCAGCTGAACGATGCCGAGGACGTGATCGTCGGCTCGACCAACGCCTCGCTGTTCGCCTACGTCGCCGATGGCCGCAACGGGATGAAGGTGGTGCAGCTGACCAGCCCGGCGAGCCAGCCCAACTTCTATGGCTTCGCGCCCGAGCCCAAGCCCGAGCTGATCGCCTGGGCGCGCACGCCGTCGCCGGCGCTGGCGATGTCGAAGGGGCTCGACCGCGATCGCGGGGTGGACGAGACCGGCGGCCAGATCGCGGTGTTCGGCCGCCTCGGTTCGCGCCCGTTCAACCGCAAGGAAATGGAGGAGCTGTTCCTCAACAGCCGGGGCGAGCCGTTCAAGGTGTCGAACAGCGTCGACATGAAGCTGTGGGTGGGGGCGAGAACCGCGCCGCAGCTGATGGCGCGCTCGCGGATCGATTGAGCGAAGGCGCGGGCGGCGGGGAAGGGCGCGGCGCCGGGCCGCGCCTTGCGCTCAGTCCCGCGTATTGAGCAGCAGCAGCTCGATTTCGACCTCGAGCACCGGCTCGGGCAGCAGCACCTGGTCGTTGCGGACCACCGCCGCATCGGCGACGAGCACGCCGGGCAGGGTGAACTCGTGCTCGGGCAGCTCGGCGATGAACGCCTCGCCGTCGTCACAGGCCTCCCAGCCCTCGAAGCGCAGCACCAGGCTGTGGCGCGCCCCCGAAAAGGTCACGCTCGCCCACGGCGTCTCGGCGTGGCGGACGATCTGCGCGCGCTCGCCGGCGAGCCTGGCGATGGCGGCGGCGAGGCGCTCGCCCATCGTCGGGCGGACGCGCGGCGCCTTGGGTTCGGTGGTCCCGAACAGGGAGAGATCAAGCAGCATGGACGGTCCCCCAATAATTGTTCATGAAATGTTCCACGCGTTCCACCATCGCGGGACGCGGGTCGCGGCCGTTGCGCAGATCGCCGATCAGGCGGGGGTCGTGCGCGGCGAGGCGGCCGAACTTGGTGACGGGCATGCCCGTCGCGGCGATGAACTTTTCGATCTTGGGCAGGAGCATCGTGGATTTCCTTTTTTCCCGGAGACTCGGCGTTGGATAAATCCTATGTTGACGGAGAAATCCAACTCGTCTAGGAAAAGTCCTTCGAAATCGGAGTAAGGAAATGGCAAGGTTTGGCGAAGGCGCTGATGCCGCAGCGGAAAATGCCATCGAAGGACCGCGCGCGCGGCTGCTCGAACTGGCGACGGCGCGCAATGTCAGCCTCTCGGCGCTCTCCGCGCTGATCGGGCGCAACACCACCTATCTGCAGCAGTTCGTGCGCAAGGGCTCCCCGCGCAAGCTCGAGGAGAACGACCGGCGCACCCTCGCCGAGTTCTTCGGGGTGAGCGAGGCCGAGCTGGGCGCGCCGTTGCGCGACGGTGTCGTCGTGGTCGACCTGCCCGGCGTCGCGCCGCTCCAGCCCGCGCGCCGGCCCGCGTCTCCTGCCGAGCGGCAGGTTGCCGCCGCGCTTGCCGAATGGGCCGACATTCCCCGCCTGCCGCTCGGCGCCTCGGCCGGGCCGGGGGCGATGGCGGGCGAGGAGATTCCCGCAGGGCGCCTGCGCTTCAACAACCGCTGGCTCAAGGGGCAGGGGCTCGAACCCGCCAATCTCTCGGTGATCGAGGTTGAGGGCGATTCGATGGAGCCGACCTTGCGCGATGGCGACGAGATCCTCGTCGATCGCAGCCCGCGCCCGATGCGCGCCGGGGTCCACGTGATCCGGCTCGACGACGTGCTGCTGGTCAAGCGGCTCGAAAGCGGGCCTGCCGGCACGATTCGGGTGATCAGCGACAACCCCGCCTATCCCCGCATGGAGCGCGCGGTAACCGAGGTCGAGATCGTCGGCCGCGTCGTCTGGAAGGGCGGCAGGCTCTGATCCTGCCGCTCTAATCCCCCCTGCAAGGGGAGGGGGACCACCTGCAGGGTGGTGGAGGAGTGGCGTCACCCGCCCCGCCTTGCCATCGGTCCCCCCACGCGCCATCTTCGGCGCATGACCGACGCGACCCAGACCCCCGCCGCCGAACCGCCGATGAAGGTGGCGATCATCCCCGTCACGCCGCTCCAGCAGAATTGCACGCTGGTGTGGTGCACCAAGACGATGCGCGGGGCGTTCATCGATGCCGGCGGCGATCTCGCCCGGCTGCGCATGGCGATCGAGAAGACCGGCGTGACGATCGAGAAGCTGCTCGTGACCCACGGCCACATCGACCACTGCGGCGCGACCGGCATCTTCGCGCGCGAGCTCGGCGTGCCGATCGAGGGACCGGAAGAGGCGGACCGCTACTGGATCGCCAAGCTCAACGAAGATGGCGCCAAGTACGGCATCGAGGGCGAAGCGTTCGAGCCCGACCGCTGGCTGCACGATGGCGACACCGTCACCATCGGCGATCTCGTGCTCGACGTGATCCACTGTCCCGGCCACACCCCCGGCCACGTCGTGTTCCACCATGGCCCGTCGAACTTCGCCATCGTCGGCGACGTCATCTTCCAGGGGTCGATCGGGCGCACCGACTTCCCGCTGGGCAACCACCAGCAGCTGATCGATTCGATCACGCAGAAGCTCTGGCCGCTCGGCAACGAGGTGCGCTTCGTTCCGGGCCACGGGCCGACCAGCACGTTCGGCCAGGAGCGCAAGATGAACGCCTTCGTCAGCGACTACATGCTTAGCTGACGTTCGGCGGTCGATGGTCGACGGGCGCCCGGGATCGCGGGCGCCCGCCCGGTTCACATGTCGAGCGCGATCGTCACCGCCCAGACGGCAAGGCCGATCTGGGTCAGCATCGTGATCAGCGTGCCGACCGTGCGGCCGAAGCCGAGCGGCCCGCCGTCCATGCCCACGCCATGCGCCACGCGGCCGAGCGCATAGAGCCCGGCCACGCCCATCAGCCAGGGATTGCCGCTGCGCGCGGCCTCGATCGCGCCGATCAGCACCAGCACGATCGGCGTGTTCTCGATGAAGTTCGCCTGCGCGCGCATCCGCCGCACCAGGTCCTCGTCGCCGCCGTCGCCGACCGAGATCTTCTTGGCGGTGCGGACCATGCCGATGCGCACCGAAAGCCAGATGTTGATGAAGGCCGCGGCGGCTGCCGAGGCCAGGGTAATGGGCAGGAACATGCCTTTGGTACTCCCCCTCCTGTTTTCGTTCCAAAGGCGAGGCTAGCGCGCCCGCGCTTGCAAAGCATCCCAAAATCCGTATAGGCGCGCCTTCGCCCGCGATTGGCGAATCCCCGTTTCCCGTCTCGTGCCGCGTGTCGCGCAGGGGTTGTGCGACGGAGACGATTTCCCTATCGCGCCCGTGACACAACGACTTTTTTGATCAGGAACAGGTGCCGAGATGGCCGTCCCCAAGCGAAAGACCACCCCGAGCCGTCGCGGCATGCGTCGCAGCCACGATGCGCTGAAGGTCGAAGCCTTCCACGAGTGCTCGAACTGCGGTGAACTCAAGCGCCCGCACAACCTGTGCACCGCCTGCGGTCACTACAACGGTCGCGAAGTCCTCGCCGTCGGCCTCTAAGCTGACCGGACTCGGGGGAATCGCGAGAAGATGAGCCTGCCGCGTATCGCTGTCGATGCGATGGGCGGCGATGAAGGCGTGCGCGTGATGATCGAAGGCGCGGCGCTTGCCCGTCGCCGCCACGATCGTTTCCAGTTCCTGCTCGTCGGGGACGAGGCGCGCATTGCCCGGGCGCTCGAGAATCACCCCAACCTGCGCGCCGCGTCGGAAATCCTCCACGCGCCCGACGTCGTCGCGGGCGACGAAAAGCCGACGCAGGCGCTGCGCCGCGCCAAGACCACCTCGATGGGCCTTGCCATCGATGCGGTGAAGCGCGGGGCTGCCGGCGTCGCGGTCAGCGCGGGCAACACCGGCGCGCTGATGGCCATGGCCAAGCTTGCGCTGCGCACGATGCCCGGCATCGACCGCCCGGCGCTCGCCGCGCTGCTGCCGACGCTCGGCGACCACGATCTCGTCATGCTCGATCTCGGCGCCAATGCCGAATGCGATGCGCGCAACCTGATCCAGTTCGCGATCATGGGCGCGGCCTATGCCCGGATCGTCCACGGCCTCGATGCCCCCAGCGTGCGCCTGCTCAACATCGGCTCGGAAGAGACCAAGGGCACCGACAACCTGCGCGATGCGGCCGCGGCGCTCAAGGCGGCGAGCGAGGAACTGGCGTTCGCCTTCGACGGCTTCATCGAGGCCGACAAGCTCTCGCGCGGGGACGTCGACGTCGTCGTCACCGACGGCTTTTCCGGCAACATTGCGCTGAAGGCGATGGAAGGCGCGGCGCGCTTCGTCGCCGACCTGCTGCGCCGCAGCTTCTCCTCCTCGCTGCGCTCGAAGTTCGGCTTCCTCATCTCCAAGCCCGCGACCGAGCTGCTCAAGCACCACCTCGATCCCAACAACCACAACGGCGCGGTCTTCCTCGGCCTCAACGGGCTGGTGGTGAAGAGCCACGGCGGCGCCTCGGCGCTGGGTGTCGCGCACGCCGTCGCGGTGGCCGCGCGCCTGCTCGAGGAGAACCTGACCGAGCGGATCGCCGCCGACCTGTCGCGCGTCGGGGCCGAGGCCTTCCGCGCGCCCGGGCGCAACGGCGCCAAGGCGCCGGCGGCAGGCGCAGAACAAGAGGTTTCCGGGGAAGGGGCATGAGCGTGCGTTCGGTGATCCTGGGCAGCGGGTCCGCGCTGCCGAAGCGCGTCGTGACCAATGCCGAAATGGCGCAGATGGTCGACACCACCGACGAATGGATCGTCGAGCGCACCGGCATCCGCCAGCGCTACATCGCCGGCGAGGGCGAGACCACCGCCTCGCTCGCGACCGAGGCCGCGCGCCGAGCGCTCGAGGCGGCCGGCGTCGATGCGAAGTCGATCGACCTTATCGTGCTCGCGACGGCCACGCCCGACCAGACCTTTCCCGCCACCGCCACGATCGTGCAGGACCGGCTGGGCTGCAACGGCGGCGTCGCCTTCGATGTCGCGGCGGTCTGCTCGGGGTTTCTCTACGCGCTCGCCACCGCCGATTCGCTGCTGCGCACCGGGATGGCGAAGCGGGCGCTGGTGATCGGCGCGGAAACCTTCAGCCGCATCCTCGACTGGGAGGACCGCACCACCTGCGTGCTGTTCGGCGACGGCGCGGGCGCGCTGCTGCTCGAAGCGCAGGAGGTCGACGAGAGCGACCCGCTCGCGCCCGGGATCATCGCCAGCCGGCTCCACGCCGATGGCGCGCACAACGAGCTGCTGTTCGTCGATGGCGGTCCCTCGACCACCGGCACCGTCGGCAAGCTGCGGATGAAGGGCCGCGAGGTGTTCCGCCACGCCGTCACCAATCTCGCCAACGTGCTCGGCGAAGTGCTGGCGGCGGCTGGCCGCGAGGCGCGGGACATCGACTGGGTCGTGCCGCACCAGGCCAACTTCCGCATCCTCGATGCGACCGCGCGCAAGCTGTCGCTGCCGATCGACAAGGTGGTCGTCACCGTCGACCGCCACGCCAACACCAGCGCCGCCTCGGTCCCGCTCGCCTACGACACCGCCGTGCGCGACGGCCGCATCGCCAAGGGCGATCTGGTGATGTTCGAAGCGATGGGCGGCGGCTTCACCTGGGGCGCCAGCCTCGCCCGGGTCTGAGCCCGTCCGCAAGGGGCCGCTGCGCCCGCGGCTCACAAGAGTTTCACGTCGGGACGCATTTCCTTTTAAGACAGGGCATTGGATTGCGCTGGCGAGAATCTGCGTTATGATCGCCGCCCGGATCGTACTGACGTCTGGGGGAAGTGGAAGAATGCGTTCTGTTGGTACCTTGACCCGCGCCGATCTCGCGGAAAGCATCAATCGCCGGGTCGGTCTGTCGCGGGCGGATTCGCTTGAGATGGTCGAAGCGATCCTCAGCCACATGTGCGACGCGCTGGGCGAGGGCGAGAACGTCAAGATCTCGGGCTTCGGCACCTTTCTCCTGCGCGACAAGGCCGAACGCATCGGCCGCAATCCCAAGACCGGGATCGAAGTGCCGATCACCCCGCGTCGCGTGCTCACCTTCCGCGCCAGCCAGATGCTCAAGGACCGCATTTGCGCCGAGGCCTGACCGGATGAAAGATGGCTGAACCACCACCCGACACTCCGGCCGCCGCCGTGTTCGACGACGGCAAGGCGCCGGACGCCCTGCGCACGATCGGCGAAGTGGCCAAGGCCCTCGGCCTCAAGCAGCATGTGCTGCGCTATTGGGAGGAGCAGTTCCCCACGCTGCGACCGCTCACCCGCGCCGGCGGACGGCGCTACTACCGGCCCGAGGACATCGCGCTGGTCCAGCAGATCAACCGGCTGCTGCACCACGAAGGCTACACCATCAAGGGCGCGCGCCAGGCACTGCTCGCCGCCGCCGGCAAGCCGCAACCCGCCGCATCCGATGTTGCCCCGACTCCGGCCCCGTCCTTGCCCGCATTTCCCGCGCCATCTCCTGCGCCTTCGCCGGCTCCGGGCCTCGCCCTGTCGCCGGGCGGCGGCGAGGACGAGGTGATCGAGGCGCTGCGCATTCTCGCCGGCCACCTCGCCACCATCCGCGACCACCTCGCCGAAGCGGTCGCCGACTAGGCGTCGTTGCCCGCCGGGCCCTCGGCCTGCGCCAGCTCGAGCACATGCGCCGCCACGTCGGGCGGCCAGCCCGCGAGGATCGCGCCGAGCGCCGCCTCGTCGCCCGCGAACAGCGCGCGCGAGGCCGCCTCGAACCCCGGCAGATCGCCCGCGATCGCCGCCATGAAGCGATAGGCACGCTCGCGCCCGGCGCGCGCGCCGGTCCGTCCCGCGTCCTGCTTGCGCGCCTCGTCGATCAGCCGGCGCAGCGCCTGCGAGGCTCCGCCCGGCTGGCCTGCCAGCCAGTCCCAGTGGCGCGGCAGCAGCGTCACCTCGCGCGCGACGACGCCGAGCCGCGGGCGTCCGCGCCCGCGCGGGGCCGCCTCGGTGTCCGGCGCTTCGTCTGCGGCATCGCCCGCCCCCTGCGACGCCAGCCGTCGCAGCGCGGGATGCTCCCCGAGCCGCCGCACCACGTCGGCGGTCGAGCCGCGCAGGTCGAGGTCGAGCGGTCCGCCGGCCACGTCGTCGAAGACCAGGACCGGCGCATCATCGGCTCCCGGCGGCCGCGCGCGCAGCGCGAGCGCGACGTCGACCACGCTGCCGTGGGCGAAGCGGGTGAACCCGGCGAAGGCGGAGCAGGGGATTGACAGGACATCGCGCATCGCGTCATAAATATACCCGGATGAAATAAAGTCAATTCACCCGGTCTAAACAGGAGTTCGCATGCACGGTCCCGATCGCAAGGCGGCCAGCGCCGCCTATCGCCAGCGCAAGGTCGAGGCAGGGATCTACGCGATCCGCTGCAGCGCCACGGGCGAAGTTTGGACCGGCACCGCGCCCGACGTGGCCACCATCCGCAACCGCGTCTGGTTCACCCTGCGCCAGGGCGCCAACCCGCACCGCAGCCTGCAGGACGCATGGACCCGCCACGGCGAGGCGGCCTTCACGCTCGAGATCGTCGACAGCTTCGATTGCGAGGACGAAACCCCGGCGAGCCGCACCCGCAAGCTGCGCGACGGCTTGAACGCATGGGCGCAGCGGCTGGGCTCGATCAAGGTCTAGGAGGCGGGGCAAGGGGGCTTCCCGCTGCCGGTCATGTCCTCGCCGCAAGGGCGCGGTGGCGGGCATGGAGCAGGTAGAAAACCAGGCCCGCTGCGTTCCAGGCAAGGAACGATGTCTGCGTGATCGTCTGCAGCCCGGTGAACAGGTACAGGCACCCGAGGATCGCGACCGGGCAGACCAGCCAGGGCAGGGGCGTGCGGAACGTCGCTCGCGCCTGCGGTTCGCGCTGGCGCAGCACCAGCACGCACAGCGCCACCGCGACGAAGGCGCAGAGCGTCCCGGCATTGGCGAGGCTGGCGATCAGGTCGAGCGGCAGCAGCGCGGCGATCGCGGCGACGAACAGTGCGGTCACCCCGGTGATCCGTGCCGGCACGCCGCGCGCCGACACGCGGGCGAGGCTTTCTGGCAGGAACCCGTCGCGCGCCATGACCATGAAGATGCGGCTCTGGCCGTAGAGAAAGCCCAGGATCACCGTCGGCAGCGCAATCACCGCAGCGCCGGCGACGATGGTTGCGATCCCCGGGCTGCCGATGGTGCGCAGGATCAGTGCGAGCGGCTCGGCGCTCTTGCCGAATGCGGTGTAGTGCACCGCGCCCACCGCGGCGGTGGCGACGAGGATGTAGATCGCGGTGCAGGCGGCCATCGAGCCGACGATCGCGATCGGCAGGTCGCGGTCGGGATTGCGCGCCTCCTCGGCTGCGGTCGAGATCGCGTCGAACCCGTAGAAGGCGAAGAAGATGATCGCCGCTGCGCCCAGCATGCCGTACTTGATCCCGCCTTCGCCGGCCGTGCTGCCATAGCCGTGCGGGGCGAAGGGCTGCAGGTTCGCCGCATCGAAATGCGGTGCCGCGACCGCGACGAACAGCGCCAGGGTAACGAGCTTGAGCACCACCAGGGCGCTGTTGATCCGCGCGCTCTCGTGCGTCCCGCGCATCAGCATGGCGGCCACCGCCGCGATGATGAACACCGCGGGCAGGTTGATCCCGATGTGCTTGAGCGCGCCGTTCTCGACCACCGGTCCGTGGACCAGCGCATCGGGCAGGTGCACCCCCAGCCCGATCAGGAACCCGTTGGCATAGCCCGACCAGCCGACCGCGACGGTCGAGACGACCAGCGAATATTCCAGGATCAGCGACCAGCCCACGATCCACGCGAAGACCTCGCCGAGCACCGCGTAGCTATAGGTATAGGCGCTGCCCGAGGCGGGAATCGCGGTCGCCATTTCCGCATAGGCGAGCGCGGCGCAGGCGCAGATCACCCCGGCGACGACGAACGACCACAGCACGGCCGGCCCGGCCCGATCCGCGCCCACGCCGATCAGCGTGAGGATGCCGGTGCCGACGATCGCGCCGACGCCCATCGCCATGAGATGCGGCCACGACAGCGTGCGCGCCAGCCGCTGGTGGTCGGGCAGGTCTTCGGTCGCGGCAATCGCCTTGCGGCGCAACAGGGATCGCATCTCTATGGTTCGTCCTTGCTTCGCAAAGGGGCAGGCCGCCTTCGCGCGCTCAATCGGGCAGTTCGGGCCCCAGTTCGGGATCGAGGTCGCGCGGGCGCTTCAGTTCGACCAGCTTCGCGCAGCCTTCGTCGAGGTCGGCCCAGCGGTCGATGGCGAGCTCCATCACCGCATAGGTCGCGGTCGGGAACTTCTGCACCACCACGTCGCGCAAGGGGCTGCTGCCGTCGTCGGGCACGAGGTCGAAGATCAGGTCCTCGAGACCGGGATTGTGGCCCACCATCAGCACGCTTTGCGGGTCGCCGCCGATCTCGCGCAGCAGGTCCATCAGCACCGCGCTGCTGGCAAGGTAGATGCGCCGGTCCCATTCGACCGGGAAGGTGCGGCCCCAGGCCTTGCTCGAGGTCTCGATCGTTTCGGCCACGCGCACCGCGGGCGAGGCGACCATGCGGTCGAAGCGCCGCCCGGTCGAGCGGATGTGCCGCCCCATCGCCAGCGCGCCGCGTTGCCCGCGCGCGTTCAAGGGCCGGTCGAAGTCGCGCGCGCGCGCGTCGCTCCAGTCCGATTTGGCATGGCGGAACAGGGCCAGGGTCTTCACGTGGTCCTTCCGTCGAGGGCTGCAGCCGGTGCTGCCGGGTCGCTCCCTGAAACACCGGCGGCGACCAATTGTAAAGCCGCATCGAGTGTCACCCGTCGCACCGGCGTGCCCGGCGGGAAGGCGCTCAGCAGGCGCGAGGGGAAGGCGGCGGACAGGACGACGAAGTGCCCGCGGTCGGTGCCCGAGCGGATCAGCCGCCCGAACGCCTGCGCCAGCCGCGCGCGGATGATGCGGTCGTCGTGCCGCTGCCCGCCGCCGGCGTCCTTCGCCGCCAGCCGCCGCGCACGGTGCAGGATCGACGGCTTGGGCCAGGGGACCTGCTCCATCACCACGACCTTGAGCGAATCGCCCGGCACGTCGACCCCGTCGCGCAGCGCGTCGGTGCCGAGCAGGCTGGCGCGGGGATCGTCGCGGAAGATGTCGACCAGCGTGCCGGTGTCGATCGGATCGACGTGCTGGGCATAGAGCGGCAGGCCTGCGCGGGCGAGCCGGTCGGCGATCCGGCCATAGACCGCGCGCAGCCGCCGGATCGCGGTGAACAGGCCGAGCACGCCGCCGCCCGCGGCCTCGATCAGCCGGCCATAGGCGCCGGCGAGCGCGGCGATGTCGCCCTTGGGCACGTCGGTCACGATCAGCACTTCGGCTTGCGCGGCATAGTCGAACGGGCTTTCCGCGCCGAACAGCCGCGGCGCGACGTCCAGATGCTGCGCGCCGCTGCGCGAAACCGCGCTGTCCCAGTCGTCGCCGCCCGACTCGTTGGTCCGGTCGCACAGCGTCGCGCTGGTCAGCACCACGCCGTGCGCCGGCGCCAGCACGCTCTCGGCGAACGGCTTCATCGGGTCGAGGTAGTGGCGGTGCAGGCCGATGTCCCATTCGCGCCCGTCCGAGCGGTCGACCGCCAGCCAGTCGACGAAGTCGCGGTCGGCCGGCCCGCCGAGCCGCGCCAGCAGCGCGATCCATCCGCCGACGAGGTCGCTCCTCCAGCCGATCGCGCCGCGCGCGCCTTCGATCCGGGCGCGCGCCGGGCCGTCGAGCCAGTCCGGCCCGTCCTCGATCAGCGCCTCGAGCCGCAGGCCCAGGCGCACCAGCGGCTGGCGCAGCGCCTCGAGCGCTTCCTGCGCGCGCCCGGCGATCTCGACGAACGGCCCGTCGAGCTGGGCGACCTCGGTTTCGAGCCCGTAGCCCGCCTCGCTGCCGCCGCTCTCGTCGCGGGCGTGGACCAGCGCGCGCACCGCGGCGAGCAGGTCCTCGAGCGGTCCCGACGGCGTGCCCTCGACGATCCGCGCCAGCCAGCCGTCCGAGGGCAGCGCCTCGGCCGCCGCGACCGCCTCGGCGATCGCCAGCGCGCCCTGCTCGTCGTAGCTCGCGACATCGGCGAGCCGCGCCGAAAGCCCGCGCCGCCGCCCGCGCGACTTGCCTTCGGGGCCGATCACCCAGCGCCGCAGTTCGATCGTCTCTGCACCCGTCAGCGCGGCCGAGAAGGTCGAATCCGCCGCTTCGAATACGTGGTGGCCTTCGTCGAAGACCACCCGCGTCGGCCGGTTGGCGACGTCGCGCCCGCGCGCTGCATTGACCATCACCAGCGCGTGGTTGGCGATCACCAGCTCCGCGCCGGCCGCCGCGCGCGCCGAGCGCTCGATGAAGCACTTCCGGTAATGCGGGCACCCGGCATAGACGCATTCGCCGCGCTGGTCGGTCAGCGCGGTAATGCCGCGCTTGCGGAACAGCGTGCCGAGCCAGCCCGGCAGGTCGCCGCCGATCATGTCGCCGTCCTGGCTATAGGCCGCCCAGCGCGCCACCAGCTGCGCGAGGATCGCGGCGCGGCCCTGGAAGCCGCCCTGCAGCGCGTCCTCGAGGTTGAGCAGGCACAGGTAGTTCTCGCGCCCCTTGCGCACCACCACCGGCGGCTGGCCGCCCGCCGCGCCCTCGCCATAGGCGCGCCGGCTCTCGCGTCGCAGCTGGCGTTGCAGCGCCTTGGTATAGGTCGAGACCCAGACCGTCCCGCCGCTCCTGCCCGACCACAGCGAGGCGGGCGCGAGGTAGCCCAGCGTCTTGCCCGTGCCGGTCCCGGCCTGCGCCAGCACCACGTGCGGCTCCCGGGCGCCCCGGCGCGGCGCGAAGGCGCCGCCCACGGCCTCGGCGAAGGCGAGCTGCGCGGGCCGCTCCTCGGCGCCCTCGCCGGTCAGCGCGGCGAGCCGCAGGCCGATCTCGGCCGCGCCGAGCACGACTTGCGCGGGCTGCGGCCGCTCGGGCGCTTCCTCCCATTCCGGCAGCCGTGCGAACAGCCAGCGCTCGGCCTTGTCGGGCTTGCGCACGTGGGGGGCGAGCAGCCCCGCCCAGGGCCAGCGCAGCCGCGCCAGCGATTGCAGCGCGGTCCATGCGCCCTCGCGCTCGGCCCAGTCCGCCGCCTCGCACTGCGCCAGCAGCGCCGCGGCGGCGCGCTGCAGCAGCTCGGGCACCGCGGCATCGCCCGCCGGCGGCTCGAGCCCGAGCGCCTGGGCGAGGCCCTTGGCCGTCGGCACCACGAAGCGCGCCGGGTGGACGAAGGCGAAGAGCTCGAGCAGGTCGAGCCCCGAGAGGTCGGGATAGCCGAGCCGGCTCGCCACCAGCGGCGCGTTCAGCATCAGCAGCGGCGTGTCCGAGGCCGCCATGATCGCCTCGCCCTTGCCCACGCCGCGCGTCGCTGCGCCGAGCATGTCGCCCTGGCGCAGCCAGCAGCCGCCGTGGGAGGCGTGAATCGCGGGAAGGGGCAGCGGGTCCATCATCGCTCCGGTTGGCGTCTCTCCAGTGAACGGAAACGGAACAGCGGGCAAGTCCCGCCGGCGTCGCCATCCCCCCTTAACACCTCGCCCCGCCGGTCGTTCTTGGCTTCGGAACACGGAACGGAGCGTCTCTCCGGCCCCATAGTGGAGAATGGGAAATGGCAGTCATCAACACCAATATCGCCGCGATCAAGGCGGCCAATGCTTCGAACGCGGCCGGCAAGATGGCCGGCATCGCGATGGAGCGCCTGTCGACCGGCAAGCGCATCAACGGCGCCAAGGACGATGCCGCGGGCCTCGCGATCACCACCACCATGACCTCGCAGATCAAGGGCATGAGCCAGGGCATCCGCAACGCCAACGACGGCATCAGCCTTGCCCAGACCGCCGACGGCGCGCTCAACGAAGTGACCAACATGCTCCAGCGCGTCCGCGAACTCGCGGTGCAGTCGGCCTCGGGCACTTACCAGGACACCGACCGCGGCTACATGGACGCCGAAGTGCAGGAACTGGCGACCCAGATCAACGACGTGCTCGCCAACACCAAGTTCAACGGCAACAACGTCTTCGGTACTGCCGATGCGACCTTCACGATCCAGGTCGGCGGCAATTCGAGCGACACCGTCGACATCACCAGCAAGGGCATCGCCACCGTCACCTTCGACGTCAGCGCCGCCGGCGCCGCGACCACCACGCTCGGCTCGGTCGATACCTCGCTCGGTGAAGTCAGCGCGGCGCGCGCCTCGTTCGGCGCCGGCCAGAACCGGCTCGAATCGGTGATCAGCAACCTCACCGACAACGTCACCAACCTGTCGGACGCGCGCAGCCGCATCCTCGATACCGACTATTCGGCCGAAACCACCACCATGGCCAAGGCCCAGATCCTCAGCCAGGCATCGACCGCGATGATCGCGCAGGCGAACCAGGCCCAGCAGAACGTGCTCTCGCTCCTGAAGTAAGAAAACCCCTTTATTTCATATACTTCAGTCAGCGTCTCCACGGGAAGGCGGTCGTGCCCCGGCACGGCCGCCTTTTCGTCTTGCGCGGCAAAGCGAAGCAATTCGGACCCATCTTTGCCCCCCTTGTTGCGCTGCCGGGGCAAATTCTGATTGATTATTACCGAATACATGTCAGTATTACATCAGGGTTGCAGGAATGCTCGACGGCATTTCGTGGCATGACGATTGTCCCCGGATCGATACCCCGTCCGGTCATCATCACGCCACGCGCTGCGCGGGGTGGTTCGAGCGCCACCCCGCGCACACTGCGGCAGGATCGCCCGCAGCGACAGCATCAGCCGAAGCGCCGAAACGCCGGAACGTCCGAAACAGCCGAACAGCCCACACCGACAAAGCGCATCGCACATGACAGGCCCCGCGCAGCGGCCGGCCCCGCACACCCCGCATTCGTTTCAACCGCGTCACATCGGGCTAGCCGTTCAGGCCCGCGTCCTGCGCATCTCCAGCAGCAGCGCTTCCAGCCGGGCGACGTCGGGCACGGCCTCGACCTCGAAGCGCTCGGTCACCCGGTCGCCGTCGCTGTCGATGTGGCTGCCGGTCTCGATCCGCAGCGTGCCCCAGCCATCAACGGCGACGCGCACGTCGATCGGGCCCATCGCGTCGAACGGCACGCTTCTGACCACGCGCCGGCGCCCCGCGGTCACGCGCAGGATCCGCCGCCCGGTCAGCCCGTAGATCGAGCGCGCCGCCGCGCCGCGCGCCCAGAACGGCGCGCCGAGCATGGCGAAGCCGACGGCGATGAACGGCAGGCCGAAGATCGGAAAGGCGATGCCGAAGGTATAGCGGATCATGCCCGGGGTGCCGCCGGCGCCGAACAGCGGCACCAGCGCCATGGCTTCCCATGCCAGCGCGAACACCGTCCACGGCACCGCGAACAGCCAGATCGCGAACGGCGCGCGCATCCGGCGCGGATCGGGCCGCGCCTGCCACACCAGCCGCTCGCCCGGCAGCAGTTCGCGCGCCAGGATCTCCTGCAGTTCCGCGTCGGTCATCGCTCGTCCCCCTGCCGGTTCCGAAGGCAGCGCAGAGAGCGGCCCCGGAAGCGGCAGGGGGGAGAGTAACGCACCAGGCGTTACCGGCTGCTTGCGCGTGGTCAGGCCGCGTCGAGCGCCTGGGCCAGGTCGGCCAGGATGTCGTCGATGTGCTCGATGCCGATCGACAGCCGCACGTAGCCCGGGCTCACCCCGGTCGCCGCCTGCTCCTCGGGCGAAAGCTGCGAATGGGTGGTCGAGGCCGGATGGATCGCCAGGCTGCGCGCATCGCCGATGTTGGCGACGTGGTAGAACAGCGCCAGCGCGTTGATGAAGCGCTTGCCCGCCTCCGCGCCGCCCGCCAGCTCGAAGCCGACGAGGCCGCCTGCTCCGCGCGTCAGGTACGTGTCGGCCAGTTCCTTCGCGCGGCCCGTGGCCTGCGAGGGGTGGATCACCGCCGTGACCTTGGGATGCGCGGCCAGGAAGGCGGCGACCTTGGCCGCGTTTTCGCTGTGGCGCTCGATCCGCAGCGGCAGCGTCTCGAGTCCCTGGATCAGCTGGAAGGCGTTGAACGGCGAAAGCGCCGCGCCGATGTCGCGCAGCAGGATCACGCGGGCGCGGATGGCATAGGCGATGGGGCCCAGCGGCTTGATGTCGCGCGCCCAGACCGCGCCGTGGTAGCTGGGATCGGGCGTGTTGAGCAGCGGCTGGCGTTCAGGCGACGCGTCCCATTCGAAGTTGCCGCCATCGATGATCGCCCCGCCGATCGAGGTGCCGTGGCCGCCGATGTACTTGGTGGTCGAATAGACCACCACCGCCGCGCCATGGTCGAACGGACGGATCAGCAGCGGCGCCGCGGTGTTGTCGACGATCAGCGGAATGCCGTGTTCGCGCCCGATCGCGGCGACTTCGGCGATGGGGAAGACCTCCAGCTTCGGATTGGGCAGGCTCTCGGCATAGTAGGCGCGGGTGCGATCGTCGGTCGCGGCGCGGAAGGCTTCGGGATCGGCCGGGTCGACGAAGCGCACTTCGATGCCGAGGTCCTTCAGCGTATTGGCGAACAGGTTCCAGGTGCCGCCGTAGAGGTTGGTGGAACTGACGATGTTGTCGCCGGCGCGGGCGAGGTTGAGCACCGCGAAGGTCGAGGCCGCCTGGCCCGAAGCGGTCGCCACCGCCGCCGCGCCGCCTTCGAGCGCGGCCAGCCGCTGCTCGAGCACGTCGGTCGTCGGGTTCATCAGCCGCGTGTAGATGTTGCCCAGCTCCGACAGCGAGAACAGGTTGGCGGCGTGTTCGGTCGACTGGAACTGGTAGCTCGTCGTCTGGTGGATCGGCACCGCCACCGATCCCGTCGTCGGATCGGCGCGCCAGCCCGCGTGCAGCGCCAGCGTCTCGGGGCGGGCCTTGGACAGATCGGTCATCGGCAATTCCTCTCGTGAAACAGGATCGGTGTTTGTCTACCGATTTGATTGATTACTTGGAAGAAGCATTTTCCTACAGCGCCGCAAGCTGATATCTGACGGGCATGTCAGCAACCTTTGCCGCAGATTTCCAACGGTTTCGTGGCAATTTTTCCTGGCCCGGGCGCCCCGTCGAAGTTTTTTCACAGGACTGTGTAAACCCCGTCAACCCCCCTGGTCCCGGCGGGGTCGTCGATGCCCCTTCGCTCTTGCCTTCGCAGCGGCAAAAGGGGAAAGGGCGGTCACCATGACAGACGCCGTTTTCACCGCCGCCCAGACCTCGAAGGCATGGCCGTTCGAGGAAGCCCGCAAGCTCGTCAAGCGCTTCCCGGGCGGCAAGAAGGACGCCGAAGGCAATCTCGTGCCCGTGCTGTTCGAAACCGGCTACGGCCCGTCGGGCCTGCCGCACATCGGCACCTTCCAGGAAGTGCTGCGCACCACGCTCGTGCGCCGCGCCTATGAAGTCCTGACGGGCGGCCATCCCACGCGCCTCGTCGCCTTTTCCGACGACATGGACGGCTTGCGCAAGGTGCCCGACAACGTCCCCAACAAGGACGTGCTTGCGGCCAACCTCGGCAAGCCCCTCAGCCGCATTCCCGATCCCTTCGGCACCCACGAAAGCTTCGCGCACCACAACAACGCGATGCTGCGCGACTTCCTCGACCGGTTCGGCTTCGACTACGAATTCGTCTCGGCCTCGGACCGCTACAATTCCGGCGCCTTCGACGATGCGCTGAGGGGCGTGCTGCGCCACTTCGACGCCATCATGGGCATCATGCTGCCGACGCTTCGCGAAGAACGGCGCAAGACCTATTCGCCCGTCCTGCCGGTCTCGCCCAGCACCGGCGAAGTGCTGCAGGTGCCGATCGAGGTGATCGACGCCGAAGCCGGGCTCGTCCGCTTCACCGATGCCGATGGCGCGGTGGTCGAACAGTCGATCCTCGGCGGCCGGTCCAAGCTGCAGTGGAAGGTCGACTGGGCGATGCGCTGGGTGGCGCTCGGCGTTGATTACGAGATGTGCGGCAAGGACCTCACCGACAGCGTGCGCGAAAGCGGCAAGATCGCCCGCGCGCTGGGCGGGCGCCCGCCCGAGGGCCTGATCTACGAGCTGTTCCTCGATGAAAACGGCGAGAAGATCTCCAAGTCCAAGGGCAACGGCCTGACCATCGAGCAGTGGCTGACCTACGGCAGCGAGGAAAGCCTCGGCTTCTACCTGTTCCGCGAACCCAAGAGCGCCAAGAGCCTGCACCCCGGCGTGATCGCCCGCGCGGTCGACGAATACTGGCAGTTCCGCGAGAAGATCCCCGCCCAGCCGGTCGAACAGCAACTCGGCAACCCGGTCTGGCACCTGCTGCGCGCCAACGGCGAAGCGGCTGGCGGCTCCGGCGGGGAAGGGGAAGCGCTCCCCGTCACTTACGGCCTGCTGCTCAACCTCGTCGGCGTGCTCGGCGCGCACGCGACGCGCGAGCAGGTCTGGTCGTACCTTGCCAACTATGTCGAGAATGCCGATCCGGCGGCGCACCCTGCGCTCGACGGGCTCGTCACCAACGCGCTCGCCTACAACCGCGATTTCGTCGCGCCGACGCTCCGCCGTCGCAAGCCCGAGGAGAACGAGGCGCGCGCGCTCGCCGCGCTCGACGAGGAACTCGCCGCGACCAGCGACGATGCCACCGCCGAGCTGCTGCAGAACATCGTCTACGAGATCGGCAAGGACCCGCACTACGGCTTCGAAACCCTGCGCGACTGGTTCAAGGCGCTCTACGAAACGCTGCTCGGCTCCTCGGCCGGCCCGCGCATGGGCAGCTTCATCGCGCTCTACGGCATCGCCAACACCCGCGCGCTGATTGCCGAGGCGCTCGAGGGGTGAAGCGCCGCCTTGTGACGACCGTTCTGGCCGCGGCGCTCGCGCTTTCGGGCGCGGGCGGGGCGCTGGCCAGGACCGTCCTGTTCGTCGGCAACTCGTTCACCTACGGCCAGGGATCGCCGGTCCGGCGCTATCATCCAGAGCGGGTGACCGACCTCAACGGCGAAGGCATCGGCGGGGTGCCCGCGCTGTTCCGCACGTTCGCCGAGCAGACCGGGCAGGACTGGCAGGTCAGCCTCGAGACCGCGGGCGGGCAGGATCTCGCCTTCCATCTCGACAAGCGCGCAGGCCGGATCGACCGCGCCTGGGACGTCGTCGTGCTCCAGGGCTATTCGACGCTCGATGCGGCAAGCCCCGGCAACCCCGCGCGCCATGTCGCCGCCGCGCTGCGGCTCGCCGAGATGATGGCGCGGCGCAATCCCGCGGTCTCGGTGCGGCTGGTCTCGACCTGGCCGCGCGCCGACCTTGCCTGGCGGCCGGGCAGTCCGTGGTCCGGCAAGCCGCTCGGCGCGCTGGCCGATACCGTCGCTGCGGCCAATCGCCAGGCGGGCGAAGGCTCGAGCCGGTTCGGCCCGCCGCTGCCCGTGGGCGCGGCGTGGATGCGCGCGGTCGAGGCCGGGGTCGCCGACCCCAACCCCTACGACGGCACCGCCTTCGGGCAGGTCGACCTGTGGACCTGGGACCAGTACCACGCCAGCACCGAGGGCTATTACCTCGAGGCGCTGGTCGCCTTCGGCGCGATTACCGGGGTCGACCCGCGCAGCCTCGGCGCGCGCGAGCGCGCCGCCGACGACCTCGGCATGAACCCCGCCGTCACCGTGCGCCTCCAGCAGATCGCCGCCGAGACGCTGGGCATGGCGAGCGCCACCGCGCCCACATTGCGGAAACGTTAGGAAACAATCGGTTCCCCTGCCCGTTGGGGCAGCGATGCCGATCAACGCGCCCACCGCCGAAAGCCTTGCCGAGGAACTGCTCGGGCGCAATTTCGACGACCTCGGCGTCGAGGAGCAGCGCGTCCTCGCCCGCGTCGCCTCGGGCGAGATCGAGGATTGCGACGCGGACGAACTCGCCGCGGTGCAGATGACCTTCGGCCAGCGCCTCGCCGACCGGGTGGCGGCGGTGGGCGGTTCGTGGGGCTTCATCATCGTCTTCGCGGTCGTGCTGCTCGCCTGGATGCTGATCAATTCGAAGCTCGCCGACGGGATCGTGCCCGAGTGGGACGAATACCCTTACGTGTTCCTCAACCTGATGCTCTCGACCCTCGCCGCGCTCCAGGCGCCGGTGATCATGATGAGCCAGAACCGCCAGTCGCAGAAGGACCGCCTGACCGCGCACCACGACTACGAGGTCAACTTGCGCACCCAGCTCGAGATCCTGCGGCTGCACCGCAAGATCGACAAGGTCTTCAACAAGCTCGGCCAGCTCCAGGGCCAGGTCGACGACGTCGCCACCAACACCGAGGCGGTGGTCAACGAAGTCGCCGGGGTGCCGGTCGGCGCCTAGCGCCGCGTCATCGGCGCGGCGGGCATCAGCGCGTCGGACACCGCCTGCGCCTGGGCGCGGGGCACGCCTTCGCGGACCAGCACGGTCGCCAGCGCCTCGCGCGCCGGGACCGCGATGTCGGGCGCGATGCCTGCGCCTTCCCAGTCCTTGCCCGTCGCCGGATCGAAAGTCCTCCCGACCGGGACGAAGGTGGAAAAGCCGTTGGGCAGGTCGAGCCCGTAGCCGAAATGGTTGGCGCCCGCGGTGGCTTCGCCGACGATCGTCGCCCGGCGGGTGGACTTCATCGCTTGCGTGAAGTGCTCGCCCGCCGAGGCGGTCCGCGGCGAGGTCAGGAGATAGACCCGCGCCTTGCGCAGCGCCGGGTTCGCGCCCGGCTCGACCCGGTGCTCCTGCGTCACGAAGGCGGGATCGCCCGCCACCTCGTGCAGCGTGGGCACGCCCTGCAGCGGGCTGTTGCCGCTCGCCGCCACCGACTTGCGCGTCGCCATGCGCACGAGCCCGGTGGGCTTGTCGAACAGCCAGGGCAGGATCGCGTCCATCTCGTCGAGTCCGCCGCCGCGGTGGGTGCGCAAATCGAAGATCAGCACCTTGGCGCCGGCGTGGGTGTCCATGAAGGCGCGCGTCGCCGCGACCTCGTCGTCGTCGCCGGTGAACAGGTTGTAGCGCACGAAGGCGATGTCCGGGCTGATCCAGCGGGCCTGCTCGATTGGCGCCGGGCGCGGCACCGAGGCCGAGTGCGGTGTTGCCGCAGGAGCCTCGTCGGCGGTGAAGCGCACGCGCAAGTGGCCGTCGGGCTGGACCGCCTGCAGGTCGTCGGTCAGCCTGTCGGCAAGGTCCTTTCCGGCGAGCGCATCGTAGGCGCCCCCGGCAAGGTTGCCGCGCAGCATCGCGCCATAGCGCGCGCCGGTCTCGGGATAGACGAAATCGCGCTCTAGCGCGCTCGCCAGCTGGTCGACGACCGCGCGCGCCACCGGCGTCGCGACCGAGACGGCGGGGCGCGAAGCCGGTGCCGGTGCCTGTGCCTGTGCCTGTGCCGCTCCCTGCCCCTGTGCCTGCCCGAGGGCCACGGCCGGCGCGAGGCCGGAAAGAACGAACGGAAGAATGCGGCGCACCATTCGATCAGCTCCCTGATTTTGCCCGCATCCTGGTCATCGCCGGCTGCGCGCGCGAGCCTTGCTCGACGAACCGCCGAGCCCGGGCCGACGAGCGTCAGGGCGCAGGCGCGGCGCGTTCGCGCGCGATCCAGCGGTCGATCTTCGCCTCGAGCACCGGCAACGGCAAGGCCCCGCTCATCAGCACCTGGTCGTGGAAGCGGCGGATGTCGAAGCGTGCGCCAAGCTCCGCTTCGGCCTTGCGGCGCAGGCGCTGGATCGTCAGCGCGCCGATCTTGTAGGCCAGCGCCTGACCGGGATTGGCGATGTAGCGTTCGACTTCGGCGGTCGCGTCGGTGCGGCCCATGCCCGAATTGGCGAGCATGTAGTCGATCGCGCGCTCGCGGCTCCACCCTTGCGTGTGGATCCCGGTGTCGACCACCAGCCGCATCGCCCGCAGCATCTCGTCGTCGAGCGTGCCCCAGTGCTGCATCGGGTCCTTGTACAGGCCCATCTCGTAGCCCAGCGTCTCGGCATAGAGCGCCCAGCCTTCGACATAGGCGGTATTGCCGCCGAAGCGCTGGAAGTCGGGAAGCGCGGTGTTCTCCTGCGCCAGGCTGATCTGGAAGTGGTGGCCGGGCGCGCCTTCGTGGAGGTAGAGCGTGGTCACGCCCGACAGGAACCGGCTCTTGAGGTCGTAGGTGTTGAAGTAGAACACCCCGGGCCGGCTGCCGTCCGGCGCGCCCTGGCTGTAGCTGCCGCCGGCCTCGTACTGCGCCCGATAGGCGGGATAGGCCTGGACCAGCAGCGGCGTGCGCGGCAGGTGGACGAAATAGCGCGGCGCCAGCGCATCGACCTTGCGCCCCACCGCCTCGAAGCCGCGGGCCAGCTCCTCGGCGCTGCGCGGATGAAAGCGGGGGTCTAGCCGGATGCGGTCGAAGAAGGCGGGCAGCGGACCGGCGAAGCCCAGCTCCTGCTTGACCTGCTCCATCTCGGCCTGGATCCGCGCGACTTCGGCGAGGCCGAGCCGGTGGACCGCCGCCGGATCGAGGTCGAGCGTGGTGTGCTGGCGCACCAGCGTGCGGTAGAGCTGTTCGCCGCCCGGCATGGCCGACAGCCCCGGCTCCTCGCGCGCTGCGGCGTAGTATTCGCCGGCAAGGAAATCGCGCAGCCGCCGGTACGCGGGGTAGACCTGGTCGCGCGTGACGTCGAGGAACGCCGCGGCCAGCGCGCGCCGGTCGGCCGCGCGCAGCGAGCGCGCCAGCGGGCGGACCGGCGAGGTGAAGGTCGACTGCGCCGGCGGCGTGGCGAGGATCGCGTCGATCTGGGCGAGCATGTTGCGCACCGTCAGCCGCGGTTCGGTCACCCCGCTGGCGATGCCCTCGCGAAAACGGGCGATCGCGGTGTCGAACACGTCGGGCAGCGCGCGGTCGAGCGCGAGGCGTGCTTCGTAATCGGCAAGGGTGTCGAGCGGCATCGCGCTTTCGGCCGAAACCAGCCCGGGGAATTCGACGTGGAACCCGCCGAAGTGGTTGAACGGGCGCGGCCCGGTCAGCGCGACGGTGGCGGGCGCGAGCAGCGCCTGCTCGTCGAGCTTGCTGGCCCGGAACACGTCGAACGAGATGCGGTGCGCCTCGTCGAGGCCGGCGCGGTCGATCTGCGCGAGCCGCGCCAGCGCTTCGGCGTTCAGTTCGCGCTGGCGGCGGACCAGCTCGGGCGTGAACAGCAGGCGGAAGCGCTCGGCCGAGACCCGTTCGCCGCGCTCCAGCCCGGCCAGCGGATCGAGCGCCTGTTCGCTGCGCGCATCGTCGGCGAAGAGCCGGTCGAGCCTCGCCGCATCGTCCGCCGGCGCAGCGGGCGCGGGCGCGTCCATCGCGGGTAGGGCCGCGGCCGGCTCGCTCGGGGCGGGCTGGACCGGCGCGGGCGCGGGCGCGGGCGCGGGGAGGAGCGGGGCGGGCGCCGGGCGCGGCATCGTGCCGGCGCACCCCGTCAGCGCCAGCAGCGGCGCCGCGGCCAGCGCCAGCGCGGCACGGCCGATCGCGGACGGCGGGCGCAAGGTGGACAGGCGCGGGGCGGAAGACGGGCGCGCGGCGGGGGCCGGGCCGGTCACCACCACGGGCGCGCCCGGTACCATTTGGTCAGCACGTACTTGGTGCCGCGGATCACCGGGGTGCCCGCGTGGAGGCTGCGCGGATTGGGCGTGCCGTCCGGCTTCATGTTGTTCCACACGATCAGCGTGCCGGGCTGCGGCGGGATCGACAGGGGCACCTTGGGAAAGTCGGTCGAACCGCCTTCCTCGACCGCGTTGAGGTAGGCCATCGCGGTCCAACTGCGCTGTCCCCCGCGCGCCTGCTCGGCTTCCCAGAACGCCTGGTCGGGGGAGAAGTGATCGAAGTGGGCGCGGAACTCCTGGCCCACGGTATAGCGCTGGCCCTGGATCGTCTCGCCGTAGGACGGCGCAAGGCCGACGAGGTCGTCGATCCGGCGTTGCAGCATGAGGATGAACGGATCGGCGGGATCGACGTCGCCCGAGTAGCTGGTGCGCCCCGAAAAGGCATCGTTCCCATAGGTTGCCGAAGGCTGCGCCACGGCGTCGACGATGCGCATCAGCCGCTCGCATTCGGCCGCGCTGAAGAACTGCGACAGGCCGTAGATCTCGAATCCCTCGACCGGCAGGCGATAGGCCTGGGGATCGGCATCGAGCCGCGCGCGCACGCTTTCGCCCAGTTCGGCGAGGGCGCGGGTATCGGGATCGCGGAAAGGCGCGCGGCGGGGCGAGGGCATGTCGGTGCCTTGCACCATGGCGCAGCGCGCGACGCCCCGCAAGTGCGGGCGATGGGCAAGCCATTGTTGCGATTGCGACTTGTCGGCGCGGGCCGGCACAGAACCCGCAACAAAGTCGCGCAAACGTTTCCCCGTTCCCCGTCCTTTTCATCCGATCCGGACAGGAAACATTGAAACTTCACCAGAATAATATGATTACAAACCCGTTAACTAGAGGCGGCGCAAACCCACGTGAAAGCTGCGCTCTTCGGTAATTACGTAACGCTCGGGTCGCGGAAGTAGAACGGTTTCACGCTAGACCGGTCGGATATTCGCGACACGTCAGAATGTCGGCAGACGACGACTCTGCGGTTCGGGGAAGGTCGGTTTTTTGGAAGCGAGAGTCGATACCGAAGTCGAAAGCTACCGACTGGCCAAGGCGCTTTACGACCTTCGTCGCCGCCGCGACGCCGCCAACCCGGTCAAGGGTCTGTTCGGCGAACCGGGCTGGGACATTCTGCTCGACCTGTATCTCGCGCGTCATCGCAACGAGGACTTGCAGGTGTCGAGCGTATGCATCGAAGCGGGCGTGCCCTCGACCACGATTCTGCGCTGGATCGCCCGCCTCGAGCGCGAGGGGCTGGTCTATCGCGCCGACGATCGCGGCGATGCGCGCCGCCGCTACGTGCGGCTGACGCCTGATGGCTACGGGCTTATGCAGCGCGTGCTCGGCTCGATCGGCGCCTTGCGCTGACGCGCGAAAAAGGCCCCGCCGCGCGTGCGGCAGGGCCCTTTCCAGCGACGCTCCCGGCGCCTCGTCCGGCAGGACTTACCAGAAGAAGTCGTAGATCACGTCGACCACGCGACCGGTGTAGGTATCGACCAGCAGGACGTCGTCCCAGTAACGCACCCAGCGGTACGGTCCGTAGGCGGGCGGCAGGCGGTAGGCCCAGGGGTCGCTGATCCAGTAGCGATCGGCATAGAACGGCGATCCCAGCGTGATGCCGATGCTCAACCGGCTGTAGCTGTAGTTGCGATAGGGCGAGTAGTAATAACCGCCGCGGAAGATGTTGCGGTTCTGGTTGCGCCAGGCATACCAGTTGTAGCGGTTGTCGCGGCGCCAGTCGTTGTTCCAGCGACGATACTGGTAATTGCCCCAGCGGTTGTAGTCGTTCCAGCGGCGGTCGTTGTCCCAGCGGCGGTCGTTGTCCCAGCGCCGGTCGGCGTCGCGGCGCCAGCTGTCGTTGTCGCGCCAGCGGTCGCGATCCCGGTCGCGGTCCCGATCCCGGTCGGCGTCGCGGCGGTCGTTGTCGCGCCAGTCGCGGTCCCAGCGCCGGTCGCCGTCCCGGCGCTCGCCGTTCCAGCGGTCGTTGTCGTGACGCGCGTTGTCGTTGCTCGACCAGGCCGGGCGCTGTCCGGCGCCGTTCCAGCCGGGCCGGGGCGTGCTCTGGCGCGAGCCGTCGCCGTTCCAGCGCTGGCCGTCCCAGCCGCGCTGCGCAGGCTGGTTCTGGACCTGCTGCGGCGCCTGCGGCTGCGACACGCCGCCCTGCTGACCGCGCCAGGCGGGTTGCGGGCGGTTGGCGGCGCCGGCATTGGACCAGTCGCGGGCGATGCCGTGCGGCGCCTCCTGCCGGACCTGGGGCGCCGGGCGGTCGAAGCCGCCGCGCGGGCCCTGGATTTCGCTGCGCTCGCGACGGTCGCCGCGTTCGCGCTCCTGCGCCTGCGCGGGCAGCGCCGAGGCGAGGGTGGCAAGCGCCAGTGTGGCGCCGATGCCGGTCTTGAGGAAGGACTTGGCACGCATGGCCATCTCTCCGGATACGCGGCGCCGCGATCCATTCGCGGCGTTGTGTGCTATCGCTCTACGCTCGACGCGCTGTCATGGTCCTGAACCGGCCTAGCGCTTTTCGTTCAGGTTTCTCTATGTCAAAGTGAATAGGTCGATGGTGGAAACCACGGATGCGCTTCCTGCCGAGGTGTACCGGCAACTGGCGGCGGCGGTCGCCTCGCGGCGCCACGCGATGCACGCGCCGGTGGTGGCAGGCGGCGATGGCGATGCGCGGGTCATGGTCCTGCGCGGCGTCGACCCGGCGCTCGCCGCGCTGCGCTTCCACACCGATGCGCGCGCGCCCAAAGTCGCGGCGCTTGGCGTCGATCCGCGCGTGACGGTGCTGGGGTACGATCCCGCGGCGCGCGTTCAGATGCGGCTCAAGGGCGTTGCGCGGATCGAACGCGAAGGGGATGCCGCCGATGCGGCATGGGCCGCGACCTCGACGATGGGGCGGCGCTGCTACCTCGCGCTGCGGGCGCCCGGGGTTGCGGCGGCGACCCCGGGCGCAAGCCTGCCCGAGGCCCTCGCCGCGCGCCGTCCCACCACCGCCGAGACCGCCGCCGGCCGCCTCAACTTCGCGGTGCTGCTGGTCAGCGTGCTGACGATCGACTGGCTCCGCCTCGATTCGCGCGGCGGCACGCGCGCGGTGCTGCAGCGGGCGGAACCCGGCGCGCCATGGCACGGCGGCTGGGTCGCCCCCTGATGCGAAAGACCCCGCCGGAGCGTGTCCGGCGGGGCCATTCGACTGCCTTCGAGCGCGAGGCTCAGCGCGTCAGCTTCTTGTAGGCGAGCGCGGTGGGGCGGTCGGCGGCGTCGCCGAGGCGACGGCGCTTGTCTTCCTCGTAGGCTTCGAAGTTGCCTTCGAACCATTCGACGTGGCTGTTGCCTTCGAACGCGAGGATGTGGGTGGCGAGGCGGTCGAGGAAGAAGCGGTCGTGGCTGATGACCACGGCGCAGCCGGCGAAGTTCTCGATCGCGTCTTCGAGCGCCGAGAGCGTTTCGACGTCGAGGTCGTTGGTCGGTTCGTCGAGCAGCAGCACGTTGCCGCCCTGCTTGAGCATCTTGGCCATGTGCACGCGGTTGCGTTCACCGCCCGAGAGCTTGCCGACGTTCTTCTGCTGGTCCTGGCCCTTGAAGTTGAACGCGCCGACATAGGCGCGCGTGCTCATGTCCTGCTTGTTGACGACCATGTAGTCGAGCCCGTCGGAGATTTCCTCCCAGACGTTCTTCTTCGGATCGAGGTCGTCGCGGCTCTGGTCGACATAGCCGAGGTGGACGGTCGAGCCGATCTCCACCGTGCCGCTGTCGGGCTGTTCCTTGCCGGTGAGGATCTTGAACAGCGTGGACTTGCCCGCGCCGTTCGGCCCGATCACGCCGACGATGCCGCCCGGCGGCAGGGTGAACGACAGGTCCTCGAACAGCAGCTTGTCGCCATAGGCCTTCGAGATGTTCTTGACCTCGATAACCTTGCCGCCGAGGCGTTCGGGCACCTGGATGACGATCTGCGCCTTGGTGACGGGGCGGTTGTCCTGCGCGTTCTGCAGTTCCTCGAACTTGCGCACGCGGGCCTTGCTCTTGGTCTGGCGCGCCGCCGGGGTCTGGCGGATCCATTCGAGTTCGCGCTGCAGCGCCTTCTGCTTGCCGCTTTCCTCGCGGCTTTCCTGCTCGAGCCGCTTGGCCTTCTTCTCGAGATAGGTCGAGTAGTTGCCTTCGTAGGGGTAGTACGAGCCGCGGTCGAGTTCGAGGATCCAGCCGACCACGTTGTCGAGGAAGTAGCGGTCGTGGGTGATCATCAGCACCGCGCCCGCATATTCCTTGAGGTGGTTTTCCAGCCACTGCACGCTTTCGGCGTCGAGGTGGTTGGTCGGTTCGTCCAGCAGCAGGATCGAGGGCTTCTGGATCAGCAGGCGGGTCAGCGCGATGCGGCGCTTCTCACCGCCCGAGAGGCTTTCCACGCTCCAGTCGCCCGGCGGGCAGCGCAGCGCCTCCATTGCGATCTCGAGCTGGTTGTCGAGCGTCCAGCCGTCGACCGCGTCGATCTTGCCCTGCAGGTCGCCCATTTCCTCCATCAGCGCGTCGAAATCGGCGTCTTCCGGCGGATCGGCCATGATGTTGCTGATCTCGTTGAAGCGGTCGACGAGGTCGGCCACTTCGCGCGCGCCGTCCTTGACGTTTTCGAGCACGGTCTTGGTCGGATCGAGCTGGGGCTCCTGCTCGAGATAGCCGACGGTGATGTTCTCGCCCGGCCAGGCTTCGCCGGTGAAATCCTTGTCGACCCCGGCCATGATCTTGATCAGCGTCGACTTGCCCGCGCCGTTGGGGCCGACGATGCCGATCTTGGCGCCCTGGTAGAACTGCAGGTTGATGTTGTTGAGCACCGGCTTCTGCGCGCCGGGGAAGGTCTTCGTCATGTTCTTCATGACGTAGGCGTATTGCGCGGCCATGTTTGGTCCTTCGGGGGATGGCTTGGTTGTTGGCCCGCGCTCTACAGGGCGGCGCGCAAGGGAGCAAGCGGGTGGGCGACGAGGCGCACGGCGACGCGCCCCGCTGCGCAGGCTCGAGGGGGCGCGGCGCGGACCCGATCGCGCAGGGCCGTGCCGCACCATCCCGTCACAGCACGAAGTCGCCCACGACCAGCGCCGCGCCGTTGGTCAGGCTGATCGTGAAATCGGCCTGGCCATCGCCGTTGACGTCGCCACTCACGGCGGTCGTTCCCGAGACCGTCACCACGCGCAGTTCGCCCGCGATGTTGTGGAAGCCCTGGCTTCCGATGAAGGTGAACGCCTGGTCGCCGGTGACATTGGCGTTGGCATCGATCTTCGAGACTTCGATCTTGTCGCCTTCGGCATGGCTGAAGTCGGTGATCTTGTCCTTGAACTCGAGCACGGCGTAGCTGAACGTGTCGCTGCCGGTCCCCCCGGTCGAGGTGTCGTCGCCGGCGCTGCCGACGATGAAGTCGTTGCCCGCCCCGCCGTTCAGCGTATCGTTGCCGTCCTCGCCGATCAGGCGGTCGTTGCCGCCGTCGCCGTTGAGCGTGTCGTTGTCGCCGCCGCCGCGCAGGAGGTCGTTATCGTTGCCGCCGTTGATCGTGTCGGCTCCGGCCTCGCCTCTCAGGTCATCCGCGCCGGTGCCGCCGTTCAGCGTGTCGTTGCCCGCGCCGCCTGAGACGAGATCTTCGCCTTCGTCGCCGTTCAGTGTGTCGTTGCCATCGTCGCCACCGAGATTGTCGTTACCCGCGCCGCCGCTGATCACGTCGTTCCCGGCATCGCCGTTGATGACGTCGGTGTCCTCGTTGCCGTTGAGCGTGTCGTCGCCCGCGCCGCCGAAGATCCGGTCGCGGCCGAGTCCGCCGTCGATCCGGTCGTTGCCCTCATCGCCATTGAGCGTATCGCGGCCGTCATCGCCCTTGATCGTGTCGTTCTCGGTACCTCCGCTGATTTCGTCGTCGCCCGCGCCACCCGAAAGCGCATCGGCGCCGGAGCGGCCGAGGATCTGGTCGTTGTCCTCGTTGCCGTTGATCACGTCGTCGCCGTCCTGGCCGTCGAGCAGGTCGACGCCGGCGCCGCCATTGATGATGTCGTTGCCGCTGCCGCCGTTGACGTTGTCGTTGCCGTCCTGGCCGTTGATCGTGTCGGCGCCTTCGTCGCCGCGGATGATGTCCGCGCCCGCGCCCGCGTTGACGAGGTCGTCGCCCGCGCCGCCCGAAACGGAATCGTTGCCCGCGCCGCCGTCGATGCGGTCGTTGCCGTCGCCGCCCACGAGCTGGTCGTCGCCGTCGTTGCCGGTCAGCGTGTCGTTGCCGGCGAGGCCGGTCAGGATGTCGCCCGCCGCACCGCCGACGAGGACGTTGGCGTTGCCGTCCCCGGCGAGGAGATTGGCTTCGGTGGCCGAACCGGTCACGTTCTCGAACCCCGAGAAGACGTCGCCCTTCGCGGCCCCGTCGTTGGCGAACGATCCGTCGAGCGCCAGCGTGACCCCGGCGGAGCGGCTGAAATCGAGCCGGTCGATGCCGGCGCCGGCAGAGACGGCCTCGATCACCGCGCCGGCCACGAAGATGTCGTTGCCCCCGCCCATCGAGACGCTCACCGCGTTCGGGCCGGTCGCGCCGGAATTGTCGAAGAAATCGAGCCCGGTGCCCAGCAGCACGGTGGTGTCGATGCGGCCGCGGTTGACGATGGTGTTGCCGCCGTCGCCCGCCGAGATCCGCCCGATCCGCCCGCCTTCGTTGACGATCGTGTTCGCCCCTGCGCCGAGCGCGATCTCGTCGATGCGCCCGCCGGCGTTGGTCACGGTGTCGTCGCCGTCGCCGCCGGTGACGGCGCCCTTGATCCGCGCGGCGTTGACGAGCGCGTTGCGCCCGTTGCCGAGGTCGATCGCGTCGATCGTGCCGGCGGCATGTTCGAGCGTATCGTCGCCGTCGCCGGCGAGGACCGAGCCGCGGATGGTGCCGGTGTTCTCGAAGCTGTCGGCATCGGCGCCGAGATCGACGTCGCCGAAGATCGTGGCCTCGTTGGTCAGCGTGTCGTTGCCCGCGCCGAGCGCGACGTCGCCGCGGATCCGGCCGAGGTTGAGCAGGCTGTCGGCCAGGGTGTCGGTCTGGATCGCGAAAGTATCGGTGCTGGTGATCAGGCCCTCGTTGACGATCGTCGCCCGGCCGGTGTGGGTCTCGATGCCGACGACCCCGCTGATCGTGCCGTAGTTGCGCACGCGGAACAAAGGCGCTGTATCGTCGGCCACCACCGGCTGCAAAGGCGGCGAGCCGGGATTGTCGACTCTTGCCTGGTCCAGGTAGATCGCCGCGCCGTCGAGGCTGACGATCTCGCCCCGGTTCTCGACGCGGACGAAGCCGCCCTGCAGGCGCACGCCGTAGAGGTCCCCGGTCAGTTGCCCGGTCGAGGTTACGGTCAGCCGCGAGGCTGCGTCGTCGACGCGGATCGCGGCCTCGGCGCCCGACAGCGAGCCGCCGACGACGAAGCGGTGGTCGGTGCCCTGTCCCCACACCGCGGATTCGCCGGTCGAGGTCACCTGGTAGCCGACCGGGGCGATGAGCGTGTCGTTGCCCTGCAGGACGATCGAATACCAGTCGGTCACAATATTTTCAGAAAAGCGCGTGGTCATTTCGGTCCCCTTCGTGCCCGGATCGCAGGCGCATCCTCTTGCGTCACCGAAGCCGATGCTCCGATGCTGCGGGTGATCCTGAAAAACGCGGCGGCCACAGCCAGACCCCCGGCATTTCTACAGTGGGTTATGTCACCGTTTCGGAGATTTGATTGTACGGATTCGATGGAATTTTGCCCGGACCGGACGATCTTTCCGGAAATTCTCTCAAGACATTGATCGTGCAGGGACAATTTCGCGGAAGCGATGGCGCCACGCGCCTCTTTTATCTGACGCGCGTGTCAGTTATAAGCGCGCCATGCCCCGCATCACCCCAGCCGATCGCCGCGCCCGCATCCTCGAAGCCGCGCGCGAGGCCTTTGCCGAAAAGGGCTTTGCCGGAACGCGGCTGGAGGATGTCGCGGCCAAGGTCGGCATCAGCCGCCCCGCGCTCTACCTGATGTTCGACAGCAAGGAGGCGGTGTTCCGCGGCCTCGTCCATGCGCTGGTGGGCGAGGTGCTGCCGGTGGGCCTGCCCGAGAACCTCGGCAACGTGCCCGGACCCTATGCGCTGCGCGGCTTCCTGCGCGCGGCCTTCGTCAGGCTCACCCGGCCCGACCTTGCCTTCCTGCCGCGGCTGATCGTGGGCGAGGGGCGGCAGTTTCCCGACCTCGTGCGCAGCTATCACGACGAGGGCGTGGCGCGCGTGCTCGACGTGGTCGAGCGGATCATCCGCCACGGCGTCACCCGCGGCGAGTTCATCTGCGCCGACCCGGTGCTGGCGGCGCGCAGCGTGGCGGGCGGGGTGATCATGACCGCCTTGTGGAAGAACGTGTTCGAGCCGGCAGGCGCGCCGCCGATCGACGTCGAAGCGATGGCCGCGCTCCATGCCGACCTGGTGATCGACGGGCTCGCGGCGGGCCGGGGCGAGGCGCGGTGAAGACCCCGCCGCGGCCCGTGCTCGCGCTCGGCGCGCTCGCCCTTGCCGGCGGCGCGGCCTTCGTGCTGACCCCGCGCGACAAGCCCGAGGCCTGGCTCGGCTATGTCGAGGGCGAGGCGCTCTACGTCGCGGCGCCGGTGTCGGGCACGCTGTCGACGCTGCCGGTCCAGCGTGGCGGCACGGTCGCGCCCGGGACCGTGCTGTTCGCGCTCGATCCGCAGACCAGCGACGCCGCGACCGCGCAGGCGCGCGCCGAGCTCGCCAATGCCGAGGCGCAGCGCGCCGATCTCGCCGAGGCGCGCCAGCGCGCGCCCGAACTCGACGTCTCGCGCGCGGCGCAGGCCTCGGCGCGGGCACAGCTGGCGCGGGCCGAGGCCGACTATCGCCGCTTCGCCGCGCTTGCCGCCAAGGGCTTTGCCAGCCGCACCCAGCTCGATGCCGCCCGCGCTGCGCGCGATGTCGCCGCCGCCAGCTTGCGCCAGGCGCAGGCCGAGGAGCGCAGCGGCGAGCTGAGCGCGGGGCGTGCGCAGCAGCAGGCCGCCGCGGCCGCCGGAGTCGCAGGCGCGCAGGCCGCGCTCGCCGCGCAGCAGCGCCGCCGCGCCGAGATCGAACCGCGCGCCGCCGTGGGCGGGACGATCGAGCAGACCTTCTTCAATCCCGGCGAATGGGTCCCGGCGAACCAGCCGGTGGTCGAACTGCTCCCCGCCGACCGGCGCAAGCTGCGCTTCTTCGTGCCGCAGCAGCGCATCGCAGGACTGCGCCCCGGCGCGCAGGTCCGCTTCACCTGCGACGGCTGCGCGGGCGAGCGCACCGCGACGATCCGCTACATCGCGCCCCGGCCCGAATTCACGCCGCCGGTAATCTACAGCGAACGCGCCCGCGCCAAGCTGGTGTTCCTGGTCGAGGCCACGCTACCGGCCGACCGGCCGCTGCCGCCGGGCCTGCCCGTCGCGATCACCCCGCCGTGAGCGGCCCGGCCGAGGCGGGCGAGGCGCCGGTCATCGCGGTCCGCGGCCTGACCAAGCGCTTCGGCGGGCGCACGGTGGTCGATGCGGTCGACCTCGCCGTCGGGCGCGGGCGGATCTGCGGCTTCCTCGGCCCCAACGGTTCGGGCAAGACGACCACGCTGCGGATGATCTGCGGATTGCTGATCCCCGATGGCGGCACGGGATCGGTGCTCGGCTTCGACATGCTGCGCGAACGCGCCGCGATCAAGGAACGCGTCGGCTACATGACGCAGAAGTTCGGCCTGTTCGCCGACCTGACGATCGCCGAGAACCTCGAGTTCTTCGCCCGCGTCCACGGGCTCGACCGGCGGCGCGAGCGGGTCGCCGAGGCGCTCGAGCGGCTGGGCCTCGCCACGCGCGGGCAACAGCTCGCCGGCAGCCTGTCGGGCGGGTGGAAGCAGCGCCTGGCGCTGGCCGCCTGCGTGCTGCATTCGCCCGAGATCCTGCTGCTCGACGAGCCCACCGCCGGCGTCGACCCGCAGGCGCGGCGCGAGTTCTGGGACCAGATCCACGCGCTGGCCGCGCAAGGCATGACCGTGCTCGTCTCGACCCACTACATGGACGAGGCCGAGCGCTGCCACGAGATCGCCTACATCGCCTATGGCCGGATGCTGGCGCGCGGCACGATCGACGAGGTCATCCGCGATTCGCACCTCCACGCGCTGCAGGGCGAGGGACGGCTTGCCGACGGGCGCGGCGCCGATCGGCTCGCCGCCGAGATCGAGGGGCGGCCGGGGGTCGCCATGGCCGCGCCGTTCGGCACCGCGATCCACGTCTGCGGACCCGACCGCGCGGCCTTGCGCGCGGCGGTCGCGCCCTGGGCCGAGGCGATCGCCTGGCGCGAGGTGGAGCCGAGCCTCGAGGACGTGTTCATCCACCTGATGCGCGGCGCGCAGGACAATTCGGTGGTGGTGGCGCCATGACCGCGCCCCGCCGCGCTCCGCTGCGCGCGACGAGCGGCCGGCGGGCCGTGGTCCAGCGCATCCTGGCGATGATCTTCAAGGAGATCCGCCAGATGACGCGCGACCGCGGCACCGTCGGAATGATGCTGGCGATGCCGCTGATCCAGCTGATGATCTTCGGCTTTGCCATCAACAACGACCCGCGCGCGCTGCCGATGGCGGTCGAGGTGAACGATGTCTCGCCCTTCGCGCGCTCGGTCGTCGCCGCCTTGCGCAACACCAGCTACTACCGCGTGGTGCAGGTGGTCGACACGCCGGGCGAGGGCGAGCGACTGCTGTCGCAGGGCGAGGTGCAGTTCGTGGTCACCGTGCCGGTCGACTTCGGCCGCGACCTCGTGCGCGGCGCGCGGCCGCAGCTGCTGGTCACCGCCGACGCGACCGATCCCGCCGCCACCGGCAACGCGCTCGGCGCGGTCGAGCAGGCGGTGGCCGGCGCGCTGAGCCACGACCTGATCGGCCCGCTGGCGTTGCGCGCGCAGGGCGCCGGCCCGGTCGAGGTGGTGCTCCACCGCAGCTTCAACCCCGAAGGGATCACCAGCCACAACACCGTGCCCGGGCTGCTGGCGGTGGTGCTGTCGATGACGATGGTCATGCTCACCGCGCTGTCGGTCACGCGCGAGGTCGAGCAGGGCACGATGGAGAACCTGCTGGCGACGCCGCTGCGCCCGTTCGAGGTGATGGTCGGCAAGATCGTGCCCTACCTGTTCATCGGCGTGGTGCAGATGGTGGTGATCCTGATCGCGGCGCGGGTCATCTTCGAGGTGCCGTTCATGGGCTCGATCGGGCTGACGCTGGTTGCGACGTTGCTGTTCATGGTCACCAGCCTCGCGCTCGGCTTCACCCTGTCGACGCTGGCGCAGAGCCAGTTGCAGGCGATGCAGATGAGCTTCTTCTACATGATGCCCTCGATCCTGCTGTCGGGCTTCGCCTTCCCGTTCCGCGGCATGCCGCTGTGGGCGCAGTGGCTGGCCGAAGTGCTGCCGACCACGCATTTCATCCGCCTCGTGCGCGGGATCATGCTCAAGGGCTGGACTTTCGCCGACGCCGCGCCGCAGCTGGGCGTGCTTGCCGCGATGCTGCTGGTGCTCGGCACGGTCGCGGTGCGCCGCTACCAGGACACCGTCGCCTGACGCCTGGCGCTCAGTCCTTCGGCGCAGGCGCGCCGTCGGGCAGGACCAGCACCGTCACCGGCCTTGCGCCGAGCCACTTGCGTGCGGTCGCCTGAAGCTCGGCCGGGGTGATCGCCGAAAGCCGGGCGCGCGCCCTGGCGAAGCGGTCGAGGCGGTCGGGCCGCGACTGCGCGCGCTCGGCAAGCGCCATCCAGCCGCCGTTGCCCTTGAGCGCGTTGTCGAGCCTTTCGAGCATCGGCGCCCGCGCCCGCTGGAGCACGTCGGCATCGACCGGGGCGGCGAGCAGGCCCTGCACCGTCTCGGCAAAGGCGGCGCGGGTCGCGGCGATGTCGGCGACATCGACCGAGGCGTTGAGCGTGAAGGTGCCCCAGCCGCGGTAGACCCGCGACATCGCCGAGCTGGCGCCGGGCGAATAGGACTTGCCGAGGCGCTCGCGCACGGTGTCGGTCACCTCGATCCCGGCGACTTCCTGCAGCAATTCGAGCCGCAGCGTCTCGAGCGCGTCGCCATCGTCTGTGGTCGGCCAGACCAGCCGCACGATCGCCTGGTTCGCCGCGCCCTTGTGGCGGATCACGACGAGGTCGCGGCGCGCGGTGAAGTGGCGCTCGCGCGCGGCTTCGCGCGGGGCGAACTCGGCCGCGCGCGGCGGCAGGGCGCCGAAGGTCCGCGCGACGAGGTCGATCGCCTGCGCCTCGTCGAAGTCGCCGACCAGCGCGAGCTCGATCGCGCCGTGGGCGAAGGGGTCGGCGATGCGCCGGCGCAGGTCCTCGAACGTCAGCTTCTGGTAGGTTTCCTCGCTCTGCAGGGTGAAGCGCGGGTCGTTGTCGGTGAGGATCGCGCTCAGCTCGTTCGCCAGCGCAAGGCCGGGCGTCGCATCGCGGCGGGCGAAGAAGTTGGTCATGTTCTGGCGGAACAGGACCTCGGCCTCGGGGCGATAGCCGGGGTCGGTGATGGTCGCGGCAAGCAGTTGCAGTTCGAGCGCGAGATCGCGCCGGGTGGTCGTTCCCGAAGCGAGGAAGGTCTCGCCGCTCGCGGCGATGCCGTTGAACACCGAGCGCCCGGCGAGCAGCGTCTGCAATTCGTCCTGGCTGTGCTTGCCGAGCCCGCCCATCGCGAGCACCGAGGTCAGCTCGACCGCCGTGGGATCCTCGCGCGTCTCGAGCAGTTCGCCGCCGTCGAGCGAGAGGCGGACCTGGATGCGGTCGGTCTCGATCGTGGTGCGCTTGAGGTTGAGGCGGACGCCGTTGGCGAAGCGGATCGTGCGGATGCCGAAGGCGGGGTCGGTCGCATCGGCCACGACCGCGCCGGCGGGTCCGAAATCGCCATAGGCGAAGCTGCCCCCGACCGCCGAGGCGGCGCGGGGGTCGGCCTGTTCGCGCGCGTGGTTCCACGCCTTGCGCAACGCCGCGGCGCCGCCCTTCGGCGGCGTGCGCCCCTGGAAGCGCAGCAGCGGATCGCGCAAGGGCAGGGCCTCGTCCTTCAGCGCGGCGAGCACCGCGGCCGGGGTGATCGAGGGAGCGAAGGCGTTGAACCGGTCGAGCGCGCTCTGCGGCGTGGTCGGCACCTGCTCGTCGCGCACCAGCGCCAGCGCGGCGGCGACGAGCGCGCCGTTGCTGCGCGTGTCGGCAGAGGCGGCCGCGTTCTCGATCCCGGTGCGGACGATCGCCAGCTGCTCGGCGACCTCGGCCTCGGTGAAACCCTGCCGCAGCGCCTCGTCGAGCACTTGCGCCGCGGTGGCGAGGCCGCGCGCCCAGCCGCCGTCCTCGGTATCGACGATGAGGTTGGTGGTGCGCCCGATCTTGAACACCTCGCTGGTGCCGAACCCCGCGCCGCGGAACGGTGGCGCGACCTGGCGGGTCAGGCGCACGAAGCGGCGGTTGATCGCGCCATAGCCGATCTGGCGCAGCAGGTTGGCGCGGCGGGTCGCGATCGTGTCGGGCTCGTCGATCCAGCGTCCGTGCCGCGAGGCGGTGACGCGCTCGGAGAGCGGTGCATCGACCCAGACGTCGCTCGCCCCCTTCTGCCGGGGCAGCACCTGGCCCTGGTCGGGCCGCGGCGCGACCGGCGCCGCGCGCCAGCTGTCGAACCGCGCGCGGATCGCCGCTTCGACCACCGCCGGATCGAAATCGCCGACGACCACGAGGGTCGCCTTGGCCGGCACGTATTCGCGCGCCCAGAACGCCTTGAGCCGGTCCGCGGTCGCCGCCTCCAGCGTCTGCACGGTGCCGATCGGCAGGCGGTTGCGATAGGTCGCCCGGGGATAGAAGAAGGCGAGCTGGTCCTTGAGGTTGTCGAGCGCGTAGCCCTGCCCGTCGCGCAGCTCGGACAGCACCACGCCGCGTTCGCGCGCCACCGCCTGCGGATCGAAGCGCAGCTCGCTCGCGGTCTCGCGCATCAGCATCAGCGCGGTGTCGAGCAGCCTGGGATCGTTTCGCGGCAGGTCGAGCATGTAGAGCGTGTGCTCGAACCCGGTCTGCGCGTTGGTGTCCGCGCCGAAGGCGAGGCCGCTGCGCTCGAGCAGCTTGACCATCTCGCCCTCGGGCACGGCGGTGCTGCCGTTGAACGCCATGTGCTCGACGAAGTGAGCGAAGCCGCGCTCGTCGTCGCGTTCGTCGAGCGAGCCGGTGGCGACGTTCAGCCGCACGATCGCGGTGCCGACCGGGGTGGCGTTGCGGCGGATCACGTAGCGCATGCCGTTGGCGAGCTTGCCGAAGCGGAACGCCGGATCGGCGGCGAGGTCGCTGCCCTCGAACGCCCAGTCGCGCGCCGGCGCCGGCGGCAGCGCGTGCGCGAGCGAGGACGGGCGCGGCGCGCACGAGGCCAGCAGCATCGCGCCGAGCAGGGCTGCGGTCGCAAGGATCGGACGCGGGGCAGGGCGCGCGAAGCGGGCGCGGCAGGGAAGCGAAGGCATGGCGGGGCGCCTTCTGCCCCGGCTTCGGCGCGGGTGCAAACCCGATCGCCACCCGGTGGCCCACCCGGCAGTGCCGCCCCGGCCGCTGCGTCGGCGGCGCCTGTCAGGCGGCGCGGGCGGCGGCCTCGCGTTCGGCGAGGATGATCGCGGACAGGTCGATGACCTCGCAGGTCCGGCCATCGGGCAGGCGCACGGTGGCCGCGGGCACCCGCGCGCCGTTGCCCGTGGCGGCGAGGCGCTGCAGCTGGACGCGCTCCACCGCGACGAGCCCGTCGATCAGGAAGCCCATGTGGTGATCGTGGTGCTCGGCAAGGATGGCGATGGGGCGGTGCTGGCGGGCGTTGGCGCCGGCGCTGGCGATGCCGAGCCGGGCCGGAAGGTCGACCAGCGGCACGCCGCGACCGCGATAGGCGACGAGCGCCTCGGCAAAGCCGCCCGCGCCGAGCTCGATGCGGTCGACCGGCGCAGGGATGATCTCCTCGACCTGGGCGAGCGGGATCGCGCAGATCGCCTCGCCGAGCAGCGCGATCAGGAACGGTTCGATCCGGCCGAGCGCGGCGAAGTCGCCGGCCTGCGCGGCAAGGCTCGCTTCCTCCTCGATCATCGACAGCGCGACCAGCCGCTCGTCCGCCTCGCAGGCCGTCGCGGCGATCAGCAGGTGGTCCCGCTCGGCGCGATAGAGCCCGCAGAGCATGCCGGGTTCGCCGAGGCGGAACTGCTGCAGCGCCATCGTTTCCTCGCCCCGCACCCGGCGCATGTCGCGAACCTGGTCGATCGCCAGCGCGACCAGCCGCCGGTCGGGCATGCGCAGCACGATGCTCGCGCTTTCGCTGACCCGGCCGGTCTGGCCGAGGCCGAGCAGGCGCAGGGTATCGACCACCGGGATGCGCCGACCGTTGTGTTCGAGCACGCCGATCCACAGCGGCGTCTCGGCCGCCGGGGCGCCGAGGCGGGTGAGCGGGACGGTGGCCTCGACCGCGCTCGCCGGAAGGCCGAGCGGGATGCCGCCGCAGTCGAACAGCAGGATCGGCTCGCCCACTTCGGCATGGCGCGTGCGGTCGACCGTGTGGTCGGTCGTCACGACGAGCCCGGGCAGCCGCGCGAGCGCGTCGGTATCGAGCACCGCGCCGGCCCGGCCTTCGTAGATGAAGCCTGCGCTGGCGAGGCTGCCGGCGGCCCGATCGACGCTGGCGAGCGGCGACTGCGCGCCGGCGTCGAGTTCGACCACGCCGCAAATCTCGTCGATCACCGCGCCGATCACCCCGCCGCCGCAGCGCAGGATCAGGATGATCCCGCCTTCGCCGCGGCCGAGGCCCAACAGCTGCGCGATGTCCATGATCGGGATGACCGAGCCGCGCAGCTCGAGCGCGCCGATCATGTCGGCGCGCTGCGCCGGGAACGGAGCGAGCTGCGCCGGGCGCGGGGTGACCTCGCGGATCGCCGCGATCGGCAGGGCGAGGAGCGAGCCGGCGATGCGGAAGATTCCGCAAAGCCCGCCCCCGAACGCGCCTTGCGCAACGGTGTCGGGAGCGGGGGAGAAGTCGGGGGCGGGGACGGGGACGGGGCCGGGGGCGATGGTCTGGGCGGGAACGGCAGCGGGCGGGCTGTCGGCGGGCCCCGGCGGGCGCTGCCGCATCACGTAAGTCGGGCCGCGCGGCTGGGCCGGCCGCCGCGCTACCACGCGGGTCCTCGCTCGCCCGTGGTCGCTTCGCCGAGCTCGCGGATCAGCACCACCGCATCGCTGGTGACGGCGTCCTGCGCCCGCGCGGATTCGCTGATCGCGCCGATCGCGGCGCCGGTCTTCTCGGCCGATTCGAATATCCCGGTAAAGGCCCGGCTGGCGTCGAGCGAGCGCCCGGTGCCTTCGCTGATCCGGGCGATCGATTCCTCGATCAGCCGGCTGATGTCGCGCGCCGCGGTCGAGCTGCGCTCGGCAAGCTTGCGGACCTCGCCGGCGACGACCGAGAAGCCGACGCCGTGCTCGCCGGCGCGCGCTGCCTCGATTTCCGCATTGAAGGCGAGCAGGTTGGTCTGCCCCGCGATCTCGCCGATGATCGAGACGATCTCGGCGATGCCCGAGGCCGACTTCTGGATCAGCTCGATCGATTCGATCGCGCCGTTGAGCGCCTGGCGCCCGGTCTCGGCGTTGGCGCGGGTCTGCAGCGACAGCGTTTCGGCCTGCTCGGTCGCGCTGTTGATCGCATGGATCGAGGTCGACAGCCGGTCGATCAGCCCGGTCATCTCGCAGGCGCGTTCGCCGATCTGCTTTTCGAGCAGGACCTGGTCGGTGATGTCGGTGGCATACTTGACGATCCGCGCGGGCTTGCCGGCAACGTCGAACAGCGGGTTGTAGGTCGCCTGGATGTAGACGTCGCGGTCGTACTTGCCGACGCGGTGGAACCGCCCGGCGTGGAACTCGCCGCGGTTGAGCCGCAGCCAGAAGTCCCGGTAATCGAGGCTGCGGATATAGTCGGGCGAGCAGAACATCGCGTGATTCTGGCCGATCACCTCGCGCAGCGAATAGCCCATCACGCGCAGGAAGTTCTCGTTGGCCGACAGGACGTTGCCGTCGAGATCGAACTCGATCACCGCCTGCGCGCGGCTTACCGCGTCGACCTGCGCCTGGAATTCGACCGACCTGGTCCTCTGCTCGGTCACGTCGGTGGCGAACTTGACGACCTTGACCGGCTTGCCGTCGAGATCGAAGATCGGGTTGTAGGTCGCCTGGATCCAGATGTCCCGGCCTTCCTTGGTGCGGCGATGGTATTCGCCGCCGTCGTAGTCGCCGCGGCCGAGCTTCTCCCAGAGCGCGGCATATTCGGCCGAGGCGGCGTGCTCGGGGGTGCAGAACATGCGGTGGTGGCGGCCCACCACTTCGTCGAGCTTGTAGCCGGTCAGTGCGAGGAAGTTCTCGTTGGCGTCGAGCACGGTGCCGTCGAGCGCGAACTCGACCACGCCTTGCGCCCGCCCGATCGCCTTGACCTTGCCCTCGAACTCGAGGTTGCGGCGCTGGGTGTCGCTGATGTCGAGCGCGAACTTGACGATCTTGGCCGGCCGCCCCTCGAGATCGAGGATCGGATTGTAGGTCGCCCGGATCCACACCTCGCGCCCGTTCGCGGCGCGGCGCTTGAACACGCCAGTGACGTACTCGCCCGCGCGCAGCCGCGACCACAGATCGGCGTAGGCCGGCGAGGTGTGGTAGGCCTCGTCGCAGAACATGCGGTGGTTGCGCCCGACGACGTCGTTGAGGTCGTAGCCCATCACCGCGAGGAAATTGGCGTTGGCGGCAAGCACGGTGCCGTCGAGCGCGAATTCGATCACCGCCTGGGCGCGGTCGATCGCCGCGACCTTGCCCGCCGCCTCGGCCGCGGCGAGGCGCTGCTCGGTGACGTCCATCGCCACCTTGACGATCTTCACCGGCTCGCCGTCGAGGCCGAACACCGGATTGTAGCTCGCCTGGATCCAGACGTCCTTGCCGTCCTTGCGCAGGCGCTTGTACTCGCCCTGGTCGAAGTCGCCCTTGCCCAGCTTCTGCCAGAACTGGCGATGCGCGGCGCTGCCGGCGTACTCCTTGTCGCAGAAGATGCGGTGGTGCTGCCCGACGATCTCGTCGAGCGTGTAGCCCATCAGCGCGAGGAAATTGGCGTTGGCGTCGAGCACCCGGCCCGACAGGTCGAATTCGATCAGCGCGAAGGCGCGGTCGATCGCGTCGAGCTTGCTCTTGTTCTCGATCCGCACGGTCTGCTCTGCGGTCACGTCGAAGGCGTAGCTCAGCACCGAGACGACCTTCCCGGCGCGGTCGCGCGTGGGCACGAAGACCTCGCGCAGCCAGACGTCCTTGCCGTCGCTGCTGCGGTGACGGCGGATGCAGCGGTGCGATTCGCCGTCGGCGAGCTTGGGCCAGAACGTCTCGGGCGCCTCGCCCGCCGCCAGTTCGGCCTGGAGCGCGCGGAGCGGCAGGCCGACGAGATCGTCCGCCGTGCGCCCGACGAGATGGAAGAACAGCGCGTTGCCGCCGATGATCGACCCGTCGGGAGCATACTGGCAGATCGCCAGCGCATGGTTGATCGCCTCGAAGCGGTGGACCATCAGCGCCGGGTCGATCGGGCTTTCGAAGCAGCGCGCGCCGAGGAACAGCACCTGCCCCTTGCGCCCCGAGGTGCGCGCGCAGGCGCCGCTGATCGCGGCATGGCCGCCCTCGGCGAGCGGAAGCTGGCCGGCCACGGTGCTGGCCGCCTCGCCCACCTGCGCGATGTCGTGATCGGGAAACACCTGCGCGAAGGTGATGTCGGCCGCTTCTGCGAGCAGGGCGCGCGCCGTGTCGTTGGCATCGACGAGCTCGCCGCCCGCGGGATCGAAGGCGAGGACGAACAGGCTGTCGGCGAGCAGCGCCGCGCCTTGTGCGGTCAGGTCGAGCGGCGGATTCTGGTTAACGGTCACGGCGTCTCTCGGCAGGTTCGAACGAGCGATGCCTAAGGCGCGGGACGGTAGCGCTTGGTGGAAGCGGCACTCCGTGTTGTTACGGAGGCGGCGCAGAAGCCGGGCGGATCGGCGGGTGCGACGACCCCAAGTTGACGCAGTTGACACGGTCCTGGCGAAAAAATCAAATCGATCAGTGGTGTGATTTTGATCGATCCGTTCGATTAACCTCCGATCCAGGGGAGGCGGTGTCGTCGCGGACGCTTGCGGACAATCGCAGATCGGGGGGCTGTAGGACAGCCATTTCGCGGGGGCGAGGGGGTGTGATAGGAGGGCAGGACCCCTCCGTCAGCCGTTCCGGCTGCCACCTCCCCATTTGTGCTGCGCAAAAATGGGGAGGATTTGGATGACCTGGCCCATTTGTGCTGCGCAAAAATGGGGAGGATCTGGAAGACCTGGCCCATTCGTGCTGCGCAAGAATGGGGAGGAGCCGGAAGACCTGGCCCATTCGTGCTGCGCAAGAACGGGAAGGACGCGGGCGCCGTTTTACTTCTTGGTGCGCAGCTTGCGGTGGGCGCCGAGGTCGAGCACTTCGCTGGGGCCGCCGTCGTTCTCGAGCAGGCCGAGGCGGCGGGCGACTTCCTGGTAGGCTTCTTCCTCGCCGCCGAGGTCGCGGCGGAAGCGGTCCTTGTCGAGCTTTTCGCCGGTGGCCATGTCCCACAGGCGGCAGCCGTCGGGGCTGATCTCGTCGGCGAGGATCACGCGGGCATAGTCGCCGTCCCAGATCCGGCCGAATTCGAGCTTGAAGTCGACGAGGCGGATGCCGATCGCGGCGAACATGCCCGAGAGGAAGTCGTTCACCCGAATCGCCATCGAAGACATGTCCTGCATCTCTTCGTTGTTGGCCCAGCCGAAGCAGGCGATGTGCTCTTCGGCCACCATCGGGTCGCCCAGCGCATCGTCCTTGTAGTAGTATTCGATCAGCGTGTGGGGCAGCGGCTCGCCTTCCTCGATGCCGAGGCGCTTGGAGATCGAGCCGGCCGCGACGTTGCGCACGACGACCTCGAGCGGGATGATCTCGACCTGGCGGACGAGCTGCTCGCGCATGTTGAGGCGGCGGATGAAGTGGGTGGGGATGCCGATGTGGGCGAGGCGCGTGAACACGTACTCGCTGATGCGGTTGTTGATCACGCCCTTGCCGTTGATCGTGCCGCGCTTCTGCGCGTTGAAGGCGGTCGCATCGTCCTTGAAGTACTGGATCAGGGTGCCGGGCTCGGGACCTTCGTAGAGGATCTTGGCCTTGCCTTCGTAGATCTGGCGGCGACGCGACATGGGCGATTCTTTCCGTGTATGGACCTTGCGCGCGCATGGTAGACCCGGCGCGCGAAATCAAAAGCCCCGGCGGGGCGAGCCGTCGCAGGCAAGCGACCGCGTCGAAAGCGCCGGGGCGTCGAAGCGAGGCCCTTAGGGGAAATCGCGCAAAAGCGCAATTGCGGGCGCGTCTCGTCGAACGTTCGAGAAGTTGGAACGATACGTGCCAGTTTATCCCGCTTAACCGAAATGCGGGAACGGGCCATATCGGCAGCGGTTTTCCGCCGGACCCTCTCCCTCCCGGCCTCATGCACAAAGGAACGATCCCATGAGCAAGGTCCTCGTCCTCTACTATTCGAGCTACGGTCACATCGAAACCATGGCGAACGCCATCGCCGAAGGCGCGCGCGCCGCCGGCGCCGAGGTCGACGTCAAGCGCGTGCCCGAGACCGCGCCGCTCGAAGTTGCGCAGAATGCGCACTTCAAGCTCGACCAGGCCGCGCCGATCGCGACGGTCGCCGAGCTCGAGACCTACGACGCGATCATCGTCGGCACCGGCACGCGCTTCGGCCGGATCAGCAGCCAGATGGCGGCGTTCCTCGACCAGGCCGGCGGCCTGTGGGCGCGCGGCGCGCTGAACGGCAAGGTGGGCGCAGCCTTCACCAGCACCGCCAGCCAGCACGGCGGGCAGGAGACGACGCTGTTCTCGATCCTGACCAACCTGCTGCACTTCGGCATGACCATCGTCGGGCTCGACTACGGCTTCCAGGGCCAGCTCGACAATTCGGGCGTCCACGGCAATGCGCCCTACGGCGCGACGACGATCGCCAACGGCGACGGCAGCCGCCAGCCGAGCGAGAACGACCTTGCCGGCGCGCGCTACCTCGGCGAGCGCGTGGCGAAGACCGCGAACAAGCTGTTCGGCTGACGCCTGAAACCGGGAGGGGCGGGACTCGACAAACCGCCCCTTTGCCGCTAGGGGCGCGCCTTTCCATTATTGGGGCCGGTCGGAACCGGTCCTCGACCGGAGCGCGACGATGAAGGCCAATATCCACCCCGACTACCACACCATCAAGGTGCAGATGACCGACGGCACCGTGTTCGAGACCCGCTCCACCTGGGGCAAGGAAGGCGACACGCTGGCGCTCGAAATCGATCCCACCTCGCACCCGGCGTGGACCGGCGGCACCCGCCAGCTCGACCAGGGCGGCCGCGTTGCCCAGTTCAACAAGCGCTTCGGCGGCCTCAGCCTCAAGCGCTGATCGCCACGCATCGCGACAAGCAGGAGGGCGGTCCGTCGGGCCGCCCTTTTCGTTTGCGCAGGCTGCGCGTAAGCCTGCCGCGATGGTTACGCTCTCCCGCCCCGCCCCGCGCCGAAGCGGCTTCTCGCTCGTCGAGATGGTGGTCGTGCTGCTGGTGATGGGCGTGCTGGCGAGCGCGGTGGTGCTGATGCTGCCGGGCGATGCCGATGTCCTGCGCCGCGAGGCCGAGCGCTTTGCCGCGCGCGTTTCGGCCGCGCGCGACGAAGCCATCGCCGGCGGCGCCCCGGTGGCGGTTGTGGTGAGCGAGGCGGGCTACTACTTCGAGAAGCGCGAGGCCGGCGCCTGGGCGCCGGCCGAAGGGGGCGGGCTGTCGCTCGCCACCTGGCGCGAGGGCACGCAGGTCGCGGTCGCGGTGCCGGGCGGCCGGACCGGCGGCCGTGCGCGCGTGGTGTTCGACACCGTCGGCCTTGCCAGCAGCGAGCTGCGGCTGCGCCTCGCGCGCGGGTCGGCGACGCGTGCGCTCACGATCGCGCGCGATGGCATGGTGCGGGCCGATGCCGGCTCCTGAGCGCGAACGCGGCTTCACCCTGATCGAGCTGCTGGTCGCGCTCGCGGTGTTCGCGGTGGCGGCGCTGGCGCTGGTCCGGCTCGAAGGGGCGAGCCTGCGCCAGACCGCCGACCTCGACCAGCGGCTGCTGCGCGAAGTGGTGGCGCAGAACATGGCCAACGAGATCCTGACCGATCCGCTGCCGCCGGCCGAAGGCGAGGCGGCGGGCACGATCCGCAATGCCGGACGGCAGTTTCGCTGGCAGCGCCGCGTGGGGCGCAATCCGGCGCTGGGCGTGCTGGCGATCGCGCTGTCGGTGCGCGAGGTGACGCCCGGGCGGCGCAGCCCGGCGACCACGCTGCAGTTCGCGCGGGTGCCCGCGGCATGAACGGCCGCCGCGGCGAGGCCGGCTTTACCCTGATCGAGATGCTGGTCGCGCTCGCCGTCTTCGCGCTGATCGCGGGCGGCGCGCTCGCGCTGCTGCGCTTCAGCGTCGAGGCGGAACTCGGCGCGCGGCGTCGGACCGAGGCGATGGCGGCCGAGCGGCGCTTCCTCTCGGTATGGACCGCCGACCTTGCCCAGGCCGCGGCGCGGCCGGCGCGCGATGAGGCGGGCGCGTCCCATCCGGCGTTCGAGGTCGGCGGCCCCGTCCTGCTGCGCTTCGTGCGCAGCGGCTGGAGCAATGTCGACGGCGCGGCGCGGCCGAGCCTGCAGAAGGTCGAATGGCGCTGGGACGGCAAGGCGCTGGTGCGCAGCGGCTATCCCTTTCCCGACGGCGCCGCGCCCGATCCGCCCGCCGCGATGCTCCCGCTCGCCGCGCCGCCCGCCTTGCGGTTCCGCACGAGCGACGGGGTATGGCGCGACCGCTGGGAGCCGCAGCGCGAGGCCGAGCTGCCGGTCGCGGTCGAGCTGCTGCTGCCGCAGCCCGGCGGCGAGCCGCTGCGCGTGGTCTCGCTGGTCGGGGTCAACTACCAGTGAAGCCGCTTCCCCCGAACGAGCGCGGCGCTGCCCTGCTTTCCGTGCTGCTGCTGGTGGCGGTGATGGCGGTGCTGGCGGCGGTGATGCTCGACCGGCTGGGCCTCGCCACCCGGCTTGCCGGAAATGCGCAGGACACGATGCGCGCGCGGCTGGTCGCGACGAGCGCGGAAAGCGCCGGGCTCGCGCGGCTGCAGGCGCTGGTCGCGGCGCAGGGCGAGCGCACCATCGATCCGGCGGGGCTGCTGTCGCGCGACCTGCCGCTCTCGCTTGCCGGCGCCAGCGTCACCGCGCGGATCGACGATGCGGGCAACTGCTTCAACGTCAATTCGCTGGTCGAGGAGGACATCGACGGCAACCTCACGCTGCGGCTCGCCGCGCTCAACCAGTTGCGCGCGCTGATGGCGCAGCTGGGGATCGAAAGCGGCGAGGCGGCGCGCCTGTCCGACGCGATGGCCGACTGGATCGACAGCGATTCGGCGCCGCTGACCAACGGCGCCGAGGACGAGGCCTATCGCAGCCTGCCGGTGCCCTATCGCACCGCCAACCGGCTGGTGGTCGATGTCAGCGAACTGCGTGCGGTGCGGGGGATGAGCGCGGCGCTCTACCAGCGGCTGCGACCCTGGCTCTGCGCGCTGCCCGCGCCCGAGCTTTCACCGATCCAGCTCAACACGCTGCGGCTCGACCAGGCGCCGTTGCTGGTGATGCTGGCGCCCGGCGCGCTTCCCCCGGCGCGGGCGCGCGCCGCGATCGCGGCGCGGCCGGCGCAAGGCTGGGCCTCGAGCGCCGAAGCCTTGCGCGTGCTGGGGCTCGCCGGAAGCGAGGGCGGCATCGGCGTGGTGCCGCCCGGCCAGCTCACCGTGCGCAGCCGCTGGTTCCTGCTGTCGCAGACGGTGAGGGTGGGGCGCGCGACGCTGACCGAGCAGGCGCTGGTCGACGCAGGCCTCACGCCGGCGCGGATCGCCGCGCGCAGCTGGGGCGACGAAACCGGGCAGTGATGGGCCAGCGCAAGTTTTCGCTTTCCATTTGGCCGCGCTTCTGCAAAGGGGCTCGCCCGCGCCGATCGTTGCTGGTAACGATCCGGGCGGCCTGTGGCGATCGTAGCTCAGTTGGTTAGAGCGCCGGTTTGTGGTACCGGAGGTCGTGGGTTCGAACCCCATCGATCGCCCCATTCTTCCCCGAGATCAGATGGTTGGGCGCGAAAGCCGAAAGGCTCTCGGACGTCGCTTGCCCGACAGCCTGCCCCTGCAAGACCCTTGCCGAGGGGCGGGCTTGGTGGCAAGGGCGGAAGCCGAGCCGGCGTCGGGGGTCGCTGCGGCTTCATCGGATTCGTCTTGTCCCCCAAGGCCACACTCGCCGCTCCATGCACGGTTTTGCCAATCCCGCCCGGTTCCTGCGCCTCGCGCGCTGGCTGACGCCGCTGCTGCTGGTGCCGGGGCTGGTCATGGCGCTGGGCGCGCTCGCCTGGGGCTTCTTCGTGGTGCCGCCCGACCGGCTGATGGGCGATACCGTGCGCATCCTGTTCATCCACGTGCCCGCCGCCTGGCTCGGCATGGCCGGCTGGTCGACGATCGCGATCTCGAGCGTGGTCGAACTCGTCTGGCGCCACCCGCTCGCCGGGATCGCCGCGCGCGCGGCGGCGGTGCCGGGCGCGGTGTTCACCGCGATCTGCCTTGCCACCGGCTCGATCTGGGCGCGGCCGACCTGGGGCACCTGGTGGGTGTGGGACGGGCGGCTGACCAGCTTCCTCGTGCTGCTGTTCCTCTATTTCGGCTATATCGCGCTCGCCGGCGCCGCGCAGCGCGATGCGGCGGCGGGCAGCGGCGCCAGCCGCGTGACCGCGATCTTCGGCCTGGTCGGCGCGATCAACATCCCGATCATCAACCGCTCGGTGGTGTGGTGGAACAGCCTGCACCAGCCGCCCTCGATCACGATGGGCAAGTCGGCGATCGACGCTGCCTTCCTCTACCCGCTGCTGATCGGCGCGCTGGGCTTCTCGCTGGTGTTCGGCGGCGTGGTGCTGATGCGGATGCGCACCCTGCTTGCCGACATCCAGGCCGAGGCGCGCCTGCGCCGCAAGGCGATGGCGTAAGGGAGCGGCAGGCCAGGATGCACGAAGGGCTCGACCAATGGCACTATGTCGTCGCCGCGCTGGCGATCGGCGTTGCCGGAACGCTCGCGCTGGTCGGCTGGAGCCTTGCCGCGATGCGGCGCGCGGAACGGCGGCGTGACAAGGCGAGGGGCAAGTGAGCGCGATCAAGGCCAAGCATCAGCGGCTGGTGCTGCTCGTCATCGCGCTGGTCGCGCTGGTGGGGGCAGGGCTGCTCGCCGCCTGGGCGCTGCGCAACCAGGCGGCCTACTTCTACGTGCCGAGCGATCTCGTCGCGCGTCCCCCCGAACCTGGCCGCGCGGTGCGGCTGGGCGGAATGGTCGAGAAGGGCTCGATCCGCCGCGCGGCCGACGGCGTGACGATCGACTTCGTCGTCGGCGACGGCAAGGCGCGGGTGCCGGTGCGCTTTACCGGGATCACGCCCGACCTGTTCGTCGAAGGCTCGGGCGTGGTCGCCGAAGGGCGCATGGAGGGGCCGACCTTCGTTGCCGACAACCTGCTGGCCAAGCACGATGAAAAGTACGTGCCGCGCGAGATGAAGGACATGACCGCGAGCCAGGCCAAGCAAGTGGTGGCCGAGACCAAATGATCGCCGAACCCCATGATCGCTGAACTCGGCCTTGCCGTGCTGTGGATGGCTGCGGCGCTCGCAGTGCTGCAGCTCGTTTCGGGAATCCTCGCGCTGCGGCCCGAGGGGCGGCAGATCGCGGGGCTGGTCCGGCCCGTCGCGGTGATGCAGGGGGTGCTCGTCGCCGCTGCGTTCGCCGCGCTGATCACGCTGTTCCTGACCACCGACCTGTCGGTCAAGCTGGTCGCCGAAAACAGCCATTCGATGAAGCCGTTCATCTTCAAGCTGGCGGGCACCTGGGGCAACCACGAAGGCTCGATGCTGCTGTGGGTGACGATCATGGCCGTCGCGGGCGGCTTCGTCGCGCTGGTCGAGAAGCGCCTGCCCGAAAACACCCTGATCGCGACGCTCGCCGGGCAGGCCTTCGTCAGCCTCGGCTTCTATGCCTTCCTGCTGCTGTCCTCGAACCCGTTCGAGCGACTGGCGGAGCCCGCCCCCGAAGGCGCAGGGCTCAACCCGCTGCTCCAGGACGTCGGCCTCGCGTTCCATCCACCGACGCTCTACGTCGGCTACGTCGGGCTTTCGATCGCGTTCAGCTTCGCGATCGGGGCGCTCGTCACCCGCGACGTCGGCCCGGCCTTCGCCCGCGCGATGCGGCCCTGGGTGCTCGGCGCCTGGATCTTCCTGACGCTCGGCATCACGGCGGGATCGTACTGGGCCTACTACACGCTCGGCTGGGGCGGCTGGTGGTTCTGGGACCCGGTCGAGAACGCCTCGCTGATGCCCTGGCTCGCCGCGACGGCGCTGCTCCATTCCTGCTCGGTGCTCGCCAGCCGCAATGCGCTGAAGGCGTGGACGGTGATGCTGGGCGTGATCGCCTTCTCGATGTCGATGGTCGGCACGTTCCTGGTGCGCTCGGGCATCCTCACCTCGGTCCACGCCTTCGCGGTCGATCCCGAGCGCGGCTCGTTCATCCTCGCGCTGCTCGCGATCTACATCGGCGGCGCGCTGACGCTGTTCGCCTTGCGCGCCTCGACCGTGACCGAAGGCGCGCGCTTCAGCTTCGTTTCCCGCGAGGCGGCGCTGGTGTTCAACAACGTGATGCTGTGCGGCATCCTCGGCATCGTGCTGGTCGGCACGCTCTATCCGCTGCTGACCGAGGCGATGGGCGTGAAGGTGTCGGTGGGGCCGCCCTACTTCAACCCGGTCTCCGCCGTGTTCGCGATCCCGATGATGCTGGTGATGGGCGTAGGGCCGCTGCTGCGCTGGCGGCAGGACAGCTTCGAGGGCAAGCGCGGCGGGCGGATCACGCTGCCGGTGGGCCTGTGCGCGCTGCTCTCGGCCGCCGTGCTGTTCGGCGTCGAGCTGATGGCGCCGCGGATCGGGCTGCTCCCCGCGCTCGGCCTCGCCATCGCCGCGGGGCTGGCGCCGGCGAGCTTCCTCCCCTTGCGCGGCCGCAACCTGCGCCGCACGCCGCTCAGCATCTGGGGCATGGTGCTGGGCCACTTCGGCATTGCCGTCGCGCTGTTCGGCATGGCGAGCGAAAGCGCGTTCTCGACCGAGCGCCTGGCCGCGATGCGCCCCGGCGACGTGCGACAGGTCGGGCCCTACACGGTGAAGCTCGAAGGCATCGGCCCCGTCGCCGGGCCGAACTGGACCGCGCTCGAGGCGACCGTTTCGGCAAGCTACGAGGGCGCCGCGCCCGCGATCCTGCACCCGCAGGCGCGCACCTTCTCCAACCCGCCGGGCAACCGCACCGAGAGCGCGCTCAAGACCCGCTGGAACGGCCAGCTCTACGCCGTGCTCGGCGAAGAGGGCGAGGACGGGCGCTGGCAGATGCGCTTCTGGTGGAAGCCGTTCGTGCCGATGATCTGGTACGGCGGCGCGCTGATTGCGCTCGGCGGCCTGCTCGCGCTGCTGGGGCGCGTCGCGGCGGACGTCCGCCGCCTCGTCGCGACGGGCAAGATCGCCTATCGCCGCAGCCGCAAGGCGGCGCTGGGAGCGCGGCCATGAGCGGCGAGGTGCGCAAGAAGCCCGGCCTTGCGCTGTGGCTGCCGCTGATCCTGTTCGCCGGCTTCTTCGCGCTGGTGATCTGGGGCCTGGTGCGGCCCGCCGACCGGGAGGTGGCGAGCGCCTTCATCGGCAAGCCGCTGCCCGCGTTCGACCTGCCGCCCGCGACCGACGACCGCCCGGGCCTTGCCACCGCCGTGTTCAAGGCGGGCAAGCCGCGCCTGCTCAACGTCTTTGCCAGCTGGTGCGTGCCCTGCGCGGTCGAATCGCCGCAGCTCGCGCAGCTGGCCGGGCAGGGTGTCGAGATCGACGGCGTGGCGATCCGCGACCGCAAGGAGGACGTCGCGCGCTTCCTCGCGCAGAACGGCAACCCCTTCGCGCGGATCGGCAAGGACGACCTGAGCCAGGTCCAGCTCGCGATCGGCTCGTCGGGCGTGCCCGAGACGTTTGTCATCGATGGCAAGGGCGTGATCCGCTACCAGCACATCGGCGACATCCGCCCCGAGGACGTGCCGCTGATCTTGGCCAAGCTCGAGGAGGCGGGGAAGTGATGCGGCGCCTGCTGATCGCCTTCTTCGCGCTTCTCCTCGCGCCGACGCTGGTGGTGGCGCAGGATGCGATGCCGCCCGCGCCCTATGCCTACCGCCAGCTCGACGATCCGGCCAAGGAGGCCAAGGCGCAGGCGCTGATGGAAACGCTGCGCTGCCTCAAGTGCCAGAGCCAGTCGATCGCCGACAGCGACGCGCCGATGGCGGGCGACATGCGCCACCAGGTGCGCACCCGCATCGCCGCGGGCGAGGACCCCGAGGCGATCCGCCAGTGGCTGATCGAACGCTATGGCGACTACGTGAGCTATACCCCGCAGGTGAAGCCGATCACCTGGCCGCTGTTCGCGGCGCCGCTGGTGTTCCTCGCGCTCGCCGCGCTGCTGCTGCGCGGCCGGTTCCGGCGCAGGGCCGACAACGAGGGCGACAAGCCATGACCTGGGCGCTGATCCTGCTTGCCGCCGCCGCGGTGTTCGCGGTGCTGGTGTTCGTGCTCAAGATCCCGCGCGCCGGCTGGGAGATCGCCGGCGCCGCGCTGCTGTTCGGGATCGCGGGCTACGCGCTGCAGGGGCATCCGGGCTATGCCGGCGCCCCCAAGCAGGCGGCCGAGACCGAGAAGACCGCCGATGCCGCGCTGCTCAAGCAGCGGCAGGAAATGGGCGATGCCTTCGGCAAGGGCGCCTCGTGGCTGACGCTGGCCGATGCGCTGTCGCGCGAGGGGCAGTTCCGCGCCGCGTCGGACGTGCTCAAGACCGCGGTGGGCAAGAACCCGGACGATGCCGACCTGTGGGTCGCCTATGGCAATGCCCTCGTCGGGCACAGCGACGGGCTGATCACCCCGGCGGCGCAGTTCGCCTTCCAGAAGGCGGCGCAGATCGCCCCCGACCATCCCGGGCCGCCGTTCTTCATGGGCCTCGCGCTGGCGCAGTCGGGCAAGCTCGCCGACGCGCGCGCGATCTGGGCCGAGCTGCTGCGCCGCGCGCCGGCCGACGCGCCCTATCGCGCCGACCTCGAAAGCCGGCTGGCGCGACTCGACCAGATGCTCGCGGCGAGCGGGCAGGCGATGCCGCCGCCTGCGGGGCCGGCTGCCGATTCGGCCCCTCCCGCCCGCTAGACCCTCGCGGAACCGCCCTGAATCAAGGGCGTTGCAGGCTGGCGTCGCTTGCTCTTCACTCCCATTGCGGGGGCTAAGGGGCAATGCTAAGCGCCGCGCCGATCCGGGTCCGAAGTGGGTCTGGAGGGACAGGACCAGACGGGACTGGGCCGGATAGGACTGGGCAATGGTCGGGGATCGCGTGGCATGAACGACGCCGTTGTTGGCTCCGATAGCGCCCCGGCCGGACACGCCGACGCCGCGCAGGGCGGTCACGGCGGCCACGGGCAGGGCAGCCTGCTCAAGATGGCGGTCGGCGCGATCGGCGTGGTGTTCGGCGACATCGGCACCAGCCCGCTCTACGCGTTGCGCGATACCTTCGCCGGGCACCATCCGCTGCCGCTCGACCAGTTGCACGTCTACGGCATCATCAGCCTGATGTTCTGGTCGATGATGATCATCGTGACGCTCAAGTACGTCTCGGTGATCATGCGCGCCGACAACAAGGGCGAGGGCGGCAGCCTCGCGCTGCTCGCGCTGATCAACCAGCACACCTCGGGCAACCGCTGGGGCAAGGGGATCATCCTCCTGGGCGTGTTCGCGACCGCGCTGTTCTACGGCGATTCGATGATCACGCCGGCGGTGTCGGTGATGGGCGCGATCGAGGGCGTGGCGGTCTACCAGCCCGAGATGCACCCGCTGATCGTGCCGATGGTGGTGACGATCCTGATCGGGCTGTTCCTGATCCAGTCGCGCGGCACCGAAAAGGTCGCGACCTTCTTCGGCCCGATCATGCTGTTCTACTTCGCCACGATCGCCGTGCTGGGCCTCGTCAGCATCGCGCAGATGCCGCAGGTGATCGCCGCGCTGTCGCCGCACCATGCGGTCGCCATGTTCCTGTCCGACCCGTTCCGCGGCTTCCTCGCGATGGGCGCGGCCGTGCTGGCGGTGACCGGGGCCGAGGCGCTCTATGCCGATATGGGCCACTTCGGGCGCAACCCGATCCGCATGTCGTGGCTGGTCTTCGTGCTGCCGGCGCTGGTGCTCAACTACCTCGGCCAGGCCTCGCTGCTGATGCGCAACCCGGCCGCGCTCGAGAGCCCGTTCTATTTCCTCGCGCCCGACTGGTTCCAGTGGCCGCTGCTGATCATCGCCAGCCTCGCCGCGGTGATCGCCTCGCAGGCGGTGATCTCGGGCGCGTTCTCGGTGACGCAGCAGGCGATCCAGCTGGGCTTCATCCCGCGCATGACGATCAAGCACACCAGCACGGCGGCGGGGCAGATCTACATCCCGGTGATCAACTTCGCGCTGATGATCGCGGTGATCCTGCTGGTGCTGGTGTTCCAGCGCTCGTCGAACCTCACCGCCGCCTACGGCATCGCGGTGACCGGCGCGATGCTGATCGACAACTTCCTGCTGGCGGTGGTGCTGTTCAAGCTGTGGTGCTGGAAGAAGCCGCTGGCGATCGGCCTGCTGACGGTGTTCTTCCTGATCGACGCGGGTTACCTCGGCGCCAACCTCACCAAGATTCCCGATGGCGGCTGGGTGCCGCTGCTGATGGGCGTCGCCATCTTCACCCTGCTCACCACCTGGTCGCGCGGGCGCGCGCTGATGCGCCAGGGCATGGCCGAAGGCTCGATCCCGCTCGAGGTGTTCACCAAGTCGGCGCATTCGAGCGCGACGCGGGTGCCGGGCACCGCGGTGTTCATGGCCTCGACCGTGGCGGGGGTGCCCTCGGCGCTGCTCCACAACATCAAGCACAACAAGGTGCTGCACGAACGCGTGGTGATCCTGACCGTGCACATCGAGGACGTGCCCTACATGGAGCCGGCGGAACGCTCGACGGTGAAGGACTTCGGCAATGGCTTCTATCGCCTGACGCTGCGCTTCGGCTTCCTCGAAGAGACCGACGTGCCCGCCGCGCTCAAGACGGTGACGATGTGCGGCGAGGCCTTCGACATGATGAAGACCAGCTTCTTCCTTTCGCGCCAGACACTGATCCCTTCGGACAAGCCGGGCATGGCGCTGTGGCGCGAGAAGCTGTTTGCCTGGATGCTGCGCAATGCCGCGAGCGCGATGGAGTTCTTCCGCCTGCCGACCAATCGCGTGGTCGAACTGGGCAGCCAGCTCAAGATCTGAACGTTTCGGATAAAAGTTGCGTAGCCCATTGGAATTGCGTGGGTTGATGGTAGGTTGGTTCCCGAAACAGGGAATTAATACCGCCGCCATGCCGGATTCCGCGATGTTGCTGGAAATCCTCGACGCGCAGCTCGAGATGGTGTGCCGGTTCCGCGCCGACGGCACGATCCTGTTCGTCAACCGCGCCTATGCCGAAAGTCTGGGGGAGAGCCGCGAGACCCTGGTCGGACGCTCGCTGTGGGACTTCGTCACCGGCGAGGACCGCGCCGGCGTGCAGGCGCAGGTGGACCTGCTCACGCCCGACAACGTCGAGGTCACCATCGAGAACCGGTTCGAGACCAGTGCGGGGGCGCGCTGGATGCTCTGGCGCAACCACGCGCTCGAATTCGATGCCGATGGCAGGCTCGCCGTCGCGCAATCGACCGGGATCGACATCACCGAGCGCAAACTGCTCGAGGAGCGCACCGCGCTGCTGGTCGGCGAGTTGAACCACCGCGTCAAGAACACGCTGATGGTGGTCCAGGCGATGGCGCAGCAGACCTTCCGCGACGCCGACTTGCCCGAGCGGCCGGTCGAGACCTTCAACGAACGGCTCTCGGCGCTGGCGGGCGCGCACACGATGCTGAGCCGCGCCAGCTGGGGCGGGAACACGCTCGACGAGATCGTGCGGCAGGGCACCGCGATCTGCCGGCGCGGCACGATCCGGGCCGAGGGACCCGAGATCACGATTGCGGCGGGACCCACCATTCCGCTGATCATGGTGCTGCACGAGCTTTCAACCAACGCGATGAAGTACGGCGCGCTGTCGCGCGAGGGGGGCTGGGTCGAAGTCGACTGGGGGCTCGACGCCGCACGCCGGCGGCTCTCGCTGATCTGGCGGGAACTGGGCGGCCCGCCGGTCGCCGCGCCCAGCCGCAAGGGCTTCGGCTCGCGGATGATCGAAGGCGCGGTCAAGCGGCAGCTGAGCGGCGAGACCAGCGTCGACTACGCGCCGCAGGGGCTGGTGTGCCGTCTATCGTTTCCGATGGGAGAAGTCGGGTGAGTCTGGCGGGCAAGCGCATCCTCGTGGTCGAGGACGAGTTCATCGTCGCGGCGATGATCGGCGACATCCTCGAGGACGAGGGCGCGCAGGTGATCGGCCCGGCCGGGACGCTGGCCGAGGGGCTCGACCTCGGCGGCGGGGAGACGCTCGATGCGGCCGTGCTCGACTGGAACCTCGGCGGGGAGCCGGGGGCGCCGGTCGCACGCCTGCTGCGCCAGCGCGGCGTGCCGTTCGTGATCGCGACCGGCTACGGCGCGGTGCAGGCCGAGTTCGCCGACATCACGGTGCTGTCCAAGCCCTATCGGCCGGACGCGCTCGTCGACGAGCTCGTCCGGCTGACGACGGGCTAGCGCCCGAAAGCTCAGTCCTTCTTCGCCTTCGACACCGGCTCGTCCTGGATGGTCGCCTCGGCCTCGGCCGCGCCCTGCTTGACGTGCTCGCCCATCCGGTCGGCGGCGACGCCTGCCTTGTCGGCCGCGGCGCCGGCCTTGTCGACCGCGTCGCTGGCGGCCGCGCTCACCGCATCGGCGCTGTCCTTGGCGGCATCGCCGACGTTGTCGGCGGCATTGGCGACATCGCCGGCGGCCGAGGAGGCGGTCGCGGCGGCGTTGTCCTGGGTCTTTTCCGAGCAGGCGGCGAGGGACAGCGCGCCGGCGGCGGCGAAGGACATGGCGACGATGGAAAGCTTGCGCATGAGGGGTCTTGCTCCAATCCCGTGAACCGGTTGCGCCCGGCATCGCCTCGACGCCGGACATGGCCCGCCAACGCCCGCCCGTGCGAAGGGTTCCGCAAAACGCGAACGGCGCGCCGCCCGCTCGGGACGACGCGCCGTTGCAGGCGGGCCGGGAGGCCGCCGGGTCAGCCGAGGTTGGCGCTGACCATGCAGTAGAGCATCGGCAGCGAGAGCAGCAGGTTGGTGCGGCTGGCGATCAGGGCGCGCGGCGCGGCGGCGGCCTTTTCCTCCGCGCTCGCCTCGACGATGCCGAGGATCTTCTTCTGCGCCGGCCAGATGATGAACCACACGTTGAAGGCCATCACGATGGCGAGCCACATGCCCACGCCGATCAGCTTGACGTTGCCTTCGCCGGTGAAGGTCAGCGCGGCGTGGCCGTAGCCGTCGACGATCGAGATCGCGAGGCCGGTGAGCAGCGTCAGCAGCGCGCCGTAGCGGAAGAAGAAGAACACCCGCGGGGCGATGTGCCCGGTGATGGCGCCCTTCTGCTCGGCCGGGATCTTGGGCATGGTCGGCACCTGGACGAAGTTCAGGTAGTAGAGCAGCCCGATCCACACGATGCCGAAGAAGACGTGCAGCCAGCGGAAGATGGAATTGCCGTCGATCGGCGCGCTGTCGACAAAGCCGACCATGACGGCAATCGCCGCGACGAGGCCGATGCCGAGAACGAGATGCAGATTTCCGAAGAGCTTGGCCATTATTTCCCCCTTTTTCAGCTTCTTGAAGCAGCTTCGCGGCAAGCCGGCGCGCTGCTCGCGGCGAAACTAGCGCCCGTGGGGAAAATGTCACACCTTTTTGACGGTGCGACAAGCCGTTTCAATCGTGCGGCGGGTTCTGCTCGACGGTGCTTGCCTGGTCCTCGCCGAGGCCATGGCGCATCAGCATCGGGATCTGCGCGAAGGTGAACAGGAACGACAGCGCGGTGACGCCCCACAGCTTGGCCTGCAGCCAGCCGTCGAAGCTGAGCGTGTGGCGCAGCACTTCGTTGAGGGCGGCGAGGAACAGGAAGAAGAACGCCCAGTTGCGCGACAGCTTCATCCAGCCTTCGTCGGACAGGCCGTCGAACGCGCTCTGCAGCAGCGTGCGCAGCACCGGCTTGCCGCGCATCAGTCCGCCGAACAGGACGGCGGCGAAGAGCAGGTAGATCGCGGTCGGCTTGACCTGGATCCAGAACGGATCGCCCAGCAGCACGGTCAGCGTGCCGAAGCCCATGATCAGCGCGGTCGACAGCCACAGCATCGGCGAAATCTTGCCCAGCCGCCACTTCGAGACGACCAGCGCGACGACGGTCGCGCCCATGAACGCCAGCGTCGACTTGGTCACCGCCACCGCCGAGCCGAGGTCCATCCCGCCGTGCGCATCGCCCTTCGGGCTGAACAGGCGATAGGCGAGGAAGAACACCAGCAGCGGCCCGTAGTCGACGGCAAGGTTGACCCAGGAAGACTTGGGTTTCTCGGACTTGGGCTTTTCCGACGAAGGCTGGGGACGGGGTGCTTCAACCATGGCTGTTCTCAAATACCGTCCGTCCTGAGCTTGTCGAAGGACCGTCCTTCTTGCGGAGCGCGCCTCGCTGAAGGCGAAAGGCAGCCCTTCGACAGGCTCAGGGCGGTCGGGGCGGGGTGGCGGAGATTTGGCGGCAGGCTCACTGGAACACTCCCGCGATGACCTTGGCGACGAGATCGGGATCGAACGGGCGCAAGTCGTCGATCTTCTCGCCGACGCCGATCGCGTGGATCGGCAGGCCGTACTGCTCGGCCGCGGCAACCAGCACGCCGCCGCGCGCGGTGCCGTCGAGCTTGGTCATGATCAGACCGGAAACGCCCGCCACTTCCTTGAAGATCTCGATCTGCTGCAGCGCGTTCTGGCCGTTGGTCGCATCGAGCACCAGCACCACGTCGTGCGGCGCCTCCGGGTTGAGCCGGCCGAGCACGCGGCGGATCTTGGCGAGCTCGTCCATCAGCTCGCGCTTGTTGTGCAGGCGCCCGGCGGTGTCGACGATCAGCGCATCGATGCCGGTGTCGGTCGCCGCCTTCACCGCATCGAACACGATCGAGGCGGGATCGCCGCCTTCGGGGCCGGTGGCGATCGGAACGCCCAGCCGGTCGGCCCAGACCTTGAGCTGCCCGATCGCGGCGGCGCGGAAGGTGTCGCCCGCCGCCAGCATCACGCCATAGTCCTGCTCCTGGAACAGGTGGGCGAGCTTGGCGATGGTGGTGGTCTTGCCCGAGCCATTGACGCCGATGACGAGGATGACCTGCGGGCGCGGGAAGGCGACCACGTCGAGGGGCTTCGCCACCGGGCGCAGGATTGCGGCGATCTCCTCGGCCACCGCTTCGCGGATGGCGCGGTCGTCGATGCCCGCCTCGAACCGCGCACCGGCGAGCTTCTCGCGGATGCGCGCGGCGGCGCGCGGGCCCAGGTCCGACAGGATCAGCGCGTCCTCGATGTCGTCGAGCTGCGCGTCCGACAGGCGCGTGGTGCCGGAAAAGCCGGCGAGATTGCCGACGAGGCGTTCCGACGTCTTGCGGAAGCCGCCGAGCAGTCGGTCGGACCAGCTTTCGCTACTCATGCCAGCATTCCTTCGACGATCCTTGTGGGTTCGAGCGTGACGAGACTGCCCGCCGCGATGCCGGGCGGCAGGCGATAGGGGGCGAAGTCCGCGCCATGGCCGGTGCCGTCGCGTTCGGCAAGCACTTGCGCCGGCTTCCCGACGCGCGAGGCGAGCCAGCGTTCCCGGCTGGCCGCGACCGCGGCGCGCAGCTCGCCCGCGCGTGCCCGCACCAGCGGCGGCGGCACTTGCGGCATCCGCGCGGCCGGCGTGCCGGGGCGCGGCGAATAGGGAAAGACGTGGCCGTGGACGATCTGGCAGGCGGCGACGATCGCCACGTTGTCGGCATGCATCGCGGCGTCCTCGGTCGGGAAGCCGGCGATGAGGTCGGCGCCGATCGCGATCTCGGGCCGGGCGCCGCGCAGCCGTTCGACCAGCGCGATGGCCTGGGCGCGGGCATGGCGGCGCTTCATCCGCTTGAGGATCATGTCGCTGCCCGATTGCAGCGAAAGGTGGACGTGCGGCATGACCCGCGCCTCGCCGGTGATCAGCTCGAACAGCAGCCCGTCGATCTCGATCCCGTCGAGCGAGGACAGGCGCAGGCGGGGGAGCGCGGGGCAGGCGGTCAGGATCGCCGCGACCAGATCGCCGAGCCGGGGCGCGCCGGGCAGGTCCGCCCCCCAGCTGGTCACGTCGACGCCGGTCAGCACCACTTCGTTGACGCCGAGCGCAAGGTGGCTTTCGACCTGCCGCACGACGTCGGCGACGGGCAGCGAGCGGCTGGCGCCGCGCCCTTGCGGGATGATGCAGAAGGTGCAGGCGTGGTCGCAGCCGGTCTGCACCGGCACGAAGGCGCGGGTGTGGTGGGCGCTGACCTTGGCGCTGACCTGGGCGCTGACCTGCGCAAGGGCGCCTGGTGGAGAGCGATCCCGGCTTTCGCCCGAATGACGATAGAGCGCAGGGTCGGTCTTGCTCGCGTTCGGCACCACGCCGTCGACTTCCGCCATCGCGGCGAAGGCGTCGGGTTCGATCGTCGCGGCGCAGCCCGTCACCAGCAGGCGCGCGTGCGGGTGCTCGCGGCGCAGGCGGCGCACCGCGCGGCGCGACTGGCGCACGGCTTCGGCGGTGACGGCGCAGGAATTGACCACCACTGTCGGCGGCCCATCGGCGAGCGCGCCACGGATCGCCTCGCTTTCGGCAAGGTTCAGCCGGCAGCCGAGCGTGACCACCTCAACGCTCACGCCGTCACCATCATGCGGGATAGTCCGCGTCCTCGAACGAACCTTCGAAGCTGGTCGCGGCAGGCCCGGTCATCAGGATCGAGCCGTCCTCGCGCCAGGCGATGGTCAGGCCGCCGCCGGGCAGGTCGACGCGGGCCTTGCGGCCGACCAGCTTGCGCCGCATCGCCCCGATCGCGGTGGCGCAGGCCCCCGTGCCGCAGGCGCGGGTGAGGCCGACGCCGCGCTCCCACACGCGCAGGCGCAGGTGGTCGGGACCGACCACGCTCGCCACGTTGACGTTGACGCGCGCGGGGAACAGCGGGTCGGTCTCGATCAGCGGTCCCAACCGGGCAAGGTCGACCGCATCGCAATCGGGCACGAAGAAGATCACGTGCGGATTGCCGACATTGACCGCCGTCGGATCGGCGAGGTCCTCCCAGCCGACCGGCATGGCCAGCGTGTCCATCGCATAGGCGAGCGGGATCGTGTCCCAGTCGAACCGGGGCTGGCCCATGTCGACGCTGACGCCATCGGCGGCGGCGCTCGCGTGGATCAGGCCGCCGAGCGTCTCGATCCGCTGTTCGCCGCCCAGCAGCAGGCCGACCGCGCGGCTGGCGTTGCCGCAGGCTTCGACCTCGCCGCCGTCGGCATTGAAGATGCGCATCCGCACGTCGGCGACCGCGCTCGGTTCGAGCACGATCAGCTGGTCGCAGCCGATGCCGGTGCGCCGGTCGGCGAGGGCGGCGGCGCGCTTGGGCGACATCGCGACGGCGCGCGCGCGCGCGTCGATCACGACGAAGTCGTTGCCGAGGCCGTGCATCTTGCGGAACGGGGTGCGCATGGCGCGCGGGTCTAGGCGCGTGCGCCGCGCCGCGCAATGCACGAGGCGCCGCGCGCGCGAAGGAAATGCTCAGCGCAGCGCGACGCGCGTGGCGTTCGCCGGTGCAAGCGCGGGGGCAGGGTCAGCGACAGCGGCAGAAGCCTCGTCGCGGGGGGCAGGGGCCGGCATGGCCAGCAGGCCCTCCGCCGCGAGCGCTGCCTTGACCTCGTCCGAGCTTGCGGGCTCGCCATAGAGGTAGCCCTGGCCCTTGAAGCTGCCGTACTTGCGCAGTTCCTCGAGCACCGTGTCGCTTTCGATGCCCTCGGCCGTGATCGGCAGGTCCATGCCGCGGCCCAGCGAGGAGATCGCCTCGATGATCGTCGAGCTGTCCTTGTTGCGCCCGAGCGTCGAGACGAAGCTGCGGTCGATCTTGATCCGGTCGAACGGCAGCGAGCGCAGCTGCGCAAGGCTCGAATAGCCGGTGCCGAAGTCGTCGAGGCTGATCGCGATGCCCTGGTTGCGCAACGAGGTGATCAGCGAGCGCACCACCCCGATGTTCTCGTGCAGGCAGGTCTCGGTGATCTCGATCTCCAGCCGGCTCGGCGGGAAGTTGGCCTCGACCAGCAGCTTGAGGATCTTCTGTGCGAACCAGGGATCGCGCAGCTGCAGCGGCGAGATGTTGACCGACAGCGTCAGCCGCGGGTCCCAGCCGCGCGCATCGGCCAGCGCCTGGCGGATGAGCGCTTCCGACAGCGGCGCGATCACGCCCATGTCCTCGGCGATGGGGATGAACGTCTCGGGGCTGACGAGGCCGAAGCGCGGGCTCTGCCAGCGCGCCAGCATCTCGAAGCCGGTCAGCGCGCCGGTCTCGAGATCGACCTGCTTTTCGTAGAAGGGCACGAACTCGCCGTTCGCGATGCCGTCGCGGATGCCGCGCTCGAGCTCGGCGCGGAACTGGATCTCGCGCTCCATCGACGGGTCGAACCAGCAATAGCGGTTCCGCCCGTTCTTCTTGGCCTGGTACATCGCCAGGTCGGCGCGGTGCTGGAGCGCGTGCGACAACGCGCGCGGGGAATTGTCGACGTCCACCGCGCTGCGCGCGATGCCGATCGAGCCGGTGATGTCGAGCGTGGTGCCGTGCCACCCGATCGGCAGCGCGATCGCTTCGTTGAGCTGCGCCGCCAGACCGTCGATCGTGGCGACGTGCCCCGGCGGCAGGGCGGCCGCGCAGACGAACTCGTCGCCGCCGAGCCGCGCGAGCACCGATCCGTCGGGCAGCAGCGCGCGCAGCCGCCGCGCGGTCTCGACCAGCACCGCATCGCCCGCCTGGTGGCCGTGGAGGTCGTTGGAGCGCTTGAACCCGTCGAGGTCGATCATGGCGAGGACGATCTCGTCGCCCGAGGCGGCGGCGGCGGCGACGAGCGATTCGATCGCCGGGTCGACGCTGCGCCGGTTGAGGCAGCCGGTCAGCGGATCGGTCTCGGCCAGGAGGCGGGCGTTCTCTTCGGCATTGCGCCGTTCGCGCACCTCGCGGGTCAGCTCGGCATGGCGGCGCCAGCCGAAGATGATCAGCGCGATGTTGAGGATCAGCGCATTGCCGAGCGCGGAATCGGCGGGCGTATCGCCATAGGCGAGATTGCGCACCAGCGGTCCCAGCACGCTCGAACCGGTGCCGACGAACAGCAGGATCGCGGCGACGAGGATGCCGAGCGCAACGATGTCGCGCTCGGCGCGCGCAAGCGGAGGCGAAGCCGTGGTGCCCGCCAGCTTGTCCGCCTCGGTCTGTGCCATCCGTGCTTGCCCCCGTCGCAAATCTCTTTCGAAGGCCTACGCATCCGTCCTCAATTTTCGGTTAATGGTCCGATCCGGAGGTCGGGAAAGGGGGCCGACCGGCGTGTCCATCGGCGGGCAATCGGGCGGGCAATCGGGCGGGCGCTTGCGTTTGCCGGATATCTTGGCTAGGGGCGCCCCGGTGAGGCCGCACCTTCGTGTGCTGCTGCAACGGATTCGACCCTGGCCCATGACGCCACACGCTGGTCTGCGAGGTTTCGCACACCGGCGTTTTTGGCGTTTGGCGGCCGACAGGAGTGTGGCGCGTGTTCGATAGTCTGTCAGACCGGCTTGGCGGCGTGTTCGATCGCCTGCGCGGCCGCGGCGCGCTGCAGGAGGAAGACGTCCGCGCGGCGATGCGCGAGGTGCGCATCGCGCTGCTCGAGGCCGACGTCGCGCTGCCCGTCGTCCGTCGCTTCGTCGACCAGGTGACCGAGCAGGCCGTCGGCCAGCAGGTGCTGAAGTCGGTCACGCCCGGCCAGCAGGTGGTCAAGATCGTCAACGACGCGCTGGTCGAGATGCTCGGCGGCGGCGCGGCCGACCTCGATCTAAACGCCGCGCCGCCGGTGGTGATCATGATGGTCGGCCTGCAGGGCTCGGGCAAGACCACCAGCACCGCCAAGATCGGCAAGCTGCTCAAGGAAAAGCGCGGCAAGAAGGTCCTGATGGCCTCGCTCGACGTCAATCGTCCGGCGGCGCAGGAACAGTTGAAGGTGCTCGGCGAACAGGCGGGCGTCGCCACGCTGCCGATCATCGTCGGCCAGCAGCCGGTGGAAATCGCCACCCGCGCGATCAACGCGGCCAAGTTGCAGGCAGTCGACGTCCTGCTGCTCGACACCGCGGGCCGTCTCCACGTCGACCAGGCGCTGATGGACGAGATGAAGGCGGTCGCCGCCGTGTCGGCGCCGAAGGAAACGCTGCTCGTCGTCGATTCGCTGACCGGCCAGGACGCGGTCAACGTCGCGCAGAACTTCGCCGGCGAAGTCGATCTCACCGGCGTCGTGCTGACCCGCATGGACGGCGATGCTCGTGGCGGCGCCGCGCTGTCGATGCGCGCGGTCACCGGCAAGCCGATCAAGTTTGCCGCCACCGGCGAAAAGCTCGACGCGATCGAGGCCTTCCACCCCGAGCGCGTCGCCGGCCGCATCCTCGGCATGGGCGACATCGTCTCGATCGTCGAAAAGGCGGCCGCGACGATCCAGGCCGAGGACGCCGAGAAGCTCGCCGCGCGCATGGCCAAGGGTCAGTTCGACATGAACGACCTGCGCACCCAGCTGCGCCAGATGCAGAACATGGGCGGGCTCGGCATGCTCGCCGGCATGATGCCGGGCATGAAGAAGGCCAAGCAGGCGATGGCGCAGTCGGGCATGGACGACAAGGTCCTGCTCCACATGGACGCGATCATCGGCTCGATGACCCCCAAGGAGCGCGAGAAGCCCGAACTGCTCAACGCCAAGCGCAAGATCCGCATCGCCAAGGGTTCGGGCACGCAGGTGCAGGACGTCAACAAGCTGATCAAGATGCACATGGAAATGGCCAAGGCCATGAAGCAGATCAAGAAGATGGGCGGTCTGAAGGGCCTCGGCGCGCTGTTCGGCAAAGGCGGCCTGGGCGCTGCCATGCCCGGCCTCGACCAGCAGATGGGCGGCGGAATGGGTGGCCTTGGCGGCGGTCTGGGAGGCCTCGGCGGCGGCAACGGAATTGGCGGTCTTCCGGGATTGGGCGGCGGCATGCCGGGCAATCTGGGCGACCTGCTCAAGAAGAAGTGAATTTGATCCAGTTTTTCGGAAAGGTGAAGTAAATGTCTGTTTCCATGCGTCTTTCGCGCGGCGGTTCGAAGAAGCGCCCGTACTACAAGATCGTCGTCTCGAACAGCCGCGCCCCGCGCGACGGCAAGTACCTCGAGCAGGTCGGCACCTACAACCCGCTGCTCGCCAAGGATGACGAGAACCGCGTGCGCCTCGTCGAAGACCGCGTGCGCTACTGGCTGGGCGTCGGCGCGCAGCCGACCGACCGCGTCGCCCGCATGCTCGACAAGGCCGGCGTGAAGGAACGCGCTGCCACCAACAACCCGCAGAAGGGCGAACCCGGCAAGAAGGCCAAGGAGCGCGCCGAGGAAAAGGCCGAGAAGCTGCGTGAGGCCGAAGAGGCCGCCGCCGCTGCCGCCGCCGAGGCTGCCGAAGCCGCTGCCGCTCCGGCCGAAGCTCCGGCCGAGGAAGCTGCCGGCGAAGAGCAGGCCGAGGCCTGATCTTGCGCGGCACCGGGCGCGATCGGCCTGTCACGCTCGCCGCCGTCACCGGCGCGCACGGCGTGACGGGCGAGGTCCGCCTGAAGCTGTTCGGGGAAGGCGTGGCGGCGCTCAAGCGCTACCGCGCCTTCAACGATTCCACGCTGACGGTCAGCGCGATCCGCGACGATGGCAAGGGCGGGGCGATCGCGCGCTTCGTCGAAGTTCCCGATCGCACGGCGGCCGAACGCTTGCGCGGCACGGCGCTGACCGTCCCGCGTTCGGCCCTGCCGCCGCTGGCCGATGGCGAATACTACCATGCCGACCTGATCGGCCTGCCCGCCGTCTCGACCACCGGCGAGGCGCTCGGCACCTGCATCGCGGTCGACAACTTCGGCGCGGGCGACGTGCTCGAGATCGAGCGAGTGCCGGCCGAAGACGGCAAGAAGCCCCGGCGCTTCATGGTGCCGATGCGCCCCGAAGCCGTGCCCGACTGGAACGACGAGCGGCTGCTGATCGAAGCCGCCTTCGCGGAGGAGTAGGCCCTATGGTCTGGCTGATCGCCGCGCTGGTTCTGATCGGGGTGCCCGCCGTGCTCGCCACGGTGTTTTCCTGGCGCCTTGCCGCCCGCGTTCCGGCGATGCCGCGCTGGCGGCGGGTGGCGCTCGCCGCGGTGCCTGCCGGCCTCGCGCCCGTCACCCCCGGCCTCATCGCCGTCTGGCGCGCCTACCGCCTGACCACGCTGGTGCCGCTGGGCACGGTGTTCACGCTCGGCCTGATCGTGGCGCTCGTGGTCGGCGTTCCCGCCGCCTGGCGCGCGACGCGGGTGAAGGGCTGACGTCGAAAAGGCATTGGCTTTTCGCGCCCGCGCGCGCCACTCTCCGACCGGCCAAGGGGGGAGGGCGATCATGCGCAAGGCAAGCGGACTGATGGCGGTGGCGCTCGCGCTCCAGCCGCTCGCCGCGCAAGCGCAGGCCGCGCAGCCCGATCTCGCCGCGCTCGACCCGCAGATCGATGCGATCCTCACCAAGTGGATGGCCGCCAACCATGTCCCCGGGCTGGTCTTCGGCGTGGTCAGGGACGGCCACCTTGCCTACGTGAAGGGAGAGGGCGTGCAGGACACGGTGCGGCAACGCCCCGTCACCCCCGACACGCTGTTCCGCATCGCCTCGATGACCAAGGCGTTTACCGCGCTCGCCATCCTGCGCCTGCGCGACGAAGGCCGCCTCGGGCTCGATGACCCTGCCGATCGCTACGTCCCCGAACTGCGCGGCTGGACCTATCCCACCGCCGATGCCCCGCGCATCACCATCCGCGACCTGCTCACCCACACCGCCGGCTTCGTCACGGATGATCCCTGGGGCGATCGCCAGACGCCGCTGTCGCAAAGCGCCTTCACCGCGCTGCTGCGCACCGGCGTGCCCTTCACCCGCGCGCCCGAGATGAAGCACGAGTACGCCAACCTCGGCTACGCCATCCTCGGCCGGGTGATCGCCAACGTGACCAAGGCACCTTACCGCAACTACGTCGAAAAGACTTTGCTCGGACCGCTCGGCATGACCGCGAGCGGCTTCGACGTGCTCGCGCATCCGCAGGACAAGCGCGCGATCGGCTATCGCTGGGAGAACGAGGCCTGGGCGCAGGAACCGACGATGAAGGACGGCGCGTTCAACGCCATGGGCGGGCTTGAGGTCAGCGCCACCGACTACGCCAAATGGCTCGCCTTCATCCTCTCCGCCTGGCCGCCGCGTGACGATGCCGAGGCAGGCCCCGCACGCCGCGCCACCGTGCGCCGCATGGCGCAGGGCCTCAACTTTGCCGCCGTGTTCCACCGCTACGCCACCGGCGGCGACAAGCAGTGCCCCGGCACGGTCTCCTACGGCATGGGCTGGCGCGTGATCGGCGATTGCGACTACGGCACGGTGCTCGCCCACGGCGGCGGCTTTCCGGGCTATGGCAGCCACGTGATGGTCCTGCCCGAATACGGCGTCGCGCTCTTCTCGCTCACCAACAGGACCTATTCCGGCCCCAGCCAGCCGGTGTGGGACGTGGCCGCGCTGCTGCGCGAAAAGGGCGTGATCGCGAGGCGGCAGGAGCCCGTCTCGCCCGATCTCGCCAGCTTCTACGCCGCCGCGCAAGCCGTCTGGGCCGCAGGCTCGGTCGATCCGCTGCAAGGCCGCGTTGCGATGAACTTCGCGATGGACCGCACGGCCGCCAACTGGGCCAAGGTGCTCGCCGAGACCAGAGCCAAGGCGGGCCTCTGCGAAACCACCGCCCCCGTGAAGCCCGACGGCGCGATGAGCGGCGCCTTCACCTGGCCCTGCGCCAACGGAAAGATCGCCGGAACCCTGACGCTCGCGCCGACCCGGCCGATCACGCTGCAATCGCTGAGCTATACGTTCAAACCCGGGGATTGAGCGCGACGGCGTTTACGTATATACGGCATGTATATACGGAGGCTATGATGGGCAAAGACGAAAAAGTGGGCGAAGATCGCAAGAAATTCGACATGAGGGTTTTCGGTTCGGCGCCTTGGATGAAAGCGGTCGAGAAGCAGCGCCATCGCACCAAGGTGTTCAAGTCAGGGAATTCGCTCGCGGTTCGCATTCCATCCGGCACCAAGCTTTCCGCAGGAATGGAGATGGACCTCGTGGTCGAGGACGGTCAGTTCCTTTCCTATGAGCCGGTTGAGCAGCCCCGCCGCATGTTCAACATCGCCAAGGTTGCAGGCTCCGCGACGAGCCTCAAGCCGATCCGTCCGGAAGATCGCGTGTTCGAAGATCGCCCGTTGCGGAGCATGGGTGGTGCGAAGGACGAGACGTGAAGTACCTGCTCGACAGCAATGTCATCATCGCGCTGGTCATGAACAATGACCAAGGCGTCTATGCCCGCGCATCGCAGTGTGAGGCTGGTGAAATGGTGACGTCGGCAATCTGCTACGCCGAAGTTGCCTATGGTTCTGCTAACGAGAAGCCGCCCGCGACAGAGCAGCTTCGCGCATTCGTCGAGGAAGTGCCGGTGCTGAACTTCGATTTCAAGGCAGCCCAAGCCTACGCGACGTTGCCCTTCAAGCGCGCCAGCTACGACCGGCTGATCGCCGCCCATGCGCTTTCGCATGGGCTGATCGTGGTGACCGACAACGAAAGCGACTTTGCCGATGTGCCGGGGTTGGTGGTCGAGAACTGGACGGCGTGATGGATCTCATGCTCTCTGGCATGCTTGGGGTAGCGATAGTTTCAGCGTCCCTTGCATTATTTGCAGATTGGCGATGGCCGTCTGCACCTACGCGGAGGATCGCGCTGATAAGCGGTTTCGCCGTGCCGCTTTGCTTTTCGCTCATCTATCCGCTGGCGTTGCTCTGGATATGGAATAGGCCCAGTCGTGGACTCGACGCCGATGGCATGACGCTGTTGGTGATCGGAATGTTTGTTGGCTTTGCGTTTCTGGCGGCGCTGATTGCTGGTGTTCCTGCCGCAATCCTAACGTTGACGTTTCTTCGAAAGAGATCATGACCTTCCTCGCCACCGTCCTCACGCTCTATCCCGAGATGTTCCCCGGTCCCCTCGGCGTCAGCCTTGCCGGGCGCGCGTTGCGTGAAGGGACGTGGGCGATGGACGCGGTGCAGATCCGCGACTTCGCCATCGATAAGCACAAGACCGTGGACGACACGCCCGCAGGCGGCGGCGCGGGGATGGTGCTGCGCGTCGATGTGCTGGCAAAAGCCATCGACCACGCGCGCGACCCGGCGCGGCATCCCAGACCCGTCCGCCCTGAGCCTGTCGAAGGGCTGCCTTGTTCTTCGGACCTTGCGCTGCACGACGAAGGCAAAAGCAGCCCTTCGACAAGCTCAGGGCAGGCGGTGGAGGGGGCTCTCCCCGAAACGCGACGCCAGTCGGACAACCCCCTCCACCATCCTGCGGATGGTCCCCCTCCCCGTGTGGGGGAGGTTCTGGACCGCCCGGTCATCGCGCTTACCCCCCGCGGCAAGCCGCTCACTCAGGCCCGTGTGCGCGAACTCGCGCAAGGCCCCGGCGTCATCCTCGTCTGCGGGCGCTTCGAGGGTTTCGACGAGCGCATCTTCGAAGGCCGCAACGTCGAGGAAGTGTCGGTCGGCGACATAGTGCTCTCGGGCGGGGAATGCGCCGCGCTGATGCTGCTCGATGCTTGCATTCGGCTGCTTCCCGGCGTAATGGGCGCGCCTTCAAGCGGGCATGAGGAGTCGTTCGAGAACGGTCTCCTCGAATACCCGCACTACACCCGGCCCGCTGAGTGGGAAGGGCGCACGATCCCTGAAGTGCTGCGATCGGGGGATCATGCGAAGATCGCGGCTTGGCGCAAGTCACAGTCCGAGATCGATACACGGCTACGCAGGCCGGACCTTTGGGAGCGCCACACCGGCGCTCGGGTCCAGTCTGCCTCTGGTGCGCGGCACGAAGTGCAGGACGATTGAAAAATGAACCTGATTCAGCAGCTTGAAGCTGAAGCCATCGCCGAGTTCAAGGCGAAGAAGGAAATCCCGGACTTCCGTGCGGGCGACACCGTGCGCGTCGGCGTGCGCGTCGTCGAAGGCGAGCGTACCCGCGTCCAGGCTTACGAAGGCGTGTGCATCGCGCGTTCGAACCGCGGCCTCGGCTCGAACTTCACCGTTCGCAAGATCTCGTTCGGCGAAGGCGTGGAGCGCGTGTTCCCGCTGTATTCGCCCAACATCGATTCGATTACCGTCGTTCGCCGGGGCGTCGTGCGCCGTGCGAAGCTCTACTATCTGCGCGGTCGGACCGGCAAATCGGCGCGTATCGCCGAACGCAAGGTCACCAAGACCAACGCGGAAGGTTGACCAGGACGGGTGGCGAAACCACCCACGCCCAACGGATCGAACCCCGGTGAAAAGGCGTCCTGGCACAACGGCCGGGGCGCCTTTTTCGCGTCTCCGGCCCCAAGCGCCGGGCAGCGCCATTAAACGGGACATTGGATGGCCGAAAGGCCAATTGGCTTGGCTGGAAGCCTCCAGCCGCTAAGGGACGGCCGCAAGACGCCCGGGCGACGCGCGCGGGCAGGGCCACGACCCCAAGGAGTGCTTGAAATGGGTTATCGGGTAGTCGTCGTCGGCGCCACGGGCAACGTGGGCCGCGAAATGCTGAACATCCTCGCCGAGCGCGAGTTTCCGATCGACGAGATCGCCGCGGTCGCCTCGCCGCGCTCGCAGGGCGTGGAGATCGAATTCGGCGACACCGGCCGGATGCTCAAGGTCCAGAACGTCGAAAACTTCGACTTCACCGGCTGGGACATCGCGCTGTTCGCCGCAGGCTCGGGCCCGACCAAGATCTACGCGCCCAAGGCCGCGTCGCAGGGCTGCGTGGTGATCGACAATTCCTCGCTCTACCGCATGGACCCGGACGTTCCGCTGATCGTGCCCGAAGTGAACCCGGACGCGATCGACGGCTACACCGCGCGCAACATCATCGCCAACCCCAACTGCTCGACGGCGCAGATGGTCGTGGCGCTCAAGCCGCTGCACGATGCCGCGAAGATCAAGCGCGTCGTCGTCTCGACCTACCAGTCGGTCTCGGGCGCGGGCAAGGACGGCATGGACGAGCTGTTCGAGCAGAGCCGCGCCATCTTCGTCGGCGATCCGGTCGAGCCCAAGAAGTTCACCAAGCAGATCGCCTTCAACGTGATTCCGCACATCGACGTCTTCCTGGATGATGGTTCGACCAAGGAAGAATGGAAGATGGTGGCCGAAACCAAGAAGATCCTCGATCCCAAGGTCAAGGTCGTCGCCACTTGCGTGCGCGTGCCGGTCTTCGTCGGCCACTCCGAGGCGATCAACATCGAGTTCGAGAACGAGCTTTCGGCTGAAGACGCCCAGAACATCCTGCGCGAGGCGCCGGGCGTCATGCTGATCGACAAGCGCGAGGACGGCGGATACGTCACCCCGATCGAATGCGTCGGCGATTTCGCCACTTTCGTGTCCCGCGTGCGCGAGGACAGCACGATCGACAACGGCCTCAACATCTGGTGCGTGTCGGACAACCTGCGCAAGGGTGCGGCATTGAACGCGGTGCAGATCGCCGAACTGCTCGGCCGGCGTCACCTCAAGAAGGGCTGATCGCAAGCACGGTTGGCGGGCGCTGCGGCGTCCGCTAACCTTGCCCGATGCGTGAGACGACGACCGGCGGCTGCCAGTGCGGCCGCATCCGCTACACCGTGGCGCTGGAAGGCAACGACGCCTACTTCTGCCACTGCCGCATGTGCCAGCGCGCGACCGGCGGCGTCGCGGCGGCCTTCGTCCAGGTCAAGGCGGCGGATGTCGCCTGGCACCACCAGCCCGACTGGTACCAGTCCTCTCCCATCGCCCGCCGCCCGTTCTGCAGCACCTGCGGCACGCCGCTCGGCTTCGTCTTCAACGACGGCGAGGGCATGGACCTGACCGTCGGCTCGTTCGACGATCCCGCGCGCTTCCGCCCGGTGGCCCACGCCGGCGCCGAGAGCCTGCACGAAGCCTGGCTCGACACTACCGCCCTGCCGCGCCACCGCAGCGAGACCACGCCCAGCATCGCCGAGCGCTGGAAGGCGGCAGGCCTGCCGGTGCCCGACTGAGCCGTCCTCGCGCTAAAGCTGGCGTCCCTGCCGGCAAACCAGAGATTGTCGCCACGCCCATTGCGGGCGCGCGCCTTGAACCCCTATGGCGAACCGGCTTGAGGGACCCGACCACGGGACCGAGGGGGACAGATGCTTGAACACCTCGACGCGGCTCATGCCGTCGCCGGATTGCTGGTCGGCACGCTGGTCGGCCTGACCGGCGTCGGCGGCGGATCGCTGATGACGCCGATCCTGGTGCTGATCTTCGGCGTCAATCCCGGCACCGCGGTCGGCACCGACCTGCTCTTCGCCTCGATCACCAAGATCTTCGGCTCGTTCGTCCACAACCGCCACGAAAGCGTCGACTGGAAGATCATGCGCCGCCTCGCCATGGGCAGCGTGCCGGCCGCCATCGTGACGCTCGCGGCGGTCTCGATCTTCGGCAGGTTCGGCAAGGACACCAGCCAGGTCATCCTGACCGTGCTCGGCGTCATGCTCGTCATCACCGCGGTCGCCACGCTGTTCCAGAAGCAGATCGTCCGCTTCGCCCGGGGCCACGAACGGCTCAAGGACTCGCGCGCGCTCCTGCCAACGATCGCGCTCGGCGCCCTGCTCGGCGGGGCGGTCTCGGTCTCGTCGGTCGGCGCGGGCGCGATCGGCGTGACCGCGCTGCTGATGCTCTACCCCGCGCTTCGCGTCTCGCGCATCGTCGGCACCGACATCGCCCACGCCGTGCCGCTGACGATGGTCGCAGGCTTCGGCCACTGGCTGATCGGCGGTGTCGACCCCGTGCTGCTGCTTGCCCTGCTACTCGGCTCGATTCCGGGGGTGGCGGCAGGAAGCCTGTTGTCGACGCGCTCGCCCGACCATATCCTGCGACCTGCGCTGGCGGCTGTCCTGCTGGCCTCGGGGATCAAGTTGCTCAACTGATGGACGTCACCACCGAATATTACGAAGGCTTCGGCGGAGCGCGCCTTGCGCTCCATCGCGCGGGATCCGGCCGTCCGCTGGTCCTGCTGCACGGGCTGTTCTCCTCGGCCCACGTCAACTGGGTCAAGTTCGGCACCGCCGCGCAGCTCGTCGCGGCCGGGTTCGAATGCCTGATGCCCGACTTGCGCGTCCATGGGGACAGCGCCGCGCCCCACGATCCGGCCGCCTATCCGCCCGACGTGCTTGCCCGCGATCTCGAAGCGCTCGTCGCCCACCTCGGGCTCGACGACTTCGACCTCGCCGGATTTTCGCTGGGTTCGCGCACCTCGGCGCGCGCGGTGATCGCCGGCCTGCGCCCGCGCAAGCTGATCCTCGCCGGCATGGGGCTCGAAGGGCTCGCCGGCTGGGCGCGGCGGCAGGACTTCTTCCTCGACGTGATCGACCGCTTCGGCACGATCCGCCCGGGCGACCCGGCCTATGTCTCGCAGCAGTTCCTGAAGACGATGCAGGTCGACCGCGCCGCCGCCCGGCTGCTGCTGCAGACGATGGAGGACACCGACCCCGCGCAGCTTTCGGCGATATCGATGCCCACGCTGGTGCTCTGCGGCGACAAGGACAACGACAACGGCAACGCCGACCGGCTGGCCGAGGCGCTGCCGCACGCCGTGCGCGCCACGATCCCCGGCACGCACATGAGCAGCGTCACCATGCCCGAGATGGGCCGCGAAATGGTTTCATTCCTCACCACTTGACCTCGGGAAGGCACCGGTTAACCAAGGACAGGTAGCGCCGCGCGGGAGAGCCCGGCGCCGATGCCCTTGGGGAGTGTTTCGATGAAGTCGCTCGTTTCCGTGCTCGCGCTCGCCGCGGCGAGCCTTGCCGTTCCCGCCGCCGCGCAAAGCGCGCCCCCCTCCGCTGCGGCGCCCGCTCCGACGTCGGCGCCCGACTGGGTGAAGTCGGCCGAGCAGGAGCTTTACGACGCGACGGTGCGCGCCGGCCGCAACGAGTGGATCTACGAGACCTACATCACCGACGACACCGAGGCGCTCGCCGCCGAATCCAACGCCTCGATCAACAAGCTCCAGGTCGCGCAGGCCAAGCAGGCTGCCGATTACGCGAGGGCCGGCGGCATTTCGCCCGAGCTTGCGCGCAAGCTGACGATCATGCGCACGCAGATCACGTCGCCTGCGCCGACCACGCCCGGCGCGGCCGAGGAATTCGCCACGCTCCAGGCGCGCATCCAGGGCATGTACGGCAAGGGCAAGGGCACGCTGAAGGGGCAGCCGATCAACGGCAGCGACATCGAAGCGGCGATGGGCGAGAACCGCAACCCGGACGAGCTCAAGGAGATGTGGCTCAGCTGGCACGACAACGTCGGCAAGCCGATGAAGGCCGACTACGCGCGGATGATGGAAATCTCCAACGCCGGCGCCGCCGAACTGGGCTTTGCCGATACCGGCGCGCTGTGGCGCTCGAACTACGACATGACGCCCGAAGCCTTCGCCGCGCTCACCGAGAAGATTTGGGGCGAGGTGAAGCCGCTCTACGAGCAGCTGCATTGCTACACCCGCACCAAGCTCAACGAGAAGTACGGCGATGCCGTGCAGGCGAAGACCGGGCCGATCCGCGCCGACCTGCTCGGCAACATGTGGGCGCAGGAATGGGGCAACATCTACGACATCGTCGCGCCGGCGGGCGCCGGTGACATCGGCTACGACGTCGGCGAACTGCTCAAGGCCAAGGGCTACGATGCGACGAAGATGGTCAAGGCGGGCGAGAACTTCTATTCCTCGCTCGGCTTCGCGCCACTGCCCGACAGCTTCTGGCAGCGCTCGCAGTTCGTGAAGCCGCAGGACCGCGAAGTCGTCTGCCACGCCTCGGCCTGGGACATCGACAACAAGGACGACCTGCGCATCAAGATGTGCATCAAGGTGAACGGCGACGACTTCACCACGATCCACCACGAGCTTGGCCACAACTACTACCAGCGCGCCTACAACAAGCAGGACACGCTCTACCTCAACGGCGCCAACGACGGCTTCCACGAGGCGATCGGCGATTTCATCGCGCTGTCGATCACGCCTGAATACCTCGTCCAGATCGGCCTGCTCGATCGCGCCAAGGTGCCGCCGGCGTCCAAGGACACCGGCCTGCTGCTGCGCCAGGCGATGGACAAGGTCGCCTTCCTGCCCTTCGGCCTGCTGATCGACCGCTGGCGCTGGGGCGTGATGGACGGCTCGATCAAGCCCGCGAACTACGAATCCGCATGGAATGACATGCGGCTCAAGTACCAGGGCCTCGTGCCGCCGGCCGAGCGCGGCGCCGATGCCTTCGATCCGGGCGCGAAGTTCCACATTCCCGGCAACGTCCCCTATACGCGCTACTTCCTTGCCCGCGTGCTGCAGTTCCAGTTCTTCGAGGCGGCGTGCAAGCAGGCGGGCTGGAAGGGTCCGCTCCACCGCTGCAGCTTCTACGGCAACAAGGAAGTGGGCAGGAAGCTCGACGCGATGCTGTCGATGGGCGCCTCCAAGCCCTGGCCCGATGCGCTCGAGGTCTTCACCGGCAGCCGCGAGATGAGCGGCGGGGCGATGATTCGCTACTTCGCGCCGCTGCAGAAGTGGCTTGCCGCGCAGAACAAGGGCAAGGACTGCGGCTGGTAAAAGTCCCGTAAATTCAACGTTCCGGTGGGGCGCGGCAGGCCGATCAAGGTGCTTGCCGCGCCCCTTCGTTTGTGAGACGCTGGGGGCACAATAAAAAAATTCGAGGATGCCCCTGATGAAGTCGACCATCGACTCGATCTGCAGGCTCATTGCGTCCGGCGCCCTGGTGCTGCCCTTCGCCGCCCATGCAGCCGAGCCTGCCGCAGTTCCCGTTCCCGCACCCCGCAGCGTCGCCGAAAGCGCGCCCGTCACCGTCTCGGCGATGCAGCCGCAAAGCGTCGTCGCGGCGCTCGAAAGCCTCGGTCACGAAGCCCAGCTGGTCGCCGATTCCTCCGGCGATCCGCTGGTCAAGGCCGACATCGGCGGCTGGCGCACGCAGGTCGTGTTCTACGACTGCAACGAGATCACCCATGAAGGCTGCCAGTCGCTCCAGTTCAACGCGAGCTTCGTGCCCGACCGGCCGTTCGATGCCCAGAAGGCGGCCGCCTTCGTCCGCGACAACCGCTTCGGCGCGGTCTCGGTGGGCGAGGACAAGTCGGTCAACATGACCTGGGACGTCGTCACCGGCGAAGGGATCAAGCCCTCGGTCTTCGCGCTCGTGGTCAAGAGCTTCGGCCTCGCGCTCGACACGATCGGCAGCGAAGCCTTCACCCCCGGCCGCGCGCCCCAGCTCGCCAGCGCCGCCTCGCGCTGAACGCAAGACCCGCTCCCGGGGGTGCCCGGGGAGGGACGACCGGGCTGCGCTTCGACCGGACGCGCTGTCCTACATCGGACAAGCAGGGCATTATGCGCGCATGCTCCACCGCGCGCGCCCTGCGATCACGCACTCGACTTCCTCTCTCCCCGGCGGGGAGGGCGCGCACCTGACTTCCCCCCTCCCCGGCGGGGAGGGGCCGGGGGTGGGGGGCTCCTCGTCCGGGTTCGCTGCAGGACCTCGAATTTTCTCTGAAAATCAATGCTATGACCGCGCCCGGCGCAAGCCCCCGGTTTTTGCGCAGGACCGTGTCAACTGTGTTAACTTGCGCTCTCCCGACGCACCGGCAAGCGGCCGTCGCAACCCGCGCCACAGCCCCGCGCCTTTCCTCCCGGGACTGTGTCAACTGTGTCAACTTGGCGCCGCTGGGCCACCGCGGCGTCGCGATTCGCCGCAGCCGCGTCAGCGGAACGGCGGCTCGTTGAACGCGCGCAGCTTGCGGCTGTGCAGCCGCGCGCCTTGCGCCTTGAGCAGCGCGCAGGTGGTCGTGCCGATGGCGAGGTGGCCGGCGATCGCCTCCTCGTAGAAGCGGTTGGCCTGGCCCGGCAGCTTGATCTCGCCGTGGATCGGCTTGTCCGAGACGCACAGCAGCGTCCCGTAGGGCACGCGGAAGCGATAGCCCTGGCCGGCGATGGTGGCGCTTTCCATGTCGATGCCGACTGCGCGCGACAGGCTCAGCCGCTTGGCGGTCTGCGAGATGCGCAGCTCCCAGTTGCGGTCGTCGGTGGTCACGATCGTGCCGGTGCGCATCCGCGTCTTGAGGTCGGCGCCGCCGCTGCCGCTGACCATCTCGGCCGCCTGTGCCAGCGCGACCTGGACTTCGGCGATGGCGGGAATCGGGATTTCGGGCGGCAGCACGGGGTCGAGCACGTGGTCGTCGCGCAAGTAGGCATGGGCGAGCACGTAGTCGCCGATCTTCTGCGTGGGGCGCAGGCCGCCGCAGTGGCCGATCATCAGCCAGGCCTCAGGCCGCAGCACGGCCAAGTGGTCGCAGATCGTCTTGGCGTTCGACGGGCCGACGCCGATGTTGACCAGCGTGATCCCCGACTTGTCCGGCGCGATCAGGTGGTAGGCGGGCATCTGGTGGCGCCGCCAGGCGGTGTCCGACAGCCGCGCCCGGGCATCGTCGGTGTGGGCGTCGAGGTAGAGCCCGCCCGCGCCCGACAGCGCGACATAGGCTTCGCCGTCGAGCTGGCGCGCGGCCCAGTCGACGAACTCGTCGACGTAGCGGTGGTAATTGGTGAAGAGCACGTACTTCTGGAAGTCCTCGGGTCGGGTGCCGGTATAGTGGGCAAGGCGGGCGAGGCTGAAATCGGTGCGAAGGCCGTCGAACAGCGAGAGGGGCAGCGGGCCGTCGCCGGTGAGGTAATCGCCGTCGGCGATCTCGTCGCCGATGTGGGCAAGCTCGGTCGCGGGGAAGTGGCGCGCCAGCTCCTGCGGGGTGACCTTCCCGATCTGCGCCGCCGAGGCGCCGTCGAGCACGTAGGGAAAGGGGATCTCCTGGCGCGAGGCGGCAACGGTGACCGAGACCTCGTAGCCGCCGCAGATCAGCTCGAGCTGCTCGGCAAGGTAGTCGGCGAAAAGGTCGGGCCGGGTGACGGTGCAGGCATAAGTGCCGCGCTGCGTCAGCCGCCCGAACGAGCGCCCGGTCGAGACGTTGTCGGGCTCGCTCGCCAGGCGGATGCGCAGCTCGGGATAGCAGTAGCTGCCATCGTGCCGGCGCGAGGCGGGCGGCAGCGCGCCGTCTTCGGCAAACCGCGCGATGTCCTCGCGCAGCCGGGCCACCGACTGGGCGTAGACGTGGGACAGGTCGGAGAGGATCTTGGCGATATCGTGCATCGCATCGGGTTTAGCGGGGCTCGATGACCGTGGGAAGAAGCCCCGCTGCCCTTTCAGATGACCACGATGTCGCTGCCGTGGAGGTCGGCATGGTTTTCGAGCACGGCGATGCGAAACTGCGCCTGCGCGCCCGAACCATCCGGGTCGTAGAACAGCGTCCCGGTCGTGGCGTTGTAGATCAGGTGCTGGTCCGGCGTCCTGGCCTTGGTGCCATACGCCAGCTCGGCATCGGACAAGGTGCTCCCCTCGCGGTCGTAGAACGCGAAGAACGCCTTGAGCGCGAGGTGATCGGTGCCGGGGGTGAAGTCGGTGATGGTGGGAGCGCCCCTGCCAAGCTGGATCAGCTCGAACGTATCGGCCCCACCGCCGCCGGTCAGGCGATCGCTGCCGCCGGCGCCGAAGATGAAATTGTCGCCACTGTTGCCGACGATGACATTGTCGAGGCCGTTTCCGAACGCGTGAAGGTCCGCCGATCCGGTCAGCGTCAGCCTTTCGACCAGGTCGGGAAGGCGGTAATCGACCGAAGAGACGACCCGGTCGTTGCCCCCCAGCGGCTTGCCGCTGACGGGGTCGCGAAAGCTCGATTCGATCACGACGTCGCCTGCGTTGTCGACGTAATACGTGTCGCTGCCCCGCCCGCCGATCATCAGGTCGGCTCCCGCGCCACCATCGAGCGTATCGTTGCCCAGCCCACCTTCCAGCCGGTCGTTGCCGCCAAGGCCCCGCAGGGTGTCGGCTCCCGCGCCGCCCGACAGGACGTTGGCGGCGCTGTTGCCGCCGAGCCGGTCGTCGAACGCCGAGCCGATCAGCCCCTCGATCGAGACCAGCTTGTCCACCCCTGCGCCGATCGTGTCGTGCGCGACCGTCGCCGCGAGCGACACGACGACCCCCGCGCCCGCCGCGGCATAACTCACAGTGTCGAAGCCGCCCCTGCCGTCGAGCACGTCGTTCCCGGCAAGCCCGATCAGCGTGTCGTCCTTGCCCGTGCCGGTCAGCATGTCGGCGCCCCCGGTTCCGGTGTAGGTCCGCCCTGCGTGGGAGGCGAGGACCTGCATGCGGACATCGCCGGACACGAACGGATCGGCGGAACTGCTCGCGTCGGTCCAGCCGATCACCATGCTGCCGTTGGCGAGCACACCGATCCGGGGATTGTACTGCAGGCCGGTGGTGGTGGTGTTGACGACCTGCTCGAGACCGATCTCGTCTCCCGAAGCATTGAAGGTGCGCAGCGCGATGTCCGAGCCGTCGCCGATCCGCTTCGCCCAGGCAATCGCGAAATCGCCGTTGGGCAGCGCGGCGAGGTCGAACGAATCGACCTTGGCCGGGCCGGTCGGGCTGACGACGATGTCCTCGCTCGCCGCCTTGCCCGCTGCGTCGAAAACCTGGGCGTGCAGCGCGCCGATCGAGATGTATCCGCCCGAGGAGAGGTTCTCGTCCCACACGACGGCAAAGGCGCCGTTCTTCAAGGCGACGATCTTCGCCTCAAGGGGGATCGAGGAGCCTTGCGCCTGCGTCGTGTCGATCGTTACAACCGCCGGCGTTCCCGAAAGATCGGCGGCGAATATGCTGACCTGGTGCGCATCGTGGTTGAACACCGCGATGCGCCCGTCCGACAGGACCGCCATGTCGCTCTCGCCGTTGATGCCGGCGTCGCCGACTTCGACGCCCGAGCCGACCGGCTTTCCTGCGGCATCGAAAACCTGCGCGTAGATCTGCGTGGTGTAGCCACCGACCGGCTGGAGCGCGAGCGATATCGCGAAGCCCCCGTTCCCGAGCGCGACCGCGGCGGGCGAAATCAGGCGATAGAACCCGCCGGTCGGATCGACGACGAGGTCGACCGGCTTCCCGCTCGCGGCAAAGGAGGAGGTCAGGAACTGCGCGCTGATCTTGCCGTAGGCGACGTCGTCGACGACGAGTTCGACCAGCCGTCCGTCCGCGAGCACGATCGCGGGCGCGGACTTGCCGAGGTTGGTCTCGGCGCCGCCGGTCGCACCGTCGAACACGCGGACATCGTAGTGCTGCGCCTGGGGATTGCTGCTGTCATAGTATTCGACCGCGAACTTTCCACCGCCGAGCGCGAGGATCCCGCCGAGCTGCTGGCTTCCTGCCGTCGTCTGGTTGGCCACGAATTCGCTGCCGAAGCGCGCGTAGGTCATACTTGTCGTCCCCCCTCGACGACAGTCATACCCCGGCGCCGCTCAACACACGCGTCTTGGGCTCTCCGCGGCGCAGCCTCAAGCCGAAAACGCACCGTCCTGGCGCGCCGGTGGGTGCGTGCCGGTCCGCCGCGGCACGTCTGTGCGCAAAAAAGGGCGCCCCTTGCGGAGCGCCCTCTTCATGTCTTGCCGTGTCAGCGCGAAGCGGTCAGGCTTCGGCTTCCTCGCCGCCTTCGAGAAGCTCGGCCGGGATTTCGCCCGGTTCGGCATTGGGATCGTAGGCTTCGGTGAAGCCGCCGGTCTCGGTGTCGAACATCGCCGCCATGACGTCGACGCCCTGCGACTGCAGTTCGGCTTCGTCGGGCGAGCGGGCGACGTTGACCTTGACGGTCACCGCCACTTCCGGGTGCAGCGAAACCTTGACGTCGAACACGCCGATGGTCTTGATCGGGCGTTCGAGCACGATCATCGCCTTGGTCACCTTGGCGCCCTGTTCGACCAGCGCGTCGACGATGTCGCGGACCGAAACCGAACCATAGAGCTGGCCGGCGTTCGACGAGGCGCGGATGAGGACGACTTCCTTGCCCTCGACGTTGCCGGCTTCCTTGCTGGCTTCGTCGCGGCGGGCTTCGTTCTCGGCCTCGATGCGGGCGCGGTTGGCTTCGAAGACCTTGCGGTTGGCTTCGTTGGCGCGCAGCGCCTTCTTGTTGGGCAGCAGGAAGTTGCGGGCGTAGCCGTCCTTGACGGTGACTTCGTCGCCGATGGTGCCCAGCTTCTCGATGCGCTCGAGCAGGATGATCTGCATGTCTGGCGCTCCTTACTTCACGATGTAGGGCAGGAGGCCGATGTGCCGGGCGCGCTTGATCGCCTGGCCCAGCTCACGCTGCTTCTTCGCCGAAACGGCGGTGATGCGCGACGGCACGATCTTGCCACGCTCGGACATGAAGCCCTGGAGCAGGCGCACGTCCTTGTAGTCGATCTTGGGCGCGTTCTTGCCCGAGAACGGGCAGCTCTTGCGGCGACGGAAAAACGGACGAGCCATGTCTTATTCCCCTTCGCGTTCGCGGCGGCGGGTGCGCTCGCGGTCGTTCTTGCGCATCATCACCGACGGGCCGGCTTCATGTTCGTCGACGCGGACGGTCATGTAGCGGATCACGTCTTCGTTGATCTGGGTCTGGCGCTCCAGCTCGGCGATGACATCGCCCGGCGCTTCGATGTTCAGCATCACGAAGTGCGCCTTGCGGTTCTTCTGGATCTTGTAGGCCAGCGAACGGAGGCCCCAGGTTTCGGTCTTGGTGACCTTGCCGTTGTTGCTCTCGACGATTTCGGTGGCGGTGGCGGCAAGCGCATCGACCTGAGCCTGGCTCAGATCCTGGCGCGCCAGAAACACATGCTCGTAAAGCGGCATGCTTTCGCGTCCTTCATTCCTGTAACCGATTGCTGGCTAATCCGCGGGATTGCGGGGCCCCTCCGGCTTTCTTCGATTCCCCGCATCGGCTCGGCCGGCGCGCGAAGCGGTGGCCCTTAGCGACTTTGGCGGCGATTGCAACCCCTGCCGGCGGCGCGGATCGCCGGTTCCGGCTCAGGCGGGGGCGGCGGCCGGTGCGCGCGGGGCGATCGGCTTGCCGCAATAGATCAGCGCAAGCACCGCATTGCCGCGCACGGCGAGGAACGCCGCGAGCGAAAGCAGGAGGACAAGCGCCGAGCCTGCCAGCCACTGGATTTCCGGGATCAGCGGCAGGCGCGGTAGCCACGCGACCGTGGCGATCACGAAGACCATGTGGAACAGGTAGATCGCCATCGCGCCATCGACGAGGAAGCTGACGGTGCGGCTCGGCCGGTCGGCCACGCGGGCGAGCAGGCGCAGCGCGAGCAGCGAGAGCACCAGCGCGGTGGGCAATTCGATCAGGTTGCCGATGAAGTTCCATTCCGCCGAAAGCCCGCGCGACAGCCCCAGCACCGGGCGCAGCAGCGGGGCGAGCATGAGGTAGAGCGGAACGAGCGCGGCCGCGAGCAGCGGCAGGCGGCTCCCCGGCAGGTCGAACAGGCGCTCGCCCACGCGCAGCCGGAAGGCGAGCACGCCGATGGCAAAGGCCGGGGCGTGCATCAGGTACTGCCACAGCAGGTCGATCTCGAACGCGCGCTGGCGGGGCAGGACGTCTTCGAGCGCGCCCTGGCCGAGGCTCCACAGCGCGAGCAGGGCAAGGAACGAGAGCCAACCCTTGCCGGAAAGGCACAGCGCCTCGCCGATCGCCTTGCCCCAGCGGCTGCCGGCGGCCGGCAGGCGGTCGACCGGAACGAGGTAGAACGTGCCGACGAAGGCGAGCAGCACGCACAGGAACCACAGGTGATCGAAGGCGAGGGGCAGCCCGTGGATGCCGCCGGGCGTTTCGCCCAACAGTTCCTGGTGGAAGAAGTGCTGCAGCACGCCCAGCGTGAACAGGCTGCCGACGAGCGGGAAGCCGAGCCGGGTCAGGCGGTCTTCCAGCCAGCTCCGCTTGCCCCGCTTTTCGCGGACCATCGCGGCGAAGTAGCCCGACAGCATGAAGAAGGCGAACATGCGGAAGGCATGGATGAACGTCAGCGAAAAGACGATCGCGCCCGCCTGCTTGAAGCCGGGGACCGCCGGCGCGCGGTTGAACACCGCGATCATGCCGACGTGGAAGGGAATGCCGAGCAGAAGGAACAGCGCCCGCGCCGCATCGACGTGGTGCATCCGGCCGGATGCACCGCTCGCACGCGTGCCCGCGCGCCCTTGTTGGTCCGAAAGCTGCGATCCCGTCATTGGCTCGCTCATTGGCCCTTTTCGGCGCGAACGGCAAGCATTGCTGCGGTGGCAGGCGCCTTTCGCAACCGTCGGGCGGCCGCTCAGGCGGCGCGGCGCACGGGGCGGCGCGCGGCCTTGCGATGGTGGCCGATGGCGAAGTCGCTGACCAGCGTCTCGAACACCGCCTGGTGCAGCGGATGGTCGAACTCGAGGCCCGAGGACATCGGTTCGGACCACACGACGAAGGCGGTCTTGGCGTGAAGCCCGGGAATGAACAGGGTCAGCGGTTCGCCGATGCGCTGCTTGTCGAGACCGTCGATCCGCGCCCCGTACGGGGTGAGGTCCTTAAGCATGACGGTCGACCGGACGAGGCCGTGCTTGCAGCGCACGGGAAGCTCGAAACCGATGCGTTCGACGCGGCGCAGGCTGGCGAGATCGAAGTCCTGCGCGTCGCTGCCGATGTCGAGAAACATGATCCGTCTCCAGCCTTGCGTTAACTACCGGTCGGGAAGAACGGGGACTTGCGGCGGGGTTTCACCCCTTGCCCGGGGGCTAGGGGTTCCTACGCGGACGGGCGGTAGCCGAAACCAACCAGACCTTGCGCGTCAGCCATGCGCAGCAAGCTGCTTTTCGACAAGCGCGATCGCGGCCGCAATGGCGGCTTCGGGCGGCAGCGCGGAGGTATCGAGCAGGGCGGCCCCTTCCGCCTGGCGCAACGGGGCCTGCGCGCGGGTGCGGTCGCGCTCGTCGCGCGCGGCGAGGTCGGCTTCGATCGCCTCGCGCGCGACGTCCTCGCCGCGGCCCTTCATCTCGAGCCAGCGGCGCAGCGCGCGCGCGGCGACGCTGGCGGTGACGAACAGCTTGGCATCGGCATGGGGCGCGATCACCGTGGCGATGTCGCGCCCGTCGAGCACGGCGCCGCCCGGCTGGCCGGCGAAGGCCTGCTGGCGTTCGAGCAGCGCGGCGCGCACCGATGGGTGGACCGAGACGCGGCTGGCGAGCCCGCCGGTCACTTCCGAGCGCAGTTCGGGATCGTCGAGCAGCGCTTCGGGAAAGCTGGTCGCGGCAAGGGCATCGCCGCTGTCGTCGGGATCGCCGCCATCGAGGAACACCTGGCGGCCCACCGCGCGGTAGAGCAGGCCGGTATCGAGATGCGGCAGGCCGAAGTGCGCGGCGAGCGCCCTGGCGATCGTGCCCTTGCCCGAGGCGGTGGGACCGTCGACCGCGATGATCATGCAGGTTCGCTGGCGCTGGCGGTGGCGGTGGCGGTGGCGAGCAGCTGCTCGAACACCGGGAAGCTGGTCGCGATCGGCCGGGTATCGTCGACCTCGACGCCGCCGCCGCTGGCGAGCCCTGCGACCGCCATGCTCATCGCGATGCGGTGGTCGAGGTGGGTGGCGATGCTTGCGCCTTCGGGCGTGCCGGCAAGCGGCTCGCCGCCGGTGCCGTCGATGATCAGGCCATCCTCGGTCTCGGTCACCCGCGCGCCGGCAAGGTCGAGCGCGGCGCGCATCACCGCGATGCGATCGCTTTCCTTGACGCGCAGTTCTTCGAGGCCCCGGGTCACGGTGCGGCCCTGCGCCAGCGCGGCGGCGACGAACAGCACCGGAAATTCATCGACCATGCTCGGCACCACCGCAGGATCGACCTCGATGCCGGTCAGCAGCGAATGGCGCACGCGCAAGTCGGCCACGGGCTCGCCGCCGACGTCGCGCCGGTCCAGTTCCTCGATCGCACCGCCCATCAGGCGCAGCACGTCGAACAGTGCGGCGCGGGTGGGATTGAGCCCGACGTTCTCGATCACGAGGTCGGAGCCGGGTGCGAGCAGCGCGGCCACCACGAAGAATGCCGCGGAGGACGGATCGCCCGGCACCTCGATCGCCTGCGGCTTCAGCTCGGCCTCTCCGGTCAGGCGGATCACGCGGGTCCCGTCGGCTTCGACTTCGACGTGAAGTTCCGCGCCGAAGCCCTTGAGCATGCGTTCGGAATGGTCGCGGGTCGGCACCGGCTCGATCACCGTGGTGACGCCTGCGGTGTTGAGCCCGGCGAGCAGCACCGCGCTTTTCACCTGGGCCGACGCGACGGGCAGGCGGTAGCTGATCGGGATCGCCGGCTGCACGCCGGTCAGGGTCAGCGGCAGGCGTCCGCCCGGCGTGGCGGTGAAGCTCGCGCCGATCTGCGAGAGCGGTTCGATCACCCGGCCCATCGGCCGCTTCGACAGGCTGGCGTCGCCGATGAAGGTGGCGGTGATCGGATGGCTGGCGACGAGACCCATCAGCAGCCGGGTCGAGGTGCCCGAATTGCCCATGTCGAGCGCGGTCTGCGGCTGGAGCAGCCCGCCGACGCCGACGCCGTGGACGTGCCAGGTGCCGAGCGCGTCGCGCTCGATCGTGGCGCCCATCGCGCGCATCGCCGCCGCGGTCGAGAGCACGTCCTCGCCTTCGAGCAGGCCGGTGACGGTGGTCTCGCCCACCGCGAGCGCGCCGAGCATGATCGAGCGGTGGCTGATCGACTTGTCGCCGGGCACGCGGATACGGCCGGTAAGCGGGCCGAGGGCGGTGAAGCGGCGGGGGCGCATCTGCGCGGGATCGTGGGACGACACGGGGAGCCTATGGTCTTTCCGGCTGGGTGTGCGGGGAAAAGCGCGCGGCTTTTGACAGCGCCACGCCGCTATGGCAAGGCGCGCGCCGCTCTTGATTCCCCCGCATCGTCGATTTCGCGCATCCTTGATTTCGCCGGTGAGCGGGACCATCAAGCACTGGTATCTGCAGCCCGGGCCGGTTTCTGGCGTCCGGGGCAAGACTTGAGGAATTTTCATGGTCAAGCCTGAATGGGGCGCCAAGCACGGCTGTCCGAAGTGCGGCACCCGCTTCTACGACCTCGGCAAGGACGATCCGGTCACTTGCGTCGAGTGCAAGTATTCGTGGAATCCCGAGCCGGTGCTCAAGTCGAAGCAGCCGATCCCCTACGAGGAGATCCAGAAGGAGAAGGTCGTCGCCGATCCCGACGTCGATCTGGCCGACGAGGATCTCGACATCGACGAGGACGGCGATTCGCCCGACAACGACGTCGATCTCGGCGGTGACGACGATCTCGGCGTCGCCGGGCACGAAGGCGAGGACGACGAGGCCTGACGCCTTGCCGGCGCGACGGCTTCGGCCCGAAGCGCCCTGCGCCGCGGCTTTGGCCTGGTTGCGAGGGCCGCGGCAAAAAAATCGGCTGGCAGGAAAAAATGGTCTTGCCAGCCGTCCGGGCCTCCCTTAGAGGCGCGGCTCCCGGCGATACAGACGCCGCGGACGGTTCGCCTTCCCAGGGCGAAACATCGGAAATGTGGGGCCTTAGCTCAGCTGGGAGAGCGCCTGCATGGCATGCAGGAGGTCAGCGGTTCGATCCCGCTAGGCTCCACCATTTCCCGCTTTTCTCCCCGCGCTGCACCACGCACCCATCCGGGGGAGCAAGTTCATGATCGATTGCAACATCGCCGGCCATGTCGCTGAAATCGTGCTCGATCGTGCGGGCACGCGCAATGCGCTGGGGCTCGACGACTGGCGCGCGATTGCCGACGCGGCAGCTGCGGCCCACGCGCAGGGCGCGCGGGTCATCGTCTTGCGCTCGGCCGTGGCGGGCAGCTTCTGCTCCGGCTCGGACCTGCGCGAGATCGGCCGCCTGGCCAACGAGCCCGAACTCCGGCCAGAATTCCGCGCCGCGATGCGCGCGGCGATGGACCCGCTGCAGACGCTGCCGCTCGCCACGATCGCGTTGGTCGAGGGTGATTGCTTCGGCGGCGGGGTGGCGCTGGCGCTCGCCTGCGACATCCGCATCGCTGCGCCATCCGCCGTCTTCGCGATCACCCCCGCGAAGCTCGGCATCTCCTACCCGCAGGAGGACGTGAACCGCCTCGTCGCGCTCGTCGGGCGGGGGCAGGCGGCGCGGCTGCTGTTCGGGGCAGGGCGGATCGGCGCGGACGAAGCCATGCGCATCGGCCTCGTCGAGCAGGTCGAAACCGATGCGCTCGCCGCTGCGCGCGCGCTTGCGAGCGAAATCGCCGCCAATGCGCCCGCCAGCGTGGCTGCAATGAAGGCGACGCTGGGGGACAGCGCCGGCGACACCACAGGCCACGATCCGGCGCACGACGCGGCGTTCGACGCAGGCTTCGGCGGCGCGGCCTTCGCCGAGGGCCTCGCCGCCTTCCGCGAACGCCGCAAGCCGCGGTTCTGACCTACTTCTTGAGGCCGATCTCGCGCAGGCGTTCCTGCAGGTAATCGTCGGCAGTGATCGAGACAGGATAGCGGTCGGGATTGTCGGCGCTGATGCAGCCGGGCAGCGTTTCGAAGCGGAAGTCGCTGCGCAGGTGCAGGAAGAACGGCATCGAATAGCGGCTGTGCGCGGCGCGCTCGCCCAGCGGGTTGCGCACGCGGTGCGTGGTCGAGGGCAGCACGTGGTTGGTCAGGCGCTGCAGCATGTCGCCGATGTTGACCACCAGCGCGCCTTCGGGCGGGGCGACGTCGATCCATTCGCCCTGCCTGGTCAGCAGTTGCAGCCCGGCTTCGTGCGCGCCGAGCAGCAGCGTGATCAGGTTGATGTCCTCGTGCGCGCCGGCGCGGATCGCGCCTTCCTCGGCATCGGGCACGGGCGGATAGTGCAGCAGGCGCAGCACCGAATTGCCATCCTCGATCGGACCGTCGAACCAGTGCGCGTCGAGCCCCAGCCACACCGCGATGCGCGACAGGATCGTCGCTCCGACCCGGTCGAGGGCCTCGAACAGCGCCTCGAAGGTCTCGCGGAAGCCTTCGGGCCGCTCGGGCCAGACGTTGGCCGGCATCGACGGCCCGGCGAGCGGATGGCCTGCGGGCAGGGTCCGGCCGACGTGCCAGAACTCCTTGAGATCGTGGACTTTGGCGCCCTTGGCGATCTCGGTGCGGAACGGGGTGTAGCCGCGCGCGCCGCCTTGGCCTGCGAGGAAATAGCGGCGCTTCTCGTCCTCGGGCAGGGCGAAGAAGCGCGCGGTGAGGTCCCAGGCGCGCGCGACCAGCGCCGGGTCGAGCCCGTGGTCGCGGACCATGGCGAAGCCGAAGGTGCTGAAGCTTTCGCCGAGGTCGCGCGAAAGGTCGGCCGGGTCGCTCGCGAGCGAAAGCACGGGGAGAGTCTCGAGGGGCATGGTTTTCCTGTTGGCGCGTCTTGGCGTAAGGGGCGTCGATAGCGGGATTCGACGGGGTATTCATGACCAAAATCAACGGGCCGGACATCGCGGGCAAGCAGCTCTGGCTGATGAAGTCCGAACCCGACGTCTACAGCTGGGACGACCTCGTCGCCGAAGGCGAAGGCACCTGGGACGGGGTGCGCAACCATCTCGCGGCGCGCAACCTGCGCACGATGGCGGTGGGCGACCTTGCCTTCTTCTACCATTCGAACATCGGCAAGGAGATCGTCGGCATCGCCACGATCAGTCAGGGCGGCCTCGTCGATCCGACCGACCCCGACGGCAAGTGGGCGGCGGTCAAGGTGAAGCCGGTGGTCAAGCTCGCCGATGCGGTCACGCTGAAGACGATCAAGGCCACCCCCGCGCTTGCCGAGATGGAGCTCCTGCGGCTGTCGCGCCTGTCGGTCTCGGCCGTGCGCCCGTCCGAATGGGCCCTGGTGCTGGAGATGGCCGGCGGAACGATCTGACGCGCTCGTTCGTAGTCCTGTCGAACCGGCGATGCCAATTCCGCCGGTAACGCAAGGAGCTACGACATGGGTGAACTGACCGATCGCGCCAAGGCCGCGGGCAACAAGATCGCCGGCGCCGCCAAGCAGGTCGCGGGCGAAGTGACCGAGGACCAGAGCCTCAAGAACGAAGGCGCGGCGCAGAGCCTCAAGGGCGATGCGCAGAACGTTTCGGGCAAGGTCAAGGGCGCGCTCGGCGACGCCGTCTGAGGCTTGCGCCCGTCGGAAACCGGCGAAAGGGCCGTCCCCGCGGGGCGGCCCTTTTTCGTATCCATTTCGGTTCCTGTGCGATCCTGTGCCGGAGCGGGACTGGAGCAACTTTTCGCGTGGGCCGGGATACCAAATCGTAAACAATGCGTTAACCTTGGGCCATGACGAGCTTCCGTGCCCTCAACCCCGAGCTTGCCGGACATCCGTTCCGTCGCACGCTGCCCGCCCACGTCTTCGCGCGCCTGCCGGTGTTCGAACCCGAAGTGCTGGAATGCATGCGCCGGGCCGAACTGCGTTCGAAGGATGTCGAGGGGCGCAAGCTGGGACTGCAGGACGTCAAGGACTTCCTGATGGCCTATTGCGCCTGCTTCACCGCGGTGATGCTGTTCCTGTCCTGACCGGCGGCGCGCGGGCTGCCCGCGCTTACTGCGTCAGGTGCTCGATCTCGCCGGGATGGGCCTTTTCCGCGCGATAGAGCAGCCATCCGAGCCATGCCGAGACGAGGCACATCGCGGCGCCGAGCAGCAACTGGTCGACCAGCGCGACCTTCGCTGCACTGAGGCCCACCGCGAGCACCGAGCCCACCACCATCGCGCCCGAGTTGACGATGTTGTTCGCCGCGATCGTGCGCGCCGTTTCCGACTTGTCGACCACGGTGGTGAGGAAGGCATAGAGCGGCACGACGAACATTCCGCCCGCGATGGCGATGCCGAGCAGGCAGGCGAGCAGCGGCACCGCGTGGGGGTGCACGACGAAGGTCGGCACGTCCATCAGCGCGCCGCCGGCCGGCTCGATCCAGCCGCGGCAGACGAAGTGGAAGGCGACCACGAACAGTCCCATCACGATGACGCTGGCCGGCGAATAGCGTGCCGATACGGTTCCCTTGAGCAGCGCATTGATCGACACCGAGCCGATCGCGATGCCGATCGAGAACACCACCAGGAACAGGCTGGCGACTTCCTTGCTGGCGCCGAGCACGTTCTTGGCGAGCGGGGGGAACTGGATGAACAGCACCGCGCCCACGGTCCAGAAGAAGCTGATCGCGGCGATCGCGAGGAACACGCGCGGGTGGCGCATGGTCATCCGCACCAGCGTGATCGACGAGCGGATCACGTGGAAGTCGAGCGCCTGGCCTTCGACCTGCGGCGGCGCCGGGGGCACCTGGCGGCCGGCGAGCCAGCCCACCGCCGCCGTCGCCACGACCACCATCGCGGCCACCTCGACCGGGATCCAGCCGGCGAGGATCGTGCCGGCAAGGATCGCGATGTAGGTCCCCGCCTCGACCAGCCCGGTGCCGGCGAGCACCTCGTCGCCGTGGAGGTGCTGGGGCAGGATGGCGTACTTGATCGGGCCGAAGAAGGTCGAGTGCACCCCCATCGCCAGCAAAGCGGCGAGCATCAGCGGGATCGCGAAGGTCTGCACCGCCACGCCCTGCCAGGCGAGGAACAGGCCGCCGCCGCCGACCAGCATGATGCCGATCTCGCAGGCTTTCACGAAACGGATGATCTTCGCCTTGTCGCGCATGTCGGCCAGCTGCCCGGCGAGCGCCGAGAGCAGGAAGAAGGGCAGGATGAACAGAGCCGAGGCGATCGCCGAAAAGCGCGCCTCGGCCGCCTCGCTGCTGTAGATCGAATAGACGACGTACAGCACCATCGCGTTCTTGTAGAGATTGTCGTTGAACGCGCCGAGCAACTGGGTGACGAACAGCGGCAGGAACCGCCGCTGGCGGACGAGGTGCGTGGAGGTCGTCATTCGCGTCTTGTCACCATCCCGTTTAGCGCGCAGACCCATAACCCGATGGCAGGCATGGGCAAGAGGCATCTGATGCTTTCAACCACAGCGCGGCGGGGTTAAGGCCGGCCCATGTCCCGACCGCGCACGATGCTGACCCTGCCCAACCTGCTGACGCTGTCGCGGATCCTCGCCGTGCCGCTGCTCGCGGCGCTGCTGTGGTGGCCCGACTGGCCGCTCGGCTATGGCCTGGGCTTTGCGATCTACTGCCTGATGGGGATCACCGACTACTTCGACGGCTATCTCGCCCGCGCGCAGGGGACGGTGAGCAAGCTCGGCGTGTTTCTCGATCCGATCGCCGACAAGATCATGGTCGCGGCGGTGATCCTCGTGCTGTCGGCGCAGGGCGTGCTGCGCGGGCCCTATGTGGGCGACATGCACGTGATCGCCGGGCTCGTCATCCTGATCCGCGAGATCGCGGTCTCGGGCCTGCGCGAATTCCTCGGCGGCATCCAGGTCTCGGTCCCGGTGTCGCGCCTCGCCAAGTGGAAGACCACGTTCCAGATGGTGTGCCTCGGCGCCCTGATCCTCGGCCATGCGCTGCCGGGCTGGACCATGGCGGTGGCGGGGCTGGTCATCAACGTGCCGCATACGGTGGGCCTGACGACGCTGTGGGCGGCGGCGGTGCTCACCGTCATCACCGGCTGGGACTACTTGCGCGTCGGGCTCAAGCACATGGATTGACCGCGACGGGCGGGCGGCCGGACCGGCGCCCGGCCGGGCCATCAGCCCCCCAGCCGACGCGGCGGCGGCGACGGGTGCGCCGGCGGCGCCTCGTTGGCATCGCTGCCGGGCTCGCCTGCCTCGCCTCCCGCGGCCCCCGGCGCGGCGGCGCTGCGCGGATCGACCTCGATGCCGAAGCGCGCGTCCTCGACCCAGCGTACCACGCCCCACAGCGGCGCGATGTCGGGAAGCGCGATGCGCACCTGCGCGCCGACCGGCGGGGCACCCTGCGCGCAGCGGGCGAGCACCCCGCTCGCCGAGACGTTTTCCACCACCACGCTGCAGGTGGATCCGTCCTCGCGCGTCAGCACGACCGGCGCCAGAACCTTGCGGCGGCGCGGGCGCGGCACCGGGGTGGCGCGGAACAGCGACTTGTCGACGATGGCCATGACCGCCTGCCTAGCAGGCGTGGGATGATCCGCCGATGCGCAGCCCCGCACGTAGTTCTGCGTAGCGCGGTCAGCCCGCCCGCAGCTCCTGGCCGAGCAGGCGGAACTCGGCGCTGCGCGGGCTGTTGCGGCGCCAGACCAGCGCGATCTCGCGGAAGGCGTGGTCGGCCTTGAGCGGCCGCGCGACGATCTGCGTATCGTGGAGGATGCCCGCCTCGATCGCCATTTCGGGCAGCATGGTGAGCCCAAGGCCATTGTCGACCATCTGCACCAGCGTGTGCAAGGACGTGCCGATCACGCCCGCGCTCGCGCGCAGTTCGGGCCGGTTGCAGGCGGCGAGCGCGTGTTCCTTGAGGCAGTGCCCGTCCTCGAGCAACAGCAGCCGGTTTTCGTCGATCACCGCAGGGCTGACCACCTCGGGCGGGTCGCGCGGGTCGTCCTTGGGGAAGGCCACGAACAGGCGGTCGTCGAACAGGTGCTCGACCTCGACTTCGCCGGTGGCGAACGGCAGCGCGAGCAGCACGCAGTCGGCGCGGCCGTGGTGCAGCGATTCGATCGCCGCCGCGCTCGGCTCCTCGCGAAGGAACAGCTTGAGCTGCGGCCGCTCCTGCCGCAGCCGGGGCAGGATGCGCGGCAGCAGGAATGGCGCGATCGTCGGGATCACGCTCATCCGCAATTCGCCGACCAGCGGCGCGCCGTGGCTCTGCACCAGCTCGGACAGTTCCTCGGCCTCGCGCAGCAGGCGGTGCGCCTTGGCCACGACCTGGTTGCCGAGCGGCGTGAAGCGCACCACCCGGCGGGTGCGCTCGACCAGCGTCACGCCGAGCAGCGATTCGAGTTCGCGCAGGCCCGCCGAAAGCGTCGACTGCGAGACGAAGCACGAATCAGCGGCGCGCCCGAAGTGGCCGTGTTCGTGCAGCGCGACAAGGTATTGCAGCTGCTTGAGCGTGGGAAGGTAGGTGCTCATTCCGTCTCGGTGGCGGATCCGTCGGGCGTACCTTCGGCGACGAACAGCGGCGCATCCTCGTCGTCCTCGACGACCGGGGCGGGCGTCTCGCGCTCGCCGCCGATCTTGTCGATGTGCGCCATCTTGAGCTTGCCCTTGACCACCGCGAAGGCGAGCTTGCCTTCGACCAGTTCGAGCGCATCACGACCGAACTGCTCGAAGCGCCAGCCTTCGAGGATGGGCAGGTTCTTGCGCTGCCCGGCGGCGAGCAGTTCGAGATCGTCGCTGCGCGCGAGCAGCCGCGCGGCGATGTCGATCTCGCGGCTGCGGATCTTGAGCAGCAGCTTGAGCAGGTCGGCGACCAGCGCGCCTTCCTTGCCGAGCGGCGCCCCGCGCGGGGTGCGCGGCGGCATTTCGTCGTCGCGCAGGGGCTTTGCCGCCTCGAGGCACTGCATCAGGCGGCGGCCGATGTCGTTGTCCTTCCACCCGGCCGAGAGACCGCGCACTTTGGCGAGTTCGGCCTGTTCGCGCGGCGGGTGGCTGGCGATGTCGGCCAGTGTTTCATCGCGCATGATCCGGCCGCGCGGGATGTTCTTGTCCATCGCCTCGGCCTCGCGCCAGGCAGCGAGCGCCTTGAGGCGCCCGAGCACCGAGGCGTTGCGGCTCGGCGCGCGGATCTTCTGCCACACCGTGTCGGGATCGCTGCGGTAGTTCTCCGGGTCCGCCAGCTTCTCCATCTCGATGTCGAGCCATTCGCCGCGGCCGGTCTTGATCAGCCGCTTGAGCATCTTGGGGAAGATTTTGGAGAGGTGGGTGACGTCGCCGATGGCGTATTCGATCTGCCGCTCCGTCAGCGGGCGGCGCCCCCAGTCGGTGAAACGCGCGCCCTTGTCGATGGAAAAGCCGAGCCAGCTTTCCACCAGGTTGGAATAGCCGATCTGCTCGCTCTGGCTGATCGCCATCATCGCGATCTGGGTATCGAAGATCGGGTGCGGGGTCTTGCCGGTCAGGTTGTAGATGATCTCCACGTCCTGCCCGCCGGCGTGGAAGACCTTGAGCACGTCCTCGTTGTCGACCAGCAGGTCGAGCAGCGGCGACAGGTCGATCCCCGGCGCCATCGGGTCGATCGCGGCTGCCTCGTTCTCGTCCGCGATCTGCACCAGGCAGAGCTCGGGGAAGTAGGTGTTCTCGCGCATGAACTCGGTGTCGACCGTGACGAACTTGGCCTTGGCCAGTCGCTCGCACAAGTCGGCGAGCGCATCGCTCGTGGTGATCAGCGGGTGTATCTTCATCGTTCTTTTCTGTATTGGGGCGACCGGATCGCTCCGGCCCGCCCTTCGTGGTGGCCCCGTCCGGGGCCTTCGGCTTGACAAAACCGCGGCCATCGCCTCTTGGCCGCGCCCGTGATATCAGCCCGTGTCCCTGCCCGATTGCAGGGCGATTGGAAAGAGTTTCGATGCACCCTTATCGTTCCCACACCTGCGGCGCGCTCGTGCGCGGTGACGTCGGACAGGCCGTCCGCCTCTCGGGCTGGGTGCACCGCAAGCGCGACCACGGCGGCGTGCTGTTCGTCGACCTGCGCGACCACTACGGCATCACCCAGATCGTCGCCGACAGCGACAGCCCCGCGCTCTCGGTGCTCGAAGGCGTCCGCGTCGAAAGCGTCGTCACCATCGAGGGCGAGGTCAAGGCGCGCAACGAAGCGACGATCAACCCGAACCTGTCGACCGGCGAGATCGAGGTCTTCGCCCGCGCCGCGACGGTGATCTCGGCCGCCGAAGAACTGCCGCTGCCGGTCGCCGGCGAGCAGGAGTACCCCGAGGATATCCGCCTGCGCTATCGCTTCCTCGACCTGCGCCGCGAAACGCTCCACGCCAACATCGTCACCCGCACCAAGGTGATCCGCGACATGCGCCGGCGCATGGAGGATGCAGGCTTCACCGAGTATTCGACGCCGATCCTGACCGCGTCCAGCCCCGAAGGCGCGCGCGACTTCCTCGTGCCGAGCCGCATCCACCCGGGCAAGTTCTATGCGCTGCCGCAGGCGCCGCAGCAGTACAAGCAGTTGCTGATGGTCGCAGGGTTCGACCGCTACTTCCAGATCGCGCCCTGCTTCCGCGACGAGGACCCGCGCGCCGACCGCCTGCCGGGCGAGTTCTACCAGCTCGACCTTGAAATGAGCTTCGTCACCCAGGAGGAAGTCTGGGAAACGATGGAGCCGGTGATCGGTGGCGTGTTCGAGGCGTTTGCCAACGGCAAGTCGGTCACCCCCACCGGCAGCTTCCCGCGCATCGCCTACGACGATGCGATGCTCAAGTACGGCTCGGACAAGCCGGACCTGCGCAACCCGCTGATCATCCGCGACGTGACGGGCGAGTTCACCCAGTCGGGCTTCGGCCTGTTCGAGAAGATCGTCGGTTCAGGCGGCAAGGTTCGCCTGATCCCGGCGCCGAACACCGCCGACAAGAGCCGCAAATTCTTCGACGAGATGAACGACTGGGCCCGCGCCGAAGGTCACGCAGGGCTCGGCTACGTCACCCGCAAGGGCGGCGTGTTCGGCGGCCCGATCGCCAAGAACCACGGCGAGGAGCGCATGGCCGCGCTCTATGACGCGCTGGGCCTCGGGCCGGACGACGGCTGCTTCTTCGCCGCGGGCAAGGAAGAACAGGCCGCCAAGCTGGCGGGCGCGGCGCGCACACGCGTGGGCGAACAGCTCGGCCTGATCGACAAGGACCGCTTCGAGCTGTGCTGGATCGTCGACTTCCCGTTCTACGAATGGGACGAAGACAACAAGAAGGTCGAATTCAGCCACAACCCGTTCTCGATGCCGCAGGGCGGGATGGACGCGCTGACCAACCAGGATCCGCTGACGATCAAGGCGTTCCAGTACGATCTCGTCTGTAACGGCTACGAGATCGCATCGGGTTCGATCCGCAACCAGAGCCCCGAGACGATGGTCAAGGCGTTCGAGATCGTCGGCCTGACCAAGGCCGACGTCGAGGAGCGCTTCGGCGGCCTCTACCGCGCCTTCCAGTACGGCGCGCCGCCGCACGGCGGCATGGCGGCGGGCGTCGACCGCATCGTCATGCTGATCTGCGGCGTGCAGAACTTGCGCGAGATTTCGCTGTTCCCGATGAACCAGCGCGCCGAGGACCTGCTGATGGGCGCGCCCACGCCGGCTGAGCCCAAGCAGCTGCGCGAATTGAGCCTGCGCACGGTCGAACAGCCCAAGGCCTGAGGCCCGCCGACAGCGACCGTTTGTCGAGAGCCGCAGCCTGCCACTTGCCAGCCTGCCCTGCGCCCATTAGGGCGATGGGCTGATCGAGATACCCAACACAGTTCCTCAAAGGGGCATAATAATGAGCGATACCGCCGACCGCGTTAAGAAGATCGTCGTCGAGCACCTGGGCGTCGAGGCCGAGAAGGTCACCGAAGACGCCAGCTTCATCGACGACCTGGGCGCCGACTCGCTCGACATCGTCGAGCTGGTCATGGCGTTCGAGGAAGAATTCGGCGTCGAGATCCCGGACGATGCGGCCGAGAAGATCGCCACCGTCTCGGACGCGATCAAGTACATCGACGAAAACAAGGGCTGATCGCCCGGCGTTTCGCCGATAGACCCCGTTCGCCCCGCGCCTGTTGTTGCCAGTCCTCAGCGGCCGGCCCGATCGGCGCGGCAGGCGGGGGACGGGGGTTCGACAGGCTCAGCCCGGACGGGTTGGGCCTGTTGTCTTTCCGGCCCGTTGATCCTTCCGGGGCCGTTTTGATCGCAGGCACGGGCACTCGCGCCTTGCCGTTTGGTCACTTCGGCTTACCTGAACCTGCATAGTCGTTTCGGAGCACAATATGCGTCGTGTCGTCGTAACCGGTCTTGGCCTCGTCACCCCGCTCGGCGCGGACGTCGAGACCACCTGGGCCAACCTGCTCGCCGGCAAGTCCGGGGCAGGGCCGATCACCCGGTTCGACACCACCGGCCAGAAGTGCCTGATCGCCTGCGAAGTGAAGCCGGCCGATCACGAATACGGCTTCGATGCGGGCAAGCGCGTCGACCACAAGATCCAGCGCCAGGTCGATCCGTTCATCGTCTACGGCATCGATGCGGCGGGCCAGGCGCTCGAGGACGCCGGCCTCGTCGACATGGACGACGACCTCAAGATGCGCACCGGCTGCTCGATCGGTTCGGGCATCGGCGGGCTTCCGGGCATCGAATCGGAATCGATCGTGCTGCACGAAAAGGGGCCGGGCCGCGTGTCCCCCCACTTCGTCCACGGCCGCCTGATCAACCTGATCTCGGGCCAGGTCTCGATCAAGTACGGCCTGATGGGCCCCAACCACGCCGTCGTCACCGCCTGCTCGACCGGCGCGCACTCGATCGGCGATGCCGCGCGCATGATCAAGGACGGCGATGCCGACGTGATGCTGGCGGGCGGTGCCGAAAGCACGATCAATCCGCTCGGTGTTGCCGGCTTCGCCCAGGCGCGCGCGCTCAACTGCAGCTTCAACGACCGCCCGACCGAAGCCAGCCGCCCCTACGACAAGGACCGCGACGGCTTCGTCATGGGCGAGGGCGCGGGCGTCGTCGTGCTCGAGGAATACGAGCACGCCAAGGCGCGCGGCGCCAAGATCTACGCCGAAGTCGTCGGCTATGGCCTGTCGGGCGATGCCTACCACGTCACCGCGCCGCACCCCGAAGGCAAGGGCGCCGAACTCGCGATGCGCATGGCGCTGCGCAAGGCCGGGCTCGAGGCGGGCGACATCGACTATGTCAACGCCCATGGCACCTCGACCATGGCCGACACGATCGAGCTCGCTGCGGTCAAGCGCGTGCTGGGCGATGATCTGTCGGGCGCGTCGATGAGCAGCACCAAGTCGGCCATCGGCCACCTGCTGGGCGGTGCCGGCGCGGTCGAGACGATCTTCTGCATCCTCGCCATCCGCGACCAGATCGTTCCGCCCACGCTCAACCTGCATAACCCCGACGAAGGCACCGAGGGCGTCGACCTCGTGCCGCTGGTGGCGAAGAAGCGCACCGTGCGCGCGGCGCTGAACAACTCGTTCGGCTTCGGCGGCACCAACGCCAGCGTCATCGTCAAGGCGATCTGAGGCGGGCTTTGGCCCGCCACAGGAACAGGAGAGCGCGCGTGAAGAAGCGTCCCGGCAAGCTCGCGATCCTCGCCCTTGCCGTGGCGCTGGTCGTCGCGGGTTGGCTCGTCCATTTCTTCTACGGCTGGTACGGCCCCGGGCCGCTGGGCAAGGAGACCGCGTTCGTGGTGCCCTCCGGCGCTTCGCTCGGCAGTGTCGCGCCGGAACTCGAGCGCGAAGGCGTCGTCGCCTCGGCGGCAACCTTCCGCGCCCGCGCGCGCCTGCTCGGCGGCAAGGAGCCGATCAAGGCGGGCGAGTTCACCATTCCCGCCGGCGCCAGCGGGTCGCTGGTGCTGCGCATCCTCCAGGGCCAGGAAGGCGTCACCCAGCGCCTTGTCACCGTGCCCGAGGGCATGCCTGCGGTGATGGTGCGCGAGCGCCTGCTCGCCCAGCCGCTGCTGACCGGGCCGGTGGGCGAGATCGCCGAAGGCTCGATCCTGCCCGACAGCTACGATTTCCAGCGCGGCGAACCCCGCGCCGCGCTGCTTGCGCGGATGCAGAAGGCGATGGACCGTACCCTCGCCGAGCTTTGGGCCACGCGCGGCAAGGACACGGTAGCCAGGACCCCGCGCGAAGCGCTGATCCTCGCTTCGATCGTCGAGAAGGAGACCGGCAAGCCATCGGAACGCAAGATGGTCGCCGGGCTTTATTCGAACCGCCTGCGCACCGGCATGCTGCTCCAGGCCGATCCCACGATCATCTACCCGATCACCAAGGGCAAGCCGCTGGGCCGCCGCATCCGCCAGTCGGAAATCCAGGCGGTTAACGGCTACAACACCTATACCATGACCGGGCTGCCCGAAGGCCCGATCACCAATCCGGGGCGCGATTCGATCGAGGCGGTGCTGCACCCGGCGCAGACCAAGGCGCTCTACATGGTCGCCGACGGCACCGGCGGCCACGTCTTTGCCGACACTTTGCCGCAGCACAACGCCAACGTCGCCAAGTGGTTCGCCATCCGTCGCGCCCGCGGCGAGCTCTGACGCGCGCTTCCTGCGATCAGCCCTTGGGGATGCCGATCACGTGCGTCCCATCGGCGACGAACACCCCGCGCGCGACCTGTTGCGTCACCGCAGCGATATTGTTCGCCAGCACTTCGGCGAGCGGCATGCCCCGCGGCGATTCGCCGGGCAGGCGGTCGGCGAGCGCGAGCATCTGCTCGGCGATCTGCGGGGTCATGATGCCGGCCACCGGGTAGATCACCGGCTGCGCCATCTCGTGGTAGCGCGCCGCCTGGCTGGCGTTGATCGTCACCGCGGTGACCGTCGCGGCGAAGAACGCGGCATCGCCCCGCGCGAATTCGGCGGGCGAGGGAGTGGCGCCGCTGCCGATCGCGCCTTCGGGCACCGGCGGCAGCGCGGGCACGGACGGCGCGGGCGGCGGCGTGAACAGGCCGGGCAGGCCATCGCCGGTGATCGACATGGTGGTGGCGAGGACCGGCGCGATCGCCTGCTGCACGGCGCGCGCGGTGTTGTCGCCGACGCTGTCGAGCAGCACGGTGCGGATCAGCCGCGCCGGCGCAGTGCGCGCCCGGTTGCCGGTGAGCGGCGCGCTCGAGCGGAACGCCGGGGTGCCGTTGCCGCCCGACGAGGACGAGCCGCCCGGCGTCGTCTCGAAGCCGTTGCCGACGATGATCGACACGCCCCCGGGCGAGGCGTAGTCCCACGCGCTCGCCATGTCAGGCGCTGCTCCGCCGGCGCCGGCACCGGCGCCTGCACCGGCGGCCGCCGTCTGCGCCTGCGCGCTTCCTGCCAGCGCGAGCGCGCAGAGCAAGCCGACCGCGGCGCTCCGCACCGATCCGGCTGCGTGCATGACCCTGTCCTCCACCGCGCGGATCGCGGTGCTGCGGGTCTAGGGCCGGCGTCGCTGCACAAAGCCGAAGCGCGCCCTCCGGCGCATCACCGGGGGTGCGGAGAGGATTGGGTAACGATAGTTCGGCGGGCGCGCGCTCAGTTGGCGACGAGCGAGACGATCACCGCGCTGCCGGTGGCGGCCGAGGGAATCACCACTCCGCCCGCACGCAGCGAGACGCCCGCAGGCTCGGCCCCGTTCCCCGCGTTGACAAGGGTGTTGTAGTTGTAGGTCAGCACGCGGTTGTCGTTGACCTGGATCACCGCGCGCGACGACCCGGTGCTGAGCCGCACCGAGGTCTCGGGCATCCCCGGCGCGGCGCCGGGGTTCTGCAGCGACATCGGCGCGATGCTGTCGGTCTTGCCCGCCGGATGGAAGTCGGCCGGGGCGATCGAGGCAAGCGCGCCGAACCCCGAACCGATCGCCTGGGCGAGAACCGGCGCGGGCAGCGCGGCCAGCGCGAGGCCGGCCAGCATGATGATCCGGGTTTGGCGGGTCATGGCGGTCCTTTTCACCGTGTTCGATTGCAGCGAATATGGATTAATACTTAGTGAGGCGCAACGCTGCTGTAAATTTCACCAATTCCGCACGCCTTCGATTGGCGCGATGCTTGATTCGGCTCTCCCGCAACCGGCTTAGGAACCCGGCGCGGTGGGCGCGCATTGAGCGGGCAACCGCCGGTGCTCGCCCTGCGCGTGCCCGCCCGAAGGAGACCTCCTGCGATGATCGACCGCCAGATCCCCGACGTCGTCCTCAAGACCCGCGTTCGCGACGAAAGCGTCGGTGGCGACAACCCCTTCCGCTGGCAGGACTTGCGCGTGCGCGACGCCTTCGCCGGCAGGAAGGTGGTGCTGTTCTCGCTGCCCGGCGCCTTCACCCCCACCTGCAGCAACGAACAATGCCCCGCCTTCGAGCGGCTCTACGACGAGCTGCGCGCGGCGGGCGCCGACGAGGTCTACTGCATCGCGGTCAACGATGCCTTCGTCATGTACCAGTGGGGCAAGCACCTCGGGCTCGAGCGGGTCAAGCTCCTGCCCGACGGCTCGGGCCACTTCACGCGCCGCATGGGCATGCTGATCGACAAGGACCATTTGGGCTTCGGCTTGCGCTCGTGGCGCTATGCCGCGATCATCGACGACAACCGGGTGACCGCCTGGTTCGAGGAACCGGGCATCAACGACGAAGGCGCCGACGACGATCCCTATGGCGAGACCAGCCCGGAAAAGGTGCTCGAGGCCCTGCGCGCCGGCTGACATGGCGGCGGGCGCGGCGGCTGATCGGGCGGGGGGCGCGCCGTGACCGCTCGCGACCTTCCCGCGCGCCCGCCGCTGGTGATCACCGCCACGCTGCCCGACGACCTTCAGGGCTGGGCCGAGGGCTTGCGCCGCGCGCACTTCCCGCCCGAGCGCAATTACCTGGCCGCCCACGTCACGCTGTTCCACGCGCTGCCGGCGATGGTTGAGGACGAGGCGCGCTCGGTGCTCTCGCGCCTTTGCGCCGAAACCCCGCCGCCGCCGGCGCGGCTCGAAGCGATCATGAACCTTGGCGGCGGCACCGCCTTTGCCATCGCCAGCCCCGCGATGCTCGATCTGCGCGCTGCCATCGCCGAACGCTTCCACGGCCTGCTGACCGGGCAGGACGGTCATGCCCCGCGGCTCCACGTAACCGTGCAGAACAAGGTCACTGCGGCAGAGGCGCGCAGGCTGCAGGCCGCGCTCGCCGCGCAGTTCCGCCCCCGCGACTTCGCCTTCGCCGGGCTCGAACTTCACCGGTACTTCGGCGGCCCCTGGCAGAAGCTTGGCGCCTGGACCTTCCGCGGGCGACGCTGATGGCGCGTCGCGGGAGGTTCTACGGCAGGCAAGCATATGGTATCACTGGAGAATGGTCAGCTCTGTCGGGATCGTTTTCGTCGGACGAAGCAATCGCGAGAAGCGATCCGAAGTTTTCCCCAAGTTGGCAGAGGCGCTTGCCGACGGCCGCTTCTCGGTCATGTCGTTCGTCCCCGCGCGCGTCCAGGTGCTGGATCAGATCGACGAGCGCTTGGCGCGGCTGGCGCCCAGGATCGCGGCGAGCGCGGGGCCGCGGCACCGTCTGCACCACCGCATCATGCGCTTTGTCGTCAAGGCGGCGATGGTTGTGTGGACCAAGCCGCATTGGGACTTCGTGGCCGCCTCGTTCCGGCCGAAGCCGTTCACCGTGGCGCGTGAGCTCGACCGCTTTCTCGAGCGCGCCCCGTTCGCCCGGGTCCACCTCATCACCCATTCGGCGGGCGGGATCTCCGCCACGAAAATCGCGGCAAATCCCAAGATCGCCAGCATCTGCTGCTTCGGCTACCCGTTCATGCATCCCCGGTCGGGGCCGGAGAGCTACCGCACCCGGCACCTTGCTTCGACGACCAAACCCCTGCTGATCGTCCAAGGAAGATCTGACGAATACGCGCCTGCCCCGACCGACCTCAACGCAATGCTCCCGGCCCATGCGGCCGTTATCGCGGTCGATTGCGATCACGATTATGCCGAGATCCCCGATACACAGTTCGAGGCGGTGTTGCGCGCGCTGCGCGCGCTCGTGGCCGAACCTGCCGGCGAACCGATGCTCCAGCCGACGCACAGCGCGTGAGCGCGCCGTGTTCCCGACCGAAGATTGCCTTCGGCCAGCGTCGGCGGTGCGCAAGGTCTGGCGAGATGGTAGCGGAGGAGGGACTCGAACCCCCGACACGCGGATTATGATTCCGCTGCTCTAACCGACTGAGCTACTCCGCCCCAAAAGCGCGCCGGGCCTCGATGCCCATGCGCGGGGTAGGGGGCGCACATAGGGGGCAGGGAAGGGCTGGTCAACCGTGTAAATGCCGCCGCGAGCACCGCATGTCCCGATCCCGCGCTCGATCGCCGCTTGAGGCCTTCGGGCGCCAGTCCATCCCCATGCAGCCCCGCTGCGCATCGAAGGCTCGAGGGTGTTCGCTACGCCTTGGGGATTGGTGCCGGCTGAGGGATTTGAACCCCCGACCTTCGGTTTACAAAACCGCTGCACTACCACTGTGCTAAGCCGGCCCACCGTGCGGTGCGCCATGCGCATAGCCTTACCTTGCGCCGAAGGTCCAGCCCTCGGTGCGCGCAATCTCGTCCGTGAGGCCGGCGGGGCGCCACAGGGCGGGGTCGTGCGCCACCTTGCGCAACCACGCCGCGGTGAGGATCGCGTCGGTGCTGTGGTCGTCGTACTTGTCCAACGGACGATGGGGATCGGAGTCGAGCGCGGACAGCACTGCGTCGAGCGTTTGCGGATCGCGGACCTTGCTGAGGCCCTTGCGCATCCCCCCGGCGCGCGCCGCGATCGAGGTGTAGATTTCGACGACCAGCGGGCCCTTGGCCGGAACGGGGTCGAACGGCCAGACCGGGATGGCTCGCTCCAGCCGGTGCAGCATGCGCATGCCGGTCAGGCTCGATTTGCCGACCTGCGCGGCGCCGACGAGATTGAAGCAACTGACCGGACTGACCCCGGCGAGGCGCTGGCGGTGCTCGACCATACGGAACCGTCCGGCTCCGCCGCCGAAGGCGCTACCGGTCTGGTCGCGATTGCGGAAATGGTCACGCAAGCGGTCCCGCAACGGGAACGACGAGGCGGCAAGGTGCGGCTCGTGGGCGCAGAGCCGGTCGATCATGGCCCACAAGGCCGGGGCGTCTGCCGGGCTCTCCTCCTGACCGGGGAAGTAGGCGCCGGCATCGGCGAACGGCAGGGCAGGGGACAGATCGAGGCCGACCAGCATGCGCGTGCCGCCCGCCGCGTGGCGTTGCAGCCAATCGAGCACGCCGATGCGGGACCAGCCCTTGTCGGGTCGCAGCAGCACCGGCGCGCGGCGTCCGGGCTCGCACCATGCGACGGCCAGTCCGGGCGGGCGCGCCACGGCGGCGCCAGACCAGTCGACGCAGGCGAAAACATCGAAATCGACCATGCTGTCGGGCCTCACCCGCGCTCCCGGCGCTTCTTGTCCCACCATTCGAGCCGCTTGCTCACCTCGCGCTCGAACCCGCGTTCCACCGGGCGGTAGAAGGTCTGCGGCGCCATGTCCTCGGGCCAGTAGTCCGCGCCCGAAAAGCCGTCCTCGGCATCGTGGTCATAGGCGTAGTCCTTCCCATAGCCGATGTCCTTCATCAGCTTGGTCGGCGCGTTGAGGATGTTGGCAGGCGGGCTCAGCGATCCCGTATCGCGCGCCGACTTCCACGCCGCCCTCTGCGCGGTGTAGGCGGCGTTCGATTTCGGCGCCGTGGCAAGGTAGAGGCAGGCCTGCACGATCGCCAGTTCGCCTTCGGGGCTGCCGAGGAAGTCGTAGGCGTCCTTGGCGGCAAGGCACTGCACCAGCGCCTGCGGATCGGCCAGGCCCACGTCCTCGCTGGCAAAGCGCACCAGCCGCCGCAGCACGTAGAGCGGCTCCTCGCCCGCCACCAGCATCCGCGCCAGGTAATAGAGCGCCGCCTGCGGGTCCGATCCGCGCAGCGATTTGTGCAGCGCGCTGATCAGGTTGTAGTGCCCGTCGCGATCCTTGTCGTAGACCGCCACGCGCCGCATCAGGAACTTCGAAAGGCCAGCGGGATCGAGCGGTTCGGGCAGCGATACGTCGAACAGCGTCTCGGCCTGCCCCAGCAGGAAGCGCCCGTCGCCATCGGCCGATGCGATCAGCGCCTCGCGCGCCGCCGGGGTCAGCGGCAGGCGCAGGCCGGTGTGCTCTTCGGCGCGCGACAGCAGCGCGCCCAGCGCCTCGGCGTCCAGCCGGTGTAGGATCAGCACTTGCGCGCGGGAAAGGAGCGCGGCGTTCAGGGCAAAGCTCGGGTTCTCGGTCGTCGCGCCGACCAGCGTCACCGTGCCCTTTTCGACGAAGGGCAGGAAGCCGTCCTGCTGCGCGCGGTTGAAGCGGTGGATCTCGTCCACGAACAGCAGTGTCTTGCGGCCGGCGCCCCCGCCCATTTGGGCCATCGCCTCGGCCTCGGCGAACACCTTCTTCAGGTCGGCCACGCCCGAAAACACCGCGCTGATCGCCACGTAGCGCATGCCCACCGCATCGGCGAGCAGGCGGGCGATGCTGGTCTTGCCGGTGCCCGGCGGACCCCACAGGATCATGCTCGAAAGCTTGCCCGCCGCCACCATCCGCCCGATCGCGCCGTCCGCGCCGGTCAGGTGTTCCTGCCCGATCACTTCTGAAAGTTCGCGCGGACGCAGCCGGTCGGCCAGCGGAGCGGCCTCATCGGCGGCGGGGCGGGGCGTATCCTGCGGGGGCGGGGCGAAAAGGTCGGCCATGGCGTCCTCTCCCACATAGGACCTGCGATGGGGAATTGCATCCTTGCCCTTGCAAAGAGTGTTTAAAGATATATCTTAGAGCCATCGAATCGAACTAGGAGTTATCATGCGCTTCGAACATGGCGGACATCCGCGCCACGGCCAGATGGGCCACAGGATGATGAAGAAGATGGCCATGGCTGGGTTCGGCCGCGGCTTTGGCGGAGCCTTCGGTGCGGGTCGCTTCGACGATGACGGAGAAGGCTTCGGCGGGGGCTTCGGCTTCGGCGGCGGGCGTCACGGCGGCCGCCATGGCGGGGGTCCGCGCGGCGGTGGCCGCATGGGCCGGATGTTCGCCCCGGGCGAACTGCGCCTGTTCCTGCTCCACCTGCTCGGCGAACAGCAGCGCCACGGATACGAACTGATCAAGGCAATCGAGGAACTGACCGGCGGCATTTATGCGCCGAGCCCGGGCGTTGTGTACCCCACGCTCAACCTGCTCGTCGACGAAGGCCTGATCGCCGAAGTTCCCGGCGAAGGCGCGCGCAAGGCCTTTGCCGCCACCGACGAAGGCCGTGCCGAACTCGCGGGCAAGGATGAAGCCATCGCCGCGATCCGCGCTCGCCTCGAAGGCCTTGCCGAAATGCGCGGCCGCGAAGCCAGCCCTCCGGTGCTGCGCGCGATGAGCAACCTCAAGCTCGCGCTGCGCCAGCGCGCCTTTGCCGGCGCGCTCGACAAGGACGTCGCCCACCAGATTGCCGACATCATCGACGATGCGGCGCGCAAGATTGAAAGGCTCTGACGGCCATGACCGACACCGCTTCCCCCGCCACCTGCTCCAGCACCGCGCGGGTGCCGACCGCCAGCGCCTCGCGCTACCTCCAGCAGCTGTGCAAGCACTGGGCCCACAACCTCGCGGTCGAGTTCGACGAGCATCGCGGGCGCGTCACCTTTCCGCGCGATGCCCGTGGCGCGGCCTGGGCGGGCGACGCGGTGGTCGGTTTCCTTGCCGAGCCCGAGGCGCTCATCTGCACGATCGAAGCGAGCGAGCCGGGGCAGCGCGACGGGCTCAAGGGTGCGGTCGCGCGGCACCTCGACCGCTTCGCCTTCCGCGAGGCGCCGCTCGCGTTCGACTGGATCGACGGCTGACGTTGCCGCAGGCGCGGGAGAGGCGTATTGTGTCTCCTGCGCCCTGTCGCATGGGGGGAGTCCCGCAATGGTCCGCACTGCACCTGCCCGGCCCCGCGCCGCCGCGCCCTGGCACCTCTGGGCCGTGGCCGCGATCGGCCTGCTGTGGAACGCCTTCGGCTGCTACGACTACCTGATGAGCAAGCTCGAGCCCGAGAGCTACTTCCGCGAGATGGGGCTGGGGCCGGACATGATCGCCTACATGGCGGCCTTCCCGGCCTGGCTCACCGCGTTCTGGGCGCTGGGGGTGTGGGGCTCGCTCGCCGGCTCGGTGCTGCTGCTCGCGCGGTCGCGGCTGGCGGTGGCCGCCTTCGCGCTCTCGCTGCTGGGCCTTGCGGTGAGCCAGGGCTCGCAGATGACCTGGCTCGCCCCGCCGCAGCAGCCGCCGTTGGCGGTGGTCGTGACGATCTGGGCGGCGCTTGCGTTCTTCCTCGCTTATGCCGCCGCGATGCGGCGCGCCGGCGTGCTCGGCTGAGGCGCCGCGCTCAGCCGCCGGCCATGCGTTTCTTCTTCTGGCGGATCAGTCGCAGATAGGTGTCCGCCACCGCCTGGTTGATCCGGTCCCAGCTGAATTCGAGGCTGCGCTCCTCGCCCGCCGCGCCGTGGGCCGCGCGCAAGGCGCCGTCCTCGACGTAGCAGCGCAGGGCTTCCGCAAACTGGCGCACCGCGCCCGGGGTGATCAGGCGGCCCGAGACGTGGTCGTCGACGAGGCTCTGGCTGCCGGTCGCCGCTGCCGCCACCACCGGCACGCCGCAGGCCATCGCCTCGAGCGTGACGTTGCCGAAGGTTTCGGTGATCGAGGGGTTGAACAGCACGTCCATGCTGGCGACCGCGCGGCCGAGGTCGGCGCCGCCTTGGAAGCCGGCGAAGACCGCCCGGGGCAGGCGCTCGGTGAACCAGTCGCGCGCGGGGCCTTCGCCCACCACCAGCACCTTGTGCGCGATGCCGCGGCGCTCGAGCTGGTCGATCGTGTCGGAAAAGACGTCGAGCCCCTTTTCCATGACCAGCCGGCCGAGGAAGCCGATCACCACGTCGTCGTCGCCGATGCCGAGGCTGCGGCGCCAGGCGAGGTCGCGGCGGGAGGGGTTGAAGATGTCGCGATCGACGCCGCGCGACCAGATGTCGATGTCGTAGTTCATGCGCTGGTCGCGCAGCACCTGGGCCATCGATTCCGAAGGGGCGACGAGCGCGTCGCAACGGCGGTAGAAGCGGCGTAGCATGGCTTCGAGCACGGGCTCGAGGAAGGCCATGTTGTAGTAGCGCGGATAGGTCTCGAAGCGGGTGTGGACCGAGGCGAGGATCGGCAGGCCCCGCCGTCGCGCCCAGGTCACCGCGCGGTGGGCGGCGATGTCGGGCGAGGAGACGTGCACCACCTGCGGCGCGAAGCGGGCAAGGTCGCGGCGCACCCGGGGAGACAGTGCCATCGGCACGCGGTATTCGGCGCGGCCGGGAATGGCGAGCGCCGGCACGCCGATCAGCTCGCCGGTCGGCTCGAACGCCGGGTTGGCGACCTTGGGGGCATAGACGCGCACTTCGGCGCCTTGGCGCAGGAGGTAGCCGACCAGCCGGTTGAGCGCCTGGTTGGCGCCGTCGCGGACGTAGTTGTAATTGCCGCTGAACAGCGCGACGCGCAGGCCCTCGAGGGGGAGGGCGCGAGGGAGGGGGGTGGCGCGGGCGAGCGGGGTGGAAGTGTCCGACGGGTCCATCCGCCGCGCCATAGCCCTCCCGCCGCTTCTTGGCGAGAGGGCGGCAGGCGCGCGTTCGCCTACCAGCCGCGGCGGCGCCAGCCGTCGCGGTCGTAGCCGCGCCAGTCCCGGTAATGGCGGTAGCGGTCGTCGTCACGATAGCGATAGTCGCCGCGCCAGGCCGGCGCGTTGTAGTAGTACCCGCCGCGGTTGTAGCGCGGGTAGGCGTAATAGCCGCGCTCGCGGTAGTAGGGGCCCCGGTCGCCGTGGTCCGAGGCGATCGCCGCGCCGAGCGCGAGGCCGATGATGCCCGCGCCGATGGCGATGGCGGCCTCGTCGCCGCCGCTGCCGCCGCGATCGTAGTAGCCGTCGTGGGCCTGCGCCGGCGCCGCGGTCGCGGCGAGGGTGGAGGCGGCAAGTCCGAGCGCGAGCGCGCCCTTCTTCACAAGGTTCATGGGCTTTCTCCGGTCCCCGGCGGGTTGCGGCGGCGGAAAGGTGCCGTCGGCGCCGGAGCGAACTGCGAGGCACTATGCACGCTGGCGCTGAACCCTTGCTGAAATCTTTGTTAATCAATGCCTTGTCGGGGAAACGTCCGGTCGCGGGGGAAGGGCCTTGCGGCGTTGCGCAGGGAACGCCCGCCGCGCCGCCCCGCTGATCGGGGGAAGCGCCCGTGCGGCAATCGTCCCGCCGTGGCGCCAGGAGAGCCTCCATGTCGTTCCTCGACCGCATCGCCGCCAAGATCATGCCGCCCGAAACCGAGGAGGACCGCCAGCGCGCCCGCGCCAAGGCCGAAAGCATGGCCCAAGGGCGGGACTGGCTCGGCCTCGCGCTCGAGCACCATCGCCGGATCGAGGCGAGCTTCGCGCTGGTCGCCGCCGCCGCCACCGCCGAGGAGCGGACGAGCGCGCTCAAGCAGCTCGCGCTCGTGCTCAACGGCCATGCCGGGGCCGAGGAGACGGTGCTCTACCCCGCGCTGACCGAGCACGGCGAGAAGACCCACGCGACAATGGCCTACGAGGAGCAGGCCATGACCAAGATCGAGATGGCGCGGCTGGAAAAGCTCGACCCCGAAAGCCGCGAGTGGGCCGAAAAGCTCGAGCATATCCGGGGCGCGGTGCTGCACCACATCTACGAGGAGGAGAACGACTGGTTTCCCGCGCTGCGCGCCGCGGTGCCGGCCACCGACGATGCGCTGCTGACGCAGCGCTTCGCCGAGGAGTTCGAACGCTATGCCGGGAAGGGCGAGCGCGACCTCACGCGGGGGGCGCCGCAACAGATGACGGCGCAGATGGACGAGAGCAATCGCCAGCCCAGCGCCAATTGGGGCGCGGCCGACTACTGAGCAAGGCGTCCCGCAGGCTAGCGAATGCTGCGGCCGGCGCACCAAGTTGACAGAGTTGACACGGTCCAGCGGCACCGTTCGCGGACTTGAACCCGATGGCGCCGGCCTCGATCGGGATTGCTTCGATCAGGGGGCGTGCGGCGTCGTCCTCGCGCAAGCCCGCGTCGATCGCAGCCGGCCCCTCCGGCGCCGCCGTCAGCGCCGCATCGACGCAGGACAGGCGCCCGGCACGCGCGGCGGCGTATTGCTCCCGCAAGCTGCGCATGTACCTTGGCGGTGAGGAAGGGTTCGGTGGGATCGCAATCGCTATCGTGGTCCAACCTGCTCCGTCAGCCCTGCGGGCTGCCACCTCCCCCGGAGGGGGAGGATCGAGGTGGCGGGCCGGCTCGACCCGCCGTCAGCCTTGTGCTTTCGGGTCGGCGGCGGAAGGGGCGGCGCCGCGGCGCCAGGGCCAGCGACCTTCGATCTCGACCTCGAGCGAGAAGCTGAGGAAGGTGCGGATCAGGACGATGCCGGCGAGCACGGCGAGGCTGGCGAGCGTCGGTTCGATCGCGACGGTGTTGATGATATCGGCGGCGACGAGGAATTCGAGGCCGAGCAGGATCGAGCGTCCGAGCCCCGAGCGGAAGTCGGCGACCAGACGGTCACGCCCGGTCCCGCCTTTCGCCATGCGCAGGAGGAACAGCGCGAGCGCGCCGAACGCGCCGATGGCGATGATCCCGGTGCCGGTGAACTCGACCGCGCGGGTCAGCAGGCGGACCCAGTCGGCAAGGTGCGTCGTCATGCGCGGGGAATCCTCCTGCCGTCAGGGGTGCAATTGCGCATCGCGGCGGTCCTCCTCGGCCGGGGACGCGCGGGCATAGTCGCGGATGCGGCGCTCGACCGGCGGACCGGCGACCAGCACGAGCAGGGCGAGGCCGAGCCCGCCGACGATCAGCGGCCAGATCGCGAGCGCAGCGGCAGCGCCGAGCGCGGCGGCGACCCAGATGCTGGCAGCGGTGGCGAGGCCGTGGACCTCGCCGCCCTGGCCGCCGCGGATCAGCGCGCCGGCACCGACGAAGCCGACTCCGGAAAGCACCCCCTGGATGACGCGTCCGGCAGCGTCGGCGTTCATTTCGGGCAGGCCGCTGTGGACGATCGCGAGCACCGCGATGCAGCTCGCCAACGCGACCAGGCTGAGCGTGCGAAAGCCCATGATCGCGCGGTTCTGGCACGATCGCTCGAAGCCGAGGACGGCTCCGGCGGCGGTCGCCGCGGCGAGCCGCGCGACGAGGTCGAGACCGTCAGCGGTCACGGGCGAGGGCGCCCGCCGCGGCGCGGGAGATGGCGCGGGACATGATGGTGGAACGCAGCGGGGCGCGTGAGGCTCCCGCGGCGGAGCCGCCGGGCTGGGCATCTACCCCTCCACCACCCGCTGCGCGGGCGGTCCCCCTCCCCTTGCAGGGGAGGATGGGGTGGAGGGTGGACTGGTGCCCCCTCCGTCAGCCCTGCGGGCTGCCACCTCCTCGGAGGGTGGTGGGGCCGGGGTGGCGCTGCCGGCGTTCGAAGCAAAAGGGCGGCCCCTTGGGACCGCCCTTCGTGTTCCTTAGGCCGCTTCCTTCTTGCGCGACGCCTTCTTGCGCTCGTTGGGGTCGAGGATGGCCTTGCGCAGGCGGATCGACTTGGGGGTGACTTCGACCATCTCGTCGTCGTCGATGTAGGCGATCGCCTGTTCGAGCGTCATGATCTTGGGCGGGGTGAGGCGGATCGCGTCGTCCTTGCCGCTCGAGCGGAAGTTGGTGAGCTGCTTGGACTTCATCGGGTTGACCTCGAGGTCCTCGGGCTTCGCGTTCTCGCCGATGATCATGCCCTCGTAGAGCGCCTCGCCGACGCCGACGAAGAGGATGCCACGTTCCTCGAGCGGCCCGAGCGCGTAGGCGACGGCTTCACCGGCGCCGTTCGAGATGAGGACGCCGTTCTTGCGGCCCTCGATCTTGCCCTTGTGGGGGCCGTACTTCTCGAACAGGCGGTTCATGATGCCGGTGCCGCGGGTGTCCGACAGGAACTCGCCGTGGTAGCCGATCAGGCCGCGCGAGGGGGCCGAGAAGGTGATGCGGGTCTTGCCGCCGCCCGAGGGGCGCATGTCGGTCATCTCGGCCTTGCGCAGGTTCATCTTCTCGACGACGGTGCCCGAGAATTCGTCGTCGACGTCGATCATCACGGTCTCGTAGGGCTCGGTGCGCTGTCCGTTCTCGTCCTCGCCGAACAGCACGCGCGGGCGGCTGATGCCGAGCTCGAAGCCTTCGCGGCGCATCGTCTCGATCAGCACGCCCAGCTGGAGTTCGCCGCGGCCGGCGACTTCGAAGCTGTCCTTGTCGGCAGATTCGGTGATGCGGATGGCGACGTTGGATTCGGCCTCGCGCTCCAGCCGGTCGCGGATCATGCGGCTGGTGACCTTCGAGCCTTCGCGCCCGGCGAGCGGGCTGTCGTTGACCGAGAAGCGCATCGACAGCGTCGGCGGGTCGATCGGCTGCGCCTTGATCGGCACGGTGACTTCGGGCGCGGCGATGGTGTTGGCGACGGTCGCCACGGTCATGCCGGCAAGCGAGATGATGTCGCCTGCGCGCGCTTCGTCGACCGGCACGCGGTCGAGGCCGCGGAAGGTCATGATCTTGGAGGCGCGGCCGGTCTCGATCACCTTGCCTTCGCTGTCGAGCGCGCGGATCGGGTCGTTGACGCGGATCACGCCCGACTGGACGCGACCGGTGAGCACGCGGCCAAGGAAGTTGTCGCGATCGAGCAGCGTCGCAAGGAAGCTGAACGGCGCGTCGGCGTCGAGGTTCGGCGGGGGCACGTGGTCGACGATCAGCTGGAACATCGGCTCGAGCGTGCCTTCGCGCGCGTCGGGATCGGTGCTGGCGTAGCCGTTGCGGCCCGAGGCGTAGAGCACCGGGAATTCGAGCTGGTCGTCGTTGGCGTCAAGCGTGACGAAGAGGTCGAAGACTTCGTCGAGCACTTCCTGGATGCGCTGGTCGGGGCGGTCGACCTTGTTGACCACGACGATGGGGCGCAGGCCGAGCGCGAGCGCCTTGCCGGTGACGAACTTGGTCTGCGGCATCGCGCCTTCGGAGCTGTCGACCAGCAGTATCACGCCGTCGACCATGCTGAGAATGCGCTCCACCTCGCCGCCGAAGTCGGCGTGGCCGGGGGTGTCGACGATGTTGATGCGGATGCCGTTCCACTCGATCGAGGTGGGCTTGGCGAGAATGGTGATCCCGCGCTCCTTTTCGAGGTCGTTCGAATCCATCGCCCGCTCTTCGACGCGCTGGTTGTCGCGGAACGTGCCGGACTGGCGGAAGAGCTGGTCGACGAGGGTGGTCTTGCCGTGGTCGACGTGGGCGATGATCGCGATATTGCGCAGGGGCAGCGACATGGGATGCTTTCGGTTGAGAATCGGATGGAGCCCCATGCGCGCCGACGAGCCGCGAGGAGGGCGATACGGGCGCGCGCCTACACGCAATTGTGCGTTGCGGCAAGGTTGCAGCGGCGGAGCGAGCCGCAGCGGGGCGATGTGCCTTTGCGGCAACAGGCGGGCCGCCGACGTGCTCGCCGGCGCGCGCAAGATTGTTTCGTGGGCGCAACGCGGGTAGGGCAAAGGATCGTGGCGTCTCGCGCGTTCCGGCCCATCGGGGCGGGCGCAGCGGTTCCCCACGCGCAAGCAAGACCAAGAGCAGGGGAAGCCACACATCATGAAGTCCGTTTCGATCGCGCCGCGCGCGCTGCTGTTGGCGAGCGTCGCCCTGGCCCTGCCGGCGCAGGCGCAGGCGCAGGACGCCGCGGCGCCCGCCGAGGAAATGGCGCAGCCCGCGACCGACGCCGGCCCGGCGAGCGAAGACGGCGCGGGAAGCGACCAGATCATCGTCACCGCGACCAAGCGCGAGCAGACGCTGCAGGACGTGCCGATCGCGGTCAGCGTGACCAGCGGCAAGACCATCGAACAGGCGCAGATCCGCGACATCAAGGACCTGTCGAGCCTGGTCCCGTCGCTGCGCGTGAACCAGCTGCAGTCGAGCGCGAACACCAACTTCTTCATCCGCGGCTTCGGCAACGGCGCCAACAACCCGGGCATCGAGCCTTCGGTCGGCGTGTTCATCGACGGGGTCTACCGTTCGCGCTCGGCGGCGCAGATCGGCGACTTCCCCGACGTCGAGCGGATCGAGGTGCTGCGCGGGCCGCAGTCGACGCTGTTCGGCAAGAACGCGAGCGCGGGCGTTGTCTCGATCGTGACGGCCAAGCCCAGCTTCACCTTCGGCGGCAACGGCGAGGTGAGCTATGGCAACTATAACGCGATCGTCGCCAAGGGCGTGGTGACCGGGCCGCTGTCGGACACGGTCGCGGTGAGCCTGGCGGGCGGCTACAACCGCCGCGACGGCTATGTGAAGGACCTCGGCACCGGGGCCGACGTCAACGACCGCAACCGCTGGTTCGTGCGCGGGCAGCTCTATGCAGAGCCGACCACGGGCCTGCGCGTGCGGTTGATCGGCGACTATTCGCAGATCGACGAGCTGTGCTGCGCGACGGTGAACCTGCGCCGGTCGAGCGCGACCGACGCGATCGCGCTGCTGGGCGGGCAGGTCAACGATCCGCGCAAGATCTACGACGACCGCGTCTATTCGAGCTACGAGCCGCGCAACCTGATCCGCAACTACGGCCTGTCGGGCCAGGTCGACTACGACTTGGGGCCGCTGACGCTGACCTCGATCACCTCGTATCGCAAGAGCAAGAACCGGAGCGACACCGACGCCGACTTCACCAGCGCGGACCTGATCGGGACGTTCTCGAACGACACGAAGATCGACACCTTCACGCAGGAGCTGCGCGTCGCCACCAACATCGAGGGGCCGCTCAACTTCCTTGCCGGAGCCTACTACTTCAACGAGAAGATCGACCAGGGCGGCGCGCTCAAGTGGGGCGCCGACGCGCGCGGCTATGCCGACGTGCTGATCCGGGGCCTGAGCAGCAACGCGCTCAACCTCAACGCGCTCGAGACGACGTTCGGCGCGCTGTCGGGGCAGAATTTCGCCGGGCGCTTCTTCGCCGACGGACAGGGGCTCGACGAGAAGTACCGGCTCAAGAATGAGGCGATCTCGCTGTTCGGCCAGGCCGACTTCAAGATCGGCGACCGGGTGACGCTGACCGGCGGGATCAACTATACCCGCGACAAGAAGCGCTTTTCGACCGACGTGCAGTCGAGCGACGTGTTCTCGCAGCTCGACATCCCGGCGATCCGCAACGCGGCGACCAACTTCGGCATCGCGCAGTTCATCGGCACCCAGTTCTTCGGGGTGCCGCTCGCCTCGCCGGCGCAGGTCCAGGGCTTCGCCGCGGCGCAGCCGGCCGCCTTCGCCCAGATCAGCGCCGGCGCGCAGCAGCGCACCGCGCCGCTGCTCGGCTTGCGCAAGCTGCAGTACCTGCCGGCGTTCCTCAACGTGCCCAATGCGGTCGAGCCGGGCAAGACGCGCGACAGCAAGGTCAGCTGGACCGCGCGCGTCGCCTTCGACGTGACCGACCAGGTCAACCTCTACGCAAGCTATGCGACGGGGTTCAAGGCCAGCTCGATCAACCTGTCGCGTGACAGCCGGCCGAGCGGGGCCGACCAGAACGCGATCGAGAGCGCCGGGATCGGCGTGGTCAACCAGAGCTACGGTTCGCGCTTTGCCGGGCCCGAATACGCCAAGGTCTACGAGATCGGGCTCAAGGCCGACTGGAAGGTGGCGAGCGCCAACATCGCGCTGTTCCAGCAGTCGATCGAGGGCTTCCAGTCGAACGTGTTCACCGGCAGCGGCTTCCTTCTTGCCAATGCGGGCAAGGAGACGATCAAGGGCATCGAGTTCGAAGGCACGGTCAAGCCGGCCAAGGGCTGGCTGTTCTCGGCCGCGTTCACCTATCTCGACGCGCGCTACGACAGCTTCGAATTGTCGGCGGTGGGCGACCTGTCGGGCACCGATCCGGCGGGCATTCCCTCGCTCGCGACGACGATCGCCGCGCAGAAGGACTTCGAGCTGCCCTGGGGCGACCACCTGATCGTGCGCGGCGACTACCACTACGAAAGTCCGTCGCAGATCGTCGAAGGGATGCCCGCGTTCCTCGACTTCGGCGTGGCCGCGGCGGTCGACGCGGCGCGGCCCTATCGCCGCGAGGTGAGCGAAGTGAACGCCTCGATCACTTATGCCTTCGCGATGGGGCTGGAGATCACCGCCTGGGGCCGCAACATCGGCGACAACCGCTACCTGCTCAACGCCTTCGACAGCCCGGCGCAGCCCTATTCGATCAGCGGCTACACCAACCAACCGCGCACTTGGGGCGGCACGGTGCGGTACCGGTTCTGATCCATCGCGCCCGCGTCACCCTCGCCTTGCGCGGGGGTGGCGTGGGGGGGGACGGGGGGCGTCAGATATTTCCCTGTTCCTCTTCCGGCACGTCGTCGTTCGGGCCGTAGTAGAGCGAGGCGCATTCGGCGGCGAGGCAGCCGCCGGTGATCTCGATGTCGTCGCGGTATGCGTCGGCGATGAAATCGAGCGTGTTGATGTGGCGGTCCTCGAAATACATGCGGTGCACGTCGGCGCGGCCGGCGCCGTAGACGACCCGGCCAACCTTCGACCAGATCGTCGCCATCGTGCACATGCCGCAGGGCTGGAGCGTCGAATAGAGCGTCGCGCCGCGCAGCTCCATGTCGCCGATGCCCTCGCAGGCGCGGCGGATCGCCATCATCTCGGCGTGCGCGGTGGCGTCGGGCAGTTCCTGTGTCTGGTTGCGCTCGGCGCCGAGCACCTCGCCGTCGCGCACGATCACGCAACCCAGCGGCGAGGTCGACGGGTCCGAGCCCTTCGATCGGGCGATGTCGATCGCCATGCGCATCCATTGCTCGTCTTCGGCGGTGATCGTCATCGGCGCGGCTCCTGTTGCGCGAGGCATAACGCGCGAGCGGCGATTTGGAGGCGGATGTCCTTTGGGGGCGGTGCGAGGGCGCGGTCCGGTCAGCCCCTTCCACCGCCTGCGGCGGTCCCCCTCCCCGTGCCGGGGAGGATGGGCGCGGGGATGGGGCCTTGCGCAGGGGCGGGATTGGTGGCTCAATCGGCGATGTCCGCAACGGATCGCGGACGGACCAAGGGGGACTGTCAATGGAATGGATGCTTATGCCCTACCGGCGCTACGCCGACTTTTCGGGGCGTTCGCGGCGCATGGAATACTGGATGTTCGTGCTGCTGAGCGTGATCGTCACCGCCATCTGCGCCGCGCTGATGGTGGCGGGCGGCTGGCAGGGCGAGACCCTTGGCGGCGGCGAGCCCAGCGGCACGTTTTGGCTGGGCCTGGGACTGATGGTGGTCTGGATCTTCGGCAGCCTGATCCCTTCGATCGCGGTGCAGGTGCGGCGCTTCCACGATCAGGACCGTTCGGGCTGGATGGTGCTGCTGGGATTCATCCCCTATATCGGCGGGATCATCGTGATCGTGTTCATGTGCCTCGAAGGCACTCGCGGGGCCAATCGCTATGGCCCGGACCCCAAGAACCCGTCGGGCAGTTCGATCTTTGCCTGACCTGATGTGCAAGGACGTGCGCCGATGACCTGGATGCTGCTGCCCTATCGCCGCTATGCCGAGTTTTCCGGCCGGTCGCGGCGGCGCGAATACTGGATGTTCGCGCTGTTCTACGTGCTCGTCATGGTGGCGCTGAACGTGGCGTTCGGGACCAACGAGGTGACGCGCGGGGCGGGCACGTTCGTTTATGGCTCGCGTCTGGTCGGGCGCGGCAGCTGGGTCGCCGGGCTGTTCTGGCTGGTGACGATCGTGCCGAGCCTTGCCGTTTCGGTGCGGCGGCTGCACGACCAGGACCGCACCGGGTGGCTGCTGCTGCTGGCGTTGATCCCGTTCCTCGGCTGGTTCGCGCTGTTCGTGCTGATGTGCCTCGAAGGCACGCGCGGGGCGAACCGCTATGGTCCGGACCCGAAGAACCCAGCCGTGGCCGACGTTTTTGCGTAAACGCCGCAGGGCGGGCGACGGCCCGCCCCCCGACCTTCATCCTCATCCCTTCGTCGTGCGGATGTATTCGGTGATGTTGTCGGCCAGCACATCGAGCGGCACGTTGCCGCCGCCGACCACCGCGTCGTCGAAGCTGCGCAAGTCGTAGGCCTTGCCGAGATCCTGCTGGGCGCGGCTGCGCTGGCGCAGGATTTCGGTGTGGCCGATCTTGTAGCCGCAGGCCTGGCCCGGCCAGCTGCAGTAGCGATCGACTTCGGGGGCCACTTCGGCCACGCTGGAGCCGTTCGTTTCGGCGAACCACTTCACCGCCTGTTCGCGGGTCCAGCGCTTGGCGTGCAGGCCGGTATCGACGACCAGGCGGCAGGCGCGGAACGCGATGGATTGCAGGTAGCCCAACTGGCCGACCGGATCGCCATCATAGGCGCCGAGTTCATCGCCCAGCGTTTCCGAATAGAGCGCCCAGCCTTCGGAATAGGCGTTGAAGGCGAGCATCGACCGGATCAGCGGCAGGGTCTGCGCATATTCGCCCTGCCACACGTGGCCGGGAATCGCTTCGTGGTGGACGAGCGTGGGCAGGCTGAACTTGTTGTGCAGCTTCGTGGTGCCGAGGTTGATCCACATGCGCCCCGGAATCTTGCCGTCGATCGAGCCGGGACCGCCATAGGCGCCGGGTGCGCCGGGCTCTTCCTCGGGCGGCAGGCGGCGCACTTCGACGTTGCCGCGCGTCAGCTTGCCGAAGGCGCGCGGCATCTGCGCGCGGATATAATCGAGGCGCTTCTGGATGAAGGCCATGATCTGGGCGCGGCCTTCGTCGTTGTCGGGGAAGGCGAAGCGCGGATCATCGCCCAGCGCGGTCATGCGCTGGCCGACCGACCCTTGCGTATAGCCGAGCGAGCGCAGGATCGGGTCCATCCGCGCGTGGAGCGCTTTCAGTTCATCGAGCCCGATCTGGTGGATCTGTTCGGGCGAAAGCGTGGTGGTGGTGCTGGCCTTGAGCGCCCAGCCATAGAAGGCATCTCCGCCGGGACGCGCCCACAGGCCGGCGTCGGGCTTGGCAAGGGCGCGCTGGCGGGTGAGTTCGGCGATCTGGCGGCCGAGCGCCGCGACCACGGGGCCGGTGGCGAGCGTGCGGGCGCGGGCCTCCCAATCGCCGGCGATGCCCTTGGCCTTGGTGCGGCGGGCGATCGATTCGACCAGGCCGCCGCCGCCCTGCGCGCCGGCGAGCGAGGCCTTGAGCTGGACCAGCGTCTTGTCGATGAGGAAGTCGGGCGCGATGACGCCCTGCGCCGCGGTGGTTTTCAGGCGCTCCGTTTCGCCGTCGAGCACGCCGGGGTAGGCGGCAAGACGGGTGAGGTAGGCTTCGGCATCGGCGGCGGTGTCGATCGGATGGTCGCTGTCGAGGAAGCGCGGAATATCGAGATAGGCGCCGACGTTCTGGATCACGACGTAGGGCGTGTTGCGATAACCGCCCACCGCGACATCGCCATAGGGAAGCGCGAAGCCTTCGAGCGCGGTCCTGTAGGCGCTGCGGATCACGGCAAAGCTGGTGCGGGTGGAATGGTCGAGCGCAGAGGCGTCAAACGCTTCGACGCGGGCAAGATCGGCGCGGACTTGGGCGGCGATGGCGCGCTGGCCGGCGGCGGAGCGGTCGGTGAGGCGGCTGCGCAAGTCGGCATGCGCGCCGGTATCGACACCGAGGCTGGTCGCGCCCTCGGGCGAGAGCGCGAGCATGTTCCAAGCGATCGCGTCGAGTAGCGCGCGGGCACCATCGGGCGTGGCGGGCGGCGGCGGGGCGCTGGCGATGCTCGGCGCGCAGGCGGTGACGGCGAGGGCGGAGCTGCCGGCGGTGAGCGAGGCGAGGGCCTGCCTGCGGGAGATCGCGCGGCGGGCCAGGGTGTTCGTTTCGGGTGCAACCATGCGCGCACCCTGTCGGGGCGCGCGCGCGGTGTCAAATGGGCTGTCAAATCGCGCCGTGCGATCAGTCGGTCATGCTGGCGGGAACCTTGCCGCCGTTTTCGGCAAGCTTGCGCATCGTCGCCTTGTGCAGCCAGATGTTCATCTCGGCCGAGCCATCGAGCGCGCCGGTGTAGCCGAGTTCGCGCGCCAGCTCCTTGCGGTTGTCGAGGCTCGAATCAATGCCGACGAGCTTCATCAGATCGACGATCGAGCTTTGCCAGTTGAGGTTCTTGCCCTGTGCGAGCTGGGAAAGCTGGGCTTCGACGTCGACGTCCTTGAGCACCGGGGCGGCGGTGGCGGGCGGCACGGCCGGGGCGGGAGCCGCCTGCGGTGCGGCGCCGGCGGCGGACGGGACGGGGGAGGGTGGCGGGGCGCTGTGCTGGACCGGCGCGTCGTGGTGCTGCCCGGTCTGGGTGGCGCGGGTGCCCTTGAACGAGATGGCGTCCATGATCTTGGAGAAGATGCTCACGAGGGGAAGGCTCCTGTTGTCTGCAACAGGCAACCGGTGGGGGCGGCGCGCGGTTCCGCCTTGCGCGGGGACGGCCGAGCGGACTAACGCAACCGGCATGCTCGACGCCGTTCTCTCGCTGCTGATGCTCGCCGCGATCGCCTTGCTGGTGGGCGCTGCGTTCCTCTGGCGCCGCGGTGAGCGGCAGCGGCCGGGGCTGATGGTGGTGCTCGCCGCGGTGATGCTTGGCAACCTGGTGATCTGGACGCTGCCGATGAGCGGGGGCGCCACGCTGGCGCAGGCGGCAGGCAAATGAAAACGCCCGGCGGCAAGGCCGGGCGCTTCTGGTTCGCATCGCCAGGTGGGCGCAATTACTTGATCGGGCAGTCGGGCGAGAGGCGCATGTCGAGGTAGTTGTCGACCGCGCGCATCATGTCGTCGAGCTCGTTCTCAAAGAAGTGGTTGGCGCGCGGCACTTCGTCGTGGTGGATGGTGATGTGCTTCTGCGTGCGCAGCTTGTCGACCAGCTTCTGCACCGCGTTGGGCGTCACCACCGTATCGGCCGAGCCCTGGACGATGATGCCCGAGGCCGGGCACGGCGCGAGGAAGCTGAAGTCGTACATGTTTGCCGGCGGCGCGATCGAGATGAAGCCGCGGATCTCCGGCCGGCGCATCAGCAGCTGCATGCCGATCAGCGCGCCGAACGAATAGCCCGCGATCCAGGTGGTGCTGGCTTCGGGGTGGATCGACTGCACCCAGTCGAGCGCGGCGGCGGCGTCCGACAGCTCGCCGATGCCGTTGTCGAAGCTGCCCTGGCTGCGGCCGACGCCGCGGAAGTTGAAGCGCAGGGTGGCGAAGCCGCGGTTGACGAAGGTCTTGTAGAGCGCCTGGGTGATCCGGTCGTTCATCGTGCCGCCCGCCTGGGGGTGCGGGTGGAGGATCATCGCGACCGGAGCGCGGGGGCGGGTGGCGGGCTGGAAACGGCCTTCGAGGCGGCCTTCGGGACCGGGGAAGATGACGGCTGGCATCGGGTGTCCTGGTGAACCTTGCTGGAAAAGCCACGCCGGCGGCAGGAGCGCCGGGGCTTGGGAAATGAAGCAACCGCTATATAGAAACGCGTGACCCAAAAGCAACTTTTGCAAGGATTCCTTTTGCCGGCGATCTACCTCGATTACGCGGCCACCACCCCGCTGCTGCCGCAAGCCCACGCGGCAATGGAAGAGGGTTTCCGGATCTGGGCCAATCCCTCGAGCCCGCACAAGACGGGCCGGGCGGCGCGGGCGGCGCTGGAAGAGGCGCGGTCGCGGCTGAAGGCGCTGCTCGACTGGCCGGGCGAGGTGGTGTTCACCAGCGGGGCGAGCGAGGCGCTGGCGCTGACAATATCACGCTCAGTCAAGCCGCTGTCGGCGGTTTCTCAGGTAGAACATGAAGCCGTGCTCCGGCTGGCGGGCGAAGCGACGCGGCTGGCCGTGAACAGCGCTGGCATCGTCGAGATCGATGCGTGCGGCGGCGGGCTAGTCGCGGTGCAGCAGGTCAACAACGAGACCGGCGTGATCCAGCCGCTGGATGCGATCGCCGCGGCGGTGCGCGACAGCGGTGGCTGGCTGCTCGCCGACTGCGCGCAAGGGTGCGGCAAGATCGCCTTGCCGGACGCCGACCTGATCGCGCTCTCGGCGCACAAGTTCGGCGGGCCGATCGGGATCGGCGCGCTGCTGGTTCGGGACTGGGCGATGCTGAAACCGACCGGCGGACAAGAGCGCGGCTATCGCCCCGGCACCGAGAACCTGCCCGGTGTGCTGGCGATGGTCGCCGCGCTCGAGACGGGGAACGGCTGGATGGAAGAGGCTGCGAAACTTCGTAAACGACTTGAACAACAGTTGCTTGAGAGCGGTTGTGAAGTCGTTGCCGCATACTCGCCGCGGCTGCCCACCATCGGCGCCTATCGCATGCCGGGTCGCTCGGCCAACGCCCAGCTGATCCGCTTCGACGGGATGGGCCTTGCCGTTTCGGCGGGGAGCGCCTGTTCGTCGGGATCGTTGAAAGCGAGCCATGTGTTGACCGCGATGGGGTTCGAGGGCGCTGGCGAAGTGATCCGCGTGTCGATCGGGCGCGAGACGACCGCGGCCGAGATCGACGCCTTCGTGGCGGCGTGGCGGAGCATTGCGGCATGATCTACCTCGATTACCAGGCGACGACGCCGCTCGCTCCCGAAGCGCGCGAGGCGATGCTGCCCTGGCTCGGCGGGGCGGAGGGGACCGGGTTCGCCAACCCGCACAGCGCGCACCGCGCCGGGCGCGGCGCCGCCGCCGCGATCGAGGTGGCGCGCGAGCAGGTCGCCGCGCTGCTGCCGCCGGGAGGCCGCGTGATCTTCACCTCGGGCGCGACCGAGGCGATCAACCTCGCCATCCAGGGCTCGCACGCCACCCGGCTGGCGGTCTCGGCGATCGAGCACGCCGCGGTGCTCGACACCGCGCGCTTCGTCGATCCCGAGACCGCGCTGCTGCCGGTGGACGGCGAGGGCCTGGTCGCCGCGGACGTCGCGATCCCCGAGGGCACCGAGCTGGTCGCGGTGATGCAGGTCAACAACGAGATCGGCACGATCCAGCCGGTCGAAGCTCTCGCGGCACGGGCGAGAGCGATGGGCGCGCTGTTCCTGTGCGATGCGGTGCAGGGCGCGGGCAAGCTCGCCGCGCCGCAGGGCGCCGACCTGATCGCGGTCTCTGCGCACAAGCTCTACGGCCCCAAGGGCGTGGGCGCGCTGTGGGTGCGCGATGGCGTCGAGCTGTTCCCGCTGATCCACGGCGGCGGGCAGGAAGGCGGCTTGCGCTCGGGCACGCTGAGCTCTGCGCTCTGCGCCGGGTTCGGCGCCGCGGCTGCCCTGTGCAAAACCTGGTGGGAAAGCGATGGACAACACGTGGAGCGGCTGTGGACGAAGGCGCGCCAGCTCTTCGCTGGCTGGACGATGAACGGCAGCGAGGGGCAGCGCTGGCACGGCAACCTCAACATCCGGCGCGAGGGGCTCGACGTGGCGCGACTGTTGTCCGAATGTCGCAGCGTGGCGATTTCCGCAGGCTCGGCCTGCGCCAGCGGCTCGGGCCGGCCCAGCCATGTCTTGCGCGCGATCGGCTTGTCGGACAAGGATGCCAGAAACGCGATCCGGATCGGCTTCGGTCGCTATACCGGGGAAGAGGAGCTGGAACGGGCCGCCGCGGCGATCGACGCTGCGGTGCGGGCGCAAGGAGTCTAGCCGGATGGTTCGGGTCACGTTCGTTACTGCCGAGGGCACGCGCATCGAGGCCGAGGGCGCGGAAGGCCAGCGCCTGCTCGAGCTGGGCCAGAACGCCGGGCTGCCGCTCGAAGGCACGTGCGAAGGGCAGATGGCCTGCTCGACCTGCCACGTGATCGTCTCGGCCGAGTGGTTCGACCGGCTCGTGCCCGCAGTCGAGGACGAGGAGGACATGCTCGACCTCGCCGCCGGGGTTACCCGCACCAGCCGCCTGTCGTGCCAGATCGAACTGACCGAGGCGCTCGACGGCCTCGAAGTGCGCGTGCCCGAAGAGGCGCGCGACATGCAGGGCCGTTAGGCGGCTGCGCGACGCCGGGCTGGGGCGCGGGCATAAAGCGAGGGCGTTCAGCGCTCTCAGCTTTCGCTAGGATGACGACAGGTATCCAGTCACGCCTGTGGCGCCGGGTCCTCCCCGTTCTCACGCAGTGCAAATGGGGAGGTGGCAGCCTGAAAGGCTGACGGAGGGGCTTCCTGGCCCTCCACCTCGCTTGCCCCTCCACCACCCGCTTCGCGGGCGGTCCCCCTCCCCGTTTGTGCTTCGCAAAAACGGGGAGGATCTGTTGGGCAGGCGGGGGCTCAGAGCTCTTCGACTTCGTCGTCTTCCTCTTCGTCCTCGTCGTCCTCGTCGAGGTCTTCCTCGTCTTCTTCCTGCGCTTCGAGCGCGTCGATCAGGGCCTGGGTGAAGGCGGGGATGTCGTCGGGCTTGCGGCTGGTGATGAGGTTGTCGTCGATCGCGACTTCCTCGTCGACCACGTCGGCGCCGGCGTTCTCGAGGTCGGTGCGGATCGAGGGCCAGCCGGTGACGGTGCGGCCGTCTACGATGTCGGCCTCGACCAGCAGCCAGGGGCCGTGGCAAATCGCGGCGATCGGCTTGCCGAGGTCGTCGAACTCCTCGACCAGCGCGATCGCGCGTTCGTCCATGCGCAGCACGTCGGGGTTCATCTGCCCGCCGGGCAACATGAGCGCGTCGAAATCGTCGGCGGAGACATCGTCGAGATCGGCGTCGACGGGGACCGACTGGCCCCATTCGCCGTGGTTCCAGCCCTTGATCTCGCCGACCTTGGGGCTGGCGACGACGGTCTGGTAGCCGGCCGCCTCGAGCAGCTTCTTGGGTTCGATCAGCTCCGACTGCTCGAAGCCGTCGGTGGCGATGATGAGCACGCGCTTGGCCATGGTGGAAACTCCGGGGGGGGGAAGGGAGGGGAGGGGGATTCGCCCCGCCATAATGAGCAGGCAACGTGACAGTTCCTCGCGCGGCCACGCCCCATCGCGCCGCCTTGTTGATACGGCGCGAATTCCGAGGCGACGGGTGATTTCATCGCGCCCGAAATGGCTCTAGGAAGGATCGCCTATGCCCAGCACCACGTCCGAGCCCGATCCCTTCGATGCGATCGTTGATGCGCCGTTCGATTCCGCGCTGTCGGAGCGCTACCTCGTCTACGCGCTCTCGACGATCACCGCGCGCTCGCTGCCCGACCTGCGCGACGGGCTGAAGCCGGTGCACCGCCGCCTGCTCTGGGCGATGCGGCAATTGAAGCTCAACCCCACCGATGCGTTCAAGAAATCGGCGCGCGTGGTGGGCGACGTGATCGGCAAGTACCACCCGCACGGCGATGCCTCGGTCTACGACGCGATGGTGCGCCTCGCCCAGGACTGGTCGCTGCGCTACCCGCTGGTCGAGGGGCAGGGCAACTTCGGCAACGTCGATGGCGATAACGCCGCGGCCTACCGCTACACCGAAGCGCGGCTGACCCGCACCGCGATGCTGCTGATGGCGGGGCTCGACGAAGGCACCGTCGCCTTCGTTCCGACCTACAACGGCGAGGACGAGGAGCCCGAAATATTCCCGGGGCTGTTCCCCAATCTGCTCGCCAACGGGGCGAGCGGGATCGCGGTCGGAATGGCGACCAACATCCCCAGCCACAACGTGACCGAGATCGTCGATGCGACGCTCCTGCTGATCGAAAATCCGGCGGTCGAGCATGCCCAGCTGATGGAGGTGTTCCATGGGCCCGACTTTCCGACCGGCGGCGTGGTGGTGGACAGCCCGGCGGTGATTTCCGCCGCCTATGAAAGCGGGCGCGGCTCGATCCGGGTGCGCGGGCGGTTCTCGACCGGCAAGGGAGAAGACGGCGCCTGGGAAGACACGGGCATCGAAAAGCTGGGCAGCGGGCAATGGCAGCTCGTCGTCAGCGAGATCCCGTACATGGTGCAGAAGAGCAAGCTGATCGAGCAGATCGCCGCGCTGATCGCCGACAAGAAGCTGCCGATTCTGGAGGACGTGCGCGATGAATCGGACGAGGCGATCCGGATCGTGCTGGTGCCGAAGAGCCGCAACGTCGATCCCGAACTGCTCAAGGAATCGCTCTATCGGCTGACCGACCTCGAGACGCGGTTCGGATTGAACCTCAACGTGCTCGACGCGCACCGCACGCCGGGCGTCCTGGGGCTGAAGCTGCTGCTGCAGGAATGGGTGATAGCCCAGATCGACATCCTGCTGCGCCGGTCGCGCCACCGGCTGGAAAAGATCGCCGCGCGGCTGGAGCTGCTCGAAGGCTACATCATCGCGTACCTCAACCTTGACCGGATCATCGAGATCATCCGCACCGAGGACGAGCCCAAGACGGTAATGATGGCCGAGTTCGGCCTGACCGACCGGCAGGCCGAAGCGATCCTCAACATGCGGCTGCGCAGTTTGCGCAAGCTCGAGGAAATGGAGCTGCGCAAGGAGCGCGACGAGCTGCTGGCCGAGAAGGAGGAGCTGGAAAAGCTGCTCGACAGTCCGGCGCGGCAGCGCACGCGGCTGAAGCGCGACCTGAACGCGCTGCGCAAGGAATACGGGCCGGAGACCGCGCTCGGCCGCCGTCGCACCTCGATTGCCGAAGCCGCGCCGACGCGCGAGTTCAACATGGACGCGATGATCGAGAAGGAGCCGGTGACGGTGATCCTGTCCGCCAAGGGCTGGATCCGCGCGGCCAAGGGGCACGTGCCGCTCGATGGCGACTTCAAGTTCAAGGAAGGCGATGGCCCCGCCTTCGCGCTCCATGCGCAGACCACCGACAAGCTGCTGGTGGCGGCGGACAACGGGCGGTTCTACACGCTGGGCGCCGACAAGCTGCCCGGCGCGCGCGGCTTTGGCGAGCCGATCCGCACGATGGTCGACATCGATCCCGAGGCGCAGATCGTCGCCATCCTGCCGTGGAAGGCCAAGGGCCAGCTGCTGCTCGCCAGCAACACCGGGCGTGGCTTCACCGCCGAGATGGACGAACTGCTCGCCGAAACGCGTAAGGGGCGCGGCGTGGTCTCGACCAAGCCGGGGGTCAGGCTGACCCACGTGCGCGAAATCGCGCCCGAGCACGACCACGTGGCGGTGATCGGCGACAATCGCAAGCTGGTGATCTTCGCCCTGTCCGAAGTGCCGATCCTAGCCAAGGGGCAGGGCGTGACGCTGCAGCGCTACAAGGATGGCGGGATGGCCGACCTCGTCACGCTGAGGTTTGAGGATGGCCTCATCTGGACGATGGGCGGCGAGAGCGGGCGCGTGCGGGTGGAAAAGGACCTGCTACCTTGGAAGGTGGCGCGCGGTGCGGCCGGGCGGCTGCCACCCAACGGGTTTCCGAGGGACAACAAGTTCTGACTCGACCTTGTTCACAGGTCTGTTAAGCGCCCGCTTAATCGTTCGGTGATGGGAGAGAGATGATGGACAAGCCCCGCTATTCGCTCGAAGGCCGCGTTGCGCTGATCACGGGCGCGTCGTCGGGCCTTGGCGCGCGGTTTGCGCGTCTGTTCGCCGCGGCGGGCGCGGCGGTGGTGATCGGCGCGCGGCGGGCCGATAGGATCGCGGCGCTTGCGGCCGAGATCGAGGCGGGGGGCGGGCGCTGCCTTGCCGTGTCGATGGATGTGACCGATGAAGCCTCGATCATCGCCGCCTTCGATGCCGCCGAAGGGACCTTCGGCGCGCCTGACGTGGTCGTCGCCAACGCCGGTATTGCCGAGGCGGGGCGCTCGGTCGATCTTCCGGCCGACGCCATGCGCCGCGTGGTCGACACCAACTTCAACGGCGTCTGGCTGACCGCGCGCGAGGGCGCGCGGCGGATGATCAAGGCGGGATCGAAGGAAAGCCGGCGCGGGCGGATCATCCTGACCGGATCGATCACCGCCGAAATGACCGGCCAGGGCGATGCCGCCTATGCCGCGAGCAAGGCCGGCGTGGTCCACCTCGGCCGCCAGTTCGCACGCGAATGGGCGCGGCTGGGCATCAACGTCAACACCGTGCAGCCGGGCTACATCCGCACCGAGATCGACGGCGAATGGTTCGACAGCGAAGGCGGCGCCAAGCAGATCGCCAGCTGGCCGCGCCGCCGCCTGACCGACATCAGCGCGCTCGATGACCCGATGCTGTTCTTCGCCTCGGACGCATCGGAATACGTGACCGGTTCGCACATCACGGTGGACGACGGGCAGAGCTTGTAGGTCTGCGTTCTTTCACGACGGGGGCGATGCCAGCTTCTGCTGGCATGACGGTTATTGCCCTCGACCTCCCGCCAGCCCCGGCAGCGTTTCGGGCGTCAGCACTTGCGGCAGTTTCTGCGGCTCGCCCTTGGCCGGATACCACAAGTAAAGCGGAACGCCCGCGACGCCCTGCGCGGTGAGGAAGCGGGTGATCGCTTCGTCGCGGCGGGTCCAGTCTCCGACGAGGACGACGACGCCCGCCTTGGCGAAGGCGTCGCGGGTGGCCTCGCGCTCGATCGAGGTGCTTTCGTTGACCTTGCACGACAGGCACCAGTCGGCGGTGAAGTAGGCGAAGACCGGCTTGCCCGAGGCGCGGGCACGGGCCAGCACCTCCTCGCTGAAGGGCTGGGCGGCGAGCAGGCTGGCTTCGCGCGCGGTGGCCGGCTTGGCGGGCGGCAAGCCGACGATGCCGCCGATCGCGATCAGCGCTGCGATCGCGAACAGCAGGGCGACCGGCTTGCCCTTGCGCTGCGTGACGCCGACGGCGGCGAGCGCGCCCAGCAGCAGCACGGCGGTTCCGGCAAGCACGGCGAGGAAGGTCGGCCCGCCGACGCGCCAGGCGAGCCAGCCAAGGGCGAGGGCGGTGAAGCCCATCGGCACGGCCATGAAGCGGCGGAACTTTTCCATCCAGCCGCCGGGCCGGGGGAGCAGGCGGCGCAAGGGCGGGATGAAGCCGAGCGCGAGGAACGGCAAGGCGAGGCCGAGGCCGAGCGCGGCAAAGACGGCGAGCGCGGCCCAGGTCGGCAGCAGCAGCGCCGCGCCCATCGCCGCGGCCATGAACGGCCCGGTGCAGGGCGTGGCGACGAAGGCCGCAAGGAGCCCTGTGCCGAACGCGCCCATCGCGCCCGCGCCGCGCTCGACCGAGAGGCCCGGCAGTTCGTAGAGCCCGGCGAAGTTGGCGGTAATCGTGGCTGCCAGCAGCAGAAGCACGGCGACGACGCGCGGGTCCTGTAGCTGGAACGCCCAGCCGACCTGTTCGCCCGCCGCGCGCAGGGCCAGCATCGCCGCGCCCAGCGCGAGGCAGGCGAGGACGACGCCGGCGGTATAGGCGAGGCCTTCGCTGCGGGCGTGGGCGGAATTGCCGCGCGCGAGCGCCAAAGCCTTGAGGCTGAGGATCGGGAACACGCAGGGCATCACGTTGAGGATCAGCCCGCCCGCGAGCGCGCCGAGCACCGCGGCGATCAGCGCGGCGGCGGAGAAGGCGGGCGCAGCGGTTCCGGCAAGCGGCGCGCCGCCATCGGGCACCTGCCCTGCTTTGGCGGCGAGCGCGATGCCGCCGCGCCCTTCGCCGAGCGACAGCACGCCCGAAACCATCGTCGGCTGTTCGGCGCTCGGCACTTTGGCGCGGGCGAGGTCGACGATCAGCAGGTCGCCCTTGCGGCGGAAGGCTTGCGGCGCGGCGTAATCGACCAAGCCGTCGCCGTCGATGAAGAAGTGCGGGCGTTCGAGCGCGGCCGAGGCGGGGAAGGGGATGGCGAGACTGAGGCCCTTCGGCGTTACCGCGAAGGTCCCCGCCCGGTCGAGCGGGGCGGGCAGCGCGGCGCGCCAGGCGGAAAAGCGCGGATCGGAGGCGCCTTCGCCGACCGTGACGGCGCCCTGCAGGTCCGCCTGCTCGGGCACGCAGATCGCCTCGGTGCAGGCGAGCCATTGCGCCTTCGCGCTGATCGGCAGGGTGGTGCCCGGCTTTGCGTCGGCGGGAAGGGTCAGCGGCACGAGCACGGCGTAGGCGTGTTCGTAGACGTGGTTCATCAGCCCCTGCACCAGCAGCGTCTGCGGCACGGGATATTGCAGCTCGCCCGCCTTCGCGCCCTTGGGCAGCGTCCACTCGAGCGTCAGGCCGAGGCCGGCATCGCCGGGGTTGACCCAGTAGCCGTGCCAGCCCTTCTCGGGCTGCATCGCGATTGCCAGCAGGACTTCGCCGCCCGGCGCCGCCGGTTTTTCGGCTACGAGCGTTGCGGTGATGTGATTGGCCTGCGCGCTTGCCGGGATCGCCAGCGCGGCGAGCACGGCAAAAAGCGCGGCGAGCAACCGTGCGGTCACATTCGCGGTCAAATTATTGGGGCGCATGGACGAACTGGCCCTTCCGGCTGGTACGGCCCCTTGCGCCGTTCGGCCGGCGAGGCCACACCCCGCGCTTAAGGGTGCATTGAACGCGAGTCCAGTGCCGCCCATAGTGCAAGAGCCATAGGAATGCCTCCACGATGATCCGCTCGAAAGCCCTGCTCCTGCTTGCCGCCGCGATGTTGCCGCTGGGTGCGCACGCCAAGCCTGCGGCGCCCGCCAAGGCCGGTCCCGGCATGAGCCAGCCCGCGCCGCAGGTGCAGCCGATGGGCCCGGTCAAGGGGGCGCCGCGCCTGCTGGTGGCGATCGCGGTCGACCAGTTTTCGGCCGATCTGTTTGCGCAATATCGGAGCCATTTCACCGGCGGGCTCGCGCGGCTGGCTGGCGGCATGGCGTTTCCGGCGGGCTACCAGAGCCATGCCGCGACCGAGACCTGCCCCGGTCATTCGACGATCCTGACCGGCATGCATCCCGCGCGCACCGGGATCATCGCCAATACCTGGATCGACCAGTCGGTCGCACGGGGCAAGAAGGCGGTCTATTGCGCCGAGGACGAGACCAAGCAGGCGGCAGACCCCAAGGACTATGTCGCTTCGGCCGGGCACCTGCTGGTGCCGACGCTGGGCGAGCGGATGAAGGCGGTCTGGCCGACGAGCCGCAACGTCGCGGTCTCGGGCAAGGATCGTGGCGCGCTGATGATGGGCGGGCACGCGATCGACCAGGTCTACTGGTGGAAGGGCAAGGGCTTTGCGACGCTCGAGGGGCGCACGCTTGCGCCCGAGGCCTTGGCCGAGAACAGGAGCCTCGAAGGCGTGCTTGCGCAGGGCGCGCCCGGCTTTGCGCTGCCCGCATGGTGCGGCGCGCACGACCGGGCGATTGCGCTGGGCGGCGGCGCGCCGGCGAGCGGGGGCGTTGGCATCGCCAATTCGCTGACGGCGGCCGCGCCCGCGCCGACGCCGAGCGGGTTCAGCGTGGGCACCGGTCGCTTCGCGATGGCGGCGGGCGACGCCAATGCCTTCCGCGCCTCGCCCCGGCTCGACCGGGCGACGCTCGACCTTGCGACCGAGCTGGTCGACAGCATGAAGCTGGGCAAGGGCGCGGCCCCCGACATGCTTTCGGTGAGTCTGTCGGTGACCGACTTCGTCGGCCACGCCTATGGCACCGAGGGCGCGGAAATGTGCATCCAGATGCAGCAGCTCGACCTGGCGCTGGGCGATTTCTTCAAGGCGCTCGACGATCGCCACGTCGACTATGCGGTGGTGCTGACCGCCGACCATGGCGGCTTCGACCTGCCCGAGCGGCTGCGCGAACAGGCGCTGCCGGCGGCGCAGCGCGCGGCGGCCTCGCTGCTGCCCGACCAGATCTCCGCGGCAGTGGCGGCGAAGCTTGGCATGGAGGCCAAGGACCTGATCCTCGGCGACGGCGCGTTCGGCGACTTCTGGGTCAACAAGGCGGTGCCGGCCGACCAGAAGGCGAAGGTTGTCGAGGCGGCGAAGGCGGTGCTGATGGTGCAGCCGCAGGTCGAGGCGGTGTTCACCGCAAGCGAGCTCGCCGCCGCGCCCGCCCCCAAGGGCAGCCCCGAAACCTGGAGCCTGCTGGACCGCGCGCGCGCCTCGTACTACGCGCCGCTGTCGGGCGACTTCGTGGTGGTACTCAAGCGCGGCGTGGTGCCGGTGGTGCGGCCGATGCCGGGGATCGTGGCGACGCACGGTTCGGCGTGGGACTACGACCGGCGCGTGCCGATCCTGTTTTGGCGGGCCGGGATGACCCCGTTCGAGCAGCCGAACCCGGTCGAGACGGTGGATATCGCGCCGAGCCTTGCCGGATTGATCGGGCTCAAGGTACCCGAGGGTACTTTCGATGGACGGTGCCTCGATCTAGACGCCGGACCCGGCACGACCTGTGGAGCGACCAATTGAACGAACAGAAGGGTGAAGGTGCGGCGCGTGCCGACGTGATCATCCTCGGCGGCGGTCTCGTCGGCATGACGCTGGCGATCGGCCTCGCGCGGCACGGCTTGACCAGCGTAGTGGTCGACAGCTCGGACCCGGCGGCGACGACGGCGCAAGGGTTCGACGGCCGCGCCTCGGCGATCTCGACCGCGAGCTGGAACCTCTACACCAACCTCGGCATCGCCGAGGACCTGCGCGACAAGGGCTGCCCGATCGATGCGATCGCGGTGACCGACGCGATGAAGCCGGGGCGGATCGACTTCCGCCCCGAGGAAGGCGAAGGCTCGCTGGGGCGGATGTACGCGAACCGCGACTTGCGGATCGCGATGTACGCCGCCGCCGCGCGCGAGGAGGCGATCACCTTCATCACCAATGCCCGGGTCGAGACGCGCGAGCGGGGGCCGCACGGGGTGACGGTGACGCTGGCCGACGGCCAGGTGCTCAAGGGGAGCCTGCTGGTCGGCGCCGAAGGGCGGCAATCGCCGACGCGCGACGAGGCGGGCTTTGCCCCGGCGCGCTGGGACTATGGCCACCGCGCGATCATCAGCGGGCTGTGGCACGAAAAGCCGCACGACAACGTCGCCTGGGAAATCTTCTATCCGGCAGGACCGTTCGCGCTGCTGCCGCTGCTCGACGACGAGAACGGACGGCACCGCTCGGCGCTGGTCTGGACGGTGGCGGAGAAGGATGCCGCCGGCGTTTTGGCGCTGCCCGAGGGGGCGTTCCTGTCCGAAGTGGCGCGGCGGATGGACGGGATCTTCGGGCCGATCGAGCTCGCCAGCCCGCGCACGTCCTATCCGCTCAACTTCCACCATACCGCCAAGGTCGTGGCCGATCGGCTGGCGCTGGTCGGCGACGCCGCGCACGGGATGCATCCGATTGCGGGGCAGGGTCTCAATGTCGGCCTGCGCGACGTCGCCGCGCTGGTCGAGGTGCTGAGCGAAGGCGCGCGGCTGGGCCTCGAGCCGGGCGATGCGCAGCTGCTGGCGCGCTACGAGCGCTGGCGCGCACTCGATACCTTCATGGTGGCGGGCGCGACCGACGTGCTGACGCGGCTATTCGGTCTGCCCGGCCGCCTGCCTTCGGCGATCCGCCGCTTCGGCATGGCGGGGGTGCAGCGTAGCCCGACGCTCAAGCGCTTCTTCATGGACGAGGCGCGCGGCATGCGCGGCAAGCTGCCGGCGCTGCTCCAGGCCTGACGACGGACAGGTTTGGCTCAGGGCGTGGCGGTGCCCTGCGGAGCTGATGGTCCGGGCGCCGGCGTGGCAGCGGGGGGCGGCGTGGTCGCGGGCGTCGGCGCGGGCGCGGTGATCTGCACCGGCTCAGGCAGGGTCAGCGCGCTGGTTTCGAGCTGGTCGAGCGCGCGCTGGGTCATCACGTAGTCGCGCGCATGTGCAAGCCAGTCGATCGCGGCGTCGCGGCCCGGCATCCGTTCGACCTCGGCGATGGCGGCGTCGATGCGGCCCCCGGCGATGGCGTAGCGGGCGCGCTCGATGCGGTTTTCGGGCGTGGGCGAAGGGGTTTCGTCGTGGCGGATGACTACGAGCGACCCGATCTGGCGCTTGAGCCAGTCCCAGTTGCCTTCGTTCTGCCGGCCGCCGGAAAGGCGCGGGGCGATGCGTTCGAACTCCTCGTCGAGCGAGGCGAGGGTGACGGGCTTCTGGCTCGCCATCAGCAGGCGGTCGACTGCGCCGGGCTGGCTCTCACCGAAGCGCACGCGCAGCTGATTCTCGAGGTAGCCGAGCGGCGCGCCGCGTTCGACCGCGCGGCGCGCGGCGACGGCGAGCAGCAGCGCCTCGGCATGGCGCGCCTGGCCCGAGGCGGCGATCGCCTGCTGATTGAGTTCGACGAGGCGCTGTTCGAGCGCGGAAACTTTCGCTGCGGCCCCGGCGAGCGCGGCTTCGGTGGCGACGCGATCGGCGACGAGCTGGGCGCTCTGCGTCGGGGTCGGGCTGGTGGTGACGACAGGCCCTTGTCCATCGAGCGAGAGGTGGAGCCAGCCCTGCTTCCAGCCGAGCCACGAAGCGGCGGCGAGCACGCCGAGCAGCATGACCAGAACCAGCACTGCCACGAGCGCGCGGCTGCCGCGTCCCCGGCCGGCCGTCCGGGGCGTGCCCGGTTCGGGATACGTCGTGTCCTGCATGCGCCTTTTTTCTTGTTGGTGGCCCTACGGTCACACTGTCTGGCACATTTGCGCGGCCAGCGCCAGCAACGCATCGTCGGTTCTGGATGGCGCAATTTCAATGCTTTGCCAGCCTTTTCCCGCCTTTGTTGCGATTCGCGGGGCGAGACAGGCGAGCGAAACCCTGTCAGATGATAGTTTTAGGCGCGAGCATTCCGCGGCGAAATGGGCCGCCGCCTCGCCCGAATGGAGCGCGACCACGGCGCCGGCGGCGAGCGAAGCGGCGAGGTCGGGCGGCAGCGGCAGCGCGCGCGCGGCATAGACCACGCGAGTATCGACCTCGACACCCGGCGGGGGCATCAACGGCACGTTGCGCTCGCCCGCCAGCCGCAAGTAGCGCCCCGGCGGCAGCGCGGCGACGAGCGGCTCCATTCCGCCTTCGCCGATGCCGGCAACGGTGAAGCTCGCACCGCGCGCGGCGGCGGCGGTGGCTTCGCCGACGGCGTGGACCGGAAGCGCGCGCAATCCCGCCAGCCCGGCGCCGCCCAGCCGGAACAGCGCCGCGCTGCCTGCGAGCAGGGCGTCGAAGTCCGCCGCGGCCGCCAGCTCCCACGGTACCGGCGCCATCGCGAACAGCGGGTGGGCGTGGACGATCAGGCCCAGCGCGCGCGCCGCGTGCGCCGTCGCGGTGTTGCCCGGTTCGGGCCGCAGCACGACCAGCGGGCGCATCGGCCGATCAGCCCCCGGCCGGGCCGGAAAAATGGACGGTGATTGCGGCCGGCGCCTTGTCGAGCAGCGCGGCGGCGAGCGCGGCGGGTCCGGTGTCGTCGTCGATGGCGAAACGGGCGCTCGCCTCGACGCGTTCGGCGCCGTCGGGGCTGAACAGCGCCGCGCGCAAGCCGACCGCACCGTCCTCGACCCGGCTCAGCACCGCGATCGGGCTGTGGCAATTGCCGCCAAGCGCCGAGAGCAGCGCGCGTTCGGCGCGGATCGCGGCGTGGCTTTCGGCGTGGTCGATCGCTGCGAGCCAGCCGCGCACGTCGGCGCGCGCGGTCAGGCACTCGATCCCGATGGCGCCCTGCGCCGGGGCGGGCAGCCACTCGTCCTCGCCGAGGGGATGGCCGACGCCGGTTTCGCCGAGGCGCTGCAGCCCCGCAGCGGCAAGCAGGGTGACGTCGGCCTCGCCCGCCTGGAGCTTGGCGAGGCGCGTCGCGACATTGCCGCGAAAGGTCACCACCGACAGGTCGGGCCGGGCATGGAGTATCTGCGCGGCGCGGCGCGGCGCGCTGGTGCCGACGCGCGCGCCCGATGGGATCGCGGCGACAGTGGCTGCGCCGACCAGCACGTCGCGCACGTCGGCGCGCGGCAGCACCGCGGCGATGGTCAGCGTATCGGGCCGGATCGTCTCGACGTCCTTCATCGAATGGACCGCAAAGTCGATCGCGCCTTCGTGGAGCCAGGCGTCGAGTTCCTTGGTCCACAGCGCCTTGCCGCCGATTTCGGCGAGCGGGCGGTCCTGCACCTTGTCGCCGCTGGCGGTGAAGGGGACGAGCTCGACCAGCGACCGCTCCCACCCGTGCGCGGCGCAGAGCCGGTCGCGCGCTTCCTCCGCCTGCGCCATCGCCAGCGGCGAGCGGCGCGTGCCGAGCCGGAGCGGGCGTTCGGGGGCACGGGGGTGTGGTATCTGACCGTTCATGCCCGGTTGCCGTAACGCCGATTATCTCTAAGGGGAAGCGCTCCCATGGCACTGATCCTCGGCATCGAATCCTCCTGCGACGAAACCGCCGCCGCGGTGATCGACAGCAACGGCGAAACGCTCGCCGCGCGCATCGTGGCGCAGCGGATCGCCTCGCAGGACGAGATGCACCGGCCCTATGGCGGCGTGGTGCCCGAGATCGCGGCGCGCGCGCACGTCGAGGTGCTGGGGCCGATGATCGAGCAGGTCCTGGCCGATGCCGGACTGGCGCTCGACGACATCGACGCGATCGCCGCCACCGCCGGCCCCGGCCTGATCGGCGGGGTGATGGTCGGCCTGGTCACCGGCAAGGCGCTGGCGATGGCGGCGGACAAGCCGCTGATCGCGATCAACCATCTCGAAGGCCACGCGCTCTCGCCGCGCCTTGCCGAACCCGCGCTCGCCTATCCCTACCTGCTGCTGCTGGTTTCGGGCGGCCACTGCCAGATCCTGGAAGTGCGCGGTCTTGGCGATTATCGCCGGCTCGCCACCACGATCGACGATGCGCTGGGCGAGGCGTTTGACAAGACTGCCAAGATCCTCGGCCTCGGCTATCCCGGTGGCCCGGCGGTCGAACGGCTGGCGCGCGAGGGCGATCCCAAGGCCGTGCCATTGCCGCGCCCGCTGGTGGGCAGCGGCGAGCCGCACTTCTCGTTCGCCGGGCTCAAGAGCGCAGTGATGCGCGCCAAGCAGGCGGGCACGCATCGCGATGCCGACATCGCCGCCTCGTTCCAGCAGGCCGCGCTCGATTGCGTGATCGACCGGACCCGGATCGCGCTTGGCGCCTGCGGGCCAGTGACCGCACTGGTGGTGGCGGGCGGGGTCGCCGCCAATGCCGCGCTGCGCGGGGCGCTGGAGGAGTTGGCGTCAAGCGCAGGCCTGCCGCTGGTCGCGCCGCCGCCCAAGCTGTGCACAGATAATGCGGCCATGATCGGCTGGGCGGGGGCGGAACGCTTCGCAATGGGTTATAGCGAGGCGCTCGACGTGGCGGCGCGGCCGCGCTGGCCGCTCGATGCCAATGCCGCGCCGGTGCGCGGCGCAGGGGTGAAGGGATGAGCGAGGGCGCAGTTTCGGTCGGCGTGGTGGGCGCAGGCGCCTGGGGCACGGCACTTGCGCAGATGCTTGCCAGCGACGGGCGCGACGTGCTGCTCTGGGCGCGCGAGATCGAACTGGTGGCGGAGATCAACGAAGAGCGGCGCAACGGCCTGTTCCTGCCTTCGGCCGAACTCCATCCGACGATCCGCGCGACGGGCGACCTTGCCGAGTTGGCGCAAGTGCCGGTGCTGCTGATGGTGACACCGGCGCAGCATCTGGGCACGGTGCTTTCGGGCATCGGCCATCGCGGCGAGGGCGATCTGGTGCTGTGCTCGAAGGGGATCGAGGCGGCGACCGGGCGGCTGATGGCCGATGTCGCGCGCGATGCGGCGCCGGGCGCGAGCCTTGCCGTGCTGTCCGGCCCGACGTTCGCGCACGAGGTCGCCGCCGGGCTGCCGACGGCGGTGACGCTCGCCTGCGCCGGCGGCGAGGCGCAGTGGCGCAGGCTTTCGGCGGCGATCGCGCGGCCGACCTTCCGGCCCTATTATTCCGACGACGTTGCCGGGGCCGAGATCGGCGGCGCGGTCAAGAACGTGCTGGCGATCGCCTGCGGCGTGGTCGAAGGCCTGCGGCTGGGGCAGAACGCGCGCGCGGCGCTGATCAGCCGCGGCTTTGCCGAAATGCAGCGCTTCGGCCTTGCCATGGGCGCGCAGGCCGAGACGCTTTCGGGGCTGTCGGGTCTGGGGGACCTTGTGCTGACCTGTTCCTCGACCTCGAGCCGCAACTTCTCGCTCGGCAAGGCGCTGGGCGAAGGCGCGAGCGCGGCGGCGATCCTCGCCGACCGTGCGACCGTGGCCGAAGGCGCCTTCACCGCGCCGGTGCTCGCCGAGATCGCCCGCGCGCGCGGCGTGTCGATGCCGATCGTCGAAGCGGTGACGGCCTTGCTTGCGGGCAAGGCGCCGGCGCACGCGGTGGTGGCGCAGCTGCTGGCGCGACCGCTCAAGGCAGAAGCGCTGCTTGGCTGACGCCGCCGCCTTGCCATCGTCGCGCACCGCGGAGCAGCGGGATGCCGAGCAGCAGGACATCGCCGCGCTCGCCAAGGGCGGGCGCACGAACTTCTTCGGCTTCCTGCTGCGGCTGGGCGGTACCGCGCCGTTCCTGTTCATCGCCGGGCGGTTCTATGGGGTCGAGGCGCTGGGCCGCTATGCCTCGGCATTGGTGATCGTCGAACTGGTCAGCCAGGTCTGCAGCCTCGGCCAGCGGCGCGGGCTCGCCCAGCGCCTGGCCGAGGACGCGCGCGAGGAGACGCACAGCGTGGCCGACGCGATGACGCTGTCGCTGGTCGTCTCGCTGCTGGCGGCGGGGGCGCTCTATGCCTTCCCCGCGCCGATGTTCCCGAGCGGCGAATTCAACGCCTTCGACCGGCTGCTGCCTTTCGCGATCGTCACCAACACGCTGACCGACGTCGCCCTGGCGGCGCTCGCCTATCGCTACAACGTCGGCGCGACGGTGCGCGCGCGCTCGGTGGTCGAGCCGTGGACGCAGACGCTGGCGGCGGTGGGCTTCCTGTTCGTGCTGCCGGCGGGTGGCCTCGCGCTGTCCTATATTCTCGCCAAGCTCTGCGCGCTGGTCGTGGCGCTGGTGCCGCTGTTCCGCAGCTATGGCCGCCCGCGGCTGTGGAAGCCGAACATGCAGCGGCTGGCGCGCCTTGCCCTGACCTCGGCACCGCTCGCCGGAGCGGACATGATCGAATGGGGCACGCGCAAGCTCGACATCGCGCTGCTCGGCTTCTTCACTTCGCCGGTGGCGGTGGGGATCTACTACGCCGCGCAGCAGGTCGCGACGCTGCCGCAGAAGCTTAAGACCAGCTTCGAGCCGATCCTGGGGCCGGTGATCACGCGTAACCTCAAGGAGCGCAACTATGCCGCGATCGCCCAGCAGGTGTGCCAGGTGGGGTACTGGATCACTGCCGCGCAGGCGGGGATCGCGCTGGCGCTGGGAATTCCGGGCAAGGGCGTGATGGGCCTCGTCGGGCCGCAGTTCGTGGCGGGGACGGGCGCGCTCGCGCTGCTGCTCACCGCCGAAGTGGTCGCCGCGCCCGCCGTGGTGAGCGAGGCGGCGCTGATCTACATGGCGCGGATGAGGAACCTCTACATCAGCCTCGGCGCGATCGCTCTGCAAGGCGCGCTGACGGTGGCGCTGATGCTGCTGGCGCGCCAGGCGCAGGCAGGGCCGCTGCAGCAGGCCGAGGCGGCGGCGTTCGCTCTCGCGGTGGCGCTGGCGCTGTCCTCGCTGGTCAAGTCGAAGCTCCTCGCGCGCATTCTCGGCGCGAAGATCACCAACTTGCGCTGGCCGCTGGTCTGGGCGGCGGCGCCGGCGGCGCTGGTCGGCTTTGCCGTCAAGCTGCTGCCCGAATGGCTTGAACTGTCTCTCGGCATTCCTGCGATCCTGGGCGTCTACGGCTTCGTCATCTGGCGCTTCGGGTTCGGGCCGGAAGACCGGCTGTTGTTCCGCAAGCAGCGCGCTGTAGAGTGACGCGCTGAGCATTCTTTCGAGGGGCCTGCTGGCATGTTGCAGATGATCGAAGCCAACTGGATTGCCGTGACCGCGCTGGTGGTGCTGGTGCTGCTGGTCGCGTGGGCGGTGTGGGGGCGCAAGAAGCCTGCGCCCGAGAAGCGCGAGTATCGCGACGTGCTGTCCGAAGGTGCAGGCCCGGCGCAGCGCAACGCGGCGCTGATCGATGCGCCGCCCGCCGCCGCGATCCCGCCGATCGTGCCGACGCCCGCGGCCGGGCTCATGGCCGGCGTGGGCGAGATCGTGGCGCATGCCGCCGAAGAGGAAGTCGAGGCCGCGCCGGTCGCAGGGGCAATGCCGGCGGCGGGCGAGGCCGACGACCTCACGCGGATCAAGGGCATCGGTCCCAAGCTCAACGCGCGTCTCAAGGAACTGGGCGTGACCCGCTTTGCGCAGATCGCGGCGTGGAGCGAGGCGGACCTGGCGGGGATCGACGCGCAACTGGGCGCCTTCGCCGGTCGGCCCAAGCGCGACGCCTGGGTCGAGCAGGCGGCGCTGCTCGCAGGCGGCGACACCGGCGCCTACGAAGCGAAGTTCGGCAAGCTCTGACCTATTCGGCCGTTGGCGCGCCTGCCCCGGCGACCGGGGTTACAGGCGCGGCGGCGGCGGGGCTTGCCTTGCAGCGGCGCAGCACTTCGCGCATCGGCTCGCCTGCGGACACCTTGATCATGCCGCCGCCCGGCAGCGTGCCGTTGAAGGCGCTCTGGAACACGCCCGCGCCAGGATCACCGGGCGCTAGCGAGCCTTGCCAGAGATAGCCGCGCTGACCGGGGATGGCGGTCGCATCGACCGGAAGCCGCAGGATGCGCCCGCCGCCCTGCAGCGCGAACAGCGCCTGGGCGCCGACTTCGGCTGGCGAATGGCGCGTTACCAAGAGCAGGCCCGAACGGCACGCGACGGAGAGCAGCGGGGCCTCCCCGGTATAGCCGAAGGCGGCGGAGGCGCCGTCCGGCGTGGCGGCCCAGACGGGCTTCGCCTTGTCGTCGGCGCTGTGCAGCGGCGCGGTCTCGGCCTGCGGCATGGCAAGGCGCACGGCGGCGAGCGGAGCACTGTCGGCCGCGGGCGACGCGGCGGAACTGGAGCAACCGGCGAGGGCGAGGGCGGCGAGGGATGCCGCCGCCGGGCTCAGGAAGGTGACCGTGTGTCTCATCAAGCGGCTGCAGGGCGCTTCTGGACCGTGAGTTCAAAGCCGAGTGCATCAAGCACGGCGGTCAGAGTCTCAAGCGTGGGGTTACCTGTCTCTGACAGCGCTGCATAAAGCGCTTGGCGCCCAAGGCCGGTCTTGCGAGCGATTTCTGTCATGCCTCTGGAACGCGCCACGTCGCCGAGCGCGCTGGCAATGTGCCGCGCGTCGTTTCCCTCCATCGCGGCTTCCAGATAGCAGAGGATATCGTCCTCGGTTTCAAGGTGTCGGGCTGGATCAAACGGAACAACCTTCAATGCCATTGCCTGCTTCCCTAGCCAGTTCCTTCGCCATCGCGATGTCGCGCGCCTGCGAGGTCTTATCGCCGCCGTTCAGCAGGACGATGAGAATATCGCCCTGCCACATGTAATAAACCCTGTAGCCGGGGCCGAAATGCAGGCGCAACTCCTGCACGCCATCGCCAACAGATTTGCTGTCCCCTGGGTTTCCAGAAGCCAGCCGCTTTAGCCGGTCATCGATCCGAATCCGCGCCCTGCGATCGCGAAGTCCGTCGAGCCAATCGCGAAATCGTTCGGTCTGGAGGATTGTTGTATGTCCCTTATAAAGGACATTCGGAAATTCGTCAACCATCCGCGGCACTTCATGATGAGAGGCCCAACAGTGACGCCAATCCGCCTGACTGAAGAGGCCATTTGGATAGCCTCACCGCCCCCACTTGGTCTTCTGGCTTTTCCCGAACCGCGTCTTCCTTGTTCCCGGCTTGCCTTCGTTGCTGCGGCCCACGATCGGCGCCTTGCGGTCATCCTCGGGCAGGCCGAGTTCGGTCGCTTCGAGCTTGCGGATTTCGTCGCGCAGGCGGCCGGCTTCCTCGAATTCGAGGTCGGCGGCGGCGGCGCGCATCTTGCGTTCGAGTTCCTCAATGTAGGCGCGCAGGTTGTGACCGACGAGGTTGTTCGATCCTTCGGCGTCGATGTCGACCAGCACGCCGTCGCGGCTGGCGGTGTCGGCGACGATGTCGTGGATGTTGCGCTTGATGGTTTGCGGCGTGATGCCGTGGAGTTCGTTGTATTCCTGCTGCTTGGCGCGGCGGCGGTCGGTTTCGGCGATGGCGCGTTCCATGCTGCCGGTCATGCGGTCGGCATAGAGGATCACGCGGCCATCGACGTTGCGCGCGGCGCGGCCGATGGTCTGGATCAGCGAGGTTTCCGAGCGGAGGAAGCCTTCCTTGTCGGCATCGAGGATGCAGACGAGGCCGCATTCGGGAATGTCGAGCCCTTCGCGCAGCAGGTTGATGCCGACCAGCACGTCATAGACGCCAAGGCGCAGGTCGCGGATCAGTTCGATGCGCTCCAGCGTCTCGACGTCCGAATGCATGTAGCGGACCTTCAGCCCCGCTTCGTGCATGAACTCGGTCAGGTCCTCGGCCATGCGCTTGGTCAGCGTGGTGACGAGCGTGCGGTAGCCGTTCTGCGCAGTGAGGCGGCATTCGTTGATGCAGTCCTGTACCTGGTCCTCGACCGGGCGGATGAGAACCGGCGGATCGATCAGGCCGGTGGGGCGGATCACCTGTTCGGCGAAAACGCCGCCCGCCTGCTCCATCTCCCACTGCGCGGGCGTTGCCGAGACCGCGATGGTCTGCGGGCGCATCGCGTCCCATTCGTTGAAGCGCAGCGGGCGGTTGTCGATGCAGCTGGGCAGGCGGAAGCCATATTCGGCCAGCGTCAATTTGCGGCGGTGGTCGCCGCGCGCCATCGCGCCGACCTGCGGCACGGTCTGGTGGCTTTCGTCGATGAACAGCAGGCAGTTGTCGGGCAGGTATTCGAACAGCGTCGGCGGCGGCTCGCCCGGCAGGCGGCCGGTGAGGAAGCGGCTGTAGTTCTCGATCCCCGCGCACGACCCGGTGGCAGCGATCATCTCGAGGTCGAAGTTGGTGCGCTGTTCGAGCCGCTGGGCTTCGAGCAGGCGGCCTTCCTCGGTCAGTTCCTTCAATCGCTCGGTCAGTTCGAAGCGGATCGCCTCGGCCGCCTGCTTCATCGTGGGGCCGGGGGTGACATAGTGCGAATTGGCGTAGACGCGCACGTTCGACAGGCTGGTGCCGGCCTGGCCGGTCAAGGGATCGAATTCGACGATGCTCTCGATCTCGTCGCCGAAGAAGCTCACGCGCCAGGCGGTGTCGTCGTAGTGCGAAGGGAAGATTTCGAGGTTGTCGCCGCGCACGCGGAAGGTGCCGCGCTGGAAGGCGGCGTCGTTGCGCTTGTACTGCAGCGCGACGAGCTTGCGGACGATCTCGCCCTGGTCGACGCTGGTGCCGACTTTCAGGTCGAAGATCATCGCCGAATAGGTCTCGACCGAGCCGATGCCGTAGATGCACGAGACCGAGGCGACGATGATCACGTCGTCGCGTTCGAGCAGCGCGCGCGTGGCCGAATGGCGCATCCGGTCGATCGCCTCGTTGGTCGAGGATTCCTTCTCGATGTAGGTGTCCGAGCGGGGGACGTAGGCTTCGGGCTGGTAGTAGTCGTAGTACGAGACGAAGTACTCGACTGCGTTCTCGGGGAAGAAGCTCTTCATCTCGCCGTAGAGCTGCGCGGCGAGGATCTTGTTGGGGGCGAGGATCAGCGCCGGGCGCTGCAGTTCCTCGATCACCTTGGCCATCGTGAACGTCTTGCCCGAGCCGGTGACGCCGAGGAGCACCTGGGTCTTTTCCCCTTCGCGTGCCGAGGCGACGAGATCGGCGATGGCGGTCGGCTGGTCGCCCGCCGGCTGATAATCCGAAACGACCTTGAACGGCCGCCCGCCGTCCGATTTCTCGGGCCGCTGCGGCTTGTGGGGAACGAAGGTGCCGGAGGTGTCGGGCTCTTCCAGCCCGCGGCGGATGACGAGTTCGGCCATGCCACCGAGTATGGGTGTTCGGCTTGCGTTCCGCAATGGCGCTGCGCCGGTTCGCACCGCGCCCTGTCGGGCATCTTCGCATCCGAACCGGTAGCCGAGCGTTGAGGGAACTTGGGGACGGCGGCCCCGCGCCCGCCACGTCAGTCTCCGCAAGGATCCGGGAAGATGCGTGGCGAATTGAAGACGAATGCAGTGTTTTTGACACAAATATGAAACGAGATAGCGAATCTGGCGTTTCCCCCGCACCGAACCTACCAGCGGACCGATCATGGCACTGACGCAGCAACAGACCCCCTCGCTCAAGGCACCGTTCGACTGGCGTTCGCTGGGCGATCGCTTTTCGGTGCTGCGCGACGAGGCGCTGCGTCGGCGCGCGCTGGCGTTCGAACCCCGGCCGACCGATGCGCGCGGTCCGGCGCTTGCCCGTCTGCTGGCGGAACTCAAGACCCCGGTCGAACTGTGGCAGGCGCATCGCGCCGCGCGCGCGCAGCGCAAGCGCAGCGCGGCCGTGGCCGCCGCGGCCCGGCTGTCGCACCCGGTCATGCTGCTGCCGGGGTTCGGCACCCATGCCGCGCGGATGAAGACGCTGCGTCGCGCGCTCGAGGATTCCGGTCACCGCGTTTCCGACTGGGGGCTCGGCTTCAACTTCGGGCCGAGCGAGGAAAGCTTCGAGCGCCTGTGCGAACGGGTCTGCGCGATGGCGCGCAAGGAGGGCCAGCCGCTGGTGCTGGTGGGCTGGAGCCTGGGCGGCCTGTTCGCCCGCGAACTGGCGCATCGCCACCCCGAGGCGGTGGCGATGGTGGTGACGATGGGCTCGCCGTTCTCGGGGGATCGCCGCGCCAACAACGCCTGGCGCGCCTACCAGGCCATCGCCGGGCACAGCGTCGATGAGCCGCCGGTGGGCCATGCCTTCGCCGACAAGCCGCCGGTGCCGACGGTAGCGCTTTGGAGCGCGCGCGACGGCATCGTCTCGCCGCGCTCGGCCTGCGGGCGCAAGGGCGAGCGGGACATCGCCATCCCGCTTCGCTGCACGCACCTGGGCTTCGCCAGCCATCCCGACGTGGCGCGCACGCTGTGCGCGCTGGTCGACTGCATCTGAAGGCACCGCGCCGACTCGAAATCGTAAAATATCTCGCAGGTGCAGCATAGGCGCTTGCGGGACGCGGGAAGCTATGCAAGCTTCGGCGCCAATACGGGATGCGCCGATGAACAACTCCTCACCCTCGTCATACGACGAGATGGTCGATGCCGATGGGGCGGTGCGCCCCGCCTACGCCGGTTACCGCCAGTGGTTCGAGGAGCAGCCCCCCGATCTCCTGCGCCGCAAGGGCAGCGAAGCCGAAGCCTTCTTCCGGCGGACCGGCATCACCTTCAACGTCTATGGCAGCGAGGATGCCGAGGAGCGGCTGATTCCGTTCGACATGGTGCCGCGGATCATCACCGCGCAGCAATGGCGGAAGCTGTCGCGCGGGATCGAGCAGCGGGTGCGGGCGCTCAACGCGTTCCTCCACGATCTCTATCACCGGCAGGAAATCGTCAGGTCGGGCCGGCTGCCCGAGCGCCTGCTCAAGGGCAACGAGGCGTTCCTCGCGCAGATGGCGGGCTTCACCCCGCCGGGCGGGGTCTATACCCACATCGTCGGCATCGACCTTGTCCGCACCGGCGAGGACGAGTTCATGGTGCTCGAGGACAATGCGCGCACGCCGAGCGGGGTCTCGTACATGCTCGAGAACCGCGAGACGATGATGGCGATGTTCCCGGAGCTGTTCACCCGGGTGCGGGTGCGCGAGGTCTCGGACTATCCGCGTCGTTTGGCCCGCAGCCTTGCCGCCTGCGCACCGCCGGCGGCGCGCGGGCACAAGCCGGTGGTCGCGGTGCTGACGCCCGGCAGCTACAACTCGGCCTATTTCGAGCATGCCTTCCTCGCCGACCAGATGGGCGCCGAACTGGTCGAAGGGAGCGACCTGCGCGTCGAGAACGGGCGCATCGCGATGCGCACGACGCGCGGCTGGCAGCCGATCGACGTGATCTACCGGCGGGTCGACGACGAATATCTCGACCCGCTGACGTTCAACCCTTCGAGCGTGCTCGGCGTCGCCGGGATCATCGACGTCTATCGTGCGGGCGGCGTCACCATCGCCAACGCGCCGGGCACGGGCATCGCCGACGACAAGGCGATCTACAGCTTTATGCCCGAGATCGTCGAGTTCTACACCGGCGAAAAGCCGATCCTCAAGAACGTGCCCACCTGGCGCTGCAGCGAGCCCGAGGCGCTTAGATACGTGCTCGACAACCTCGCCGAGCTCGTCGTCAAGGAAGTCCATGGTTCGGGCGGCTATGGCATGCTGATCGGCCCGACCTCGTCACGCAAGGAGATCGCCGCCTTCGAGGCCAAGTTGCGTGCGCGGCCCGAGAACTACATCGCACAGCCGACGCTCGCGCTGTCGACGGTGCCGATCCTGACCAAGGCCGGCCTTGCGCCGCGCCATGTCGACCTCAGGCCCTTCGTGCTGGTCAGCCCGAATGGAATCGACATCACGCCCGGCGGGCTGACCCGCGTGGCGCTCAAGAAGGGATCGCTGGTGGTCAATTCCTCGCAGGGCGGCGGGACCAAGGACAGCTGGGTGCTGGACGACTGATATGCTGGGACGCTCCGCAAACGGCATCTTCTGGCTGTTCCGCTACCTCGAGCGCGCGGAGAACACCGCGCGGCTGATCGAGGCAGGCTTCCGCATGGCGCTGACGCGCGACACCCGCGACGCGCGAGATGAATGGCGTTCGGTCATCGTCACCTTGGGGCTTCAAGGCGCCTACGAGGCCAAGTTCGGCTTGGATTACGCAGGACCGCAGGTGTTCAACTTCGTGCTGCGCGACAAGGACAATCCCGGCAACGTGCTCGCGATGATCGAGCAGGCGCGGCACAATGCGAGGATGGTCCGCACCGGCATCACCCGCGAGGTGTGGGAGACCGTCAACGAAAGCTGGATGAAGCTCAAGGAACTGCTGGCGCGGCCGGTCACCGACGCGCGCCTGGGACTCGTCATCGACACCATTCGCCGCCAGTCGACCGAGGTGCGCGGCGCGATGGAAGGGACCATGCTGCGCAACGACATCTACAACTTCGCGCGCATGGGCACCTTCATCGAACGCGCCGACAACACCGCGCGCATCCTCGACGTGAAGTACTACGTGCTGCTGCCCTCGCTGTCCTATGTCGGCTCGAGCCTCGACAACGTGCAGTGGGAGAACGTGCTGCGCTCGCTCGCCGGCGAGCGCGCCTATCGCTGGCTCAACGCCGGCCGCATGGAAGCGCGCGGCATCGCCGAGTTCCTGATCCTCGACGGGCGCTTCCCGCGCAGCCTCGCGTTCTGTTACGCCAAGCTGCAGTCAAACCTTGCGCACCTCGCGCGCGAATACGGCGCGCACACGCCCGCGCACGACATCCTCGGCGCCGCGGTGGCGCGGCTCCAGGACGCCACGATCGAGGCGATCTTCGAGCAGGGCCTGCACCAATTCATCGGCGAGTTCATCGCCACGAACGGGCGGCTGGGCGCGCAGATCCAGCGCGACTACCGGTTCACCGAATAGGGGAAGGGGCCGCAACGATGCGCATCGCGATCGAGCACACCACGCACTACCACTTCTCGCACCCGCTCCAGAACGGGCTGCAGCGGCTGCGTCTGACCCCGCGCACGGGGGCAGGGCAAGTGGTCGACGCGTGGGCGGTCACCGCCGAGGGCGCGCGCGTCCAGCTCGAATACGACGACCACAACGCCAACCGCGTGACGCTGATCGCGTTCGAGCCGGGCACGCGCGAAGTCGCGATCCGTTGCACCGGCACGGTCGAGACCACCGACCAGGCCGGCATCGTCGGGCGCACTGCTGGCTATCTGCCGCGCTGGCACTTCCTCGAGCCGACGCCGCTGACCCAGGTCGGGCCGAAGGTCCGGGCGCTGGTGGCGCGGCTGGCGCCAGGCGACGACATGCTCGCGCGGCTCCACGCGCTGTCCGATCTCGTCGCCGACGCGGTAACCTACGAGCTGGGCCATACCGACGCGGCGACGAGCGCCGAGGCGGTGCTGGCAGCCGGGCACGGGGTGTGCCAGGACCACGCACACGTGTTCATCGCCGCCGCGCGTGCGCTCGGCGTGCCCGCGCGCTACGTTTCGGGCTACCTCCTGATGGACGACCGGGTCGACCAGGACGCGGGCCACGCCTGGGCCGAAGCCGAGGTCGAGGGGCTGGGCTGGGTCGGCTTCGACATCTCCAACCGCATCTGCCCCGATGCACGCTATGTCCGGGTGGCGACCGGGGCGGACTATCGCGACGCCGCGCCCGTGACCGGGATCCGGGTCGGCAGCAGCGACGAAACGTTGCAGGTCAGGCTTGCAGTCCAGCAGCAGCGTATGGAACAGTAAGTCCGAACGATGACAGCGCAGGCGGGAATCGGGCGAAAGCTCGGCCGCGCGCGTTTCGGACGACAGGGAACATCCGGGGAAAACAATGACCTATTGCGTGGGCATGGTGCTCGACAAGGGCCTCGTCCTGATGAGCGACACCCGCACCAATTCGGGCGTCGACAACATCTCGGTGTTCCGCAAGATGCATTCCTGGCAGGTCCCGGGCGAGCGCATCGTGACGATCCTGACCGCGGGCAACCTCGCCACCACGCAGGCGGTGATCAGCCAGCTCGAGGAACGCAACAAGGCGCCGAGCGAGCGGCGCCCGTCGATCCTCGAGGCGCCCACGATGTTTCAGGTGGCGACCCAGGTCGGTCGCCTGCTGCGCGACGTGATCGAGGGGCGGCAGGATTCGGGGATGCAGTCGGAAGGACCGCGCTTCACCGCCTCGATGATCGTCGCAGGCCAGATCCGCGACATGGAGCCGCGGCTGTTCCTGATCTACCCGGAAGGCAACTTCATCGAGGCGAGCTTCGACACGCCGTTCTTCCAGATCGGGGAGACCAAGTACGGCCGCCCGATCCTGCTGCGCGGCTACGACCCGGCGATGAGCTTCGAGGATGCGGTCAAGCTGCTGATGGTGAGCTTCGATTCCACGCTCGCGGCCAACCTCTCGGTGGGCTTGCCGCTCGACCTGATGGTGATCGAGCGGGATCGGTTCGAACCGCTCCACCAAAAGCGCATCCTGGCGAGCGATCCGTACTTCAAGTCGATCTCGTCAAGCTGGAGCGAGGCGCTGCGCAAGGCGTTCCATTCGCTGCCCGACTACACCTTCGCCGACGAGGCGGCAGCGGTCCGAACAATCGAATAAGTAGAATACCTTAGCCGAATCACTGAGCCCGATTGGTTAAGGGCCAAACCATACTTGGTAACCGCCGCGAGACCCGCCAAGGCGCATATCGGGGGTCATGGACCACGATCTTGCACCCTCGTCGCAAACGATAGCCGGGAACACAATCCGTTCCGGAGGAAAACCAGCTAAGGGAAAGCCTGTAGGAGCGACCGATAGGCTGCTGAATTCGTTTCGGAACGAAGCTAACACAAATGGCGCTTCGCGTCCGGACGGGGTCTTACTCTCGGGCATGGTCGAACGTGTCACACTCCACATCCTCGATAGCGACAGCGCCCGGCGTGCGCAGCTCGCCCGTCTCGCCTTTGCCGCGGGGCATCACGCCGAAATCTACGCCAACGCGGAGGAGCTGCTCGCGCACGCGCCGTCGAACGGCCTGGTGCTCGCGCACGACGAGCCGACGGGGCAGGGCATCGCCGCGCTGATCGCCGCGATGATGCGCGCCGGCCACTGGCTTCCGGTGATCGCGGTGGCCGAGACGCCCGAGACGCACGCGGTGGTCACCGCGATCAAGGCGGGGGCGCTCGATTACCTCGCGGTGCCGCAACAGATCGGGCCACTCAACGAAGCGGTTGCCCACGCCACCCGCGAGGCCGAGGCGCACCGCGCCCAGCGGGCCCGCGCCGCCGAAGCGCGCCAGCGCATCGCGCGCCTCAGCTTGCGCGAACGCGAAGTGCTCGATCGCCTGGCCGAAGGCTGCAGCAACAAGGCCATCGCCCGCGATCTCGATATCAGCCCGCGCACCGTCGAAATCCATCGCATGAAGATGATGGGCAAGCTCGGCGCGCGCCACGCGGCGGAGGCGGTTCGCCTGCGCATCGAGGCCGCGGGCCTGGGAGACGTCGCGGCGTGACGAAAGGACGAAGGCAGGCCGTATCGCAAAGCCGGTAACGCCCAGGAGGGTTGGGGCGCGGCAAGGCGCACAGGGGGTGCGCAACGGCCTGTTCGACCATACGTCACGCCGCGGCCCACCCGCCGCTGCGCCCGCCGACAGCGTGGTGCACGCAATGCCTTACCCCGTGCCCCCCGGGGTCGCAGGGAGCGGGTCGTCCGGATCGTCAGCCGGGCGGCCCGTTTCCGTTGCCGTTTCGGCATTGCCCTCGGCATTCGGCAGTGCCCACGGCTTTCGGGGTTGGCCGCAGCTTCCGGATTGGCCCACGGCTTGCGGGGTGCCAGGCGCCTTCGGCGTAGTCGCCGACATGCTGCGTGGCCTTACGGCCTACGGCGCTGCCCACAGGCATTAGAGGTCGCCTACGCCCCTTGGTTTGAGCTCGGCCTTTCGGACCTGCCTTTGGCTCGAGCCCTTGCCCTCGGGGTTGGACGTCGACCGCGGCCTTCGGCATCGACCCCAGGCCCTCGATAACCTTCTCCGCCTGCGCACTCCTGTCGGTTTTCCCGGTCGTCGGGAAATCGGATCGTTGCCGGGAGACCTGTCCACGCGGCCCTGCTTGCTGCGCTGTCGCCGCTCCTCCGCCAGCGGCGTCTTGCCGTTTGCACCTCGCGCCCCCGCGATCGCACGGCGGACGCGATGGTCGGATCCTTGCAGAGCCCGGGTGGTCGCATGGTGGGCCCGCCCGCTGCGTACCGGCCTTGCGGTCGCGTCGACGGCGGAGGCGCGCCGCGGCCAGCGCCGCGCCCCGCTCGGGGCTAGACGACGAAATCGTCGGCGTGGAGCACGTGCTGGCCGGTCAGGGTCAGCGTGATGTCCGCGACCCTGTCGCCATCGATGTCGACCTGGACTTGCGTGTCGGCGCCAGCCGCCTGGTATCGAAGTGCACCGACGATGCCGTTGAATCCCTGCGTGCCGATGAAGAGATAGTCGTCGCGCAAGCTCGCATCGTAAAGGTATTGGCTCGCGAACGCGATCTTGTCGGTGCCTTCGGTGAAGTCGCTGATGCGGATCGCGCTGGGCGACTTCACGCTGGTGATGATGAAGGTGTCCGCACCGGCGCCACCGATCAAGGTGTCGTTGCCGTAGATCTCGACCAGCTGGTCGTTCCCGGCCGCGCCCGACAGCGTCTCCTTGCCTGAGCTGCCGACGATCAGGTTGTCGAGCGCGTTGCCGGTAAGCGTGATTGCGGCGGCGGTGCTCGACATCAGCACCTCGATGTTGTCCGGCAAAGTCATCGACACTTCAGCGTAGACGACGTCCGTCCCGCCATCCTTGCCCTCGACCAACGTGTCGTCGCTCGAAGCGACGATGTAGGTGTCGTCGCCGCGGCCGCCGATCAGCGTGTCCTTGCCACCCTGTCCGTCGAGGTAGTCGTTGCCCGCGCCGCCGACGAGCCGATCGTCGCCGCCGCCGCCAAGCAGGCTGGTGCCGCTGTCGTTGGCGCTGAGCACGTTGCTCGCATCGTTGCCCGAAATGACGGTGTGGGCGGTTCCGGTGGCGCGCGCGTTCTCGACATTGGCGTAGAGGCCGAGGTCGAGGTCGAAGGCGGAGCGGATCGTGTCGATGCCGCCACCGGCCGCCTCGACGATCGTGGTCGTGCCGTATTGCCCGACCACGTAGGTGTCGTTCCCCGCGCCGCCTTCGAGCGTATCGTACCCGCCACCGCCGTCGAGGACGTTGGCTGCCGCATTGCCGGTGATGTGATTGTTCCCGGCATTGCCGGTGCCGTTGAGCGCCCTCGAGCCCACCAGCACAAGGTTCTCGACATTGGCGGCGAGCGTGGCCGAGACATTGGCGCGGACGGTGTCCATGCCGCCGTCGACGTTCTCGACCACCACATCGCCGAGCGAATCGACGATGTAGGTATCGTTGCCGGCCCCGCCGGTCATCGTGTCGGCGCCCGCCTTGCCGTCGAGCACGTTGTTGAAGGCGTTCCCCGTCAGCGAATTTGCTTTGTCGTTGCCGGTCGCCTTTAGCGCGTCGGCCGAATTGAGCAGCACGAGCTGCTCGACGTTGGCCGACAGCGTGTAGCTGATCCGCGCCGTAACCACGTCGACGCCTTCGCCCGCGGCTTCGGTGACGACATCGCCCAGGCTGTCGACGACGTAGGTATCGTTGCCGGCGCCGCCGCTCATCGCGTCGCGACCGGTCCCACCGTCGAGCCGGTCGTCGCCGGCCCCCCCAAGCAGCACGTCCGCGCCGGCGCCGCCCTCGAGTGTGTCGTTGCCGTCGAGACCGCTTAACGTGTTGACGCCGGCGTTGCCGACAAGGCGGTTGTTCCCGGCGTTGCCGGTGGCGTTGATGTTCGCCGAACCGGCGAGCGTGACATTCTCGATGAAGGCGGCGGTCAACACGTAGCTGGTGCGCAGCACGACGGTGTCGGTGCCGTCGCCGGCCGAAGTTTCCTCGACGACGTCGCCGGCATTGTCGATGACATAAGTGTCGTCGCCCGGGCCGCCGCGCATCACGTCCGCGCCCGCGCCGCCATCGAGCAGGTCGTTGCCCGCGCCGCCGTCGAGCGTGTCATTGCCTTCGTTGCCGAACAGCCGGTCGGCGCCGCCGCGCCCGGTCAGCACGTTGGCGGCAACGTTGCCGACAAGGTCGTTGGCGGCGCTGTTGCCACCGGCGTCGATCGCGGCGTGGCCGCGCAGCACGATCCGCTCGACATTGGCGGGCAGCGTCGTCAGCGAAGTCGCGGTGACGATCGTGTCGAAGCCCGCGTTGGCGTCTTCGATCACCGTGTCGCCCGCGGTGACGTAATAGGTGTCGTCGCCGAGCTTGCCGGCGAAGCGGTCGGCTCCGGCAGTGCCCTTGAACACCTCGTCGCGCAGGCTGAGGTCGATCAGCGTGAGATCGTAGGCGGCATTGGGCGACTGATCGAGCGTGGTGAGATACTTGCCATCGGGAGAGACCAGCAGGTTGCTGCCAAGCGAGCCGTAGAACGATTCGCCGGTCTGAACCGTGAAGTGCTCGACCAGCGACCAGTCGGCGAGCGAATATTCGCTGATCGTGCCGTCGGTGAAATAGACGAAGGCGTTCTTGCCGGCGCTGTCGACGTCGATGCCGGCGATCGGTTGGCCCAGGTAGACGTCCTTCTGCCACTTAAGGTCGAGCCCGTAGACCTTGACCGTGCCGTAGTAGATGAACTGCAGCGCCAAGCCGGCCGCCTCGCTCACCGCGACCGAGCCCCAGTTGAAGCCGGAGATGCCGCCCTGATAGTTGTCGCCTGCGGCTACAACGGCGCCGCGCCGGGCATCGTAGAGGAACAGCGGTCCATCGCTGATGCCGGGTTCGGCAAGGAGCGTCAGGTTGCCGTCGCGCACCATCGTGGCGCTGTTGCTGTAAGAGACGGCGCCCTTCACGTCGGAGAATGTCCCGGTGGCGAGATCGAGCAACTGAGCGTTCTGCTTGTTTCCGCCCGTGACTAGCACATGCCCGGCATCGACCACCTGAATGTCGCTGAAGTCGCCGCCGTTTTCGATCGCGTAGGTCTTGATTGCGCCGGTCGCGACAGTGATGGCGTCGACCATGCCGTCGGAGCTGGCGGGATAGCCCTTGAAGGCGAACAGCGTCTTGCCATCGTCGCTGACGGTGATCGCCTTGTAGTTGCGGCCGGCATCGATCGACTTGACCAGGCTATGCGTCGCAAGATCGTAGATCTGGATCGTGCCGTCGGTGGTGGTTGCAAATGCGCGCGATCCGTCGGCGCTCATTGCCACGTCACGGACGTTATTGCCGCCGAGCTGAAACGTCCCGACTGCGTCCTTACCCACATAATTTGCCATTAACTTGCCCCCAGATCGCGAAATTTGGCCGCGGAGGACGAGGGGTAAAGCGTTATACGCGGAATTAAAGGCGAATTCTCAGGTCGGCGTCGGAAGGGTGTCCAGTTCGAGCGATGCCGCCGTCGTCATTCATCGAAGGGGCATCCCCCCAGCAGCGGGCTGGGGAGGGGGCTAACGACAAAACGCCTTCGTCCCGCCCACTTCCAGATGCAGGTGGTCATGGTGCGCGGCGTTGTAGTCCGGGCTGAGCACGGTGCCGAAGCGCTTGCAGCCGCTGTCGCGCACGGTGCGCAGGAAGGCGCGGATCTGGGGCGAGGGGCTGTTCCAGTCGCGCAGCACGGTGATCCGGCGGCCGTCGGCCAGCAGGAAGCCGCCGATGTCGATCGCGTTGGCGGTGGCGTGGGCGGACATGCGCGTGGTGCCGGCGACGGTGCGGCAGCTGTAGCTGCCCATCGTCTCGATCCGGGCGAGCGGGCTGCCGAGGATCTGCCGGGCGGCGCGGTCGACCCCGAAGCGCGCCCAGCCCGACAGCGTGTTGGCCGCCGTGCAGGTGACCGGTCCGAGGTTCGAGAGCGGCAGCCGTGCCGTGTCGCTGCGAAGGTAGGTGAGCCGCACGGTGCCGAGTGTTGCGCAGCCGGCGCCGTAGTACTGGTCGGGCAGCGGCGTGAAGGCGGCGTCGCTGCGGCCGAGGTTGGCGAGGCACTGGCGCTGGTCGGGGCTGGGGGCGATCGTCTCCATCGCGCTGCGCGAAGGGCGGCGCTGCGGCGCCTCCGGCGCGCCGACGCAGCCGGCAAGGCCGAACGCGAGCGACAGTGCGGCGAGCGGGTGCAGAGGACGCAACCTGACCGTCGCGCAAGCGGCGCGGTCGATCCGGGGTGCGCGTCGCGACGAGCCGTCCATGGCGATTCGCTGGCCTCTCCCTGCCGTTCCTGTCCACCCCGATCCGCCGGGCGAAAATAAACTCGCGACGAGGCGAAGCGCGGCGCGCTGCGGCTTTGCGTGCCGCCGCGCGTAGAATCGCACATGCCCTTGCGGTTGACAACGCCGGCGTCGCCGTTAGGGCGGCCGACGGGCCACGCGGTCCCAACGCCGCGCGTGCTCTCTGCAAGGAGAGACTACATGACTGAGCTTACCGCCGCCAAGCCGGCCACGACGCCCCTGCGTCCCTTCTTCTCGTCCGGTCCCTGCGCTAAGCCGCCGGGCTACGCTCCCGAAAAACTCGCCACCGAATCGCTCGGCCGCTCGCATCGCGCCAAGATCGGCAAGGCGCGCCTGCAGTACTGCATCGATCTGATGCGCGAAGTGCTCCAGCTGCCCGACACGCACCGCATCGGTATCGTGCCGGGCTCCGACACCGGCGCCTTTGAAATGGCGATGTGGACGATGCTCGGCGCCCGCGGCGTCACTGCGCTCGCCTGGGAAAGCTTCGGCGAGGGCTGGGTCACCGACGCGGTAAAGCAGCTCAAGCTCGAACCCACCGTGGTGCGCGCCGACTACGGCCAGCTTCCCGATCTCGACAAGGTCGACTGGTCGGACGACGTGCTGTTTACCTGGAACGGCACAACCTCGGGCGTGCGCGTTCCCGATGGCGAATGGATCCCGGCCGACCGCCAGGGCCTGTCGTTCGCCGACGCGACCAGCGCCGTGTTCGCCTACGATATTCCGTGGGACAAGATCGATGTCGCCACCTTCTCCTGGCAGAAGGTGCTGGGCGGCGAAGGCGGCCACGGCGTGCTGATCCTCGGTCCCCGCGCGGTCGAGCGGCTTGAAAGCTACACGCCCGCCTGGCCGCTGCCCAAGGTGTTCCGCCTCGTTTCCAAGGGCAAGCTCGCCGAGGGCGTGTTCAAGGGCGAGACGATCAACACCCCCTCGATGCTGGCGGTGGAAGACGCGATCTTCGCGCTCGAATGGGCCAAGGGCCTCGGCGGTCTCGAAGGCCTCAAGGCGCGCTGCACCGCCAACGCCCACGCGCTCGACAAAATCGTCGCCGAACGCGCCTGGCTCGGCCACCTCGCGCAGGACAGCGGCACCCGCTCGAAGACCTCGGTCTGCCTCACCGTCGAAGGCGCGGATGCCGACTTCATCAAGAAGTTCGCCGCCCTGCTCGAGAAGGAAGGGGCCGCGTTCGACGTCGCCGGCTACCGCGATGCCCCGCCGGGCCTGCGTATCTGGTGCGGTGCGACGGTCAACGTCGAGGACATCGAGGCCCTCGGCCCCTGGCTCGACTGGGCCTACGCCGAGACCAAGACCGCGCTCGCGGCTGCCTGATCCAGCTTATCACTTGGCGTCACCCCGGACTGGATCCGGGGTCCCGCTTCCTTTTCTCCACCCGCGCAAGCAAGCGGGATCCCGGGTCAAGCCCGGGATGACGAAGGACACATGACATGACCAAGACCCCCCAGAAGCCTCGGGTTCTCATTTCCGACAAGATGGACCCCAACGCCGCCCGCATCTTCACCGAGATGGGCTGCGACGTCGACGTGATCACCGGCGAAACGCCGGAACAGCTCGCCGCACGCATTGGCGAATACGATGGCCTTGCTATCCGTTCGTCGACCAAGGTGACCAAGGACATCCTCGCCGCCGCCAAGAACCTCAAGGTGATCGGCCGCGCCGGCATCGGTGTCGACAACGTCGATATCCCGGCGGCTTCGGCGCAGGGCGTGGTGGTGATGAACACCCCGTTCGGCAATTCCATCACCACCGCCGAACATGCCATCGCCATGATCTTCGCCCTCGCGCGCCAGATCCCCGAAGCCAACGCGCAGACCCAGGCGGGGCTGTGGCCGAAGAACGGCTTCATGGGCGTCGAGGTCACCGGCAAGACGCTGGGCCTGATCGGCGCGGGCAATATCGGCTCGATCGTCGCCACCCGCGCGCTCGGCCTCAAGATGAAGGTCGTCGCCTACGATCCGTTCCTCACCCCCGAACGCGCGATCGAGATGGGCGTCGAAAAGGCCGATCTCGACACGCTGCTGGCCAAGGCCGACTTCATCACGCTGCACACCCCGCTGACGGCGGAAACGCGCAACATCCTCAGCCGCGAAAACATCGCCAAGACCAAGAAGGGCGTGCGCATCGTCAACTGCGCGCGTGGCGGCCTGATCGATGAAGCCGCGTTGAAGGATGCGCTGGATTCGGGCCAGGTGGCCGGGGCCGCGCTCGACGTGTTCGAAACCGAACCCGCCAAGGAATCGCCGCTGTTCGGCACGCCGAACTTCATCTGCACGCCGCACCTGGGCGCGTCGACCACCGAAGCGCAGGTCAACGTTGCGCTGCAGGTGGCTGAGCAGATGGCCGAATACCTGACCACCGGCGGCGTGACTAACGCGCTCAACATGCCGAGCCTGTCGGCCGAGGAAGCGCCCAAGCTCAAGCCGTACATGGCGCTCGCCGAAAAGCTCGGCAAGCTGGTCGGCCAGCTGGCGCACGACAACCTGACCAAGATCGCGATCGAGGTCGAAGGCGCCGCCGCGCAGCTCAACCAGAAGCCGATCACCGCCGCCGTGCTTGCAGGGCTGATGAGCCAGTATTCGCAGTCGGTGAACATGGTCAACGCACCGTTCCTCGCCAAGGAGCGCGGGCTCGACGTCCGTGAAGTGCGCCACGACCGCGAAGGCGAGTACCGCACGCTGGTGCGCGTCACCGTCGGCACCGCCGCGGGCGACCGCTCGGTTGCGGGCACGCTGTTCGGCAACGGCCAGCCGCGCCTCGTCGAGATCTTCGGCATCGGCATCGAGGCCGACCTCGACGGTGACATGCTCTACATCGTCAACACCGACGCGCCCGGCTTCATCGGCCGCATCGGCACGCTGCTGGGGCAGAACGGCACCAACATCGGCACCTTCCACCTCGGCCGTCGCACCGCCGGCGGCGAGGCGGTGCTGCTGCTCTCGCTCGACAGCCCGGTCGCGCCCGAGGTGCTCAAGCAGGCTGCCGAGATCGAGGGCGTGCGCACGGTCAAGGCGCTGAAGTTCGTCTGAGCGCAGCCAAGTCCCGATCCGCTCGCATCCGCCTTCGACTTTGGCGGGGCGAGCGGGTAGGGGGCGATTCGCGATGACCGACGATACCGACCTGCTGCCCGAGGGGCTCGAGGACCGCCTGCCGCGCGAAGCGGCGACGACGACGCGGGCGATGCGCGCGATCCAGGACGTGATGCACGGCTACGGCTACGACCGCGTGCTGCCGCCGATGATCGAGTTCGAGAAAAGCCTCGCTTCGCGCATGGCGGGCATCCAGAGCCGGCGCATGTTCCGCTTCGTCGATCCGTCGAGCCTGCGGATGATGGCGCTGCGCAGCGACTTTACCCCGCAGATCGGCCGCATCGCGCAAGGACGCCTTGCCGGCGCGGCGCGGCCGCTGCGGCTGATGTATGCAGGCCAGGTGCTGACGATCAAGGGCGACGGGCTGGACCCGGCGCGCGAGAAGCTGCAGTGCGGGGCCGAACTGGTCGGCAGCGACAATGTCGCGGCGGCCATCGAGATCCTGACCGTGGCGATCGAGGCGCTGCAGGCGGCGGGCGCGAGGGGGGTCAGCGTCGATTTCACGCTGCCCGATCTGGTCGACACGCTGGCCGAGAAAGCCTTTCCGCTCGCGCCCGCGCACGTCGAGGCGGTGCGGCGCGAGCTCGATACCAAGGATGCCGGCGGTCTGCGCGATGCAGGCGGCGAGGCCTACGTTCCGCTGATCTATGCGACCGGCGACTTCGACAGCGCGATCGAGAAGCTGGCCGCCATCGACGCCGGCGGCGCGCTGGCGAGCCGCATCGCCGCGCTGCGTGAAATCGCCGCCGCCATCGCTCCGACCGGCGCGCGCCTGACGCTCGATCCGAGCGAGCGCCATGGCTTTGAATACCAGAGCTGGTTCGGCTTCACGCTCTATGCCGACGGCGTGCGCGGACTGTTGGGCCGGGGCGGCACCTACCGCATCGGCGCCGATGGTCGTGGCGGCGAGGTCGCGACCGGCTTCTCGCTCTATCCCGATCCGCTGATCGGACTCCTCGCCGAAAGCGAAGAACAGGGCGACAAGGTGTTCCTCCCGCTCGGCCACGATCGCGCGGCAGCGGCGCGACTGCGCGGCATCGGCTGGCGCACGGCGGCGGCGCTGAGCGACGCGGACAGCGCCGAAGCGATGGGCTGCACCCACGTGCTCGACGGCAGCGAGGTCGTGCCGCTCGGTTGAGGGGCGCCGCATCGTTCGATTTTTCCGTAGGCTTTCCCGCGATTTGTCCGACTGGCGACAAGGTCGATGCGCTGGCATCACCTTCGTCGACCGGCGGGCATCCATCCGCTGCGGGGAAGACCAAGGAAATCGAGACATGACCGATCTTGCCGACAAGAAAGTCCTCGTGCTCGGCGGCAGCCGGGGCATCGGTGCCGCCATCGTCCGCCGCTTCGTCGCAGGGGGGGCGAAAGTGTCGTTCACCTACTCCGGCTCCGAAGCCGCCGCGCTCGCTGTTGCGGCCGAGACCGGCACGCAAGCGATCAAGGCCGACAGCGCCGACCGCGACGCGCTGGTCGCGACCGTGGCGGCTGCGGGCGCGCTCGACGTGATCGTGATCAACGCAGGCGTCGCGCTGATGGGCGATCCGCTGACGCTCGATCCCGATGCGGTCGACCGGATGATCGACATCAACGTGCGCGCGCCCTACCACGCCGCGGTCGAAGCGGCGCGGCAGATGAACGACGGCGGCCGGATCATCGTGATCGGCTCGGTCAACGGCGACCGCATCCCGTTCCCGGGCGTGACCGCCTACACCATGACCAAGTCGGCGATGCAGGGCATGGTCCGCGGCCTTGCCCGCGACTTCGGTCCGCGCGGCATCACCGTGAACGTGATCCAGCCGGGGCCGACAGACAGCGACATGAACCCCGCCGACGGTCCGATGGCCGACTTCATGCACACGACGATGGCGATCAAGCGCCACGCCCGCGCCGACGAGATCGCGGAATACGCGGCCTATCTCGCCGGCCCCCACGCCGACATGATCACCGGCGCGCTGCAGACCATCGACGGCGGCTTCGGCGCCTGACCCTTCGCGCGGCGGATGTCGGCCAATCGGCATCCGCCGCGCGTCGCGCCTCATTGGCGCAGCGCATCGACGGTCGGTTCGATGCGCCGGCTGGCGGACAAGCACAGCCACGCCTTGACTTGTGCCTCCCTCTCACCCTAACGCGCGCACCGCACATCGGGTGCGCCGCTTGCGTGCCCTGTATCCCGTCCGTACCGCCGAGTCCTGTCGAAGGGCGCTACCGGAACCACCTTGGCAGGGTGGAGGAGTATATTCATGGCCAGCGTTACCGTGATCGGCGCCCAGTGGGGCGATGAGGGCAAGGGCAAGATCGTCGACTGGCTGGCAAGCCGCGCCGACGCGGTGGTCCGCTTCCAGGGCGGGCACAATGCCGGCCACACGCTGGTGGTGGGCGAGCAGGTCTACAAGCTCTCCCTCCTGCCGTCGGGCATCGTTACCGGCACGCTGTCGATCATCGGCAACGGCGTGGTGCTCGATCCCTGGGCGCTCAAGGCCGAGTTCGACAAGCTCACCGGCCAGGGCGTGACGATCAACGCCGACAATTTCGCGATCGCCGACAACTGCCCGCTGATCCTGCCGCTGCACCGCGATCTGGACGGTCTGCGCGAACAGGCGGCGGGTTCGGGCAAGATCGGCACGACCGGCCGCGGCATCGGCCCGGCTTACGAAGACAAGGTCGGCCGCCGCGCGATCCGCGTGTGCGACCTCGCGCACCTCGATGCGCTGGACAGCCAACTCGACCGCCTGTGCGCGCACCACGACGCGCTGCGCGCAGGCTTCGGCCAGCCGCCGGTCGACCGCGCGGCGCTGCTCGCCGATCTGGCCGAGATCGCACCCTTCGTGCTGCAGTTCGCCCAGCCGGTGTGGAAGCGGCTGAACAAGGTGCGCAAGGCCGGCGCGCGCATCTTGTTCGAAGGCGCGCAGGGCGTGCTGCTCGATGTCGACCACGGCACCTATCCGTTCGTCACCAGCTCGAACACCGTCTCGGGCACCGCAGCCTCGGGTTCGGGCCTTGGCCCCAACGCCACCGGTTTCGTGCTCGGCATCGTCAAGGCCTATACCACCCGCGTGGGCTCAGGCCCGTTCCCGACCGAGCTGGAGGACGAAACCGGCCAGCGCCTCGGCGAACGCGGGCACGAGTTCGGCACCGTGACCGGGCGCAAGCGCCGGTGCGGCTGGTTCGATGCGGTGCTGGTCCGTCAGTCCTGCGCGATTTCCGGCGTGACCGGCATTGCCCTCACCAAGCTCGACGTGCTCGACGGGTTCGACAAAGTGAAGATCTGCACCGGCTACCGCCTGCGCGGAAAGGTGCTCGACTATTTCCCGAGCCACGCCGCCGACCAGGCCGCTGTCGAGCCGATCTACGAGGAAATGGACGGCTGGCAGGGCACCACCGCCGGCGCGCGCTCGTGGGCGGACCTTCCGGCGCAGGCGATCAAGTACATCCAGCGCGTGCAGGAACTGATCGAAACGCCGGTCGCGCTGGTCTCGACCAGCCCCGAGCGCGAGGATACCATCCTCGTGCGCGATCCTTTCGTCGACTGAGACGCGCCATGCGCCGCGGCCTGGTCCTGATCGGGTCGGCGGCGGCATGGCTTGCCGCGATTGCCCCCGGCTGCGCCGCGCAGGACGGCGATGCCCCTGTCGCCGCCTCGATCCTCGTCGAGAAGGCGGCGCGGCGGCTGACGCTGTTCGATGCCGCGGGAAGGACCTTGCGCGTCTATCGCGGGATCGCGCTCGGCGGCGCACCGGTGGGGCCGAAGCGCTTCGAGGGCGACAGGCGCACGCCCGAGGGGCGCTATGTGATCGACTATGGCAATCCCGACAGCGCCTATCACCTCTCGCTGCGCCTGTCCTATCCCGATTCGGCCGACGAGGCCCGCGCCGCGGCTGCGGGACGAAGTGCGGGCGGCCTCGTCTTCCTGCATGGCCAGCCCAATGGCTACGGAAAGACCCGTATCGCGGGCGACTGGACCGATGGCTGCATCGCCTTAAGTAACGCCGAAATCGACGAAATATGGAGCATGGTGGCTGACGGAACGCCGATCGAAATCCGACCTTGATCCATTATCGAGATATCGCCGATTGAACCCGGCCCCGTGTTCCCGTGATGTTCGCTTAAGGGGTACTACGGAGGGACTGCGTTCATGGGAGATTCGGCCGCACCGTTCGATCATAGTTTCGCGGCCGGGTCCGGTCCGGAGCGACGCGCCGGGGCGCCGGCGGTATCGATCTTCGCCGACCGCGGCTACCTGCGCGCCGAAATGGCCGAGGACGCGGCCGCGGCAGGATTGCGCGTGGCGCAAACCGGACCGCTCGAGCGGTTGCTGGCTGACGCGCCGGGCGGCGGGGGCGGGACGGGCGCGGTGGCGTCCGCCGAACTGGTACTGGTCGACTGTCCGATGGCCGAAGGTGCGCAGCTCGCTGCGTTGTCGAAGCTCGATCTCGATGCGGCGCGGACCGGCGCGGCGCTGGTGGTGTCGACCAGCATGGGCTCGCTTGACGATGTGTTCGGCTGCCTCGACCAGTCCGACGCACAGATCCTCGTCAGTCCGAGCCGGGCGGAGCGGGTCATCGCGCTGGGTCAGGTGCTCGCGCGCGCCGGGGCGCGGGTGCGCGAACTGTCCGAGGAGGACCGGCTTTCGCTGCTGCGGCTGACCGACCAGGTGACGCAGATCGCCCAGAAGCTTGAGGCGCTGTCCTCGGGCCAGCACGTGCTGTCGCCGAGTTCGACCGTCTTCCGCTTCGACGCGGCGGGTGATTTGGGCGAGGGCGGTGCCGAGCGGCTTGGCGATCGCCTGGTCAAGCCGCCGCGCCCGCCGATGCCCGATCCGCGCCTGGTGCGCCGGATCATCCGTCATCGCCAGGCGCGGGCGCGGTTCCTGCCGGCCGACCTCTTCGCCGATCCGGCATGGGACATGCTGCTCGACCTAACTGCCGCGCGCGAGGAACATACCCGTGTCTCGGTCACGTCGCTGTGCATCGCCTCGGGGGTGCCGCCCACGACCGCGCTGCGCTGGATCGGACAGATGACCGAAGCTGGGCTGCTGCAGCGCCTGGAAGACGAAACCGACCGTCGCCGCGCGTTCATCACACTTACCGAAAAGGCGGCCGATGCGATCGCGCGCTACTTCGCCGAAGTGCTCTCGCCGGCATCGGCGGCGGCGGCAGTGGTCTGAAGGGGCGAGAGACGAACGACGCGCGCTGCCGGAGGCGGGTCGACGAGCCGAGGTTCAGACCGGCGGCACGAGGACGTTGCGTTGGCCCTTTGACCTCGGCCTTGGATCTTGGCCTTGAACCCTGGCTTCGAAAACGTGGCGGTTCAAGGTCCGGTGGTCGAGTCGCTGACACGGGGATGCTGCAGCTTCATCGCCGTACTGCCGCAGCAAGGACGGCTCCTGCCGGGGGGACCGGCGCGGGCGCTTGCAAGGGCGGAGCACACCCGGGGGGGGGGCCGGACTTGGTGGGCGGTGACGGGCTCGAACCGCCGACCCTCTCGGTGTAAACGAGATGCTCTACCAACTGAGCTAACCGCCCGGACGCCCGGGAGGCGCGGTATTGCGCGGTTTTCCGGCGCGGGTCAAGGGTTCGTAAGGTGAGAACAGAGGCAGAAATTAGCAAGGAAATGGCATCTGGAGTGCGTGGAGTCCCGAAATAGTCCCGAACCTCAAAACGGGTTGGAACCAAGGAATTCCGCAGAGTTGGGGACGGAGAGCGTTGCAACTAGCGGCTTGATTGTCAGCCCAGCCTTCGCCGGGCATCTTACGCTGCTAGGCTCTCTCAAGGGGGCGGGATTTGTGCCAGGCAAAAAGTGTTTTGGTTGCATGGTGTTGCGCAAGCGCATGCGATGAAGCGTTTTCGCGCTCGAAGCGCTTGCTACACGATGTCGCAGAATGAAGCGTCCCAGGTTGGCGGGCCGGCGACCTGGCTGTTTATCTTCTTAATTGGGTCAAGGCTTGCTCGGCGCCTTCAAAACGGGCTTTGTCTGTGAACAGCTGCTTCGCTACCACGACGCAATTCTCTTCCATTGCATCCATGTGGTCGGCCATGCATATGACAACAGTCAGGCCGAGGAACGCTTCGGTTGAAGTCATTCTGGGGCCTTAGGGGTGGCCTGTGCCAACACCAGAGCAGATAGCGCGTCAGACGATTGATCGTCTCCTGTCGGCTGCCGGCTGGATATTGCAGGATCGCGACGCCTTTGACCGCACCGCATCTCTCGGTGTGGCGGTGCGTGAGTTTCCGCTGACCTCGGGTTACTGCGATTATCTACTCTTTGTGGATGGCAAGGCGGCTGGTGTCATCGAAGCCAAGCCGTCTGGCGTGACGCTGAGCGGCGTTGCCGAGCAATCGGACAAATACATGGGCGCTCTCCCGCAGCACCTGGCGCGGTGGGATGATATGTTGCTTTACGACTACGAGAGCACCGGGGACGAGACCTTCTTCCGCAACCTGCGCGATCCGAAGCCTCGCTCGCGTCGGTTGTTCGCGTTCCATCGCCCGGAGACACTGCGCGAATGGCTGATGCAGCCGAAGACGTTGCGGGCGGCCTTGCGCGACATGCCGGTGCTCGACAAGACCGGCCTGCGTGACTGCCAGGTTGAAGCTATCGAGGGGCTGGAGAAGTCGCTTGCCGAAGATAAGCCGCGCGCGCTGATCCAGCTTGCGACGGGCGCCGGCAAGACCTTCACCGCGTGTTCCTTCTCCTACCGCCTGATCAAGGAAGCCGGGGCGAAGCGCATCCTGTTCCTGGTCGATCGCAACAACCTCGGCGATCAGACGCTGAAGGAGTTCCAGAACTTCCATCCTCCTGGTGCTGCCAACCGCTTTACCGACACCTATATCGTGCAGCACCTTCATTCCTCCCGGCTCGATCCCGACGCGAAGGTTGTGATCACCACGATCCAGCGGCTCTACGCGATGCTACGCGGGAAGGAGCTTGCGCCCGAGGACGAAGAGCAATCGGGCTTCGAGAAGTGGTCGGCGGACGCCGCAAGTCAGCCCCCGATCGAATACAACCCCGACATCCCGATCGAGACCTTCGACTTCATCGTCACCGACGAATGCCATCGCTCCATCTACGGTCTTTGGCGGCAGGTGCTGGAATACTTCGACGCCTCGATCATCGGCCTCACCGCCACGCCGTCCAAGCACACGCTCGGCTTCTTCAACCAGAACCTCGTCGCCGAATACCCCTACGAGCGCTCGGTCGCCGACGGCGTCAACGTGGGCTACGAGGTCTACCGCATCCGCACCCGCGTGACCGAGCAGGGCGGGACGGTTGAGGGCGACGGCGAGTTCCAGGTGCCGGTCCGGGACAAGCGCACGCGCAAGGTGCGTTACGAGAGCCTCGACGCAGACATGGACTATACCGGGCAGGACCTGGACCGATCTGTGGTCAACCCGAACCAGATCCGCACCGTGTTGCAGACCTACCGGGACCGGGTGTTCACCGAGCTGTTCACCGACCGCAGCGGCGATTGGCTACCCAAGACGCTGATCTTCGCCAAGGACGACGCCCACGCCGAGGAGATCGTCACGATCGCGCGCGAGGTGTTCGGCGAGGGCAACGACTTCGCCAAGAAGATCACCTACCGCAACACCGGCGAGGACCCGAAGGCGCTGATCAAGGCGTTCCGCGTCGATCCTTTCCCGCGTATCGCAGTGACGGTCGACATGATCGCTACCGGCACCGACATCAAGCCGGTCGAAGTGCTGATCTTCATGCGCGACGTGAAATCTGAAGGCTACTACGAGCAGATGAAGGGCCGCGGGGTGCGCACCATCCCCGATGCGGACCTGCGCGCGGTGACGCCGGACGCCAAGACCAAGACCCGCTTCGTGCTGATCGACGCCGTGGGCGTGTCGGAAACCAAGAAGAATGTCAGCCAGCCGCTGGAGCGAAAGCGCACGGTCAGCTTCGAGGCGCTGCTCGAACAGATCGCCATGGGCCGGCGCGACGAGGATGCGCTGTCCTCGCTTGCGGCGCGCCTCGCCGCGCTCGATCGCAAGCTGGGCGATGCCGACCGCATGCGCGTTGCGGAACTGACGGGCGGCAGGACGCCGCGCGATCTCGCCAATGCCCTGCTCGATGCGATCGATGTCGACAAGCAGCAGGCGAGGGTGCGCGAGGAGCATGGTCCCTTCGCCACGGCCGAGCAGGAAGCCGCTGTGGTTTCGGCGATGACGGAGTCTGCCTGTGTGCCGTTCGACAAGCCTGCGGTGCGCACGGCGCTGAAGGACATCAAGGCCAGGACCGACGTGGTGATCGACGAGGTGACCACCGACGAAGTGCTGAGCGCAGGGTTCGACGCCAAGCGGGCGCAGGAGACGGTGACCAGCTTCAGGACTTTCATCGAGGAGCACCGGGACGAGCTGACCGCCTTGCAGATCCTCTACAACCAGCCGGTCGGCAGGCAGCGGTTGACCTATGCCCAGATTCGCGAGCTGGTGCAGCGGATGACCGACGCGCCGCCTTACCTGACGACGGCGACGGTGTGGCAGGCTTACAAGCGGCTCGATGCAGCCAAAGTGCGTGGCGCGCCTGTGGATGAACAGCTTACCGAGGTTGTCAGCCTCGTGCGTTTCGCGTTGGGGCAGGCGGATGCGCTGGAGCCTTTCGCCAGCGTGGTGGAACAGCGCTTCAACCTGTGGCTGGGGCGCGAGAAGAAGGCGGGGCGCGACTATACGGCCGAGCAGGAAGGCTGGCTGCGAGCCATCGCCGCCTTCATCGCCGCCAACGCCGAGATTGCGCCCGCAGATTTTCAGGAGGTGCCGAGCTTGGCCGACCAGGGTGGATTGCTGAAGGCGCGACCGCTGTTCGCGCCGCGCTTCGACGAGATGCTGGACGACTTGCAGACGGCGCTGGTGGCGTGATGACGGCTATTGCGCGGGAGTTACCTAAAGGCTGGATTGCAGTAACTTTGGAGGACGTGTGCCTTAAGATCACTGACGGCTCTCACAATCCTCCCGCTAAACAGCCCCACGGTCGCGCCATGTTGAGCGCGGTGAATATCTTCAACAACCAGATCAGTTTCGATCAGGTGCGCCTCATAACGCCCGATGATTTCGAGCGCGAAGATCGTCGGACAGAGGTCTCACCAGGCGATGTTCTCCTGACCATCGTTGGGTCGATAGGTCGGGTGGCTACCGTCCCCGCGACGGTGGAGAGATTCACGCTTCAGCGGAGCGTGGCGGTTTTGAAGCCTCATCACATACATTCTCGATTCCTAATGTATCAGATCGAGAGCAGCAGGCCGCAGGGATACCTCCGCGACAATGCGAAAGGGACCGCCCAAAAGGGGGTCTATCTTCGCACACTGGCGGCGATGCCCGTCGATCTGCCCCCCCTCGCCGAGCAGGAGCGCATCGTCGAGAAGATCGAGACGCTGTTCGCCGAGATCGACAAGGGCGAAGAGGCGCTGCGCGCGGTGCGCAAGCTGCTGGCACGCTATCGCCAGTCGGTGCTGAAAGCCGCCGTCACTGGCGCCCTCACCGCCGACTGGCGCGCCGCCAACGGCCAGCCCGCCGAAACCGGCCAGGACCTCCTTACCCGCATCCTCAAGCACCGCCGCGTAACGTGGCAAGGCCGTGGACGCTATGTGGAGCCGGTCGAGCCTGACACCCGCGATTTGCCTGAACTGCCCGACGGATGGGTCTGGGCGAGCCTCGCGCAGCTCACGCACATCAAGGGCGGCGTGACCGTGGACAAGAAGCATGAGCCGAACGATCCGGTCACGCTACCCTACCTGCGCGTTGCCAATGTGCAGAATGGCTATCTAGATCTCACCGAGATCAAGGACATCACGGTTGAGCGCGACCGGGCCGAGCAATGCCGTTTGAAGCCCGGCGATATCCTGATGAACGAGGGCGGTGACCGCGATAAACTGGGGCGAGGCTGGGTCTGGTCGGGCGAACTTGACCCCTGCATCCATCAAAATCACGTTTTTCGCGCCCGCCCAGTGCTGACCGAACTGAACTCGCGCTTCATCTCATATTACGCGAACGCATTTGGACAGCCGTTCTTCATGACCAAAGGCAAGCAGTCGGTGAATCTGGCGTCTATTAGCCTCACGGCGATTTCGGGTTTGCCGATCCCCTTGCCACCCATCGACGAGCAGAATGAACTGGTCGCCCGAATTGAGGAGGTCATCGACCAGATCGTCCACGGGACCGAAGCATGCAGCATGGAACTCGCCCGCTCCGCCGCCCTGCGCCAATCCATCCTCAGGCAAGCCTTCGCGGGCAAGCTCGTGCCGCAGGACCCGGCCGACGAACCCGCTGCAGACCTCCTCGCGCGCATCCGCGCGTCGCAAGCCGCCGCGCCCAAGCGCGCCCGCACGAAAGTCTTGGCATGAGCGACCTGAAACTGTTTCACACACGGGGCGGCGTGCTGTGCGAGCTGGAAAGCTCGTCCGCGCCGCTGGAAAAGGCGCTCCAGACGCGGTTCGAGACCAACCTCGAAACGCTGCTCGGCGTGCGCTTCCTCGCCAGTGAATATGTGACCAGTCACGGCGGGCGCATGGACACGCTGGGGATCGACGAGAACGGCTATCCCGTGATCATCGAATACTGGCTGATGGACCACCGCGGTGATTTCGAACTGCTGGTGCGCGACCGCTATGGCAAGGAAGTCGCCGACCAGATCGAATGGAGCGCCCCGCGCCTGATCTGCATCGCCGCCGACTTCACCAAATACGACGAGCACGCGGTCAAGCAGATGGGCCGCAACATCGAGCTGATCCGCTACCGCAAGTTCGGCGAGGATCTTCTGCTGCTGGAACTGCTGACGGCCGTCTCGGCAGCGTCGGGCGCCAAGGCTCCTAACGCGCCTTCGAAGGCGCTCAGCGGCGCTGGGAACGGCTATAAGACGGTAACCGAATATCTGGCCGACGCGGCGCCCGCGCTCGCCAACCTCCATGCCGATGTCGAGACCTATCTGCTGGGGCTGGCCGACGACGTGACCAAGAAGGTGACGCGGTTCTACCTCGCCTACCGTCGGATCAAGAATTTCGCCTGCGTCGAGGTGCGGCCGACGCTGGGGCAGCTCAAGGTGTTCCTCAAAATCGATCCCGATAGCGTCGAACTGCACGAAGGGTTCTCGCGCGATGTGCGCAAGATCGGCCATTTCGGCACCGGCGACCTCGAGCTGACGCTTGGCTCCTACGACGACTTCGAGCGCGCCAAGCCGTTGATCCTGCGCTCGTATGAGGAATCCTGATGAGCAACGAACAACTCGTCGCCAAGGTCTGGAACTATGCGCACGTGCTGCGCGACCAGGGCATCTCGTATGGCGACTATGTCGAGCAGATCACCTTCCTGCTGTTCCTCAAGATGGATCAGGAGCGGGCCGACCTGCTGGGCGAGGGCTCGTCGATCCCAGCGGAATGGAGCTGGTCGCGGCTCGCCGGCAAGGACGGTGACGCGCTTGAACTGCATTATCGCCACACGCTCGAGGCGCTGGCCAAGGCCGACGGCCTGATCGGAACGATCTTCCGCAAGGCGCAGAACAAGCTTTCTGACCCCGCAAAGCTCAAGCGCGTGGTCAGCCTGATCGACAAGGAAGGTCCGTGGATCGGCCACAGCGTCGACGTGAAGGGCGAGATCTACGAGGGCCTGCTCGAGCGCAACGCTTCGGAGGTGAAGTCCGGCGCGGGGCAATACTTCACGCCGCGCCCCGTCATCAATGCGATCGTGCGCTGCGTCGATCCCAGGATCGGCGAGACGGTGTGCGACCCCGCGTGTGGCACCGGCGGCTTCCTGCTCAGCGCCTATGACCACATGAAGAGCCAGAGCCAGGATCGCGATCGGCTGCGCCACCTGCGGCACCACTCGCTGCGCGGCTTCGACATTGTCGACGAGGTTGTGCGGCTGTGCGCGATGAACCTCTACCTTCATGGCGTGGGCAACGAGAGCAGTCCGGTCGAGCAGGCGGATGCTCTGGCGGGCGACAACGGCGAGCGTTTCGACGTCGTGATCGCCAACCCGCCGTTCGGCAAGAAGTCGAGCTACCGGGTGGTCGGCGAGGATGGTTCGGTCGAGACCGAGCGCGAGACCTACGAGCGCGAGGACTTCAAGTTCACCACCTCGAACAAGCAACTCAACTTCCTCCAGCACATCATGACGATCCTGGAGACAAATGGTCGCGCAGGTGTGGTGCTGCCCGACAACGTGCTGTTCGAGGCCAATCGCGCTGGCGAGGGCATCCGCAAGCGCCTGCTCGAGGGGTTCAATTTCCACACGCTGCTGCGCCTGCCGACGGGGATCTGGTATAGCCCCGGCGTGAAGGCGAACGTGCTCTTCTTCGACAAGCGCCCCGCATCGCGGGAAGCGCAGACGAAGGAGCTGTGGGTCTATGACTATCGCACCAACGTCCACAAGACGCTCAAGACCAAACGCCTGACCGCAACCGACCTCGATGACTTCGTTGCGTGCTACCACAAGCGCGAAGAGACCGATCGCTTCCGGCGCTTCAGCTATGACGAGCTTGTCGCGCGCGACAAGCTTAACCTCGACATCTTCTGGCTAAAGGACGACAGCCTTGAGGACATCGACAGCCTGCCGGAACCCGAGATCCTTGCGCAGGAGATCGCCGACAACCTCGCCGCTGCGCTGGAGCACTTTCGGGGGGTGAGCGAGGAACTGGCACCGATGGACGGGGAGGGCTGACGGGCCGGCGGGGTAGCGCCTGAACGGCAGCCGCCCCACAAGCCACGTGAAGGCAAGGGCTGCAAGACGTCTGGTGCGACAGCCTCGTCCTGCGTGGCTGTTGATCTTGATCGCGGCGACCACACACATGTGCTTACAGTCACGGCCATCTTGACCTCCTACCAGCTATCCGCGGCTTCGCGATGGTATAGAAATTCGATAAACTGCCCAAACGTCCCTATACATTCGGCGGTCGGTCAGTTTGCGGGAAAGAGGGCCACCCGCTTTGCATCGAGAATCGCGCCGAAGGCATCGGCAACGGCGCGGCGATCGATCAGATCGACCTTCCACGGCAGTGCGGATTCATCGAAAGCTTCCGCCAGCGCAGCCATCAGTTCGAGCGAGAGCGCAGCCGGCCCCTCCAGCACGAGATCGAGGTCCGACCAAGGCTTGGGCGTGCCGCCGGCACGGCTGCCGAATACGTCGACACGGACGCCGGGAGGCAGGTGCGCCTTCAAGATCGTGCGGACTTGCTCCAGCTCGCTTTCGGAGAGCGCCAGAGTGGAGGTCACGCCTGCGCCTCGAGCCGTTCCAGCAAGCCTCGCGCCTCGTTGAGGAACGCCGGGATCCCTTCGACGACCTGCACCGCCTTTGCCTCGTCATAGGTGTGCGAGGTGATGTTGCGCATTTCACGGAAGGTGCGCCAATCGGCCCATTCGCCTGCGACAAGCCCTTGTTCGACGCCGGTGCGGATCAGCGCGGGGAAGGTCATCCGGTCGACCTCCTCGGGGTTCGCAGCGCCCTGCTCGAGGGCCCGGCGCAGCATCTTGTGTGCCAGATCGTAGGTGAACTCGAACCGCTGGATCAGCCCGTCACGGATCTGCCCGTCGGAGACGTCCATGCGATAGCGAGAAAGACCTTCGTCCAACCGCGCAACGGCATTGGCAAGCGGGGTAAAGTCCAGCGGCATGGACCGCTGTTGCCACCATTGCACCTGCACTGGCAAGCACTGCGCGATCGTGGTTTCGTCGGACGTCACCCGTCTGGCATGCCGAGCAACACCCAGAGGCGCGCGATGCGTCCATCGACGATCTCGGCCGTATCGAAGCCGTGGACCATGGCTGGGTTCTCCGGCGTTCCGGCGTGCCAGCGCAGGGTGGCCATGCCGTGATGTCCAAGCGCTGCTCCATCCGGCACGAAAGCGAAGTCTGGGCCAAACCTGTCGAGGAGCTGGCCCGCGACATTTGCGATCGCCGCGCGGCCTTCGACGATCGTTCCCGGCTCGAACATCAAGGGGTTGTCGATATAGAGCCGCGCCACAGCCTCTGCGCGCAGCCTAGCGTTGCGCTGGTTGAAGACGTCCTGCAGGTTTACGCGGAGCAGGCGGTCGTAGTCGGGCTCGGCGATCGGTTGCTTGGTCATCGGTTCGTTCCTTCTGAAGAACAATGGTCGTCAGCCGAAGCGGACGAGGTTCTGGGCAGGCAGCGGACCGCCGGGGAACTCGGCAAGGCGCGCGCCGACCGCGAGCGCACCGAGATCGATACCGGCAAAGCCGAGACGCTCGATGGTCGCCGCGACGTCGGCCTTTGCTCCGGCATCGTCGCCCGAATAGAACAGCACGCGCCTCCCGCCTTCGGCTTGCGGGTCGCCAGCAAGGAGTTCGGCCTGGAGATGGTTGAACGCCTTCACGAGACGGGCGCCACGCGCCAGGCCGGCGACGATCTCGGAGGACGGCACGCCGCCGAGGTCGAACGGCTTGAACAGCGGCGCCTCGATGGGATTGTTGGTGTCGACGACGATGCGTCCGTTGAAGTCGGGGAGCGTTGCGAACAGCTCGGCCAGGCGCGACCAGTTGACCGCGACGAACACGATCTTCTTTTGCGCCGCTTCGGCGACCGTTCCTGCAGCGATGGTGTCGCCGAGCTCTGCGACGAGCGGCTCAAGGCTCTCGGGCCCGCGGCTGTTGGCGATGGTTGCGGAGATGCCGCTCCTTGCGAGCGCGCGTGCGATGGCAGTGCCGATCTGGCCTGCGCCGATGATGCCAATGCTGGTCATGGATCTTCTCCTCGTCTCGAGCCGGAATGGCTTGGTGACGAGGGATATGCGCTTGTCGGTCATCGACGATTAGACGCAAATTGCTTGCTTCATCTTCAACTGTGAGTTGAAGATGAAGCTATGGAGACGCTGGCTAATCTTGAATCGTTCGTGCGCAGCGCAGAGCTCGGCAGCTTCTCCGCAGCGGCCCGCAGGCTCGCGTTGACGCCTGCTGCGGTCAGCCGCAACGTGGCGATGCTCGAGCGCAACCTTGGCGTGCGACTGTTCCAGCGTTCGACCCGCAAGCTGACGCTGACTGAAACAGGCGAGGCGTTCCACCTGTCGATTGCCGAGAACCTCGCCGAACTGAAGGATGCGATCGCCGCCGCGGCATCTTCGGATAGCGAACCGGCAGGAGTGCTTCGGGTTAGCCTGCCGCCGACGTTCGGCATGCTGCACATCCTGCCGCTGCTGCCCGCCTTCATCGCTCGTTATCCCCGTGTGCAGCCCGAATGGCACTTCGAGAGCCGGCCGGCCGACATCATCGCAGAGGGATACGATGCGGCGATCGGGGGAGGCTTCGACCTTGCGCCGGGGATCGTCGCGCGCAGCCTTGCGCCCGCCCACATCATCGCCGTGGCATCGCCTGCCTACATGAAGGGCCGCCGCATCCCGGATCGGCCGGAACACCTTGGCGAGCTCGATGGCATCGTCATGCGCTCGCTGCAATCGGGCAGGACCCGGCACTGGGCGATGCGCAATGTCCGGGGAGAGGAGATGCCGGCGCCGCTTCGGGAGACGGTCGTATTCAACGATCCTGCCGCCATGCGACAGGGCGCGCTGCTGGGGCTTGGCGTGGCGATGCTGGCGGTGCCCGATGTCGTAGCCGATCTCGAGGCCGGCGCTCTGGTGCGGCTGGTCCCGCGCTGGTATGCCGACGCCGGAGCGATCTCGATCTACTTCGCGTCCCGGACACTGCTACCCGCCAAGACGCGCGTCTTCGTCGACTGGGTGGCAGACGCCTTCCGCACCGCGCGCCTTGCCGAACGCTTCGCCGGCAGCCTGGGTTGATGCGTGAGGGCGGCCCCGGACAGGGGTGGGAAGCCGATGGAGCCTCTGGGTGACGGCGGCATCGCCCGGAGGCACGGAACGCCGTAAGCCATTGACGATGCAAAATTTCAGCCAACGGGGGAGTATGCTCTAAAATGCCCTCAGAGCCTCGCTGAACGCCGCTGCAAGGTTCTGGCTACCCGAGTTCCCCTCGGCCCCGCATTGTCGCTCTGGGTGCCCTTCCAGGGCATTCTGGGAAGTTTGCAGCCGCGAAGTCCACTCGAGCTCCGATCAGGGCGCGCTTCTCCAGCGCATGCCGGAATCAGCGCGCTTCGCTTGAACGCCGCGGACTTCTCTTTTCCGGGGTCCGAACTTTACTGAACCGAGCGCAGCTCTGTTTCTCGAACGAAGTGAGAGAAACCAAGATTATAGAATCTATAAATAATATATATAAATAACAAGATTCTAACGCGTGCGGGCGTAGCGTGCGCCTGCGGGCATGCCTGCGCGTTGCATGTCTTGTAGGATCACGTCAAGCATCATTCCGCGGCGGGCAGCCCGAAGGGCCTGAGGGGGGCGAGAACGCCATCAGCGGTCGTCCAGTTGGTCGCGCGAGAGTTGTCGAGTGGGCGGTGGTCCTTGCGCACCGTTTCGACCTAGAAGTGCGCCGCCAGGTTGGGCCGCCAACGCAGTCGAGGGTGGCTGCGCTCCAGAGTGATTTCCGACCTCGGCGGATAGGCAGCATCGGGATGGAGTTACGCGCCGACCCTTGGACTTCTCGGTTCTGGCGCGTGAAGTTATGCGGCTGATTTTCTTGAATTATCGGATAACTTCCCACCCGACATGCATGCACATCGCTGTCATGGTGACCGCATCAACAATCACTAGAGGTCACCATGAACACCAAGATCTTCGAATTCAACACGCGATCGCTGCCAAAGCCGCTCACGGTCTGCGCGAGCAACTTCGATCAGGCATCGGAATTGTATGGTTTGTGGTCGCAGACGCATGCCCCGTTCCTCGAGCTCGGCGAGGCGGAGGCAAAGGTCTCGACGTGGCAGGCGATGATGGACGTGAACCCGCAGCTTGCTGACGCAGCGCGGTCGGGGCTTGTCGGGGTCGCATATTGGGTTGGTCATCGCGAGGGCTGGCGCATTGCACCGGCAGACGCGGAGCCCGCCGGGATCATCTTCCCGCTCGAACCACCCATGAAATGCTTCGTCTTCCAGGACGACGACATGGGTGAACTGCTGATCATCGCCGAGGCTCGCCGGGGAGCGTTGCTCGCCTACGAGTTTTACATCGACGACCTTCCGGGATGGAAGAACGCGATGTGCGCGATCACTGAGATCTCGCCGTGGCTGCTCACCGGCCCGAAGGTCCGTCTGCGCGAGCTGATGGACGCAGGTTGGGATGGCGTCGGCGTTCCGGGTGAGAACGGCGAGTGGACCATCATCCCGTTCGAGGAGTTCGCTAAGCGCAGCGGGGGCTGACGCAGCTTCACGTGGCGCGGTGGATGGCTGGACTGCACCCCTGCGCCACGTGCCTGCCGGCGGCCTTCTAGTGTCCATTTATGGCGCCGCAGCCGTATCACCCCGCGATTCGCGAGCATAAACGCTTGGCCAACACGGCCTGCGCTTCGCTTAGCCGGTCTCCCGCGACAAGATCGTCCCAATATTCTCGACCTTGCCGACGCAAACTGCAGGCTGCGCCTAGCACGCAATCTACCGCCTCAGCAGGATGTAGAGCGCCACGGCAATAATCATGGCGGCGAAGATCGTGCGTCCGGTGCGGGGATCACGGGCGAGACGCCGGGCGAGCGGTGTCGCAATCAGGGTGCCGAGCGCTCCGCCGACAACAAGCGCGCCGAACAGCGGCCAGGAGACATCCCCAGATGCACCATAATAGGCGCTCGTCGCCGCGCCGAAAAGCGCGACCGACAACAGGGATGATGCGCCAGCGTTTGCGAGCGTCATTCCCGTCGCAGCCATGAGGCCGGGTGCGATGAGGAAGCCGCCGCCGATCCCGAAGAACCCGGCAGCGAGGCCGGTCAGGAAGCCGAGCGGCGCGAGTTTTGGCACCATCGCGCCTGTCAGGTGGACCGCAGGATCGCCGTTGGACCGTTTTGGTCGCAACATCGAAAGTGCGATGGCGATCATTGCGGCGGCGAACCAGGTGAGCAGCGCGCGCCCGTCGACCTGCTTGGCCAGGTGCGCGCCCACCAGCGAACCCGTCACGCCGGTAAGCGCGAAGACGACGGCGCAAGGCCATTTGACCCGTCCTGCGCGCGCCTGAGCGGCGAGGCCGGTCGCGGCGTTTACGGCAACGGCCGCAGCCGAAGTCCCGATGGCGAGGTGAATATCGGTCAGCCCCACGACATAGATCAGCCATGGCGTCGCCAGCACCGACCCGCCCCCGCCGAACAGGGTCAGCAGCAGCCCGACGATTGCACCACCTGCGCTGGCCAGCAGAAGCGTCGCCGTGTCCATGGCTCAGGACGCCACGCTGCGATTCCACGGCGCGAGGCTGAGCACACGCGCCATGCCGCAGGTTCCGGTTGCTCCGGCAACGGTCAGTCCCGCGCCGACGAAGGCGGACAAGCCGATCCAGGCCGGGGCGACGAGCAAGCTCAGCCCAACACCGGCGAGTATCAGCAGACCTGCGGCCATCTGGACCTGCCGGTTGAGCTCGAGCGGCGCTTTCCGATCCCGTTCGACCGGCAACCCTTCGCGCATCCAGGCGTCGAGCCCTCCGTCGAGGACATAGGCCGGGCCATCGACCCGAACCGCGAGCCGGTCGCAGGCATTGGCCGTGCGCATGCCGGAACGGCAGGTGAAGATGACGTCGGCGCCGGGTTCGATCGCGAGATGGGCGTGCTCTAGGGCAGAGAGCGGCACCGACCGCGCGCCGGCAATGTGGACCCGGGCGAACTCGTCGCTTTCACGAATGTCGATCAGCACCGCCTTGCCGGAAGCAAGGCGGTTGCGGACGTCGGCGGGCGCAAGCTTGTGCAGAATAGCGGTCATCAGTTGTCCTCCGGGTCGCGCGGGCAGAATAGTTCCGCCAGCGTCTGCATCACCCGCAGCGCCGAAGGATCGGCGATGCGGTAGTGGATGGTCTGACCTTCGCGCCGCGTCGCCACCACGCCCTGCTCGCGCAGGAGCGCAAGGTGCTGCGAAAGCGCAGATTGCGACAACGCCACCCGTTCCTGCAGAGCACCTACCGAGCGTTCCCCATCGACGAGCTGGCAAAGCACCAGCAGCCGCTTCTCGTTGCCAAGCAGCTTGAGCAGCCCTGCAGCTTCGGTGGCGGCAGCTTCGAAGGCGGCGCGGTCGAACTTGGTCAGATCCATCATGGTGCTCCATATATTCATTGAATCTAATTTAGCAATGACTAATATGATGGTTCAAAGGAGAGTCGCCATGACCGCATCCCTCGCCGTTCAGGCCTTTTTCGACCCCGCCACGTTCACTGTAACCTATCTGGTCCACGATCCCTCGACCAAGGTCGCGGCGATCGTTGACCCGGTGCTCGACTACGATCCGCGTAACGCTCGCACCTCGACCAGCTCGGCTGATGCGGTCCTCGCGGAGATCGAGGCGCAGGGTCTCGAACTTGCCTGGCTGCTCGAGACGCATGCCCATGCCGACCATTTATCGGCGGCGCACTACCTGCGCGCGAAGACAGGCGCACCAGTGGTGATCGGCTCGCGCATCGTCGACGTCCTGCGCACATTCGTCCCCCTTTTCGCAGCGAACGACGCACCGCTCGATGGCGTGCAGTTCGACCGGCTTGTGAGCGATGGCGAAACCCTGCCACTGGGCTCGATGGAGATCCGCGTGCTGCACACCCCGGGGCACACGCCGGCCTGCGTCACCTACCATGTCGGCGATGCCGCGTTCGTGGGCGACACACTGTTCATGCCTGACTACGGCACCGCCCGCAGCGATTTTCCCGGCGGCTCGGCCGAGCAGCTCTATCGTTCGATCCGCCGAATCCTCGAACTGCCTGCAGCGACACGAATCTTCGTCGGGCACGACTACCTCCCTGCAGGCCGCAGCGAATACCGCTGGGAGACGACCGTTGGGGAGCAGCGTGCCGAGAACGTCCACATCCACGACGGGATCTGCGAGGAAGCGTTCGTGGCCCTACGCAACGAGCGTGACGCCAAGTTGGCGCCGCCGGTGCTGATCCTGCCGGCGCTGCAGGTGAACGTCCGCGCTGGGGCCCTGCCGCCAGCCGAGGAGAATGGGATACGCTACCTCAGGCTGCCGCTCAACATGCTCTAGGCATGCGCGGCAAGCCTCGCGAATATCGGTCGGCACCCGAGCGATTTCCGACCTCGGCGGATAGGCAGCATCGGGGTGGCGATCGGCGTTCCAGCTAGGACATCTCGATCCTCACGGGCCCAGTCATGCGGCTGATTTTGCTGAATTATCGGCAGATTTCCCACCCGACATGCGTGCATATCGCTGTCATGGTGACCGTATCGACAACGACACGAGGTCATCATGAAGACCAAGATCTTCGAATTCAACACGCGATCTCTGCCTAAGCCGCTTATCGTCTGTGCGCAGGACTTCGATCAGGCATCCGAGTTGTATGGCTTGTGGTGCCTGACCCATGCCCCGTTCCTCGAGCTCGGCGAGGCGGAGGCAAAGGTCTCGACCTGGCAGGCGATGATGGACGTGAACCCGCAGCTCGCCGATGCAGCGCGTTCGGGGCTCGTCGGGGTCGCTTATTGGGTCGGTCACCGCGAGGGCTGGCGTATTGCACCGGCAGACGCGGAGGCTGCCGGGATCATCTTCCCGCTCGACCCGCCGATGAAGTGCTTCGTCTTCCAGGACGACGACATGGGCGAGCTGCTGATCATCGCCGAGGCTCGGCGCGGCGCGTTGCTCGCCTACGAGTTCTACGTCGACGATCTTCCCGGCTGGAAGGACGCAATGTGCGCGATCACCGAACTCTCGCCGTGGTTGCTCACCGGCCCGAAGGTTAGGCTGCGCGAGCTGATGGACGCAGGCTGGGATGGCGTCGGCGTTCCGGGTGAGAACGGCGAGTGGACGATCATCCCGTTCGAGGAGTTCGCCAGGCGCAGCAGGGGCTGACGCATCCTCACGCGGCGCGGCGGGCGCCTGGACGGCGTTCTCGCGCCAGGTGCCTGCCGGCGGCCTCGTAGTGTCCATTTATGGCGCCGCAGCCGTATCCCGCGCGGGTGTGCAGGCTGGCGCGAACAATCCACAGCGGCGGCGTGAGAACCACCTCCTGGAGCCCTTCTCCGCCTCGCCGAGCAAGCCGGGACAGCCGGCGCACGAAGATTGCCACCTACAACGTCAACGGCGTGTAAGGCTGCTTGCCCAGGCCGGCCTCGCTTACTCTGCAGGCTCGTGCACTGGCTCTTCGAGCATTGCGATGCGAGGGTCGTTTGGCCAGACCCAATCGTCGCCGATCACCTGGTCCACGCGCAGCTCAGGGGGGATCGCATCGATGCCGATCATCCGGTCGCAATGCTGGTGGAACCAATAAATCCGAGATTCCTGGTAGCTGAGCGGCACGCTCTTGAACCCGCGGCTTTCCATCGAGCGCTGGATCGCCTCTCCAAACTGCGTGTCTTCCTGGATGAGCTTGGCCATCGCACGCCCATTGGGAGAGGTCGCGTCGGGGACGGTCCAAAGGTCTGGCGCCTCGCCGTCTCCCCAGTCAGGAGCCATCGTGATGAGCTCCAGCCGAGTGGTGTTGAGCGAGGTCGGCCAGAAGATCAGCGGCGGGACAAAATAGTTGGAGAGTGGCGAAACCCAGTTGGGGAAGATCGTGTAGCTCTGCGTGTGAGTGCGCCCCAACTCGCCCACGGTATCGATGGTGGCCCAGTTCGGCGCGTTCTCGAGCGCGCGGACATGCGTGCCCTTGAGGGTGCGTGGGGGCGGGGCGAGCATGCGGCCGTGTCCGCCTGCATAAAGGTGATTCACGTTGCGTTTGGCATCCACCAGCGGCGCGACCGTGTCGGGGTGGATGAAAGGCACATGGTAGACCTCCATGTTCGCTTCCATCGCCACCTTCCAATTGCATGCCAGGTCGAAGGAGTGCCGCGCGGCGAGGCGCAGCTTGTCGAAGCCGAACTCCTCCCACTCCTGCGCAATCGGGCCGAGAAAATCGCGCAACGAGGGCGCGTGATCGTCGAAATTCACGAAGATCAGATTGCCGAACATCTCGCAGCGGACCGGGATGAGGCCGCGCGTTGCCAAGTCGAGATCGACAAAGTCCTGACGTTCGGGCACGCCGATCAAGGTGCCATCGGTCTTGTAGGTCCAGGCGTGGTAAGGGCACACCAGCCGCCGCGTGCAGCCCTTGTCTTCGGTCACCACTGGCGCGCCGCGGTGCCGGCAGGTGTTGTAGAAGGCGCGCACCACCCCGTCGGTGCCGTGGACGATGATGATCGGATCGCCAGCGTTGTTCCAGCGCATGAAGCTGCCCGGCTCGGGCACCTCGTCCAGATGCGCAGCGAACAGCCATGTGGCGCGGAAGATATGCTCCTGCTCCAGCGCGTAATAGTCGGCGCTGGTGTAACGCGCAGCGGGCACGTCGGGCAGACGCGGGAAGCCCGGCGGAGGCGCCTTACGCTGGCCTTCCCATTCCATTAGCGCCTTCATCGTGGCGATCGTGGCCGTGTTCATTTGCGCATCTCCCTATGCGAACCGCTAGTTTATATGAAACGTGTGTTGCATAAAGATGGCCGCAGGATCACCTCGCAAAAGCGAGAGGTGACAGGAGAGAGGCCGCCCGATGCAAATGACCGACATTGATCGCGAAGTCGACGCCCGCGAGGCACCGATAAGCGGCGCAGCGCGATCGACGCTCGAAAAGCATGCCGCAGCATTGCTGCGACACACTGCGGACGGCACTTTTCCGCTCGCGGCTGGTGTGATGCCGCTCGAAGCGGACCATTACACCTCGGCCGAGCGTTTCGCAGCCGAGAAGCGGTTTGTCTTCCAGCGCGTGCCGCTGACGCTCGCCGCTTCGTGCGAGATACCCGAGGCCGGCGACTACAAGACGCTCGAAGTCGCCGGCATTCCCGTGCTGCTGGTGCGCGACAGGCAAGGCAAAGCGCATGTGCTTCTCAACGCCTGCACGCATCGCGGCGCGGCCGTGGCGAGCGGTTGCGGAACGGCAGCACGGTTCACCTGTCCCTATCATGGCTGGACCTTCAGCCAGGACGGAGCGCTCATCGGTATCGCGAGCGCCGACGATTTTGGCCGCGTCTATAAGGCGCTGCTCTCCATGAAACGTTTCCCGGTCGCGGAGCGCGCTGGGTTGATCTGGGCAATTCTCGATCCCGCTAGTCCGCATAATCCAGCGAAAATGCTCAGCGGGATCGATGATCTGATCTCGGGCTTTGGCTTGGCCGACTGGTCCGTGATCGAGAGCCGCATCCTCACCGGCCCTAACTGGAAGCTCGCCTTCGACGCGCATCTCGAGTTCTATCACCTGCCAGTCCTGCACCGCGAGACCTTCGGCCCGCAGCGGAGCAACCGCGCCTTCTATTTCGCGCAGGGCCCACATCAACGGGTGATCGCGCCGCAGGGACCCGCAAGCGAGCGCGCGCCCGACGATCTCTATGCCTTCGGTCGCGTGCCCACACGGGATGAGCCGCTCGATCCGCTTTTGATGGGTGAATGGATCCTCTTCCCTGGCACCTCGATCAACACCTTCTACATCGCAGGGATCCGCTGCGTCCTGTTGTCGATCGTCGTGCCGGGTGCCGAGGTCGACACCTCCACCACAACGCAGACCTTCCTCGCTGAGACTCCCCCCCAGGATGATACAGCGCGGTCTGCGATGGCCGACATGACGGCCTTCCTGGCCCACGTGGTGGGTGACGAGGACATGCCGACCTCAGCCTTCCAGCAGCAGGTGATGGGAACCGGCCTGCTGGGCGAGGTGCGGTTTGGGCGCAACGAGGGCGGCTTGCAGCACTTTCACATGTGGCTAGATCGGGTGATCGCGGCCGATGACGCTGCGCTGATGGAGCTGTTATGCCAGCCGTGATCGACCACGATGCCCGCCGCAACACGCTTGCCGAAATCGCAGCGGACCTCGTCGCGACCGGAGGCGCAGAGGCTGCCACCGTGCGTGCTGTTGCCGCGGCAGCCGGCTTCAGCACCAAGGCAGTCACGCACTACTTCCCTGACAAGCGCGCGCTGATGCTGCTTACCTATCGTCACGCGGCCCTGACCTCGAAGGCGCGCACCGATGCTTCCCAGCCCAAGGATCGTGGAGACCTCGGCGCGTTGTTTCGCGCCTTGCTGCCGATCGATCCCAGAGTGACTCGCGATTGGCGGGTCTGGTTTTGCTTCTGGGGCATGGCGATCGCCGATCCAGAATACGCCGCCGAGCAGCGCGAGCGGATGCGCGCTTTCGTGGCGCAGATCGAAGCGGTGCTCGCTGCCGACCCGGACTTTGCGCACATTGCCCCAGGAAATCGACCGGCAATCGCCAGCGCACTCTTCGCCCAGTTGGTCGGGATTGTCACGCAAGCGACCTTCGACGCGGAACACTGGCCCCCACTTCGGCAGGTGGAAGCAATCGACGGAGCAATCTCGCGCGTGCGCGGCTGGGAGAAGACCAGCAATCAAGCGCCGGTGTGTGGCGAGCTGGCGGGTAACTGAGAGCGGATCGATTTGCTGCGCCACACTATCATCTGGCCAACCGTTAGCACTTAATTGAACCGAGGATTTCTGCTGCGGCGACCGGCCGATCCTGCTCCACACGTTCGGAATAGCGGTCCACGAGCCGGTTGGCGTGGGGGCGCAGCAGAACGGTAAAGCGCACGAGCTCCTCCATCACATCGACGATGCGGTCGTAATAGCTCGAGGGCTTCATCCGGCCTGCCGCGTCGAACTCGTCGTAAGCCTTGGCCACGCTCGACTGGTTGGGGATCGTGAACATCCGCATCCACCGGCCGAGCACGCGCAAGGTGTTGACCGAGTTGAAGGACTGCGAGCCGGCGCTGACCTGCATCACGGCGAGAGTGCGCCCCTGCGTCGGACGCAGGCCCTTGTAGGCGAGCGGCAGGTGGTCAATCTGCGTCTTCATGATCCCGGTGATCTGGCCGTGCCGTTCTGGGCTGCACCACACCTGGCCCTCGGACCACAGCGAATGTTCGCGCAGTTCGTGGACGGCCGGATGATCGTCGCCCGCCATCTGGTCGGGCAACGGCAGGTCGGAAGGATCGAAGATGCGCGTCTCGCAGCCGAAATACTGGAGCAGCCGGGCCGCTTCCTCGACCACCAGTCGCGAATAGGAGCGTTCGCGCAGCGAGCCGTAGAGCAACAGGATGCGCGGCGGGTGGTCCATCGGGCCGAGACCAAGCGCGGGGCTGGCGTCGCAATAGGCCGGCTTGAGCGCCGGCAGGTGCCCGGGGGAATCGAGCCTGCGCAGCCGGACGTGGCGCATCTCGCTCATCTTACCCGATTGCCGGCGGCGTCGATCACCTGTTCCCCGTCCTCCTTGGCGAAGGCGCCCTGCTGCGGCGTGGGGATCAGGTCGAGCACCTGCTCGGACGGGCGGCACAGCCGGACCCCGAGCGGCGAGACCACAAGCGGACGGTTGATCAGCGCCGGGTGCGCCATCATCGCATCGAGCAGGGTATCGTCGGACAGGCTCTCGTCGCCAAGGCCGAGCTCGGCATAAGGCGTGCCCTTTTCACGCAGCAGTTCGCGCGGCGTGATCCCGGCCCGTGCGATCAGGCTCGCCAGCAGCGCGCGGCTGGGCGGGGTCTTGAGGTATTCGACCACGTGGGGTTCGATCCCGGCATTGCGGATCATCGCGATGGTGTTGCGCGAGGTGCCGCAGGCCGGGTTGTGGTAGACGACGATGTCGATCGGGGCGGTGTTGGTCGCGGTGTTGATGACGGTGTTGGTCGCGCGGGCGGCTTCAGGCATCG
>NZ_JAILXZ010000019.1 GCF_020179475.1 Novosphingobium huizhouense | reverse complement strand
ATGCGGCCAGGATCGCGGGAGGAGTGCGCATCAGGGTCGAAAAGACCTGCGCCACGCCGATTCCCGCGCCGATCATCAGGATATTCGCGACGATCATGGCGGCAAAGATCGTATAGACCATCGACGGGTCCATCATGAACAGCAGCGGGCCGGGATTGATGCCGTGAAGCATCATTGCGGCCAGCATGATGGCGGTGGCGGCGCTGCCCGGAATGCCCAGTGTCAGCAGCGGCACCATGGCCGCGCCGGTGGTCGCGTTCTTGGCGGCTTCGGGCGCGGCCAGACCTTAGATCGGAAGAGCGTCGTGTAGGGAAAGAGTGTAGG
>NZ_JAILXZ010000018.1 GCF_020179475.1 Novosphingobium huizhouense | reverse complement strand
CGCGAGGAACTGGCGAGCGCCCTGGCGCGCGCCGCCGCGGGCAAGGGCGATCCGCCGCGCGGACTGGGCGGGCGCAAGGGTCGGTCGGGGGGCAAGGCGCCCGGCAAGAGCCAGGGGCGGGGCAAGTGAAGCGGCTGCTGATCCTGGTGGCGAAGGCCTGGCAGATGGGCCCTTCGCGGGTGCTGCCGCCCTCGTGCCGCTATGTGCCCTCGTGCTCGCAGTACGCGATCGAGGCGCTCGACAAGCACGGTGCGATTAAGGGTGGCTGGCTTGCCGTGAAGCGGCTATTGCGCTGCCACCCCTGGGGCGGCCACGGCTATGATCC
>NZ_JAILXZ010000017.1 GCF_020179475.1 Novosphingobium huizhouense | reverse complement strand
AACAGGCGGGCGTGAACATCGCCGCCGGCAACGCGCTGGTGAAGGCGATCGGCCCGCTCGCCAAGGCGACCGCGCGCCCCGGGGCCGATGCCGAACTGGGCGGCTTCTGCGGCTTCTTCGACCTGAAGGCGGCCGGCTACAAGGATCCGCTGCTGGTCGCCGGCAACGACGGCGTCGGCACCAAGGTCAAGCTCGCGATCGACCACGACCGGCACGATGCGATCGACATCGACCTCGTTGCGATGTGCGTCAACGACCTGATCGTGCAGGGCGCCGAACCCCTGTTCTTCCTCGACTACTTTGCCACCGGCCGGCTCGATAACGGCGTC
>NZ_JAILXZ010000016.1 GCF_020179475.1 Novosphingobium huizhouense | reverse complement strand
CGAAACAAAAACAGAATGATGCCAACCAAACGGATACGCCGGTAGGCTTTCAGAAAAACCGTTAGTCGTCAAACGGTTAAAGTTGACATGGTAGGCCCGGAGGGCGACCCAAAACCTTTTGAAATCAATTCGGTATGCCGTAAACTTACCCGGACCCGAGGCTATATATTTCAATGGGTTACATCGGGTATTGTAAACTGGTTTTCCAGTGCCAGCATAGACAACGCCTTCCAGCTTTTCACCCATGCCTTCGCTCCTGTTCAGACAGCATTGCGAGACTGGCAACCGTAGTCGGGCCCTCTAAGGGGCGACAGGTATACGCGGGTTTTCCCCTGTCCTTAGCCGACTTGCAC
>NZ_JAILXZ010000015.1 GCF_020179475.1 Novosphingobium huizhouense | reverse complement strand
GGCGAGCAACATCTGTTCGTCAATAGCCGGATCCAAGACCGCAGCGACCCCGGCGCGCAATGCTTCGAGGCGGAGGGATTCATTGGCCAACATGACGATCGGCACTGCGGCCAGATTGGGATCGGCCATCAGTGACATTGCGATCCGGACCGGATGCTCTTGCGTGAAACCGCTTCCGATCAGCACCAGGTCCGGCTGGAATGTCAACGCGCGCGCCTGCAGTTCGGCGAATGTAGAGGCGGTGCATACATCATAGCACACTTCGGACAGGCGCACCTTCAGCGTAATGCGTGTCGTGGCTGTTCCATCTGCTATAAGGATGCGCGCAGTCATCGGGTTGCATTCCACCTTGGTC
>NZ_JAILXZ010000014.1 GCF_020179475.1 Novosphingobium huizhouense | reverse complement strand
ATCCTCTGTCACCCGACCCAGATGGGCCAAAGCCTCTTCCAGACGCTCGATCCGGTCCTGATCTGCCATGTGATTCCCTTCCATGTGCTTGTCCACAGCGCGCCCTTCCGTTACAGCAGCCTCGGATTTGGCCGAAGAGGCAGCACCATGGCGAAAAGTCAGAAAAAACAGCCCCGTCCCAAGGCGGATACGCCAAAGGGCTTTCGTGATTATTTTGGCGCAGATGTGAGCGAGCGCAAGGCGATGCTGGATCGTATTGCCGAAATCTATCATCGTCACGGATTTGACCCTTTGGAAACAAGCGCCGTGGAAACGGTCGAGGCGCTCGGCAAGTTCCTGCCCGATGTCGACCGCCCCA
>NZ_JAILXZ010000013.1 GCF_020179475.1 Novosphingobium huizhouense | reverse complement strand
GTCGATCTGCACCGCAAGCCGGTTCCCGCCAATTCGCTTTCGCGGGGTCGTGCGCGGGCACTGACGGCATATGAGGCGTTCAAGGATGACGCGTGATCAGGCCCGCGCCATCTGATACTGAACCACATCCGTGCGGCCCACCGCGAAAGAGGCCGCACAAGCCGCAAGATAGAAACGCCAGATGCGGATGAAGGGCTCATCAAAGCCCATTTCCCGGATCTCGGGCAGCTTGGCATCGAAACGGTTGCGCCACTCGCGCAGGGTGCGCGCATAATCCAGCCCGAACTCAAAGGCATCCTGAATCGCAAGTCCGGCCCGTTCGGCCTCGGCGCGAAAGCGCGAAGGCGAGGGCAGCATCCCGCCGGGAAAGATGAAAC
>NZ_JAILXZ010000012.1 GCF_020179475.1 Novosphingobium huizhouense | reverse complement strand
GGCATCGCTGGAATCGAGTCGCGTCAGGGCGATCCGCTGACCCGTTTCGATCAGCCGGGCGGTGTTTTCTGCCCGTTCAAGGTAGCGATACATCCAGAACAGGCCATTTGCGGTTTTTCCCAGCATCGCGTCAGTCCTCCAACACCCAGGTGTCTTTGGTCCCGCCACCCTGGCTGGAATTCACCACCAGCGACCCTTTCTGCAACGCAACGCGCGTCAGCCCGCCCGCCGTCACATTGATCCGGTTCGGGCTGACCAGCACGAATGGGCGCAGATCGACATGGCGGGGCGACAGGCCGTGGCGGGTAAAGATCGGCACCGTCGACAGGCTGAGGGTCGGTTGTGTGATATAGTTGGCCGGGCGTGCCTTCAGCTTCCTGCGAAATGCGGCAAGGT
>NZ_JAILXZ010000011.1 GCF_020179475.1 Novosphingobium huizhouense | reverse complement strand
GGATAAGCGCGGGCCCAGGGATATACGGCCATATCGGCGATGGTGTATTCACCGGCAGCCAGCCAGTCGCGACCCTGCAGGTGCGTGTCCAGAACCTCCAGCAGGCGCCGCGTTTCGTCGCGATAACGCTTGATCGAGAAGGGTTCTTCATGCCCGTTCGGCGCAGCGATGCGCTGGAAATACATCGCCTGTCCCATCATCGGGCCGACATGGCCGACCTGAAAGAACAGCCACTGCATCACCTCGGATCGTGCCGCTGCGCCGTGGGGCAGGAATTGGCCGTATTTCTCGGCCAGGTGCCACAGGATCGCGCCGGATTCAAAGATAGCGCGGTCCTCGGCACGATCCACGATGGTGGGGATCTTGCCATTCGGATTCAGCCTGAGGTAGTCGGGTGCCTTTTGCTCCTGCTTGCCGAAATCGATCAGCGTCAGGTCATAGGGCACGCCCGCCTCTTCCAGAAA
>NZ_JAILXZ010000010.1 GCF_020179475.1 Novosphingobium huizhouense | reverse complement strand
CGGATCATCGCGATGGTGTTGCGCGAGGTGCCGCAGGCCGGGTTGTGGTAGACGACGATGTCGATCGGGGCGGTGTTGGTCGCGGTGTTGATGACGGTGTTGGTCGCGCGGGCGGCTTCAGGCATCGGCGAGGGCATCCTTGGCGAGATCGGCTTCGGGAAAGAGCAGGCGGGCAAGGCCCAGGCCAAGCATCGCCCCTGCCAGCTGGCAGGCGATGAAGGCCGGCGCGTCTGCCGGGGCGATCCCGGCGAACGTGTCCGACAGGCTCCGCGCGAGCGTGATCGCGGGGTTGGCGAAGCTCGTCGACGAGGTGAACCAGTAGGCCGCGGTGATGTAGAGCGCAACCGCTGCCGGCACCGCCTGCGCCCGGTGGCGCAGCGTGCCGAGGATGGTCAGGACGAGGCCGAAAGTGGCGATCGTTTCTCCGGTCCACTGGCCGGGGCCGGTGCGGACCTTGGCCGACAGCTCGAGCACCGACAGGCCGAACATCGCATGCGCCGCCCAGACGCCGATAATGCCGCCGGCGATCTGCGCCGCGACGTGGCCCAGCGCCTGGCGCGTGTCGAGCGCGCCGAGCAGGCGGAAGACGAGCGTCACTGCCGGGTTGAAGTGCGCTCCCGAGATCGGCCCCAGCATCGTGATCAGCACGAAGAGCATGGCGCCGGTGGCGATGGTGTTGCCGAGCAGCGCAACCGC